>CAVPFZ010000022.1:0-226637 GCA_963703875.1 uncultured Alphaproteobacteria bacterium
CAATTGGAGCGGGCGAAGGGATTCGAACCCTCGACCCCGACCTTGGCAAGGTCGTGCTCTACCCCTGAGCTACACCCGCATCCGTTAGGTTATTGGCCGGATTGCAAGTTCCGGCCGCCAAGCCGTTCCTATAGCCAATAGACGCATCACATTGCAACCACGCTATTGATGCCATCGAATGTGCCGCCTATGGCGGCTTTTAGGCACGACTTCGCGGACCGGCGTGCGCGGGTTCGGTATGCAAAAGCCGCGATTGCCGGCAAGCACGTTAGGCCGGCACTCTTCCACCGAGCGATAATTGCAGTCCCATTCGACGGTGGCCGGACCGGCCGATACCACCGCGCACCAAGGCTCGTAGCCATGGGCCCGGCTTGCCGGAACACCGAGGCAGAACACCGTTGCCAGAACCGTTATTCCAAGAACCAACCGCATGATGGTTTTCCTGACCGCGCCGATGCGCTACCCACTCAACCGCATTGGTGCCGGATAAGTTTCCGCTAAATGTGGTCCGACTATGCCCAAGACCCCCGACGAATTGTTCGCATTTCTCGACAATCTCGGCATCAAGCATATGACCGTAAAGCATCCGCCACTGTTCACGGTCGAGCAATCGCGCGCGCTACGCGGGCAAATCCCCGGCGGTCATACCAAAAACCTGTTCCTGCGCGACAAGAAACACGAGCTTTATCTGGTGGTGGCGCTGGAAGACGCGGCAATCGACCTCAAGAGCCTGCATCGCATGCTCGGCGCCACCGGGCGGTTTTCATTCGGTTCGGCCGACTTATTGCGCGAAGTGTGGGGTGTTGAGCCCGGCGCGGTGACCCCCTTCGGGGCCATCAACGACACGCAAGCCAGGGTGACCGTGGTGCTGGATACCGCCATGATGGAACACGAGACACTCAACTATCATCCGCTGGTCAATACGATGACCACCTCGATCACCCGCGATGATCTGGTGAAGTTCTTGGAAGCAACGGGCCACCTGCCCCGTATCGAGCGGGTTTCCGTGCCTGGCTTTACGGCTTCCTGACCGGATTGCATTCACGCGCCGGATAACCCATTTAATCCGGAACCGGGCTTAGCCCGCAAACAGTGAGTGGGCCTCAAATATGCTGCAAAACGGCGGGGGAATGGCGGCTGCGGCCGACAGCGCGGTAATCGACACGACCACGGAAGGCTTTCTCAAAGACGTGATCGAGGAATCCAAGCGCCAGCCGGTGCTGGTGGATTTCTGGGCGCCCTGGTGCGGGCCCTGCAAGCAGCTCACGCCGGTTCTCGAAAAGGCGGTGAAGGCGGCCAAGGGCAAGGTCAAGCTCGCCAAGATGGACATCGACAAGCATCCGGAAATTCCCGGCCAGATGGGCATCCAGTCGATCCCGGCGGTCATCGCCTTCGCCAACGGCCAGCCGGTCGACGGTTTCATGGGCGCGCTGCCCGAGAGCCAGGTGGTGGCGTTTCTCGAGCGCGTCACCAAAGGCAAAGTAAGTCCCGAGGAAAAGGATCTGCTGAAGGAAGCCGACACCGCGCTCGCCGCGGGCAACGCCGCCGAAGCCGCTAATCTTTTCGGACAATTGTTGAAGGAAGACAGCGACAATGTCCCGGCGCTGGCGGGGCTGGCGCGCTGCTACGTCGCGACCGGCAATCTCGACCAGGCCAGGAAGACGCTCGCCCTGGTGCCTGAAACGAAGCGCAATGATGCCGCGGTGACGGCCGCGCAAGCCGCGCTCGACATCGCCGAGCAGGCCAAGTCGGTCGGACCGATCGACGACCTGGAGAAAAAGGTAACCGCCAATCCGCTCGACCATCAGGCGCGTTTCGATCTCGCCACCGCGCTCAATGCCAAGGGCAAGCGCGCGGAAGCCGCCGATCATCTGCTCGCAATCATTAAGCGCGACCGCAAATGGAACGAGGACGGCGCGCGCAAACAGCTCGTGCAGTTTTTCGAGGCCTGGGGTCCCACCGACGAAGCCACCGTGGATGGCCGCAAGCGACTGTCTTCGATTTTATTCTCCTGACAACTGTTAACCGGTGCGGCACCGGCGGAGTAAAAGGCAATGCCGATGAACGCCCACTATCGCGGGCCAAGCGATTTGCCCGAAATCCTTCCGGTATTCCCGCTGCCGGGCGCGCTGCTGCTGCCGCGCGGGCAAATGCCGCTCAATATTTTTGAGCCGCGCTATCTCGCCATGATTGATGACGCCTTGCGCGACGGTCACCGGCTGATCGGCATGATCCAGCCCGACGCCGCGCAGACCGGTTCCGCTGACAAGCCGTCGCTGTTCAAAATCGGCTGCGTCGGCCGCATCACGCAATTGTCCGAGAGCGGCGACGGCCGCTATCTGCTCGAACTCACCGGCGTGGCGCGCTTTCGTATCGAACAGGAATTGCCGGTCAAGACCGATTACCGGCAATGCCGCGTCACCTACGCGCCGTTCGCCGACGACTTCGTCGCGCGCAAAGGCGAGGCCGCGGTCGACCGCGATGCCGTACTCACCGCGTTGCGATCCTTCATTAAGGCCAACAAGCTGGAAGCCGATTGGGAAGGCATCGATCAGGCGCCGAACGAGGCGCTGGTCAATGCGTTGTCGATGATGTCGCCTTACGGCGCGCCGGAAAAGCAGGCGCTGCTGGAGGCGCCCGACCTTAAAACCCGCGCCGAACTCCTGGTCGCCATCACCGAAATCGAGCTCGCCAAGAAGAACACCGAGGGCGAACCGCAGCTGCAGTAATCTTCTGTGCTGTGTTATAAGTCTGATAAATTCGCCGGGAGCCCTTTATGCCCACCACCCCGACCACCGAGCGGCCCGAAGGCCACGTCGATCCCAAGCTGCTGGAGATCCTGGTTTGCCCGCTGACGAAGACGACGCTGGAATACGACGCCGCCAAACAGGAACTGATTTCGCGCAAGGCCAAACTGGCCTATCCGATCCGCGACGGCATCCCGATCATGCTGCCGGAAGAAGCGCGGCGGCTCGACTAATTTCACTCCAAAACACAAAATCAGGAACGACTCATGATTAAAATCTGGGGCCGCAATACCTCGTCCAATGTGCAAAAGGCGATGTGGGCGGTCGGCGAACTGGGACTTGAGCACACCCGCATCGATATTGGCGGCGCTTTCGGCATGAATAAGGAGCCGAAATATCTCGCCATGAACCCGAACGGTCTGGTGCCGACGCTCGAGGAGGAAGACGGCTTCCTGCTGTGGGAATCCAACTCCGTCGTGCGCTATCTCGCCGGCAAGCACGACAGGAATAACGTGCTGGAGCCGAAGGATCCGAAACAGCGCGCGCTCGCCAGCCAATGGATGGACTGGCAATTGTCGGTGGCGGGACCGGCCATTACCCCGGCCTTTTGGGGCCTGATCCGCACGCCGCCGGAAAAGCGCGACGCGGCCGCGATCAAGGCATCGCAGGATAAGACCGTCGACGCCATGAAAATTCTCGACGCGCAATTGGCCAAGACGACCTACATCGCAGGGACTGCTTTCTCCTACGGCGACATTCCGGCCGGCATCATGTGCTACCGCTACAATCAACTCGTGCCCGGCCGTCCGCCGACGCCGCATCTCGATCGCTGGTATGGGCTGATCTCGAAACGCAAGGCGTTCCAGGATCACGTCGGCAGCATTCCGCTGACGTGAGATCATGAATGGACGGGAAGGCCGCTGCCTGGGATTGATCGGCGGGCTCGGTCCCGGCGCGACCGTTTACTATTACCGCGGGCTCCTCGCCGCGCACGCCGCTCAGGGGCGCGTGGCGCGCATGCTGATCGCCCATGCCGATGTCGATCACGGCCGTCCGCTTGCGGAGGCCAACAAGCTCGACGAACTTGCGCGCTATCTCGCAGGCTTCATCGACAGCACGGCCGCGGGCGGCGCCGAGATGGCCGCAATCGTCGCGGTGACTCCGCATATCTGCGCGGCGCAGCTTCTGCCGCTGCTGCGAATACCGCTGATCGACATGGTGGCGGAGGTCGCGCGTGAAATCCGGGCGCGCGGGCTCAAGCGCATCGCGCTGCTCGGCACGCGCTCGACCGTCGAGTCGCGCATGTTCGGCCGTCTCGGCGTCGATGTCGTCATGCCGAAGCCCGACGAAATCGAGCGCATCAACAACGCCTATCTCGACGTCGTCTATGACCGCGGCACGCCCGCGACAGTCGATCGATTGCGCGAGCTTGCGCACACGCTGATGAAGCGCGACGGCGCGGAGGCCGTGCTTATCGCCGGGACCGATCTCTCAATGGTGCTGAACGAAAGCAACGCGGGCTTTCCGACGATCGACTGCGCCGGCGTGCACATCGCGGCGATCACGAAAAAACTGCTCGCCTAGAGCGCCTCGCCGCGCAGCAGCTTCGGCACGTCGCCGGTCATGCCCGCCGCCTCGCGGATGAACACGCGCTTGAGCGCCGGCATGCGCTCAACCAGGCCGAGACCGACATCGCGCGCCAGCCGCAGCGCATCGTTGCTGTTGGAGAACAGCCGGTTCAATCCGTCGGTGGCGACACCCATGGTCATGGTGTCGAAACGCCGCCAGCGCTGATAGCGATCAAGCACGTCCGGCGCGCCGATATCGAGCCCGAGCCGCGCCGCATCGGCAATCGCCTCCGCCAGTGCGGCGACATCGCGCAGACCCATATTGAGTTCCCTGCCCGGCAATCGGATGAATGATGTGCGCGGCATCGCCGACCAGCGCCAGGCGTTCAGCGACAAACTCGCGCGCGGTGAACAGTCCGAGCGGAAAGGCGCGACGTGCGCCAGTTACCTGCAAATCGCCGAGCTGCAAGCCGAAGCGCTTTTCCAATTCGACGAGAAACTCATCGTCCGGCAATGCAACGATGCGTTCGGCCTCGCGCGCGTTTTCGGTCCACACGATAGACGAACGTTTTCCCTTGAGCGGCAGAATCGCGAACGGCCCCGCCGGCAAAAAATGCTCCTCGGCGCGGCCGTTATGGTCGCGTTCGTGCGCGACCGTGCAGACGATCGCCGACTGGTCGTAATTCCATCCGTGCGTGGCAATGCCGGCCTGCTCGCGGATTTTCGAGCGCGCGCCGTCGGCGCCGACCAGAAGCCGCGCGGCAATCATCTCGCCATCGGCGAGCGTAACCTCGATCGCGCTGGGCGCGTGCTGGAAACCGGTAACCGCGCCGGCGCGCACTTCGACGCCTGACTCTTTTGCCTTGATCACCAGCGCATCGATCAGATGCCGGTTCTCGATCATGTGCGCGAACGGCTCGCCCTCTTCCACCTCACCGCCGAACGTCAGAAAGGTCGGCCGCACCGCGTCATCGAGCTTTGAGTTGGTCACCACCATGTCGAGGATCGGCTGCGCCTCACCTTCGACCGCGTCCCAGACCTCGATCGCCTCGAACAGCCGGCGCGCGGCCGCCGCGATCGCCGAAGCGCGCGGATCCTTCGATTGCGCCGCGGCCAGCGCGGGATCGACCACCGTCACGGCGAAAGCCTCACCCAGCCCCTGGCGCAGCGCGATCGCCAGCGCCAGGCCGGCAAAGCCCGCCCCGCCGATCAAAAGATCGGTTTCATGATGTCGTTTCGGCCCTTGCGGCATAGATGAATCTTTGCGGCTCGCTTGTAAAACCCAATCCAGCATAGCAGGTTGGGACCAACATTTGACCCTTGCCCGCGACCCACCCCATGACCACCGCCGCCGTCCAGGACTTGCTCGCCATCCTCGATCTCGAGCCGCTCGAGGTGAACCTGTTCCGCGGCCGCTCGCCGCAAACCGGCTGGCAGCGTGTGTTCGGCGGCCAGGTGGTCGGCCAGGCGCTGGTCGCCGCGGTGCGCACCGTCGAGAGCCGCCCGCCGCATTCGATGCATGCTTATTTCCTGCTGCCGGGCGATCCCAAGGTTCCGATCATCTACGACGTCGACCGCATCCGCGACGGCAAAAGCTTCACCACGCGGCGTGTCACGGCCCGCCAGCACGGTCATCCGATTTTTTCCATGCTGGTGTCGTTCCATACCGACGAGCCCGGCCTCGATCATCAGGCGAAAATGCCCGACGTGCCGCCGCCGGAAAAACTGCCAAGCGAAGCTGAGGTGCGGAGTAAAATTCTGCCGACCATGCCCGAGCCGGTGCGGCGCTATTACGAGCGCGAGCGGCCGATCGAGCTGCGCCCGGTCGAATTCGAGCGCTATCTCGGCAAGAAATATCCCGACAGCCGCTTCAATGTCTGGATCAGGACCACCGGCAAGTTGCCCGACGATCCGGCGATTCATCAATGCGTGCTGGCCTACACCTCCGACATGGGTTTGCTCGACACCGCGTTGGTGCCGCACGGCCGCACATTGTTTGAAAAGGAATTCATGGCGGCGAGCCTCGATCATGCGCTCTGGCTGCACCGGCCGTTCCGCGCCGACGAATGGCTGCTCTATGCGCAGGATTCGCCCAATTTGCATGGCTCGCGCGGCTTTTCACGCGGGCTGATCTTTACCCGCGACGGCACGCTGGTCGCCTCGGTGGCGCAGGAAGGCCTGGTGCGGCTGCGGCGTGCGCCCTAACGCAATGATGAAGCGATTAGTCGCTGCGTTCGTTGTTCTGATTACATTACCGGCCGCCGCACTTGCCGCCTCCGGCAAAGAGCCGGCGCCGCCCGGCTCGTTCCAGGGCGCGCCGCCGCAATACACCCGCTTCTCCACCCCCGAACTGATGCGCGGATTTCTCGCGCTAGCCTTTGGTTCCGACTTGCGCCTCGGTGCAGCACCGCGCGGCATCCGCCGCTTTGATCACCCGATCCGCGCCGCCGTGATCGGCGGCGGCAGTGTCGACCGCGCGGCGGCGATGCGGCGGATCATCGCGGAATATGCCGAGAAAATTCCCAACTTGCATTTAAGCGCCGCGGAAGCCGCCGCCCCCGCCGACATCGAGGTGCGGCTGATCGACGAGAAGAACTTCACCGCCGCGCTGCGGGCCGCCTTCGGCGCCAAAATCGCGCGCGATTTCATCGGGCGCACCAATCCGCAATGCATGACCAGTGTGGAATCCGACAGCGGCGGCGCTATTAAGCACGCAACCACGTTCATCATCGTCGACAAAGGCGACGCCGTCTTCCTCGACTGCGCCTATCACGAACTGCTGCACGCCTTCGGCCTGTCGAACCACGACCAGCGCAATCCATGGACCACGCTCAACCAGAAACGGATGGTCGGCTACCTGTCGGTCTATGACCGGTCGCTGCTCACTTTGCTTTATGACCCGCGCATCGAGCTCGGCATGAGCCCTGCCCAGGCGCGCGATGTGCTGCCCGGCGTGATCCGGGGCCTCCGTTTGGCTGCGCCGGCCGTGAGCCGGTAGCGCGATTTTGCCGCGCAAAAATGAGCCTTAGGACGCTGTTTGACGTCTGATTAATTTTTATGCAGGGCTTAGGAGTCTTGGCGCGACTTTGGGCTAACGCCCGGCACGGTGGCCCGCTCCCCCACCCAACCGGAAAAATAAGCCCGTCGAATCAGCCTGATACCCCCAAGTCCGGCATCTGGCACGGCGTTTGATTCTACTGATCCGGCTACGCCCGCGAAGTGCGCTTTTCGGGTCCGGCTCAGTGAACCCGCCCGCACTGCGTGACTGTAACAAACGGGCTCAAGCGGGGATCGAATCCATGAAAATCGTCATGGCCATTATCAAGCCTTTCAAACTCGACGAGGTCCGTGACGCTCTGACCTCAATCGGGGTGCAAGGGCTGACTGTCACAGAGGTCAAGGGCTACGGGCGTCAAAAGGGGCACACGGAAATCTACCGTGGAGCCGAATACGCGGTGAGCTTCCTCCCGAAAGTCAAAGTGGAAGTGGCGGTGGCCGCCAACCAAGTCGACAAAGTTATCGGGGCCATCACCGGCGCAGCCAAGACCGGCCAGATTGGCGACGGCAAGATTTTTGTCTTCGCCCTGGATCACGCCGTGCGCATCCGCACCGGTGAAACCGACGCGGCGGCGCTCTAGTAACCCGCACCGCAAAACAATACGGACAGGAGTTAGACCATGACGTTGATGAAATCCTCCCGTGCGGGACTGTTGACTCTCGCTCTCGGGATTATGCTCGGCCTCTTTTTGAGCGTGGCGACGATCAATTCGTCTCACGCCCAGACACCGATGGCCCCGGCTGCGGCGCCCGCCGCTCCCGCGGCTGCTCCAGCCGCCCCGCCGGCACCGACGCCGTCTTGCGCAAGCGATCCGGATCCGAAAAAGGCCGTGCTGACGAAATGTTCGCCTAACTCTGGCGACACCGCCTGGATGCTTACCTCCATGGCGCTGGTGCTCATGATGACCGTACCGGGCCTCGCCCTGTTCTACGGCGGCATGGTGCGCAAGAAGAACGTCGGCGACACCGTGATGACGAGCTTCGCCGTCACCTGCCTGGTCACGATCGTCTACGCGATACTCACTTATACCTTGGCGTTCACGCCCGGCTCACCTTACATCGGCGGGCTCAGTCGCGTGTTCCTGCAAGGCATCATGAGCGATATCGCCTCCGGCGCGGGAAATCCCAACCCGCTCGCGGCGACCATCCCTGAAACCGTCTACATGTGCTTCCAGATGACCTTCGCGATCATCACTCCTGCGCTGATCGCGGGCGCCTTCGCCGAACGCATGAAGTTCTCCGCCATGCTCTGGTTCATGGGCCTGTGGGCGATCTTCGTCTACGCGCCGGTCGCGCACTGGGTCTGGTCGTCGGACGGCATGCTGTCGAGCGGCAACGACGGCGCCATGATCAAGGTCCTCGACTTCGCCGGCGGCACCGTCGTGCATATCAACGCCGGCGTTGCCGGTCTGATGTGTGCGATCTGTCTCGGCAAGCGCAAGGACACCGGCCCCGGCCATAACATGGTGCTGACGCTGATCGGCGCCTCGCTGCTGTGGGTCGGCTGGTTCGGCTTCAACGCCGGTTCGGCGGTGACCGCCGGCCTGCAAGCCGGCATGGCCATGACCGTGACGCAGATCGCCACCGCGGTCGCGGCCTTCACCTGGATGCTGGTGGAATGGGCCTGCCGCGGCAAGCCCACCGTCATCGGCATCTCCTCCGGCGCCGTCGCTGGCCTCGTCGCCATCACTCCGGCCTCGGGCTTCGTCGGCCCGGTCGGCTCAATGGTGATCGGCATCGCCGCCGGCGTGATCTGCTACTGGGGCGTCACGGGCCTCAAGCGCATGCTCGGCGTCGACGACGCGCTGGACTGCTTCGGCGTCCACGCGGTCGGCGGCATTGTCGGCGCATTGCTCACCGGCGTATTCGCGATCAGCGAATATGGCGGCACCGCCGGCCTGATCGAGGGCAATCCCGGCCAGGTGCTCAACCAGTTCGAAGGCATCTGTATCGTGTTCATCTACGATGCCATCGTCTCGCTGATCATTCTCAAGATCATCGACGCGATCATCGGCCTGCGTGTCTCCGATGAGACCGAACGCGAGGGTCTCGACTTCGCGCTGCACGGGGAGACCGTACAGTAACGCCTAAAGCCTAGCGGCAGGGGCGGAAACCCGGCACTGTCCCTTCCGTCGAGGCCCTCGGTTCGCAAGAGCCGGGGGCCTCTCTTAATTAAGGCGCAATGCAACGAAAAAGCCCGGCCAGCAGGCCGGGCTTTGAACGTCAATTCCAAGTAGCGGCGATTAGTGCATCGCCATGGCCAACGGATAGCTGGCGTTCATAAAGGCCGGTCAGAAACATCCCGCAGCCGCAAAACGCCACCACCCAGACCCAAGGCTTCATATTCTTGGTCATCTGTGCTCCCCCAATTGGTATCTCAGGTGTTGGACCTTGGCGACGACAGCCTTAACGCTCGTTCAATCCGCGCCTTATCAAGTTACCGATGGTTAATCGGGTCTTAACCTCGCTCTATCTATTGTGTCGGATCATTGCGCGCGGGTGTCACGCGCCACCAAAGCCCGCTTGTGTAACCGCATGTCCATGATGACCGCCCAGCGCGAGCCTTCCAGCATCCCTGCCCCGGCGATCGAGGGACGCTCGCCGTTCGTACGGCTGACGGAATTGATCGCCGGCATCGAGCCGGGCAAGCCCGCCATCAACCTGTCGGTCGGCGAGCCGCAGCATCCAATTCCGTCATTCGTCGGCCCCGAGCTCGCCGCCCATCTCGACGAATTCGGCCGCTACCCGGCCAACAAAGGCAGCGAGCCGTTCCGCCGCGCGGTCGCCGCCTGGCTAGGCCGGCGGTACAAGTTGGCAAGGCCGGTTGATGCTGAACATGAAGTGCTGGTGCTCAGCGGCACGCGCGAGGGCCTGTTCCTCAGCGCGATCGCCGCCAAGCGCTGGGTCGCGCGCCGCGCCGGCAAGCCGGCCGTGCTGATCCCCAATCCGTTCTATGCCGCTTACGGCGCCGGCGCGCTCGCCGCCGACTGCGAGCCGGTCTATCTGCCGGCGCGCAAGCAGAGCGGCTTCCTGCCCGATCTCGACGCACTCGACGACGCGCTGCTGGCGCGCACCGTCGCGTTCTACATCGCCTCGCCGTCGAACCCGCAAGGCGCGGTCGCCAGCCGCGCCTATCTCGACAGGCTCGCAGCGCTCGCGCGCCGCTTCGGCTTCCTGGTGTTCGCCGACGAATGCTACTGCGAAATCTACAGCCGGGATCAGCCGGCCGGCATGCTGGAAGCCTCCGGCCCCGACTTCGCCAACACCGTGGTGTTTCACTCGATGTCCAAGCGCTCGAGTCTGCCCGGCTTGCGGGTCGGCTTCGCCGCCGGCGACCGCCGCTTTCTCGCGGCGTTTCTTGAGCTGCGCAACGTGGCGGCGCCGCAGGTGCCCGGCCCCACGCAGCACGTCGCGGTCGCCGCCTATGGCGACGAGGCGCATGTTCGGGAAAACCGCAAGCTCTATTCCGCGAAATTCGATCTCGCCGACCAGATCATCGGCGACCGTTACGGTTACAAACGGCCTGCCGGCGGATTTTTTCTTTGGCTCGACGTCTCCAAATATGGCGACAGCGAGGTCGTGACCAAGCGTCTATGGCAGGAAGCCGGCGTACGCGTCGTTCCCGGGAAATTCCTCGCGCGCGATCAAGCCGACGGCAGCAATCCGGGCGCGGACTACATCCGCGTCGCCATGGTTCAGGACAAGGCGACCACGGCGGAGGCGCTGCACCGCCTCGTCGCCGTGCTCGATTAGGTAAAGCAGATGCCCGCAATCGACCGCAGCCTCGATGCCCTGGCATTCGTCAGCGAACATTTTCGCGACATCCTGCGGCGCCGCTTGAGCGAACTGGCCGGCCTCGCGCTGATCACGCTGGCGCTGCTCGGCGCCATCGCGCTCGCCACCTGGTCGGTGCAGGATCCTTCGCTCAGCCACGCCACGCAGACCCCGGTTCACAATCTGCTCGGTTTCCCGGGCGCGGTCTTCTCCGATTTGGCGATGCAGTTGCTCGGCCTCGCCGCCGTCATCCTGTTGGTACCCGAAATGCTGCTCGGCTGGCGGTTGCTGTCGCATAAGCCGGTCGGCGAGAAATGGCGCGGCCTGCTGTGGATTCTCGCGGCTTTCCTGACCGCCGGCTTTGTCTCCACGCTGCCACGCATCGGTTCCTGGCCGCTGCCGACGGGGCTGGGCGGCGTGCTCGGCGACGCGCTGTTGCGCGCGCCGGCGATGATTTTTGGCGCGCCGCTCTCCGGCTTGGCGCTATTGGTTGCCGCGCTCGTGCTCGGCACCGCGAACGTGGTGACCATCGCCTTCGCCGCCGGATTCGGCGCCAGGCAGCCGGTCCGGCGCCGGGTCATGCGCGCGCCCGAAGTCGAAATAGACGACGTCGACGAGGATAGCGACGACAATGCCTCGGCCTGGCTCGGCATGATCGCGCACGCGCTGCTGAGCTGGAAGGCGCGCGTCGGCCGCCTGTTCCGGCGCACGCCGCGCACGTCCTTGCGCGCCATGATGCCGGCCGCAAACGGTCCGCGTCAGGAGCCGCGTTTCGATGCCTATGGCCGCGCGACCCTGGCGCCCGAACAGGCTTTCGCCGAGGACGAAGAGGAGCAAGAGGCGCCCGTCACACGCCGCCGCGCCGTCGCGCGCGCCCCGGCGCGCCGTTCCGCCAACGGCTATGAGTTGCCTTCGCTCAATCTGCTGACCGCGCAGCGCGTTTCCGAGCGCACGACGCTGCCGAAAGTCATCATCGACGCCAACGCCGTCGCGCTCGAGAGCGTGCTCGGCGATTTCGGCGTGCGCGGCGAAATCATCAATGCGCGCCCCGGCCCGGTGGTGACGCTGTACGAACTGGAGCCTGCGCCCGGCATCAAGTCGTCGCGCGTGATCGGGCTGGCCGACGACATCGCGCGCTCGATGAGCGCGGTATCGGCGCGTGTCGCGGTCGTCTCCGGCCGCAACGCCATCGGCATCGAGTTGCCGAACCCGACGCGCGAGAAGGTTTACTTACGCGAGTTGCTCACCGGCAACGACTACAACGAAAGCGCCGCCAAGCTGCCGCTCTGCCTCGGCAAGACCATCGGCGGCGAATCGGTGATCGTCGATCTGGCGCGCATGCCGCATCTCTTGATCGCCGGCACCACCGGCTCCGGCAAATCGGTCGCGATCAACACCATGATCCTGTCGCTGGTTTACCGGCTGCGTCCGGACCAATGCCGGCTGATCATGGTCGATCCCAAGATGCTCGAACTCTCGGTCTATGACGGCATCCCGCATCTGCTCACGCCAGTGGTCACCGACCCGAAGAAGGCGGTGGTCGCGCTTAAGTGGGCCGTTCGTGAAATGGAGGAACGCTACAAGCGCATGTCGAAGCTCGGCGTGCGCAACGTCGACGGCTACAACGCGCGGCTGGCCGAGGCCAAGGCGAAAGGCGAGACCCTGCACCGCACCGTGCACACCGGCTACGACAAGGAAACCGGCGAAGCGATCTACGAGAAGGAAGAGCTCGAACTCGAGCCGCTGCCGTATCTGGTGGTGATCGTCGACGAGATGGCCGATCTGATGATGGTGGCCGGCAAGGACATCGAGGGCGCGATCCAGCGCCTGGCGCAGATGGCGCGTGCCGCCGGCATCCATGTCATCCTGGCGACGCAGCGCCCGTCGGTGGACGTGATCACCGGCACCATCAAGGCGAACTTCCCGACCCGCATCTCGTTCCAGGTCACCTCCAAGATCGACAGCCGCACGATTCTCGGCGAGCAGGGCGCCGAACAACTGCTCGGCCAGGGCGACATGCTCTATATGGCCGGCGGCGGCCGCATCAGCCGCGTACATGGACCGTTCGTATCGGACGACGAAGTCGAAAAAGTCGTACGCCATCTCAAGTCGCAGGGCGCGCCGGAATATCTCGAAGAAGTCACCGCCGACGATCCGGACGAGGGCGAGGACGGCGCGGTGTTCGACGCCAGCGGCATGGGCCTGGCCGAAGGCGGCGACCTCTACGCCCAGGCCGTCGCCGTCGTGAAGCGCGACCGCAAGGCCTCCACGTCTTACATTCAGCGCCGGTTGCAGATCGGCTATAACCGCGCCGCCACCCTCATGGAGCGCATGGAGCAGGAAGGCATCATCGGCCAACCCAATCATGCCGGTAAGCGCGAAATCCTGATCCCGGAGAACCCGGCCGACGATCGTTACTAGTGTCTGCGCTATTGAGAATCGCCGGTATCGCGATTAAGCCGGAATCGCCGGGGCGCAAGAGCCGCGAAATAGCCACAGCCGGTTCCTAAGTCGACAGCAGTGGGGCCCACGGAGTTCTAATGACGGGACACTTCACGGCGCGGACCGGCCCGAATGTCGCGATTTTCGCGCTGTTCGCCTGCCTGGCCGCTCCGGCGCTGGCCCAGAGCGTTCCGCTTCCAACCCCGCGCCCCCTCATCACGACCGGTTCGATCGCGGCGCCGGGCAAACCCGCTCTTTCCGCCGAAGCCCTCAGCGCGCGCGCCCAGGCCCAAGCGCCGCAAGTCCAGGCCAAGCCGGCCAATCCTGTGTCCAATCCCTTCGCCGCCGTGCTTGGCAAGCCGGCCTCCGCCGGGACACTCAACGCCGATCAGCGCGCCATCATCGAGCGCGTGAATAATTATCTCTCCGCCATGCAGGTGCTATCGGGCAAATTCGTGCAGGTCGGCCCCGATGGCCGTCGCACGCAGGGCAATTTCTACATTTCCAAGCCCGGCAAAGTGCGCTTCGAATATGACGATCCGAGCCCGATCGAATTGATCGCCAACGGCACGGACGTGGCCGTGCGCGACCGCAAGCTGGCAACGCAGGATCTCTATCCGCTGTCGCAGACGCCGCTGCGCTTCCTGCTGGCCGATCACGTCGATCTTATGAAAGACACCAACGTGGTCGCGGTTTCTGCCGACGACGTATTCGCCACCGTGGTGGTCGAGGAGAAAAACGGCCTGGTCGGCACCAGCCGGCTGATGATCATGTTCAGCGCCAAGGACATGCAACTCAAGCAGTGGACGGTGACCGATCCGCAGGGCTACGACACCACCGTCGCGGTGTACAATCTCGACACCAGCAAGCGGCCCGATCCCGGCATGTTCAAGATCGATTATACACGCTACCGGAACTAACCCCGTCCGCTCATCCCCGCGACCCGCCTACGCTCGCTTTGCGAGCCTCGGCGCATTTGAAGTCCGCCGAAGCGCGAAGGCGGAAGGCGGGGACCCGGCACAATCCCCAACATCACGGTCTTCGTCCTGGATTCCCGCTTGCGCGGGAATGAGCGGAAACTATCTTGCTGCCATGCCGTTCAAGATCACCACCTGGAACATCAATTCCGTCCGCCTGCGCATCGATCTGGTCGCCAGGTTTCTCAAAAGTACCCGGCCCGACGTGCTCTGCCTGCAAGAAACCAAATGCCCGGACGACGCTTTTCCGCTCAAGCGCTTCCAAAGGCTCGGCTACCAACACGCCGCGCTCAACGGGCAGAAGGGCTATCACGGCGTCGCGGTGCTTTCGCGCGTTCCGTTCGAGAGCGTCGACAAGCAGAGCTTCTGCGGCAAGACCGACTGCCGCCATGTCTCGGTCACGCTGGGCGAGCGCGCCGCCTTACGCGATCCCGTCACCTTGCACAATTTCTACGTGCCGGCCGGCGGCGACGAGCCGGATCCCGATATCAATCCGAAATTCCGGCACAAGCTCGACTTCCTCGACGAGATGGGCGCGCATCCCGACCTCAAGCCGGAGAAATCCCGGCGCGCGATCCTGGTCGGCGATCTCAACGTGGCGCCGCTTGAGCACGACGTCTGGAGTCACAAGCAGATGTTAAAAGTGGTTTCGCACACGCCGATCGAATGTGAGAAGCTCAACGCCGCGCGCGCTGCCGGAAGCTGGATCGATGCCATGCGCGTGCTCACGCCAGAGCCGGAGAAGCTCTACACCTGGTGGAGCTACCGCGCGATGGACAATTGGAAAACCGCCGACCGCGGCCGCAGGCTCGATCACATCTGGACGTCGGATGCGCTGACCGGCCGCGTCTCGTCGATCAAGATCGCCAAGGATTATCGCGGCGCCGCGCGTCCCTCCGACCACGTACCGGTGACGGCGACGATCGAAATTTGACTATCCGCGCTTCTCTAGTCCCGTCTTCACATTGCTGAGCTCGCGCGTATAGCCGTCGACGCGCTCCGCCACCATGTCGCGCATTTTCTGCGCGGCGTCCGGATAGCCTTCCAGCATTTTGCGGAACAGGCTGCGTGAAATGCGGATCACCACCGTCGGTCCCTTCGCGATTGCCGTTGTCGCACAGACCGTATCGGTGAGCAGCGCCAACTCGCCGACCAGCGTGCCGGGCCCGACGGTATGTCGCTTGCCGTCTTGCGAGGAGTGCGACTCCAGCACCAGCGAGCCTTGCTGCACCACATAGCCGGCCTCGGCTAGCTCGCCGGCGTAAAACAGCACGGCGCCGTTTTGCAGAGCCTTGGTTTCGGCGCCGATCGCCAGGATGCGCAACGCCTGCTTGCCCAGCACCGCGAAGCTCGGCACCTGTTCGAAAAAGGCGATGTCGTCGTCGAGGGCCATGCGCGTTATCGAAAGTTTTTTTGTTTGCGCATGATCTTATCCGAAAACCGGTGCCCACTTTTCGGGATCATGCGCTACGGCACCAGCTTGTAGCCGCCGGCTTCCGTTACCAGGATCGCGGGCTGAGCGGCGTCCTTCTCGACCTTCTGCCGCAGCCGGTAGATGTGCGTCTCCAGCGTGTGGGTGGTGACGCCGGAGTTGTAGCCCCACACTTCCTGCAACAAAGTCTCGCGCGACACCGGCTTCTGCGCGGCGCGGTAGAGATAGCGCAGGATGGCGGTTTCCTTTTCGGTCAGGCGCACCTTGCTGCCTTTGGGGTTGAGCAGAAGTTTCGAGCTGGGGCGGAACGTATAAGGTCCGATGGTGAAAACCGCGTCCTCGCTCGCCTCATGTTGACGAAGCTGAGCGCGAATGCGCGCCAGCAGCACGGCGAAGCGGAACGGCTTGGTGACGTAATCGTTGGCGCCCGATTCCAGCCCCAGGATCGTATCTGAATCGGTGTCGTGGCCGGTCAGCATGATGATCGGCGCCTTGAAGCCGTTCTTGCGCAAAATGCGCACCGCCTCGCGGCCGTCCACGTCCGGCAGCCCGACATCCATGATGACGAGATCGATCTGGCCGCCTTTGGCCGCCTGCACGCCCTTGGTGCCCGAGTCGACCGCGGTGGCATCGAACTCCTCGTGCAACGCCAGTTGCTCGACCAGCGCCTCGCGCAACTCGTCATCGTCGTCGACGATCAAGATGGTACGCTTGTTGGGCATCGCGAAACAAACCCCTACGGACTATTCGCGAAGTAGACCATTCGGGGCTAAAAGAGCAAGCGTGAACTGATATTTAGCCCGCATGATCCCGAAAAGTGGGGACCGGTTTTCGGATAAGATCATGCGAAAATAAGGATTCGGGAGTTTTCGACCGTGAGCCCGGCTCGGCCTGAAACATCGTTGCGCAGGCTGGCGGTGCGGCGCAAACCGGCGCAGCCGGCGCGCGGCGTGCTCACCGCCGGACAGCTTTCGCTGCCGGTGGCGCTCGGGCGCGCCGGCATCAAAGCCAACAAGCGCGAAGGCGACGGCGCGACGCCGCGCGGTACCTTCCGGCTCAAGCGGTTGTGGTGGCGCGCCGACAAGCATCCGCGGCCGGCGACGTTGTTGCCGGTGCGGCCGATCACCGCAGCCGACGGCTGGTGCGAGGACCCGTCCGACCGGCATTATAATCAGCCCCTCAAGGTCCCGCGAAATTCCAAAGCCGATCGGCTTTGGCGCGCAGACCATCTCTATGACTTCATTATCGAACTCGACCACAACACATGCCCGCGTGTCGCCGGGCGCGGCAGCGCCGTCTTTATACACGCGGCGCGGCCGGGCTTCGCGCCGACCGCGGGATGCGTCGCACTCGATTTAAATGCGCTGCGCCGGCTGCTTGCGCATCTCGGCCCGCGCACCAAAATCATGGTTGAGTAACCGTTACCAGCGCATGATCCCGAAAAGTGGGCACCGGTTTTCGGACAAGATCATGCGCCATAAAAAGCGCGACGACTCTTAATTAAACATAATCACGCGCGGGCGCGCGCATAACCGCTCCATTAACTGAGCCGATATCGGTCCGTGTTATTGCAATCGACGGCGTGGCGGTCCCGCAAGAAATGCAAAAACGTGCCGCGCCCGGGGTGAACATGGACGCTTCCACTGCACAAAGTGCACGTGCACCGGCGCGAACCGGATCCGAATTGATCGGCCGCGTCGCGGCTGTCTCCGGATCGCAGGCGACCATCGAGCTCACCGCGCGCCAACCCGGCGGTGAAAATCCGACCGTCGGCAAATTCATGGGCATGATGACCGGCAAAGCCGTCATCATCGGCCTGGTCACCGATATCGGCGAGCAGGCAATGATGGCGCCGGCCGGCGAGCAATCCTTCCGCAAAGTCGCGCGGCTCGATCTGGTCGGTGAAATTCGCGCCGCCGCGAACGGCGCGGCGCGCTTCATGCGCGGCGTCATGGAATATCCCAATATCGGCGACGGCGCGGTGCTGCTCACCGAAAACGAGCTGGGGCTGGTCTATGGCGGCGCCGACGCCGACCACGCCCATGTCGGCGACCTGCAGCAGAACACCAATATCGGCGTCCACATCGATATCGATCAACTGATAAGCCGGCATTTCGCCATCGTCGGCGCCACCGGCGTCGGCAAGTCGAGCGGCGTCGCCATCATCCTGCAGAAAATCCTCGATACGCGCCCGAATCTCCGCATCTTCCTGGTCGATCCGCACAACGAATATGGCCGCTGCTTCGGCGACAAGGCGCAGGTGCTCACACCGCGCAATCTGCGGCTGCCGTTCTGGCTGTTCAATTTCGAGGAGACAGTCGACGCCTTCTTCGGCGGCCGGCCCGGCGTCGACGAGGAAGTCGAGATCCTCTCCGAAGTCATCCCGCTGGCCAAGTCCGCTTACCTGCAATACCGCGTCAATAACGAGCATCCGCTCGCCAAGAAACGCAACCCGCGCGACACCGGCTTCACCGCCGACACGCCGGTGCCCTACCGCATCGAGGACCTGATCAATCTGCTCGATGAGCACATGGGCAAGCTGGAAAATCGCAATTCGCGCATGGTCTATCACAAGCTGATCGGCCGCATTCAGACGTTCCGCAACCATCCGCGCTACGCCTTCATGTTCGAAAACGCCAATATTGGCGGCGACACCATGGGTGAGATTCTCGCGCACCTGTTCAGGCTGCCGCCGGAAGGCAAGCCGATGACCATCATGCAGCTCGCCGGTTTCCCGGCCGAGGTGGTCGAACTCGGTGGTCTCGGTGCTCTGCCGCATGGCGTTCGATTTCGGCTTGTGGAGCGATGGCGTCGCGCCCTTGCTGTTTGTCTGCGAAGAGGCGCATCGCTACGCGCCGGCTGACAAAAATGTCGGCTTTGGTCCGACCAAACGCGCGCTTTCGCGCATCGCCAAGGAAGGCCGCAAATACGGCGTGTTCCTCGGCCTGGTGACGCAGCGCCCGGCGGAAATCGACCCGACCATCGTGTCGCAGTGCTCGACGCTCTTCGTCATGCGCCTGTCAAACGATCGCGACCAAAGCCTGATCCGCTCGGCGGTATCCGACGCGGCGGTCAACTTGCTGTCGTTCATTCCCTCACTCGGCACCCGCGAGGTGTTCACCTTCGGGCCCGGCGTGGCGCTGCCGACGCGCATGCGCTTCAAGGAACTGCCGCCCGAGCTGCGGCCAAACAGCGAGGCGATCGGCAGCACTCGCTCCGATGCCGGCAACAATATCAGCCGGGATCTGCTCTCGTCCGTCATCGAACGCTGGCGCAGCGCCAGCATGAGCCATCGCGGCGGCGATGACGACTTCGCCGACTTCAATTCGCCGCTCGATGCGCCGCTGCAGCCGGCCGCGCCGGCGCCGGTGCCGCCCTCGCCGCGCGGCGAGGCGTTGCGCTCGAGCCTGCTGAAGAAGCCGCTTGAGACAGGCTCTTTCGGCAACCCGCAAGCCACCCGGCCGGGCCTTCCGCCGGCGCCGACGCGCTTCCGCTAAACTATCCCCGCGCCCCGAAAATCGCGCTTCCCACCCGCACATGGGTGCTGCCGAGCGCAATCGCCGTCGCAAAATCCGCGCTCATCCCCATCGACAACAGCTTCAGCCCATTGCGCTGTGCGATCTTGGCGGTAAGCGCGAAATGCGGCCCCGGCGCTTCCTCAAGCGGCGGAATGCACATCAGGCCGGAGATCGTCAGGCCGTAGCTGGTCCTGCATTGGTCGAGAAATTTGTCGGCGTCCTGCGGCAGCACGCCGGCTTTCTGCGGCTCGGCGCCGGTGTTGAGCTCGACGAACAGCAGCGGCGAACGCCCCTGCTTGTCGATCTCCTTGGCCAGCGCCTCGCACAGGCTCGGCCGGTCGACCGAGTGGATGGCGTCGAATAGCGCAACCGCCTCTTTAGCCTTGTTCGATTGCAGCGGGCCGATCAGATGCAGCTTAAGGCCCTCATGTTTCGCCTTGAGAGCCGGCCATTTGGCCTTGGCCTCCTGCACGCGATTTTCGCCGAACACGCGCTGGCCTGCGCCAATCACGGGCTCGATCGCCTCCAGTGGAAAGGTTTTCGACACCGCGACCAACGTCACCGACGCAACGTCACGGCCGGCATCCCGGCACGCGCGCGCGATATCGGCGTGGACCTGTTCGAGACCGGTTGTGGATGCGGCGGCGGACATGCGCTCGCTATAACGCAACGCCCCGGAGGCCGCCACTTCAAATAAACGGCCGCTGCTCACGCCGGCTGACGTCATCGCCGGCAATCGCCACCAGCGCGTCGCGGGTCATCATCTCGAACACGCGGTCCTTCCATCGCACCGCCCCCGATGCAAAGAGCCGCTTGAGGGTCTTGTTGGTGTGCACCAGCGACATGCCGAGCGTGTCGGCGAGATGCTGCTGGGTGAAGGGAAACTGAATGGTCTTGTCTTTAGTCAGGCCTGCCTCTTCGGCGCGCTGGTAAAGATGCAGCAGCAGATAGGCGGTGCGCTCGAGCGCCGTTCGCCGGCCGAGGCTGACCAGATTCTCGTCGATCAGGCGCTCCTCGCGCGCCGCCAGCCAGGTGATGTCGAAGGCAAGCGAAGGAAAGCGGTTGTACAAATCCCACAGCTTGGCGCGCGGAAAAACGCACAGCACCAGCGGCGTGAGCGCCTCGACCGAGTGCTCCATCTCGCGCATCAGCGCACCTTGCAGGCCGACCATGTCCGCCGGCAGCGCGTAGTTGAGAATCTGGCGGCGGCCGTCGTCCAGCATCTTGTAGCGGAACGCCCAACCGTTCAGCACGGTGTAGAGATGTTCGCTGCTGGCGCCCTGACGCAAAAAGCTCACGCCGGCGTCGACCCGCAGTTCGTCGGTTTTAAACTGCTTCACGAACGCCAATTCTTCGGGCGTAAACTCGCGCAGTGCCTTGCGCCGCCGCAACGGACACTGCTCGCATGGCGTGGTGGCATGGCCGTTCGGCCGCCCATTTCCCAAAATCATGAAACCCCCTGCCGCACGATCATAATCACGAGACCCCTTGTCGGGGGATCATTAAATCATTGGCC
The DNA here is from genome assembly GCA_963703875.1 of uncultured Alphaproteobacteria bacterium. Classification (GTDB taxonomy): domain Bacteria; phylum Pseudomonadota; class Alphaproteobacteria; order Rhizobiales; family Xanthobacteraceae; genus Pseudolabrys. The sequence goes on from CAVPFZ010000022.1 coordinate 21,032, forward strand.
ACTATGTCTTATTTAAATGCCGACCGATTCAATTCGGAGGACAAAGAAAAGTTCCATTGCGGAACCAAGCGAGGCCGTTCGTGGCGCCACCCGAACCATTGCTGACCGGCAAGCGCTGCCTCGTGCTCGACGACGAATTTCTGATCGCGCTCGATATCCAACATATCTTGGAAGCCGCCGGTGCGACGGTGATTTGCGTCAGCGAAGCCGCGGCTGCGCTGGCGGCAATTCGCAGCGGACCGCGATTCGATCTCGCCGTGCTCGACCTGGTGTTGAGCGGCGCTACGCGTCCCAGCCTGAATGTCGCGGCCGCTTTGGCGATGCAGAGAACGCCGATTGTGTTTCTCACCGGCATGAGCGGCGAGGACATGCATACCCGGGAGTTTCCGGATGCGCCCGTGGTGGAGAAGCCCTATCAGCCGTCCCTGCTGTGGGAGGCGGTGAATCGCGCGCTTTCATCGCGCCGAGACGTTTGAATTCACCATTGCAAAGCGGCCGATCGCTTGTGCTTTATGCTTAACGAATTCGTAAAACCGGCCCGTCACTTCCGCATTACCGACCACCATAAAATTTTACCGATTGGGCGTAATGCCTTTTAAGACCGACCTGATACACCGACACCATCGGGGGAGCCTCATCGGCTATGGGACGTCACGTGCAACGGGCGGATTCCGCCAGTGCGGGGACCAGACGCGCGCTCAGCATTCGGGCGCGGCTGATGATTCTTGCGCTCATCGCCATCGTCCCGTTCGTGCTCGAGCGTATTCACAACGAGAAATTCGATCGTGCCCAGCGCGTCGAAGCCGCTTACCAGCAGGCGCTCGGACTAGCGCGGCGGGCAGCGGCGGCGCAGAACGAAGCGATCGTATCGACTCGCGCCTTTCTGACCGTGCTCGCCGGCACGCACGTAGTGGCCTCTCCGTCCGAGCCGTCGTGCAGCGGCCTGCTCAAAAGTTTGGTCGAGCCGGAACCGTGGATTCGTGTTTTGTCGATCGCCGATCGTACCGGCCGCATCATCTGCTCGAGCCTTCCGGGAGGAGCGGGGCTTGATATCAGCAAGCGCTCGCACTTCGTCAACGCGATGAAGGCCGGATCATTCGTGGTCGGCGATTACTTCATGGGCACGCGCGACAAAGCTCCCCTCATCAGCGCCGCGCTCCCGCAACGCGACGCCGACGGTTCGATTGAAACAGTCTTGCTCGCCACCCTTGATCTGAAATGGATCGGCCAAATCGCCAGCGCGATCACCGTGCGGCACGGTTCGACCATGCTGCTGGTCGATGGCAACGGCACCGTGCTCGCGCACGAACCCAATCCGGCGGCATGGGTCGGCCGCCGGCTCGACGGTCATCCGCTGATCAAGGATATGCTGACGCAACGCGAAGGCGTCGTCACCGCGGTATCGCTCGACGACATCCGGCGTATTTTTGCCTTTGTCGAGTTGCCCGGGACCAGCGCGCATGTCGCGATCGGTTTCGATGAAAAAGAGGTACTGGCCCGCGCCAATTCCGCGATGTGGCTCGCTTTCACCGAGCTCGGCACCGTGGCTTTCCTCGTGTTGCTGAGCATCTGGTTCGGCGCCGAACGCCTGCTGATGCGCCCGATCCGCGCGCTGGCGGAAACCGCCGGCCGCATCGGACGCGGTGAGGACAAGACGCACGCCGCCAGCCTGCCGCTGGTGGCCGAATTTATCCCACTCGCGACCGCGCTCGACGACATGTCGGACAAACTGGAAACCCGTGAACAGGAGTTGCGCGATATCAACACCCAGCTGCGCGAACTCGCGCAGCTCGATTCGCTGACCGGGCTTGCCAACCGCCGAACATTCAACACGCACTTGTTCAGCGAATGGAAACTGGCGGTCAAGCGCCGCCAGCCGATTTCGGCGCTGATGATCGACGTCGATCACTTCAAACCGTTCAACGACCGTTACGGTCACGTGCAGGGCGACGCCTGTCTGCGCAAGGTCGGCGAGGCGCTTAAAAGCTGCACCCGTTCGCGTACCGATATCGCGATGGCCCCTGGCGAAGAGCGTCGTGCGCTGGCCCATCCGGCGGCGCTCGGCCGCGGTAGTCAATTGGCCGCGCGCTATGGCGGCGAGGAATTCGCGGTGCTGTTGCCGGGAGTCGATCTGGAGACCGCCACGCAAATCGGCGAGCGTGTCCGCAGCGCGGTGGAGAACTTGCTGATCGCGCATGCCGGCGCGTCCTGGGGATTCGTGTCGATCAGCGTCGGCGTTGCCTCGATCGTGCCGGACGAGCGCTCCAGTCCGCAGGAGCTGACCGAAACCGCCGATGCATGCCTGTATGAAGCCAAGCAGGGCGGGCGCAATAGGGTGATCGCGCGGTCGAACCTGGCGCCGCTGCGCGCGAGCGCCTGACCAAACAGCAAAGCCCGGCCGGATGGGCCGGGCTTACCTCGTTAGGCGCGCCCGTCAGGCCGCCGCCTGCCACTCCAGCATCACCTGCCGGGCCGGCTTGTTGAGGTGGACCTTGTCATCCACGCTCTGCACCAGGGCCACCGGGATAAAGTGGTGCTGCCCGCCGGATTGCGGATCGCCTTTGGTCAGCTTGATCTTGTCTTGTCCCGCCAGATGATCGACCGTTCCGACGTGCTTGCCGTCGGCGCCGATGACTTCCATGTGTTCCTTGATGTCCTGAATTTTGATGGCCATACCGCACCTCCTGTTACGCGAGGCTAACTTGCGCGGGCGGCGGCTGGTTCCCGCCGATTGACCCGCAAGCCCCTTTCGCGTCTGTTCCGCGCGCACTAAAAAGACCCGCAATGCCCCCCAATTCGAGCAAAAACGAGCGCTACAACGCCCGCGAGGCGGAAGGCCGCTGGCAAAAGGCCTGGGACAAGGCCGGCATCTACGCCACCAAAAGCGACGACCCGCGCCCGAAATATTACGTGCTGGAGATGTTCCCCTACCCCTCGGGGCGCATCCACATGGGCCACGTGCGCAACTACACCATGGGCGACGTGGTCGCGCGCTTCAAACGCGCCATGGGCAACGCCGTGCTGCATCCGATGGGCTGGGACGCCTTCGGCATGCCGGCAGAGAACGCGGCCATCGACCGCAAGGTGCACCCCAAAACGTGGACCTACGACAACATCGCGGCGATGAAGAAACAGCTCCAGTCGATGGGGCTCTCGCTCGACTGGGCGCGCGAAATCGCGACTTGCGATCCCGCTTACTACAAGCACCAGCAGAAAATGTTTCTCGACTTTCTCAAAGCCGGGCTGGTCGAGCGCAAGCAGTCGAAGGTCAACTGGGATCCGGTCGATCAGACCGTGCTCGCCAACGAGCAGGTGATCGACGGCCGCGGCTGGCGCTCGGGCGCCGAGGTCGAGCAGCGCGAACTCACCCAATGGTTCTTCAAGATTTCCGATTATTCCGAGGAATTGCTCGACGCGCTCGATACGCTCGAGCGCTGGCCGGACAAGGTCCGGCTGATGCAGAAGAACTGGATCGGGAAATCCGAGGGCTTGCTGGTTCGCTTCATGCTCGACGCGGCCACGACGCCGAATAAAGAGAGCGAACTGGAAATCTTCACGACGCGGCCGGACACCTTGTTCGGCGCCAAGTTCATGGCGATCTCGCCGGATCATCCGCTCGCGGCGGCGGCGGCGCAGAAAAATCCCAAGCTCGCCGCCTTCATCGAGCAGTGCCGCCACATGGGCACATCGCAAGCGGCAATCGACACCGCCGAGAAGCTCGGCTTCGACACCGGCATCAAGGCGCTGCACCCGTTCGATCCGGACTGGAAGCTGCCGGTCTACGTCGCCAATTTTATTTTGATGGAATACGGCACCGGCGCGATTTTCGGCTGCCCGGCGCACGACCAGCGCGATTTGGAGTTCGCCAATAAATACGGCCTCGGCAACACGCCGGTGGTCTGCCCGCCCGGCCAGGATCCGAAGACCTTCATCATCACCAACGTGCCGTATCTGGAGGACGGCAAGATGATCAATTCGCGCTTCCTCGACGGCATGACCATCGCGCAAGCCAAGGAAGAAGTCGCCAAGCGGCTGGAAAAAGAAAAGCGCGGCAGCAAGCCGGTGGCGCAGCGTCAGGTCAACTACCGCCTGCGCGACTGGGGCATTTCCCGCCAACGCTACTGGGGTTGCCCGATCCCGATCATCCACTGCGCCAAATGCGGCGTGGTGGGCGTGCCGGAAAAGGATTTGCCGGTGACGCTGCCGGAGGATGTCTCGTTCGACAAACCGGGCAATCCGCTCGACCACCATCCGACCTGGAAGAACGTCACGTGTCCGCAGTGCGCCGGTCCGGCGCGGCGCGAGACCGACACCATGGATACTTTCGTCGACTCGTCCTGGTATTTCATCCGCTTCACCGATCCCTGGGACGACAAGGAGCCGACCGATCGCAAGATCGCCAATCACTGGATGGCGGTCGATCAATATATCGGCGGCATCGAACACGCGATCCTGCATCTGCTCTATTCGCGCTTCTTCACCCGCGCCATGCGCAAGACCGGCCATATCGATATCGACGAGCCGTTCGCCGGCCTGTTCACGCAAGGCATGGTGGTGCACGAAACTTACAAGACCAAGAACGGCGATTGGGTCGAGCCTGCGACCGTGAAAATTGACGGCATGGGTGACGCGCGCCGCGCCACGCTCGCTGCGACCGGCGAGCCGGTCGAAATCGGCTCGATCGAGAAAATGTCGAAGTCGAAAAGGAACACGGTCGATCCCGACGACATCATCGCCGCCTACGGCGCCGACACCGCGCGCTGGTTCATGCTGTCCGATAGTCCGCCCGAGCGCGACGTGATCTGGACCGAGGAAGGCGTGCAGGGCGCCTGGCGTTTCGTGCAGCGGCTGTGGCGGCTGATCGGCGAGATCGCGGGCATCACCGGACCACAAAGCCGCCCGGCAACTTTTAGTCCGGAATCGCAAAAAGTCCGCAAGGCCGCCCACCGCGCGCTGTCGAACGTCTCCGACGACATCGCCCGGCTGCGTTTCAACCGCTGCGTCGCGCATATCTACGAATTCGCCAACGCGCTGTCTGATGCCATCGGCAACTCTGAAACCACACCTGAGCCCGACTTCGCCTGGGCCCTGCGGGAGGCCGGCGACATCCTGGTGCGCCTCTTTCACCCGATGATGCCGCACCTGGCCGAGGAGTGCTGGGCCGCGCTCGGCCATAAGACCCTGGTCGCCACCGAGGCCTGGCCCCAGGTCGAGCCCGATTTGCTGGTGGAAGACACCATGACCTTGCCGGTCCAGATTAACGGCAAAAAACGCGTCGAGGTGACGGTTAAGCGCGACGCCACAAATGCCGAGATTGAGGCTGCCGTTTTGGCCCTCGATGAGGTAAAAAGGGCGCTGGATGGAAAGCGCCCGAAAAAGGTCATCGTCGTCCCGCAGAGGATCGTCAATGTGGTGGTCTAACCGATTGACCCGCCTATGCGCCGCGTTGGCGCTTGCCGGCCTCACCGCCGGCTGCTTCCAGCCGCTTTACGGCACGCAAAGCTCGGGCAGCGGCCCGAGCGTGGTCGACAAAATGAGCAGCGTCGAAGTCGCGCCCGTGGACGCGCCGAACGGCACCCGGCTTTCGCGCGTCGGCCACGAGGTGCGCGAAAACATGATCTTTGGCTTAACTGGGGGCGCCGGCTCGCCCGCGAGCAACTACAAGCTGGTCATCCGCCTCACATCACAGCAGACGTCGGTGATCGTCGACATCGCCACCGCGCGCCCCGACATCCAGAACTACGGCATCGATGCGAGCTACACGCTGACAGACCTCACGACCAAAAAGACGGTGGTGACCGGACAGACGTTCTCGCGCGTATCCTATGACATTCCCGGCCAGCAGCAGCGCTTCGCCGGCGACCGCGGGTTGCGCGACGCCGAGAACCGCGCCGCCAAGGTGATCGCCGACAATATCCGCTCGCGCCTGGCGTCGTATTTCGTGGCGGGGACTTAAAGGCGCTCGGCGTAACGCCAAGATCGCGTAAAATGACCGCCATCAAAGCTTCCGATATCGATCGCTTCATCGCCAAACCCGACCCGGCGTTGCCGATCGTACTGGTGTACGGACCCGACGCCGGCCTGGTGCGCGAACGCGTCGACGCGCTGGTGCGCGCTTCGGTCGAGGATCCCAACGATCCGTTCGCGTTCGTGCGCATCGAGGGCGAGGAACTTTCCGCCAATCCGTCGCGGCTGATCGAGGAGGCCAATACGATTTCGCTGTTCGGCGGCCGCCGCGCCGTGCTGCTGCGTGTCAACCCGCGCTACAACGCGGCTGCGGCCGTGACGGCGCTGATCGCGGCGCCCCCGCCCGATTGCCGCGTGATCATTGAGGCGGGCGAATTGCGCAAGACCTCGCCGTTGCGCGCGCTGTGCGAAAAAGCAAAAACGGCGGCGGCGCTGCCCTGCTATCTCGACGATGCCAAGGCCGTCTCCAGTCTGATCGACGAGGAGATGCGCGCGGCCAAACTGACCGTGGCGCCCGATGCACGGGCCGCGCTCGCGTCGTTGCTCGGTGGCGACCGCCTGGCCTCGCGCAACGAACTGCGCAAACTGGCGTTCTATGTCATGGGCCGCGAGCGCGTCGAGCTCGACGACGTGCGCGCGGTGGTCGCGGATGCCTCCGATCAGGCGCTCGATGGCGTGATCGACGCGGCTTTCGCCGGCGAGACCCGCGAGGTTGAAATCGAATTCGGCAAGGCACGCGCCGGCGGATCGTCCCCGGCGGCAATCGTGTCGGCGGCGATCCGGCAAGTCGCCAATCTGCACAAGATGAAGCTCGCGGTCGAGGGCGGCGACTCGATCGAGTTCGCCATGATGCGCGGCGCCCCGCCGGTGCATTTCTCGCGCAAGAAAGAAACGGAAGCCGCGCTGCGCGCCTGGTCGCCGCCACGCCTGCTGCGCGCCATGGCGCAACTGGCCGAGGCCTCGCTTGAGGCGCGCCGCAACGCGGCGCTGGCCGAGACCATCGCGCAGCGCACGTTGCTGTCGATTGCAGTGAGCGCGAGAAGGCGCGAGCCGTAGACTACAAATTCATCTGATAACTATGCGGCACCCAGCGATAGGCGCCGCCTGCCTTCTCGACGAAGCCGATGCCGGGAAACGGCATGTGGTAGCCGGCGACGAACAATTTGTCGGTTGCCGCCATGTCGAGAATGCGCTTGCGGATCGCCACCGCCTTGTCCTTGTCGTCGTCGACGTCGAGATGCAGATCGGGCCGCTGGATCGCCACCACGTAGTGATTGCAGGTGTCCGCCCAATTGAGCAGCCGCTTGCCTTCGCTTTCGATGGTGAACGCCATCAGCCCGGGGGAATGCCCGAAGGCGTCGACCGCGCGAATGCCGCTCACCACCTCGTCGCCCGGCTTGATGAAAGCCGAGCGCTCGGCCAGCGGCAGGCAAATTTTCACGTAAAGCTCGCGATTGAACTTACGCGCCTCGCGCACGTTCTCGCCTTTTTTCCAGAAATCGAAATCGGCCGCGCCGAACACATAGCGCGCCTTGGGAAACACCGGCGCCCCGCCTTTGGTCAGCCCGCCGATATGATCGGGATGGCCGTGCGTGATCACCACCACGTCGACATCTTCCGGCTTGTAGCCGGCTTGCGCCATGCGCGCGGCCAATTGACCCGGCGGCAGACGGCCCTTGAGCGGCTCGTGCTCGGCGCTGAGCGAACCGTTGCCGGTGTCGAACAGCACCAGCTCCTTGCCGGTATTGACGACGATCGGCGTGAATGGATGTTCGTAACGATCGGCATCGATCCGGTTGGCCGCCGCCAGCGCCTTCACGTCGCTCGCTCCCGCTTCGCCGCCGAAGCTCGGCGTCAGGCCGGGGCGGATCACCTTGCTGTCCATAATCGTTGCAACCTCGAAGCCGCCCAGTTTGAAGCGGTAGATGGTTGGCTGCATCTCGCCTTGCATTGCTGCGCTCACGCCAATCCTCCAAGGAAAACGTCGATGCCCCGATTTAACGCATGGCTGGCCCGATAACCAGCAGCGGCCGCGCTTTGGTTTTCGCCCGCAAGGTTGTACCCTGTCTTTCGGGTAAGGCATTATGAAAATAAGACAATTACGGCTGATGAGCCAAGTGAGTATTGCCGCCCGCCGGGGTTTGCGGCGGCGCTCGCCGGCGGCTTTCGCGTTCGCGATTCTTTGCGTCGCGGCGGCCACCGGCGTGCGGATGGCGATCGATCTCATCGCACCCAATGCCGTGCCGTTCGCGACCTATTTTCCCGCCATCCTGATCACCACGCTGGTGGCCGGCATCTACGCCGGCGTCTTCGCCACGGTGCTGAGCGGAATTGTGTCGTGGTACATCTTCGTGCCCCCCAACGACGCATGGCCCACGTTCACCACCGAAAACATTGTCAACATTTGTCTGTTTGCATTTGCATCGGCGACAATCGTCTGGATCGCGCAGCAATATCGCATCCTGCTGCGCCGCCTCGACGAGGAAGAGAACTATCGCCAGGTGGTGGTCGTTGAGCTCGGCCACCGGGTGAAGAACAAGCTCGCCACCATTCACGCCATCCTGCGGCACGAGTTGCGCGGCCATGACGACATCTGGAAAAGCGTATCGGGCCGCCTGCGCGCGCTGTCGACGGCCGACGATTTTCTGGTCAAGGCCGACAGTCAGGGCATCGAACTGCGCGAAATCCTCGAAATGGAACTGCAGCCTTACGGCTCGGCCAAGATCTCCATGCAGGGCGAGCCAATTCATTTATCGGCCAAGCTGCCGACCATCCTGGCGCTGGTGTTGCACGAACTCGCGACCAACGCTGCCAAATATGGCGCGCTGTCCTCGCCGGACGGCCGCGTCGATATTTCCTGGCGCGCGAGCGGCGACCGCGTCGCCATCGATTGGGTGGAGCGCGGCGGACCGGCGGTAACGACGCCGTCGCGGCGCAGCTTCGGCAGCAATCTGATCGAGCGCAGCCTCGACGGCTTCGGCGGCTCGGCGAAAATCGAATTCGCGCCGGCCGGCGTCATCTGCCGCATCCTGCTGCCAAGACCCCAGGCGCCGGGCGAGCCGGGGGATTCTTCGTTGAGCGCGTAGCGCTCGGCCTAGAGCCTTCCGAGCAAGACCAAGATCAGCAAAATCACCACCACCAGGCCGAGCCCGCTCGACGGGTAATAACCCCAGCCCGCGCTATAGGGCCAGGTCGGCAGGGCGCCGACCAAAAGCAAAATGACGACTATCAGCAGAAGCAACCGCATCCTCGCCTCCTCGGATTTCCCCGGGTTCCAACGCGGTTTTGCAGCTTTGGTTCCAGCTTCCGACGAAAGCCCTCGAATCGCGTCAGACCTTGTTAAGCAGAAGAGCCTATGGACTGGGCCTATGAGAAAAGCCCTGCCCGCGACGATGTTCGGCGACACCGAACAAGCCCGTATCGCCGTTCTGCGCAATTGGGTGCTCGAGCACGACGTCACCGAAATCGAGATGACCGAGCGACAGTTCTGGAATTTCGCGCTGCTGCAACCGATCGCCGAGAAGCCCTGGGTCACCTTCATGGGCCGCTCGTTGCGCGTGCCGAAAATGCCTGAAGACGCGCAAAAGTGCCTCGGCATCAATGACCGCGCCAGCCCTGGCACGATCTGATCGCGCGACGCCGTTACTTCTTCTGGCCGGCGTGTGAAATCACCTCGGCCATGCGCTTTTGCTCTTTATCGTCGAAAAACGGGTCATCGAGATCGCGGGGCCGCTGCGCGGCAGGATCGTGCAAAACCACGGCGGGCGCGGTTTGACCCGTCAGCCCGGACCAAAACTTCCGCGCTGATTGCGGTATCAATTGCAACGGGCCGGCCATGACTGGCGCCTTCTCTGCCGACTGAAATTAGGGCTTGCAGAGAGTCCAACGGGCCGGACGAGTTAAGGTTCCCCGCAGTGCTCTACCGGCGCTTGCGCAGCCAGCCGTCAATGCTGAAGCGCCCACTGTCAGACACAAACAGGAAGAAGAAGCCGCCGAGCATGGCCAGGTTCTTGTAAAAATTCGAATCCTGCACGCGGCGCGCGGCGGCGGCGGTAAACGTCCAATAATGGTGCGAGCTGAAGGTCGCGACCAGCATAAACACAATCATCACCAGCACGACGTAGCGCGTGGCGAGGCCGAATATCAGCGCGAGACCGCCGAAGAATTCGACCGGCACGGCAATGTAGGCCAAAAAGCCCGGGAGTCCGCGCGGCGGATACGAAGCGATAACGGCGTCGATGTTGAACAGTTTGCCGTAGCCGCTGCGCACGAAGATCCAGCCCAGCAGAATGCGGCCGATCAGCAGCAGGATATCGGACGTGCCGGCGGCCAGGCCGTCGGCGTGCGACAGCGCGGGGTGCGAACTGGGTTGATCTTGGATTGCCATTATTGTGTTCCCTGAAGTGTCCGGCGTCTTGTCGCGCCGCGCTCCATACTAACAAACGCTCAGGGCCGGTATTCCGTTCGCTCGGAATCGCCATTGCCGGTCGTTTCGTCCCGGCTTGCCCATCTAACAGCCGATCAATCCTAGGTTGACGCTCTTACCATTGTCCCCATATAGTTGGGAACCAGGCTACCGCGAATACAAATAACTATGCGAGCGCCCGCGAGTTGGTTTTCGTCCCCGGTGCTGTGGTTGCCTCAACATGAACCTCAAAGATTTTGTTGAGAACAATCCCGTCATGTTCTCGTTATCACTTTTGCTTTTGGGATTTCTCAGCGGAATCTCAGCCTATGGGGCCATTCTTAAAATTGCGCAGCTTGAAACAGTGGCAACCTCGTCTGTTGCGAGCCAGAGTCAGAATATTGATCGGCTAAACCGTGAATCGCTTGAAAATGGGAAAACCATCTCACTGCTGACGATAGACAACAAGAACCTCGCAGATAAGATAGAAAGCCAGCGAACCCAATTATCCACCGATACGCTCGCGCAACTGGACGGCCTATGGGTCAATCAGGACAAAAATGCGTCTGGGATTACTCGCTTTCGCATTCAGCACCGCGGCGCGGATATATTTGTTCACGCATGGGGCAGCTGTCATCCGCAGGACTGCGACTGGGGCGAACAGAGAGCGCTCGTAGATGAAGACTCGGCAGTCATCTTCTGGGATCAAGGTTTTGTCTTTCGAAAAATGGTCATTCGATTAAACAAGAAAACGGACTTGGTAGCTGATTATGTGTCGGTCTATACTGATGATAGCGGGAGAAAAAAATCCGAAAAAGTTGAAATGTTTCGCTACCAACAGAGTTTTGAGCTGAAGAAAGTATCGAACCCGCCAACTCTTTCCCCCACATCACCCGCAGTGGATATCCCAAAATCCCCGCAATGACCGTGCATTACGCGCGATTGTAATGCAGCCTGAATTGCAAGAGCCAAAGCCAAATTATTTGAACTCCTATTTTATTTGCCGTGGGATCGCTTCACTCAGTCCATCCCGAAAAATCACTTCCTATCCAACTTCCTCAACACCGCATCCAGCTGATCCAAATCGCGATATTTGATATGCAGCGTGCCGCCGTCGCCGCGCTGATCGACCGTCACCTCCAGCCCCAGAATATCCGACAGCCGCCGCTCGAGCGCGCGCGTGTTGGCGTTCTTGCCGGGCGCGTCGCGGCTTTTCTTCTGGACGGCGTCGAAAGTCGTGTCGCCGGGCTGGCCCACCTCCTCGCGCACCCACTCCTCGAGCTGGCGCACGCTGAAGCCCTCGTCGATCGCCATCTCGGCAAACAGCTGCGCATTGACATGGCCGACGAGCAGCCGCGCGTGGCCGGCCGACAGCTTGCCCGCCCGCACCAGCGCCTTCACCGGCTCGGGCAGCTTCAACAGCCGCATCATGTTGGCGACGTGGGGCCGGCTCTTGCCGACGATCTGCGCCACCTGCTCCTGCGTGTGGTTGCACTGCTCGATCAGCGCAACGTAGCCGGCCGCCTCCTCGATCGGATTGAGGTCGGCGCGCTGCACGTTCTCGATAATCGCGAACTCGAGCGACTGCACGTCGGTGGCCTCGACGATGGCGATCGGCACCTCGTGCAGGCCGGCGCGCTGCGCCGCGCGCCAGCGCCGCTCGCCGGCGACGATCTCGTATTGGCCCGCCTCGCCGTGCTCGCGCACCACGATCGGTTGGATGATGCCGCGCTCGCGGATCGACTCGGTCAGCTCGTTGAGCTCGGTCTCGGTGAAGGCGCGCCGCGGGTTGCGCGGGTTGGCTTTGAGGTTTTCGATCGGCGCGCGCCGCGGCTTACGCCCACTATCGGCGACCGGCAATTCCTCGCCGACATCGCCCATCAGCGATGCGAGGCCGCGTCCCAACCGCGAATGATCCGCCATCGCCGCCGCTCCTGCACTTCTCGCCACGCCTGCCTCTTAAAATTTGTTTGACGCTTTGGTTTCTTCTTATCCCTCCCCCTTGTGGGGAGGGTCGATCTGAGCGAAGCGAGGATCGGGGTGGGGGTCACGCCTGATGGAAAGCTACCCCCCACCCGGCTCGCTGCGCTCGCCACCCTCCTCACAAGGGGGAGGGCAAAGCAAACTACCCCGCCTTCAATTCCTTCTCACGCTGGATGATCTCGGTGGCGAGACGCAAGTAGGCTTCGCTGCCGACGCATTTCAAATCATAGACCAGCACCGGCTTGCCGTAGGACGGCGCTTCCGAGATGCGCACGTTGCGCGGGATCACCGTGTCGTAAACCTTGCGGCCCATGAACTGGCGCACGTCGGCGACGACCTGGTTCGAGAGATTATTGCGCGAATCGTACATCGTGAGCACGATGCCGTGGATCGACAGCGTCGGGTTGAGGCTGTTCTTCACCTGCTCGACGGTTTTCAAAAGTTGCGACAGGCCCTCAAGCGCGAAGAACTCGCATTGCAGCGGCACCAGGATCGAATCGGCCGCCGCCATGGCGTTGACGGTGAGCAGATTGAGCGACGGCGGGCAGTCGACCAACACGTAAGTAAAGTCATAGGCCCGCGGGCCCTTGTTGAGTTCGCCGAGCGCGTTGCGCAGACGGAAGGCGCGGTCTTTGCTCTGGCCGATTTCGAGTTCGAGGCCGGAGAGGTCCATGGTCGACGGCGCGATGAAGAGTTGCGGCACCGCCGTCGGCAGCACCGCATTGCGCATCGGCGCGGCGCCGGTGAGCACGTCATAGGTCGAGGTGCGGCGCGCCTTGCGCTCGATGCCGAGCCCGGTCGAGGCGTTGCCCTGCGGATCAAGATCGACAACCAGGACATGCTCGCCGATGGCGGCGAGCGCGGTGCCGAGATTGATCGCCGTCGTGGTCTTGCCGACGCCGCCCTTCTGGTTGGCAACCGCCAGCACCCGCGGCCGGGCGGCGTCGGGCCGAGGCACCGGTTTCGGGAACGGGACGACATCGGGCTGGTCGGTCGGCAGGTCAGGCATTTGGCATTTCTACCTTATTTATCAGAGGCTTACGGGCCGCGCGTCAGGTTTTCTTGAAGCGCTGAAGGCCGCGGACGACGACGATCGAACCGGCCGGGCTCGTCACGCTGGGCACTTTTTGGGCGTGAATAGTCCAATATTTAGCGGCTTCGGTCAATTCAGCGTCTACATCTTGACCCTTGGGGAGCAAACCGAGGGCGCCGCGGGCAATGAAAGGAAACACCTGACCGCACAGGGTTTTCAACGGCGAGAGGGCCCGGGCCGTCACGACCTGGACGGTTTCTGCACAGCTTTCCCCAAATTTCTCCGCCCGTTCCTGGTGAATTTGGGCCGGAAGCCCGATTTTGCCTACCGCTTCGCGCAAGAAAGAAGCCTTTTTACCATTGCTTTCAATGAGATGGACGGTGGCGCCGGGCTCATCCGCCAGCGCGCAGGCGATCGGGATACCGGGAAAGCCCGCGCCCGAGCCGAGATCCACCCAGATTTTTGCGTCGAGGCGCCAGCGGCAGAAGCTGCAGCGAATCGGCAATATGGCGGGTCCAGAGCTGGGGCAGAGTCGATTCGGCGACGAGGTTTGCCTTTTCCTGTCCGCGCAGCAGCGCTTCGACGAATCTTGCAAGCCGCGCTTCCGTTTCACGTGAAACAGGCGTCAGCGCCAAGGCGCGTTCTTTATCGCTTGCAAGATCGAACCCGCCCTGCCCGTTTTTTATCAAGCGCGTTTCGCGGCGCTGCGGCCGCGTTTCACATGCGCGACCAAAAGCGTCAGCGCCGCCGGCGTCATGCCGTCGATCTTGCTCGCGTGCCCGATGGTGCGCGGCCGATTTTTTTGCAGCTTCTGTTTCGCTTCATTCGACAATCCGGCCAGCGCCGAATAATCGAGATCGTCCGGCAACGTAAAACTTTCATCGCGCCGATAGGACGCGACGTCGGCCGCCTGGCGCGAAAGATAAACTTCGTACTTCGCGTCGATCTCGATTTGCTCTGCAATGTTTTTTTCGAGCGCGCCGAAGCGCGGCCAGATTTTCGCGAGATCCGAAATCGCAATATGCGGATACGACAGCAGCTCGAACGCCGTGCGCCGTTGCCCGTCTTTGTTGAGCGCGAGACCGTGTGTCCCCGCTTCTTTCGGCGTCAGCGAAACCGAATTGGCAAATTCGCGCGCGGCATTCAGCGCGGAACTTTTTTCAGAATGGAATTTCGCGCGAGCGGCGCCGACGCAACCGATTTCAATTCCGCGATCGGTCAAACGCTGATCGGCATTGTCGGCGCGCAACTTCAGCCGGTATTCTGCACGTGACGTGAACATGCGATACGGCTCGCTGACGCCGCGCGTGACGAGATCGTCGATCATCACGCCGATATACGCTTGCGCGCGATCGAGAATAATTTCAGCGCCGCCGGCGGCCGCTGACGCCGCGTTGAGACCTGCAAGAAGTCCCTGTGCCGCAGCCTCTTCGTAGCCTGTGGTGCCGTTGATCTGACCGGCGAGATAAAGCCCGCGCAGACGTTTTGTTTGCAGCGTCGGATCGAGCTCGCGCGGATCGACGTAATCATATTCGATCGCGTAGCCGGGCCGCACAAACTTCGCTTTTTCCAATCCGGGGATTGTTGTGACGAGCGCGTGTTGAACTTCTTCCGGCAACGACGTCGAAATTCCATTCGGATAAACCGTCGGGTCGTCGAGACCTTCCGGCTCAAGAAAAATTTGGTGCCCGTCGCGCTCGCCGAATTTCACGATCTTGTCTTCGATCGACGGGCAATAACGCGGACCGGTGCTGGCAATCTGTCCGGAATACATCGGCGAGCGATGCACGTTGGCGCGGATGATGTCGTGCGTGGCCGCGACCGTGCGCGTGATACCGCACTCGATCTGGCGGTTTTCAATTCGACGTGTCAGAACCGAAAATGCTTCCGGCGGATCGTCGCCCGGCTGCATTTCCAGTTTTGACCAATCAATCGTGCGGCCGTCGAGCCGCGGCGGCGTGCCGGTTTTCAAACGGCCGAGCGCGACGCCGATATTTTCCAGCGTGCGCGACAAGCCGAGCGCCGGAGCTTCGCCGACGCGGCCGGCGGGAATTTGTTTTTCGCCGATGTGAATCAATCCGCGCAGAAACGTCCCGGTGGTCAAAACCACCGCGCCGCAGGAAATTTCGCGGCCGTCGGCGAATTTGACGCCGCATACGCGGCCGTTTTTGACAACCAGGTCGTCGGCTTCCGCTTCAATCACGGTGAGATTCGGCGTCTGCCGAATCGCCGCCTGCATCGCCCGCGCATAAAGCTTGCGATCGGCCTGGGCGCGCGGACCCCTGACAGCCGGGCCTTTGCGGCGGTTCAAGACGCGAAACTGAATGCCGCCTTTATCGGCCACTTGGCCCATCAGGCCGTCCAAAGCATCGATTTCCCGCACCAAATGGCCCTTGCCGAGGCCGCCGATGGCCGGATTGCAGGACATGGCCCCAATGGTCATGAATTGGTGGGTCACCAAAGCAGTTCGGGCGCCCATGCGGGCGCTGGCCGCCGCGGCCTCACAGCCGGCATGGCCGCCGCCAATGACCACAACGTCGAATCGCGTTTCCATAGGACCTCGAGTGAGGGCGTTGTAGCGGAGGGCAGGGAAAGCGTCAAAACAAAGGGTTTTTGGGCCAATGTTTCACGTGAAACATTTGCAAACAGGGTAGGGCTACTTGCCGATGCAGAAGTCCCGGAAAATCACGTCCAGGACATCCTCGACGTCGATCCGGCCTGTCAGCCGACCCCAGGCCCCACGCCGCGATCCGCAGCTCCTCGGCCAGCAGATCCTCCTTGCCGGCGACCTGATCGCCTTGAGCCCGGCGCAGCGCCGCCAGGACCTCCTCCAAAGCGTGGCGGTGGCGCGCCCTTGTCACCAGCGATGATTCGGCGCCGGCCAGGAATTCCTTGGCCTGGTGGGCCAGACGATCCAGCAAGGCATCAAAACCCTCACCTGTAGCAGCTGATATATTGTATTCTGATTCATTTTTAGCGATTACTGATTCACTCTTTCGTGCTAACTGTCTGTTACCCATGTCTTTTAATGACTCAGTAGAGATGATTTTTACCTCATTCTTTCCGGAGTACAAACCTTCTGATTCACTGCTTTGTTGGTAGCCTGCCAAAAGATCGATTTTATTACGAATCAGCCAGGTTTTCGGCCCCGATTGATCTTTTTTGGCCGATTTTTGCTCCTTTTCGCCCGTGGCACCCGCGTCCACCACCCACAGCACCAGATCGGCCGTCGCCGCCCGCGCCTGGGCGCGCCTCACGCCCTCCAGCTCGACCGGATCGGCCGTGTCGCGAATGCCGGCGGTATCGAGCAGCGTCACCGGCCAGCCGCCGAGATCGAGATGCACCTCGATCACGTCGCGCGTGGTGCCGGCAAAAGGCGACACGATCGCCGCCTCGCGCCGCGCGATGCGGTTGAGCAGCGTGGATTTGCCGGCATTCGGGGGCCCGGCGATCGCGACCACCAGCCCCTCGCGCAATCGCTCGCCGCGCCCGCCATCTTCCAGCGCCTTGGCGATTTCGGTTTCCAGCGCGCGCGCGATTGCGAGCGCCGGCGCCAGCAAATCGTTATGCGCGCTATTTTGCACATCGACCTCGTCGGAAAAGTCGATGGCCGCTTCGACCAGCGCCAGCGCCTGGATCAGCTTTTGCCGCCAGGCCTCGGCCGGCGTGCCGAGCGCGCCTTGCAGCTGGCGCAGCGCCTGGCGCCGCTGGCCTTGCGTTTCGGCCGCCACCAGGTCGGCGAGGCCTTCGACCGCGGTGAGATCGAGCTTGCCGTTCTCGAAAGCTCTACGGGTGAATTCGCCGGCCTCGGCGGGGCGCAAGCCCTCGATGCGGGACAGCGCGTCGAGCACCGCGGCGATCACCGCGCGGCCGCCGTGCAGTTGCAGCTCGGCGATGTCCTCCCCGGTTTCGCTATGCGGCGCCGGGAACCATAACGCCAGCGCCTCGTCGATCAGGTCGGAGGTGTTGGGATCGCGGATGCGGGCGAGCGCGGCCTTGCGCGGGGAGGGGATCTTGCCGGTCAGCGCGCGTAGCGCCGCGCCAGCGCACGGACCGGAGATACGGATGACGGCGATAGCCGCGGGTGGGCGGCCGGAGGAGAGAGCGAAGATGGTGGGGCGCTCGGACATCGCGGCGCAGGTGAGCGCCGCGGGGAGGGGGAGGTCAAGGACCTCCATGGGGCGTGCGCCAACGAGAACCGCCCAATAAACGCTGGATTGTAAGCCGCGACTTAGCCGTCGATAATTGGTATTCTCGGCAGGGTAGTGCTCCGCCTAATTTTTCCCCCGTCCGAGTGTCCGCGCTCGTGAGGTTCATGATGAACACAACACGCAGAAAAGTTGTTTTTATTAGCTATAGTTGGAACGACAAGTCCGTAGCCGATCAAGTGCGGGCAAGCATTCCTGACCAGTTTGAAGTCTGGATTGACAAGGAACAGATTCGGCCCGGGGAGTCGATTTCCAAAGCAATTTTGGAGGCCTGATGCGTCGCAGGACTTTCATCTCCGGTCTCGCCGGCCTTGCGGCCGCGGCGACACTGTCGAGCGCCGCATTCGCGCAGAATTATCCGAACCGCCCCGTCGTCATCGTGGTGCCGTTCGCGGCTGGCGGCTCATTCGATGTGCTCGGCCGCGTGCTGGCGCCGCGCCTGGGCGAACTGCTCGGCCAGCAGGTGCTGGTTGAGAACGTCACCGGCGCGTCCGGTATCGTCGGTTCGACCCGCGTCGCCCACGCAGCGGGCGATGGCTACACCGTGCTGCTCGCCAGCATCGGCACCCATGCCTACAACCCGTCGATCTACACGAAGCTCGCCTACGATCCGGTCGCCGACTTCACGCCGGTCGGGCTCGTCGCCGAGCAGCCGATGGTGCTGGTCACGCGCACGGATCTGCCATTGAGGAATCTCAAGGAATTCATCGCCTATGTGAAAGCGAACCACGCCAAGATGCAGTTCGGTTCCGCCGGGGTCGGCTCGACCACGCACTTGAGCTGCGCGCTGGTCAATGCCGCGATCGGCGAGCAGCCGGTGCACGTGCCCTTCCGTGGCGGTGGGCCGGCAATGGCCGAGATCATGGCCGGGCGGATCGATTATGGCTGCTCCAACATCGGCGGCGTCGCGGCCCAGATCAAGGCCGGCAACCTGAAGGCCATCGCTACCTTATCGCGCGAGCGCGCCGCGATTTTGCCCGACCTGCCGAGCGCACACGAGCAGGGCCTGACGGATTTCAACGTCACAACCTGGAACGCCTTCCTGATGCCCAAAGGAACGCCGCCGGAAATTGTCGCCACGTTCAACGCGGCCATGAGCAAGACGCTCGACACGCCGGCGGTGCAGAAACTCCTCGCCAAGTACGGCATGACTGGCGTCGCGCCCGAGTGGCGCAGCCCGGCCTACCTCGCCAAATTCATCCCGGAGGAGATCGCGCGCTGGGCCGGACCGATCAAGGCGGCCGGCATCCAGCAGGGCAAATAGTGCCGGCACATGTGATCGCCGCGAGCGGGATGCCCGGGACTAGGCCGGGCTTGGCCCTGGATGACAATCAGACCGCCGCCACGCAATCGACCTCGAGGTCGAACGGCCCCGGCCACGAGTGGATGAACATGAAGATGCGCGAGGGCGCGTCTTTCGGGAAATAGCGGTCATAGACGGCGTTGAAGGTCGCAAAACGCGTCTCGCCCGGCACGCAATAGACATTGCACTTGATCACCTGCGACAGCGACGAGCCGGCGGCCTCCAGACAAGCCTTGAGCTGCGCCAGCACGCGCTCGCACTGCTGCTCGAACGGCGCCGGGGTGATCTCGCCCGTATCCGGATCGAACGGCGGCATTCCGGACAGATAGACGAAGCCGTTGGCGATCGTGACCGGATTCACCACGCCTTTGCGATAGCGCTCCAGATAGCTCGAAAACGGCTCAACCCGCATGCGTTTGATCATGACCGTTCCTCCGATGTGAGATTGTCACTCTAGCAAAACCTTCGGCGCGACGGTTCGGCCGCGGCCGAACTGTCCCGGCTTCCGCGCACCCGCACGGCGCGCTAGCATCGCGCATGGTCGCGGCGGCAAACATGGTCGAGGTGGCGGCGCTGGTCGGCGATACCGCGCGCGCCACCATGCTGGCCGCGCTGATGGGCGGCCAGGCGCTGACCGCCAGCGAACTCGCGGCCTGCGCGCGCATTTCCAAATCGACCGCCAGCGGCCATCTCGGCAGACTGGTCGGCGCGCGCCTGCTCGCCGTCACGCAGAAGCGCCGCAACCGCTATTACCGCATCGCCTCGCCGCTGGTCGCCCGCATGCTGGAAAGCATCAAGGCGGTCGCGGCGATCGAGACCCCGCCGCGCCACCAGCCGCGCTCGGCGCAGGACGACGCGCTGCGTTTCGCGCGCACCTGTTACGACCACCTGGCGGGGCGGCTTGGCGTTGCCGTCGCCGATGCGCTGGTGGCCAAGAAGTTTGTGGTGCTGAGCGATGAGGGCGGCGAAGTCACCAAGGCCGGTGCGCGGTTCCTCAACGAGTTTGGCGCGAAGCTGGACTCGAAGGCGGCGGGCAAGCGGATTTTTTGCCGTGCATGCCTGGACTGGAGCGAGCGGCGCTATCACGTCGCGGGCTGGGTCGGCTCCGAGATCTGGCGGCGGTGCCTGGAGCTCGGCTGGCTCGCCCGCCAGCGCGAAGGCCGCGCCGTGCGGGTGACGCCGGCGGGAAAGCGCGGGCTGCGGGAGACGTTCGGGTTGAAACTCGATTCGCCCTGAGGGCTGGTGCTAGACTGCGCCGATGTCCGCCTCCCCAAACACCGCGCATGAAAACCGCCTGGCCGCGGCGACGTCGCCTTATCTGCTGCAGCACAAGCACAACCCGGTGGACTGGTGGACCTGGGGGCCGGAGGCCATGGCCGAGGCCAAGCGCACCAACCGGCCGATCATGCTCTCGGTCGGCTACGCCGCCTGCCACTGGTGCCATGTGATGGCGCACGAGAGTTTCGAGGACGAGGCGACGGCGCGGGTGATGAACGAGCTGTTCGTCAACATCAAGGTCGACCGCGAGGAGCGGCCGGACATCGACCAGATCTACATGAACGCGCTGCATGCCCTCGGCGAGCAGGGCGGTTGGCCGCTCACCATGTTCCTGACGCCGAAGGGCGAGCCGGTGTGGGGCGGCACTTATTTTCCGAAAGAATCGAAGTTCGGCCGGCCGGCCTTCACCGACATCCTGCGTGAGGTGTCGCGGCTATTCCGCGACGAGCCGCAAAAGATCGAGCAAAACCGCGCGGCGCTGCTGGCGCGGCTCGCCGACAAGGCGCGGCCGGCCGGCAAGGTCACCATTGGGCTGAAAGAACTCGACGCGGCGGCGGGCCAGCTCGGCAATATGTTCGATCCCGTCAATGGCGGCTTGCGCGGCGCGCCGAAATTTCCGCAGCCGGCGATTCTCGAGATGTTGTGGCGCGCGGGAACGCGCACCGGTGACGCGCGATTTTTCGAAACGGTCGAGCACACGCTCGAGCACATGAGCGAAGGCGGCATCTACGATCATCTGGGCGGCGGCTTTTCGCGATATTCCGTGGATGAACGTTGGTTGGTGCCGCACTTCGAGAAGATGCTCTACGACAACGCGCAACTGCTCGAACTGCTGGCGCTGGCTTTCCAGCGCAGCGGCAATGAGCTTTTCCGCCAGCGCGCGCGCGAGACGGTCGGCTGGCTCGCCCGCGAAATGACCACGCCGGAGGGCGCCTTTGCCGCTTCGCTCGATGCCGATTCGGAGGGCGAGGAGGGCAAGTTTTATGTCTGGTCGCTGGCGGAGATAAATGCGGCCCTGGGCCCGGACGCGGGCGATTTTGCAGCGCAATATGACGTGACCGCGGACGGCAATTTCGAGGGCCACAATATCATCAATCAGCTCAAGCACTTACCGCGCAACAAAGGCGGCGCAGGGCAAGACGTGGGGCCAGGGGCACCCGATCCGGATGCTGCAGCAAGATTTTCCATGTTGCGCGGTAAGCTATTGGAACTACGTGACAAACGCGTGAGGCCGGGGCTTGACGACAAGATTCTGGCCGACTGGAACGGCCTAATGATCGCGGCCTTGGTCAATGCCGGGATCATCCTAGACGAGCCGGGCTGGACCGCCATGGCGCGGCGCGCCTTCGACTTCGTCGCCACGACGATGACGAAAGGCGAACGCCTCGGCCACTCATGGCGCGCGGGCAGACTGCTGTTTCCCGGCCTGGCCAGCGATTTCGCCGCCATGATCCGCGCCGCGCTCGCGCTCTTTGAGGCGACCGGCGAACGCGGCTTTCTCGAGCGCGCGCTCGCATGGCAACGCGCGCTCGATGCGCATTACGCCGATCCCGACACTGCCGGCTATTTTTGGTCCGCCGACGACGCCGACGACCTACTGCTGCGGCCGCATTCCACCAGCGACGACGCTACGCCCAATCCGAACGCGGTGGCGGCGGGCAACTTGGTGCGCCTCGCCGTGCTCGCCGGCGACGATCAATGGCGCGCGAAAGCCGACCGGCTGATCGAGAGCATCCTGTCGGCGGCCGAGCGCAATCTGTTCGGGCATGTGGCGTTGCTGAACGCGCTCGATCTGCGTTTGCGCGCGGCCGAGATCGTCGTCACCGGCAAGGACGCGGAGCGCTTCGCGGGCGCTGCGCTCAGGCTGCCCTTCACCGGTCGCATCGTGCTGCGCGCCAAATCCGCCGCCGATCTGCCGGCGTCGCATCCGACGCAGGAAAAAATAAAAGCCGCGCCCGGCAGCGCGGCCTTCGTCTGCGTCGGCGAGCGCTGCTCGATGCCGGTCACCAGCCCCGATGCGATCGCCGGCGCGGTCGCCGCCATGTTTGGCTCAAAAAGCGCGGCTGAAAACCGTCCTTGATCTCGCCGCAGTAAAGGCGACAATCAACTCACCGGGGGCGGCTACCGGGAGATTCTCCATGCGCATATTGTTCGGTCTTCTGGCGGCTGCGACTTTCGCCGCTTCGATCCCATCAGCCCGCGCCGAGGAATGGTGCGGTTTCCTCGACAAGGAACATTCGCAGGTGCGTTGCGGCTATTCCAGCGCCGGCGAATGCAAGCAGGCGCTCGGCGACAACAAGGACGGCGTCTGCATGCCGAGCCCGAGCTTTGCCGAACAAAAACAGCGGCGCGCGGGCTGAGGCCGGCGGACGGTTACAATCGCGCCATTACTTTGGTCTTGAACGGTCGCCAGTCGAGCACGGCGACTTCGTCCGTGATCCACTTGCGGAACGCCTGCGCCACCGTGCCCGGCTTGCGGTCTTTCGCCCAGACCAGATGAAACGCGCGGCCCGGCGCAATCGACAGCTTCACCGGAATGACCAGCCGGCCGGTGCGCAGGTCGTCGTAAGCCAGGAGATCGTGCGCAAGCAGGGCGCCTGCGCTCTCACCCGCGGCATCGAGAGCGTGGTCGGTGCTGTTGAAACGCAGGCCACGCCGCAGGTCGACATCGGGAACGCCAGCGGCCTTGAACCAATCGCTCCAATCGGCGACCGCGATGCGCGCTTTCAAAGTCTCGTCGTGGATCAACGGCAGCCGCGACAGATCGCGCGCGCTCTTCACCGGACCGTGCCGGTCGATGAGCTTCGGGCTGCACACCGGCACGAACGAAATTTCGAACAGCTTCTCGATTTCCAATGCGCGGTCGGGCGCCGGATCGGTCGCCATGTTGCGCACCGCGAGATCGATGCCGTCGGTCGCAAAGTTGGCGTTGTTGAGCGACGACGTAATGCGCACGTCGATGGCGGGATGCGCCGCGCCGAAACGGTAGAGCCGCGGCGCGAGCCATTTCGAGGTCATGCCCGGCGACGTGCTCACGACCAGCACGTTCGCCTGGCCGGGCGCGTCGAACGTCTCGACGGCCTCGCGAATCTGCGCAAAGCCCGTTTGCAGGCCGGGATAAAGTTGCTTGCCGGCGGCGGTCAGCGCAATCGAGCGCACTCGGCGCTCGAACAGCTTGACGCCGAGCAAATCCTCAAGACCGCGGATCTGGTGGCTGAGCGCGCCCGCCGTCACGTGCAATTCGCGCGCGGCATTGGTCAGGCTTAAATGCCGCGCCGCCGCCTCGAAGGCGCGCAGGGCGGAGAGCGGGGGCATCGGGCCATGCATGAGATTATCTCAACTGTCGGCTGAGAGACTATCCTTTGTCAATCAACATTATTGGGGCCAAATTCAAATGCGTCAATGAGGCCTGCTCAATCAAGCTTGGGCCTCGCAATGGAGACCATCATGGCATTTGTCGCACGTTCCGGCCATTTCCGAGATGCGGTGCCTTATGAGCCGGCGCCGCAGGCACAGCCCCATCGGCGCAGTCTATGGCGCAGGTTCTATGATGCGGTAATGCTGGCGCACCAGCACCAGGCGCAGCGCGAGATCGAACGATTCGTCGCGCGCCGCGGCAAGCTCACCGACAGCATGGAGCGTGAGATCGCCGAGCGGTACATGCGCGGCTGAAACGCATCGCCGCTTGAAAAGGAAACGGCCGCCCCATGGAGCGGCCGTCCTTTTTCCGGCAGATGTTTCAGGCTTGGCGCGCCTTAGGTATTCATGCTCTCGAAGAACTCGGCGTTGTTCTTGGTGTTGCGCAGCTTGTCGAGCAGGAAGTCGATGGCGTCCATGGTGCCCATCGGATTGAGGATGCGGCGCAGCACGTACATCTTCTTGAGCACGGCCGGGTCGGTGAGCAGCTCTTCCTTGCGGGTGCCGGAGCGCGTGATGTCCATGGCCGGGAAGGTGCGCTTGTCGGCCACCTTGCGGTCGAGGATGAGCTCCGAATTGCCGGTGCCTTTGAACTCTTCGAAAATCACCTCGTCCATGCGCGAGCCGGTGTCGATCAGCGCGGTGGCGATGATGGTGAGCGAGCCGCCTTCCTCGATGTTGCGTGCGGCGCCGAAGAAGCGCTTCGGCCGCTGCAGCGCGTTGGCGTCGACGCCGCCCGTGAGCACCTTACCGGATGACGGCACCACGGTGTTGTAGGCGCGGCCGAGGCGCGTGATCGAATCAAGCAGGATCACCACGTCGCGACCGTGTTCGACCAGGCGCTTGGCCTTTTCGATCACCATTTCGGCCACTTGAACGTGGCGCGAAGCCGGCTCGTCGAAGGTCGAGGACACCACCTCGCCCTTGACCGAGCGCTGCATGTCGGTGACTTCCTCTGGCCGCTCGTCGATCAGCAGCACGATCAGAAATACTTCCGGGTGGTTGGCGGTAATGGCGTGCGCGATGTTCTGCAACAGCACGGTCTTGCCAGTGCGCGGCGGCGAGACAATCAGCGCGCGCTGGCCCTTGCCGATCGGCGCGACGATGTCGATGACGCGGGCCGAGAGATCCTTCTTGGTCGGATCCTCGTGTTCCATCCGCAGCCGCTCGTCGGGATAAAGCGGCGTCAGGTTGTCGAAGTTGACCTTGTGTTTTGCCTTTTCGGGATCTTCGAAATTGAGCGTGTTGACTTTGAGCAGCGCGAAATAGCGCTCGCCTTCTTTTGGGCTACGGATGTGGCCGTCGACGGTGTCGCCAGTGCGCAGGCCGAAGCGGCGAATTTGGCTGGGCGAGACGTAGATGTCGTCGGGCCCGGACAGGTAATTGGATTCCGGCGAGCGCAGGAAGCCGAAGCCGTCGGAGAGAACTTCGACAACGCCTTCGCCGATGATGTCTATTTCCTGGCTGGCGAGCTGCTTGAGGATCGCGAACATCAGCTCCTGCTTGCGCATGGTGCTGGCGTTTTCGACCTTGTTTTCCTCGGCGAAAGCGACAAGCTCAGCCGGGGTCTTGGACTTGAGGTCTTGGAGTTTCATTTCCCGCATGGGGGGCAATCATCCTTAGGAGGGTGACCGGCGGAGTCTCGAAAAATACAAAACTCGTAGGCCGGTTGAGTAGGGAGAGAGATCGCAGGTCTAGGGTAACGAGGGGATTTTGGAAAAGTGCCCGGGAACCCGATGCTGCCGCCGGCTTTTACTTTTGGGAGCCGGAATGCGACTGCATCTGCCTGCGTTCGGTGGGAAACCACAAGATAAGCGGGAACGCGATTTTTCGCAAGTAGCGCCGTGTATCTGGATGCGAAAATGCGCCGCGGCTAGAACGGTTTGACCACCGCCAGCAGTACGATGGCGATCAGCAGAACGGTCGGTATCTCATTGAGAATACGATAGAATCGAGGGGCGCGGGTGTTGCGGTCGGCGGCGAATTGCTTAACCAACCGCGCGAAATAGCCGTGCAGGCCGGACATCGTCAGCACCAGAACGAGCTTGATGTGCAGCCACTCCGCTTGGAGAAAAGCTTGCTTGCCCATCAGCCAAATCAGCGCGAGACCGAGCAGCCAGACCGTGATCATCGCCGGGTTGATGATCAACTTCAGCAGCCGGCGCTCCATCACCTTGAAAGTTTCCGACAACTCTGAGCCGGGCTTGGCCGCCGCGTGATAGACGAACAGCCGCGGCAGATACAGCATGCCGGCCATCCAGGCGATGACCGCGATGATATGGAAGGCAAGCAGCCAGTGGTACATGATCGTCAATGTACTCCAATGCTCAAAGTTGTCATGGCCGCAATAAGCCCGGTGACGACATCAAAGAAGTGCTCTCCTGAGGCGAGGGATTTAGCCTCTCACGCGCTTCAACATCCGCTCGACGTTTCCGATCGGCGTATCGGGCAGGATGCCGTGGCCGAGATTGAAGATGAATGGGCCGTTTGAGAGCGCGGCCATGATCGCGTCTACGGCGCGGTCGAGCGCTTCGCCGCCGGCGCGCAGGACTTCCGGATCGAGATTGCCTTGCACCGGCAGGCTTTCCTGCAATTCATGCGCAAAATCCAGCCTCACATTCCAGCCGAGACTGATGCAATCAACTCCAGTGTCTTCAATATAAGGCAGCACACGCAAATCAGCGCCCCGCGGAAAGCCGATGAACTTGGCGTTTGCCACTTTGGCGCGAACGCCGTGGATGATCTTTTTCACCGGCGCGATGCACCAGCGCGCGAAATCCTTCGCCGGCACGACGCCGGCCCAGGTATCGAAAATCTGCAGGACTTCCGCGCCGGCCTCAAGCTGGCCGAGCAAATATTCGATCGACGCGTTCGCCACCTGATCGATCAACTTCGCAAATTCATCCGGTTCTTCGCCAGCGAATCCAAGTGCCGGGGCCTGATCCGGCGTTCCATGACCCGCAACCATGTAGGTTGCTACGGTCCAAGGCGCGCCGCAAAACCCGATTAGTGTTGTCTTTTCATCGAGCGCCACCTTGACGTTTCTCACCGTTTCATAGACCGGTGTAAAAACTTTCGCATCCGCACTCTCGCGTAAATTTTTAAGCGAAGCACCGTTGGGCAAAGGATCGAGCTTCGGACCCTCACCCGCGGTAAATTCAACCCTGCGGCCAAGCGCCAAAGGCACGACTAGAATATCGGAGAATAAAATCGCGGCGTCAAAACCGAAACGACGCACCGGTTGCAATGTGACTTCCGCCGCCAGGTCCGGATTAAAGCAAAGATCGAGAAAGCCTCCCGCCTTCTCTCGCACCGCACGATATTCCGGTAAATATCTTCCGGCTTGTCGCATCATCCAAACCGGCGGGATACGTTCGCGTTGCTTGGCGAGTACGCGAAGCAACGGCTTTGTCCCCACAGCGCTTGCTCGATCGGCTTTTTCCATAAAGACTCTTATAAGACTCTTTGTAGTTGTTACTGTTGCGTGGATTGGACTCATGACTCTCAGTCAACAGACTGTCCACCGGCGGCGAGAGCGGGATTCAAAATCCCATGTAATTCCGGCGGATTCCTTGCACAGCTTTAGATGGTGATTCGCTGGGCTTTTACCGGCTTATCCCAGGTTCTCCCCAACCCTCCCTCCACAAGACCCTGCCAAATCAGAAGAGCCACAGGATAAGCATCCCGCGGCCGGTCGTGGGGATGAAAATTGAATTCATTACCCGCGTATGCTTGCACGGCGGGTAAAGCCGTGGCCTTCTCCCGTCCTATTCACACGCGATCCGTAAGCCATACAGGTGTCCGACACAGATGCCCGATACTGGTTATTTTCATCTCCATCTTGTTTCCGATGCGACCGGTGAAACGCTGATCACGGTCGCTCGCGCCGCTGCGGCGCAATATGCCGGGGTGTCGCCGGTCGAGCATCTTTATCCGATGGTGCGCTCGAAAAAACAGCTCGACGCCTGCCTCGCGGAAATTAGCGAGGCGCCGGGTTTGGTGCTTTATACCTTGCTCGAGGAAGACCTCACCCAATTGCTGGAAGACAAATGCCGTGAGCTCGGCTTGCCCTGCATGTCGGTGCTGGGTCCCGTGCTGCGGCTGTTCCAGTCTTATCTCGGCGCCGAGACGCTGCTGCGCGCCGGCGCGCAGCACGTGCTCAACGCGGAATATTTCCAGCGCATCGATGCGCTCAACTACACGATGTTTCACGACGACGGCCAGCACGCGGAAGGCCTGGAGGAGGCCGACGTGGTTCTCGTCGGCGTTTCTCGAACCTCGAAAACGCCGACCTCGATCTATCTCGCCAATCGCGGCGTCAAAACGGGCAACGTGCCGCTGGTGCCGAATGTGCCGCTGCCGCCCGAAGTGGAGAAGCTGACGCGGCCGCTGGTGGTTGGCTTGTATGCCAGCCCCGAACGCATCGTGCAGATCCGCGAGAACCGGCTGCTCGGCCTCAACGCGCATCGCGACGACGACCAATATATCGACAAGACGGCGGTCGCGGAGGAGGTCGCCTATTCGCGCCGCCTCTGCGCCAAGCACAATTGGCCGTCGATCGATGTGACGCGCCGCTCGATCGAGGAAACCGCCGCGGGGGTGATGAAGCTGCTCGCCGAACGGCGGCGGCGGCCGATGACTTAACATTATTTTACCGGCGGCGAATGCGAGCCGGTGCAGGGTGTTTTCTTCGTAAAGGACGAAAGACAATCATGCCGCTTTGGCTTTCCGCGCAACCGCTGGTGCTCGCATCCAAAAGCGATGTACGCGGCAAGATGCTGGCGGCGGCCGGGTTGCGCGTTGAAATCCGCCCGGCGCAGCTCGACGAGCGCGCGGCCGAAGCCAATGCCGGCACGACCGAGGCGGCGGCGGTCGCCCGGTATCTCGCGCGCGCCAAGGCCGACGCGGTGGCGCGCTCGCTGCCGGGCCGGCTGGTGCTTGGCGCCGACCAGACGATGGCGCGTGGCACCAGGCGCTTCAGCAAGCCCACCGACCGCGCCCAAGCCGCCGAACAATTGCGCTTTTTGCGCGGACGGACGCACGAGCTGCATTCCGCGCTGGCGCTGGTGCGTGACGGCGAGGTGCTGTTCAACTGCGTCGACAGCGCACGGTTGACCATGCGCGACGTATCCGACGGCTTTCTCGAGAACTATCTCGACATGGCAGGCGATACGGCGCTTGCCAGCGTCGGCGCCTATCAACTCGAAAGCATTGGCATCCATCTGTTCGAGCGCGTCGACGGTGACTATTTCACCATCCTCGGTCTGCCGCTGTTGCCGCTGCTCGACTTTCTGCGGCAGAACGGATTTGTCGACGGGTAAGGGCTCCCCGCCCCATGGGAGAGGTGAAGGGAAGAAAACGATGTTCGTTCTCGGCCTGACCGGCTCTATCGGCATGGGAAAAACCACCACGGCGAAAATGTTCGCCGAGGAGGGCGTGCCCGTGCACGATGCCGATGCCGCCGTGCACCGGCTTTACGAGGGCGAGGCGGTAAAGCCCATTGAGGCGGCGTTTCCGGGCACCACCGGAAACGGCAAGGTGAACCGTGAAAAACTCGGCAAACGCGTGCTGAACGATGATCTCGCGATGAAACGGCTGGAGCATATCGTGCATCCGTTGGTGCGCCAGGCCGAGGAACGTTTCCTGGCCGAGGCGCAGAAAAAGGGCGCCAAAGTAGCGCTGCTCGACATTCCTTTGCTGTACGAAACCGCTGGCGACAAACGTTGCGATGCGGTGGCGGTGGTCTCGGCGTCGGCGGACGTGCAGCGCCTGCGCGCGTTCGAGCGACCCGGCATGACCGCGGAAAAGTTCGAGGCCATTCTGGCGAAGCAGACACCCGACACGGAAAAACGCCGGCGCGCCGATTTCGTGGTGGATACTTCCAAAGGTTTGGACGCCGCGCGCGCCCAGGTACGTGATATTCTGAAAGCGATCGTTAAGATGCCTCAGCGACACCGCTGATTCTGCCAAACGCAAAAGGCCAATGCGCGAAATCGTCCTCGACACCGAAACCACCGGCCTCGATCCCGCCCAAGGCCATCGCCTGGTCGAAATCGGTTGCATCGAGCTGCTCAACCGGATTCCGACCGGCGCGACATTTCACGCCTATTTGAACCCGGAACGAGAAATGCCGGCTGAGGCCTTCGCCATCCATGGGTTGTCGACCGAATTCCTTAAGGACAAGCCGCGCTTCGTCGACGTGGCCGACGATTTCCTCACCTTCATCGGCGACGCGCCTCTGGTGATCCACAATGCTGGTTTCGACCATGGATTCCTGAACGCCGAACTCAAGCGCGTCGAGCGTCCGCCGATCGCGCGCGAGCGGCTGGTCGATACGTTGTTCCTGGCGCGCCGCAAACATTCGGTGGGACCATTTAGCCTCGATGCGCTGTGCGCGCGCTACAGCATCGACAATTCGCATCGTACCAAGCACGGCGCGCTGCTCGATGCCGAGCTTCTGGCCGAGGTCTATCTGGAATTAATCGGCGCGCGGCAGGCCCAGCTTGGCTTGGCGGAGAGCAGCGAGCGCCGCGGCGATAGCGACGGCGGCGTTATGACCCAGCGCGAGCGCGGCATTGCGCTGGCCCCGCGCCTCACCGATGCTGACCGCGCGGCGCACCGCGATTTCGTCGCGACCTTGGGCGAGAAGGCGTTGTGGCGGGAGTATTTGCAGTCTTGATCGGTCAGGTCTGCGGCGGCGCCGCGCCGGCCGGATGCAGCTCGTTCATCTTCTGGCGATAGAGGCCGGCGAAATCCACCGGATCGAGCAGCAGCGGCGGGAATCCGCCGGAGCGCACGGTGGAAGCGATTATTTCGCGCGCGAACGGGAACAGCAGGCGCGGACATTCGATGAGCACGATCGGGTTCAAGCTTTCCTTCGGGACGTTCTGGATGCGGAACACGCCGGCATAGTCCAGTTCCAAGCGGAACATCAGCGTCCCGGTCATCTCCGCCTTGCCTTCGATCTTGAGCGAAACCTCGACGTCAGTGTCCGACAGAGGCTTCGCGTCGACGTTGATCTGAACGGAGATTTGCGGCGGCGAGCTTCCCGGCGATAGAGATTTTGGCGCATTCGGATTCTCGAACGAGAGGTCCTTGATGTACTGCGCCGCCACGTTGAGTTGCGGCGGCAGATTTGCGGCCGGCGCGGGGCCGCCATTGGTCGTGGACATGAGAACTCCCTGCCGCTGCAATTTATCGGACGCGGCGGTTGGCTAACACGGTGTCTTTAGAGGGACAAGGATTTGGGAATTATTGCCGACCACGCTCACCATTGCGGCGGTCGGAAAGTGCGGGATCGGGCACTTGGTGCCATTGCTCGCGCTCGAGGTTGACCACGCCGTCGGGCGTGGCCGATGGGGGCTTTAACCCCAGCAAGGCGGCCAGGACCCGGCGCAGCGGCGCCACCAACAGCAAAAGTCCAAGAACATCCGTTATAAACCCCGGAATTAGCAGGAGAATCCCAGCAAATAACGTGATGGCGCCGGCGCTGTCGGCTTGCAGGCTGGTGAAGCTATTAGCGCCCAAGGCGACGCGCACGCGGGCGATATGATTGCCGCCGGCATGGCGCAACACCATCGCACCCGCCATTGATGTCACGGCGACCAGAGCCAAAGCCGGGAAAAAACCAATAGCCTCGGCGACCGCGATGAACGCCGCGAGCTCCAGAAACGGCAGCGCCAGCAGGCTCAATAGCAGCCATTTTGCCACATTCATCGGTGCTTCTATCCCCTGGCCCAGGTTGGCGTAGCCGCCCTGATCGTTTAAGCTTTGTTCGCGTCGCACAATTGCGCCGAAATGCCGGCGCTGAGCCTATGGATTGGCGCGGGCACCGGCATAGATAGTAACGGTGGGCCCGGCCGCTACCGCTAAGGCTGCGGGTACAGATACCGAAGGCATGCAAGACGTGTTCGACATCTACACCATCATATTCCTGGCGCTGGCGGTTTTCATCTTCCTGCGTCTGCGCAGCGTGCTCGGCCAGCGCACGGGGCGGGAACGGCCGCCTTACGACCCCTACGCCGCGCGCGAGCCGGCGCGGCCGGCGCCGGAGAAAGTCGTGGCGCTGCCAAACCGCGCACCGGAAGCAACCAACGTGAAACCGGCCGAGCCGGTGGCGCCGGCCGAACGCTGGAAGGGTGTCGCCGCGCTGGGATCGCCGCTCGCCGGCGGGCTCGACTCGATCGTCGCGGCCGATCCCAATTTCGATCACAAGCATTTCTTGACCGGCGCGCGCGCCGCCTACGAGATGATTGTCAACGCCTTCGCTGAAGGCGACCGCCGCACGCTGAAGAATTTGCTGTCCCGCGAAGTCTATGACGGCTTCGAAGCGGCCATCACCGAACGCGAGAAGCGCGGTGAGGCCGTTGAGAGCCGTTTCGTTTCGATCGACAATGCCGAGATCACCGCTGCCGAACTGCGCCAGCGCACGGCGCAACTCACGGTGCGCTTCCAATCCAAACTGGTGTCGGTGACCCGCGACAAAAATGGCGTCGTGATCGACGGCAATGCCGACAAGGTCACCGACGTCACCGACGTGTGGACATTTGCCCGCGATCTGTCGTCGCGCGACCCGAACTGGAAGCTGGTCGCCACCGAAGCCGGGCAATAAGCGAATGGCGGCATTCCGCTCGCAGATCATCACCGGTCTTGCGCTGTGTCTGATGGGAACGGGCGCTCAAGCGGCGGCGCCTGAGATGAAATTTCGCCACGCGCAGGTCGAACCGCTCAGCTTTGCCAAGCTCGACGGCTGGAAGGACGATAATCACGCCGCCGCCTTCGACGCGTTCCTAAAAAGTTGCAGCGCGATTTCACAAGGCAGCAAGGCGATGCGCGCGGCGCGTCCGATGTATGCCGGGCTGTTCAAGGCATGCGAGCGCGCCATTGCGGCTGGCAGACTTAATCGCGATCAAGCGCGCGCTTTCTTCGAGACCAATTTCAAGCCGGTGCGTATTTTGCCGGAACTGCACACCTACGGTTATTACACCGGCGCCGACGGGTTCTACACCGGCTATTATGAGACGGAGATTGCTGGTTCGCGCGTCAAGACCGACGAATACAGCGTTCCGCTCTATAAAGTGCCGGCGGGGCTAGCCGGCAAGAGAAGTACGGTGTTCGCGCAATTCGAGCGCAAGGAGATCGAGAACGGAGTGCTGGCCGGCAAGGGCCTTGAGATCTGCTGGGTCAAGAACCCGGTCGACGTCTTCTTTGCGCAGATCCAAGGCTCCGCGCGCATCAAGCTCACCGGCGGCGAATTGCTGCGGCTCAATTACATCGCCAGCAACGGCAAGCCCTACACGCCGGTCGGCCGCATCATG
This sequence comes from uncultured Alphaproteobacteria bacterium, assembly GCA_963703875.1. Lineage (GTDB taxonomy): Bacteria > Pseudomonadota > Alphaproteobacteria > Rhizobiales > Xanthobacteraceae > Pseudolabrys. Next base: position 53,943 of record CAVPFZ010000022.1, read on the forward strand.
ATCGATGAAGGTCTTTGCGCGCCCGAAGATATGTCACTCGACAAGATCCGCGACTACATGGAAGCCAATCCGAAGGAGGGCGCGGAGCTGCGGTTGAAAAACCGCTCTTATGTATTTTTCAACGAGACGCCGCTCAAGCCCAATGAGGAGCCACTCGGGGCGGAGGGCATTCCTCTCACACCAGGACGCTCGTTGGCGGTGGACCCGAAGATTCACGTCTACGGGACGCCGATCTGGATCGACGCCAGATTTCCGATCACCAGCGACATGCCGCAGAATAAATTCCAGCATCTCATGTTCGCGCAGGATACCGGCTCCGCCATCCGCGGCGCGGCGCGCGCCGACATTTATTTCGGCCATGGCGAGGACATCCCGCACATCGCCGGCCGCATCAAGCAGTTCGGCAAATTCGTCATGCTGGTGCCGCAGGGTATCTCGGCGCATGGCAGCGCGCCTGAGCCGATCAAGGATGTTCCGCTGCCGAGGCCGCGGCCCAAAGACATCGTCGCCGACAATACGCCCGCGGCGGCGCTGCCAAAACGGCCATGAGCAGCCAATGAGTAACCGGCGCCGCGCGCTTTCCTATGAAGAGCGCGTGCTGTGGGCGACTTTCACAAAAACGATCGAGCCGTTGCGCGTCGCCACGGCGCTTGCGCCTGATGAAGGCGATGATGCGGAAACGCATGTTGCCAAGCCGACGCGCCAAGCCGCCCGGCCGAAAAAAGCCGTCCATGTCTCGCCGCCGGCAGCCGCAAAACCGGCAGCGCCGCCATTGGCGCCGCTTGGCCGCCGCATGAAGCAGCGGGTCGCGCGCGGCAAGGAAGCGATCGATGGCAGGCTCGATCTACATGGCTACACGCAGAGCGAGGCGCACGCCGCGCTGTTACGTTTCCTGCGCAACGCACACGCGCGCGACGCGAGGCTGGTGCTGGTGATCACCGGAAAGGGCCGCGGCGGCGAGCCCGGCGTTTTGCGCCGCCAAGTGCCGCAGTGGCTGAGCTTGCCGGAATTCCGCACGCTGGTGATCGGCTTCGAAGACGCGCATATTACCCACGGCGGCGAGGGCGCGCTGTATGTGCGCGTGCGGCGGGCGCGCGCGACCTGACGCCTTGTATGAGGGAGTATTGGACATGCCCAGCAAGCCGAAGCCCGCCAGCAAAAACGACAGACCGGACAAGACGCTCGAGCGTGAGCTCGAGGAAGGGCTGGAAGAAACCTTTCCGGCCTCCGATCCCGTGGCGGTGACCGAGCCGGCGCCGGATCACGACAGGAGACGCAAGAAGTAAGCTTGCTGCCGATCAACGGGTTTGAGGAGAATCCGCCATGCTGCGCCCGATCGTTTTAGTCGCCGCGCTGATCGCAGGTCTCGCCGGCGCGTCCGCGCAATCGTCGATGAAATCGAGCGCGCCCGACAAGATGACCTCGCCCGACGAGGCGCAAAAAATGCGCGACTGCGAGAAGCAGGCGGCGGCAAAGAATATCAAGATGGACGAGCGCGCCAAATACGTCATGGATTGCATGACGGCCAACAAATAGACGCTACAGAATAAACCGACTCAAATCCGCGTTCTTGGCGAGATCGCCGATGTGCTTTTCGACGTAAGCGGCATCGATTTTCACCGTCTCGCCGGAACGGTCGGTGGCGGAAAAGGATATTTCGTCGAGCACGCGCTCCATCACCGTTTGCAGGCGGCGCGCGCCGATGTTTTCGATCGCCGAATTCACGCTCACCGCGATGTCGGCCAGCGCGTCGATGGCGTCCTCGGTGAAATCGAGCGTCACGCCCTCGGTCTTGAGCAGAGCGACGTATTGCTTGATCAGCGAGGCCTCCGGTTCCGTTAAAATCCGACGGAAATCGTCGCGGGTGAGCGCCTTCAACTCGACGCGGATCGGCAGCCGGCCCTGCAATTCGGGCAAGAGATCCGACGGCTTGGAAATGTGGAACGCGCCCGACGCGATAAACAGCACGTGGTCGGTTTTCACCGGCCCATGCTTGGTGTTGACGGTGGTGCCTTCGATCAACGGCAGCAGATCGCGTTGCACGCCTTCGCGCGACACGTCGGCGCCCATGCGGCCTTCGCGGCCGGCGATCTTATCAATCTCGTCGAGGAACACGATGCCGTTCTGCTCGACGGCGCGGATCGATTCCTGAACGAGCTGTTCGTTGTCCAAGAGCTTGTCGGATTCCTCGTTAACCAGGATGTCGTGCGAGTCCTGCACGGTGACCCGGCGCGTCTTGGGCTTGCCACCGAGCTTGCCGAAAATGTCGCCGAGATTGATGGCGCCCATTTGCGCGCCCGGCATGCCGGGGATTTCAAACATCGGCATGCCGGAGCCTGACGACTGCACCTCGATCTCGATTTCCTTGTCGTTGATCTCGCCGGCGCGCAGCCGCTTGCGGAAGCTTTCGCGCGTCGCCGGGCTGGCGCCTGGGCCGACCAGGGCGTCAACCACGCGCTCCTCGGCGTTGAGTTCGGCCTTGGCCTGGACATCCTTTCGCTTTCTTTCGCGCGTGAGCGCAATCGAAATCTCCACCAGATCGCGGATGATCTGTTCGACGTCGCGGCCGACATAGCCGACCTCGGTGAACTTGGTGGCCTCGACCTTGAGGAAGGGCGCGCCGGCGAGCCGCGCCAGCCGGCGCGAGATCTCGGTCTTGCCGACGCCGGTCGGACCGATCATCAGGATGTTTTTCGGCAGCACTTCCTCGCGGAGCCTGTCGTCGAGCTGGAGACGGCGCCAGCGGTTGCGCAACGCAATCGCGACGGCGCGCTTGGCGTCATGCTGGCCGACGATGAAGCGGTCCAATTCGGAAACGATCTCGCGCGGGGAGAAGTCGGTCAAAGGAGAACTCGGTTACGATTTCAGCGATTCGATGGTGACGTTGCGGTTGGTGTAGACGCAAATGTCCGCGGCGATGTCGAGCGACTTGCGCACGATCTCTTCGGCGTCGAGCGGGCCGTCGAGCAGCGCGCGCGCCGAGGCCAATGCGTAATTGCCGCCGGAACCGATGCCGGCAACGCCGGCCTCCGGCTCCAGCACGTCGCCGGTGCCGGTCAGCACCAGCGAGACCTGCTTGTCGGCGACGATCATCATGGCCTCGAGCCGGCGCAGATAACGGTCGGTGCGCCAGTCCTTGGCGAGTTCGACCGCGGCGCGCAGCAATTGGCCGGGATATTGCTCAAGCTTGGATTCGAGCCGTTCGAACAAGGTAAAGGCGTCGGCGGTGGCGCCGGCGAAACCGCCGATCACGTCGCCTTTGCCGAGTTTGCGCACTTTTTTGGCATTGGATTTGACGATGGTTTGCCCGATGGAGACCTGACCGTCGCCGCCGATGACGACGGTGCCGCCCTTGCGGACGGTCAGGATCGTGGTGCCGTGCCAAAGAGGACTTGTGGGAAGTTCGTTGGACATACCCGTTAACCCCTGCAATCCGGGTCATCTAGGCATGGGCGGCGGCGTTTGCAAACCGCGCGCGACGCCGGTGGCGAATCCTGGCAACCCCTGATAAAAGGCGCGCGTATCAAGGGAAACAGCGATGCGCAAAGCGACCGTGAAGCGCAAGACCAAGGAGACCGACGTCGAGGTCGAAGTCGATCTCGACGGCAGCGGCCGCTCATCGATTGCGACCGGCATCGGCTTCCTCGATCACATGCTCGATCTGCTTGCCAGACATTCCCGCATCGACATAACGATCAAGGCCAAGGGTGATCTGCACATCGACGGCCACCACACCGCCGAAGACACCGGCATTGCCTTGGGCCAGGCCGTGAAACAGGCGCTCGGCGACATGAAAGGCATCACACGATATGCCGATGTGCACGTCCCGATGGACGAGGCGTTGACGCGCGTGGCGATTGATATTTCCGGGCGGCCGTTCCTGGTGTTCAAGGCCGAGTTCGTGCGGGACAAGGTCGGATCGTTCGACACCGAGCTGGTGCAGGAATGGTTCCAGGCATTCGCGATGAATTCCGGCATCACGCTGCATGCCGAGACTTTACACGGCACCAACGATCACCATATTGCCGAGTCCTGCTTCAAGGGCCTGGCACGCGCGTTGCGGGTCGCGGTTTCGATCGATCCGCGCGCCAAGGACGAGGTGCCGTCCACCAAGGGTTCGCTCGGCGGGTGAGTTTGCCTTTGGATTTCGGGTTCGCTCGCTGCGCTCGCGCCCCGGAATGACAAAATAATCGAGAGTCCAGAGTACGAAGATGCCCACTTTCACCGTTCACCAGCCGCCGCCGCGCAAGGGCGAAGCCGTGTCCACGCCGGAACGCTTCGTGTTCGTGCGCGATGGATTTTACGTCTGGGCCTTTCTGCTGGCGCCGCTCTGGCTGCTGTGGCGAAGGCTGTGGCTGGCGTTCTTTGTTTATCTGGTGGTGAATATCGCAATCGACGGCGCACTGTGGTCGCTCGAAGCGCCGTCGGGCGTGAACGTTATCGCCGGCCTGATCATCGCGCTACTGATCGGCTTGGAGGCCTCGGCGATCTGGCGCCGCAAGTTGGCGTGGAAGAAATGGCGCACGCTCGGTTTCGTGGTCGGAGACGACGCCGAGACGGCGGAGCGGCGTTTCTATGCCGAGTGGGTCAAGCGCGCGAGTGAGACGCCGGCAATCCCGGCTCCGCCGCCGGAGCCGCAATACGCCGCGCCGCTGCGGCATGGACTGCCATCGCCGTCGGATGTGGTCGGCTTGTTTCCCGAGCCGGGGGGCGGCCGATGAGCGTCGCCATCGTCGATTACGGTTCGGGCAATCTGCACTCGGCAGCCAAGGCCTTCGAACGCGCCGCGCGCGAAAGCGGGCACGATCAACCGGTTCTGGTGACGAGCGATCCGGCGCAGGTGGCGGCTGCCTCGCGCGTGGTGTTGCCCGGCGTCGGCGCCTTCGCCGATTGCCGGCGCGGGCTCGACGCTATTCCCGGCATGATCGATGCGCTGGAGACCGCGGTGCGCAAGAACGGCCGCCCGTTCTTCGGCATCTGCGTCGGCATGCAATTGATGGCCGAGCGCGGCCGCGAATATCAGGTCACGCCGGGTCTTGGCTGGATTGCCGGCGAGGTCGACCGCATCGTGCCATCCGACGCGAGTTTGAAAATCCCGCACATGGGCTGGAACACGCTCATGGTGCTGAAAACCCACCCGTTGCTGGCGGATATCCCCCTCGGGCCGGGTGGTCTGAACGCGTATTTCGTGCACTCCTATGAACTCAAGCCGGCGCAGCTTTCCGACCTGGTGGCGCAGGCCGATTATGGCGGCCCGCTTACCGCCATCGTCGGGCGCGACAACATGGTCGGCACGCAGTTTCACCCGGAGAAGAGTCAGAAGCTCGGGCTCAAGTTGATCTCGAATTTTTTGAAGTGGACGCCGTGATTTTATTTCCCGCCATCGACCTCAAGGAAGGCCTCGCCGTGCGGCTGGAGCAGGGCGACATGGCGCGCGCCACCGTGTTCAACATCGATCCGGCGTTGCAGGCGGTTGCGTTCGAGCAGATGGGCTTCGATTACCTGCACATCGTCGATCTCGACGGCGCGTTCGCCGGCAAGCCGGTCAATCGCGCGTCGGTCGATCGCATTCTTTCGACCGCCGGCTGCAAGGTTCAGCTCGGCGGCGGCATTCGCGACATGGCGACCGTCGAAGGTTGGCTCTCGCGAGGCGTGACACGTGTCATCATCGGTACCGCCGCCGTGCATAATCCCGGCCTCGTGAAGGACGCCGCAAGGACGTTTCCTGGCAAGATCGCAGTCGGCCTCGACGCGCGCGACGGCAAGGTGGCGGTGCAGGGCTGGGCGGAGCTCTCGGAGTTATCGGCGCTTGATATCGCGCGCCGCTTCGAGGACGCCGGCGTGGCGGCGATCGTCTACACCGACGTGTCGCGCGACGGCATGCTGAAAGGCTTAAACCTTGACGCCACCGTCGCGCTGGCCGACAGCATTTCGATTCCGGTGATCGCATCAGGCGGCTTGGCTTCGATCGGCGATATCAAGGCGCTGCTGGAGCCGCGCGCAAAGAAACTTGCCGGCGCCATTGCCGGCCGCGCGCTTTATGACGGGCGGCTGGACGCGGCGGAAGCGCTCAGGCTCATTCGCGACGCCAGGGCCGCGGCCTAGCGTCATGTTCAAAGTCCGTGTCATTCCCTGCCTCGACGTCAAAGACGGCCGTGTGGTCAAGGGTGTCAATTTCGTCAATCTGCGCGATGCCGGCGATCCGGTGGAAGCGGCCATCGCCTATGACGCGGCCGGCGCCGACGAACTGTGCTTCCTCGACATCACGGCGAGCCACGAAAAACGCGGCATTATCCTCGACGTGGTTCGGCGCACCGCCGAGGCCTGCTTCATGCCGCTGACCGTCGGCGGCGGCGTGCGAACCATAGAGGACATCCGCGCGCTGCTATCGTCGGGGGCCGACAAGGTGTCGATCAACACCGCGGCGGTCGAGCGGCGCGCCTTCGTCAAGGAGGCAGCGGAAAAATTCGGCGACCAATGCATTGTGGTCGCCATCGACGCCAAGCAGACTGCACCCGGCAAATGGCAGATCTTCACCCACGGCGGGCGCAAGCCGACCGGCATCGACGCGGTGGACTATGCCAAAGAAGTGGTCGGGCTCGGCGCCGGCGAGATTTTGCTCACCTCGATGGACCGCGACGGCACCAAGAAGGGATACGACATTCCGCTCACGTGCGCCGTGGCGGATGCGGTGCCGGTTCCGGTGATCGCCTCGGGCGGCGTCGGCAATCTCGATCACATGGTGGCCGGTATTCGCGATGGTCACGCTACGGCGGTGCTGGCCGCCTCGATCTTCCACTTCGGCGAGTACAGCGTGCGGCAAGCCAAGGATTACATGGCGAAAGCGGGTCTGCCGATGCGGCTCGATCCGTGATAGAGAACCGTTCATGAGCAAGTTCACGCTGGTCGATCTGGAAAAGCGGGTGCACGAGCGCGCCAAGACGAGCGCAGCGGATTCCTATACCCGCACGCTCATCGATAAGGGCGTCGCGCATTGCGCGAAGAAACTCGGTGAAGAAGCCGTCGAAACGGCAATGGCTGCCGTGCAGGAAGACAAAGGCCGGCTGATCGCGGAAGCCGCCGATCTTCTTTATCATCTGCTGGTGGTGCTGGAAGCGCGCAGCGTGACGCTGGCCGAAGTCGAGGCGGAACTCGCCAAGCGTACCGCGCAGTCCGGCCACGAGGAAAAAGCGTCGCGGAGCTGATTTCGATGGAACAGCGCACCGTTGATACGCTTTCGCCTTACCGCACGTTCTCGCGCGCGGAATGGGCGGCGCTGCGCGAGGACACCCCGATGACGCTGACCTCGGACGAGGTCACGCGGCTGCGCTCGCTGCACGACCGGCTCGACATCAAGGAAGTCGAGGAAATTTATCTGTCGCTGTCGCGGCTGCTGTCGCTTTACGTGGCGGCGACGCAGCGGCTGTTTCGCGCCCAAGAGCGCTTCCTCGGCACCGAGGACGTCAAGATGCCGTTCATCATCGGCGTCGCCGGTTCGGTGGCGGTGGGAAAATCCACCACCGCGCGCGTGCTGCAAGCCTTGCTGGCGCGCTGGCCGAACGTGCCCAAGGTCGATCTGATCACTACCGACGGCTTTCTTTATCCCAATGCCATCCTCGAGCGCGAAGGCCTGATGGAGAAAAAAGGCTTTCCGGAAAGCTATGACCTGCCGGCGCTGCTGCGTTTTCTTACCGACGTGAAGGCCGGGCGGCGGCCGGCGCGCGCGCCGGTCTATTCGCATCTGATCTACGACGTGATGCCGGGCCGCTGGGTGGAGGTGGACCGGCCGGACATTCTCATCGTCGAAGGCTTGAACGTGCTGCAAACCGGCCGTCTGCCCAAGGACGGCAAGGCGATCCCGTTCGTGTCGGATTTTTTCGATTTCTCGGTCTATCTCGACGCCGACGAGGACGTCTTGCGCTCGTGGTATGTCGACCGCTTCTTGACGTTGCGCAGCACCGCGTTTCGCGATCCGAAATCTTACTTCCATCGGTATTCGAATTTATCCGATGAAGAGGCGATCGAGACCGCATCGTCGATCTGGGCACGCATCAATCTCGTCAACCTGCACGAAAATATCGTTCCGACGCGGCAACGCTCCGACCTGATTCTGAAGAAGGTCGAGAGTCATCTGGTCGAGGAAGTTTCGCTGCGGAGGCTTTAGCTTTCTCTGTCATTGCGGCGCGCGCCGAAGGCGCGAACCCGGAATGATATAATAAATTACGCGGCCTGGACCGGTAGGTGAAAATACTCGATGTAGCGCTTCTTGATCGCCGACACCGGCAGCATGATCAAGACATCGGTGGTGCCGAATTCGTGGTCGATGACCGCGCCATCGCCGATGTAAGCGCCGGCCCGCAAATAGCCCTTTATCAGCGGCGGCAGCATGCGTAGCGCGGCCTTGGGGTCGATCGTCTCCTTCGACATCCGGTTCATCTCGATATAGCGATCGGGCAGAGCGCGTGCGCGCCAGGCTTCCGGCGCCCGCGCATAATGATGCAGGAACGACAGCGCCACCGCCATTTGCTTGGGGTCGGTGCCGTCGAGGCTGGCGCAGCCGAACATGACGTCGGTTGCGTTATGTTGCAGATAGCCGCCGATGCCGTGCCACAGCAGTTCGACCGTGCGCTTGGTGCGATAGGGGGCCAGCACGCAGGAACGACCAGCTTCGAGGAATTGCATATTGGTGTGACGTGAAATGAGTCCGCCGATGTCGAATTCGGCCGCGGTGTAGAAACCGCCGTACTCCTCGGCCATCGTCTGCCGCAACAAACGATAAGTGCCGACGACCGCCGGGCGATTGGCGTTCTGGCCGTCGCGCGCGTCGTGATCGAGCACCAGAAGGTGATCGCAGATCGCGTCGTAGGCATCGACATCGCGGCGCGCGAACAGCCGGCCCGGATTGGCGAGCGCCGGACCCTCCTGGTAGAAAACGCGATAGCGCAGCTTTTGAGCTTGGCGCACTTCGGCGGCGGTCTGCGCCAGCCGCACTTCCAGCGAACCGAGCCGCCCCAGGCTCCGGGCCGGCCGATGCGCGCGCGCCGCCCAGGCTTGCAATCCGCCATAAGCTTGCAGCGCCGAGATCAGGCCGGGGATTGCCGGCCCGGCCGGCGTTGGACGTTCGAGCAAAGCGCGCGGCGGATAAAGGCTGTGGCGGCGTTCCATGGGAGAGTTGGTTCCTTTTCGGTGCGAAAAAGATCAGATGGGCTGAACTCAAGCAACCGAATCAGGGGTCGAGCGCCGGTATTCCTACAACACACATCCGGCACGGAATTATGACAATGTGGGGAAACCGCGCTCAGGCCGCAAGCGGCGCGGCAACCGCCGCCAGCGCTTCGCACAAACTTTCGCGATCGAGCGGCTTGACCAGCAGGCCATCCATGCCGGCGGCCAGGCAGGCCTCGTGATCCTCGCTCTGGGCATTGGCGGTAAGCGCCACGATGCGGACCGGCCGTTCGCCGGCTTGCGCTTCCGCGACGCGGATGGCGCGGGCGGCTTGTAGGCCGTCCATGCCGGGCATCTGCACGTCCATAAGCACCAGGTCATATGGCATGCCGGCCGCGCGCGCCGCTTGCCAGGCCTGCACCGCCGCTTCGCCATGGCCGGCGACGACCGGGCGATGGCCAAGCCGGGTGAGTAGCGCACGCGCGAGCAGCGCGTTGATCTCGTTATCCTCGGCGACCAGGATCGAGAGACCCTTGCCGGCGACAGGCCTCCTATCCTCGATCGCAGCTTTTTGGGGCTGTGAAATATCGTCAAAGGCGGCGTCGGAGCGCAGCCGAGCGGCCAGCGAAGCGGCGCGCAGCGGCTTGATCAGATAGCCGGTAAAGCCGTGGACCTTGAGCGCAGGCAATTCATGCCGCTCGGCCGGCTTGATCAAAACAATACGGCGCGCGCCATCAACATGCGCGCGATCGCCTTGGGCGATCTTGGCCTGCGCCAGCGGATAATCAACCAGCAACACATCCCAGCGCCGTTCCCTGAGCAGCGCATCGGCGCTTTCGACGTCGGCCGTGACGCGCACTGTGGCGCCCCAACTCTCAAGCCGGCGCGCCAGCAGCGTGGATTCGATTTCCGCCGAAGCGACGATCAAGGCGGCTTGGCCCGCAAGATCAGGCGTCATGAACTCCGGCGCGTCGCCGCCCGGCGCCGGTTTGAGCGGCACAGTGAAACTGAAGGTGGCGCCGTGTCCCAACTCGCTATCGACACCAAGATGTCCGGCCATGTGCTCGACGATACGCTTTGAAATAGCGAGGCCGAGCCCGGTGCCGCCGAACCGGCGTGTCGAGGATCCGTCGGCCTGCTCGAAGTCGAGGAAGACGCGGGTCTGGTCTTGCGGCGCGAGACCGATGCCGGTGTCGCGCACCAGAAAGCGAATGGCGTTACCGGCTGGCTCGGCGACCACCGCGACGCCGCCGTGTTCGGTGAACTTGATGGCATTGCCGGCTGAGATTCATCAGCACCTGGCGCAAGCGCGCGGCGTCACCCACGACGTCGTGCGGCAACCGGCCGTCGACGAAGGAGGCGATGTCGATGCCTTTGGCTTGCGCGCGCGGCGCCAACAGTTCGACGGTTTCCTCGACCAACGCGGCAAGCGCGAACGGCTTTGTTTCAAGCGCGAGCTTGCCGGCCTCGATCTTGGAGAAGTCGAGGATTTCTCCGATCAGCGAAAGCAGTGTTTCGCCCGAGGCCTTGGCGGCCTTGGCGTAGGTCAATTGTTCGGGCGTCAGCTCCGTATCGAGCAACAAATCCGCCATGCCGAGGATGCCGTTGAGCGGCGTGCGGATTTCGTGGCTGACGGTGGCGAGAAAGCGCGACTTGGCGCGGTTGGCGCTTTCCGCAAGGTCGCGAGCCTTGGCCAGCGCATTGACCTCGATTTCGTGCAGCTCCCAATTGTCGTCGGACAATTCCTCGATGCGCGTTTCCAGCGCGTGCATTTTGTCGGAGTAGGAGCGCTGGCGCATCAGCATGAAAGCGATGACGGCGCAGGTTGCGGCAAACAGCGCGCCGACGCCGGTGGCATAGGAATAAGGATCATAATTCGACTTCTGCAGCTCGATGCCGGCGAGGAAACCGAGCCAGCCGGAGACCATCGCCAGGGTCGACACGGCGGCGCGGCCGAACAGCACCAGCGCCGCCTTATTGCGCGCGCGCTTGCGAGCCAGTTGCGTGATTGAAGAGCCCGATCCCATGACGCTTGAATCTCCGCGTATCAAGCGGACATTTGGCGTCTTTAACGTTGCAATTTTATTCCCCGCCGCTGGGTGACGGCGGACGTGGTGAAAGGAGCGTTAAATCGGAGGTAATACGTTAGTCGCGTGCGGCGAATTCGCGTCCGGACCCGGACACATGGGTGTCTTTGCGCGCGGCGTCCCATATTGCCGCGAACAAAGCGGCGGCGTCCTGTTCCGAAAAACTGGCCGAGCGTACGTAGATTTTATAGCCGGCCGGCGCGCGCGACAGCGTTACCGTGAGGTCGGCATGGGCGGCTGCGGGATCGAGCCGGATGCTTTGCACGGCTCCGGTGCAGGCGTTGACCGTGTCGCCATCGTCGACCAGCACGAAATCGGCCATGGTCGAATCGTCGACTTGTTGCAGGCGCAGGTTCGGGTTTGCCGCAGTATTGTCGATGCGGACGGTGACATTCGCCGCGGCGCCGTCCGAGATGCGATAGCCGATGTCGCCGGCGATGAAACACGGCTGCGCGTTCGAGGACAGGAACGCGCCGGCGGCAACGGCGGGGATGGTGACGACGGCGGCCAATAACGTGGCGATATGGGTACGCTTCATGACGCCCTTTCACGGCGCGGCCGAACGGCCGCAACCGGCGTCGAATTTAGTACTGAGAGCTTATTTGTTTATTAAATCGCGCGCTTTTATGCCGCGCGCCGCACTTCGTCGGCCAGCGCGCGGTAGGACAGGGCCTCGGCCAGATGGACGCGGCCGACTTGTCCGGCGCCGTCGAGATCGGCCAGAGTGCGCGCGACGCGCAAAGGCGCTAAACCACGGTTGATCGTGGGCTTTTCGACGCCGATCATGGTGGCGATGAAGAAAACCGGAGAAAAATTCACAGGGCTGACGTGGTCCTCGTTGGTGTTTGGCGGCGTATTGCTGGCGCAGGCCCAGGCAGCTGAACTCAAACCCTGGCGGCATGGCGTGATCGAGCCCAAGGGCGACGCCGGCTTCATGCTGATGGTCGGCACCCGCGGCTTTGCCGAACGCCATGGCCTCAAGCTCGAGATCGTGCCGCTGAAAAACGGCGCCACCGCGCACAAGGCGCTGCTTTCGGGCGACCTCGACAGCATCGAATCCAGCCCGGGCGCGACAATTCTCGCCGGCGCGCACGGCGCCGACATCAAGATTATCGGTTGCGATTGGCCGGGCGTGCCGCACGGCTTGATGGTGCGCTCGACCATCAGCAAAGTCGAAGACCTGAAGGGCAAGACCGTAGCGGTAGCGGCGCCCGGCTCGCTGCCCAATCTGCTGATCAATGCAATCCTGGAGAAATATAAAATCCCGCAAAGCGAAGTGCGTTTTGCCAATCTGGGCGGTGACCTCGACCGCTACAAGGCGGTGCTGGCGGGCGTCGCCGACGCGGGGATCGTGGCGGCGGAGTTTATGTCGGTCGCGCCCAAGGACATCACAATGCTGATCGACGGCCAGGATGTGCTGCCGAACTATGTGCGGCTGTGCCTGACCATGACCGGCAAGACCATCGCCGGGCGGCGCGAGGACACCATCAACTTCGTGGCGGCGGAGATGGATGCGCTGCGCTTTACCGTCAGCCACCGCGACGACACCATCGCGCTGACGCGCGCGACCATCCATGCCAAGCCGGATGATGTGCGCACCGCTTTCGCCTATGACGATACCATCAACCGGCACGCCGTTGATCCGGCGGTAAGCCTGCCGCTCGACAAATTAAACTGGATGCAAGGCGAACTGGTGAAAGCTGGCAATCTGAAGGTGCCGGTCGATCTCGCCAAGATTACCGACGCGGCGATCCGCGATGAAGCGGCCAAGCGCACAAGCAAATAATCAGACCTTCACGGACGCCATGATGCCGGCGGAGAAAATATTTTCCGGCTTGGCGAGCCGGTGCGCGATACCCTGCTCGTGGCAGTAGCGCAGGAATAATTCGAGCGTCGGCCGATTGGGCTCGATGCCGTAGGGAAATAATTCGCCAAAGCTCTCCTGCGTCTTGCGCGCATAATTGGTCAGCCACGGCACCGGATAACGCGATACCGCCGGATCGAGAATACGCTCGAGGCTGCGGCGCTTGGATTCTTCGAAGGCGTTATAAAGATTGCGCGCGATCCACGGCTGGCCCTCAAGGATCGCCTTGCGCAAGGCGATCACATGCATGATCGGATAGACGCGTGTATCCCGATAATAACGTTGCTCGATCGCCTCGAAGTCGGGAAACAGGCGCACGACATCGGGATGCTTTTCTCGGAACGAGTTGGGCGGCCGCGCGATGATGCAGCAATCGATCTCGCCCGACGCGATCATGCCGCTCAGCGTCTTGTCGGGCGCGGCGGTGAGCTTGACGCCCGTCGGCAGCGTCAATTCGACCTTTTCGATGCGGCCGGCTTCATTGGTGCCGGCCTGCAGCCAGTCGATGTCGGCGAGCGCGACGCCGCCTTCATGCATCAACCAGCCGCGCATGTAGACCGCGGCGGTGTGCGCCCATTCCGGCACGCCGATGCGCTTGCCGCGCAGATCCTTGACGGTTTTGATGCCCTTGTTTTTATTGACGTAGAACGAGGAAAAGCGGAACAGCCGCGAGGCGTAAACCGGCAGCCCGATGATGTCGGAGTCGGGCCGCGTCACCTGCGCCATGAATTTGGCGAAGGACAATTCCGAGACGTCCCATTCGCGGTTGAAGGTGAAGCGCGAAAAGATTTCATGATGGCCGAGCGTGAGCCAGTTGGCCTCGATGCCTTCCGCCGCTACCTGCCCGAGACGGAAATCGCGGAAGTGATCGTAGTCGGTGGTAGCGATGGTGAGCCGGACGCTCATGCACTCACTTTTTGCGTTTGGCCTCGATCTTGTCCCAGATCAGCGCGGCGGCGTCGGGACCGCCGAAATTCTTCACCGCGCGAATGCCGGTTGGCGAGGTGACGTTGATCTCGGTCAACCAGTCGCCGATCACGTCGATGCCGGCGAACAACAGCCCGCGCTCGCGCAAGGCCGGGCCCAGCCGCTTGCAGATTTCCTGTTCGCGCTTGGTCAGCTCCGTTGCGGCCGGCGCGCCGCCGCGCACCATGTTGGAGCGCAGATCGTCGGGCGCCGGAACGCGGTTGACCGCGCCGGCAAATTCGCCATCCACCAGCAAGATGCGTTTGTCACCTTGCTTCACCGCCGGCAGGAATTTCTGCACCACCCATTGCTCGCGAAAGGTGGCCGCGAACATGTCATAGAGCGAGCCAAAATTGAGGTCGTCGTGGGTGATGCGAAAAACCGCGCCGCCGCCGTGGCCGTAAAGCGGCTTCATCACGATGTCTTTGTGCTCGGCGCGGAACGCCTTGATCTCGGCGAGATCGCGGCTGAGCAGCGTCGGTGGCATCAGGTCGGGGAATTCGGTGACCAACATTTTCTCCGGCGCGTTGCGCACGCTGGCGGGGTCGTTGACCACCAAAGTCTTGGGATGGATGCGCTCAAGCAGGTGGGTGGTGGTCACATACGCGAGGTCGAAGGGCGGGTCCTGGCGCAACAGCACCACATCAAAGCTGGAAAGCTCGACGCGCTTTGGCTCACCCAGCGTGAAATAGTCGCCAGCCTGGTCGCGCACACTCAAATCCTCGACGGCCGCGAACACCTGACCATTGAGCAAAGCCAGCCGGTCGGGGGTGTAATAAGAGAGCTTGTGGCCGCGCTTTTGCGCCTCCAGCAGCAAGGCGAAGGTTGAGTCGCCTTTGATGTTGATCCGCTGGATCGGATCCATCTGCACCGCGATTTTCAGGCTCATGGGGGGACTCTAACAACCTTTTAGACAACGGGAAATATAAGGAAAACAAAACGTTAACACATTATCCCCACTATGGCGGCGACGGGGACCTGTATTTAAGGGCAGGGGATGCGTTTGACTCTTCCGAAGCTTTCGATTGCCGTCAAGCTCTATGCGATCTTTGCGCTGATGGCCACCGCGACCATCGCGTTGTCGGTCGTCGCTGTGACCGCCGCGCGCCACCACCAGGATCTGACGGACGAATTCGAATCCGCCAACGCCGGCACCTTGAACGTCGAGCGGGTGAACGCGCTAATCTACGCCGTGGTGATGGAATCGCGCGGCGTCTACATGTCTTCCGACATGCCGACGTCGAAGATCTATGCCGACGGTATCCTGAAATTCAACAAGCAGATCGCCAAGGTCGTCGAGGACTGGAAGAAATCGGTGCGCGGCGACGATGCCGAACCTTTCGATGTGTTTTCCAGGCGCATTGCCCAATTCATTGATTTTCGTAACGAGTTGGCGCGGCTGGGCACTGTGGTTTCTCCAGCCGCTGGCCGCGAATGGGGCGACAACGACGCCAATCGTTCGGTGCGCAAGGCGCTCAACAAGGATCTTGAGACGCTCACCAAGCTTTATGCCAATCGGGCAACGCGCGTTTATACCGAGATCGACAACGGCATCGACAGGACCGTCATGTGGCTAAGCCTGCTCGCATGTTTCGCGGTGTTGCTGGCGGGCGCGGGTGCGTTGGTGATCGCGCGCAGCGTGGCCAATCCGATTGCCGGCATCACGCGCGTCACCGAAGCGGTCGCCGCCGGCGATGCGTCGATTTCCGTGCCGTATAGCGAGCGCAGTGACGAAATCGGCGCCTTGGCGCGCTCAATCGCCGTGTTCCAGCGCGCCATGCGCAGCAACGAAGAGCTCAATCGCACCGTGCTCAGCGACGCCGAAGCGCGCACCCAACGTCAGGAGCAGATGTCGAACGAGATTTCGCGTTTCTCGGCGGAGGTGGAAGCCACGCTGGCCGAGCTCGGACGCATTTCTGATCAGATGTTGGCGGCTTCGACCCAGCTCGCGGGCGCCGCCGACGAAGCGTCCGTCAAAACGGCGGGCGCCACGGCCGCGTCGTCTGAGGCCTCCTCGAATGTGCGCGACATCGCCTCCGCCGCCGACGAGCTGTCGGCCTCGGTGAACGAGATCGACCGCCAGGTGGCGCAATCCAACGCCATCGCCACCAAGGCGGTGAACGAAGTCGGCCGCACCAATCTGGCGGTCAAGGAACTGGACGAGGCAGCCGGGCGCATCGGCGACGTGGTCAAGCTCATCACCGGCATTGCCGAGCAAACCAATCTACTGGCGCTCAACGCCACCATCGAAGCCGCGCGCGCCGGCGACGCCGGGCGCGGCTTTGCCGTGGTCGCTGGCGAGGTGAAAGCACTTGCCGGACAGACCAGCCGCGCCACCGAGGAAATCGCCACGCAGATCGCCGGCATGCAGCGCGCGACCGTGCGCTCGATCGAGGCGATCAACGCTATCGAAGCAATCATCCGCGAGATCGGCGACATCAGCGGGGCGATCGCCGCCGCCGTCACCGAACAGGGCGCCGCGACCGCTGAAATCGCGCGCAGCGTCGAGATCGCCGCCAAGCGCACGGTGGAAACCGCCGACGAAGTCTCTCTGGTGGGCACCGCCACCGAAGACACGCGCTCGAGCGCCGGCGCGGTGAAAACCGTGGCCGACGATCTCGGCAGCGTCGCCGGCCGTATCCGCAGCCAGGTCGACGCCTTCTTCCAGCGGCTCAGCGCCTAGCTCAGCTCTCAAATGCCGCAGGGATGTGCCGCGGCAATTTTCCGGACGCGACCAAGATTGCGTCAAAGCGGATATCGTGAATGGCGGGGTTGGGATTGGCGGCGAGCCAGATTTCCGCCGCCGCCGCGATGCGTTGCTTTTGCCGCTCGGTGACCAACTCCGCCGCGGCGTCGAGCGTGGCGCGCGCTTTCACTTCGACGAAGATCAATGTGTGACGCCGCGCCGCGATGATGTCGATTTCGCCAAGCGGGCTTTTCCAGCGCCGCGCCGGGATGCGGTAGCCATGCGCGATCAACCAGGCGGCGGCACGGCTCTCGGCGGAAATGCCGAGCCCAAAGGCCACTTGCCGCTCGGGTCGCGACGGTGGTTTGGGTGGACGCGGCGTGGCATTACGGCGCGCCATCGCTCTGCCCCTTCGCCAGTACGAGCGCGCGCTGATAAACCTCACGGCGCGGCCGGCCGGTGGCGAGCGCGACTTCCCCGACCGCGTCCTTGACCGAGACGCGCGACAGCGCCTGCCGCAGCAGATCATCGATATCGCCGGCATTCCCGGCCGTGTCGCCCGGCGGCGCCACGACAATGACGATTTCGCCGCGCGTCTCGGCGTCCGCTTCGTAATGACGCGCAAGCTGCTCGAGATCGCCGCGGCGGATCTCCTCGTGCAGTTTTGTCAACTCGCGGCAGATCGTGGCCGCGCGCGGGCCTAAACCCGCGAGGAGATCGGCGAGCGCCGCCGGCAAACGGGGTCCGCTTTCAAACAACACGAGGGTGGCGGGGATCGTAGCCAGTGCGGCGATGCGCTTTTGACGGGCGACTTGCTTTGGCGGCAGAAAGCCCTCGAAAAAGAAACGGTCGGTTGGCAGGCCAGCGGCGGCGAGCGCGGCCAGCACCGCGGAAGCGCCCGGCACAGGAATGACGGCAAAGCCCGCCTCGGCCGCTTCGCGCACCAGGCGGTACCCGGGATCCGAAATGAGCGGCGTGCCGGCGTCGGAGACCAGCGCGACCGCTTGCCCGTCGGCGAGACGGGCGAGAATTTTCGGACGCGCTTCGGCGGCATTGTGCTCGTGATAAAGCGTCAGCGGTGTGGCGATGCCGTAATGCTCGGTGAGCTTGCGGGTGACGCGACTGTCCTCGCAGGCGATGACCCCGGCGGCGGCGAGCGTCTCCAGGGCGCGCAAGCTGATGTCGCGCAGATTTCCGATCGGCGTCGCCACCAGATAAAGGCCCGCCGCCAGCGGCGGCGCCTCCAGGCCTTGGCCGGCCAACACGTAGTCGCGTCCGCCTCTGGTGATTTTGCGCGCTTTGGCCATGCCAGGCACTCTAAACGCCGCCCCGTCGGGCGTCATTGCGGGGCAAATTCCCTATCTTTTTCATTGCCTTAACTTTTCCGGGACAGGATAATCGGTACCGTTTACGACAAGTGGCGAGTAGTGTGGGGCGCTATGGTGGGGTTTGTGCCGGACAAGTTGCGGAACATCGCGCGCGGGCGGCGGCGCTTTTGCGCTGTGTTGGGCCTCGCCGCCACGGCTGCGCTCACCGCTTGCGCCGGCAACAATTCCGAGTTTTTCAGCAACACGCCGCCGCCGCAGATGGCCGAGCCGACGCCTGCCGCGACACTGGGCACGGGCCAGGTACGCGTCGCGTTGATCTTGCCGCTGTCGGCGCAGGGCAACGCCGGCGTCGCCGCGCAATCGATGAAAAACGCCGCCGAAATGGCGATCGCCGAATTCAAGAATCCGAACATTCAGTTGCTGGTGAAGGACGACGGCGGAACGCCGCAAGGCGCGCAGGCCGGCGCCCAGCAGGCCATCAACGAAGGCGCCGAGATCATCATCGGCCCGCTATTCGCGGAAGCCGTGCGCGCGGTCGGCGCGACAGCGCGTGCCCGCGGCATTCCGGTGATCGCTTTCTCGACCGACGTCGGCGTCGCCGCCCGTGGCGTCTATCTGCTGAGTTTCCTGCCGGAGACCGACGTCAAGCGCATCGTTGACTACGCCATCTCGCGGGGAAAACGTTCGTTCGCCGCGATGATGCCGGATAGCGCCTATGGCGCGGTGGTGGAAGCCACCTTCCAGCAGGAAGTCTCGCGGCGCGGCGGCCGCGTCGTGGTATTGGAGAAATATCCACTCGATCCGGGCAGGATGGCCGAACCGGCGCGCCGTGTGGCGCAGGCGGCTTCCCGCGCCGACTCGATCTTCATTCCCGACGGCGCCGACGCGGTGCCGCAAGTGGTGCAGGCGCTTTCAGCCGCGGGCGTGAACCTGAAGCGCGCGCAATTGCTCGGCACAGGCCTGTGGGACGATCCCCGCGTCTTCTCGACGCCGGCGCTCGACGGCGGTTGGTACGCGGCGCCGGAGTCGGCCGGCTTCCGCAATTTCTCCAGCCGCTACCGTGTCCGCTTCGGTTCGGATCCAGTGCGCACGGCGACGCTCGCTTATGATGCGGTCGCGCTGGTGGCGGCGCTGGTGAAGACGCAAGGACCCCAGCGCTTCAGCGAGCAGGTGCTGACCAATTCCTCGGGCTTTGCCGGCATCGACGGCGTGTTCCGCTTCCGCACCGATGGGACCAATGAGCGTGGCCTCGCAGTGCTGCGCGTCACGCCCGGCGGCGGCCAGCCGGTGAGCCCGGCACCGAAATCCTTCGCGCCGGGGACGTAGTTCTTATGTCATTCCGGGCCGCGCGCTTGTGCGCGCGTCCGGAACAACGGATGAGATCACGCCGCCAGATCCGCCACCACCGCATCGAGCACCGGAAACCCGCTCGGCGTCACGCGCAGGCGGCCGTTGGCCGTGGTCTCGACGGCGCCCTCGTCGCGCAAGATTGAGATGCGCTTGGGGTCGAGTTTGCGGCCGGCCAGCGCCGTGTAACGCTCGGGATCGATGCCTTCGGTGAGACGAAGCCCCATCAGCAGAAACTCGTCAGCTATTTCACCCGAGGTGAGTTTTTCATCGACAACAAGACCGTTGCCGGCTGCCTCGACTCGCATCAGCCAGCTCTCGGGGCGCTTCTCGGTCTCGGTCGCATAGCGGCGGCCGTCAATATTGAGGCGGCCATGGGCGCCTGGACCGACCCCGGCATATTCGTGTCCACGCCAATAGACCAGATTGTGCCGGCATTCGGCGCCCGGCCGCGCATGATTGGAGACCTCATAAGCCGGTAGCCCGGCCGCGGCGCAGGTCGCTTGTGTCATGTCGTAGAGCTCGCGCCCGGTGTCCTCGTCGGGAATGACAAGCTTTCCGGCTTTGTGCAGGCCGAAGAAGGGCGTGTCCGGCTCGATGGTGAGTTGATAGAGCGAGAGATGCTCGGTCACTTCGGCAATGGCGCGCTTGAGCTCGGCGCCCCAGGCCTCGGGTGTCTGGCGCGGGCGCGCGTAGATCAGATCGAACGAATAGCGCTGGAAAATCGAACGCGCCACGGCCACGGCATCGAGCGCTTCCTGCACGCTGTGCAGACGGCCGAGTTCCCTCAGCGCCGCGTCGTCGAGCGCCTGGACGCCGAGCGATACGCGGTTGACGCCGGCTGCGCGGTAACCGCGGAAGCGCGTCGCCTCGACGCTGGTCGGGTTCGCCTCGAGCGTGACTTCGACGTCAGGCGCGACGCTCCAGTGTTTGCCGATGGCATCGAGGATCGCCTGCACCGAGGAAGGCTGCATCAGCGACGGCGTGCCGCCGCCGAAAAAAATCGTCGAGACCGTGCGGCCGGGCACGCGCGCGGCGGTGGCGGCAAGTTCGGCCTCAATCGCGCGCACGAAACGCGCTTCGTCGACGCCGCCGTGCCGGACGTGGCTGTTGAAGTCGCAATAGGGGCACTTCGACAGGCAGAACGGCCAGTGCACGTAGATGGCGAAGGGCAATGGTAAACTCATGTTAAGCATCATAGGCCGCGCCGATCGTCGCACCTAGCGCGAATTCAAAATCGTCCGCGGAAAACTGATTACAATTTTAATGAATTCAAGCGGCGTCAGCGCAGACACGCATCCGCGAGTTTTACGAAGGCGCGCGCGCGATGCGACAGCCCCTTCCCTTTTGGCGGCAGCCCATGTTTTTCCTCCGCGCTCATCTGGCCGAAAGTACGCTCGAAGCCATCGGGCTTGAACAGCGGGTCGTAGCCAAAGCCTTTATCGCCGCGTGGCGGCCAGACGGCGACGCCATCGACGCGGCCCTCGAACTCTTCGACGTGGCCGTCGGGCCAGGCGAGACAAAGCGCGGCGATGAAATGCGCCCGGCGTTGCTCGGGCTCGCGCGCGCCGCGCTCGATCAGCAGCGTCTGGATTTTGTTCATGGCGAAGCGGAAGTCCTTGTCGGGTCCCGCCCAGCGCGCCGAGTGAATGCCGGGTTGGCCGGCCAGCGCGTCTACCACCAAACCGGAGTTGTCCGCGAAGGCGGCGCGCCCGGTCGCTTCCGCCGCAGCGACCGCCTTGATGCGCGCATTGGCGGCAAAGGTTTTGCCGGTTTCCTCCGGCTCTGTCAGGCCGAGTTCGCCAGCCGATTGCGCGGTGATGCCGAACGGCAGCAGCAAGTCGCGCATTTCGGTGAGCTTACCGGGATTGTGGGTGGCGATGACGACAGGGCCGGTGAGCTTTCGACTCACGCCACCGCCAGCTTCTGCAAGTTCACCAGTTTCTCGATGCCCTTGCGCGCCAGCGCCAGCAGGGCCAGAAATTGCTCTTCGCTGAACGGGTCCTTTTCGGCGGTGGCTTGGACTTCAACAATCTTACCGGAGCCGGTCATGACGAAATTGGCGTCGGTATCGGCTTCCGAGTCTTCGGCGTAATCGAGATCGAGCACCGCGGTGCCCTTGCAGACGCCGCAGGAGACCGCGGCGATATGATCGCGCAACACCTGACCCTCGGTCATGTTGCGCGTCCTCATCCACGCCAGGCAATCCGACAGCGCCACCCAGGCGCCGGTGATCGAGGCGGTGCGGGTGCCGCCGTCCGCCTGGATCACGTCGCAGTCGATGGTGATCTGCTTTTCACCCAGCGCCTGCAGATCGATGACCGACCGCAAGCTGCGGCCGATCAGCCGCTGAATCTCGACAGTGCGGCCCCCCTGCTTGCCGGCCGAGGCCTCACGGCGCGTACGCTCGGTGGTCGCGCGCGGCAGCATGCCGTATTCGGCGGTGACCCAGCCGCGGCCTTGACCTTTGAGCCAGGGCGGCAGCCGCTCCTCAAGGCTGGCGGTGACCAGCACATGGGTATCGCCGAATTTCACGAAACAGGAGCCTTCGGCGTATTTCACCACGCCGCGTTCGAGCGACACGGCGCGCAGCTCATCGACTTGTCGGCGGCTCGGCCGCATCGGGCTTCGTCCTGTTAAATAGGCCGGCGCACACCATAACCATAAGCTTGGCTTGAACAAGTCCGGCGCAATGGCCATTGTCGGCTGGATTGAAGGAGCTTAGGCCGTGGCTTCCCACGATGTCCCGATCGGCGCGAACCAAGTGAGCCTCGCTGCGCTCAACGAGCGCTCGCGCGAGATTTTCCGCCATATTGTCGAAAGCTATCTCACCACCGGTGAGCCGCTCGGATCGCGCAATCTGGCGCGGCTGCTGCCGATCACGCTGTCGCCGGCTTCGGTGCGCAATGTAATGTCGGACCTGGAGCAGCTCGGCCTGATTTTCGCGCCGCACACTTCCGCGGGCCGGCTGCCGACCGAATTGGGTCTGCGGTTTTTCGTCGACGCGCTAATGCAGATCGGCGACCTGACCGAGAGCGACCGCCGCTCGATCGAGGCGCAGGTGGCGGGCACCGGCAGTGGCAAATCGCTCGAAACGGTGCTGACCGAGGCCTCGCAGACTTTGTCCGGCCTCACCCGTTCGGCCGGCGTGGTGCTCACCGCGCAAACCAACGTGCGGCTCAAACATATCGAATTCGTGCGGCTGGAGCCGGAACGCGCGCTCGCCGTGCTGGTCGC
The DNA here is from genome assembly GCA_963703875.1 of uncultured Alphaproteobacteria bacterium. GTDB lineage: Bacteria > Pseudomonadota > Alphaproteobacteria > Rhizobiales > Xanthobacteraceae > Pseudolabrys. The sequence continues at coordinate 76,623 of CAVPFZ010000022.1, forward strand.
GGAAGACGGCCAGGTCGAAAACCGCGTGCTCAATGTGCCCGCCGGCGTCCCGACTTCGGCGCTGGTCGAGGCGGGAAATTTTCTCAACGCCCGCATCCGCGGCAAGACGCTGGCCGAGCTGCGCACCGAAATCGAAGCCGCGCAAGTGGCGGGCAAGGCCGAACTCGATGTGCTCACACAGAAGATCATCGCGGCTGGCCTTGCGAGCTGGTCGGGCGGCGAAAACGACGACCGCAAACTGATCGTGCGCGGCCATGCCAATCTGCTGGAGGATCTGCACGCGCTCGACGACCTGGAGCGGGTGCGCTCGCTGTTCGATGCGCTTGAGACCAAGCGCGGGGTGATCGATCTGCTCGGCCGTGCCGAGCGCGGCGAGGGCGTGCGCATTTTCATCGGCTCGGAGAACAAGCTGTTTTCGCTGTCCGGCTCTTCCACGATCGTGGCGCCCTATCACGACAGCAAAGGCAGCATCGTGGGCGTGATCGGCGTGATTGGGCCGACCCGGCTCAATTATGCCCGCGTCATCCCGATGGTCGATTACACCGCGCGCATCGTCAGCCGGATGCTTTCCGGCTGAGCCAAGCGCTTGATTTTTCGCGCCCGAAGCCTGATATCCCCACCTTCCGGACAGTTTTGAGGATCGAGCCATCATGACGGACAGGCCCGCCGACGAAATGGCCGCCCAGCCCGAGACCGAAGCACCCGCCGCGGCGCCGGAAATGGTGCCGGCCGAGCAGGTCACAGCCGCGTTGGACGCGGCCGCCGAGTTCAAGGACCGGCTGCTGCGCACGCTCGCCGAGATGGAAAACCTGCGCAAACGCACCGAGCGCGAGGTAGCCGAGGCGCGACTCTACGGCAACGCGAGTTTCGCCCGTGACGTGCTGGCGGTGGCGGACAACATGCACCGCGCGCTGGCGACGATCGATGAGGAACTGGCCGCGCAGTCTGATGCCAAAATGAAGGCGCTGGTCGAGGGCGTCGAATTGACCGAGCGCGAACTGCACAAGGTCCTTGAGAAACACGGTGTGAAGAAATTCACGCCGGCCGGCGAGAAGTTCGATCCGAACGTGCAGCAGGCGATGTACGAAGTGGAGAATTCCGAATTGCCGCCCGGCCACGTGGCGCAGGTCATCCAATCCGGTTACATGTTGGGCGACCGCGTGCTGCGGCCGGCGCTGGTGGCGGTCACTAAGGCGGCGCCGAAATCGCCGCCGTCTGACGATTAGTCTTCACGCGGTCCAATCGCGTCGCGCACGGTGCGGAAACGCGGGAATAACGCATCCCACTCGGTCTTGCGGCTAACGCCAACCACGCGCAAAAAAGTTGTGCCGGTGAAACGCACCCACTGCACCAGCGCCAGCGGGTCGCCATTCGCCGCCTTGGCCTCACCCCGGATCTCGTAGCCGGGCGAACGGCCGATCCGTATTTCCTCCCCGTTTTGCATCCTGAGTCCGGGCAGCGGCGCCGCCGACATCATATCGCGGGCGAAAATGGCGCGGTCGTTCGGTTGATCCGGCGAACCTTGGCCGATCGAAATAATCATGTAAGGCTGGGTGTTGAGATCGTCGCTCGGGCCAGCGGTCACGATGACCCCGCCGGGGAACACCTTCATCACCCGGAAGCCGGCTAAATCGCCGATCTTGAACGGTAACAGTCCAAGCTGCTCTTGAATCGGCGTAGGCCGGAACGTGACGGTGGAGAGCGCCTTACGGATGACCTCGTCGGAATAAATATCGAACGCGGCGTTCGGCACTTCCACGTTGACGACCACGGCGAGATCCTCGGCCGGGGCCCCGCTCGCCAGAAAAATCCACCGATGCATCTTGAAGTCGGGACCCTGGCCGGCCGTCGTGATGAGCTTTCCGATGCCGCCATGGAACGAGAAATTTTCCCGTTTCACCTCGGTGAGACTGGGCTGGATTCTGGCTTCGGTCTGGCGCTCGAGATTGGGGTAAGCGGCGGCCGGCAGCTCGAGGATAGCAATGCCGGCCTTGTGGTCGGGGTCCTCGAAGCCCGGGAAGCGCTTGCTCGGCTTGAAGTCGCCGGGCGGCTCAAGCCCGACCCGCGAGCCGGTCGGAAAAATCGGATCGGCCGACGCTGGCCCGCAAGCCGCCAAGGCGGCCCAGGCCGCGAGAACAAAGATCGGCAAAAGACGGACCATGGGCGGGTCTACTTTCAAACGGGGCTGGCTTGCCTAACCGGCCGCGCCGATGGCGGCAACGGCTAGATTAACCTTCATGACGTGCGGCGGACCGGGTTTGGCTCCCGGTTGGCGATTTCGTGACGGACTGGCTTGCGGGGCACCGAGGCCCTCCTATATGAGCCATTGAGCCGCAGAAATGCGGCAAAAAGCGTATCCAGGGGGCTGGATCGGGGGTCTGCGGATGGGCCGCGGACATATCCCACTCGGGCGCCAACTTGGCCCGGCCGGCCTGCCGTAATTGAGAGGAATTACCATGGGCAAGGTCATCGGCATCGACCTCGGCACCACGAATTCGTGCGTCGCCGTCATGGAAGGCAAGACACCAAAGGTCATCGAGAACGCCGAGGGCATGCGAACCACGCCTTCGATCGTCGCCTTCACCGACGACGGCGAGCGTCTCGTCGGCCAGCCGGCCAAGCGCCAGGCGGTCACCAATCCGGAAAAGACCATCTTCGCGGTTAAGCGGCTGATCGGCCGCCGTTACGACGATCCGATGGTCGAGAAGGACAAGAAACTCGTCCCTTATAAAATCACCAAGGCCGGCAACGGCGACGCCTGGGTCGAGATCGACGGCAAGTCCTATTCGCCCTCGCAGATCTCCGGCTTCATCCTGCAGAAGATGAAGGAAACGGCGGAAGCTTATCTCGGGCAAAAAGTCGATCAGGCCGTCATCACCGTTCCCGCCTATTTCAATGACGCTCAACGGCAGGCCACCAAGGACGCCGGCAAGATCGCCGGCCTCGAAGTGCTGCGTATTATTAACGAGCCGACCGCGGGCGCGCTGGCTTACGGCCTCGACAAATCGAAGACCGGCACGATTGCGGTCTACGACCTCGGCGGCGGCACTTTCGATATTTCGATCCTCGAAATCGGCGATGGCGTGTTCGAGGTGAAGTCGACCAACGGCGACACCTTCCTGGGCGGCGAAGACTTCGACATGCGCCTGGTCAATTATCTCGCCGACGAATTCCAGAAAGAGCAAGGCATCGATCTGCGCCGCGACAAGCTCGCGCTGCAGCGGCTCAAGGAATCCGCCGAGAAAGCCAAGATCGAGCTGTCGTCCACCACGCAGACCGAAATCAACCTGCCGTTCATCACGGCGGATGCGTCGGGACCCAAGCATCTCACCATGAAGCTTACCCGCGCCAAGTTCGAGGCGCTGGTCGACGATCTCATCCAGAAAACGGTCGAGCCTTGCCGCAAGGCGATCAAGGACGCCGGCATTTCGGCGGGTGAAATCAGCGAAGTGGTCCTGGTCGGCGGCATGACGCGCATGCCGAAGGTTCAGGAAGTGGTCAAGCAGTTCTTCGGCAAGGAGCCGCACAAGGGCGTCAACCCGGACGAAGTGGTCGCCATCGGCGCCGCCATCCAGGCCGGCGTGCTGCAAGGCGACGTCAAGGACGTGCTGCTGCTCGACGTGACCCCGCTCTCGCTCGGCATCGAAACGCTGGGCGGCGTGTTCACCCGCATCATCGATCGCAACACCACGATCCCGACCAAGAAGAGCCAGGTGTTCTCGACCGCCGAGGATAATCAGAACGCGGTGACGATCCGCGTGTTCCAGGGCGAGCGCGAGATGGCGGCCGACAACAAGATCCTCGGACAATTCGATCTTGTCGGAATCCCGCCGGCGCCGCGTGGCGTGCCGCAGGTCGAGGTCACCTTCGACATCGACGCCAACGGCATCGTCAACGTGTCGGCCAAGGACAAGGCTACCAACAAGGAGCAGCAGATCCGCATCCAGGCATCGGGCGGTCTGTCGGAAGCCGACATCGAGAAGATGGTCAAGGACGCCGAGGCGCACGCCGAAGAGGACAAGAAGCGCAAGGCCGACGTCGAAGCCAAAAACCACGGCGAGGCGCTGGTGCACTCCACCGAGAAGGCGCTTGCCGAACACGGCTCGAAAGTGGGCGAGGCCGAGCGCAGCGCGATCGAGAACGCCATGGCGGACTTGAAGGAAGCGCTCAAAGGCGATGACTCGGCCGCGATCCAGGCCAAGACCAATGCGCTGGCGCAGGCTTCCATGAAGCTCGGCGAAGCGATGTACAAGCAGGCGGAGGGCGCTCAGCCGGCCGACACCAGCGAGAGCGCCACCGGCGCCGACGGCAAGAAGGAAGACGTGGTCGACGCGGAGTTCACCGAGGTCGACGACGACAAGAACAACAAGAAATCCGCCTGAACTTAAGGCGCCGCCGTGCGGTCTCCCGCAAGATCGACAGGCTTCACCCCCGGGCTCATCCCCGGGGGTAGTTATTTGCAGGACGCGCGGCGCAGGCTCGAATCAAGTACGGCTGTAACGGCGGTTTGATGCAACGGCGGGACCGGAATGTCCAAACGCGACTACTATGAGGTCCTGGGCGTGTCGCGCAGCTGCGGCGAGGCTGATCTCAAGGCCGCGTTCCGCAAGCTCGCCATGCAGCATCACCCGGATCGCAATCCGGGCGATGCCGATTGCGAACACAAGTTCAAGGAACTCAACGAGGCCTATGACGTCCTCAAGGACGGCGACAAACGCGCGGCCTACGACCGCTTCGGCCATGCCGCGTTCGAGCAAGGCGGCATGGGCGGCGGCGCGCACGGCTTTGGCGCCGATTTCGCCTCGACCTTCTCCGACATTTTCGAGGATTTGTTCGGCATGGGCGGCCGCCGCGGCGGGGGCCGAGGCCAAGGCCGCGAGCGCGGCTCGGACCTGCGCTACAACATGGAAATCAGCCTCGAGGAGGCGTTCAAGGGCAAGACCGCGCAAATCCGCATCCCGACCTCGGTGATGTGCGAAGCCTGCTCCGGCACCGGCGCCAAAGCCGGCAGCAAGCCGAACCAGTGCTCGACTTGCGGCGGCGCCGGCAAAATCAGGCACGCGCAGGGCTTCTTCACGCTTGAGCGCACTTGCCCGGCCTGTCAGGGCCGCGGACAGGTGATCGATAATCCCTGTCCGTCCTGCAGCGGCGGCGGACGGGTGACGCGCGAGCGCACATTGTCGGTCAATATCCCGCCCGGCGTCGAGGACGGCACCCGCATTCGGCTCGCCGGCGAAGGCGAGGCGGGTTTGCGTGGCGGTCCGGCGGGCGATCTTTATATTTTCCTCTCGCTCGCCCCGCACGAATTTTTCCAGCGCGACGGCGCCGATCTGCATTGCCGGGTGCCGATCACCATGGTTATCGCGGCGATCGGCGGTGAATTCGAGGTGCCGGCGATCGACGGCAGCAAGGCGCGGGTCAAGGTACCGGCCGGGACCCAGGCCGGCCGGCGTTTCCGGCTGACGGCCAAGGGCATGCCGGTGCTTCGTTCGAAACAAACCGGCGACATGTACGTTCAAGTAATGGTGGAAACGCCGCAAAATCTGACCAAACGCCAGCGCGAACTGCTGGCGGAGTTCGAAAAGCTGTCTTCCGAGGCTACCCAGCCGGAATCGGCCGGTTTTTTCAGCAGAGTTAAGGAGTTTCTCGATGGTCTAGGAAATCGGGGCAGCCATTCTGAGTAGCCATCTTGACCCTCCGACTTTTGACCTATACCCCTGAGTTTCTGGGCTAATTCCGCCCCTAGTCCGCGTGATCATTCATCGATGCCATTACAGACAGCCATCCGCGTCGCCAAGAAGCCCCTGCGTCTCGATGACGAGATGCAATTCATCCGTTCCTGGATCGAGAAGCCGCTGTCCACCGGGGCGGTGATGCCCTCGAGCAAGGCGCTGGCGCGCACCATGGCGCGCTACGTCGATCCGCAGTCGAGCGGGCCGGTCATCGAGCTCGGGCCCGGTACCGGTCCGGTGACCGAGGCGCTGGTGCAGCATGGCGTCGATCCGGCGCGGCTGGTCCTGGTCGAATTCAATCCCACCTTCTGCCGCTTGCTGCGCACGCGCTATCCGGCGGCGACCGTGGTGCAGGGCGACGCCTATCGCCTGCGGCGGCTGCTGGAGACTTTCGTGCGCGAACCCGCGGCCGCGGTGGTGTCGGGACTGCCGCTGATCACCAAGCCGTTGCGAACACGGCTGCGCCTGATCTCGGATGCGATGAGCCTGCTGGCAGCCGGCGCGCCCTTCATCCAGTTCACCTATGCGATGGTGCCGCCGATCCCGAAGGCATTGTCCGGCATCAAAGCCGAGGCATCCGAGCTGATCTGGATGAACCTGCCGCCTGCGCGCGTGTGGGTCTATCGCGGCCGCTGATGCTGTGGTGTCATCGCCCGCGAACGCGGAGCCGCTGATGCCGAACCCCAAAATTCTCGTCTTTCCCGGCTCGACCCGCACCGGCTCGCACAATGTCAAGTTGGCGGCGCTGGCGGCGAAAGAGCTGGCGTTGATCGATATCGACGTCACGCGCATTTCGCTCGCCGATTATCCGCTGCCGCTTTACGAGGGCGATCTCGAAGCCAATGCCGGGGCGCCCGCCAATGCGATCAAGCTCAAGCAGATGATCATGGCGCATCACGGCGTATTCATCGCCAGTCCCGAATACAGCGCCTCGGTCACGCCGATGCTCAAGAACGCCATCGATTGGGTGTCGCGCGTGCGCGAGCGCGGCGATCCGACGTATGCCGCGTTCAAGGGCCGCGTCTTCGCGATCTCGTCGGCCTCGCCCGGCCGCTCCGGCGGCTTGCGTTCGCTGATGGCGTTGCGGCAAATTCTCGAGCTTGGCTGCGGCGCGCTGGTGGTGCCCGAACAAGTGGCGATCCCGCAAGCCGACAATGCCTTCGACGACATGGACAACATCGCCGATATCGGCACCGCCAATTTGTTCCGCGCGGTACTGACACGGCTGGTGGACATGGCAAGGCTGATGATGTGAGGTTTTCGGGGTGAACGCGCGCGAACGTCTGATCGTCGCTCTCGACCTGCCCTCGGTGCAGGCAGCCGAGGCCATGGTGACGAAGCTTGGCGATGTCGGTGTCGTTCTACAAGATCGGCTACCAGCTGGCTTACGCCGGCGGGCTGCCGTTCGCGGCCGGCTTGATCGCGGCCGGCAAGAGAGTGTTTCTCGATCTCAAGCTGCACGATATCGGCAATACGGTCGGCAAGGGCGTCGAGAGCGTGGCGCAGCTCGGCGCGACGTTCCTCACCGTGCACGCCTATCCGCAAACCATGAAGGCGGCGGTCGCGGCCAAAGGCAATTCGAGTTTGCAAATTCTCGCCGTCACCGTGCTCACATCCTATGACGACGCCGATCTGCTCGAAGCCGGCTACAAGCTCGGCGTCGGCGCGCTGGTCGCGCAGCGCGCCACGCAGGCGCGCGCGGCGGGCGTCGATGGCCTGGTGTGTTCGGCGGAGGAGGCGGCGAACTTACGCAAGATCGTCGGGCCCAAGATGGCGCTGGTCACGCCGGGCATCCGCCCCGCCGGCGCCAAGGCCGACGACCAGAAGCGCATCATGACGCCGGCCAGAGCGGTCGCCGCCGGCGCCGACTATCTGGTGGTCGGCCGGCCGGTCGTTGAGGCAGACGATCCGAAAGCGGCGGCGGAGGCCATTATTGCCGAGATCAAGCAGGCGACAGCTTAAGGAGGCAGCATGCCCAAGGGTTACTGGATCGGCCGTGTCGACGTGAAAAGCGACGAGGGTTACAAGCCCTACGCCGCGGCCAACGCCGCGATCTTCAAGAAATTCGGCGGGCGCTTCGTCATCCGTGCCGGCAAATTCGAATGCGTCGAGGGCAGCGCCCGCTCGCGCAACGTGGTGATCGAATTCCCCGATTTTGCCGCCGCGCTCGCCTGCTACCGCTCGCCGGAATACCAGGCCAATATCAAGGTGCGCCAGCCGCATGCCGTCGCCGATATCGTTGTGATCGAGGGCTACGACGGCCCACAGCCGTAGTCGCCTTTTTGTCCCTTCCGCGCTATACCCACGCCGCAAATTTGGAGCTGGACCGATGGCCGAAATGCGGCTCGTGGTCGCCGGCGCCGGCGGGCGGATGGGCCGCACGCTGGTCAAGGCGATCGCCGACAACAAGAGTTTTGCGCTGGCCGGGGCGCTGGAAGACGCGCGCTCGCCGCTGATCGGCTGGGACGCCGGCGTGCTGGCGGGCCTGCCCGAGAACGGCGTCAAGCTCGCGGGCGATGCCGGCGCGCTGCTGGAGAAGGCCGACGGCATTATTGATTTCACCGCGCCGGTAGCGACGGTGGCCTTTGCGGCGTTGGCCGCCAAGGGCCGCAAGGTGCACATCATCGGCACGACGGGCATCTCCGCCGCCGATGAGGCGAAGATCAAGGATGCCGCCAAATCGGCGGTCATCGTGCAGTCCGGCAATATGAGCCTCGGCGTCAATCTGTTGATGGCGCTGACGCGACGCGTGGCCAAGACGCTCGATAATTCCTTCGATATCGAAATCCTCGAAATGCATCACAACCAGAAGGTCGATGCGCCGTCCGGCACCGCGCTGATGCTCGGCCGCGCGGCGGCGCAAGGCCGCGGCGTCGACCTCGGCAAGAGCTCGGTGAAAAGCCGCGACGGCCACACCGGCGCGCGCAAGCCGGGCGATATCGGCTTTGCGAATTTGCGTGGCGGCAGCGTGATCGGCGAGCACAGCGTGATTTTCGCGGGGCCGGCCGAGCGTATCGAGCTCGTACACAAGGCCGAGGACCGCATGATCTTCGCGCGCGGTGCCTTGCATGCCGCGCTATGGGCGCGCGGCCAGAAGCCGGGGCTCTATTCGATGGCCGACGTTCTCGGGCTCAAGGATTTTTAGGCGGAGGGCGACGTGACACCGGAACAGGTCACTAGGCGGATGGGCTGGATGTACGCGCTGATCGGCGCCGGCATCGCCTGTCTCTACATGGCCTACCAATACGCCACGCCCGCGCCGCGTACCGAGCCGCCACCGGAGTGGGCGCCCTATCTGTTCGGCATTCTCGGCATCGCCTGCTTGATCGTGGGCGGCGTGCTGGCGCTGAAACTGAAGAAGGAGCCGACGCCTGCCGCCACCACCGACCTCAAAAGCCCGCAGGGCAAAGTCGTCGTCCGTCTCATGGTGATCGGCTTCATCGCGCTCGCGGGAACTTATTTTGTCGGTTACATCACGCCGGAAGGCGAGGCGCTGGGCCTGGCGCTGTCGGGTGTTTTGCTACTGATCGTCGGCGCGTGTTTCGTCAGCGCGGGCCGCGTTGCCCGCAAGATGCGTGCTGCCGCCGCAGGAGCTGCCAAATAATGACCGACCGCCTGCTCGTCCTTGTGCGCCACGGCCAGAGCGACTGGAACCTGAAGAATCTGTTCACCGGGTGGCGCGATGTCGACCTGACCGAGAAGGGCGTGGCGGAGGCGCGCGAGGCTGGCCGCAAATTGAAGGCGCAGGGCATCACATTTACCGCCGCCTACACGTCCGCGCTGATCCGTGCCCAGCGCACGCTCGATCTGATGCTCGCGGAAATGGGCCAGACCAAGATCCCGGTGTTCAAGGACCAGGCGCTCAACGAGCGCGACTACGGCGATCTCTCGGGGCTGAACAAAGACGACGCGCGCAAGAAATGGGGCGAGCGGCAGGTGCACATCTGGCGCCGCTCTTACGACGTCGCGCCGCCGGGCGGCGAGAGCCTGCGTGACACCGCCGCGCGCGTGCTGCCCTATTACATTCAGGAAATTCTACCGCGGGTGCTGCGCGGCGAGCATGTGCTGGTGTCGGCGCACGGCAATTCGCTGCGCGCGCTGGTGATGGTGCTGGACAAGCATACGCCGGACAGCATCACCAAATTGAATATCGATACCGGCGTGCCGATGATCTACCGGCTCAACGCCGATTCGACCGTGAAGTCGAAAGTGGATTTGGCGGCCTAGGCCGCCGCCATTCCCGCTTCCCAACCCAGCATCGCGCGCTTGCGGGTGATGCCCCAATGATAGCCGGTGATGTCGCCGTTCTTGCCGACCACGCGGTGGCACGGCACGACGAAGCAGATCGGGTTCTTGCCGACGGCGGAGCCGACCGCCCGCGCCGCCTTCGGATCGCCGACTTTTTTGGCGATGCCGGAATATGTGTCGAGTTTGCCCATCGGAATGTCGAGCAGCTTTTCCCACACCCGTACTTCGAAGTCCGTACCAATAAGAACCACGCGCAGCGGCTGATCCTTGCGCCACAGCGCGGCATCGAAAATACGGCGCGCGGTGGCGGCGGTGGCCGCGAAGTCCTCGACGTATTTCGCCCGCGGCCAGCGCGAGCGCATGTCGGCGAGCGCCTTGCGCTCCTTGCCGGCATCGGCAAGCGCCAGGCCGGCAAGCCCGCGTGGCGTCACCATCACCAGCGCCATGCCAAACGGGCAGGGATGGAAACCGTACGAAATCGTCAGTCCTTCGCCGCCGGCCTTCCATTCGCCCGGCGACATCGCCTCGTGCGTGACGAATAAATCATGCAGGCGGCCGGGGCCGGACAGGCCGACCTCGTAGGCGGTGTCGAGCACGCTCGCCGACGAGCGCAGCAATTCGCGCGCGCTGCTGAGCGTTAGCGCCTGCAGGAAGGCTTTCGGCGTCAGCCCGCACCAGCGGCGGAACAGATGATGCAGATCGGTCGGGCTGACGCCGGCGGCGTCGGCAATGGTCTCGATTTCGGGTTGCGAGCGCCAATTGCCGCGGATATGCGCAATGGCGCGGCGCACGATGTCGTAATCCGCCGCCGCGGTCGGGAGCGGGGCGAATTCGGTAAAGCGGTCGGTCAAGGCCGTTGGCTGGGTCATGTTCATCATGCGCCGTATCTAGGCCGGTCCAGGCCCTGCGGCCACCCGATTCCTGCCTGCATTCTTATCCCTCCCCCCGCAAGCGGAGGAGGGATCAAGAAAACGTCGTTCGTGTCACCCCGCGCTTGGCCTCGCCCAGCGCGCGTCCGAGTTCCTTGGCGAAACTGGCTTTCTCGTCCGGCCCTAGAAAATTCGCGATCGTCAGCTGTTTGCCGCGCGTCACGAGAAACAGCCGCTCGATGCCGAATTCCTCATGCGCGACCTTGTCGAGCTTGACCCAGAGCGGATTGAGCGCCCATTCGCGCACGCGGCCGCGGTGGCTGACCTTGCGCACCTTGAGCGTAGTCGGCGTCATCGTGACCTGTTCGCAAGCCTTGGCGTGGCGGTAGTTGATGCGGAACGCCCAGTACAACAGCAGCACGTCCAGCCCGAAAAAGCCGAACACCGGCCACGCTCCCATCAACAGGAATGCCATGCCGGCGATGAAACTGATGACGCCGAACACCGCCATCAGTACCAGAAAGCCGATGCTGCCGAGCGAGCGGTGCGGGGTCAGCACCGCGGAAAAGATCGTCGGTTCGAGTTCGGCGTCGCTGGCGGTCATGTTGTCCGAAGTCTTGTTGTCCCAAGTCTTGTTGTCCCAAGTCTTGTTGTCCCAAGTGTCCCAAGTCTTGTTGTCCCAAGTCTTGGCGCTCAGTATACCGGAAGAATGGCAAAAAAGTCTGTTCGTAAAACAGTGACAAAGGCCCGCAAAGGCAAAGCCGCGAAGCTCAAACCTGCAGCTAAGCAAGCCAAAGCCGATGCAAAGGTCTTGCACGGTACGGGCAAGCCGTTGTCCAAAGCGCAGATCGAGGAAATGTTCCGCCGCTTCAAGGCGACCAATCCCGAACCCAAGACCGAGCTGCGACATGCCAATCCGTTCACGCTGCTGGTGGCGGTGGTGCTCTCGGCGCAGGCGACCGATACCGGGGTCAACAAGGCGACGCCGGCGCTGTTCGCGCTCGCCGACACGCCCGAGAAAATGGCCGCGCTCGGCGAGGATCGCGTGCGCGATCTGGTCAAGACCATCGGGCTGTTCCGCACCAAGGCCAAGAATGTGGTCGAGCTGTCGCGCCGGCTGATCTCCGAACATGGCGGACAGGTGCCGCGCCCGCGTGAAGCGCTGGAGGCGCTGCCCGGCGTCGGCCGCAAGACCGCCAATGTGGTGCTCAATGTCGCGTTCGGCGAGCCGACCATCGCGGTCGACACCCACATTTTCCGGGTCGGCAACCGCACCGGGCTGGCGGTCGGAAGAAATCCCTTCGAGGTCGAGCAGAAACTGGAGCAAGTCGTGCCGGCCCAATACAAACTACACGCGCACCATTGGCTTATTCTGCACGGGCGCTACACTTGTCTGGCGCGCAAGCCGCTGTGCGAAAAGTGCATCATCGCGGACTTGTGCCAATGGCCGGGAAAAACGGCCTGGAAATAGTGACGCCTGGGGAGAGTGCGTATGGAAGCGTCGGCTGGCGGCAAAGTCGTCGATAGGGGCGATCCGCGCGTCATTCTCGAGCACGTCGGTTTGCCGCCACGCAGCGTGGCGATGTGGCTCAATGCCAAGCCGCAGTTCCGCTACAAGTTCAAGCGCGACGCGGCCGCAGGCACACGATTCTGGCGCGGCGGAACCAACCTTCTCGCCAAGCTGCCGAAGAAGCCGTCGCGCACGCCGGAACAACAGCTCGCGGCGGACATCCTGTTGTTCGGCTGCCGCGACGCGCGCGAACGCTTTCTCACCGCGCATGCCGAGAGCGTCTACCGCAAACTCACCAACAAGCTTGAAAACTTCTTGCGGGTCGACGAACTCGCCTATGAAGCTGCCAGGCTGGTGCCTGGCCTCACGCCGACGCAACGGCAGGTCAATGCCGAAAGCGCCTTGATGCAGTCGGAGAAAGACGGCGTCGAAGTCGATCAGGGAATTTTCCTGTCGCAAGTGCTCGCGTTGCCCGAAACGGGCATGCATCTCTGCCATGCCATGTTGCGGCCGAAGATGGAATCGATCGATCGCGCGCGGGAATTCATTTCAAAAGACGTTATCGACTTCGGTCCGGCCAAGGTCGAACGTCGTAGCAAAGCCGCAGTGGTGACGGTGAAAAACCCGCGCTTCCTCAATGCCGAGGATGATGGCACGCTCGACGACACCGAGACCGCGGCCGACATCGCCATCCTCGATCCGATGAGCGAAATCTGCATCTTGCGCGGCGACGTGGTCGATCACCCGAAATACAAAGGCCGCGAGGTTTTTTCCGCCGGCATCAATCTCACGCATCTTTATCGCGGTAAAATTCCCTATCTCTGGTACATCCGCCGCGACATGGGCATCGTCAACAAGATGTTTCGCGGTCTGGCGATGGGCACGCGCAGCCCCGATGAAGTATACGGCGGCACGCGCGAGAAGCCGTGGGTCGCCGGTCTCGATGTCTTCGCCATCGGCGGCGGTTGCCAGTATCTGCTGGCAATGGATTACGTGGTGGCGGGCAGCGACGCCTATATGACGCTGCCGGCGCGCAAGGAGGGCATCATTCCCGGCGCCGCCAACTTGCGGCTGACGCGCTTCGTCGGCGCGCGCATCGCGCGGCAGGCGATCTTGATGGGCCGCCGGCTTGACTGTAATTCGCCGGAGGGCCGCATGATCTGCGACAAGATCGTGCCGCCCGGCGATATGGAGCGGGCGCTCGACCAGGTGATCGAGGATTTCACCGGCTCCGGCGTGGTCAGCGCGGCCGGCAACCGGCGCGCCTTCCGTGTCAGTGAAGAACCGCTCGACCTGTTCCGCCGCTATATGGCGACCTATTGCCGCGAGCAGGCCTATTGCCATTTCAGCCCGGCGCTGATCGCCAATCTGGAAAAGCACTGGAACGCGGCGAGCCGGAAGATCTAGCGCGCATGAGCAAGCCGACCGCCGCCGATCTGACGCCGGAGCGCAATACGCTCGATCCGATCGAGATCGCCTCGCGCGACGAACTTGCCGCGTTGCAACTTGAGCGTTTGAAATGGTCGCTCAAGCACGCCTATGACAACGTGCCGCATTATCGCAAGGCATTCGACAAAGCCGGTGTGCATCCCAGCGATCTCAAGGCGCTCTCCGATCTCGCGCGCTTTCCTTTCACCGCCAAAGACGACCTGCGCAAGAATTACCCCTTCGGCCTGTTCGCGGTGCCGCGCGAGCAAGTCGCGCGCATTCACGCTTCCTCCGGCACTACCGGCAAGCCGACCGTGGTCGGCTACAGCGCGCGCGATATCGCCATGTGGGCGGATGTCTGCGCCCGCAGCCTGCGCGCCGCCGGGGTGCGGCCGGGCATGCTGGTGCACGTCGCCTATGGCTACGGGCTCTTCACCGGCGGGCTCGGCGTGCACTACGGCGCCGAGCGGCTTGGCTGCACGGTGATCCCGGTCTCGGGCGGCATGACCGAACGGCAGGTGCGGTTGATCGATGAATTCAAGCCCGACGTCATTTTGGTCACGCCCAGTTATATGCTGGCGCTGCTGGACGAATTTCGCGCGCAGAAACTCGATCCGCGGCGCGCATCGCTTAAAATCGGTGTGTTCGGCGCCGAGCCCTGGACCAATGCCATGCGGGCCGAGATCGAGCAGGCCTTCGACATGCACGCGATCGATCTTTACGGCCTGTCGGAAGTGATCGGCCCCGGTGTCGCCTGCGAGTGCATCGAAACCAAGGACGGTCCGCATATCTGGGAAGATCATTTCTATCCCGAGGTGATCGATCCCGACACCGGCGCGGTGCTGCCGGACGGCGAGGTGGGTGAACTGGTGTTCACCTCGCTGACCAAGGAGGCCATGCCGGTGGTGCGCTATCGCACGCGCGATCTGACGCGCCTGCGCCCGGGCACGGCGCGCTCGATGCGGCGGATGGAGAAGGTCACCGGCCGTTCCGACGACATGATGATCGTGCGCGGGGTGAACGTGTTTCCGAGCCAGATCGAGGAAATCATTCTGGCCGATGCCCGGCTGTCGGCGCATTTCGTCATTGAGCTGCGGCGGGTCGAACGGCTGGATGCCATCACGGTGGTGGTCGAGGCGCGGCCCGAGGTCGGCGACGAGGCGACGCGCGCGGCCTGTAATCGCGATCTCGCCCACCAAATCAAGGCGCTGATCGGCGTGACGGCGGACGTCAATACCGCCAAACCCGGCACCATCGAGCGCTCGATCGGCAAGGCCAAGCGCGTCGTCGATCTGCGGCCGAAAAGCTGACGCTCAGCGGACCGGTTCGATCAGCTCGACGCGCTTTCCGCTCATGCGCTTATGGATATGCACCATATAGGCCATGGCGAAAATCGGCGTCGCCAGATTGACCAGCGGGATCGACACGAACAGCGCGATCGGCATGCCGGCGAGGAAAATATAGGCTCCGCTGGCCTTGCGCAGCGCCTTGGCTTGCGCCGGCGGATGGAAGCGCATGGCGGCGAACTCGAAATATTGCCGGCCGAGCAAATAGGCGTTTGCCAGAAATATGATGATGATGCCGACCCCGGCAAAAAATATGAACGGCAGCGCGCAGAGATAGACGGCGAGTGTCAATATGGCGAACTTCACGCCCTCGACCAGCGCTCGCAGCAGCGGCACCGCGTGGCCACGCGGCTCGGCCGGATAGCTCTCGCGCTCGACCGCATCGCCGATTTCATCGACGAAAAAGCTGCCGACAAAGGCGGTAATGGCCGGCATCAGAAACAGCGCGCCGGTGATGATCCCCAAGCTGGCCATGATCGACATCATCCATGCCAACGTCTGCCAGGCCGCGTGCGGCGCGAAGCCCGAGGTCTGCTCGGCCCAGTGGGCGCCGCTTGCCGCCAGCACGCTGAAGAGACGATTCAGCGCAATGCCGATGATGACGATCATCAGCAGTGCCAAACCTACGGATTTCATGAGCACGCGGCGCAACGGGGCGGTGAACAGTTGCGCAAGAGCTTGGAAGGCCGCCTCGATCATGCGGCAGAGTTAAGACCGGCCGCGGGCGGGGGCAATAGGTGCTTCAGGCCGCCGGTTCGAGCGTCTCGGTTTCGGCCGGCACCAGCGATACTATTTCGTCCGCATCGACCGCCGGAATGTCGGCCCAGGCCATGACCTTGTAGTCGAAGCCCTTCACCAGCGTGGGCTTGACCACCTCGAAATAAGGCGAGATGTCGAAATCGCGCGGGGCGAAAAGCGAGGAATGGCGGATTTCCAGGATTTCCTGCCGCGCCGCTTCGCTCTCAACCGTCGTCACCTTGGGCAGGATCGGATAGCGGACGTTCTCGAAGGCCTGCGCGATCAACGCCGAGCAAATGATGCGGGTCGGATGCCCGGAGCCGAGCGACATCATGCGGCGGCGCCAGCGCTGCGGCACCGGCAGCGGCAGCAGATAACGCAGCAGGTCGATGATGTTTTTCACATCGTAGTCAAAGCCGATGCGCTCGGCCGCGTAGGCGCAGACGCGCGCGCGGTCGTCGGCGGTCAGACCGGTCGGGCGGCAGATGCGCGTATGGAAGCGGGAATATTTCGATAGCGGCGCCGCCACCACGCCTTGACCGATATTGGCCTCGACCAGCACCAGCGGCTCGCCTTCGGCGGTTTCGCGGTCGCCGATCGGCCCGACATAGAGCGCGGCATGCGACCAGGTCGATTGCGTGAGATACTTGATGACGCCGGAAATGTGGTTATTGCCTTCGACCAGCAGCACATCGCCCGGCCGCAGGGTGGCACGCAAGGCATCGGCGTCGCTCGGCGTGAAGGGCTCGTAACCCTCCACCGGCTTTTCCAGATAATGGGCGAGAAACCGCCCGACCCCGTCGACCATCCAACCCATGACGCCCATTCCTTGGCGTGCGGAAATCTAGCGACGACTCATTGCAATTTGGTTCCCCCGCAGTGCGGAAGAATTAAAGTTACGGAATGTTAGCTATGAAATTTGCCGACGCATCTGCGTTCGGGCAAGCTCGCGCGTCCCCAGCAAGCAATTGGATACCATGCCGATACGAAATGGCCGCGCTCGACCGAAAGCCCTGATCGCGTGGTCGAGCGGCAAGGACAGCGCCTGGGCGCTGCATGAGGCGCGCGCCGGCGGCGAGTTCGATATCGTTGGCGCGCTGACGACGGTGACCGACAGTTTCGAACGCGTCAGCATGCATGGCGTGCGCGAGGCGCTGCTGCGGGCACAATTGGAAGCAGCGGGGTTGCCGGCGATCACCGTCCGTATCCCATATCCATGCCCGAACGAAATCTACGAGCGCGCGATGGCGGCGGCGATTAAGGATGCCAAAGCGCGCGGCGTGACGCATATGATTTTCGGCGATCTTTTTCTTGAAGACATCCGCGCCTATCGCGAGAAGCAACTCGCCGGCACCGGCATCACACCGGTGTTTCCGTTGTGGCTGAAGCCGACCGACGCGCTGGCGCGGGCGATGATCGATGGTGGCGTCGAGGCGCATTTGGCCGTGGTCGACCTGAAGAAATTGCCGGCTTCGTTTGCCGGCCGGCGTTTCGATGCCGCATTGCTGTCCGAGTTTCCGGCCGGCATCGACCCTTGCGGCGAGAACGGGGAATTCCATACTTTCGTGTCGGCGGGACCGATGCTGGCGCGCAAAATCCCGGTCAAAGTGGGCGTGACGGTCGAGCGCGACGGCTTTGCGTTTGCGGATCTAATCCCGGATTAAGCTCGCAACACGCCGCCGGTTTTCTTGCCCACTTCGGCGACGATCTTGGCGCCCAGCGCGTCGATCTCGGCGTCGGTCATGGTCTTTTCGCGCGGTTGAATGGTGACGGCGATCGCGATCGATTTTTTGCCCGGGTCGATACCCTTGCCCTCGTAGACGTCGAACACATTCACGCCGGTGATCAGCTTCTTGTCGACGCTTTGCGCGGCGCGCACGAGGTCGGCGGCCTTGACATGATGATCTATAACAAAGGCGAAATCGCGCTCGACCGGTTGGAAAGCCGAGAGTTCAAGCACCGGCTTGGCGCGCGTGGCCTTGGACTTGGGTTCTGGAATTTTTTCCAGAATCACTTCAAACGCCACCAGCGGGCCTTCCGCCTTGAGCGCTTCGAGCGCGCGCGGGTGCAATTCGCCGAAAGCGCCGAGGATATTCTGCGGACCAATCTGGATGGTGCCGCTGCGGCCGGGATGGAACCAGGCCGGTCCGCCGGGCACGACCTGCAAGGCCTGCATCGGCGTGCCCGCCGCCGCCAGCACGGCGAAGGCGTCGGCCTTGGCGTCGAAGGCATCGACCGGCGCTGCCTTGCTCGACCAATGGCGGCCAATGCCGGAGGTTTTGGCAAGCGCATGGCGCACCCCGCCGGCGGCGGTGAATTGATCTTCCGGCCGGTCACCGGTGAAGACTTGCCCGACCTCGAACAGCGCCACGTCCGCCAGGCCACGGTCGGCATTGCGCTGCGCCGCCATGATCAAGCCGGGGAGCAGGCTCGGCCGCATGTCGGACAACTCGGCCGCTATCGGATTGGCGAGCGCCAGCGCAGCATTGCCGCCGCCAAACAATTCGGCCTCTTGCTTGGACACGAACGACCAGGTGACCGCTTCGACCAAGCCGCGGGCGGCGAGCGCGCGCTTGGCCTTGCGGGTGCGATTTTGAATTGGCGTCAACACGGCCTTGCGCGCATGTTCGCCGCGTGGAAACGGCGTCGAGGGCACGCTATCGACCCCGACAATGCGCACCAGCTCCTCGACGATGTCGGCCTTGCCGCGCACGTCCGGCCGCCATGACGGCACCGCGACCTTCACGCGCTCGCTTTGGCCGGCGATGAAGAACCCGAGCTTTTCCAATACGCGGCGCATTTCAGGCAGTGACAATTTGATACCGGCAAGACGCGACAATTCGTTCAAGGGATAGTCGATTACCGTTTCCTTGGGCGCCGGATCGCCGGCGACCACGATCTCGGACGGCGCACCGCCGCACAGATCGAGCACCATCTGCGTCGCCAACTCCAAACCCGGTAGCATAAAGTTCGGATCGACGCCGCGCTCGAAACGGTAGCGCGCGTCGGAATTGATGCCGAGCTTGCGCCCGGTTTGCGCGATATTGAGTTCGTCCCATAGCGCGGACTCGATCAGCACGTCAGTGGTGGTCTCCGAGCAGCCGCTGGCCTCGCCGCCCATGATGCCGGAGAGGGACTCGACGCTCTTCTCGTCGGCGATCACGCACATGGCCTGGTCGAGCGCGTAGGTCTTGCCGTCGAGCGCCAGCAGCGTTTCGCCGTTTTTGGCGCGCCGCACGGTCAGATTGCCGTGCACCTTGGCGGCGTCGAACACATGCAGCGGGCGGCCGCGATCCATTGTGATGAAGTTGGTGATGTCGACCAGCGCGTTGATCGGACGCAGGCCGATGGCGGTGAGGCGTTTCTGCAGCCAATCGGGCGAGGGACCATTCTTGACGCCTTTGACCAGGCGCAGGCCGAAGGCCGGGCACAACGAAGGTGTCTGGCCGAAATCGAGCGTGACTTTCACCGGGCAGGGGAAGGTGCCCTTCACCGGCTTCGGCGGCCTGTCCTTGAAGTCGCCGATGGTGGTGGCGCCGAGATCGCGGGCGATGCCGTTAACGCCGGTGCAATCGGGCCGGTTGGGCGTCAGGTTAATCTCGATCACCGGATCGCTCACCGCCGCCCATTCGGCGTAACTTCTACCGACCGGCGCGTCGGCCGGCAGGTCGATGATGCCGTCGTGATTGTCGGAGATCTGCAATTCGGCTTCCGACATCAGCATGCCGCGGCTTTCCACGCCACGGATAGTGCCCACAGCAAGCGTAATGTTCTTGCCGGGGATGAAGGCGCCGGGCGCGGAAAACACGCCTTTCATGCCGGCGCGCGCGTTGGGCGCGCCACAGACGACCTGGATCGGCTTGCCGTCGCCGATGTCGACCATGCACACCCTGAGACGGTCGGCGTTGGGGTGCTTCTCGGCGGATATCACCGAAGCGATCACAAACGGCTTGAGCAGGCTGGCCTTGTCCTCCACGCGCTCGACCTCAAGCCCGATCATGGTGAGCTTGTCGACGATCTCGTTAAGCGGCGCGATCGTGTCAAGGTGCTCCTTGAGCCAGGGCAGGGTGAATTTCACGGGCTCAAGCCCCCCGCCAGCGTCGGGAAGTCGAGCGGCCGGAAGCCGTAATGCGCCAGCCAGCGCACGTCGGCCTCGAAAAACGCGCGCAGATCGTTCATGCCGTATTTCAGCATGGCGATACGGTCGATCCCCATGCCCCAGGCGAAGCCCTGGTACTCGTTTGGATCGAGGCCGCAATTGCGCAGCACGTTCGGATGCACCATGCCGCAGCCGAGAATTTCCAGCCAATCCTCGCCTTCGCCGAAGCGGATTTCGCCCTTGTCGCGCTTGCACTGGATGTCGACTTCGAGCGAGGGCTCGGTGAACGGGAAGAACGACGGACGAAAGCGCATCTTGACGCTGTCGACCTCGAAGAATGCCTTGCAGAATTCTTCCAGAATCCATTTCAGGTGGCCGAGGTGCGAGCCCTTGTCGATGACCAGGCCCTCGACCTGATGGAACATCGGCGTGTGGGTCTGATCGGAATCGCTTCTATAAGTGCGGCCGGGAATGATGACGCGGATGGGCGGTTTCTGCGCGAGCATGGTGCGCACCTGCACCGGCGAGGTGTGCGTGCGCAGCAACAGCCGCGAGCCGTCGGGCTTTGGCGGGAAATAGAACGTGTCGTGCATTTCCCGCGCCGGATGGCCTTCGGGGAAATTCAGCTTGGTGAAGTTGTAGTCGTCGGTCTCGATGTCGGGGCCTTCCGCCACCGCGAACCCCATGTCGGCGAAGATGGCGGTGAGCTCGTCGGTTACCTGCGTGATCGGGTGCACGCGGCCGATCTCGGCCGGAGCATCGCGCACCGGCAGCGTGACGTCGACGGTCTCGGTCGTGAGCCGCGCGTCGAGCGCAGCGGCGCCGAGCGTGGTCTTGGCGGCCGCGATGGCCGCGGTGATGCGATCCTTCAGCCCGTTGATCGCCGGGCCCTGAATCTTTCGCTCATCCGGCGTCATCGCGCCGAGCGTCTTGAGCAACGCCGAAACCGAGCCGCTCTTGCCGAGGGCCGCCACGCGCACGGGCTCGAGCGCGGCTTCGTCCTTGGCGGCAGCTACGCTAGCCAGAATTTCTCGTTCGAGCTTCGCGATATCGGACATGATTCCCCACCGACCAGCGTTCTAGCCGGTCATGACCGGGCATGACGACCTCAAAGACTCAAGCCGGCAGCGCCGCCTTGGCTTTTTCCACAATCGCCTGGAATGCCGCCGGCTCGCGAATGGCGAGATCGGACAGCACCTTGCGGTCAACCGTAATGCCTGATTTCGCCAGGCCGGCGATGAAGCGGCTGTAGTTGAGACCGAAGGGCCGCACCGCGGCGTTCAGGCGCTGAATCCACAACGCGCGGAAACTGCGCTTGCGCCGTTTGCGGTCGCGGAAGGCGTATTGGCCCGCCTTCTCCACGGCCTGCTTGGCGATACGGATCGTATTCTTGCGGCGGCCATAATAGCCCTTGGCAGCCTTATAGACTTTCTTGTGCTTGGCGTGAGCGGTGACGCCACGTTTGACGCGGGCCATGGGTAAGCTCCTTGCAGTTCCTTAAGCGTGTCTTGGGCGTGATTGACGGGGACGGAAATACGTTCAGCCGTTGGGCAAAAAGTATTTCTTGATGTTGTCGCCGTCGGTCTTGAACAGCACCTTGGTGCCGCGATGCTCGCGAATCTGCTTGGTGGTCCGCTTGATCATGCCGTGGCGCTTGCCGGACTGCTGGAATTTCACCCTGCCGGTCGCGGTGATCTTGAAGCGCTTTTTAGCGCCCGATTTGGTCTTCAGCTTGGGCATTTTGCTCTCCTGATCGGCGCGAATACGGGCAAGCCCGCTCGGCCTGGATGTGCTCGCAAGACAAAGTCTGGAGCGGGTGCTCGGAATTGAGCTGATATCGCCGCCACGGCAGCCCTGACTGGCCGGGCGACGAGAGGCCGGCGTTATGGCAGAGGCCGCTGGCCGTGGCAACCATGCCTGCAAAACCGGGGTTATCCGGCTATTTTTGACCTGCCGGGAGCCGGACTGCGGATAAAAAATAAAGCGCGCCGGTTTCCCGGCGCGCCCAAGGGGTCGCAACAAATCAACGCGGCGCCAGCAGCATCACCATCTGGCGGCCTTCGAAGCGGGGTTCTGATTCGATCTTGGCCATCGGCGCGGTGTCTTGCTTGACGCGATTGAGCAATTTGTAACCCAATTCCTGGTGCGCCATTTCGCGGCCGCGGAAGCGCAAAGTAATCTTGACCTTGTCGCCCTCTTCGAAGAAGCGCTTCATCGAGCGCATCTTCACGTCGTAATCGTGATCGTCGATCATGGGCCGGAGCTTGATCTCCTTGATCTCGACGACTTTCTGTTTTTTGCGGGCTTCGGCGGCTTTTTTCTGCGCCTGGAATTTGTACTTGCCGAAATCCAGGATTTTGCAGACCGGCGGGGTCGTGTTGGGAGAAATCTCGACCAGGTCGAGCCCGGCGGCTTCCGCCATGTTCATGGCGGTTTGAAAATCGACGACACCTTTGTTGTCGCCGGTATTATCGATCAGCTGAACCTCTTTGGCTCGGATCTCCTCGTTGATGCGCGGGCCGTCCTTTTGGGCGGGCAGCGCGGACTTCATCGGACGGCGAATGGCCTTTTTCTCCTCTGTTGTTGTAACGAGCCTTAACGACCTTGGTCGCTTTGGCTAGCGAAAGATTGGTAGAAACGGCGAATAAGTCAACGTAGTTCCGTCGATGGTGGTGATGGAAATGATCGGAATCGCGGTCAAATTGTTCAAATTCCTCTAATTTTACCGCAACCGCCGCGCTAAAGCCGGCGTCTTGTCGCGGCCAGCGATCTCCTCATAAAGCCGCAGCATCTGCGTGGCGACCGCCGGCGCATTGAAGTGCCCGAGCACCCAGTCGCGGCCGCGTTCGCCCATGGCGCGGCGAGCCGGCTCGCTCAAGGAAAACAGCCGCAGCAAGGCGGCCGCCAGCGCCGCATCGTCACCGGCGTGAACGCGCAATCCGGTGATGCGGTTCTCCGGCACCGCAGGCGGGGTGAGCACAATATCCGGCCCGGCGCCCAAGTCGGAAACGATCACCGGCCGCGCCATCGCCTGCGCTTCCAGGATCGCACGTTGCAGGCCTTCGGGCTGGACTGCCGCCGACACAACGACGTTGGCGCCGGCATAGGCGGCCGGCATGTCGGCGACCGGCGCCGCCATGCGGATTACATCCATGGTGCCGGTGGTGAGCACCAGATCCCAGAGTTCGCCGGTGTAATGGGTGCGGCCGCGGTCCTCGCCGACAAAGACGAAGAGAAAATCCTTGAGGCCGCGCGCCTTCAGCCGCTGCGCCGCCTTCACCACGATATGATGTCCCTTGCGGCGCACGATACGGCCGACGATCAAAATTACCTTGGTGCCGGGCCCGACGCCCCAGGCATTGCGCATCGCTTCGATGCGATCGCGCGCGACTTCCGCCGGATCGAACCGTTCGACATCGATGCTGCACGGCACGACGGTAATTCGCTCCCACGGCGTGCCGTAGCGGTCGTTGATCAGTTGGGCGAGCTGTTCGCTTACCGCGACGACCCTGTCGCCGCGCGCCATGATGCCGTTATATAGATGTTTGAAGATGTTCTGGTCGCGAAAACCTTTGTACCAGCTGGTGACGAACGGAATGCCGCGCCGCCGCGCGGCGAAATAGGCGCTCCAGGCTGCCGAGCGGCCCAGCACGTGGATCACGTCGCATTTGCGTTCGCGCGCGAGGGCATTCAGCACGGCGGCGCTGCGTAGCATCCGAAACGGATTGTTGCTAGCCACATCGAGCGGAATGAATTCGCCGCCGGCCGCGGTTACGTCGGCGACCAGCCGGCCGGGATGTGACGCCACGATGGCGCGATGGCCCGCTTGGTTAAGGATGCGCACCAGTTCGACCGCCCCGCTATCGGCGGCGCCGGCATCGAGTGTGGGCACCGCGATGAGCACGGTGACTGGATCGCGCACGAGACGAATTTGTGGATTGGCATCGGGTTTGGGAGAATGGCCGCGCGCCTTTGCCGATGGCGGGCTCTTGACGGCCGGATCCTCTGACACAGGCAAACTCGACATTCCGGCTACAACCTAGCATTCATTGGTGTCACGCGTCGCGCGTCAACAGCGAGATATAAACGGCGCGAGCGGCTTCGGCAACGCTCAGCGGCGAGAACATAAATTCGGGCACCAACTGCAAAATCGTGGCGCCCGCCGCGAACTGGCGGTGGACATCATGTGCCCGTCCCCCCTTGCATAGACGGGTCGCTTGCGGCGAGAAGATGTGAGGATAGAAATCGAGTTCATCCCACGGCCCGGCCTTAAGCGCCCATGAGCGAAGCTCGCCTGACATCCTTGAGGGTGGAATCGCCGCTGCCCGCGCGGACCATCGCCGTGCGCGCACGCCAGGGCAAGAGCCCGGCTTCAGGACCAGGCCTGTTTTGGCTTGGTGGTTTCAAGTCCGACATGAAAGGCACCAAGGCGGAGGCACTGGACCGCTGGGCGGAGGAAACAGGTCGTGCCTGCGTGAGGTTCGATTATTCCGGACATGGCGAATCGGGCGGTGACTTCACCGACGGCACGATCGGCCGCTGGTTGGAGGAAAGCGTCGCGGTTTACGGTCGATTTGCGCAAGGCCCGCACGTGGTGATCGGCTCATCCATGGGCGGCTGGTTGGCGCTGCTGCTGGCGCGTGAATTGCGCAAACGCAAAGACGCCGCACCCATCTTTGGCATGGTGCTGATCGCGCCGGCGGTCGATTTCACCGAGGAGCTGATGTGGCGGCAGTTCTCGCCCGCGACCAGGCGCGAGATCGAGGGCAACGGTTTTTGGCTGCGGCCATCGGAATATTCGGAAGCACCTTATCCAATCACCAGAGGTCTGATCGAGGAGGGGCGCAAGCATCTCCTGCTCGGCGGGCTGATCGAGACCGGCTGCGCCGTTCATATTTTGCAAGGCGTGCAGGATCCGGACGTGCCGTGGCGGCACGCGGCCGATCTGGTGTCGCGTTTTGCCCGCGACGACGTGGTGTTGACGCTGATCAAGGACGGCGACCACCGGCTGTCACGGCCGGAGGACATCGAGCGGCTGATCGCGGCGGTGAAGGAGTTTTAGGCGAGCGCCCACTCTGCATTCACCGCGTCATCGGTGTCGCTTCTTCGCAAAGCGGCAAATTGTACGCGCGGCAATAACCGGCTCAGCGCCCAGACCGCGGCGCCGCGTACCAGCGGCGATGCGTCATCGAGCAAGCGTTCGGCTTCGCTTGCGAGCGCCGCGTCGCCGGAATTGCCGATGGCGATGAGCACATTGCGTATGAACCGGTCGCGGCCGGTGCGCTTGATCGAGGTCTTGGCAAAAAGGGCGCGGAATTGCGCGTCGTCAAGGCGGACAAGGTCGCCCAGCTTGGGCGCGCGCAGGGTCTCGCGCGAAGCGAGCTTAGCCTCGCGACCTTGGCTTGCGAACTTGTTCCAGGGACAAGCCGCCAAGCAATCATCGCAACCGAAAATGCGGTTGCCTATCGCCGAACGAAACTCCCGCGGGATCGGTCCCTTGTGCTCGATGGTGAGGTACGAAATGCAGCGCCGCGCATCGAGCCGGTAGGGCTCCGGAAACGCCGCGGTCGGGCAAATATCGAGGCAAGCATGGCAGCTTCCGCAAGTGTCTGCCATGGCGCCATCGGCCGGCAGATCGAGCGTGGTGAAGATCGAGCCGAGAAACAGCCACGAGCCGAATTCGCGCGACACCAGATTTGTATGCTTGCCCTGCCAGCCGAGGCCGGCTTTGGCCGCCAGCGGCTTTTCCATGACCGCCGCGGTATCGACGAAGACCTTCACGTCGCCGCCGGCATTTTCGGTCAGCCATCGCGCGACCTGCTTGAGCCGCGACTTGATCAACTCGTGATAGTCGTCGCCCCTGGCGTAGGTCGAAATCGCAGCGCGGTCCTTGCGCGCAAGGATTGCCAGCGGATCTTCGTCCGGTCCGTAATTCATGCCGAGCATCACGACCGATCGCACCTGCGGCCACAGCGCGCTCGGCGAACCGCGGCGCTTGGCGGTGGTGGCCATCCAGACCATGTCGCCATGCGCGCCTTCAGCCAGAAAACGTTCGAGCCGCGCCTTCGCCTCCGGCACGGCATCCGGACGCGTCACGCCTACGACGTCGAAGCCGCATGCGTGCGCGCGCTCGATGAGCGCCGTTTTGATTTTTTCGTTAACGTTCAAAAGTCCAGATCGGCGTAGTTTTTCGACGGCGCTATTCCCGCCAGGTTGTCGGCCAGGATCGCGCGGAACGCGGGCCGCGATTTGACCCGCGCGTACCAATTCTTGGCGGCTTCGTCTGCGGTCCACGGCACATCGCCCAAATAATCGGCGGCGGACAAATGCGCCGCCGCGGCAAGGTCGGCCAAGCTCAGCCGGTCACCGGCGAGCCAGTCGCGCATGCGCACCAGCCAGCCGATATAGGCCAGATGATAGCGGATATTCTGACGGGCGGCGCGCATCGCGTCGGTGTCGGGCGGCCCGCCGCCTTGTTCCGCCGTCATATGCCGCTTGAATACGCGCTCGGTCACCAAAGGGCCGCTGACCTCGGCATGGAATTTGTCGTTGAACCAGTTCGCCAACCGGCGCACCTCGACCCGTTCCCCGGTTGCTTCCGGCAACAGCCGGTCCGGGCCGTGCTGGTGTGTCTCCTCGATATATTCCGCGATGATGGTTGCGCCCGGAACCGGGGGTTGGCCATCGGCCACCAGCACCGGGATTTCACCGGCCGGATTGAGCAGCAGGAATTCCTCGCGGCGCTCCCAGAACCGTTCCTCTACCAGCCGCGCCTCGATGCCGTATTCGCCCAGAATGAGGCGCACATAGCGCGAGTGCGGGCAGAGCGGTTGATGAAACAGCGTCAGCATGGATTTCCGGTGGGCGATGAAGGCGGCGGCGGGAATCGATTACGCACTATAGAAAGCAATGGCGCCGGCGCAAATTCCTCAAGGTCTATGCCTTTTTAATTTGCCTGTGTGGCGGCTTTGCGCCAAAAGCGCTGGCCGTTACCGATTCCCCACCGCCGTTCCCGGAGCGAACAATGCACGCTTTCCTCGATCTGATCTCGGTCCATATCGATCTGGTCAAGGCGGCGGTGTTGGGGGTCGTCGAGGGCCTGACCGAATTCTTGCCGGTATCCTCCACCGGGCATCTGCTGCTGATGGAGCATTTCCTCGGCTGGGGCGACGATTCATTCGGCAAGTCGTTCGCAGTGCTCATTCAGCTCGGCGCGATCCTGGCGCTGCTGACGATCTACTTCGGCCGCATCTGGGCGCTGGCCACGCACATGTTCACGCAATGGGACGCCGCGCGCTTCGTCATCGGCGTGCTGATCGCGTTCCTGCCGGCGGCGGTGATCGGTGCGCTGGCCTATCCGTTCATCAAGTCGCATCTGTTCGACGTGCGCGTTGTCTGCACCATGTTCATCGTCGGCGGTTTTGTCTTGCTTTTGGTCGACCGGCTGAATTTGCAAGCGCGCTATCACGAGTCGACGGGATTTCCGCTGACGATGTATCTGGGCATCGGCGTGTTGCAGTGTCTCGCCATGGTGCCGGGTGTGTCGCGTTCGGGCGCGACTATCGTGGGCGCGATGCTGTTCGGCGCCGACCGGCGCTCGGCGGCGGAGTTTTCGTTCTGGCTGGCGATGCCGACCATGGTCGGCGCCTTTGCCTACGAGGCGTTCAAAAGCCGCCACGAGCTTGCTGCCGGCAACGTTCTGACAATCGCCGTTGGTTTCATCTTCTCGTTCATCTTCGGCTGGATCGTGGTGAAGACGTTCCTGCGCTACATCCAGCACCACAGCTTCGCGGTGTTCGCGTGGTGGCGCATCGTGGTCGGCGCCGCCGGCCTTTGTGCGATTTATTTTATGTGATTTTGTTTACGCGTTTTTTCTTTCGCGTGATCTTATCCGAAAACCGGTTCCCACTTTTCGGGATCACGCGACGCGGCTGCGGAACTGGCCGGTCTTGCGGAAGCGCCAGAGATAAGATGGAACGATTGCCTCGATCGATTCCGGTGCGATGCCGAGCCCCTGCAGCGTTCGGCCTTCCGCCGCCGCTGCCGGTGAAACCACATTGTCGGCGCGCAGCAGCTCGACCTGATCCGGCGTCAGCAAGGGTTTCGGCATGTATTGCAGGAAAGTCGCTTGCAGTTTGGCGGCGAAGAACGGAATTGGCACCAGCAGCCGCTTGCGTTCGATCGTTGCCAACATGTATCGCATCAGCTGCTTGAAGGTTTTCACTTCCGGCCCGCCCAATTCGTACACCGTGCCGCCGCGGATATTGCCGTCCACGGCATCTGCGATAGCGCTGGCAACATCGCCGACGAACACCGGCTGGAAGCGCGTCAGGCCGCCGCCGATCAGCGGCAGCGCCGGTGACAAGCGCGCCAACGAAGCAAAGCGGTTGAAGAAATCGTCTTCCGGCCCGAATAGAATCGACGGCCGCATGATGACGGCTTGCGGCTGCGCGGCCAGCACCAGCCGTTCGGCCGCCGCCTTCGAACGGGCATAAGCGCTGTGCGACCGGTCATCGGCGCCGATCGCCGATACATGAACCATGCGCGCGCCATGAGCGTTCGCCGCCAGCGCCACCTGTTCGGCGCCATTGGCGTGGATGGTGTTAAAGCGTTGCCGTCCGCGCTCGAACAGGATGCCGACCAGATTGACCAGTACCCGGGCGTCGCGCGCGGCCGCTTCCACCGACGCCGCGTTGCGCAGATTGGCTTGCACCGCGTGAATCTGCCCGACGCGGCCGAGCGGCTGCAGATGGTTGGCTAGTTCGGGCCGGCGCACCGCCACCCGGATGCGGTAGTGCCGCTTAGCCAAGGCCCGCACCACGTGGCGGCCGAGAAAGCCCGAGCCGCCATAGACGGTGACCAGGGTGTCATAGGGGCTGCGTGCGGTCATGCCGCTCTCGCTCATAAACTCCGGCGGTAACGCCGATAAGCCCCGCCAATAGCGGATCGGCCGCGGGCTGTACAGGCTCGACAAGCGCTTCAATTGACAAGCCGAAAACGGCTCCGTACCTAGTCCCGACCAGCCCAGGTGGCGGAATTGGTAGACGCACTAGTTTCAGGTACTAGCGCCGCGAGGCGTGAAGGTTCGAGTCCTTTCCTGGGCACCAGATTTCCCAGCGCATGATCCCGAAAAGTGGGTACCGGTTTTCGGAAAAAGATCATGCGCAAGCCAACTTGGTAGCGACATGACCATCCGCCTGCATCGCGGCGACCTGCCCAACCTAAGCGCCTACAAGGGCGCGATGGCGATCGACACCGAGACCATGGGCCTCGATCCCAATCGCGACCGGCTTTGCGTGGTGCAACTCTCACCCGGTGACGGTTCGGCCGACGTGGTGCAGATCGCGGCCGGGCAGACCAAGGCGCCCAATATCGAAAAGCTGCTGGCCAACAAATCGATCGTCAAGATTTTCCATTACGCGCGCTTTGATCTCGGCA
Source organism: uncultured Alphaproteobacteria bacterium (assembly GCA_963703875.1). Lineage (GTDB taxonomy): Bacteria > Pseudomonadota > Alphaproteobacteria > Rhizobiales > Xanthobacteraceae > Pseudolabrys. The sequence continues at coordinate 106,031 of CAVPFZ010000022.1, forward strand.
TGTTGGCCAAGGCCTTCGGCGTGATGGCCGAGCCGGTCTACTGCACCAAGATCGCCTCGCGGCTGGCGCGCACCTATACCGACAAGCACGGGCTCAAGGATCTGGCGCGCGAGGTACTCGGCGTCGATCTGTCGAAGCAGCAGCAATCGTCCGATTGGGGCGCCGACGAACTCAGCGACGCGCAGGTGGCCTATGCGGCGACCGACGTGTTGCATCTGCATGCGCTGAGGGAAAAACTGGATGCGATGCTGGCGCGCGAGAACCGCGCCGAACTGGCGGCCGCTTGCTTCCGTTTTCTGCCTGATCGCGCGCGGCTTGATCTCGCCGGCTGGGCGGCCGAGGACATTTTTGCGCATTCCGTGTAAGCCATTGTATTGAGGCTCGTATTCGTTAGCGGCGGTTGCCGCGCAGGGGCCATATTCGCGCGCCAGATTGCGTTAGCGGGCGTAAGATGATTTCCGACATCGATGATCTTGGCAGGGACCGCGTGACCACAGCCCGAACCGACCACAAGGCCGCGCGCGCCTATTGGAATATGAGCCGCGGCGATGGCGTGCGCGCTTTCCGTGCCGCCCGCCGGCACAGCCGCGTGGTGCGCTTCCTGCGCGTCGCTGTTCCGCTCGCGGTGGTGTTGGGTATCACCGGTGTTTTTCTGGCGACTTATCTCAATCCGTTGCGCATGCTGGCCAAGCTGCCGGCCGATGTCGGCAACCTCGTCGTCTCCGGCACCAAAATCACCATGGAGAAACCGCATCTGTCTGGTTTTACGCGCGATGAGCGCGCCTATGAACTTTCCGCCGATGCGGCCAAGCAGGATATGACCAAGCCGGACTTGATCGAACTGCGCAATTTGCGCGCCAAGGTGCAGATGCAGGATAAAAGCACGGTGGAAATGACCGCCGACACGGGCATCTACGACAGTAAGGGGGAAACTCTCAAGCTCGACCAGAACATCGTTCTCAACTCCTCCGCCGGCTATCGCGGCCAGTTGAGCGAGGCGATGATCGACATTCACAAAGGCTATGTGGTGTCCAAGCATCCGGTCGAGGTGGATCTGGTGAAAGGTAAGCTGAATGCCAACCGGCTTGAGATTGTCGATTCCGGCGATCTCGTGCGATTTTTCGACGGAGTGAACATGACCTTGATGCTCGGTGACGCCGCGGCATCGCAAGCCAAGCCTGGGGTGCAGTAACTGTGCACCGCAAGATTTTCCCGATCGTATTTTGGGTATTGGCGATCGCGGGTGCGCCGCTTCATGCGCAGCCTTCGAAAGGGCCGCCGAACGCGCTGCAGGGGTTTTCGCAAAACCGCGATCAGCCGGTCCATATCGAGGCAGCAACGCTGGAAGTGCGCGACAAGGACAAAGTAGCGACCTTCAGCGGCAATGTGAAAGTAGCGCAGGGCGACACCACCATGAACTGCAAGTCGCTGGTGGTGTTCTACGAGCAAGACAACGAGACCGGCGGCAAGTCCTTGCAAGCGGCCGATCCCGGTCCCGGCGGTCAGCAGAAGATAAAACGGCTTGAGGCGCACGGCGGGGTGGTGGTGAAGCAGAAAGACCAAACGGCGACCGGCGATCTGGGCGTATTCGAAATGAAGACCAACATGGTCACGCTCAAAGGCAATGTGGTGATGACGCAAGGGAAAAACGTCTTGCGCGGAGATACGCTGATCGTCGATCTGACCAGCGGCGTGTCGCGGGTCGAATCAGGCAAAAACGGTAAAGGCCGGGTGGAAGGCCTGTTCTTGCCCGGGAGCGGGCCGCTTGATGTCAAATCCGGCATAACCGGCGGGCCGGCGCCCGCGCGGCCAACCCGTTGAGCCGAAACGCCCTCGCAAGCCGCGTCCGAAACCTCGTGGCAGCGGGGGAATCAGCTAATGTGGCGTTTACGGCAATGGCGGATTATCGGCCGGATCGAAACATGCGCCACGAGGTAGCCCGTTGAACATACTCTCGCTGTTCCGGCGCCGGCCGCCTTCGGTACGCCGCCCTCTGTCGCCGGCCGAAGCGCGACAGCAGCAGGCGGCCATGGCCAATTTGCGAGCCCAAGCGTCACGTCAGGGCAATACGCAGCCGGCCAACGCGCAACCGGCCAATGCGCAACCGGTCAATGCGCAACCGGTCAATCGGCCGCGCGGCGACCAGAACGGCCAAAAAGCAGTCCGGCATGCTTATCTTGCCACGCACGGCGTGGTGAAGAGCTTCGGCGGCCGCCCGGTCGTCAAAGATGTCACGATTTACGTCCGCCGCGGTGAAGCGGTCGGGCTGTTGGGACCGAACGGGGCCGGTAAGACCACGGTGTTTTACATGATCACCGGCCTGATCAAGGCCGATCGCGGCCGCATTGAGCTCGACGGTTATGATGTCACGGCGCTGCCGATGTATCAGCGCGCGCGGCTCGGCATCGGTTACCTGCCGCAGGAGGCGTCGATCTTTCGCGGCCTCAACGTCGAGGACAACATCCGCTCGGTGCTCGAAGTGGTGGAGCCCGACCGCCGGCGGCGTGAGGCCGATCTCAACGCGCTGCTTGAGGAATTCGATATCGCGCGTCTGCGCAAGACCGCGACCATCGCGCTGTCGGGCGGCGAACGGCGTCGTGTCGAAATCGCCCGCGCGCTGGCGACGCGACCGAGCTACATGCTGCTTGACGAGCCGTTCGCGGGCATCGATCCGATCGCGGTCGGCGACATCCAGGCGCTCGTGCGCCATCTGACCAATCGCGGCATCGGCGTTCTGATCACCGACCACAATGTGCGCGAGACGCTGGGCCTGACCGACCGCGCCTACATCATCTATTCCGGCGAGGTGCTGATGGAGGGCCGCGCCGATGACATCGTCAACAATCCCGATGTGCGCCGGCTTTATCTGGGCGAGGAATTCCGCCTGTAGATCGGGCATTCCTCAATTAGTTTGCCGATAATTTGTGCATGGCCGGAGCGTGGAAACGTTGACTGCTGGCGCCGCAAAACTGGTATAACACAAGCAAGAATCGGACCAGTTTCCGCCGGGAAACCTTGATGGCTTTGTCGCAAAGACTGGAGTTTCGCCAGACGCAAGGGCTGGTGATGACGCCGCAGCTGATGCAAGCCATCAAGCTGTTGCAACTCTCCAGCCTTGATCTCGCGGCTTACGTCGAGGGCGAACTTGAGCGCAATCCGTTGCTCGAGCGCGCCAATGACGACAACGAAGCGCCCGCCGCCGGCGCCGAGGCGGAGCGGGCCGAATTGGCCGGCGAGGATACAGCCGCGGCCGCATCGGAAGATTGGATCGGCCAGGACATGGAGACCAGCCGCAGCTCCATGGAAGAAGGGCTCGGCACCGAACTCGAAAACGTTTTCCCGGACGACGGTGGCGAAAAGAGTCCGGCGCCTGAAGCGCCGCCGCCGGCTTTTTCGGAATGGTCCGGCGGCGGCACCCGCAGCGACGACGACGGCGCCTACAATCTGGAAGCCTTTGTCACCGCCGAGGTCACATTGGCCGCGCATCTTGCCGCGCAAATGGCGCTGGCGATTGCCGATCCGGCCGGCCGCATGATCGGACAATATTTGATCGATATGGTGGACGAGGCGGGCTATCTCACTGGCGATCTCGATACCGTCGTCGAAAAGCTCGGTGCGCCGCGCGAAAACGTCGAAGGCGTGCTCGCCATCTTGCAGACGCTCGATCCACCCGGCGTGTGCGCGCGCAATCTCACTGAATGTCTGGCGATTCAGCTGCGCGATCGCGATCGCTTCGATCCGGCGATGCGCATCCTGGTCGGGCATCTCGATCTGCTGGCCAAGCGCGATCTTGCCGCCTTGCGGCACCTGTGCGGCGTCAGCGAAGAGGATCTCGCCGACATGATCGCCGAAATCCGCAATCTCAATCCCAAACCCGGTTTAGCCTTCGGCTCGACCATGGTTCAGCCGATCGTCCCGGATGTCTATGTGCGCGCCGCGCCCGACGGAACATGGCAGGTGGAACTCAATTCCGACACGCTGCCGAAAGTGCTCATCAGTCAGCGGTATTATGCGCAGGTGTCGAAGACGACGCGCAACGATAAAGATAAGACCTATCTCGCCGACTGTCTGCAGACAGCGACCTGGCTGGTACGCGCGCTCGATCAACGCGCTAAAACAATTCTCAAGGTATCGAGCGAAATCGTGCGCCAGCAAGATGCCTTCTTTGCCAAAGGGGTGCAGCATCTGCGGCCGCTCAATCTCAAGACGGTCGCCGATGCCATCGGCATGCACGAATCGACCGTCTCACGTGTTACCGCCAATAAATTCATGGCGATCTCGCGCGGTATCTTTGAGCTGAAATATTTTTTCACCTCGTCGATCGCGTCCACCGACGGCGGTGAGGCGCATTCCGCCGAAGCCGTGCGCCATCGCATCCGCCAGTTGATCGACGCCGAGAGCGCCGCCGACGTGCTCTCGGACGATACGATCGTCGACAAGCTGCGCGAGGCAGGCATCGACATCGCGCGCCGCACCGTCGCCAAATACCGCGAGGCAATGCGCATACCGTCATCGGTGCAACGGCGGCGCGAAAAGCAGGCGGCGACGGCGTAAACCGCGCCGGCACGCGCATTGACCTTTCGCGGAACAATTCCTAGCTGAAATAATAAGCCGGCGGGAAACTGGAGGCAGACCAATGCCTTTGCGCGTTTCGGGCAAAAACATCAATATCGGCGCGGCTCTGCGGCAGAGAATCGTCGATCGCGTGGAAGAGGCGACGTCGAAATATTTCCGCGGCGGCTATTCCGGGCATGCCACGGTCGGCAAAGACGGCTTCGGATTTCGCACGGAATACGTGATTCATCTCGATTCCGGCGCGATGCTCGAAGCCGAGGGAATGGCGGCCGATGCCTACGAAAGCGCCGATCAGGCCGCCATCCACATCGAAAAGCGGCTGCGCCGCTATAAGCGCCGCCGCAAGGACCAGCAGGCCCGGCGCGGCAGTGAGAACGCTTCAAAAATGCAATAAAAAACGGCACGCTTGGTTCAAGCCCGGCCATTGACAGTCGCCGCGGACCGTCCTTATGGTCCGCCGCCTTCAACAATCCCCTTGCAATTAGTCGCTGCCGTTTTCAATCATTGGCCACGTCCATGACGCTCACCGATCTCGTTGCGCCGGCTGCAATTGTTCCGGCGCTCAAGGTCAATAATAAAAAGCAAGCGATCCAGGAACTCGCCGCGCGCGCGGCCGAGCTCACGGGTCAGAGCGAGCGTGCGATTTTGGAAATCCTGCTGCAGCGCGAGAAACTCGGTTCCACCGCCGTGGGCAATGGCGTGGCGATCCCGCACGGTAAGTTACCCAAGATCGGCCGCTTGTTCGGACTGTTCGCGCGGCTGGAGCGCGCCATCGATTTCGAGGCGCTCGATGGTCAACCGGTCGATCTCATTTTTCTGCTGCTGGCGCCGGAAGCCGCCGGTGCCGATCATCTCAAAGCGCTTGCGCGTGTCGCGCGCCTGCTGCGCGACCCCGAGATTACGCGCAAGCTGCGAAATTCGCGCGACGCCGATGCGCTCTACGCGCTCCTGGCAACGCCGGTCGCGAGCACGGCGGCGTAGTTCCCGGCATCTGAAACGCAAATGCCCGGCGCAAGGCCGGGCATTTCGTATTTTCAAAGCACGACGGTCAACGCTTAGTGCACGCTTACGGCTTCGAGTTCCTGGCTCCAAGCATTGGCCAGCGCTGCTTCGCGCGTGTCGGTCAGCATGATTGGCGTGCCGTCCGCGCTATGCAGCGCGAATAGTTTGATGCCGGGCGCGATTTTCGGCGCCTGTGGAAACAGATTGGCGACATCCTCGGAACGGATCGCCTTCACGTAAGCCAGGCGGCCGTCGCCGAGATGCGCCAGCGCGTCCTGCGTGATCACCGGATTGGTCGTGCTCGTTTCAGTCATATTGTCCTTCATCATGGCCCTCGATCCTTTCATGACGCTTAACGCGGTCGAGTCCTTCTCGAATGCCGTCATTCCTGCTCGTGGATCGCTATTGTCTTGATGATCCGTTCGGCCTGCGGCCGCGCCAGATCGATCGACAACAACCCGTTCTTCAGGTCGGCGCCCTGTACCTCCATGCCATCCGCCAGCACGAAGGTGCGCTGGAATTGGCGCGCGGCGATGCCGCGGTGGAGATATTGCCGGCTCTTGTCATCCTGCTGGCGCCCGCGGATCACCAGCTGACTTTCCTCGACGCAGACATCGAGCTGATCGCGGGTGAAGCCGGCGACGGCAAGGGTGATGCGCAGCCGTTCCGGGTTTTGCGGATCGCGCGCCAGCCGTTCGATATTGTAGGGCGGGTAGCCGTCGGCCCCCTTGGCGACGCGGTCGAGCACGCGCTCGATCTCGTCGAAGCCCAGAAGGAACGGGCTGGATAGTGACGGAACTCGTGACATGGTCTCAAAGCCCTCGCTTGAAGCGACTTTGACGGGGCCCCTCGCGGGCACCCCAACCGGACGGCGACTGTCGGCCGGTCCCGGCTAATATGGGCAGGCCGGGTTAAAGGTTCAAGAACGAGGGGATTTCGCCGGGAAGGGCGGTATATTCGGCCTCAATCCGGGGACTTCCATGCCACATCAGCCGTCAATGCCGCGCCTGACCGTGCGGGCCATCCGGGTCACCCCGGTCGAGGTTCCGCTTAATTTCGTGCTCGGCACCAGCGCCGACGTGGTGCGCCACGCGCCGTTGTTGTTGATCAACGTGGAGACCGAGGAGGGCATCACCGGCCGTTCCTGGCTGTTCTGCTATTTGCGAGCGGCGGCGCCGGCGATCATCAGCCTGCTCGGCGAGGTCGAGACATTGGCCAAGGGCGAGCGAGTCGACCCGGCGGCGTTGTGGTCGAAGCTCGCGCGCCGTTTCACGCTTATTGGCGTCCAAGGCATCGTCCGCATGGCGCTGGCCGGCTTCGATGTCGCCTGCTGGGATGCGCTTGCCTTGGCCGCCAAGCTTCCGCTGGCAAAGTTTCTCGGCGCCGAGCCGCGGCCGATCCCGGCCTACAACAGTTGCGGTCTCGGATTGAAGGACGATCTCGACGCACTGGCCGAGGAGGCCGAGACGCTGCTGGCCGCCGGCAAGTTTCGCGCCGTCAAGCTGCGCCTCGGCTATCCGACGCCGGAGCGCGATATCGCCGCGGTGCGCGCCGTGCGCAAGCGCGTCGGCGACGATGTGCATTTGATGGTCGATTACAACCAGTTGCTGACGGCCGAGGAGGCGCTGGCGCGTGGCCGCGCGCTCGATGCGGAGAACATCTATTGGCTCGAGGAACCGATCCGCCACGACGACTATGCCGGCGCGGCAAGGCTCGCGCGTGCGCTCAAGACGCCGGTCCAGATCGGCGAAAACTTCTCGCTTCCCGCCGGCATGGCGGCGGCGCTTGAACAGGCAAAGCCCGACTACGTGATGCCCGATCTCGAACGCATCGGCGGCGTCACCGGTTGGCGGCAGGCCGCGGAACTGGCCGCCGCGCATCGCATCAAGATGTCGTCGCATCTGTTCCCGGAAGTGAGCGCGCATTTGCTGGCCGCCACGCCAACTTGCCATTACCTCGAATATGTCGATTGGGCGGACGTGCTTGTGCAGGAGCCGCTGAAGATCGTCGACGGCCAGGCGATCGTGCCCGATCGGCCTGGCAACGGCATGATCTGGAATCAAGACGCGGTCGAGCGCTACCGCATGCGCTAAAAACGCATCAGCTTAATTTGAGCTTGAACAGCTTGATCGCGTTGGCGCGGCCGACTTTCGCGCGGTCCGCTTCGCTGATCTCGGCTTGGTCGAACCAGTCGCAGCCTTCGCCGATGTCTTCAAACGGCCAGTCAACCGAAAACATCACGCGCTCGGCGCCCATCTCGGTCATGGCATTGACCAGCGCCGGCGTGGAGAAGTTGCCCGAGCTGGTGCACCAGAAATGCTTGCGAAAATAATGCGCGACATTGTGTTTCGCGGGATATCCGTGCGGCTCCTTCATCCAGCCATTGCGGCCGTCGATGCGCCAGAGATAAGCCGGAATGCCCTCGGCGAGATGGCCGAGCACTATTTTCAGTCTCGGGCACTCATCGAACAAGCCTGAGCCGATCAGCCGCAGCGCATGCACCGCGGTCTCGGCATGGAACGCCCAATTCGGCCCGAGCAGCCAGGCATGGCCTTCGTATTGCTTGCTCCAGCTCGGCAGCGGATTGCGCGGGTGCAGATAGAACGGAACGTCGAGCGCCTCGACCGCGCGCCAGAACGGCCGGTACTGCGGCAGATCGTAATAGGTCACGTTGTCCGGCGTGCCGATTTGCGAGAATCCATTGACCAGCGCGCCGACAAACCCAAGGTCCTTGATGCAGCGGGTGAGTTCCGCGATGGCCGCCTCCGGATCCTGCATTGGCAGCGCGGCAAAGGCTGCAAAGCGACCGGGGCGCTTGCGCACATTTTCCGCCAGCACGTCATTGGCCGTGCGCGCCACGGCGATTGCTTGCTTGACGTCATGGATCGCCTGCACGGCCGGCGCGTTGAGTGACAGGATCATCATCTCGACGCCATGCTGATCCATTTGCCGCAGGCGGATATCTTGAATATCGAGCAGCCGCGGGCCCAGGTCGCCCCACACATGGGCGCCGAACACCTTCGAATCACCGAGTGTTGCTTCGATAGCGAAATGTTCCTCGAGCGCGATTTTGCCTTGCATGGAGAGCTCCCGGTTGGCGCGGCATCATGCAATGACGCGGCGCCGATTGTCAGCATGGCGCAACAAAAAAGCCGCCCCGGCGGGCGGCTGTTTTAAGTGGTGGAGCCAGGCGGGATCGAACCGCCGACCTCCTGCATGCCATGCAGGCGCTCTCCCAGCTGAGCTATGGCCCCATTTCGCTGTTTAAGCGAACCTCATGTCTCCTCTTCCTTCTCGATGGTCTCGCCAATGATGTCGGTCACATCGGGGTCGCCTTCTTCCTCTTCCTCGATGAAGGCGGCATCGTCGGCGCCCGCTTCGATCTCGACCTCTTCAATCTCGCCCGCCGCGCCCGTCGCTGCGGCCGGCTTCTTGCCTTGCTGCTCGGCCTCGGCGTCCTCGAGCGAAACGAATTCGGCGTCGGCGGTCTCCGGGGCCGCCACCTCGGGCTCCGCCACCGGAGCGGGCGCGGGCCGCGCAACCGGTGCGGCCGGCTCGGGCCGCGCGCGCGAAGGCGGCGGCACGACGATCGGCACGACCTTGCCGGTATAGGGAGAGATCACGGGTGTCTTGCCGAGATCGTAGAACTTGCGGCCGGTTTCCGGACAAACGCGTTTGGTGCCGAGTTCGGTTTTCGCCACGGTCAGGTTCCTCAGAATGGTCGATAAATCGGTGTTTCACTTGGCTAGTTGCAAGGCCCCTGTCAATAGCGCAGGCGCGTCCGGAAATTGCCGTAAGCCGCGAGATGACGGCCCAAGCGGGTGCGTGGTAGGACGGCGCCATACATTAAGGATAGCGCCGTGAATTCCGCCGTTTCGACACCCCTGACCGCCCGCCGCGGCGGCTCCTTGCAGGGCCGGACCCGGGTGCCGGGCGACAAATCGATCTCGCATCGTGCCCTGATCCTCGGAGCGCTGACGGTCGGCGAAACCATGGTTGCCGGTCTACTGGAAGGCGAGGACGTGCTGCACACCGCCGAGGCCATGCGCGCGCTGGGGGCCCGGGTCGAGCGTACGGGCGAGCACGCGTGGCGAATTCATGGCGTCGGTGTCGGCGGATTTGCGCAGGCCAGCGCCCCGCTCGATTTCGGCAACTCCGGCACCGGGGTCCGCCTGGCCATCGGCGCGGCCGCCGGCTCGCCGGTCACCACGAGCTTTGTCGGCGATGCTTCCTTGAGCGGACGACCGATGCGGCGTGTGCTCGATCCGCTCGAACTGATGGGCGCGCGCGTGATCGAGGCCGCCGAGGGTGGCCGGCTGCCGCTGACGATACGAGGCGCCGTGGATCCGGTTCCGATCATCTATGAATCGCCGGTGCCGTCCGCGCAGCTCAAGTCGGCGGTGCTGCTGGCGGGACTTGCCGCGCCGGGCGAGACCACGGTGATCGAGGCGGAAGCCACCCGCGACCACACTGAAAAATTGCTGAAACATTTCGGCGCCAAGCTCACCAGCAAGCCTTTTGGCGAGCACGGCCGCCGCATCACGTTGCAAGGCCAGCCCGAGCTCGAGCCGGCGAATGTCGTGGTGCCGGCCGATCCCTCGTCGGCGGCCTTCCCGATGGTCGCGGCCTTGCTGGTGCCCGGCTCGGATGTGATTTTCGAAATCAGTGATGACCAACCCGCTGCGCACCGGATTGTTGAAGACCTTGCGTGAAATGGGCGCCACGATCGAAACGCTGGCGGCGCGCGATGACGGCGGCGAGGAGGTCGCCGATCTGCGCGTGACCGCATCTAAATTGAAGGCGGTCGACGTGCCGGCCGAGCGCGCGCCTTCGATGATCGACGAATATCCGATTCTAGCCGTCGCCGCGTCGTTCGCGGAAGGCGCCACGCGCATGCGCGGCCTGAAGGAATTGCGCGTCAAGGAATCCGACCGATTGGAGGCGACCGCCGCCATGCTGCGTGCCAATGGCGTGACGGTCGAGATCGATGGCGACGATCTGGTCGTGCACGGCAAGGCCAGCGTCGGCGGCGGCGGCGAGGTCGCCACCCATATGGATCATCGCATCGCCATGTCGGCCCTTGTCATGGGACTTGCCGCCGACAATCCGGTGCGCATTGACAACTCAGCCTTCATCGCGACCAGCTTTCCCGGCTTCGTCGAACTAATGCGCGCGCTCGGCGCGGACCTGTCGTGATCATCGCTATCGATGGACCGGCGGCGTCGGGCAAGGGCACGCTCGGCAAAAGGCTCGCGGCGCATTATGGTCTGCGCCATCTCGACAGCGGATTGCTCTATCGGGCGGTCGCCAAGGCGGTGCTCGACAGCGGGGTCAAGCCGGATAACCGGCAAGCCGCGGCGATGCTCGCCAAGTCGCTCGATCTGGCGCATCTCGATGAAGCCGCGCTCAAGACGCCGAAAGTGGGCGAAGCGGCCTCGATCGTCTCCGCTTTTCCGGAGGTGCGCGCCGCGCTCGTCACCTTCCAACGTGAGTTCGCCGCCAAGCCGCCGGGTGCCGTGCTCGACGGCCGCGATATCGGCACCGTTATCTGCCCCGATGCCGAGGTTAAGATTTACGTGACCGCGAGCACAGAGGTCCGCGCCCGCCGCCGGACGGCCGAATACCAGGCGCAAGGGCGCCAAATCGACGAAGCCACTGTGCTGGCCGACATCCTCAAACGCGACGAACGCGATACAAAACGCGTCGTGGCGCCTTTAAAACAAGCCCCGGACGCGCACTTGCTGGATACCACGCATTTGGATATAGACGCAGCCATCCGGGCCGCCATCGACATCGTCGAGGCTATCCGAGCGGGCCGAGGGCGCGATTAACGCCCCTCGTTGTTGGAGGACAAAGCCCCGTTCGAGCCTCTACGCTGGGCGCCCGATCGAACCAAACGTTCCGAAAGCACGGTTTTAGCGCCGGCCAACCGGGATTCCCGGGGGCCGCCGTTGGTCTTGCCAAGATCATCGGCCCGCGCTTTCGAACGCCATTCAAACCCCGGCGCAGGCAATCAGGAGATTACATGGCCACGGCTACCGCTGCTGCACCCACGCGTGAAGACTTCGCCAAGCTGCTCGACGAATCGATGGGGACCGGAAACCTGCAAGAAGGTGCGGTCATCAAGGGCAAGATCGTCGGTATCGAAAAGGACATGGCCGTCATCGACGTCGGCTTGAAGACCGAAGGGCGCGTGGCGCTGCGCGAATTCGCGGCGCCGGGCCGGCAATCCGATCTCAAGATCGGCGACGAGGTCGAGGTCTATCTGGAGCGCGTCGAGAACGCGCTCGGTGAGGCTGTCCTCTCAAGGGACAAGGCGCGCCGCGAGGAAAGCTGGGGCAAGCTGGAAACCGCGTTCAAGAACAACGAGAAGGTTCAGGGCGTCATCTTCAATCAGGTCAAGGGCGGCTTCACCGTCGATCTCGACGGCGCCGTGGCCTTCCTGCCGCGCTCTCAGGTCGACATCCGTCCAATCCGCGACGTCACTCCGCTGATGAACGTCAACCAGCCGTTCCAGATTCTGAAAATGGATCGCCGCCGCGGCAACATCGTGGTATCGCGCCGCACCGTCCTGGAAGAGACGCGCGCCGAACAGCGCCAGGAACTGGTGCAGAACCTAGAAGAGGGCCAGGTCATCGACGGCGTGGTCAAGAACATCACCGACTACGGCGCGTTCGTCGATCTCGGCGGCATCGACGGCCTGCTGCACGTCACCGACATCGCCTGGCGCCGCGTCAACCACCCGACCGAGGTTCTCAATATCGGTCAGCTGGTGAAGGTCAAGATCATCAAGATCAATCACGAGACCCACCGAATCTCGCTTGGCATGAAACAGCTGCTCGACGATCCATGGCAGGGCATCGAAGCGAAGTTCCCGGTAGGCAGCCGCTTCAAGGGCCGCGTCACCAACATCACCGACTACGGCGCTTTCGTCGAACTCGAGCCTGGTATCGAGGGTTTGATCCACGTCTCGGAAATGTCGTGGACCAAGAAGAACGTTCATCCCGGCAAGATCGTCTCGACCTCGCAAGAGGTCGAAGTGCAGGTTCTCGAAGTCGATCCGGTCAAGCGCCGCATCTCGCTCGGCCTCAAGCAGACCATGCGCAATCCGTGGGAAGTGTTCGTCGAGAAGCATCCGCCGGGATCGACGGTCGAAGGCGAAGTCAAGAACAAGACCGAATTCGGCCTGTTCCTCGGCCTCGACGGCGAGGTGGACGGCATGGTCCATCTCTCCGATCTCGACTGGAAGCGTCCGGGCGAGCAGGTGATCGAGGAATACAAGAAGGGCGACATGGTCAAGGCGCAGGTGCTCGACGTCGATGTCGAGAAGGAACGCATTTCGCTCGGCATCAAGCAATTGGCGGGCGACCCGATGGAGTCGGCCGGCGATCTCAAGAAGAATTCGGTGGTGACCTGCGAAGTAACCGAGGTCAAGGAAGGCGGTCTCGAGGTCAAGATCGTCGGCACCGAGCTCACGGCCTTTATCAAGCGTGCCGATCTGGCGCGCGATCGCGGCGAGCAACGGCCCGAGCGCTTTGCCGTCGGCCAGAAGGTGGATGCCCGCGTCACCGCCTTCGACCGCAAGACCCACAAGGTTTCCGTCTCGATCAAGGCGCTCGAAGTCGCCGAGGAGAAGGAAGCGCTGGCGCAGTACGGCTCCGCCGATTCGGGCGCTTCGCTCGGCGACATTCTGGGCCCCAAGCTCAAGCAACATGCTGGCGACGGAGAAGGCGAAAAGGCTGAGACCGAAAAAGCCGAGGAATAGGTCATCAATCAGCCGTTTTATGGCTCAAAGACCAAACCCCCGGGTCTTGACCCGGGGGTTTTTCATTGTGACATGAGCGTGCCATAAGCTTCCGGCTGTCATTCCAAGGAGCGCAAGCCATGTCGCTCGATGCTGATGCCATCGTCGATCGCCGCCGCATGCGGCGCAAACTCACCTTTTGGCGCGCCGGCGCCCTGCTGATCGCTCTCCTCGCGCTGGTCGGGCTTGCCGCCGCACTTGTGCCCGGGAGCCGGCTGCTGCCGGATGGCGATTACATCGCCCGCATCAAGGTGCAGGGCCTGATCCGCGGCAATCAGGACCGCGTCGAGGCGCTTGAGCGGCTGACCAAGTCACACGCCCGCGCGGTGATCGTGCATATCGATAGCCCCGGCGGCACCACGGCGGGGTCAGAGCAGCTTTACGACTCCTTGCGCGCCTTGCAGGCCAAGAAACCGATGGTGGTGGTGGTCGACGGGCTGGCCGCGTCCGGCGCTTATATCGCGGCGATCTCCTCGGAACACATCATCGCCCAGGACACCTCGCTGGTCGGCTCGATCGGCGTGCTGTTCCAGTACCCGAACTTCACGCAGGTGCTCAAGACCATCGGCATCCAGATGGAGGAGATCAAATCCTCGCCGCTCAAGGCCGCGCCCAATGGTTTCGAACCGACCAGCCCCGAAGCGCGCGCCGCCATCAACGCCATCGTGGTCGATTCCTATGCCTGGTTTAAGGGCCTGGTGAAGGATCGCCGTCGGATGAGCGACGCGGAACTGACGGCGGTGGCCGATGGCCGGGTCTTTACCGGCCGCCAGGGCGTCGGCCTCAGACTGGTGGACGGCCTCGGCAACGAGAAAACCGCTTTGGCCTGGCTGGAGAAGGAAAAGAGCGTTCCGGCCGGAACGCCGGTGCGCGATTATTCGCTGGAGCCGCGATTCAGCGAGCTTTCCTTCCTTCATGTCGCCGCCTGGACCTTTCAGGCGGTCGGTTTGAGCGCCATGGCGCAGCGCATCGAAGCGTGGGGTGCGGTGCAAGCGGTCGAACGACTCAATCTTGACGGTCTCTTGGCGCTTTGGCACCCTCCCTACGCCAACTGATCCTCGATCGAGCAAGGCGGCCGCAATGATCAAGTCCGAACTTGTGCAACGTATCGCCGCCCAGAATCCTCATCTCTATCAGCGCGACGTCGAGAACATCGTCAACGCGATCCTTGGCGAAGTCACCAGCGCCATGTCGCGCGGCGACCGCGTCGAGCTGCGCGGTTTCGGCGCCTTCTCGGTCAAGCACCGGCCGGCGCGCACCGGGCGCAATCCGCGCACCGGCGCCCATGTCTCGGTCGAGCAGAAATCCGTGCCATTCTTCAAGACCGGCAAGGAAATGCGCGAACGGCTCAACAAGACCGGCGCGGTTTAGGGGCCAGTTTCCCCGATTTGCGAGGATGCTATTGTCATGGCCGGGCTCCACCCCGGCCATTGATTTTTTGGGAAGAGGCGTCACCGGTGTTCCGCAAGATTCTCACCGCCGTTATCGTGACCCCGCTGGCGATCGTCATCGTTGTCTTCGCGGTCGCCAACCGGCAGGCGGTGACGGTGTCGTTTGATCCGTTCTCGTCGGCGGCGCCCGCCTATGCGGCGACCCTGCCGCTGTTCGCGATCATTTTCGTGGTGCTGATCCTCGGTGTGTTAATCGGCGGCATCGCCGCCTGGATCCGCCAGGGCAAATGGCGGCGCGCCGCCCGCAAGCTCGACGGCGAAGCGCGCGCGCTGCGTGACGAAATGGAGACGATCCGCCGCCGCTTCGGTACCGCCGAGAAGCCGTCGCCGCCGGCGGAGCCCAATCCGATGGCGGTGATCCCGCCCCCCTTGCCTTAACGGGTTCGGTTCCGCTTTGCGGCGGGGTGGAGAAGGCGGTAGAACCCGCCCATTATGTCTTTGATCGTCAAAATCTGCGGCTTGAAGACCCCGGAAGCGCTTGATGTGGCGCTGGAATCCGGCGCCGACATGGTCGGTTTCGTGTTCTTTGCGCCCAGCCCGCGCAACCTCGCGCCCGATACCGCGCGCGAACTCGGCGAGCGCGTCAAAGGCCGCGCCGGCAAGGTCGCACTGACCGTCGATGCCGACGACAAAACGCTCGATGCGATCGTCGAAGCACTCAAACCCGACATGCTGCAATTGCACGGCAGCGAAACGCCACAGCGCGTTGCGGCGTTGCGCGCGCGTTTTGGTCTGCCGATGATGAAGGCCCTGCCCATCGCCGCGCGCAAGGATCTCGCGCGCATCGATCTCTATAAAAAAATTGCCGATCGCATCCTGTTCGACGCACGCGCGCCGCAGGACGCGACGCGCCCGGGCGGTCTCGGTAAGCCGTTCGACTGGAGCCTGCTCAAGGGCATCGATCCGGGAATTCCGTTCATGCTGTCTGGCGGGCTCGATGCCGGCAATGTCGCCGAGGCTTTGCGCATCACCCGCGCGGGCGGCGTCGATGTATCGTCCGGTGTCGAACGCGCCCCTGGCGAAAAGGATCCGGACAAGATCCGTACCTTCATTCGCGCGGCACGCGCCGCCGAAGCAGCGCTTGCGGTGAACGCATGAGCGCGCCGCAGCCTAATTCGTTCCGCACCGGCCCCGACGAGCGCGGTCATTTCGGCATCTATGGCGGCCGCTTCGTCGCCGAGACCTTGATGCCGCTGATTCTCGATCTGGAAAAAGCTTACGCGCAAGCCAAGGCCGATCCGAAATTTCAAAAAGAAATGGACGGATATCTGGCGAATTATGTCGGGCGGCCGTCGCCGCTTTATTTCGCCGAGCGACTCACGCAGCATTGCAAGGGCGCGAAAATCTATTTCAAGCGCGAGGAGCTCAACCACACCGGCGCGCACAAGGTGAACAACGTGCTTGGTCAGATCATGCTGGCGCTGCGCATGGGCAAGACGCGCATCATCGCCGAGACCGGCGCCGGCATGCATGGCGTCGCGACCGCGACGCTATGCGCCAAGTTTGGCCTGCCATGCATCGTCTATATGGGCGCGGTCGACGTCGAGCGGCAAAAGCCGAACGTGTTGCGGATGAAGATTTTGGGCGCGGAAGTGCGCGCGGTTGAATCAGGTTCGCGCACGCTTAAGGACGCCATGAACGAAGCGCTGCGCGACTGGGTTACGAATGTTTCGGATACTTTTTACTGCATCGGCACGGTGGCCGGACCGCATCCTTATCCGGCGATGGTGCGCGATTTTCAGTCGATCATCGGGCGCGAGACCCGCGAACAGATGCAGGCAGCGGAAGGCCGGCTGCCGGATTCGCTGATCGCCTGCATCGGCGGCGGCTCCAATGCCATGGGCCTGTTCCATCCGTTCCTCGACGAGCGCGGAATTGAAATCTACGGTGTCGAAGCGGCCGGGCATGGCTTGGAAAAAAAGCACGCCGCTTCCATCGCCGGCGGAAAACCCGGCGTGCTGCATGGCAACCGCACCTATCTGCTGATGAACGACGACGGGCAGATCGAGGAGGCGCATTCGATCTCCGCCGGTCTCGATTATCCCGGCATCGGGCCCGAACACGCCTGGCTCAACGATTTGGGCCGGGTAAAATTCCTCTCGGCGACCGACGACGAAGCGGTGGCGGCGTTCCAACTGTGCAGCAAGCTCGAAGGCATCATCCCGGCGCTCGAGCCGGCGCACGCGCTGGCGCGGGTGTTCGATCTGGCCCCCAAGAAATCGAAGGATCACCTCATGGTGGTCAATCTGTCCGGCCGTGGCGACAAGGATCTCAATTCGGTCGCCGCCTTCCTTGAGAGCAAGCGTCGATGACCACGCGCATCGATAAACGCTTCGCCGCGCTCAAGGCTGAAGGCCGCGCCGCGCTGGTGACGTTCACCATGGCGGGCGATCCGGATTACGAGACCGCGCTGGCCATCGCCAAAGCCTTGCCGAAAGCCGGCGCCGACGTGATCGAATTGGGCATGCCGTTCACCGATCCGATGGCCGACGGTCCGGCGATTCAGGCCGCCGGCGTGCGCGCGCTGGCGGCCGGGCAGACCATGAAAAAGACGCTCGAACTGGTGCGTGCATTCCGCAAAGGCGACGATACGACGCCGCTCGTGCTGATGGGCTATTACAATCCGATTTACATCTATGGCGTCGATCGTTTCCTGGCTGACGCCAAGGCGGCCGGCGTCGACGGGCTGATTGTGGTCGATCTGCCGCCAGAGGAAGACGAGGAACTGTGCCTGCCGACCTTGAAAAGCGGGCTCAACTTTATCCGCCTCGCCACGCCCACCACCGACGACAAACGCCTGCCGGCGGTGCTCAACAACACCTCGGGCTTCGTCTATTACGTCTCGATCACGGGCATTACCGGCGCGGCCGCGCCCGATACTTCCAAGGTCACGGCAGCGGTAGCGCGCATCAAGCGGCACACCAAACTGCCGGTGGCGGTCGGTTTCGGCGTGCGGACAGCGGAACATGCCCGCGCCATCGCCTCCGGCGCCGACGCTGTGGTGGTCGGCTCCACGCTGGTCGATGCGTTGCGGGCCAGCCTCGATAAAAACGGCAAAGCCGGCCCGGGGACGGTGAAAACGGTTACTTCTCTCGTGTCCGCGTTGTCCGACGGCGTGCGCTCGGCGCGCCGCGTCGCGGCCGAGTAGCGGTTATAATTCTGACGAATCCGGCCTATATAGGCAGAGCATGAACTGGATCACCAACGTCGTCCGCCCCAAGATTCGCAGCCTGCTGCGCCGCGAGACGCCGGAAAATCTCTGGATCAAATGTCCGGAGACCGGCCAGCTCGTGTTCTACAAGGACGTCGAGGCCAACCAGTTCGTCATTCCCAGCTCGAACTATCACATGCGCATCAGCGCGGTGGCTCGGCTGAAGGCCATGTTCGACAACGGCGAATACGAAGACATCGCCATGCCGGAGGTGCCGCTCGATCCGCTCAAGTTCCGCGATGAGCGCCGCTATGCCGACCGGCTCAAGGATGCGCGCATCAAGACCGGATTGCAGGACGCCGTAAAGGCCGGCATCGGCCGCCTGGAAGGCCAGATGGTGACCATCGGCGTGCAGGATTTCGATTTCATGGGCGGCTCGCTCGGCATGGCGGCGGCCGAAGCCGTGATCACCGGGCTCGAAACGGCGGTGCGGCGGCAGACGCCGTTCATCATGTTCGCGGCCTCCGGCGGCGCGCGCATGCAGGAAGGCATCCTCTCGCTGATGCAATTGCCGCGCACCACCGCGGCGGTGCAAATGCTGCGCGAGGCCAGGAAGCCCTACATCGTGGTTCTGACCAATCCGACCACCGGCGGCGTCACGGCGTCCTACGCGATGCTCGGCGACGTGCATATCGCCGAACCTGGCGCGTTGATCGGATTCGCCGGCCCGCGCGTGATCGAGCAGACCATCCGCGAGAAATTGCCGGAAGGCTTCCAGCGCGCCGAATATCTCACCGAACACGGCATGGTGGACATGGTGGTGCACCGGCACAAATTGCGCGCGACGCTCGCCGAATTGTGCCGTCTCCTGACCAGGACACCGGCGCCGGGCGAGCAGAACCAATTGCCGGTTCCGGCGCACGCGTGAGTGCCAAGACAATAGTGTTGCCATGACAAAGCCGGTTGACGCGATCGTCGCGCGGCTCGCCGCGCTGCATCCCAAGCGTATCGATCTCTCGCTCGATCGCGTGCAGCGCCTGCTGGCGGCGCTCGATCATCCCGAGCGCAAATTGCCGCCGGTGATCCATGTCGCCGGCACCAACGGCAAGGGTTCCACCATTGCCTTCCTGCGCGCGATCCTGGAGGCCGCGGGCAAACGCGTGCATGTCTATACCTCGCCGCACCTGGTGCGTTTCAACGAACGCTACCGGCTGGGCGGGCCGGGCGAAGGTATGCTGGTCGGCGACGCCGAGCTCAGCGCCGCGCTGGAGGAATGCGAGCGCGTCAATGCCGGTGCGCCGATCACGGTTTTCGAAATCACCACCGCGGTCGGCATGCTGTTGTTCGCGCGCCATCCGGCCGACGTGCTGCTGATGGAAGTCGGTCTCGGCGGGCGATTGGACGCGACCAATGTGGTGGATCATCCGCTCGCCACCGTCATCACGCGAATCGCCATGGACCACATAGAGTTTCTTGGTGATACCCTCGACAAGATCGCCATTGAGAAGGCCGGCATTCTCAAGCGCGGCGCGCCCGCCGTTGTCGCCGCACAAGCGCGCGAGGCGTTGGCCGCGATCGAGCGGCAGGCGGGAAAACTCAATGTTGCCCTGAAGATCGCCGGCGAGGACTGGACCGCGACCGAGGAACGCGGGCGGCTGGTCTATCAGGATGAGGCGGGCCTTCTCGATCTGCCGGCGCCGAAACTTTACGGCCGCCACCAGTTCGAAAATGCCGGACTGGCGATTGCGGCATTGCGCGCGATCAAGCCGTTCAAGATCGCGCCGGCCGCATACGAAGCCGGCATGATCAAAGCCGACTGGCCGGCGCGGCTGCAACGCCTGGCGCAAGGTCGGTTGGTCGAACTGGCGCCGGCGGGCAGCGAGCTGTGGCTCGATGGTGGACATAACCCCGATGGCGGCCGCGCCATCGCTGGGGCGCTCGCAGACCTCGAAGAACGCGTCTCGCGTCCGCTGGTGCTGATTGTCGGCATGATGGCGAATAAGGATGGCGCTGGATTTTTGAGTAATTTCACCGGACTCGCCCGCCGCATGATCGCGGTGCCGGTGCCGGGCGCGGAAAAAGGCATGAGTGCGGAAGCGGTAGCGGATGCCGCGCGCGCCATCGGGCTCGCCGCAACCAGCCGCGACAATTTGGACGAAGCGCTTGAAGCCGCACGCAAACTCGATCTCGACCCGCCGCCGCGGATCCTGATCACCGGCTCGCTTTATCTGGCCGGCGAAGTTCTGCGCGCGAATGGCACGCCGCCGTCATAAAAACGGCCGGCGCGAAGGCCGGCCATTTATCCGAACTTGTTCTGGCGTCAGACCGAGCCGCTAATCCACTGATGCAGCTTTTGTTTCGGCGCCGCGCCGACCTGGCGCGAGGCGATTTCGCCGTTCTTGAACAGCATCAGAGTTGGGATCGACATGATGCCGTATTTGGCCGCGGTATTGGGGTTTTCGTCGACATTGAGCTTCAAAATCTTGACCTTGTCGCCGAGCTGGCCGGAAATTTCTTCCAGCGCCGGCGCGATCATGCGGCAGGGTCCGCACCATTCGGCCCAGAAATCGACCACCACCGGCTCGGCTGATTTCAAAACGTCCGATTCGAAGCTTGCGTCCGACACTTTGCCGACGGCCATGGGAATTTCCTTTTGTTTTTTGGGCGAGAATCGCGGTTTGGAATTGGTGAAGCCACGAACTTATGAATGCCGTCTCGCAGCGTCAAGCACCGTCACGCGGAGGTGACCCGCGCCAGGGCCGTATCTAAAGCCCCGGCGGAAAGCTCCATGAGATCAGGGACTTCCGTCCAGAGCAAAGCCGCATGCACGGTTTTTTCCGGGTACAATTTTTGCAGCACGGCGCGGTACAGCGCGAGCTGCTCGATGTAGCCGGCTGGCGCCGGATCGATTCGCTGGCCGGATTTGAAATCGGCGATCAAAACGGAGTCGTGCGTCACCGCCAGGCGGTCGATCTGGCCGGAGACGCGCACGGTTCTTCCCGGCAATTGCAGCCGTCCGACGATCGGCACTTCGGCCCGGCTGCCGGGCCCGTAAAGTTTGTGGAAGCTCGGATGCTCGAGCACGCGCATGACTTGCTCGGTGAGTTTGTCGCGTTCCCCGGCAGCCAGTTTGGCGCCGGCGCGGGCGAGGTAGCCGGAGGCCTCCTTGCGGCGTTTTTCGATGGGAATATCCGGCAGTGACTGCATCAGCCGGTGCACCAACGAACCGCGCAGCAAAGCGGCGGCGCGTCCGGCGGAGAAGGGCGCGCGAGCGTTGTCGTCCGCGGCGTTCGACGGCCTGACGATGCGGTGATCAGAACCGGCAGAGCCGACGTTCGACGTCAGCCACGTCGGCGCCGAAATCGGTTTGATCGCCGCGGGCAAATCGCTCTTCTGCGGTTCTGCCGGCGCGATGTCCCGCTTGCGGTAACGCAACACATTTTCGCCGCCATCATCGGCCGGCTCGCTCACGCTTTCGCCGCGCAGCGCGTCGTCGATGAGTTGATACCAGCAGCCCTCGGGAATTCTATTTTTTCCCTGCGTCCCGCAGATCACCAGCCGTTCGGCCGCGCGCGTCATCGCCACATATAACAGCCGGCGGTATTCGTCGCGCGCCTCGCCGAGCGCCGCCTCGCGCGCCGCGGCCATCGGACCCGTGTCGTGGTCTTTCGGTCCGGCCCAGATCAGGCGATCGGCCGTGCCCGGCACCGGCCTGTCCGGCGGCATCGTCAGCAGCCGCGGCGGATGCCAGCCCTGCGGCGGCGTCGTGGTGTCGGCCAAGATGACGATCGGGGCTTCAAGTCCCTTGGCGCCGTGCACGGTCATGACCCGCACTTCGTCGCGATCCATTTCCATGTCGCGTTTAACCTCGGCCTTGGCGGCGCGTAGCCAGGCCAGAAATCCTTGCAGCGATGGCGCTTCCGTGCGCTCGTAATCGAGCGCGAGATTAAGAAATTCATCGAGCGCGTCGTTCGCTTCGTGCCCGAGCCGCGCCAGGAGTTTCCGCCGGCCCTTTTCGGCGCCGAGCAGCCAGGCGTAGAACGCAAACGGCGTCATGATGCATGCGGCCGCGCGAATGGCGTCGAACTGAGCGGCGAGCTCGGCTCGTTTTGTTTTCAGCGCGCCGTGCAAACTGCCTTTGCGATTCCAGGCGAGTTGGAACAACGCCTCGTCGTCCAAACCGAACAGCGGCGACTTGAGCGCCGTCGCCAGCGCCAGATCGTCCCCGGGCAGCAGGATCGCGTCGCCGAGAACCATCAGGTCCATCACCGCGATATGCTCGGTGAGCACCAGCCGGTCGGCGCCGGCGACCGGGATGTTTTTTTGCTTGAGGGCGCGGATAACCGCCTCGAACTGCGCGCCGCGCCGCCGCAATAAGATCAATACATCCTTCGCCCGGTAACCCTGCCGCCGCCAGGCGGCGACCGCGCCGGCAATACGGCGCGCGAGCTTGGCGGCGCCGCTGGTGACGGTCTGCGCGTCGAACGGCGCGGCCCAGCCTTCTTTCTTCTCGATTTCGTCGGATTGCTCGAGCGGCCATATTTCGACCAGCCCCGGCGCCTTGTCCGGCAGTGCCTCATGCACCGGCGCGACGGCGTCGGCGGTCAGCCCGGCAAAGGCCTCGACGCGCGCGAACACCGTGTCGACCGCGCCCAGCAGATCGGGGCCGGAACGGAAAGAGTGTTTGAACTCGATGGCGATGAATTCCAGACTGGCGCGCCGGTGCGCCTGCTCGAAATGCGCTCGCATTGCCGCGAATTCGCGCGGCGCCGCGCCCTGAAAGGAGAAGATCGATTGCTTCTCGTCGCCGACCGCGAAGATCGTGCGCTGGCGCTCATGCGCGCCGAGGCCGGCGAAGAATTCGCTCACCAGTGATTTAACGATCTGCCATTGCTTCGGGCTGGTGTCCTGCGCCTCGTCGATCAGCACGTGATGGATGCCGCGGTCGAGCTTGTAGTGCACCCAGGCGGCGCGTTCGTCCTTGAGCAGATCGAGCGTCTTGTCGATCAGGTCGTCGTAATCGAGCAGCCCGCGCCGATCCTTCTCGGCGCGCAAGCGGGCGATGACGGCGTAGGCGATGGTGAACAATGCCACGCTGCGGTCGCGCGCCGCGATGGCGCGTTCGCGCGCGATCAGCTTGCAGACGCGCTCTTGTTCGGATTGCAGGCACGCCAGCCAGTCGGGGTGTTTGTCCGCGAGTTTCCTGGTGATGATGTTTTTGCGCGGCTTCAACTCGGTGGTACAGAACACCTTGAGATAGTTGTCGATTTTGTCGCGGCCCCGCGCAGATCGCGCCGTCCGGAGCGCGGTCACATGGTTGTTGTCGGTGGCCGATCCGCTTTCGAGAATCTCGATCAGCACCGGCCATTCCGTGGCCTCGATCAACGACAGCGAGAAGAATTCCTGTTCAACCGCTTCACGCGTTTCGTCCGGCTTGATGCCGAGCGCCTGTGACAGCTGATTCATCGCCTGCGGCACGCCACCGGCCTGCTCTACCCAGCGCGTCAACTTGTCGCGCGCGCGGATCGCCTCGCGCACCATGTCCATGAACGTGATATCGGCTGAGGCCAACACGGCCTGCGCCAGCGCGCGGCCAAGCGGGGTGTCCGGCGCTTCCGCAGCCTGCAGCAGCACGTCGAGGCTCAGTTTGCCGAGCATCTGATTTTCGGTGATCTCGTCGAGCACCTCGAAACGCGCCGCCACATTGGCTTCGAACGGGAAGAGATGCAGCAATTGCGTGCAGAAGGCGTGAATCGTTTGCACCTTCAAGCCGCCCGGCGTTTCCAGCGCCAGCGCGAACAATTGCCGCGCGCGCGCGCGCAAAACCGCATCGGGTTTTTTCACGCCGACGGTCTTCATGGCGGCATCGAGCGCCGCATCGTCGAGCAGGGTCCAGGCCCGTAGGTCCGCGAATACCTTGTTCGCCATGTTGGCGGCGGCGGCCTTGGTGAAGGTGATGCACAGAATGCGCGCCGGCTCGACGCCGGTGAGCAGCAGCCGCACCACGCGTTGCGCCAGCACATGCGTCTTGCCGGAACCGGCATTGGCGGACACCCAGGCCGAATGATCCGGATTGGAGGCAGTGGTTTGGCGCTCTGTGACGGCGGCTGGGATTTCGCGCGGCGCGTTCATTCGCCGCCTCCGTCGTCGCCAGCGCCGCCGGTAAGCGACCATTCCTTGACGCGCGCGAGGTGGTCATAGGTGCCGTAGTGGTTCTTCCACATCGGATGCAATAGCGAGAAATATGGCTTGTTCGGATCGGCGAAGGCCGCCAGCAGCTTGGTCAATTCGGCGAGCGCGTGGTCGGCCTGCGAGTCGGGCGTGCCTTCCTTGAAGTCGATGGATATTTCTTCGCCGGGTTCGGCGCCGCCGCGCAGCCGCACGTAGAGCAGTTCTTCGATCGAGCCGCCGGCTGGAATGTCGTCGAAGCCGCCTTTGCGCAAAATGGCGGCTTCGAGCGTGAGCTGCGGCGATAGACCGGTGCGCACCTGCGGTTCGGTCGGCGGTGCGCCGGTTTTATAGTCGAGAATGGCGTAGCGCCCGTTCGCCAGGCATTCGATGCGGTCGGCACGGACCGACAGCGTGAAAATGTCGTTGCCGAATGGAATCGGAATCTTGCCGCTTGTCTCGACCACGAAATTCTCGAGATTGGCGCGGCGCTCCGTTTCAAAGCCCGCGAACCATTGCGCGATGCGCTGGAAGCGCGGCCACCAGAACGCGCTGGCCTCGGGCGAAGCTGCCAGCGGTTTGAACAGTTCGCGCCCGACCTCGATCAAGGCGCCGGCCGGATCGACAGGCAGAGCCTTTGGATAGGCCTTGGCGAAAGCCGCGATGGCGTCGTGCATGAAGGTGCCGCGCTCGGCAACGCCGGGCGAAGTGTCGATGTCTTCGAGCGGCTGTAGGGCGAGCACGTGCTTGGCGTAAATGGTGTAGGGATCGCGTAACAGATCCTCAATTTCGGTGACGCTGAGCCGGCGAGGCCGTGCCGCAAACGGCGGTTTTGGCGCGGGACGGACGGCGGGCGTCGGCGCTTCAGTTTCGTCGAGCCGGCGCGCCAAGGCGGTGTAGCGCGTGCCGCGTTCCAGCGCGGCCTGCCACCGCGCCTTCCCGGCAACCGCCGCGAGCCGCTGCACGAAACGCGAAGCGACGGTTGGCGCGCCGGCCAGTTTTGCGGCCCGGCTCAGGATCACTTCTTGCGCGCCGAGGGCTTGCGCGAAGTCGTGCGCCGATAAGCCGATACGGCGTTCCGGCAGATCGAGGCCGAGTTCGCGGCGCATCGGGCGGCTGAGCCAGGGATCGCCGCGCGTTTCCGGCGGCCAGACGCCCTCGACCAGGCCGCCCAGCACCAGCCGGTCAACCGATTGCAACCGCGATTCGATGGTGCCGAAGATGCTCACGCGCGCGCCGGTCGGTTGCGGATAGATTTTCCGCTCCGTGATGGCGGCGTGAAACAGTTCGGTATAATCGCCGGACGCGACGCCAAGCGCGCCGAAGTCTTCGGATTTCCTCGAAGCCGTTACGCAGCTCCGGCGTCATGGCGCCGAGCGTCTCGATGACCTTTTGATGGAGCGCGGCCACGGCGGCGATGGTATGCGTGCCGCGCGGCAAATTCTCCAAGGGCGCCAGCGCGCTCTTGAGTTGCGTGATGACAGCGCCCGCGCCGTCGAGCTCGGCGTCGGTCAGAAAAAGTCGGGGATCGGAGTGGTGCAGCGAGGATGGTTCTTTCGCGCGATGGCGGGCGATCTCGACGCGCAAGGCGCCAAGCGCGTCGTGAAGCCCGGCGGTGCCGTGTTTCGGCCGCGGCCCGCGCAGGATGGCGCGCTCCAGCGCGGCGATGCCGGTGGCGTCGAATTTCGCGCAAGGATGCTTGAGCAGCGCCAGGAGGGGAACCGGCGCGACGCCGTCAAGCGCGGTTTGCGCGGCAAGACGGGCGAAAACGCCTTCCGGTGTGTCGGCCAACGAAACGCCGCGCGAGTCATCGACCGGCACCTGCCAGCGCGCCAGCGCCGCCATCACGCGGCGACCGAGCGCGACGTCGGGCGTCACCAAAGCGGCGGTTTTTTCGGGGCCTTCGAGCGCCTCGCGCAGTGCAACGGCGATGGCGAGCGCTTCTTCCTCGGCATTGCCGGCTTCGATGACCGCGAGGCCTTCCATGGCCGTGCCGGCGTGCCGGTCGAACGCCGCGTCGGCCAGCCGGTCGCGCCAGAGCTCGCTGGCGGCGGCCGGCCGCAGCGCCTCCGACACCAGCCGTTCGCGGCCATGCGGCTCGGGCGGGGCAAGCATTTGGACATTGGCGCGCGCGATGCCGATACGCTGGAGCAGCGCGGCCATGGCGAATTGCGGATGGCCGTGGCTGTGCTCGGCATCCTCGGCGATCATCGCCCAGGTGGCGTCGTCCAGATCGGTGTCGAGGCCGGGCAGCACCAGCGCGCCATGCGACAGCGTCGCGATGGTGGCGAGCAACTGCGCGGTCGCCGGGATCGAGCCGGTGGAACCGGCGGCGATCACCGGGTCCGAGGTCTTGCCGAGCCGCGCCACTTCGGCGGCGATCAACGCGTCGCGGCGCTCGGCCGGCTCCATGCGGTCCTTTTCCTTGAGGATTTTCGGCCAGCTCTCGCGGATGAATTTCAAGAAGTTGAGCGTCAGTTCCCAATATTTGTCGAACTCGTCCGGCACCAGTTCGTCGAGCCGTTCCCAGCCGACCCGACGCGTGGTCATGTCGTCCATCAACCGCGCCAGATCCTGCGCCAGCGCCAACGCGGTCGCCGGATTGTTTGCGACCAGCGGGGCCATGCCGCGCGCGCGCGGCGCGATGGTCTCCGCCCAGCGCAGGATCAACGTCGCCAGTGGCATGGCGCGCGCCAAGCCGCTCAGCGCCTCGGGCAAGGCCAAGGCCTGGGCGCCGGTGGCGGCTTGCGCGAAGGCGATCTCATCTTCATCCAGATCGCCGAGTGCGACGATGCGCGGCAAAATGGCGGCATCGCCGGCAAGCCGGTCGAGGAAAACGTCGCGGGCCAGGCGGCAGGCGCGAAGGGTCGGCAGATAAAGCGTGGCGCGGGAGAGTTCGAGCGGATCGCCGCCGGCCGGAAAGCCGGGCACCAGCTTTCCGGCGCGCAGCGCATCGATCAGCACGCCTAGAAACGGCGCCGACGCGGGGATGGTGAAGACGTTGGGTTTAGCGGCCGGCATGGCGGGAATCATACACGCTTTGCGCGGCCCGCGAATCTACTCGGTGCTGGCGCGGATCGCGTTTTCAGCCAAGGCAATGGCGTCGGGCGTGCCGACATGCATCCATAGACCCTCCAGCCGCAGCCCGTGCAGGCGGCCTTGTTCCGCCGCGCGGTCGAACAGATCGGTGAGCGAAAACCCGCCCTCCGGCGCGTGGTCGAACAACGCGCGCGACAGGATCGCCGCGCCGGCATAGACGAAGGGCGCCACCTCGCGCTCGGCGCGGCGGCGCAAACGGCCGTCCGGCGCCATGCCGAAATCGCCGCGCCCGGCATAGCCGATGCTGCCGGTGGTGGAGGCGAGCAGCAGCAGGGCGTCCATGCCGGCGGGATCGAAGGTGTCGGCGAGCCGCGCCAGATTGGGTTTAACGCCGTCGATCCAGAGCGTGTCGGAATTGATATGTAAGAACGGTGCATCGCCGAGCACGGGCAGCGCTTTGCGCACGCCGCCGCCGGTGCCGAGCAGCAGGCCGCGCTCGTCCGATATTGTGATCTGTGGCTTTTTGCGCGCGGCCAGATGGCACTCGATCTGCTCGGCGAAGTGATGGACATTGACCACCGCGCGCTCGACGCCCGCCTCCGCCAGCCGGTCGAGCACGTGGTCGATCAGCGCTCGGCCGGCGACCTCGACCAGCGGCTTCGGCCTATGCTCGGTGAGCGGCCGCATGCGCGTGCCCAAGCCCGCCGCCAGCACCATCGCCGTTTTGGGTTTGGCGGCCATTTATAAAACCTTCAAGGGCGGCACGTTGACACGATACCAGGCGGCGAGCGGCGCCAGCGCCGGATGCGCCAGCGCGCGCTGCAGATAGCGCCATACGCGAGGGACGTGACGCAAATATTGCGGCTTGCCGTCACGGGCGTCGAGGCGGGCGAAGATACCGAGAATCTTGGAAGCGCGCTGCGCCGCCAGCGTCGCATAGACTTTGGCGAAGGCGGGTGCATCGAATTGCGCATCCGCCGCCCGGCGCGCGCGGGTGTAGCGCGACAGCAGCGCGATCTCCATCATCTCCGGCACGTCGACGCGCGCATCTTGCAGCAGCGAGGCGAGGTCGTAGGCGGCAGGCCCCATCACCGCGTCCTGGAAATCGAGCAGGCCGACGCGCGCCAGTCCTTCGCGCTCCTCGAGCCAGAGCAGATTGGGCGAGTGAAAATCGCGCAGCACCCAGGTCGAGGGTTGCGCAAGCGCCGGCGTCAGCGCGTCGCGCCAGAGCGCCAAATAAGCGTCGCGCCGTAGCTTCGATACGGTGGCCTCGAGGAACGGCAGATACCAGTCGACCAAAAGCTCCACCTCGATCAACAGCGCCTCCAGGTCGTAGCGCGGCAGCGCGTAATCGACGCCTTGCTCGACCGGCAGCACGCCGGGCAGCGGCAAGCGATGCAGCGTCGCCAAGAGGTCGGCCGCCACTTCGTAGCGCGCCTCGATCGGCGCCGGCGGATGGCCGGCGGTAAACGCTTCGCTGCCGAGATCCTCCAGGATCAATAATCCGGCGGCGCGGTCGGCGGCGAACAGCGCCGGCGCCGATAGGCCGCAGGCGCGCAACGCCTGCGCCATGGCGACAAACGGCGTGACATTGTCGGCAAGATGCGCGATCGCGCTGTAGGGCTTGCCGCCGCGCACCGGCGGGCCGTCCGGCCGCTGCGGCGAAATCATGAGCACATAGCTGGCGCCGTCGCGCGTGAGCCGTTCGTAGCTGCGCGTCGAGGCATCGCCCTGCATGTAGCGCCGCTCGGCCGATGCGAAGCCGGCGCGGGCGAGGAAGTCGCGAGTGACGGCGATGCGCTCGGCGCGCGGCGCGAACGCGCCATAGCCGGTGACGCGCGCGTTGCGAAATGTCGGGCCGTGCTGCAGCGCCAACGTCAGCGCGATGTCGAGCCGATCGGCGGGCAGAAATCCGGCGGCGCGGTCCGGCCATTCCAACAGCGTGACGGCGCGCTCGGGGATGTCGTCGAAGCCGAGCTCGGGAAGCTCGCCCGGCCCTGACAGCCGGTAGAGATCGGCATGCGCCAGCGTAAAGCGCGGCAGCTCATAGGCCTGCATCAGCGTAAAAGTCGGACTCGGTACTTCGACGGTCTCGTCGTCGGCGAGGTGGCGGATGAGGGCGCGCGCCAGCGCGGTTTTGCCGGCGCCGAGGTCGCCCGATAGCGTGATCAGGTCGCCGGGCTCAAGCATGGCGGCGATGTCCACCATCAACGCCCGCGTGGCGGCCTCGTCGGCGAGCGCTACCGTGAAGCTGAAGTCGCCGGAGGTAGTCGGGAACATCGAATCATCCGCCTTGCGCCGTGATGCTTCAGGCGGCGCGGCCAACGGTTTGCCAGATTCGGAGCAAGGAGGATATGCGGACGGGCGCGGCCGAGATTTACCGCCTCACAACGAATAGGCGGTGCGGAAACCGCCCCACTGCTTGCCGAACACCCGGATCGGGGCGCCGATTTCCCACATCATGACGATGCGGTCGCCCATGTTGCGCGGATAGTTCTGAATGAGGTAGGGCCGCACCACGCGGCCGGCGGACAGGCCGGCACGGTCGTCGAAGATGCGCCGGTTGCGGCAATTGGCCGTGTTCCAAATGACGTCGCCGGGCCGCTGCGGATGCGAATAGATTTTGTTGTGCACCGGTAGATAGCCGTTGCGGTCGACCGCGGCACAAAAGACCATGCGCTTGTCGCTCGCCAGCAGCGGTTCCTGGATATCCGGCAGAATGGTCTCGATCACATCGAGGAAGCGTGTGCGGTGCTGCAGGGGGTCGGTGCCGGGGATCGGCACATAATTGTTGTCGAAGAGGTGGTCCCGCGAAAGCTTGCCTTGCGTCACCGCTTCTTCCAACAGTCGGGAAATGCGGTCGGCGGTGGAGATCGCGCGCGTGATGAACTCGGTATTGTCGGAACGAATGCT
The DNA here is from genome assembly GCA_963703875.1 of uncultured Alphaproteobacteria bacterium. Classification (GTDB taxonomy): domain Bacteria; phylum Pseudomonadota; class Alphaproteobacteria; order Rhizobiales; family Xanthobacteraceae; genus Pseudolabrys. The sequence continues at coordinate 136,134 of CAVPFZ010000022.1, forward strand.
CGCAAGCTTTTGCTCAAGCGTTAACTGGGTAGCGGCGTCGAGATTGTCGAATTGCAGATGCAGCCCGAGCGCCGATTGATTGACGACGCGTAGACGGCAGGCGCCGATGCTTGCGATCCGCGCCGTCACGATGTCGCCGACGCCGAAGCCGCGCGGCTCGTTCAGGCGCACCAACAGGCCGCCCTCGGAAATATCGGCGGTCTGACCGCGCGCGACCGCTTCGTCAACGTCAAGATCGACTTCGAGCTCGCAAGGCAGCCGTTCGTGCCGGCGGCGATCGCCGATCTCGGTCAGGCGCATAAAGATCACACAGCGTGTCTTGAGGCGCTCCGCCAGCCGCGCCACGTCCTGCCCTGAATGATCGACGGCCTCGCCATGCGCCGTCGCGCCCACGGTGGCTTGCTTGATTTCGGTCGCGCCGTCGGCGACCGCGCCGACGAAACGCGAATTGTCGCCGGCGTTGCGCGACAGCCCGTTTGTGGTTTCGACCTGATGCTCGACCGCGCTGGCGATGCTCGAGAACACCGGACGAACGGATTTGGTCGCTTCAACGATGCGGTGCACGGCGGCGATCGAGACCGCGGCGTCGTTTTGCAGCATGTCGATTTTGCGCTTGATTTCTTCGGTGGCTTTTTGCGTCTGCACCGAAAGCGCCTTGACCTCGGAGGCGACCACCGCGAAGCCGCGGCCGGCGGCACCGGCGCGCGCCGCTTCGATCGTCGCGTTGAGCGCGAGCAAATTGGTTTGCCGGGCGATGGTGGCGATCAGGTTCACGACCTTGCCGATTTCGTCGGAGGACGATTTCAAGCCGTCGACGCTCTGGCCGGCGGCGACGGCGGCGTTGCTGGCGTCATTGGTCAATGAATCCGCAACCCGGACCTGCTGGTCGATCTCGCCCGAGGATCGGGCGAGTTCCTCGGTGGCGCCGGCGACTTGCTCGGCATCGCGCTTGGCGTCTTGCGATTTGGCGGCGAGGATTTCGGTGCTGGCGCGAATGGCGGCGAGCGCCTGCGCCGAGGCGCTGGCCCCGCCGCGCACGGAATCCGCTGCCCGCCCGACCTCGCCGATCATCGCGCTCAGATCGAGCTCGAGCAGATCGATGGTTTCGCGGATTGACGTTGCGCTGCTCGTACCGAGCGGCGCGGTCTGAGATGCGCTGGTGGGCGATGTGACCGGCATGTCCGGTGTTGCGGGCGGTTTTCAATGAAAACGTGTCAATACTCGCATACCATTGACTTAATTATGGTAAACGTCCGGTTAAAATCGCGATTTTGGGCAGGCGGAGCGCGTGGAATCATGAGCAAACAGACTTTGGGAAAACTCCCCCTCGATGCCTTCGGGGTGCTGGATTTGCCGGCGCTCGACGCGGCCATGCTCGACGGCTTTCGCGCGCTGGGCGATCTCACGGGCATGACCTCGGACGCCATGGACGAACTCGGCATTGCCGGTGCGGTGCCGGCGAGCGTGCTCAAGCCGACGAACCCGAAGGCGCGGCTCGTCGGGCGCGCGCTGACGGTGAAGAACGTCGCGGCTCCGGCCAGCGTGCCGGACAATGTTGCGACCGGCGTGTCGGGTATGGCCGAGATCGAAGCACATAATTTGACGGAACCTGGCGACGTGCTGGTGCTGCAAGGGATCGACCAAGTGTCGAACATGGGCGGCATGTCGGCCAGCATCGGGCGCCGCCAGGGGCAAATCGGCGCCATCGTCGACGGCGCGGTGCGCGATATCGATCACGGGCGCGATATCGGTTACGCGATCTGGTCGCGCAGCGTCAGTCCGATCACCGGCAAGTGGCGGGTCAAGACGGTCGCGGTGAATAAGCCGGTCACGATCTGCGGCGTCACTGTCAATCCTGGCGATCTGGTGCTGGCGGACGAGACCGGCGTCTGCTTCGTCCCGCGCCAGCGCGCCGGCGAGGTACTCGAACGCGTGCGACGCATCGCCGCCAACGAAGTCGCGCGCACCGCCAAGATCAATGCCGGCGTGCCGGTGGCGGAATTGATGCCGAAGAAGAAATAACTACTCCGCCTTGATGCCGAGCTTGGCGATGGTTTCCTTCCAATAAGGAAATTCCTTCGCCAGCCGCGCCTTGAAAGCGGCGGCGCCGAGCGTGCCGTGCATGCCGGTGGTGGCGAAGCGCTCCTTGACCGCGGGCAGCGCGACCACCGCGAACAGCGCCTTCTCCAGTTTGTCGCGCACGGCAGCCGGCGTGCCGGCCGGCAGGAAGACGCCGTACCAGTTTTCCATCACCACGTCGGGCAGGCCGAGCTCGGCGGTGGTCGGCACGTCCGGCAGCAGCGGCGAGCGCGCGGCGCTATAAATCGCCAGCGCCTTGACCTTGCCGGCCTTGACCAGCGGCAGCAGCACGGGGAAATCGGCATTGAGCATGTCGATCTGGCCGCCCATCAGGTCGCTGATCGCGGGCGCGGCGCCGCGATAGGGCACATGCGCGGCCTTGATGCCGGCGGCGGAATTGAGCAGCTCGCCGGCGATGTTCATGGTGGTGCCGGGGCCAGCCGAGCCATAGGCCATGGCCTGCCCGCCTTTGGCCTTGGCGATCAGCTCTTTCAGGTTGCCGGCGCCGGATTTCGGGCCAACCACCAGCAGCGTCGACACCGAGCCGACCAGCATCACCGGCTCGAAACTTTTCTGCGGATCGTAGCCGCCGGGCGGCCGCAGCGTCGGGCTGATCACCTGCGAGCCGAGGCTGGCGAGCAAAATGGTATGGCCGTCCGGCGTCGCGCGCGCGACGGATTCCGAACCGATGGCGCCGCCAGCGCCGCCTTTGTCCTCGACGATGACGTCGGCGCCGAGCAGCGGCTGCAATTCATGCGCCAGCACGCGCGCCAGCTGATCGACCGGGCCGCCGGCCGCGAACGGCACGATGATCTTGACCGTCTCGGCAAAAGCCGGCCCGGCCCACAGCAGGGCGGCGCTCAGAATGATCGTCAAATATCTTATTTTGCGTTTCATTTTGTTTCCCCCGGCGAGTTCCGCGATGTTGTGCCGACCATAGCGGCGTTGTCACCATCGCGCCACGGTTTTACCGCAGTGCCGTCGCGGTTCCCGCTGACGCGTCACGGCATCGCCATGGTTGCAACGGGCAGCGGGCCGAAGCTCGCGGATTGCGGAACGCAAGCTGGCGCCTGGCGTTTGCACCGCACGGGCCCAACGCGGTCGCAAATCAAAGGAGAGTATCGCTATGCGTATATTTATTTCTGCCCTCGCCACGGCGGCGGCGATTGCCACGCCTGCTTTGGCGCAGTCGGGCGATCACTATCGGGCGAATGTCGTCGCCCCGGTGGTTGGCGGCGCGGTGGTCGGCACCGTGGTTGGCGTCGGCACCTATAACGGCTGGTGGGGTAGCGGCGCTTTCGCCAGTGCGTTGCCCGCAACGGCCGTGGGTGCGGCAGTAACCGGCGGCGTCGCTGGTGTCGGCGCAATGGCGCTGATCGACGCCGCGATCCAGCCGTGCCAGGGCTTCCATGCGCTGCTGGGCTTGAACGCCAATGAGTGCGTCAATGGCGTCTATGTTGGCGACCAGCCGCGCCGCGTCAGTTATGTACCGCGGCGGCGGCACGTCACTCGCTAACGGCCTGAAATGCAAAACCTCCGCGCCGCGGCGCGGAGGTTTTTTGTTGCCTCGATCCTAGGCCGCGCTGCGTTCGGCCGTCTGTACCGTGGGAAACACGCAGGTCACCGTGGTGCCCTGGCCAAGCGTTGAATCGATCGTCACCATGCCGCCGTGCAACTCGACGAAGGAGCGCACGAGCGAGAGGCCAAGGCCCGTGCCGCGGTGCGAGGAGCCCATCGAGTCGGTCTCGAACCAATCAAACACCTTGTCTTTGGCTTCGGGCGGAATGCCGGGCCCGTGGTCGACGACCGTGAAGACCACCGCGTCCGTCCGCCGCTCGGCGGCGAGCGTCACGCTTGCACCGGCCGGCGAGAAGCCGACCGCGTTGGACAAAAGGTTGAACAATACCTGCCGTAGCCGCCGCTCGTCGGCCATGAAGCTGCCGATGCCGGGGGCAGCGTTGATGTCGAGCTTGATATTGTCCTTCACCAGCCGGTCCTGCACGCCTTCGGCCGCTTCCTGCATGGTGGCGCGAATATCGACATTGGACAGGTTCAATGACATGGCCCCGGCATCGATGGTGGCGAGGTCGAGGATGTTGTTGATCAACGCCAGCAGCGCGTTGGTCGAGGTGGTGATGTAGCCGAGATATTCGTTCTGCTTGGGGGTCAACGAGCCGAAAGCGGGATCGCCGAGCAAATTCGCAAAGCCGATGATGTTGGTGAGCGGCGAGCGCAGTTCGTAACTGACATGGTGGACGAAATCGATCTTGATGGCGTCGGCGGTTTCCAGTGCCTCGTTCTTTTCGCGCAGCGCCCGCTCGACGTTAACGGTGTCGCTGACGTCCTGGAAGGTGACCAGCGTGGCGCCATCGGGCAGCGGCATGGTGGTCATGTCGATCATCATCCCGTCGCGCCGCTCGATGCGCGCGACGATTGGCTCGCGGTCATCGATCGCGGTCACCGCGGCGCGTAAATTGCGCCACACCGTATTGTCGTCGTGCATCGCCTGCGCCCAGGCGGTCACCGCATCGACATGCGGATGCGCATCTAGCGCCTCACCCGAGAGCTTCCACATGCGCTGGAACACCGGATTGTGCAGCCGCACGCGGCCGTCGCTGCCGAACACCGCGACGGCTTCCGCCAGGTGATCGAGCGTTTCGCTCTGAACCTTGATCAGCGCGTCATAGCGGCGGTGCATGTCGAGCCGCTCGGTGACGTCGTCATAAAGATAAGTGACGCCGCCCTCCGGGTTGGGCGCGGTGACGACGCGCAGCGTGCGACCGTCCGGCAAATGCCACATCTGCTCATTGGCTTCGACGGCGCGATAAGCCTCGTAGAGCTGTTGCTTCCACAGCCGGAAGTCCTGTTCCTCCGGCAGTTTGCGGCCGGTGCGCAGCGTGTCGAGCACGGCCGAGTTGGTCGGCATCTGGTCAAGCAAGCCAGCATCGAGTTCGAACAACGAGCGGAAGGCGGTATTGTAGAAAATCAACTTGCGGTCGACGTTGAAGATGGCGACGCCGGTGGCAAGCTGGTCGAGCACGCGGCGATGCGCCTCGATCATGCGCTTGAGTTCGGCGCGCATGGTCTCAACCTCGGTGACGTCGATCGCCATGCCGGCGCTGCCGGCGCCGCTGGCCGCGTCGACCACGTCGAGCATACGGCGCGCACCGGCGACGACGGCCGGCAGCCGTTCCGACGTGGCGCTGCCGCCGGCGCGCGCGCGCTCGAGCTTTTCGCGTGCGGCGCGGTCGAGCAGGTCAAGCTCGCGCTCCATCGCATCGGACGGATCCTCGGCATCGACGGCACGGGCGTAGGCCGAATTCACGAAGATCAGCTGGCCGTCACGGTTACGCGCCCACACCGGCGCCGGCAGCGAATTGAGCAGTGTCTTCATGATCTCGAGGTCGCCCATCAGGCGGTCGTGACGGGAGGCCAAATCCATCAACTCGAGTTCGATGCCGCTGACATCGCGCAGGCGCAACACCGCGCAGCCGGCCACCACACGGCCTTGCGCCTCGAGCGGACGGCCCGCGCTTGTGGTGAGCGTCATCACGAAGCCGCGGCCGCCGTTGCGCAACGTATCGACCGCGTGTTCCATGCGTTGCGCCGCCGCCGGCTCCAGCCATGCGCCGAAGGCGAGCACCCGCTCGGGCACCGAACTTGAGACCACGATACCGGTGTCGCCGATAATTTCCGGCTGATCGGCGCCGGCCGCCCAGGCCACTAGCACCTGCGGCTGCGACAACAGCAGAGTCTTGAGCCGGTCAATTTCGGCGCGCAGCAGCATGCTTTCGTCATGCGCGGCGGATTGCGCCGTGGCCGCCATCCGGCGCGTGCGCAGCAGCACCAAAGTAGCGAGCATCGCGAAACAGATCAGCCCGAGGATCAAGGTCAGCGCGCCGAGTTGCTCGCGCGTCACAGTAATGTCGACCACGCTCGCATCGGCGTTAGCCGGCGTGGCCAGGACGATGCAAAGCGTCATAAAAACGAAGGCGGCGACGAATCCGCCCCGCCCCGGACGAGAACATGACCTCTCGTTCGCCGTCCGGATCGTCTCCGGCATTGCGACCTGCCCCAGGAAAGCGAGCGGCGTCCGCCGCGCCACGCGCGAATCGGGCGACTTTACCCCCGCGAGGAGTCGCGCCGAAAGAGTCCAGATCGTGAACGGTGGCCGCCGCGAACGCGCTATTTCGCCTCGGCCCGCTTGGCCATGTCTTCAATGCTGATGCGGCCGAGCGCGGTCGAAAATACCCGCTCGGCCTCCGCCAGCGCGGGACGCACCACGTCATTGACCAGCGGCGAATTGGGCAGCGGCGGATTCTCGTTGTCATCGGCGGAATTGGCGGCGCGCAGAATGTCGTCGGCGCTGATGCGCCGGTGCTCGCGGGCAACCTCGTAGCCGCCGTGCGGGCCGCGCATGCCGCGCAAAATGCCCGCGCGCACCAGCGCCTGCAGAACGGGTTCGAGATGACGCGGCGGCAGCTTATGCCGGGCCGCCAGCGCCTTGGCCGAAACCGGCCGGCTGCGGGCGTTGATCGCCACATCGATTACGGCGGCAATGGCAAGAATGCCCTTGCGGGACACCAGCGGCATGGTTGGCACCAGTCGCAACGAATGCAGGCGGTAATAGGCTACAGTCTGGCATCCGTCTAGGAAAAAACATGTTACAGCCCCTCTCAACCGCCGGTGGAGCCAAAGCCCCCGCCGCCGCGTGTGGTTTCGTCAAGAAACTCAACCTCATGCAATTCTGCTCGCGCAACAGTTGCAATCACTAATTGAGCGATTCGCATGCCATGCGTGATCGTCACCGCTTCGCCGCCTAAATTCACAAGCAGCACCTGTAATTCGCCGCGATAATCCGCGTCGATGGTGCCGGGCGCGTTGAGCACGGTGACGCCGTGACGCGCGGCGAGGCCGGAGCGCGGCCGCACCTGCGCTTCGATGCCGGGCGGCAGCGCGATGGCGAGGCCGGTCGGAATGAGCGCGCGCGCGCCGGGCGCCAGCGTGAGCGGCGCGCCATCCGGCACCGCCGCCATCAGATCGAGGCCGGCGGCGCGTTCGCTTTGGTAGGACGGCGGCGGCAGCTCCTTGCCGTGCGGCAGGCGGGTGATTTTGATTTCGACCGCGCCGCTCATGTCGCGATCTCCTTCGCCACGCGCGCGATCAACATGGCGGCGACGTCTTCTTTGGACTGCGGCGGCCAGGGCTCGATGCCTTGCGTCGTGATAAGCTGAATGGTGTTGCGATCGCCGCCCATGATGCCGGTCGGCGGCGAGACGTCATTGGCCAGGATCCAATCGCAACCTTTGCTGGCGAGCTTGACCTTGGCATTGCCCGCGACGTTCTCGGTTTCGGCCGCAAATCCGATGACCAGTCGCGGCCGTTGCGTTTGGTGATGCGCAATGGTCGAAAGTATGTCGGGATTTTCAATGAGCGACAAGTCGGGCGTCGCCTGGGTGGCTTTTTTCTTGATCTTCTGCGCGCCCGCGTTCGCCACGCGCCAGTCGGCCACCGCGGCGGCGAAAATCGCGATATCGACGGGCAGCGCACGCTCCACGGCACGCAACATATCGCGCGCTGATTCGACATGCACGACACTCACGCCGGGCGGATCGGGCAGACTGACGGGGCCGCTCACCAGCGTCACTTCGGCGCCGGCGCGCGCGGCCGCCGCGGCGATGGCGTGGCCCTGCTTGCCGGAAGAGCGGTTGGCGATATAGCGCACTGGATCGATCGGCTCATAAGTGGGGCCGGATGTGACCAGCACACGCTTGCCTTTCAGCAATTGCGCGTCGCTGCCGAGCAGGTTCTCCACGGCCGCCGCGATTTCGAGCGGCTCGGCCATGCGGCCGAGACCGCGTTCGCCTTTTTCCGCCATCTCGCCTTCGTTGGGCCCGACCAGCACGGCGCCGTCGGCGACAAGCCGCGCGAGATTGCGCTGCGTCGCTTTGTTTGCCCACATATGCGGGTTCATCGCCGGCGCCAGCAGAATCTTGGTGCCCGCCGCCTGCAGCACCGCGGTAGCAAGATCGTTGGCGAGGCCGTTCGCCATCTTGGCCATCAGATCGGCGGTCGCCGGCGCCACCACGATCAGATCGGTTTCGCGCGCCAGCCGTATATGGCCGACGTCGAATTCGCTGCCGGCGTCGAACAAGTCGGTGAACACGCGCTCGCCGAGGATGGCGGCCACCGACAGCGGCGTGACGAATTGCTCGGCCGCCTTGGTGAGGATGCAGCGCACGGCGATGTTGCGCTCCTTCAGCCGGCGGATGAGATCGAGCGATTTGTAGGCCGCGATACCTGCGCCGATGATCAGCAGAACGCGCTTGGTTCCGGCGGTGGGCGTCACGGCCCGCCGACGCGGCGCATGCGGCGATGGCGGGGTGAAATTCTCCGGCGCCTCGTTGCCGGTGTCCTCGGCGGCGGCGCGCAAAATGGTGCGCACCTCGTCTTCAACAGAGCGGCCGCTCTTGGCGGCGCGCAGCCGCAAAAGCTTCTTCAATCGTTCGTCGAGCTGCCGGACGGTGAGGGAGGCCATGACGAATTCCGTAATAATTACAGTGTTTAGCAAAGCTATGATAGCATTGCTATCAATGCAATCAATCCGCCTGGCAAGATTTATTGATCTCCGCTTGACCGGCAAAATGGCTGGGTGTATTTAACCGATAAGTTATTTAACTGGATAGTTATATATGCCGAGCGCCGACCGCCTTAGCGCTACCTTTTCTGCTCTTGCCGATCCGACACGACGCGCCATCCTAGCGCGGCTCGCGCTCGGCGAGACCAATGTCAGCGAACTCGCCAAGCCGTTCAAGATGAGCGGTCCCGCGGTCTCCAAGCATCTCAAGGTGCTCGAGCAGGCGGGGTTGATCGCACGCGGCCGCGAGGCGCAATGGCGGCCATGCCGGATCGAGGCTGCCGCGCTCAAGCCGGTCGACGACTGGCTGTCGGAATATCGCCGGCTCTGGGAGGAGCGGCTCGATCGCCTCGACGATTATCTCAAGACTCTGCAAGCCAAAGGGAACACGCGTGAGCGTAAAAAATAGTATCGACCTCGCCGATCCTTTGGCGATCACTGGCACCCGCGTGCTCGACGCGCCGCGCGAGTTGGTCTGGCTGGTGTGGACCGATCCAAAGCATCTGGCGCAATGGTGGGGACCAAACGGATTTCGCACCACCACAAGTTCCCACGAGTTCCGCGCCGGCGGCGTCTGGCGCTTTGTCATGCATGGCCCAAACGGTCGCGACTACCAAAATCGCATCACCTTTGACGAACTCGTGAAGCCCGAACGCATTGTCTATCACCATGGCGGCGGCGAGGATGTCGAGAAGGCCGATCACAAGACCACGGTGACGTTCGAGGATCTCGGGACCAAGACCAAGGTCACCTGGCGCATGGTGTTCTCGTCGGCGGTGGAACGAAAGCGCATCATCGAGACTTACGGCGCCGACAAGGGCCTGGTGCAGACCATGGCGCGGCTAGCCGAATATGTCGCTGCACTGACACAACAACATTGAGGAGGAGCTCATGCTCATTCAGCCTTATCTGTTCTTCGAGGGCCGCGCCGAGGAAGCGATCGAGTTCTACAAGAAAACGCTCGGCGCCAAGGTCGAAATGACCATGCGCTTCAAGGACGCGCCCGATCAGTCGATGATCTCGCCCGGCAGCGGCGACAAGGTGATGCATGCCGCGATCAAGATCGGTGACGCCGTGATGCTGATGTCCGATGGCCGCAATACCGGCAAGCCGAATTTCCAGGGCTTCTCGCTGACCATCTATCCCAAGGACGAGGCCGAGGCCGACAAATTGTTCGGCGCGCTGAGTGCGGGCGGCGAGGTGCGGATGCCGATGGACAAGACATTCTTCGCCAAGCGATTCGGCATGGTCGCCGACAAGTTCGGCGTCGGCTGGATGATCATCATCCCGGCCCATGAGTAATGCCGGCGAACGGTAAGTCGCGTAGCCAACGAGTGGAGTGAAAAATGCCTGCGGATGCCCAAGCGAAAACCGAAAACTTCGTCATCTCGCGCGTATTCGACGCGCCGCGCGATCTGGTGTGGAAATGCTTCACCGATCCGGAGCGCATGAAGCAGTGGTGGGGACCCAAAGGCGTCAAGATCGTCAAATCCGACATGGATCTGCGGCCGGGCGGCACCTACCACTACGGAATGCAAACGCCCGACGGTAAAGTCATGTGGGGCAAGTTCAACTATCGCGAAATCGTGCCGCCGCAAAAAATCGTCCTCATCAATTCGTTTTCCGACGAGGCCGGCGGCGTGACGCGTCATCCGATGAGTCCGTCATGGCCGCTGGAGATGCTGTCGGTTTTCACTTTCGAGGAACAACCGGGCGGCAAGACCAAGTTCACGATCCGCTGGTCGCCGCACAACGCCACGGCGGAAGAGCAAAAGACCTTCGATGCCGGCCACGACAGCATGACGCAAGGCTGGGGCGGCACCCTAGATCAACTCGAGGCCTATCTGGCCAAAAATACTTGATCACGTCACCGACCGAAACAACCGAGGAACACAACATGGCTTACGTTGATGAAATCGTTATTCCCGTGCAAAAAAAGAAACTTGCGGCCTATCGGGCCATGTCGAGGAAATTCGGCAAAGTATGTCGCGAGCATGGCGCGCTTGAATATCACGAAAGCGCCGCCGACGACGTGAAGATGGGAAAGGTCACGTCATTCCCCCGCGCCGTGAAACTCAAGGCCAACGAAACCGTGGTGTTCGCCTGGGTGGTCTACAAATCGCGCGGCGCGCGTAACCGCGCCACAAAGAAAATCATGAACGACAAGCGCGTGGCGGCGATGATGAATCCGAAATCGGCAGGATTCGATGGCAAGCGGCTGATCTACGGCGGCTTCAAGACCTTCATCGATCTCTAGCGGCGTCCGTGGAGAGGAGTTTAGTTATGCAAGTTTCCCGAAAAGCCATCACGCCTTGCCTGTGGTTCGACACGCAAGCCGAGGCGGCGGCGAATTTCTACTGCTCGATCTTCAAGAATTCCAAGGTTACGTCGGTCAGCCGTTTTCCGGACGCCGGGCAGGACGTCCACGGCAAACCGGCCGGATCGGTGATGGTCGCGGCCTTTGAGCTCGACGGGCAGCCCTTCATTGCGCTCAACGGCGGGCCGCAATTCAAGTTCGACGAGGCGATCTCGTTCCAAGTGATGTGCGATAACCAGGGCGAAGTCGATTACTTCTGGGATGCGCTGACCACGGGTGGGCAGGAAGGTCCCTGCGGCTGGCTCAAGGATAAGTTCGGCGTGTCGTGGCAAGTGGTGCCCTCGGCGATCCCGAAAATGATGACCGACCCCGACCGCACGAAATCCGCGCGCGTCATGAACGCCTTCATGCAGATGAAGAAGCTCGACATCGCGGCGATCGAGCGCGCCTATGCAGGTGCGACATGAGCGCGGTGCACAGCAAGACGACCTATGGCGAGGGCACGATTGCCATCACCCGTGTGTTTAACGCGCCGCGCGAGTTGGTGTGGCAGGCCTGGACCGATCCCAAAATGATGGCGCAATGGTTCGGCCCGCGCGGTTTCACCAGTTCGGTGCCGGAATTCGACGTGCGCGTCGGCGGCGCCCTGCGCATCGTGATGCACGGGCCGGACGGCAACGACTATCCGATGAAGGGCGTGTTTACCGAGGTGAGAGCGCCGGAACGGCTGGTTTTCACCAACATCCCGGTCGACAAGGACGGCAATCACCTGATGGAAGGTGAAACCGTGGTCACCTTCACCGCGCGTGACGGCAAGACCGAGTTGGCCGTGAAATCGCACATGGTCGGCCTGGCGCCGATTGCCGCGCAAATGCTGGCCGGCATGGAAGCGGGCTGGGCCCAGACCATCGACAAACTCGAAGAACTGGTGGCGCGCTAAAGCAGCCGCCAGACCGCCCAGGCCAGCAGCACGGCGATGGTCCAGAGCGCCACCGTGGTCCAGCGATTGCGGCGCTGTTCGGCACGTCCGATGGCCTCGACGGTTTCCGGTGACAGCACCAGGCCGTTGCGTGTGATGTCATCGAACTGATCGACCAGCGTGGCCGCGCGGGTCAGCAATGAAGGGATTTGCGCCGCGAAACGCCCGATTTCACCGGCGCCCTCGACCGCGCCTTCGAGCTTGCCGGCGGGACCGAGGTGGCGCTCGATCCATTCGCGCACCACCGGATCGGCGGTGGTCCACATGTCGAGCTTGGGATCGAGCGAACGCGCGACGCCTTCCACCACCACCATGGTCTTTTGCAGCAGCAGCAATTCCGGCCTCGTGCGCATGTCGAACAAGCCGGTAACCTCGAACAGCAGCATCAGCAGCTTCGCCATCGAAATGTCTTCGGCGGCGCGGTTGTGGATCGGCTCGCCGATGGCGCGAATCGCCTGCGCGAAGCTCTCGACCGAGTGATGGCGCGGCACGTAGCCGGCGTCAAAATGCACCTGCGCGGTCCGGAGATAGTCGCGGGTGATGAAACCGAACAGGATTTCGGCGAGGAAGCGGCGTTCCTTTGGACCGAGCCGTCCCATGATGCCGAAGTCGACCGCCACCAGCCGGCCCTCGGCGTCGACGAACAGATTGCCGGGATGCATGTCGGCGTGGAAAAACCCGTCGCGCAGCGCCTGGCGCAGAAAACTCTGGATCACGTTGCGGCCAAGCGCGGCGAGATCGAAGCCCTTGGCGCGCAAGCCATCGTGGTCATTGAGCGGTGTGCCGTCGATCCATTCCAGTGTGAGCACTTCGCGCGCGGTGCGGTCCCAGTCGACGCTGGGCACGCGAAAATCGGAATCTTCGCGCGTGTTTTCCGCCATTTCGGACAGCGCGGCGGCCTCCAGGCGGAAATCCATTTCGATCGCCACCGAGCGGGCGAGCGTCGCCACCGCCTCGACTGGGCGCAGGCGCTGGGCTTCGAGCGACAAATTCTCTGCCTTTCGGGCGGCATAGAAGAAAGCGTCGAGGTCGGACTTGAAGCGCCGCTCGATGCCGGGCCGCAGTATTTTCACCGCCACGGCCTTGCGCGCGCCGTCTTCGTTAACTTCGGCGCGATGCACCTGCGCGATCGATGCGGCGGCAACCGCGGGGCCGAAGCTTGCGTAGACGGCGGTGAGCGGCTTGTCGAAAGCGGCGGCGACCACGGCCTCCGCCTCGGCCTGCGGAAACGGCGCCATCTTGTCCTGCAGGCTTTCGAGGTCGGTCGCGATTGCCGCGCCGACCACGTCCGGCCGGGTCGCCAGGAACTGGCCGAGCTTGACGTAAGTCGGCCCCAGTTTGGTGAGCGCAGCAGCCAGACGGCTGGTGCCGTCCTTGGCGGTCGGCCGCTCGATCAGCCGCGCCAACGCGATCGCAGTTTTGGCCGGCAACGGCAGCGGCCTTGTATCAACCAATGCGAACACGCCTTCGCGCGCGAACACGAAGCCGGCGCGTGCCAGACGCGTGAGATGGGAAACGCCGGCGATCACAATTTCCAGCCCGAATGAAGCGCCACCACGCCGGCGGTCATCGGCGTGAACGAGACGCGGCGAAAACCGGCGGCCTCGATCATCCTGGCGAAGGCCGGGGGTTTGGGAAACTTGCGGATCGAACTCGACCAGATACTGGTAGGCCTCGCGGTCGCCGGTCACGGCCTGGCCGATGCGCGGGATCACCTGGAACGAATAGAGTTCGTAAAGTTTGTCGATGCCCGGCACGTCAACAGAAGAAAATTCCAGGCATAAAAAGCGTCCGCCGATGCGCAGCACGCGATAAGCCTCGCCAAGTGCGCGTTCGATGCGCGCCACATTGCGGATGCCAAACGCAATGGTGACGCAATCAAAGCTGTGGTCGGCATAAGGCAACTCCTCCGCATTGCCTTGCTCGAAGGTCACGGCCTGATCGTGCCCGTGCTTGAGCGCGCGCTCGCGGCCGACGGCCAGCATCTCGTCATTGATGTCGCAGACGGTGGCGCGCGTGCCGGCTCCGCCGGCCTCGACCACGCGAAACGCCACGTCGCCGGTGCCGCCGGCCAGATCGAGCAGCGCGAACGCCTTGTCGGAGCGCGGCGGATTGACCGCGGTGACCAGCGTGCTCTTCCAGGCGCGGTGCAGGCCGCCCGACATCAAATCGTTCATCAGGTCGTAGCGCCGCGCCACCGAATGGAACACGTCGTCGACCATGCCTTGCTTGTCGGCGAGCGGCACGGTCTGCTCGCCGAAATGGGTCTGCTCGCGCGCGGTTTTGCGGCTGGCCATGCCAATAATCCTTTGCGGGCAGGACCATAGCGCGGGCGGAGCAGGGGCGCTAGAAAGGCCTTCCGCATGGGTTAAAGGGCGCGCAATCGAGCCGACAGGAGCCGCCGATGACCATCGAATTCAACAAGACCGTGCCCATTTTCCGCATCTTCTCGCTGGAGAAGGCGCGAGAGTTCTATGTCGATTTCCTCGGCTTCAAAGTCGATTGGGAGCACCGCTTCGCACCGGACGCGCCGGTCTATATGCAAGTGTCACGCGATGGCTTGGCGATTCATCTGAGCGAGCATTTTGGCGACGGCACGCCCGGCTCCCTGGCCTATATCTATACGACGGGCGTCAAGGCGCTGCATCGCGAATTGAACGACAAAAATTACCGCCACAACCATCCCGGCCTGCAGGAACGCGAATGGGGCATGACCGACCTGATCGTGACCGATCCGTTCAGCAATCGCATCGTCTTTGCCGAGCCAACGGAAAAAATCACGGCGTGAACGGTCGCTGATGCCAGAGCTTCCCGAAGTCGAAACCGTGCGGCGCGGCCTGGCGCCGGCCATGGAGGGCGCGCGGCTCCAGAAAGTCGAAGTCCGCGACCGCCGCCTACGCTGGCCGCTGCCGAAGGATTTCGCCAGGCGGCTGGAGGGCCAAACCGTCGCGGGCCTGGGCCGGCGCGCGAAATATCTGCTGGCGGATCTGTCGTCGGGCGACGTGCTGATGATGCATCTCGGCATGTCGGGCTCGTTTCGCGTCGGGAAAGATGCCAAACCCGGCGTCTATTATCACGAGAAATCCAAAAGCACCGCGCATGACCACGTGGTGTTTCACATGTCGAATGGCGCAACGGTGACGTTCAACGATCCGCGCCGCTTCGGCTCGATGAAGCTCGTGCCGCGCAGCAAGATTGAGCATGAGCCGCTGCTGCGCAATCTCGGGCCGGAACCTTTGGGCAATGCGTTCGACGCCACAATGTTGGCCAAGGCGTGTGCCGGCAAGAAGACGTCGCTGAAGGCCGCGCTGCTCGATCAGCGCGTCGTCGCCGGCCTCGGCAACATTTATGTTTGCGAAGCTCTGTTCCGCGCGCACCTGTCGCCGAAACGGCAGGCTTCGACCATCGCCAACCGCAACGGAAAGCCGAACGAGCGCGCCGTCGCCTTGGTCGATGCCATCAAGGTGGTGCTCAAAGACGCCATCGAGGCCGGCGGTTCGTCGCTGCGCGATCATCGCCGCACCGACGGCGCGCTCGGCGATTTTCAGCACAATTTCCGCGTCTACGACCGCGAGGGCGAACCTTGCCCGAACTGCAAGGGCAAAATCAAACGCATCGTGCAGACCGGCCGCTCGACCTTCTATTGCCCGAGCTGCCAGAAATAAGCCAAGCTATGCGCCTCGACCGCCGGGGTCCGTGATATGCGCAAATTCACCCTCATCGCCTTTCTTCTCGCCGCCACCGTGGGCGCGGCGCGCGCCGAATATCCCGACCACCCGATCCGCTTTATCGTGCCGCAGGCGGCCGGCAGCGCCACCGACAATGTCGCGCGCATTCTGGCGTCGGTGATCGGCCCCGAGCTGGGTCAGCCGGTGATCATCGACGACCGCCCTGGCGGCGCGCTCACGCTCGGGCTCGACTTGATCGCGAAATCGCCTCCCGATGGCTACACCATCGGCATGGGGCCGATCGGCGCGCTCGCCATCACCCGCCACATGGTAACGAAGCTGCCTTACGTCATCGAGCGCGACTTCCAGCCGATCGCGCTGGTGGCGCGCGGTCATTTGCTGCTCGCGGTTTCGCCGCAGTTGCCGGTGACCTCGGTCAAGGAGCTGATCGACTATGCCAAAGCTCATCCCGGCAAGTTGACCAATGCCTCGTCAAGCAACGGCTCGCCCGGCCATGTCGGTGGCGAGCTATTCAAATTCATGACCGGCACGCAGATCGTGCACGTGCCCTATCGCGGCGGCGCGCCGGCGTTGACCGATCTGGTCGCCGGCCATGTCGACCTGATGTTCGAGAGCCTGCAATCGATCGCGTCGCTGGCGCGTTCCGGCAAGGTGCGGGCGCTCGGCGTCAGCGGCGCCAAGCGCTCGCCGGCATTCCCGGATTTGCCGACCATCGGCGAAACCGTGCCCGGTTATCTGGCGCCGACCTGGACCGGCGTTATCGCGCCGGCCGGCGTGCCGCGTCCGATCGTCGACCGGCTCAACGCCGCGATCAACAAGGCGCTAGTGTCGGACGTCTTCAAGGAGAAATTCAAAGTCATCGGCGACGAGCCGGCCGGCGGCACGCCGGAGGATTTCGCCGCCACCATCAAGACCGATTCCGCCAAATGGGCGGATGTCGTGAAACGCGCCGGCGTCAAGCTCGAGTGAGGTCAGAGGAAACGCTATGAGCTACCAGAACATCATCGTCGACACCAAAGGCCGCGTCGGCATTATCCGACTCAACCGGCCGGCCGCGCTCAACGCGCTCAACCAGGCGCTGAAAGCTGAGCTGACGCAGGCAATCAAGGCCTTCGACGCCGACGATACAATCGGCTGCATGCTGATCACCGGCAGCGACAAGGCTTTCGCGGCCGGTGCCGACATCAAGGAGATGGTCGACAAGACCTTCATCGAGGCCTATCTCGGCAACTTCACTGCCGATTGGAATCCGGTGACGCTCGCGCGCAAGCCGGTCGTCGCCGCGGTCGCGGGCTTCGCGCTCGGCGGCGGCTGCGAGGTCGCCATGCAGTGCGACATCGTGATCGCGGCCGACAATGCCAAATTCGGCCAGCCGGAAATCAAACTCGGCGTCATTCCCGGCATCGGCGGCACGCAGCGGCTGACGCGCGCGGTTGGCAAGGCCAAGGCCATGGATATGATCCTGACCGGGCGCATGATGGACGCGGCCGAGGCCGAGAAATCGGGACTGGTGGCGCGCGTGGTGCCGGCGGCGAACCTGATGGAGGAGGCGATGAAGGTCGCCGAAACCATCGCCAACTATTCGTTGCCCTCGGTGCTAGCCGGCAAGGAGGCGATCAACGCCTCGCAGGAGACCTCGCTCGCCGAAGGCATGCGCTTCGAGCGGCGCATTTTCCACTCACTCTTTGCCACCGAAGACCAGAAGGAAGGCATGAAGGCTTTCGTCGAGAAGCGGAAGCCGGAGTGGAAGAATAAATAGAACCGGCCCGGATGTGGTGCGGCCGCGCCCGGGACAGGTAACTGTTATTTCCTCACGCAAATAATGCGCACCACCGACGCCTTGGCATCGCCGGTCTGCGCTTGCGCCGTCTGAATATTGTGCCCCGCGAGGAAGCCGCGGATGGTTTCGGCCTTCACCAGCCGCACCGGCGGGGCGCTCGCGTCGACGCTGGCGAGCACGGCGTTGCCCATTTCCATCATGCCGAGGAACTGGCCCTGCGAGTCGAGCGCGGCGGCGCCTGAAAATCCCGCCATTGGCATCGGCTGGTGCAATTCAATCGCGGTGCCATCCGTCAGACGCGCCTTGACCTCGGTCAGCTGGCGGCTACCGGATTGTTCCTTGGGATCGGCAATGCCGACCAGGGTCAGTTCGCTGGATTTGGGCGCATCGATTGTCAGCGCCACCGCCGATAATTTGTGCTGCCCGTAGACGCGCAGCAACGCCAGCCCATTGTCTCGGTCGACGGCGACGCGATCGGCGTCACCGAGGCCGGCGGCGACGATTACTTGGCAGCCCTCGGTGATCTTTCGGTCGGTGACGATGTAGCCTTGCGGGCTCACGACCAGACCGGTGCCGTATTCTACCGATTTCGCCAGCGCGGCGTAGGGCGCGCTGCGCTCGGGAAACGGCGAGAAGGCCGAAGCCATCGCCCCGGTCACCGGTGCGACGATGCCTTCCATCATCTGGTCGTAAAGCATCGTGAAGCCGCGCACCTCGCCGTCGCGCGCTTTGGCGTGCACGGAAAACATCTTCAAGCCTTGCATGCCGGTAATAAAGAAATCGCTGTCGTGCAGCGCGCTGCTCTCGATCTTGCGCGTGGCCGGTTGTTTCTTTTCCTTCTCGAACAGCGTGCCGAGGGTGAGGGCGGGATCCTTGATGCGGAAGGTCTCCACCTGCACTTCGCCATGCGCCGACGACCAGCGCGTGCCGCGCGCGGCGTCATGCGCATGCGGCACCAGTTTGGCCGGCAGGCCGATGCGGATGCCGGTGGCCGGGTCGACCACCACTCTCCAGCCAAACTCGTCCTCGTAGCGCTTGGCGTCGACGAGCAGCGCCACGCGTTCGGACGACGTGAGCGTACCTGTGATCTTGCCCTTGCTGCGCTTCTGGTAATTCTTGATTGCCGAGAGCATCGGGTCGTCGCCGGTCGCAGCGCTGTAGTCGCCCGACCACAGCAACGCCGCCTGGATTCTCGCGCGCTCGCCGAAAGGGATTCCGGCCAAGGCGTCGGATGCCGGTTCGAATTTGGCTGGTGCGGCGGCGACTTTCGGTGCCGCGGGCTTGGGCGTTGCGGCTTTCCGCGCGGCGGGCTTGGTGGCGGCTTTTTTCTCCGCCGGTTTGGTTTCGGCCGGCTTTAGGGCGGCCGCTTTCGGCTTCAGGTGTTTTTTTGCGGGCTTGGCTTGCGGCTCGGGCATCGGAATGATGCCCGGCGACTGCGCGGCTGTCGAGCCGGCGCCGAGCAACAGCACAAGGACTGCCAGAAACGGTCCCCAACGCATCGTTTAACGCCATCCCGCTTATGTTTTGCGGTCACCTTAACCCATCGAGGCGGTCGCGCAAGGCGCCATGGCGTCGGCGGGTTCCCACTTTTCGCCGCCATGCGCTAGGCTTAGCCGCGATGCTCGATGCAAAAGAACTCGAACGCTATGCGCGGCACATCGTGCTGCGCGAAGTCGGCGGCCCGGGCCAGGCAAAGCTCAAGGCTGCGCGCGTGTTGGTGGTCGGCGCCGGTGGCCTGGGCGCGCCGGTGCTGCTGTATCTCGCCGCCGCCGGGGTCGGCACGCTCGGCATCATTGACGACGATATCGTCTCGCTGTCGAATTTGCAGCGCCAGGTGATTTTCGGCACCGAGGATGTCGGCGTCCGCAAGGTTGACGGCGCGGAGGCGGCGATTGCGCGGCTCAATCCGCATGTGCAGATCGAAACGCACATGGCGCGGCTCGAGGCCGGCAACGCGCTCGATTTCATTTCAAAGTACGACATCGTTGCCGACGGCTCGGATAACTTCGCCACGCGCTATCTGGTGTCCGACGCTTGCTACTTTGCCAAAAAGCCGCTGGTCACGGCCGCCGTCGGCACCTTCGACGGCTCGCTCACCACGCTGCGCGCGCATGAGCGGCGTCCCGACGGCGCCCGCAATCCGACTTATCGTTGTTTATTTCCGGACGCGCCGCCGGCGGGCACGGTGCCGGCCTGCGCGGAAGCCGGCATTCTCGGCGCGCTGCCGGGCGTGCTCGGCTCGATGATGGCACTGGAAGTGATCCGCGAGATCGTCGGTTTCGGCGAAGGCCTGGTCGGGCGCCTGCTGATGGTGGACGCGCGCGGGTGGCGCTTCGAGACGCTGAGTTACGAATGGGATTCGGGCAATCCGCTCAGTGGTGACAAGCCGGCGATCAAGGATTTATCGGGAAAATATTGACTCAAAGCATCGACGGCAACACGCGATCCGGCGGCCGGTGCCCGTCCATGAATGTCTTGATGTTAATGATGACCTTCTCGCCCATGTCGATGCGGCCCTCCAGCGTGGCCGAGCCCATATGCGGCAGGAGCACCACCTTGCCGGCTTTGGCGAGCTTGACGAGTTTTGGGTTTACCGCCGGCTCATGCTCGAACACGTCCAGCCCGGCGCCGGCGATGTCGCCGGCTTCGATCAGGCGAGCGAGCGCATTCTCGTCGATCACTTCGCCGCGCGAGGTGTTGACGATATAGGCCTCGGGCCGCAGCAGCTTGAGCCGGCGCGCCGACAGCAGATGATAAGTTGCCGGTGTGTGCGGGCAATTGATCGAGACGATGTCCATGCGGGCGAGCATCTGGTCGAGGCTCTCCCAATAGGTGGCATCGAGTTCCTCCTCGATCTTGGGCGCCACCTTGCGGCGGTTGTTGTAATGGATCTGCAAGCCGAAGGCGCGGGCGCGCCGCGCCACCGCCTGGCCGATCCGGCCCATGCCGACGATACCCAGCCGCTTGCCCCAGATGCGCTTGCCCAGCATCCAGGTCGGCGTCCAGCCGCCCCAGTCCTTATCGGTTGTCAGCACATTGGCACCTTCGGCCAGCCGCCGCGGCACCGACAGGATCAGCGCCATGGTCATGTCGGCGGTGTCTTCGGTCAGCACCCCCGGCGTGTTGGTGACGGTGATGCCGCGCTGCACGGCGGTGGCGACGTCGATATTGTCGACGCCATTGCCGAAATTGGCGATCAGCTTGAGTTGCTCGCCCGATTTGCTGAGCACCGAGGCGTCGATGCGGTCGGTGACGGTCGGCACCAGCACGTCGGCGGTCTTCACCGCCTCGGCGAGCTGACTTTGCGTCATCGGCCTGTCGTCGGGGTTGAAGCGGACGTCGAAAAGTTCCCGCATCCGCAGCTCGACATTGTCGGGCAGCTTGCGCGTGACGATGACCAGCGGCTTTTTGGTCTTCGGCATGTCCTGTTACCGCGGCGTTCGGCGGCCGATCATACGACCGCTTGGGCGTTTGTTCAGCCCTCTTTAACCGTACTCGCCCACACTCCCGGCTCGCGCGCGTGGGGTCGTAAATCCGTTCTTTTTCCTACCAGATGGCAATGACAACACAAAGCTTTGGTCAAGGCTTCGGACTTGGCTTTGCAGCCGTGTACCGCCGGCTCATCGTCGCGGCGCTGGCCGCCGTCTTGGTGGCGATGCAGGCCGCGGCCGGCCTAGCGGCGGGCGATCTGACCACCGGCTCGGTGAGCGGACTGCCGGTTCCGCGTTTCGTCAGCCTCAAATCGGATCGCGTCAATGTGCGCTCCGGTCCCAACAAGGACCAGGAGGTGCGCTGGGTCTATACCCGCGCCGGCATGCCGGTGGAGATCACCGCCGAGTTCGAGAATTGGCGGCGCATCCGCGACTGGGAAGGGGCGGAGGGCTGGGTCTATCATTCGTTGCTGTCCGGCCGGCGCTCGGCGGTGGTGGTGCCGGATTTGAAGAACGACCTGGTGCCGCTCTATGAGCATGCCGACCCGAAATCTCCGGAGACCGCCCGTCTGCAATCCGGCGTGCTCGGCCAGTTGAAATCCTGCACCGGAAGCTGGTGCGAATTCGTCGGCAAGAATTTCGACGGCTGGATCCGGCAGGAACGGTTGTGGGGCGCCTATCCGAACGAGAAAGTCGAATGACGCCTCAGCGCGGTACGTAGCTTAAGGTCTCGAAGCTGCGTTCCTTGAGATACTGGTCGAGCCCCCAGCGTTTGACCTGGTCGAGCGTGTCATCGAAATCCTCGCGCGGTAGCGCCTGGTAGACGAAGCGCTCGCCGCGTCCGAACTTGCTGAAATCCCACGGCCGGTAATTCTCGAAGTCAGCCGGCACCGCGAGCTTCCACAGGGGCAGATATTTGGCGAGGTCGGCATCCATGGCTTTTTCCGCGCGATCGAGCGCGCGCAGATAACCGATCACCACCGCCGGATCGGAGCTTTCCGGCACCCACCACAGCGTCTTGAACGTGTCGCGGATGATGGCGCGCAAGCCGAGCTGCTCGGCCATCGCGATCTGCGGTGGCAACAGGCTCGCGGCCTCGACTTCGCCATCCAGCAGCGCCTTCAGCCGTGCGCCAAAACCGCCGGTATTGACGATCTTGATGTGCTCGAGCGGCAGGAACTTTTCCAGCCGATAGGGCACGTTGAAATGGCTGCCGGCGCGCAGACCGACCGACACCGGCACGTCCTTGAGATCCGCCGGTTTGTGGATCTTGGAATCCGGCCGAACGAAAATCGCCCAAGGCGACAGGCCGTAAGCTTCCGAGACGAAGCGGCCCATGCCGGCGCCGGCGTTGCAGATCGAGCCCCAAACGCAGGCGCCCTGGATCACGTCCTCCTTGCTTTCGGTGTAGGGTTTGTCCTGCGGCCGCTGGAAGTACTCGAAGTCCTTCCAACTCGATTGCGTGCCGCGAAATGTCTTCCAGTCAAACTCGACGTCGAGGCCTTCGGCGGCGAAAAAGCCTTCCTGCTGGGCGATGAAGTCGTTGAGGCCCATGCCCTTGGGCGCAATCTTGACGTGCTTGAGTGGTGTGGCCATGGCGTTGCTCCCGGCTGCAGCCGTCTTCGCGGTCTGATTAAATTTTAGGCTAGCATGCCGCCACAGGCCGCTCGACGGATTTTCACGCGCTTGCGAATAAAAAACCCCGCGCGTGCGGGGTCCAAGCGGAACGCGATGTCTTCGCGTTCAGATCTTCTTGCGCAACCGCACCACCACATCGACGCGCGCAATCTCGTAACCTTCCGGCGGGACGGGGGTCTTGCCCACGATCACATCGGCGCCGGGGATGTCGAGCAATTCATCGGCGCCCTCGACGAAGAAGTGATGATGCGCCGTAACGTTGGTGTCGAAGTAGGCTTTCGAGCCATCGACGGCAACCTGCCGCAGCAAGCCGACCTCGGTGAACTGGTGCAGCGTGTTGTAGATGGTGGCGAGCGAAACCGGCACCTTGGCGCGGGTCGCTTGCTCGTAAAGCATCTCGGCGGTGAGGTGACGGTCGCCTTTTCCGAACAGCAGCCAACCCAGCGCCATGCGTTGCCGCGTCGGCCGCAAGCCGACTTGGCGCAACATTGCCTTCACGTCATGCCACGGGCAGCCGGTCAATTCCGTGCTGTCGGCGGCAGGGGCTATCGGCTTGGTGGAAGGAAATACCATGCTACGCGTCTGGCTCATCGTTACGCCTGAAAAACCGGCCTTGGACAGGCGGTTTCACCTGAAACATATACGGATTTGGGCCTTAAGATGCAACCGCCCCGCAAGTTGCCGGGGTGGGCCGAATTTGCAGCGGTTTTGAGGAGAAAAACTATCGCGCCGCTCGGGTTCCGCTATCTTTGCCGCCTTGCCCTGGTGTGTTACGAATCCACGCATGGGAATTCAACCGGCCGGCCCGCCCAGCGGGGATAGCGCGCTCATGGAAACACGCCGTAGCAGCTTCGAATACGAAGACTTGCTGGCCTGCGGGCGCGGCGAATTGTTCGGGCCCGGCAATGCCCAGTTGCCGCTGCCGCCGATGCTGATGTTCGACCGCATCGCCGAAATCTCCGAGCAGGGCGGCGAGCACGGCAAGGGCTTGGTCCGCGCGGAACTCGAGGTGAAACCGGACCTCTGGTTTTTCCTTTGCCACTTCAAGAACGACCCGGTGATGCCAGGCTGCCTCGGTCTCGATGCGTTGTGGCAGATGGTCGGCTTCTTCCTCGGCTGGCTGGGCTCGCCGGGCAAGGGCCGCGCGCTGGGCCTGGGCGAGATCAAGTTTTCGGGACAGGTGCTGCCGAGCGTGAAGAAGGTCATCTACGGGGTCGATTTCAAGCGGGTGATGCGTTCCAAGTTGGTTCTCGGCATCGCCGATGGTTGGCTCTCGGCCGACGGCAACGTGATCTACAAGGCCCTCGACCTTAAGGTTGGCCTGTTCAAGCAAGACGCAGCGCTGCAACCGAGCGGCGCTTGAGTGGGCCTGCGGTGTTGCATGAGGGCCTAAGGCCGCCCATGTATGGCCCAATCAACGATAATCCACGACGGGAGTGAGGTCGGCGATGAGGCGAGTCGTTGTGACCGGGATGGGCATCGTCTCATCCATTGGCAACAATACCCAGGAAGTCCTGGCCAGCCTGCGCGAAGCTAAATCCGGCATTACGCGTGCCGACGAGTTCGCCAAGCACGGTTTCAGGTGCCAGGTACAAGGCATGCCGACACTCGATCCGGCCGGATCGGTGGACCGGCGCGCCATGCGCTTCCTCGGCCAGGGCGCGGCATGGAATCACGTCGCCATGGAGCAAGCGATCCGCGATTCCGGCGTCGAGGAAAAGGATATTTCCAACGAGCGCACCGGCATCGTCATGGGGTCGGGCGGCCCCTCGACCGTGGCGATCGTGGAAGCCGCCGACATTACGCGCGAGAAGGGTTCGCCCAAGCGCATCGGCCCCTTCGCCGTACCCAAAGCAATGTCGTCGACCGCCTCGGCGACGCTCTCCACCTGGTTCAAGATCAAGGGCGTGAACTATTCGATCTCATCGGCCTGCGCCACGTCAAACCACTGCATCGGCAACGGCACCGAGCTGATCCAGTGGGGCAAGCAGGACATGGTATTTGCCGGCGGCTCGGAGGAGCTGAGCTGGACCATGGCGAATTTGTTCGACGCCATGGGCGCGATGTCGTCGAAATACAACGACAACCCGCAGACGGCCTCGCGCGCCTACGACGTGAGCCGCGACGGTTTCGTCATTGCGGGCGGCGCCGGCGTCGTGGTGCTGGAAGAGCTCGAACACGCCCGCGCGCGAGGCGCGAAGATTTACGCCGAGGTCGCCGGCTACGGCGCGACCTCCGACGGCTACGACATGGTGGCGCCCTCGGGCGAGGGCGCGGTGCGTTGCATGAAGCTCGCGCTCGAGACCTGCAAGGCACCGATCGACTACATCAATCCGCATGCTACCGCGACGCCGGTCGGCGACCTCAAGGAGATCGAGGCGATCCGCGGCGTGTTCGGGGCGAAGTGCCCGCCGATTTCCGCCACCAAGTCGCTCACCGGCCATTCACTCGGCGCCGCTGGGGCGCAGGAGGCGATCTATTCGCTCTTGATGATGAACAACGGCTTCATCTGCGAAAGCGCCAATATCGAGAATCTCGACCCCGCCTTTGCCGACATGCCGATACAGCGTTCGCGCAAGGACAACGTGAAACTGGGCGCGGTGCTGTCGAATTCCTTCGGCTTCGGCGGCACCAATGCCTCCATCATCCTCAAGCATGTGGACGCGTAGTCGCACATGCCGGGACTGATGGAAGGCAAGCGCGGACTGGTGATGGGGGTGGCGAACGACCACTCGATCGCCTGGGGCATCGCCAAGATGCTCAACGACCACGGCGCCAAACTCGCCTTCACCTATCAGGGCGACGCGCTGGCCAAGCGGGTCAAGCCGCTCGCTGAATCGGTCGGCTCGTCATTGGTGATGCCATGCGACGTCGAGGATATCGCCTCGGTCGACGCGGTGTTCGCCGAGATCAAGCAGCAATGGGGCACGATCGATTTCCTCGTGCACGCGGTCGCCTTCTCGGACAAGAACGAGCTCAAAGGCCGTTTTGCCGACACCACGCGCGAGAATTTCATCCGCACCATGGTGATCTCCTGTTACGCCTTCAAGGAGGCGGCCCAGCGCGCCGCCGCGCTGATGCCGAACGGCGGCGCCATGGTGACGCTGACCTATAATGGCGGCGAGCGCGCCATGCCGAATTACAACGTGATGGGCGTGGCCAAAGCCGGACTGGAAGCGGCGGTGCGTTATCTGGCGGTCGATTTCGGGCACCAGAAAATTCGCGTCAACGCGATTTCGGCCGGGCCGATCCGCACTCTTGCGGGAGCGGGTATCACCGACGCGCGCTATATGTTCGCGTTCCAGCAGAAATACTCGCCGCTCGGCCGCGGCGTGACGCTGGAGGAATTGGGCGGCGCGGGCTTGTATCTGTTGTCGGATCTGTCGACCGGCGTCACCGGCGAGGTGCATTTCGTCGATAGCGGCTACAACGTCGTTTCGATGCCGCAGCCCGACGCGCTCAAGGCCGCCCACGGCGAAGTGGAAAACGGCGGGAAATAGGATCAAACAGTGAAATAAAAAACGGCCGGGGATTTCCCCGGCCGTTTTAATTTTTGGCCGCTTTAGGCGAGGTCGAAGCGATCAGCGTTCATCACCTTGGTCCACGCCGTCACGAAGTCCTTCGCGAACTTCTCCTTCGAGTCAGCGCAAGCGTAGACCTCGGCGAAGGCGCGCAGTTGCGAGTGCGAACCGAAGATCAGGTCGACGCGGGTGCCGGTCCACTTGACCGCCTTGGTCTTGCGGTCGCGGCCCTCATACACGCCATCGGCGTTCGGGGCCTGCCACTCGGTGCCCATGTCGAGCAGGTTGACGAAGAAGTCGTTGGTCAGCGTCCCGGGCTTACTGGTGAAGACGCCGTGGCTGGACCCGCCGACATTGGCGCCGAGCACGCGCAGGCCGCCGACGAGGACCGTCATCTCCGGCCCGGTCAGCCGCAGCAACGCCGCGCGGTCCACCAGCGCTTCTTCCTGCTGCATGAACTGCTGCTTGCCGCCGACATAGTTGCGGAAGCCGTCAGCGCGCGGTTCGAGCGGTGCAAAGCTATCGACGTCGGTCTGCTCCTGCGAGGCGTCCATGCGTCCCGGCGTGAAGGGAACCTTGACGTCGACGCCGGCATCCTTCGCGGCCTTCTCCACCGCGGCGCAGCCGCCAAGAACGATCAGGTCCGCAAGCGAAACCTTTTTGCCGAATTCCTTCTGAAATCGTTTCGAGTTTCTGCAACACCGTCCTGAGCTGGGCCGGCTGGTTGACCTCCCAGCCCTTCTGGGGCTCAAGGCGAATGCGGGCGCCGTTGGCGCCGCCGCGTTTGTCGGAGCCGCGGAACGTCGACGCCGATGCCCAGGCCGTCGAGACGAGCTGCGACACCGTGAGGCCGCAGGCGAGGATCTTCGCCTTCAACGCGGCGACATCCTTTTCATCGATCAGCGGATGGTTCACCGCCGGGATCGGGTCCTGCCAGATCAGGATTTCCTTCGGCACCAGCGGGCCGAGGTAACGCTGGATCGGGCCCATGTCGCGGTGCGTGAGCTTGAACCAGGCCCGGGCGAACGCGTCCGCGAACTCTTGCGGGTTCTTCTGGAAGCGCCGCGAGATTTTCTCGTAGGCCGGGTCCATCCGCAGCGACAGGTCCGTGGTCAGCATGGTCGGCACATGCTTCTTCGACTTGTCGTGGGCGTCCGGGATCGTGGCGGCGGCGCCTTTCGCCTTCCACTGCTGCGCGCCGGCCGGGCTCTTGGTCAGTTCCCATTCATTGTTGAACAGGTTGTCGAAGAAGTGGTTGCTCCATTTCGTCGGCGTCTGCGACCAGGTGACCTCCGGGCCGCCGGTGATGGCGTCGGCGCCAAGGCCCGTGCCATATTTGCTCTTCCAGCCGAGGCCCTGGTCCTCCAGAGCGCCGGCTTCCGGCTCCGGTCCGACCAGCGACGGATCGCCGGCACCGTGCGTCTTGCCGAAGGTGTGACCGCCGGCGATGAGCGCGACGGTCTCTTCGTCGTTCATCGCCATGCGGAAGAACGTCTCGCGGATGTCCTTGGCCGCCGCGACCGGATCGGGCTTGCCGTTCGGCCCTTCCGGATTGACGTAGATCAGGCCCATCTGCACGGCGCCGAGCGGCTCGCTAAGCTGGCGTTCGCCGCTGTAGCGTTCGTCGCCGAGCCAAGTGCCTTCGGGGCCCCAGTAGAGTTCTTCGGGCTCCCAGACATCGGCGCGGCCGCCGCCGAAGCCAAACGTCTTGAAGCCCATCGAGTCGAGGGCGACGTTGCCGGCCAGGACCATCAGGTCGGCCCAGGAAATTTTCCGGCCGTACTTCTGCTTGATCGGCCACAACAGCCGGCGCGCCTTGTCGAGGTTGGCGTTGTCGGGCCAGCTATTGAGCGGCGCGAAGCGCTGCTGTCCGGCGCCGGCGCCGCCGCGGCCGTCGGTAATGCGGTAGGTGCCCGCTGAGTGCCACGCCATGCGGATGAACAGGCCGCCGTAGTGGCCGAAGTCGGCGGGCCACCAGCTTTGCGAGTTTGTCATCAGGGTCTGCAGGTCCTTGATCACGGCGTTGAGGTCGAGGCTCTTGAATTCCCTGGCGTAGTCGAAATCCTTGCCCATCGGATCGGACAGGCTGGAGTTCCGATGGAGCATCTCAAAGTCCAGCGCGTCCGGCCACCAATGGCGGTTCGTGGCGCTGCGGCTGCTGCCGGTGAACGGGCACTTGCCCGCGCTCTTTTCGTCGGTTTTCGCGTCCATGAAACTGTCCTCCATTGAAACTGCGCGCGCATAGATCGTGGCGCGCGCTTGTGGCGTATATAGGAAGGCGGACTAATCAGGTCCAATCGGACTGATTGCCCCTCTCGATAAGTTAAGCTTATCGACAGGATAAGGCCAAGCCGAAATAAAAAGAGCGGCCGCTGAGCTGGCGGCGCGTCGATCGCGCTCGCCCTGGAGTTGACAGGCGGCTTATCCGAACGCTAAGCTATTGTTTGACCTTGCCGATGGAGGTTGCCGTGCCCGGAAAGTTTGCAATGCCTATCATCATCGTCGTTACTCTGCTTGCAAACGGATCGAGCTCGTGGGCTCAGGACGCGGCGCGCCGCGCGTGCTGCCTGGAGATGGGCGGCGTCTATGGGCGCACTCGAGGACCGGCCGGGGCGGCTGCGCTCTATTGCTACAGGCTCGGGCGAGGCACGATGGATGCCTACTACAGATGCGTCGAGAACAAGATGGCGGGAAAGCGAAACTAGCCCTGGGATGATCAAACGTTCCAAATAACAAAGGGCGGCCTGAAAGCCGCCCTTTGTTCATTGATGGAGCAACATTACTCCGCCGCGCCGCCGGCCGCCTGCTGCGGTTCGCCGCCCGCGGCCTTCTGCTTGGCCTCGAGGTCCTCGCCGGTCTTCTGGTCGACCGCCTTCATGGACAGCCGCACCTTGCCGCGCTCGTCCATGCCCAAGAGCTTGACCTTCACCTTGTCGCCTTCCTTGACGACGTCGGTGACCTTGTTGACGCGGTTCGGCGCCAGTTGGCTGATATGCACGAGGCCGTCCTTGGCGCCGAAGAAGTTCACGAAGGCGCCGAAGTCCATCACCTTGACCACGGTGCCGTCGTAGATGACGCCGGGCTCCGGATCGGAGGCGATCGACTTGATCCACTTGATCGCCGCCTTGATCGACTCGCCGTCGGCGGAAGCGACCTTGACCGATCCGTCGTCCTCGATGTTGATCTTGGCGCCGGTCTTCTCGACAATCTCGCGGATCACCTTGCCGCCGGTGCCGATCACTTCCCTGATCTTGTCGGTCGGGATCTTGAACGACTCGATGCGCGGCGCGTGTTCGCCGAGCTCGGCGCGGGCGCTGGTCAGCGCCTTGGCCATCTCGCCCAGGATGTGCAGGCGGCCGTCCTTGGCCTGGGCCAGCGCCACCTTCATGATCTCCTCGGTGATGCCGGCGATCTTGATGTCCATCTGCAGCGAGGTGATGCCGCCTTCGGTGCCGGCCACCTTGAAGTCCATGTCGCCGAGATGGTCCTCGTCGCCGAGGATGTCGGACAGCACGGCAAAGCGCTTGTCCTCGAGAATGAGGCCCATGGCGATGCCGGCGGTCGGCCGTTTTAAGGGCACGCCCGCGTCCATCAAAGCGAGCGAGGATCCACACACCGACGCCATCGAGGACGAACCGTTCGATTCCGTGATCTCGGATACGAGGCGGATCGTATAGGGGAACTCTTCCTTGCTCGGCAGCATCGGATGGATCGCACGCCACGCCAGTTTGCCGTGGCCGATCTCGCGGCGGCCGGGCGCGCCGGTGCGGCCGGTTTCGCCGACCGAATAATGCGGGAAGTTGTAGTGCAGCATGAACGTCTCTTTATACGTCCCCTGCAGCGCGTCGATGAACTGCTCGTCCTCGGAGGTGCCCAACGTAGCGACCACCAAAGCCTGGGTCTCGCCGCGGGTGAACAGCGCCGAGCCGTGGGTGCGCGGCAACACGCCGACTTCCGCCACGATCGGGCGCACGGTCGAAAGATCGCGGCCGTCGATACGCTTTGAGGTGTCGAGGATGTTCCAGCGCACGATCTTGGCTTCGAGTTCCTTGAACACGCCGGCAACCGCCAGCTTGTCGTGCTTGGGCCCAGAATCTGATTCTTGGCCTTCCGGGAAGAAATGCTCCATCACCTTTTTCTTGACGGCGGCGACGGCGTCCTGACGATCCTGCTTCTTCACGATCGAATAGGCGGCGCGCAGGTCCCTCTCGGCCATGCCGAGGATTTCCTTTTCCAGCGCCTTGTGGTCGGCGACGGCGAGTTCGCGCGGCTCCTTGGCGGCCTTTTCGGCGAGCTTGATGATCGCCTCTATCACCGGCTGGATATGCCGGTGGCCGAACATCACGGCGCCGAGCATGATGTCCTCGGACAGCTCCTTGGCTTCCGATTCCACCATCATCACGGCGTCTTGCGTGCCGGCGATGACGAGGTCGAGGTGGCTTTCCTTCATCTCGTCGAGCGTCGGGTTGAGCACGTATTCGTTATTGACGAAGCCGACGCGAGCGCCGCCGATCGGGCCCATGAACGGGGCGCCGGACAGCGTGAGGGCGGCGGAGGCGGCGACCATCGCGACCATGTCGGGGTCGTTCTCCTGGTCGTGCGACAGCACGGTGGCCGTCACTTGCGTGTCGCAGCGCCAGCCGTCGGCGAACAGCGGACGGATCGGGCGATCGATCAGGCGCGAGGTCAGCGTGTCCTTTTCGGTCGGACCGCGCTCGCGCTTGAAGAAGCCGCCGGGAATACGTCCGGCCGCGTAATATTTTTCGGTGTAGTTGACGGTCAGTGGAAGGAAGTCGATGCCTTCCTTGGGCTGCTTCGCCGCGACGACCGCGCAGAGCACGGTGGTTTCGCCGTAGGTGGCGAGAACGGCCCCGTCGGCCTGGCGGGCTACGCGCCCGGTTTCGAGGGTGAGCTTGCGCCCGCCCCAGTCGAGTTCAACACGATGGATATCGAACATTGCATATCTTTCTCATGGTTTTCGGCGAGCCCCGAAGGCCATGAGCAAGACGGCGAGAGACTGTCGCACATCACCGCGATGCGGGGAGCAACAGCGTCTGGCGATCCTGCCATGGCGTTCGAACCTTACCTGGTCGAGCGAACGAACCTTTTCGTCCGCCACCTTTAAACGTCCGCGGCGCTTGTCGCCTCACGGACCAAATCGCGGATGCGTCAAACGCCTCCGCTCACGGAACGCGCGGGATCATTCCCGCGCGCCAAAAATCAGCGGCGGATGCCGAGCTTCTCGATCAGAGTCTTGTAGCTGCGTTCGTCCGTGCGCCGCAGGTAATCGAGCAGCGTGCGGCGCTGGCTCACCATCTTGAGCAATCCACGGCGGGAATGGTTGTCCTTGACGTGGTTCTTGAAATGCTCGGTGAGATTATTGATGCGTTCCGACAGGATCGCGACTTGCACTTCCGGCGACCCGGTGTCGCCCGGCTTCTTGCCGAATTCCTTCATGACTTCGGCCTTGCGGCCGGTGGTAACCGACATCGGTCATCCTTTCTTAGACAGCCGGCTGCCCATCAGCCCGGCCAGGTTAAACACGCGCTTGGGGACGATTTCGCCGCGATCCAGTTCGGCAAGGGCCACCAGGTGGCCCGAAGCCGTGGCATAAACTGGTCCACGGAAATTGGGTGCGTCCCGTCCGCGCAACATAACGGCTTGGCCACGTTGCAGCCTTGCCGCATCTGCCTGACTGACGGCCAGCGCCGGGATGTCGTCCAGCGCGGTCTCGACAGGCATTAGCGCGTCGGCGAGGCTTGCCTCGCCGGCAGCGGCTCTATGGCATAGAGCCTCCAATTGTTCCAGCAAAATCATGGTTTCCGCGCCGAACGGCCCAACCGCGACCCGCCGGAGCGCGCTGACATGGCCGAAACAGCCCAAAGCGCGGCCCATGTCGCGGGCGAGCGAGCGGACATAGGTGCCCTTGCCGCATTCGGCGTGCAAAACGGCGTGGCCGGGGTCCGGGGTGACGACCAGCTCCAGCCGGTCGATTTGGACCTCCCGCGCCTCCAATTCGACCGCGGCGCCGTCGCGGGCCAGATCGTAAGCGCGCTCGCCCTCGATTTTGATCGCGGAGTATTTGGGCGGCACCTGCGCGATGGCGCCGGTGAAAGAGGGCAGCAAGGCGGAGATCGCCTCGGCTGAAGGCCGGGTGTCACTGCTGGCGATGACGCGGCCTTCGGCGTCGTCGGTATCGCGCTCTTCGCCCCAGCGCACGGTAAATTGATAGAGCTTGCGGCCGTCCATCACGAACGGAACGGTTTTGGTGGCTTCGCCGAGCGCGATCGGGAGTGCGCCCGAGGCGAGCGGGTCGAGCGTGCCGGCATGGCCGGCGCGCTTGGCGGAAAACAGCCGCTTCACGACGCTCACGGCGTGGGTCGAGGTCATGCCGACCGGCTTGTCGAGCACCACCCAGCCATGGACATCGCGTTTGTCGCGCTTGAATTGCTTTGGCCGTTCCGCGCGTGGCGGAGCGACAACGAGGGTCGTTGGCGCGTCGGTATCGCGCAGGTCGTCAGTCATCGTCGCCCTCATCATCGAGGTCGCGCTTGACCGCGGGCGAGCGCAGCAACTTGTCGATGCGCTCGGCTTCCGCGAAGCGCTCGTCGATGCGAAAGCGGATGTCGGGCGCGAACTTCAGATTGATGCGCTGCGCGATCTCGCCGCGCAGGAATTTCTTGTTGCGCTCGAACGCCGCCAGCACTTGATCGGTGTCGCGGCCGGCCAGCGGCATGACGTAGATCGTGGCGAGCCGCAGGTCGGCGGTCATGCGCACTTCCGGCACGGTAATGAGATGGCCCTCGATGACGGGGTCGTGCACGTCGCCGCGGGTGAGCATGTCGGCCATCGCGTGGCGCACCAGCTCGCCGACGCGCAACTGGCGCTGCGAGCCGCCGGGCGTGCTCTTGTCATGGCGTGATTTCTTGCGAGGCATTACAAATTCCACGAACTCATTTGTCATGGCCGGATCTGTTCCGGCCACCCACGTCTGGCTTTGGAAAAAGCGGAGTGTTTCTAAGTCGCGCGTGTGAGAATTGGACTCACAGCGAGCGTTGAATCGTCTCCACCCGGTAGCATTCGATCACGTCGCCTTGCCGCATGTCCTGGTAGTTCTCGAAGGCCATGCCGCATTCCTGTCCGGCGCCGACTTCGCGCACGTCGTCTTTAAAGCGTTTGAGCTGGCTGAGCTTGCCCTCGTGGATCACCACGTTGTCGCGGATCAGCCGCACATTGGCGCCGCGCTCCACGGTGCCGTCGGTGACGCGGCAACCGGCGATGTTGCCCACTTTGGAGACCTTGAAGATTTCCAGGATCTGCGCGTTGCCTAGCATGGTCTCGCGCAGCGTCGGCGGCAGCAGGCCGGACATGGCCTTTTTCACGTCGTCGACCAGATCGTAAATGATGTTGTAGTAGCGGATTTCGATGCCGGCGCGCTCGGCCGCTTCGCGCGCTTCCTTGTTGGCGCGCACGTTGAAGGCAATGATCGGAACGCCCGAGGCCTCGGCCAGGGTCACGTCGCTCTCGGAAATGCCGCCAACGCCGGCATGCAGTACGCGCGCCGCCACTTCCTCGGTGCCCAATTTTTCCAGCGAGCCGATGACCGCCTCGAGCGAGCCTTGCACGTCGGCCTTCACCACCAGCGGGAATTCCTTGCGGCCCGAGGTCTTGGCCTGCGCCATCATCTGCTCGAGCGAACCGCGCATGCCGGAGGCGCGCACGTTGGACTTCTCGCGTTTCTGACGGGCGCGGTAATCGGTGACTTCGCGGGCGCGGCCTTCGTTCTCGACCACCGCCAGGCGGTCGCCGGCATCGGGGGTGCCGGAAAAACCCAGCACCTCGACCGGGGTCGAGGGTCCGGCGGTTTCGATCGGATCGCCGGTGTCGGAGACGAGCGCGCGCACGCGGCCCCACTCGGCGCCGGCAACGACGAGATCGCCGACCCGCAGCGTTCCCCGCTGCACCAGCACGGTCGCCACCGGGCCGCGGCCGCGGTCGAGCTTGGCCTCGATCACGGTGCCTTCGGCCGGACGGTTCGGGTTGGATTTGAGATCGAGGATTTCAGCCTGCAGGCCGATCATCTCCAGAAGCTTGTCGATATTGGTTTTCTTGGTGGCGGAGACTTCCACGTCCACCACATCGCCGCCCATCGATTCTACCTGAATCTCATGCTGCAGGAGTTCGGTGCGCACGCGCTCCGGCTTGGCGTCGGCTTTGTCGATCTTGTTGATGGCGACGATGATCGGAACCTTGGCCGCCTTGGCATGGTCGATGGCTTCGACCGTCTGCGGCATCACGCCGTCGTCGGCGGCCACCACTAGCACGACGATGTCGGTGACCTTGGCGCCGCGCGCGCGCATGGCGGTAAACGCCGCGTGGCCGGGCGTGTCGATGAAGGTGATCTTGGCGCCGGAGGGTGCCGTGACCTGATAGGCGCCGATGTGCTGGGTAATGCCGCCGGCCTCGCCTTCCGCCACCTTGGCCGAACGGATGGTGTCGAGCAGCGAGGTCTTGCCGTGATCGACATGGCCCATGACGGTGACCACCGGGGCGCGCGGAGCGGTCGCTTCCGTTTCGTCCAGCTTGCCGAACAGGCCTTCTTCCACGTCGGCTTCCGATACGCGACGAACGGAATGGCCCATTTCCTCGGCGATCAACTGGGCGGTGTCGGCGTCGATGGTGTCGTTGATCTGCAACATCTGTCCCTGCTGCATCAGCAGGCGGATCACATCGACCGCGCGCTCCGACATGCGGTTGGCAAGATCCGAAATGGTGATGACATCGGGAATGGTGACCTCGCGCACGAGCTTTTCCTTCGGCTCGGCGGAGGTGTGGCCCTTAAGCCGCTGAGTGCGGCGGCGGAACGAGGCGACTGAACGCTCGCGCACCTCATCGGCGCGAAGCGCGGTGACCAGCGTCAGGCGGCCGCGTTCTTTCGCCGGCGCGCCGCGCGGCGCGGCGGGGCGTGCCGTGGCCGGACGCGCGGCGCCGGGGCGGCGCGACTTGGGCGGTCCGTCATCGTCGTCGGCTTCCGGCGCCATGCGGCCGGCGAGCTGTCGCTTGACGTCATCCTCGCCGAAACGCTTCTTGGCGACCTCGCCAGCCTTGCGCTTGGTTTCCTCGTCGTGTTTGCGGCGTTCTTCCTCTTCGCGCTTGCGCGTCTCGGCCGCTTCGCGCTCGGTCTTGTCGACCACGTCGCGGCTCTGGCGGCGGCGCGCTTCTTCCTCGGCGATCTTGCGCTCTTCGGCCTCGCGCACGCGCGAATCCGCCAGCGCATGGGCGCGCGCCACGCGCTCTTCCTCGGTCAGCGTCCGTAACACAACGCCGGAGGCTTTCGGCGCCTCGGCGGCGGGCGCGGCGGCGGGCGCGGCTTTAGCTTTGGCGGCGGCCGGTTTCTTCACCGGCTCGGCCGGCGCCGGCTCGGCCTTGATCTCGGGCGCGCCGCCGATCGAGCGGCGTTTGACCTTCTCGACCACGACCTGCTTGCTGCGGCCATGGCTGAAGCTCTGGCGCACCACGCCCGTCTCGGTGCGCGGCTTGAGCGTCAGCTTGCCGACGCTGAGTTTCTTTTCGCCAGGATCCTTCGTTTCGCTCATTCCGAAATCTGTCCTCGTGCATCGTTCGTTTGCGCATGCGCGCCAACCAGTTCGGGCGAATCCCCGGTCCGAAAGCGCTCTAAGCGCCTGACGCGAACGAGAAAAGTGTCGCTCACGGGTCCGGCAAGCAGGGCTGCATGTACCACATTTGGGCGGTTCAATGCCAAATCCAATTGGGCGCCGGAAAATGCCGCGACGACCGCGATTTCGCGCGATATTTCGGACATTTTACGCTGCAAGACGGCGCCCAGCTTGCGCCTGCCGTCGGCCGCCGCATCGGACGCGTAAATCAGCGCCAGCAGGTTTTCGCCGCCGATTGCCGCCTCGACCTTGGCGAAACCGCCGACCACCTGACCGGCTTTGCCGGCAATCGCCAGCGCATCGAGCGCGCTGCGCTCCAAGAGCCGTTCGGTTGACGCCGCCAGATCGGACTCGACCCGCACGTTGCTTTTGAAGGCGCGGGCAAAGACGTTGCGCTTGATTGCTTCGTCCAGGCAATGGCGTGTCGCGGTGATCCAGATGCCGCGGCCGGGCAATTTTCGTTTGATGTCGGGCACCGTAGCGCCGTCGGGACCGACGACAAAACGGATCATGTCGTCGACCGGTTTAAGCGTGCGGCTGAGCGCGCAAAGCCGCTCGTTTCCCGGCGCGACTTTCGCCGCGCCGTGATCGAGTTCGCTATCGTGCGCCGTCGCCAGCATCGTTGCCGTCGTGCTCCTTATTCGGCTGCCGGCGCGTCGGCGGGCGTCGCTTCCGCTTCCGGTACAGGCGGCGGCGCGAGCTCGGCTTCCGTCACCCAGCCGGCTTTCAGCCGCGCCTGCATGATCATGGCCTCGGCGTCCTCGCGCGACACATCGAGGCCGTCGAAGAAGCCCGGCTCGTGCTTGCTCTCGCCGTCCTTGCGCTCGGTCCAGCCGGTCAAGTCGTCGGTGGCGCAGCCGGCGAGATCTTCCACGGTTTTCACGCCGTTCTCGCCGAGCTTGACCAGCATCGCCGTGGTGACGCCGGGCACCTCCTTGACCGCGTCCTCGACGCCCAGTTCGACGCGCTTGGCATCGAGCTCGGCTTCCTGTTTGTCGAGGTACTCCTTGGCGCGCTCCTGCAATTCGCGCGCGGTGTCGGCGTCGAAGCCTTCGATGCCGGCGATTTCCTTCTCGTCCACCATCGCCAGTTCCTCGATCGAGCCGAAGCCTTCCGAGGCGAGCAGCTGGCCCACCACTTCGTCGAGATTGAGCGCCTCGACGAAAATCTTGGTGCGGCTTTCGAACTCGGCGTGACGGCGCTCGGACTCTTCCTGCTCGGTCAGAATATCGATGTCCCAGCCGGTGAGCTGGGAGGCAAGCCGCACGTTTTGCCCGCGCCGGCCGATGGCGAGCGACAGCTGTTGATCCGGCACCACCACCTCGATGCGTTCCTTGTCTTCGTCGAGCACGACCTTGGCGACTTCCGCCGGCGCCAGCGCGTTGACCACGAAGGTGGCGATGTCGGGTGACCACGGAATGATGTCGATCTTCTCGCCTTGCAATTCGTTCACGACAGCCTGGACCCGCGAGCCGCGCATGCCGACGCAGGCGCCGACCGGGTCGACCGATGAATCGCGCGAAATCACGGCGATCTTGGCGCGCGAGCCCGGATCGCGGGCGACCGCCTTGACCTCGACGATGCCGTCATAGATTTCGGGCACCTCTTGGGCAAAGAGCTTGGAAGTGAATTGCGGATGCGTGCGCGAGAGGAAAATCTGCGGGCCGCGCGGCTCGCGGCGCACGTCGTAGATATAGGCGCGGATGCGGTCGCCGTTGCGGAACACTTCGCGCGGCAGCATCTCGTCGCGCCGCACGATCGCCTCGCCGCGGCCGAGATCGACCACCACGTTGCCGTATTCGACGCGCTTGACGATGCCGTTGACGATGTCGCCGATGCGATCCTTGTATTCGGCATATTGCCGGTCGCGCTCGGCCTCGCGCACTTTCTGCACGATGACCTGCTTGGCCGATTGCGCGGCGATGCGGCCGTACTCCAGCGGCGGCAGCGGATCGGCGATGGTGTCGCCGACCTGGGCCGCCGGATGATGCTTGCGCGCGCCTTCGAGCGTGATCTGGTTCGACGGGTTCTCGACCGCCTCCACCACCAGCATGTGACGGGTCAGGCGCAGGTCGCCGGTCTTGGGCTCGATCTCGGCGTGCACGTCGGTTTCCGCGCCGTAGCGCGAGCGCGCCGCCTTGGCGATGGCGTCTTCCATGGCGGCGATGACGATGCCGCGGTCGATCGCCTTCTCGCGGGCGACCGCGTCGGCGATTTGCAACAGTTCGAGCCGGTTGGCGCTGACAGCCATAGCTCAGTCTCCTTGGTTGGGATTTACATGCCCGGATGGTCCGGACTTATGCCTTCGTCGGTCTCGTTTCGCCGCGCGCACGTCGCGCTTGGCGTTCTTCTCGCGCCGCAAGGCCTGTCTCACCAACTCGTCGGTGAGCAGCAGCCTGGCTTCGCTGATTTCCTCGATCGGAAGCAGAACCTCCGCTTCCTCGCCGGCCTCCTCGTGACGAAGCCTGGCGGCCTCGCCCTGCGTGCCCAGCAACCGGCCGCGAAAGCGCTTGCGGCCGTCGATCGGAATTTCGGTCTCGATCTTGACCAGGTTGCCGGCGTAGCGGTCGAAATCGGATTTGCGCACCAGCGGCCGGTCGATGCCGGGCGAGGAAATTTCCAGCCGATAGGCGCGGTCGATCGGGTCGGTCATGTCGAACACCGGCGAGAGCGCCCGCGATATGGTCTCGCAGTCCTCGACCACCATGGTTCCGTCCGGCCGTTCCGCCATGATCTGCACGGTGCAGCCGTCGGCGCCCGAAACCTTGACCCGCACCAGCCGGTAGCCGAGTTGCTCGATCACCGGCTCGGCGATGCTCGCCACGCGCGCCGGCAGACCCGGCTCGACGATCAGCCGCGGTTCCGTCTCGCTTAGGGTGGCGGTTTCCACCGCCTGTCGCGCCTCGCCAGGAGCCATTTTGGTAACAAAAAAGAGCGGGCCCCGGGGGACCCACTCTCAAAACCCGTTCGGTTATGAGGGTGTCTTAACTGGCGGAAATATAGCGGTTTCCGGTCTGTTTGCAAGAGCAGGGGCGCGTTTTGGCGGCTAACCCTTCCTTCAGAATCTGCCCCTAAATTTGCATTAAATCTTTGATCGCACGCCATCCCTGGGCCGTTTGGGCAGGTTTTTGTAATGAGTGTTCCCGCCTCCCTGCTTCCCGAATTGGAAGAGGTCGTTGCGCATGGCTCGCCGGAAAAGCGCGCCGAGACTCTGCGCCGCATCACCAGCCTGTTCCTCGACGGTGCTCCCCGTTTCAATCAGAGCCACGTCGCATTGTTCGACGACGTCATCGGCTGCCTGATCGAGGAGATCGAGAACAAGGCGCTGGCGGAACTCTCGCATCGTCTGGCGCCGGTGCCGAACGCGCCATCGGGCGTGGTGGTCACGCTCGCCGGCAACGACGACATCGACGTCGCCGGTCCGGTGCTCCGGCAAGCGCGCATCGAGGAACCCGCGCTCAGGCAGATCGCCGAAACCAAAAGCCAGGCGCATCTGCTGGCGCTGTCCGTCCGCCCGAGCATCACCAAGACGGTGGCGGATGTCATCGTGCAGCGCGGCGACGGCGCGGTGTCGCGCAGCATCGCCACCAATCGCAAGGCGCAACTGTCGGACAAGGCGTTCAACACACTGGTCAAGCGCGCCGAGCGCGACAACATGCTGGCCGAGAAGGTCGGCCTGCGCACCGATATCCCGCCGCGCCTGTTCCGCCAATTATTGATGCAGGCGAGCGAGACGGTGCAGAAGCGCCTGCTGGCGCAGGCCAAGCCCGAAATCCGGGCCGAAATCCGCCGCGTACTGGCGAAGGTGACCGAGGAAGTCGCGGCCAAGGCCGCGCCGCGCAACTACACGGCGGCGCTCGCCGCGGTGCAGGCCCGCCACAAGGAACGCAAGCTCACCGAGGCCGATGTCGCGGACTATGCCAAGGCCGGATCTTACGAAGAAACCATCGCCGCGCTGGCGACGGTCAGCATGGTGCCGGTCGAGGTGGTGGACCGGCTGATGAACGGCGAGCGCGCCGATCCGGTGCTGATCCTCTCGCGCGCCGCCGGCTTTAGCTGGCCGGCGGTCAAGGCGGTGATTGCTGCGCGGCCGGGTCTCAAGCCCTCAAGCTCCACAATCGAGGCCGCGCGCGAGAATTTCGACCGGCTGACGGCGGCGACCGCGTTGCGCGTGGTGCGCTTCTGGCAGGTGCGGCAGGGCGGCAGCGAGTAGCTGCTGTCATTCCGGGACGCGCCGAAGGCGCGGGCCCGGAATCCAGAGCCAAGCAGAGAATCTTTCGTTGCCCTGGATTCCGGGTTCGCCCGCGTTCCGCGAGCGCCCCGGAATGACGGCTAGTTCTTCCGGAAAACAAAATACCCCGGCACGCGCCCCTCGCGCTTGGCCTTGGCCTCGTAGCGGGTGCCGGCAAAATCGTTCCAGGGCTTGCGCCAGTCGTCGGCGCGCTCCGCCGTCCAGATGAAGTCGCTCGAGCGCAGCACGCGCGCCAGGGCATAGGCCGCGTAATCGGCGATGTCGGTGGCAAAACGCAACTCGCCGCCGCTTTTCAGAATGCGGGCCAGCCGCTCGAGGCTGTCGTCCTGGATGAAGCGGCGTTTCCAGTGCCGCCGCTTCGGCCACGGATCGGGATACAAGAGATCGATGCGCGAGAGGCCGCCTTCCGGCAGCCAGTCGAGCAATGCGCTGGCATCGCCGTGATGCAGGCGGATATTGACGATCTTGCCGTCGTCGATCGCGACCAGCGCCTTGGCGATGGCGTTGATGTAGCCGTCGCTGGCGATGAAACCGGTTTGCGGGCTGGCCGTGGCCTGCGCGATCAGATGTTCGGCGCCGCCGAAGCCGATTTCCAGCCGTACATTCTCTGCGCCGCCGAACAGAGTGCGCAGATCGCTCGGGGCGGGTTTGGTCAAGTCGAGCGCGATGCGCGGCAATAAAGCGTCGAACAGCGCGGCCTGCCGCGGCCGCAACGGATGGCCCTTGCGCCGGCCGAAGAAGGCGCGCTGCGATTCTTTGTCATCACCGGGCCGCCGCGAAGCGGCGTGTCCCGGTGATCCCGATTTATGTGGCACCAGGTTGCTTTCCCAAGCGGGATCGCCGGGACAAGCCCGGCGATGACAGCTTAGTGCGAAGCAATGTCGGCGGGAATGCCGCTCATTTCACCGCGCTTTTGATCTCCGCTTGCGCGGGGTGGCGCTGTTTCCGCCGGAACTGTACATAGGCGCGGATGCAGGAAATCGGCCACGCATTTTTGGGCGCCGCCGCGCTCATCGGCACGTTCGATCCGGAGTTGTTGCGGATTGTGGCGCTATCTTTATCCGTCAGTCTGTCGGCGACGGTCATTGCCATGGTGATTGGCGCGCCGGCCGGTGCGGCGCTGGCGATAGGCCGCTTTTGGGGCAAACAAAGCGTCGTCATTCTTGTCAATGCGCTGCTGGGCCTGCCGCCTGTCGTTGTCGGTCTGCTGATCTATCTGCTGCTGTCGCGCTCCGGCCCGCTCGGCTTCATCGGCATCCTGTTCACCCCCGCGGCCATGGTCGTCGCGCAAACGGTCCTCGCCACGCCGATTGTGATTGCGCTCGTCCATCGGGCGACCGTCACGCTATGGCTGGAACATCGCGACATACTTCGAACGGATGGCGCGTCGATCACTCGAAGCATGCGTGAACTGTTCATCATCGGACGCGCCGGGTTGCTGACCGCGTTTCTTGCGGCGTTCGGCCGCGCCATAGCGGAGGTCGGCGCAATCATTATCGTTGGCGGCAACATTCTGGGCTTTACCCGCACAATGACCACGGCGATAGCGCTCGAGACCAGCAAAGGCGACCTGGCCCTTGCCCTCAGTCTGGGATTCATTTTGATTATGCTGAGCGTGACCGTCAGCGCGTCCGCTTTCTGGTTGAATCAAAAAATCTAGGAGGATTCGATGCTCTTGAAACGTCTGTTGATGGCGCTTGTCGCGGCGGCGCTCGCGTCGCCCGTCCTTGCGCAAGAAAAATCGATTGTCGTGGCTTCGACCACGTCGACCCAGGATTCGGGGTTGTTCGGCTATCTGCTTCCGATCTTCAAGCAAAAGACCGGAATCGACGTGAAGGTGATTGCTCAGGGAACCGGCCAGGCCCTCGATACGGGACGGCGAGGCGATGCCGACGTGGTATTCGTGCACGCCAGGTCGGCGGAACAAAAATTTCTTTCCGAGGGCTTCGGCGTCAAGCGCTATCCGGTCATGTACAACGACTTCGTGCTGATCGGGCCGAAAAGCGACCCCGCCGGCATCAAGGGTGGCAAGGATATTGTCGCCGCGCTCAAGACCATCAAGGACAAGTCGGCGCCCTTCATCTCGCGCGGCGACCGCAGCGGGACGCACATCGCCGAGCTCAATCTATGGAAGTTGACCGGTATCGATATCGAAAAGGACAAGGGCGCTTGGTACAAATCCATCGGCCAGGGCATGGGCGCCGCGCTCAATACCGCATCGGCGTTGAATGCCTATGTTCTGTCCGATCGCGGGACGTGGCTGGCGTTCAAGAATCGCGGCGAGCTGGTCATCGCGGTTGAAGGCGACAAGCGACTGTTCAATCAATACGGCGTCATGCTGGTCAATCCGGCGAAGCATCCGACCGTCAAGAAGGAGCTGGGCCAGCAATTCATCGATTGGCTGGTTTCGCCGGAAGGCCAGAAGGTGATTGCCGGCTACAAGATCAACGGCCAACAGCTGTTTTACCCGAACGCCACTGACGCGGGCGCTTAAGACACTATCTCACCGCGCTTTTGATCGCCGCGGCGAGATCGGTCTTCTCCCAGGAGAAGCCGCCGTCCTTGTCGGGCGCGCGGCCGAAATGGCCGTAGGCCGCGGTGCGCCGGTAGATCGGCCGGTTGAGTTTCAGGGTGCGGCGGATATTGGTCGGCGTCAGGCGGAACAACTCGGGCAAAACCTTCTCGAGCTTGTTCTCGGCGACCTTGCCGGTGCCGTGGGTGTCGACCAGCACCGACATCGGGTCGGCGACGCCGATGGCGTAGGCGACCTGAATGGTGCATCGCTCGGCGATGCCGGCGGCCACCACGTTCTTGGCGAGATAGCGCGCGGCGTAAGCGGCCGAGCGGTCTACTTTGGTCGGGTCCTTGCCGGAGAAGGCGCCGCCGCCATGCGGGGCATATCCGCCATAAGTGTCGACGATGATCTTGCGGCCGGTCAGGCCGCAGTCGCCGTCCGGTCCGCCGACCACGAAATTGCCGGTCGGGTTCACCAGGAAGTCGGAGTTGCTCTTCGGCATCCAGCCTTTCGGCAAAGCGGAGGCGACGGCCTCGCCGATGAGGTCCTTCACCATGCTCGGGGTGTATTTTTTTCCGTTGCGGCTTTTTTCATTGTGCTGGGTCGAGACCACGACCTTGGTGCAGCCGACCGGCATGCCGTTGACGTATTTGACGGTGACCTGGCTCTTGGCGTCGGGCTGCAGGTCGAACAACTGGCCGGAACGGCGCTTGTCGGAGAGAACCTTCAGGATCTTGTGCGCGAAATAAATCGGCGCCGGCATGAACGAATTCTTTTCGTAGACTTCGCTTTCGGTGCAGGCGTAACCGAACATCATGCCCTGGTCGCCGGCGCCTTCTTCCTCGCCGCTCTTTTTCTTCTTGGCGTTGACGCCCATGGCGATGTCGGGCGACTGGCCATGCAGCAGCACCTCGACATCGGCGCCGTGGAAGGAAAAGCCGTTCTGGTCGTAGCCGATGTCCTTGACCACGCCGCGCGCGATCTCGGTGATCAGCTCGCGATCGACCACCGACTTGCCGTGGATGGTGCGAAATAGCTGGCCGCGGCCCTCGCCGGCGACCACGATCTTGTTGGTGGTGCAGAGCGTTTCGCAGCCGAGCCGGGTGTTCACCTGGCTGTCGTCGGCGATGCCGAGCTCGATGTCCTTTTCGATGAAAGCATCAAGAATGGCGTCCGAAATCTGGTCGCAGACCTTGTCCGGATGACCTTCGGAGACCGATTCGCTGGTGAAAAGGAAATTGGTATGAGCCACCGCTGAAACTCCTCACATCGCGCGGCGTCTGGGCCGCGTCATTACCCGGGTGTTTCTTGCAGTGGCGGTGGACGAGGTCAAGATGCGGGCAGCGGTGGGCAATATCTTGGGCGCGTTGGGCGCGATCCTGACTATTCCTCGCCCGCGATCTGCTCGACCAGTTCGACGATGCGGCGGCGCAATTTGCTGCTTTTGATCTTCATGAAACACTTGGTCAGCGACAGCCCGTCGGTGGTGGCCAGGAAGTCCG
Source organism: uncultured Alphaproteobacteria bacterium (assembly GCA_963703875.1). GTDB lineage: Bacteria > Pseudomonadota > Alphaproteobacteria > Rhizobiales > Xanthobacteraceae > Pseudolabrys. Next base: position 180,151 of record CAVPFZ010000022.1, read on the forward strand.
ACACGTAGGCCGGCGACGGCGCCTCGCCCGTGCCGCCGGAATGGCCTGGTATATGCGGCGCGCCTTCGAAGAAAAACGAAACCGGCACGTGCAGGATGTTGGAAATCGCCTGCAACCGGCTGGCGCCGATGCGATTGGTGCCCTTCTCGTATTTTTGAACCTGCTGGAACGTCAGACCGAGGGCGTTCCCGAGCTTTTCCTGGCTCATGCTCAACATCATCCGTCGCATCCGCACGCGCGCCCCTACGTGCTTATCGATCGGATTGGGGGTCTTCTTCGCCATAACGGTCTCCTATGTGACTAAGGCGGTGCGTAATGTCATAGAAGTTGTCGTCATTGCAATGCGCCTTTTTTTAAGCGTGCCGTTGAAGGTTGCGGTGCAGAGAATTAGCCATACTTTCCAATTACTTTCCTATGATTGAAGATCCAACGAAGGCGCCGTGACAGGGATCGAGATACCGCTGCCAAGTAATTTGCGTGTCGTGGCGGACGTTTTCACAATCCCAGGCTGAATGTTATTCAACCTACAGCCGCATTCGTCGGCGCGTAATTAGTATCAAGCTTACTACTAGAAATAGAATCAAGGCGGTATCACCGAATTGTACATAGGGCGTCGGCGCCATCGCGCGCGGCAGGCCGGCGTCAAGCACCCCTTCGGCCCCCAGTGGCAAGGACGCGATAATGCGGCCGGCCGGATCGACGACCCCGGAAATTCCGGTGTTGGCCGCGCGTACCAAAGGCAGGCCCTCGGCGATTGCGAGCACGCGCGCCTGCTGGAAATGTTGGTACGGCCCGGTGCTGATTCCGAACCAGCCGTCATTGGTGACATTGACCAGCCAGCCCGGCCTTTCGCCCGCCGGCACCGCGGCGCCGGGGAAGATTGCCTCGTAGCAAATCAACGGCAGCATTTTCGGCGTGCCCGGCACGTCCATGGGCCGCCGGCGGTCGCCCGAGAGAAACCCGCCGACCTGTTTCGTGAGCTGCCGCAAGCCGAGGCGCTCGAGCAGGCTTTGCAACGGCAGATATTCTCCGAACGGCACCAAATGAACTTTATCGTAGATGCCTCTGATCGAACCGTCGGGATCGATCACATAGACCGAGTTGTAAGCATGCGGAGCATCGCCGCTGGATGGCGCAGGACGCACCGCGCCAGTGATTAACTCGGTGGACGGCTTCAGCAAGTTCGCGATTTGCGCCAGCGCATCCGGCTCGCGCGTGAGAAAAAATGGAAATGCCGATTCCGGCCAGATCAAAACCGTGACGTCATGCACGCCATTGGAGTTCGGCGTGGTCGCGCGATCAGAGAGACGCAGATAGTGTTCCATAACCTGCGTTTTGGCGGCGTAATTAAATTTTTCGTCCTGCTGCAGATTGGGCTGCATGATGCGCAGCTTCACACCGCTCACAAAAGCGGTCGGATTTTGCCAGAGGCGCACGGCGCCATAACTGGCAAGGCCGGCCAAAATCAAAATACCGAAGAAGGGCGCACGGCGCGGGTGCGGCGTGTCGGCTGCGTCGTCGGCGAGCACGGCCGGGCTGGCGCAGATTGCGATGCAGAGAAACGTCAGCCCCCAGATGCCGATGAGCGAGACGCTTTGCGCCAGCGCCAGCGGTTCGGTCAGCGCATAGCCAAAGGTGTTCCAGGGAAATCCGCTGAACAGGTGGCCGCGCAGCCACTCCGCGCCGGTCAGCATGGTGGCGAGCGCCAGCACGCGTTCCGGCCCGCGCGCCCAGATCAGCCGCGCTGCGGCGAGCCCCAAACCCGTGTAGAGCGCGAGATAGGCCGGCAGGCCCGCGACCGCGATCGGCAACAGGTAACCGAAGGTCTTGGCATCGACCAGAAACGCATAGCCGATCCAGTAAAGACCGGCGACGAAATAACCGAAGCCGAAGCACCAGCCGGTGAGGGCCGCGCTTGCGGCGCCGCTCCAGCGCCCAGCGGCGGAGCCGTCCACCAACCAAACCAGCAAGGGCAATGTCAGGAACAGAATTGGCCAGGCGTTGAATGGCGCCAGCGCCAGCGCCGATGCGACGCCCGCGACGAATGCAATGCCGACGCGCAGCCATCCGGAGGCGAGCACGACCGCATAAGCGATGCGGGTAATCGTCACAGCCGCCGCGCACCGGGCGGGGCGGCGTCCTTAGACGCGTCATCGAGCGCCAGACCCCGCGGCGTGGTGCCGGCCAGCACCGCATCCGGCTCCCCGCGTTTACGCTCGCCGCGGGGCCGTTCCCGCTTCTCCTTGAGACGGGTAATGCGCACGCGCTTGATGCGGCGCGGATCGGCGTCCAGCACTTCGAATTCAAAAAGTCCGGGTCCTGGGATCAACTCGCCGCGCACCGGCAAGCGCCCCGCGCGCGTCACCAGATAACCGCCGAGGGTGTCGACCTCTTGCGCCACCTCGCCGGGATCGAACTCGTTGCCGATGGAGGCGGCAACGTCCTCAAGGTGCGCGCGCGCGTCGGCAATGAAGCTGCCATCGCCCTGGCGCACCACATGCGGGGTCTCGTCCTCGTCATGCTCGTCGGCTATCTCGCCGACAATCTGCTCGACGATGTCCTCGATCGAAACCAGGCCGTCGCTGCCACCATATTCGTCGACCACCAGCGCCAGATGAATACGGGTCGCTTGCATGCGCGCCAACAGGTCGATCACCCGCGACGATGGTGGCACGAACAGGATTTCGCGCACGATCCTGGCCGCCGATAGCGGCATCGACAGATCGATCGCCTTGAGATCGAGGCCGGCCGGCAGCGGCTTCTTGCGCTTGGCGTTCTTTTCCGGGCTGACGGCCGCTCGCGCCGTCATGAAAGCGATCAGGTCGCGGATATGCACCATGCCGATCGGATCGTCGAGCGTATCGTTATAGACCACCAGACGCGAATGCGCGGCGCCCTCGAACATGCGCACCAGTTCGCCGATCTTGATGTCCTGCTGCACGGCGACGATGTCGGCGCGCGGAATCATCACATCGCCGACGCGGCGCTCGCGCAGCCCCAGGATATTCTTGAGCATTCGGCTCTCTTCCGGCGAGAAACCGGATTCGCCGGAAGTCATGGCGTCGAGCACGTCCTTGAAGTCGGCGCGCGAACTCGGTTTCCAGCCGAACAACGCGCGAAAGGCGCGCACGATCCAGTTTTCGCCGCCCTCGCGCTGGGCCGGCACCGGTACCGGCAAGTTGCGCGGCTCGTAAGAGCCGCCGTCGGCGGGATTGGATGTCGGATCGCTGTCGGGCATGTTTTTCAAGCTTGTCGGTCAGGCGTCGCTGTATTCGCGGGCGAGATGGCGATCGAGCCAAGGGTCGGGCAGGCCCATGCGCATCATGATCTTGCTTTCGAGCCCTTCCATTTCCTCGGCCTCGGCATCGACGTTGTGGCCATAGCCCATGAGGTGAAGAAAGCCGTAAATCGTAAGATGGGCGAGATGATGCAAAAAAATCCGTCCTTCGTCATCGCATTCCCGCCTGAGGGTTTCATAGGCCATCACGATATCGCCGGAGAATTTGCTGGCGCTAACGCTGGTGGCCGTGATCGCCGCCGGAAACGACAGCACGTTGGTCGGCTTGTCGATGCCGCGCCATTGCCGGTTAAGCGCGCGAATCGCCTTGTCGTCGGTCAGCACGATACACAGTTCCTTGCTCTGTATCGCGATCGTAGCGGCAATAGCGGCGAGCGCGGTGCGCACAGTTTGTCTGGCGGCGGGTTCGGCCTTCCATGCCGGCGACTGGATTTGGATATCGTCCAGGAGCGCTCCTGCGAGCGGCTTCAACTTCGGCGTCATTTCTTGGTCCCGCGCGGCCGGTCATAGGCTTCCACGATGCGCGCCACCAGCTCGTGGCGGATCACGTCCTCATGGGTGAAGGCGACATGGCCGATGCCCTCGATGCCGTCGAGCAGTTTCACCGCTTCGGCCAGTCCCGAGGTCTGGCCGCTCGGCAGATCGACCTGGCTCGGGTCGCCGGTCACGATCATGCGGCTATTTTCGCCGAGCCGGGTGAGGAACATCTTCATCTGCATCGAGGTGGTGTTCTGTGCCTCGTCGAGAATGACGCAGGCGTTCGACAGCGTGCGCCCGCGCATGAACGCCAAAGGCGCGATCTCGATCTCGCCGCCTTGCAGCGCGCGCTCGACGATGCGGGCGTCCATCAGGTCGTAAAGCGCGTCGTAAATCGGACGCAAATAGGGGTCGACCTTCTCGCGCATGTCGCCGGGCAGGAAGCCGAGCCGTTCGCCCGCCTCCACCGCCGGCCGCGATAAAATAATGCGGTCGACTTCCTTGCGCTCGAACATCTGGACCGCCTGCGCGACCGCCAACCAGGTTTTGCCGGTGCCGGCCGGCCCGGTGCCGAACACCAGATGATGGCGCTTGAGCGCGCGGATATAGGCATCCTGCGCGGCGGTGCGGGCGCGCACCGGGCGCTTGCGTAAATTGATTTCCTCGAACGCCGAGCGCGCGCTCGCGGGGTCGTAGTCGAACAGCGAGCCCTGCGCGATGGCCTGCCGGATGGCGCCCTCGACGTCGCCCTGGCTGAGCTCGTGGCCACGCTTGATGTGCTCGTAAAGTCCTTCCAGCACGCGCCGTGCCTGTTCGCAGGCGCCGCGCGAGCCGTCGATGGTGACGTGATTGCCGCGCTGCTCCGCAACGACGCCGAGCCGCCGTTCGATCAGCGCGAGGTTTTGGCCATATTGTCCAAAAAGAATGGAGGCGAGCCTGTTGTCCTCGAAGGCGAGCACGGTCTGCGTGGTGGCAGTTTCCTCGGAAGCGGCGGCGACCGGAATCGCGGGGTCGGGTGTGCGCAAGGTTGTTTCAGGCTCCTGCTGCGGCGAGCATCGGCGCGCGATGCTCGATGGCGCCGAACAAAGTGTTGGTTCCGATATCGGTGATGGCGACGCTCACCAGCGAACCGATCATCGCGCGCGGCGCCATCACCTGCACCGCCTGCAAATATGGGGTGCGGCCGACCAGTTGCCCAGGCAGTTTGCCGGGCTTTTCCAGTAGAACCTCCACGCGGCGCCCTAAAAATTGAGCGTTGAAGGCATTCCAATGACGGGTGATCGCGGCTTGCAGCCGCTGCAGGCGCTCGGACTTCTCCGCCTCGGGAACCTGGTTGTCCATCGCGGCGGCGGGCGTGCCAGGACGCGGCGAATACATGAACGAATAGGCGGTGGCGTAACCGACTTCCTCCACCAAAGTGAGCGTGTCGCGGAAATCCGCCTCGGTCTCGCCCGGAAAGCCGACGATGAAATCCGACGTGACGGCGAGATCCGCGCGGCTGATGCGCAGCCGCGCAATCGCATCAAGATAGTCCTTGCGCGTATGTTTGCGGTTCATCGCAGCCAGAATGCGATCGGAGCCGGACTGCACGGGCAGGTGAACATAGGGCATAAGCGCCGGCAGGTCGCCATGCGCGTCGATCAAGTCGTCGTCCATGTCGCGCGGATGGCTGGTCATATAGCGCAAGCGCACGATGCCCGGTACGCCGCTGAGCCGGCGCAGCAGTTGTCCAAGCGTCGCCGGGCGCCCGCCAATGCCGTGCCCATGATAGGCATTCACGTTCTGCCCGATCAGCGTCACTTCACGCACGCCGGCTTGCGCCAGGCGCTCGACCTCGGTGACGATCTTTTCGACCGGGCGCGAGACCTCGGCGCCGCGCGTATAGGGCACCACGCAGAATGTGCAGAATTTGTCGCAGCCTTCCTGCACGGTCACGAAGGCGGAAATGCCGCGCTTGGCGATGGCTTCCGGCCGTGGCGCGGCCAGCACGTCGAATTTGTCGTCGGCCGGGAATTCAGTATCGACGATTTGTTCGCCCGCCTGCACGCGCGCGATCAGGCCGGGCAGGCGGTGATAGTTCTGCGAGCCGACCACCACATCAACCGCGCCGGCGCGGCGGATGATTTCTTTGCCTTCGGCCTGCGCGACGCAGCCGGCCACCGCGATCAGCATGCGGCGGCCGTCTCGTTCGGCGGCCTCCTTGAACTCGCGCACGCGCCCGATCTCGGAATAGAGCTTGTCGACCGCCTTCTCACGGATATTGCAGGTGTTGAGGATGACCAAATCGGCGTCGGCGATTTGCGCGGTTTCGCTGAAGCCGGCCGGCGCCAAAGTGTCCGCCATACGATGGGAATCGTAGACGTTCATCTGGCAGCCGAAGGACTTGACGAAAACTTTGCGCGTTCTGCTCATGCCGCTCGTTCGAACCGGAAAAGCAATGTAACCCGCCGGGGCCGGTTTTGTCCCGCTATTCCATGCCTTTGAATTCATGACGCTTTTAAGACGTAGCGGCGTGGATTGGCCGCGGCCGGCCGCGCAAAGTCGCCGTATTGAGCGCCCGCACGTCGCTCTCCAGGCGCTTGGTTATCGCCTTGCGGTCGGTCGCGCCGTCGGCCGTGAACGGCTCGCCGAAGCTGATCACCGCATCGACCGCGCCGCGCGCGCAGAAAGTCTTGAAGTGCGGCAGGAAATCGAGATCGCCATACCAGGCGACCAGCGGGCGGTTCTGCCGTCCCATCGGGATGCCTTGCTGTCCGGTGTAGCCGACCGACATCGGTTGGATCTGAATGGCGCCGGCGCCATAGGCGGCGGCTTCACCGACCGCGCCGACCAGCGCGGAGCGGAACGGCAGCACGCGGTTGCCGTCGCTCGAGGTGCCTTCGGCGAACAGCACGACCGAGGTGCCCCCGATCAGCCGCGCGACGATGGCGCCGACCGCTTCGCCCGTCCGGGAGCGGCGCGTGCGGTCGACGAATACCGTGCGTTGCAGGCGCGCGGCGATACCGACCAGCGGCCAATCGGCGACTTCGCGCTTGGCGACGAACGCCACCGGACCCAGCGCGCCGATCACCAGGATGTCGGCCCAGGACAAATGATTGGATACGAACAGCACCGCGCGGTCGCGCACCGGCTGGCCGACCACGCGAATGCGGATGCGCAGCAGCCGGCATAGCAGGCGGTAATAGGGCGTCGCGATCGCTCCCCAGCCCGGCAAATTCAATTTTTCGAGCAGCCACTGCGCCGCGATCAACAGCGGCGTCATGGTGAAAAAGAACGCGCCGATCAAAAGACAGCGCAGCATCAGCCGCTCTTGTCGTCTTTGAGCGGCACGGCGTAAAGCTCGAGCCGGTGATCGACCAGTTTATAACCGAGCTTGCGCGCGACCTCGGCCTGCAGCCGCTCGATGTCTTCCGATTGAAATTCGATCACATCGCCGTTGCGCAGATTGATCAAATGGTCGTGGTGGGCCTCTGGCGCCGTTTCGTAGCGCGCGCGGCCTTCGCGGAAATCGTGCCGCTCAATAATGCCGGCGTCCTCGAACAGGCGCACGGTGCGGTACACGGTGGAAATTGAAATATGTTCGTCGACCTTGACGCAGCGCCGATACAGCTCCTCGACGTCGGGATGATCGTCGGCCGCCGCCAGTACGCGCGCGATAGTGCGGCGCTGATCGGTCATGCGCATGCCCTTGGCGGCGCAAAGCGCTTCGATATTGCGCCGTTCAGAAATAGTTTTATCGGGCGGGGCCACGGGCGGTTCTCCGTCCGCTCTCATACCATATTGAACGGCGTGGCGTCAGACCAGATCGCGGCGCAGCACCAGCGCGGCGGCGCCTTTGTCTCCGGAGCTTTGGTAGTAGTTGGGGCGGCGGGATATTTCCTGAAACCCGGCACGGTCATAAAGCCGAATTGCCGCAGCGTTGTATTCATCGACTTCCAGGAATACGGTGCGCGCGCCCAAGCCGGCGTGCCGCCGCAAATGCAGATTGAGCAAAGCGCGCGCCAGCCCGCGACCACGCCGCGCGCTGGCGACAGCGACCGAAAGAATTTCCGCCTCGTCCTCGACCAGCCGCGACAGAATGAAGCCGGCCATGGCCGCGCCCGTCATCGCACGATGAGCGATGACGTGGCGATCGATGAGCAAACCCTCGACTTCCTGCTCGCTCCAGCCACGGGCAAACGATACGCCATGGAGCGCGGCAATTGCCGCGGCGTCGTGGCCGCTCGCTTCCGATAACACCGGTTCACGCGCGAACAAACTTGAAAAGAGATTCATCATCGGCGCGCCAGTCGTGCGGCATCCTGCGGCTGGGCGTCGGGCGCGCGCAGGTAAAGCGGTTTCGGGGCAAGGCCGGTTTCGGTCGCGGCGGCGCCCAGCCGCGCCACCCAATCGATATCGGGTGCGCGGCGGGCATCGATCAAGCTCGGCGCGCGTTCACCGGCCGGCCAACCCGCCGCCAGCATCGCCGCCGCAGTGCCGATAAGGCGCGGCGCGCCGGTCGAGGCCGCCCGTAACGCATCGCGCAGGCTCGCGAGCCGCGGCGCGACGATGGTGCGGCCGCGCGGCCCGAACACTTGCAGATAGACATGGTCATGGCGCGCATCGATCGCCACGACCACCGGCAGCGTGTCGTCGGCGGCGATCAGGGGCGCAGCATAGGCGGCAAGGGTGGAGAGGCCGACCGCCGGTTTGCCGGCGGCGAGCGCGATGCCGCGCGCGGCGGATATGCCGACGCGCAACCCGGTAAAACTTCCGGGTCCGGTGGTGACCGCGATGCGGTCGAGTGCGGTGAAACCGAGCTTGGCCTTTTCGATCACGCGCGCGATCAGCGGGATCAAGGCTTCGGCATGTCCGCGCACCATGGGCAGCGATTCATGCGCCGTGATCGCCCCGATCTCGGTGTCGAGCACGGCGGCCGAGCAGGCCTCGAGCGCGGTATCGATGGCAAGAACTCGCATGGCGCGGCACTTATAGCACCGTTGGCCGCGCCGTTATCGGCTAGACGGGCCGTACTTCGGTGACGTCAGGCACGAAATGCTTGAGCAGGTTCTGGATGCCGTGCTGCAGCGTCGCGGTCGAGGACGGGCAGCCCGAACAGGCTCCCTTCATGGTGAGATAAACCACGCCTTCCTTGTAGCCCTTGAAGGTGATGTCGCCGCCGTCGCCGGCCACCGCCGGGCGCACGCGCGTCTCGATCAGATCCTTGATGGTGGCGACCGTGTCGGCGTCCTTGGCGTCGAAGAATTCATCCGCCGCCGCCTGTTCGCCGCTTTCGGTAAGCAAAGGCGCGCCGCTCATGTAGTGTTCCATGATGGCGCCCAAGATCGCCGGCTTGATCTGTTGCCAGTCGCCGTCGCGCTTGGTGATGGAGATGAAATCCGAGCCGTAGAAGACGCCGCCGACATTCGGAATGTCGAATAGCCGCGCCGCCAGCGGCGATTGCGCCGCCGCGGCCTTGTCGGGCATGTCGAGCGTGCCGGTCTCTAACACCGGTCGGCCGGGCAGAAATTTCAGCGTCGCCGGATTGGGCGTGGCTTCGGTCTGAATAAACATCTGGCTCTCCTTATCCTTGCGCACGATCTTATCCGAAAACCGGTACCCACTTTTCGGGATCGTGCGCGTGCGGGTTCAAGGCCCGTGGATGGCTACACTATAGCCGATAGATGGCTCTTGCGCAGGGCAAGGTCAACCGGCGCGAAAAACATCGTGAATCAGGAACTGGCGTCGATATCTTCGTCGCTCAGATGCCCCGGCACGATAGCAACCGGGATCGGAAACGTGCCGGCGGTCTTGGCCAGGCTGGAAACCAGGGGACCGGGGCCTTCATTGGCGGTGCCCGCCGCCAGCACCAAAATGCCGATGTCGGTATCCTCGTCGATCAGCTTGACGATCTCCTCGGCCGGGTCGCCTTCGCGGATCACGCGATCCGGAATGATGCTGGCAATGTCCTTGATGCGCGCTGCATATTTGTCGAACTCGGCGTTGGCCGCTTCCATCGCCTCGGCCTTCATGATGTCGGCGACGCCCAGCCATTGCTGGTTGCGCTCGCCGGTATCGATCATGCGCAGCATCACGAGTTGCGACTTGGTGCGGCCGGCGCGTTTGGCGGCCCAATAGACCGCGCGGTCGCATTCCTCGGTGTCGTCGATGACCACCAGATATTTGCGCTTGTGGCCGGCCTCGTAGCTGCGCCGCTTGGTGCTCATTCGCGGATGGTGGCATGACGCCCGCCGCCACGACAAGCGGGGTTTGGTGTCAGCGCCGCACGAATCCGACGATGTCCTTGACCGCCTTCATGGTTTCGGCGGCGAGAACCCGCGCGCGCTGTGAGCCGTCGGCCAGCACCGAATCGATATAGACCGGATCCTGCACCAGCTTTTTCATTTCACTTCCAATGGGCCCGAGCTTGGCGACCGAGAGATCGGCGAGCGCGCTCTTGAAAGTCGAGAACTGGCCGCCGCCGAATTGGCGCAACACGTCGGCTTTGCTCACGTTATTGAGCGCGGCATAAATGCCGACCAGATTGTCGGCCTCGGGGCGCGGCTCGAGCCCCTTCTCCTCGCTCGGCAGCGGCTCGGGATCGGTTTTCGCCTTGCGAATTTTTTGCGAAATCGCATCGGCGTCGTCGGTCAGATTGATGCGCGAATAATCGGAGGGTTCGGACTTCGACATTTTCTTGGTGCCGTCACGCAGCGACATCACACGTGTCGCCGGTCCCTGGATAATCGGCTGTGGTTGCGGAAAGAACGCCTCTCCGAAACCATGGGCTTTGATTGAATCGCCGAAATCATTATTGAATTTTTGCGCGATGTCGCGTGACAGCTCCAGATGCTGTTTCTGGTCTTCCCCGACGGGTACGTGGGTGGCGCGATACACCAGAATATCGGCCGCCATCAGGTTCGGGTAAACGTAGAGGCCGACCGAGGCGTTCTCGCGGTCCTTGCCGGCCTTCTCCTTGAACTGGGTCATGCGGTTGAGCCAGCCCATGCGCGCGACGCAATTGAACACCCAGGCGAGCTCGGCGTGCTCCGCGACCTGGCTTTGGTTGAAGATGATCTGCTTTTTCGGGTCGATGCCGCAGGCCAGGAACGCCGCCGTTACCTCGCGCGTGGCGCGCGGCAATTCGGCCGGATCCTGCCAGACCGTGATGGCGTGCAGGTCGACCACGCAGTAGATACAGTCGTAGCGTTCCTGGAGCGCCACGAATTTGGTGATCGCGCCGAGATAATTGCCGAGGTGCAGGTTGCCGGTCGGCTGCACGCCGGAAAAGACGCGTTCTTTGAACGCCATCGTTGATCCTCATCAATTGTCGGGCGTGAATGCCATGCCGCATCGGCGCGGTCTAGTCCCGCTTCCCGGTCGCCCTGGCAATAGCCTTGAGCCTGGCATCCAGGTCTTTCCTTCCGCCTCTTGGATTGCCTCGGCGGCTTCGCTGGTTATAGTGCGCCGCGATTGAAGAGGTAACGCATGGCGCCCCCCCGCTACGACGTGCTCGGTATCGGCAACGCCATTGTCGACGTGATCGCCCGCGCCGAGGACGATTTTCTGGCGGCGCACGGCATGAACAAAGGCACCATGGCGCTGATCGAAGAAGCAAGCGCCGAGAAAATCTATCAGGCCATGGGCGCGACCGTGGAAAGTTCGGGCGGCTCGGCCGCCAATACCATCGTCGGGGTGGCGAGCTTCGGCGCCCAGGCCGCATTTATCGGCAAGGTGAAGGACGACGAGCTCGGCCGCGCTTTCGCCCACGATATCCGCGCCGCCCGCGTCGCCTTCGACACCGCGCCCGCCAAAACCGGTCCCTCGACCGCGCGCTGTTACATCATGGTGACGCCTGACGGAGAGCGCACCATGAACACTTTTCTTGGCGCCGCGCAGGACTTGAAGCCCGCCGACATCGACGAAGCCAAGGTGGCGTCCGCGGCCATCGTTTATCTCGAAGGCTATCTATGGGATCCGCCGCACGCCAAGGAAGCATTCGTCAAGGCGGCGGCGATCGCGCACAAGGCTTCGCGCAAGGTCGCGCTCACGCTGTCGGACGCGTTCTGCGTCGATCGCTACCGCGCGGAATTTCTCGGACTGATCCGCAAGGGCACCGTGGATATCATTTTCGCCAATGAGCGCGAACTGCACAGCCTTTATGAGACCGCCGACTTCGATACCGCGGTCAAGGCTCTGCGTGGCGATGCCAAGCTCGCCGTCGTGACGCGCAGCGAGAAGGGCTGCGTGGTGGTCACGCGCGGCGGGGTCGAGGCGGTGCAGGCGATGCCGATCGAGCGCGTCGTCGATGTCACCGGCGCCGGCGATCTGTTTGCCGCCGGCTTCTTGGTCGGATTGGCGCGCGCCAAGGACCACCGCACTTGCGCCCGGCTCGGCGCGCTGGCGGCGGCGGAGGTGATCCAGCACATGGGCGCGCGACCGGCGGTGTCGCTCAAGGCGCTGGCGGCCGAGAACGGTCTGCCGCTCTAAACATCAGATAAATCCGGTCTGAAACGCGGGCGGCGCGAACCCGCGCGCGGCGTCGGTAACCAATTGGTAACCGAACGTGGTTAGCGATTGGTGAACAACCAATCGCGAGGACGGCCATGGCCAAACGCAAGGATATCGAAACCGCCGACGGCGAGGCGGCGGCCAAGAGCGAAAAGAGTGAAACGAACGAATTACCCGCCGTTGAATCGCCGCCGCTATCGCCCGCGGCCGAAGCGGCGCCCGCACCCGAACCAACGGCCATCGCAACGCCGGCCGTCGAGCCGATTGCCGCGACAGCTCCGATCATTGAACCTGTCACCGCGACACCAGCATCGCTGCACCGCTTCGTCGTCAAGCCGCGCCACAAGCGCTATGCACTGCTGGCCGCCACGGTGACCTTCGCTGCCGCGCTTGGCGCCATCGTCGGCGCGCTGGCGAGTGGCGGGTTCTCGACGCCCGCGCCGGCCAAGCTCGACGTGGCCGCGATCGAAGAGAACAAGGCCATGCAGCAATCGCTCGCCAAGCTCGGCAAGGAAGTCACGACGCTGAAGGCGAGCCTGGAGGCTGCCAATAAAGCGGCGCACATGCAGATGGCCAAGATCACCGAGCGCCTCGAACATGCCAGCGCCGAGATCACCGGTTCGATTTCGGCGCCGCAGACCGCGGCGCCCACGCCGATGACGGCACCCTTGCCGCCGCCGCGTCCGCGCGTCGCCACGGCGGAAATCCCGCCGCGGCCCGCGCGTCCACAGGTGCTTGCCGGCTGGACCATCCGCGACATGCGTGGCGGCTACGTCTATGTGGAAAATCATGGCGAGATCTATCAGGTCCTGCTCGGCGTGCCGTTACCCGGCCTCGGTCCGGTCGAATCGGTCAAGCGGCAGGACGGCCGCTGGGTGGTGACGACGCCGAAGGGCCTCATCGTCTCCATGCGCGACCGGCGCTATTTCGAAGACTTCTGAGCGCGGGCTAAAACGGATTTGATCAGCGGCGCCCCTTTTATTGGCGCGTGATCTTGTCCGAAAACCGGTACCCACTTTTCGGGACCACGCGCTAGGCGCCGCTTTTCATTTGCGCGTGAGGCCAGTGGCGAGCGGAGCCAAACCGTGTCAAATTCGGCGCGGGTGAATTCATGCTCGGTTACGGGTTGAAAGCCGCCTTGGCGGCGTTCGCGGTATTCGCAACGGCAAGCGGCGCCGCCGCGCAAGGCGCAGCGCCGCCCGCGGCCAAACCCGAAATGACCGAAAGCTGCCCCGGCCTGGTGGCGGCGCGCGCGCCGTTTGCGCAACCTGTCGCCCTCCGTCTTGCCGCGCTCGAACATGACCAAGTGCGCATCAACTATATCGGCCATTCGACCTTTCTGATCGAAAGCCCGCAACTGGTTCGCATCGCCACCGACTACAACGACTATGTGAAACCAGCGGTGCTGCCCGATATCGTGACCATGAATCACGCGCACGACACCCATTACACCGATCATCCCGATCCCGGCATCAAGCACGTGCTGCGCGGCTGGGGCGAGACGCCCGAAAAGCCGGCGCGCATCGATCTGCAATACAAGGACGTGCGCGTGCGCAACGTGCCGACCAACATTCGCCGCTGGGACGGCGGCACCGAGAAGCACGGCAATTCGATCTTCATCTTTGAAATCGCCAATCTGTGCATCGCGCATCTCGGCCATCTGCATCACACGCTGACGCAGCAGCAGCTCGACGAGATCGGTCGCGTCGACGTGGTGCTGGTGCCGGTCGACGGCAACTACACGCTCGACCTCGACGGCATGGTCGAGGTGCTGCATGCGCTCAAAGCGCCGCTGATGATCCCGATGCACTATTTCAGCGCCTATACGCTCGATCGCTTCCTGCAGCGCGCGCGCCAGGAATGGGAGGTGGAGATCGCCGAGGTCCCGTCGACGGTGGTGTCTAAAACGAGCCTGCCGGCGAAACCCAAGGTCCTGGTGCTGCCCGGTCACTGACGCCAATACCGGGGTTGACCGCGCGGAACCAAAGCTTATTTGTCGCGTTCAAGAAGCGCGATTGACCCAAGAAATAGAGACCTGTCGATGATGCAGACCTGGAGCGGCTGGAAACGGTTTCCCGACGTGAACGGTGGCGATGCCGTGGAAGCGCCGGTCGGACCGGGGGTCTATGAAGTTCGTCATACGATGACGGGCCGGGTGGTGGCGTTCGGCCATGCCGGCAACGTCGCCAATGCAATCGCAGACCTCAAGGTCAATGGCGGCGCCGGCCCGATCGCGCGGCTGTTCCGGCCGCAACCTTTGGTGTCGCGCGTCGCCGATCTGGAATACCGCACCTGCGCGGCGGCGAGCCGCGCCGAAGCCAAGACCGCCGCGCAGCGGTTGATGGGTCTGCGGCAGAACGCCTGGCGCCGTCGCTTGGATATGGGCTGGGCCGCGCGCCATCCGGGCTGACCTCGCAAAACCCGACATAGTTGACAGCACGGCCGGCCGATCGCCGGCCGCTTTCGTTTTGCGGAGCCGTCAGCGATAATCGCCCGTAAAGGACGTCCCTATGCTCAGCGCCGAACAGAACGATCTCATGAGCCGCATCGGCCCCGGCACCCCGGCGGGCACCTTGATGCGGCGTTATTGGCAGCCGGCCGCTTTGGTTGACGAGCTTGCCGGCAATCGGCCGATCAAGCCGCTGCGGCTGTTCGGCGAGGACCTGGTGATCTTCAAGGACGACAAGGGACGCTATGGCCTGATCGGCCGCCGCTGTCCGCATCGCGGCACCGATTTGGCCTATGGCCGCCTGGAAGACGGCGGCCTGCGCTGCGCCTTCCATGGCTGGCTGTTCGACATCAACGGAAAGTGCCTGGAGACGCCAGCCGAGCCGGCCGACAGCAAGCTGTGCGCCAACATCCGGCAAAAGTCCTATCCGGTGGTGGAGAAGAGCGGCATCTTGTTTGCCTATCTGGGGCCGGGCGAGCCGCCGGCCTTCCCGAATTTCGACTGCTTCATCGCGCCGTCGAGCCACACCTTCGCGTTCAAAGGCATGATCGACTGCAACTGGCTGCAATCGCTCGAAGTCGGCATCGATCCGGTGCACACCTCGTTCCTGCATCGTTTTTTCCACGATGAGGACCCGAGCCAGGGTTACGGCAAGATGTTTCGCGACCAGTCGCTCGGCACCGACATGCCGATGACACAGATCATGCGCGAGGTCACGCGGCCGCGCATCGAGGTCGAGGAAACCGCCTTCGGCTTCCGGTTGGTGACGCTGCGCCAGATCAGCGACAAGGACGCGCACGTGCGCGTAACCAACCTGATGTTTCCGAACGCCTTCCACATCCCGATGAGCCGCGAGATGACGATCACGCAGTGGCACGTGCCGGTCGACGATACCAGGCACTATTGGTACGCGATCTTCACGAGCTTCGGCGCGCCGGTCGACAAGGACGAAATGCGCCGCCAACGTCTCGCGCTCTATCAATTGCCCGACTACATCCCGAACAAGAACAAGAGCAACGATTACGGCTTCGATCCGCACGAGCAGGAGAGCGAGACTTTTACCGGCATGGGCGCCGACATCAACGTGCACGACCAGTGGGCCTGCGAGTCCATGGGGGCGATCCAGGACCGCACGCAGGAGCATCTCGGCACCTCGGACAAGGCGATTATCGCCTACCGCCGCCTGCTGCGGCAAGCGATCGAGCAGGCGGGCAAAGGCGAGCGGCCCGTGATGGTGCTCGACGCCGCGCAGGCCGCGGGTGTCACAGGTCCGCCGGCGATCGACGGTATCGGCCCCGCCGACGACTGGCGGGGCTATTGGCAGCGCACCGATCAAAGCAAGCGCCAAGCCGCGAGCTGGGCTAATGGGCATTAGGTTTTAATTTTAATGCCCGCGCGTTCGCGTAAAACCGCCAGCTTCGTCGAGCGGCACGACCTGTGGGGCGAAGAGCAAGCGCGCTTGGCGGCGCAGGTCGAGCGCGCCATCAAGAAAAACGAACTCGAGGTCATCCGGTTTTCTTTCGCCGACCAGCACGGCGTGCTGCGCGGCAAGACACTGCTCGCCGCCGACGCGATCGACGCGATGCGCGCCGGCGTCACCATGACCACCACGCTGCTCGCCAAGGACAGCGCGCACCGCACGGTGTTTCCGGTGTTCACGCCGGGCGGCGGCTTCACCATGGAGGAGATGCAGGGCGGCGGCGACTTCATCATGGTCGCCGATCCATCGACATTCCGTGTTTTGCCCTGGGCGAACAAGACCGGTTGGCTGCTGTGCGACATTTATTTCAGTAACGGCAAAGAAGTGCCGTTCTCCACCCGCGCGCGCGGCCGCGACGCGTTGGCTGCCTTGAGCAAAGCCGGCTTCGATTTCCTCGCCGGGCTGGAAGTCGAATTTCATTTGTTCAAGCTGGAAAATCCGCGGCTGGCGCCGGCGGACGCCACCTGGCCGCCGGAGGCGCCCGAGGTCAGCCTGCTTACGCAAGGCTATCAATATCTCACCGAAACGCGCTTCGACATGCTCGATCCGGCGGTGGAAATTCTCCGCCGCGGCATCGAACAGCTCGGCCTGCCGTTGCGCTCCGTGGAAATCGAGCTCGGCCCCAGCCAGGTCGAGTTCACCTTTCGCCCACAGCCCGGCTTGCTGGCCGCCGACAGCATGGTTTTGTTCCGCGCGGCGGTAAAACAGATCGCGCGCCGCCACGGATATCTGGCAAGCTTCATGTGCCGGCCGGGGCTGCCCAACATCATGTCGAGCGGCTGGCATTTGCACCAGTCGCTGATCGGGAAGAAATCAAAACGCAACGCCTTCGCGGCTGATCACCCCGATGCGCTGTCGAACGCCGGGAAACATTATCTCGGCGGGTTGCTGGCGCATGCGCGCGCGGCGGCGGCGTTCACCACGCCGACCATTAACGGCTACAAACGCTATCGGCCCTTTTCGCTGGCGCCCGACCGCGCCATCTGGGCGCGCGACAATCGCGGCGTGATGATCCGCGTGCTCGGCCAGCCGGGCGATGCCGCGACCAGGCTCGAAAACCGCGTCGGCGAGCCGGCGGCCAATCCCTATCTTTATATCGCGTCGCAAATCCATGCCGGGCTCGACGGCATCGCGCGCGAACTTGATCCCGGTCCGTCGGCCGATACGCCTTATGAAACGGCCGCCGCCCTGCTGCCGAAAGATCTCGGCGAGGCGCTTGCCGCCCTGCGCGCGGACGACTGCTTCCGGGCCGGTTTCGGCGCCGCCTTTATCGATTATTATGCCCACATCAAGGACGCCGAACTGGAGCGCTTCCACAAAGAATCGCGCGTGCAATCTGACGTGACGCCCTGGGAACAGAAAGAGTATCTGGATTTATTTTGATGCCATACGCAACCACGCCGGACAACGTGAAGCTCCATTACGAAGAAGCGGGGCAGGGCACGCCTATTTTATTCGTGCATGAATTCGCCAGCGACCATCGCGGCTGGGAGCCGCAAATGCGCGAATTCGGCAAGCGCTACCGCTGCATCACCTACGCGGCGCGCGGCTATACGCCGTCCGACGTGCCGGCTTCGCCCGACGCCTACAGCTACCTGCATGTGATGCGCGATTGCGTCGCCGTGCTCGATCATCTCAAGATCGAAAGCGCCCACCTCATCGGCCTGTCGATGGGCGGCTACACCACGTTGCAAGTGGCGCTCAATCATCCCCAGCGCGTGCGCTCGATGGTGCTGGCCGGCACCGGCTCGGGCAGCGAGCGTTGGTACACCAAGGAATTTCATGAACATTCGCAGGCGATCGGCGATCAATTCGAACAAGAAGGCTCGGCGGCCGTCGCGGCCACCTATGGCCGCAGCCCGAGCCGCATACCGTTCGAATTGAAGGACCCGCGCGGCTTTGCCGAGTTTACGGCACGGCTGGCCGAGCACGATCCCAAAGGCTCGGCGCGTACCTCACGCGGTTTTCAGGGCGCGCGGCCTTCGCTCTATGATTTCGAGGATGCGATCCGCAAGCTCAAGACTCCGGCCTTGATCGTGGTCGGCGATGAGGACGAGCGTTGCATCGAGCCGAGCCTGTTCCTCAAAAGCGCCATCGCTGCCTCGGGCCTGGTGGTGTTTCCGAAGACCGGCCACGTGGTCAATCTGGAAGAGCCGGATCTATTTAACGAAGTCGTTGGTGATTTCTTGGGGCGCGTCGATGCCGGCCGCTGGCTGGCCCGCGATCCGCGTACCTTGGCCGCGGCGCAGGTGACGCCGGCATGGAACCGGAAACCAGCCTGACCGGTTAAAAGCGGCGTCTGGAGGTTCAGCTTATGCTGAGATGGGCTTTTGTATTCCTACTGATCGCCATCGTCGCCGGTATTTTCGGCTTCACCGGTGTCGAGCAGGCTTCCGCCACCATCGCTCAATGGCTGTTCGGTCTATTCCTGGTGCTGTTTATCGGCGCGCTGGCGATCGGCGTTGGCGATCGGGACGAGGTTGATGTCATAGAATGGTCACTGATCTAGATTGCGAGTAAGTCTTGCTTGAGATCGACATCGGGGATGTCGGTCACGCGATCTCGCGAGGCGCGTAGCAAATCTTGATCGGCCTTCGGCAAGCTGGGTAGGTCGCCATCCTTGAAATATCCGAGCGCCTTCAAGGGCAATGCCGGGTCATTCCTGAACATTTTACTGAAGGCTGCCAAGCCTCGCTCCAATGATGTCTCCGTAGAAATCATGGCTGAGATGTCCCGATAATCTTTCGCTTCTGCGCGATCGAGTGTCGCCATTAACTTCGTAGCCATAAGGTCTTCCAGCGATGCAACGAGAAGTACCAAATCCGACGTTTGAAGCGGGTCATTGACACGTCCAATTTTAAGGTCGCCGAAAAACGACACCTTCACCGAACCGGAAGGCATCTTGGCCATAATCACTAAGGTACGAGGGTCTTCTTGAAGGGTCTTCGCGCCATACATGAATACGAATGAGTCTTGGAGCTTCTTTTTGTCGAGCGGTCCGGTGCTAAAAAAATCGAAGTCGATCGAGGCGCGATGTCCGAGATGAAGCGCGATCGCAGTGCCGCCATAAAGTACGAAGGACGCTTTCGGTGCGGGAGCTAGTTGCGGCCAGATTTCCTGTTGTGCTGGCGGTAGAAATTCTTTCTTGGCGTCAAAGCACTGTGGCATGAAGCGATCTCCGGGGCGGCCGGTCAGGTATCGACTGACCCGTCGCCGCCGACAAACGGCCACGCCAAAACTCCCAAGATTTTTCACTCAGCCAACCCGGCTCTGCTTGTCGCATGAGCCCAACAAGCTGATCCGGGCCAACGATGACCTCAATCCGCCTGATGTCGGCGAATGACGCAAACTCCATCGCTTGCGCAAGCACGCGAGCACGGGATCGCGGTTGCGATCCGACCGGCTCCCACCAGAAATATTTCTGTTCCAATTCCGAAGCTAAGTTTGCCTGGAGACGGACTTCCATCGATCCGACCATGATCAATCATACCATATTCAGTCGAATTCGACCAATCATCGACATCAGGATCAGAGTAAATTCTACCGATAACTCATTAGGTTATGGGGCAGGGCTACGCAAAAAAGAGGTATGCGGCCACTAAACATCCACGCTCGCTGACAGCGCGTTGTCCTGGATGAACTGCCGGCGCGGCTCGACCAAATCGCCCATCAGCTGATCGAACAGCACATTGGCCTCGTCGACTTCCTTGATGCGGACTTGCAGCAGCGAGCGCGCGTTGGTGTCGAGCGTGGTTTCCCACAATTGCTCGGGGTTCATCTCGCCCAGCCCTTTGTAGCGCTGCATCGCGATGCCCTTGCGGCCCGCGCCGGTGAGCGCCTCGAACAGGCCGACCGGCCCATGGATCGGCGTGGTCTCGTCCTTGCGGCGCAGCATGGCGGGCGGGGTCGGACGCGGGAAAATCTGCTGCAACGACGGCGCGAATTCGTCGAGCTTGCGCGCGTCGGCGGAACCCAGCAGCGCCTGGTCGATGATCGCTGAATTCCTTGACGCCGCGCACGGTGCGCTCGAAGTGGAAGCCGTCCTCGTCGAACGTCCCCTTCCAGCCGCGCTCGGTCTCGTCTTCGAGCGCGTCGAGCCGCTTGGCGATGTAATCGGCGGCGGCGGCCCCGGTTTTGAGATCGTTCGTGACTTTCGGCGTCAGCACGCCGGCGATCGCCGCCTGCTCGATCACCTTGCGGTTATAGCGGCTGTGCAGCCCGTTAAGGATGTTGCGGACCGCGCGCGCTTCCTCGACCATCGTGCCCAGGTCGGGTCCGCCGCGCTCCTCGCCGGAAGCCAGACGCAGCACCGAATCCTCAAGGCCGGTCGCGATCAGATAATCCTCGAGCGCGCGCTCGTCTTTCAGATATTGCTCGGATTTGCCGCGGTTGACTTTATAGAGCGGCGGCTGCGCGATGTAGATGTGGCCGCGCTTGATCAGCTCTTCCATCTGCCGGAAGAAGAACGTCAGCAGCAGCGTGCGGATATGGCTGCCGTCGACATCGGCGTCGGTCATGATGATGATCTTGTGATAGCGCAGCTTGTCGGGGTTGAACTCGTCGCGCCCGATGCCGGTGCCGAGCGCTGTGATCAGCGTGCCGATCTCCTGGCTGCCCAGCATTTTGTCGAAGCGCGCGCGCTCGACGTTGAGAATCTTGCCGCGCAGCGGCAGCACCGCCTGGAATTCGCGGTTGCGGCCCTGCTTGGCGGAGCCGCCGGCCGAATCGCCCTCGACGATGAACAGCTCGGACTTGGCCGGATCGCGTTCCTGGCAGTCGGCGAGTTTGCCCGGCAGCGATGAGATATCGAGCGCGCCCTTGCGGCGGGTCAGATCGCGCGCCTTGCGCGCGGCCTCGCGCGCGGCGGCGGCTTCCACCACCTTGCCGACGATGACGCGGGCTTCCTGCGGATGAATCTCGAACCAGTCCTGCAAAGCCTGGTTGATGACGTTTTCGACCACCGGGCGGACTTCCGAGGACACCAGCTTGTCCTTGGTCTGCGAGGAGAATTTCGGGTCCGGCACCTTGACCGAGAGCACCGCCGTCAAGCCTTCGCGGCAATCGTCGCCGGTCAGCGCCACTTTTTCCTTGCGCGTGGTGCCGATGGTTTCGGCATATTGCGTGACCTGGCGGGTCAGCGCGCCGCGGAAACCGGCCAAGTGGGTGCCGCCGTCGCGCTGCGGGATGTTGTTGGTGAAGCACAGCACGCTCTCGTGATAGCCGTCGTTCCACCACAACGCCGCTTCCACCGTGATGCCTTCGCGCTCGGCCTTGATCATCACCGGCTTGGGGATCAGCGCCGTCTTGTTGCGGTCGAGGTATTTGACGAACTCCTCGACACCGCCTTCGTATTTCATCTCCTCGCGCTTCTCGACCGCATGGCGCATGTCGGACAGCACGATGTTGATGCCGGAATTGAGAAACGCCAATTCGCGCAGGCGATGCTCGATGGTGGCGAAGTCGAACTCCAGCATGGTGAAGGTCTTGGGCGAGGGGAAGAACGTCACCTCCGTGCCGCGCTTGCCGCCGCTGTCGCCGGTGGCTTTGAGCGGCGCTACCGCGACGCCGTCGGCGAATTCCATGAAATGCTCTTTGCCGTCGCGCCAGATGGTGAGCTTGAGCCAGCGCGAAAGCGCGTTCACCACCGAAACGCCGACGCCGTGCAGCCCCCCCGACACCTTGTAGGAGTTCTGGTCGAATTTCCCGCCGGCATGCAGCTGCGTCATGATGACTTCGGCCGCCGATATGCCTTCGCCTTTATGGATGTCGGTCGGGATGCCGCGGCCATTGTCGCGCACCGTCACCGAGCCGTCCGGGTTAAGGATAGTTATCACTTCGGTGGCGTGGCCGGCGAGCGCCTCGTCGATCGAATTGTCGACGACCTCGTAGACCATGTGGTGCAAGCCTGAACCGTCGTCGGTGTCGCCGATATACATGCCCGGGCGTTTGCGAACCGCATCGAGGCCTTTGAGGACCTTGATCGATTCTGCGTCGTAGTCGGATTCGAGTTTTTTGGCCGGTTCAGCCATCGGCAGCACCCTCAAAACGGGCGAAAAAATGAGTTGGATTTGTCGTTTGGTGTGACACGAAACATGGGCTCCGTACAGCGCAAAGTAAGTGCTGTTAATATGTTGATTTGGAATGATTTTTTAAAGGCTAGGCGGCTTGAAAAATGGCCGATTTTTGAAGCGTTTGGCGCCCCGGTTTGCAAGTTTTTGTCAACGATTCGGGCAGCCGTTTTTCGACGCCATCGAACGGCCACGAGCGACGCCCAAATCGGGCGTGCTTGTGTACGAGGGCGGTTGGCTTCTAAACATTCGCTGCTGACATAAGCGCCCGTCGTGAATTTGTTTTCCATGCATTGGCTCAATAGACCGCTCGAAGTTCCGCATCGCCTGCGCGCCATCGTGCGCGCCCGCGAATCGAGCGTTATCGTGCTCGCCATCGCGGTTGGCGTCATTGCCGGACTGGTTGTAGCCGCCATGGGCGAACTGGTCGGGCTGATGCATCTGTCGTTTTTCGGGCTCGATCCCGGCGAGCGGCTGTCGGGCCGGGTCTCGCTCAATCCGCTTTATGCCTTTCTCACGCCATGCTTGGGCGGGCTCGCCTTCGGCCTGGTGACGGCCTATGTCACCCGCCGGCGCGGCACCGAGGTCGATCCCGTAGAAGCCAACGCGCTGCACGGCGGACGCATGTCGATCCGCGGCAGCCTGATCGTGGCGGTGCAAACGGTATGGTCGAGCGGCGTCGGCGCCTCGGTCGGCCTGGAGGCCGGCTATACCCAGCTTGCCAGCGGCATCGCCTCCAAAATCGGGCAGGCGTTCCGCCTGCGCCGCAACGATATGCGCACTTTGGTTGGCTGCGGGGCGGCCGCCGCCATCGCCGGCGCCTTCGGCGCGCCCTTGGGCGGCGCCTTCTATGGCTTCGAGCTGATCATCGGCAGCTATTCGATCGCCTCGCTCGCGCCCGTCGGCATGGCGGCGCTGTTCGGCTACTTGACCGCGCAGATTTTCGTGCCCGACCGGCTCGGCATTGAGACTGGCGCATTCTCAAGCCTGGCCGTGCATGACGTTGTGATCGCCGGCGGGGTGGGCCTGCTGGCCGCCCTATTCGGCATCGCGCTGATGCGCGGTGTCGCCGCCTGCGAGACATTATTTTCGCGCCTGCGGATGCGGCCGGCCTTTCGTCCGATGATCGGTGGCGCGCTGGTCGGGCTGCTCGCGATCATCTCGCCGCAGGTGATGTCGTCGGGTCACGGCGCCCTGCATTTGGCCGGTATTTTCAAGCTACCGATCGCGACCATCGCGCTGATCTTCCTGCTCAAGGCGCTCGCCTCGATCATCTCGCTCGGTACCGGCTTCCGCGGCGGCCTGTTCTTCGCCTCGCTATTGCTCGGCGCGCTTGGCGGGCAATTGTTCGCCGACGGGCTCAACGCGGCTTGGCCCGGATTGCACGCCAACGCCGATGCTTACGCCATCATCGGCATGGGTGCGTTGTCGGTCTCGGTGATCGGCGGCCCGCTGACCATGACCTTCATTGCACTGGAGACGACCGGCGATTTGTGGCTGACGACCGCGGTGCTCATCGCAGTCATTATTTCCATGCAGGTCACGCGCGAGTTCTTCGGTTATTCCTTCACCACCTGGCGGTTCCATCTGCGCGGCGAGACCATCCGCAGCGCGGCCGATGTCGGCTGGATCAGGGATCTGACGGTCGGCCAGATGATGCGCGCGGATGTGCGCACGACGCCCGTGGAGACACCGATCTCGGCATTCCGCGAAACGTTTCCTCTAGGCTCGGCCAATCAAGTGGTTGCAGTGGACGAGGACGGCCGTTACGCCGGCATCGTGATCGTGGCGGAGGCGCATGCCCCGGAACTAGCCGCCACCGCGTCGGTACGCAAAATCCTGCGCCACGCCGATCATATGCTATTGCCGCAATTGACCGCGCAGGAGGCGATCGCGGCGTTCGATCGCTTCGAGGCGGAAGCGCTGGCGGTGGTCGATAGCGGCGAGCGCCGGCAGGTGGTCGGCCAACTCAGCGAGGCGCATGCCTTGCGGCGTTATTCTGACGCCTCGGAGCGCCAACGGCGGGAACTGCTGGGCGAATTGTAGTTATGCCTTGCGGCCGGCCACTTTGCCCAATTCCTGCGCGCCCGAGGCCACGCGATTGAGGTGGTGGAAGCGGGGCTGATAATCAGGGATTGGACGGCTGAAAACGTTTAACGCGGCCGCCAGTAATTCGACGCGGTCGAGCTCGCTACGCATGGTGTCAAGTACGTCATCCAGTTCGCGCTTGATCTGCTCGCGTGCTGCCTCGGATGTCATCTCGCCCTCTGACTTTTCCTGCGGGGTCTCCACCACCCGCCCTGGCGTCTTAGGGGTAAGCGGATAAGGCGGCGATGGTTCCTGAAATAGGGCCTTTCAAGATTTCTCGATGAATGGAACCGGCGCGCACGGAACTCAGTGGCGTGGTTCCACGGTCCCGGCGCCCACCTCAAATACCTGCGCCCGCCCGACAATGTCGCCGAAGGCCACTGGGTCTGCGCCAGTCATCCAGACCTGTGCGCCGAGATTGGCAAGCGCATCGTAGAGCGCGGCGCGCCGCGCCGGATCGAGATGGGCGACGATCTCGTCAAGCAGCAACAACGGTGCAAAGCCGGTCATGGCCTTGATTAGACCTGCGTGCGCAAGCACCAGGCGGATCAACAGCGCCTTTTGCTCGCCCGTGGAGGTTTCCGATGCCGGAATGCGCTTGCCAGCATGGACAACGGCAAGATCGGACAAATGCGGGCCGTCGAGGGTACGGCCGGCGGCCGCGTCGCGCGCGCGATTATCCCGGAGCAATGTGCGATAGCGATCCTCGATCTCAATCGCTTTGTGATCGGGCAGCAATTTTTCCATCCAGCCGTCGAGCGCAATCTCGGCGCGCGGGAATCCCGGCGTCCGGTCACGCGCCGCCGCCAGCGCGCTGGCAAGGCGGTTGACCGTTTCCGCCCGTGCTGCCGCAACCGCCACCGCAACCTCGGCCGTCTCGTGTTCGACCGCGTCCAGCCACTGGGGATCGTTCTGGGCGTCTTCCAGCAAGCGGTTGCGCGATCGTAAGGATCGCTCGAGCGCCGCGACGCGGCTGGAATGTTGCGCATCGACCGCCAATACCAATCGATCGAGAAAACGGCGGCGCTCGGAGGCCGGTCCGTTAAACAGAGGGTCCATGGCGGGCGTGAGCCACACCACGCGTAGATGGTCGGCGAAGGCTGCCGCCGAGCCGACACTCTCGCGATCGATGCGGCATTTGCGCGCGGTAGCCGAATCCTCGCCGACCGGCGGGTCGATGCCGGTGCCGAGTGTGGCCAACCCCAGCATGCCTTCGAGTTCGGCATTGACCGCCCAGGCTCCGTCGCCTTCAGAGAACGCCAGTTCTTCCATAGTGGCGCGGCGCAGGCCGCGACCCGGCGCCAAGAGCGAAATCGCCTCGATCAGATTGGTCTTGCCGGCGCCGTTGGCCCCGGTCAGCACCACCGGTCCGGCCTGAGCGAGTTCGACCTGCGCGGCGTGATAGCTGCGGAAATTGGTGAGCGTCAGGCGGCGGATGAAGGCTGCGGTCATGAGCGAGCCTTACCGCCCACAATGCGGGAGATCAAACCCGCATCGGCATCAGCACATAGAGCGCGCCTTTGGCGTCCTTGTCCTGGATCAGCGTCGGCGATCCGGGATCGGCTAGCTTGAGCACGGCCACCTCGCCCTCGATCTGCGCGGCGATGTCGAGCAAATAGCGCGAGTTGAAGCCGATATCGAGCGGATCGGCTGCGTATTCGACCTCGAGTTCTTCGGTGGCGCTGCCGGAATCCGGGTTGGTCACGGACAGCACCAGCCGTCCGCCGGTGATCGAGAGCTTGACCGCGCGGCCGCGCTCGCTCGACACCGTCGAGACGCGGTCGACCGCTGCCTCGAAATCTTTTTTGTCGACGGTCAGGCTCTTGTCGTTATTGGCCGGGATGACGCGGCCGTAATCCGGGAAGGTACCGTCAATTAATTTTGAGGTGAGCACTACGTCCCCGATCGAGAAGCGAATTTTGCCGGCGGACAATTCGATCGCCACCTCGCCTTCGCCGGTCTCAATGAGCCGCTGCACTTCTCCCACGGTCTTGCGCGGTACGATGATGCCGGGCATGCCGGCCGCCCCCTGCGGCAGGGGCAATTCGACCTGCGCCAGGCGATGGCCGTCGGTGGCAACGGCCCGTAACGTTCCGGACTTGGCGCTGCCCGCCGTGTGTAGATAGATGCCATTCAAATAATAGCGCGTCTCTTCCGTCGAGATCGCAAATTGGGTCTTGTCTATCAGACGCTTGAGGTCGCCGGCGGCGAGCTTGAAGGAATGCGTCATCTCGCCGGCGGCGAGATCCGGAAAATCGCTCTCCGGCAAAGTCTGCAAGGTGAAGCGCGAGCGGCCGGCGCGCAGCGAGAGCACCGCGCGGTCGCCGGAGCCCTCGATCACGATCTGCGAGCCTTCCGGCAGCTTGCGGACGATCTCGTAGAACATATGCGCGGGCACGGTGGTGGCGCCGCCCGGCGACACCTCGGCGGCGACGCTGTCGATGACCTCGAGATCGAGGTCGGTGGCCTTCATGCTGAGCTTGCCCTTGTCGGCTTTAATCAGCACGTTGGCGAGAATCGGAATGGTGTTGCGCCGCTCGACCACGCGATGCACATGGCCCAGCGATTTTAAGAGCTCTGCACGCTCGACGGTAACCTTCATGGAGAGACCCGCTTCGGCGCCTTGAAACCCGCCTGGATTTCAGGCGCGGCGCCTAGCCGGCGGCTCGCGGAATGCGAGGCCGGGGGAGAAAGGTGACGAATATGAGGGATTTAGGCAAGGGTGCGTTTTTGCTCCCCAATCATATCCCCAGGGCGTCCACAGGGACCTCTCCCCGCAAGAGGGCAGAGGCTGGGGACATGGTTGGGCTATTCCTGTAGCTGGCGCTTCAAAATCTCGATTTCCTCGGCCAGCGCCATGTCGTTGCCAACGAGGCCCTCGATCTTACGCACGGCATGCAGCACGGTGGTGTGGTCGCGGCCGCCAAAGCGCCGGCCGATCTCAGGCAGCGAGCGTAAAGTGAGCGTCTTGGCCAGATACATCGCGACCTGGCGGGGCCGCACCACATTGGCGGTGCGCCGCGACGACAGCAGATCGGACCGGCTCACATTGTACTGGCGTGCCACTACCCGCTGGATGTCCTCGATCTTGACCCGCTTGGGTTCCTGCGGGCGGATCAGGTCGCGCACCTCGCGCTCGGCCATTTCCAGGGTGACCGCGTGGCCGGTGAGCTTGCTATGGGCGAGCAGGCGGTTGAGCGCGCCTTCGAGGTCCCGGCCGTTATGGGTGACGGTCTTGGCGATATAGCCGAGCACTGGCGGCGGCACGTCGAACGTCGGGTGGTGCGCGCGCGCTGCCGTCACCCGCGATTTGAGGATTTCGAGGCGCAATTCCTCGCCAAGCGGGCCCATTTCCACCACCAGTCCGCCGGCCAGCCGTGAGCGCACCCGGTCATCGAGGCTTTCGAGGTCCGAAGGCGGACGATCGGAGGCGATCACCACCTGGCGGCCGGCATCGATCAGGGCATTGAGCGTGTGGCAGAACTCCGCCTGGGTCGACTTGCCCTGCAGGAATTGCAGGTCGTCGATCACCAGCACGCCGATGCCGCGCAGCGCTTCCTTGAAGGCGAGCG
This sequence comes from uncultured Alphaproteobacteria bacterium, assembly GCA_963703875.1. GTDB lineage: Bacteria > Pseudomonadota > Alphaproteobacteria > Rhizobiales > Xanthobacteraceae > Pseudolabrys. The sequence goes on from CAVPFZ010000022.1 coordinate 208,073, forward strand.
CCGTTTGGGTCCGCAGCGCCGAGACGAAGCCGTACATGAACTTCTCGGCGGTCAGATAAAGGACTTTGCGCTCGCCCGTGGCGTTGCCGCTCCAGGTCACCGCCTGGAGAAGGTGCGTTTTGCCCAAGCCCACACCGGCATGGATATAGAGCGGATTGAACATCACCGCGTCGCCGCGCTTGGCGGCGGCGACCTGCTTGGCGGCGGCTTGGGCCAGCGTGTTGGAACGACCGACCACGAAAGTCTCGAAAGTCAGCCGCGCGTCGAGCGGCGATCCGCCCAGTGCCTCATGCGCGCTGGGATCTCCGAGGGGAAGCGCCCGTCCATTGGCAAGGCTAGCGTTGAAGCGGGCGCCGTCGCCGGCAGATGTTTCAAGCTCGGCCTTGGGCTTGACGATTGCCGAGCGCAGCACAGCCGAGCGCACAACCAGTTCGATGCGGCCGACCTGAGTTTGTTCCGTCTGCCAGCAGGCTAACACGCGCTCGGCATAGTGCGACTGGATCCAGCTCTTGAGGAAGCGGGTTGGCACCGACAGGCGCACGGTACCCTCCTCGATGGCTTCCAGGTCCATGCGCGCAAACCAGCTCGAATAGACATCGTCGCCAACCTCGGCGCGCAGGCGCCTCTTTACTCGTGACCAGCCGTCCTGATCCGCGTTCGACATTTTATTGACTTCTCTATCTTGCTCGATCGGTTGAAACGGACACGGGTTGCTCGGCTGGCGGTTGACCGCCAACGCGCCGGGACGGGACGCAACAAACTCGGTGACGTTGTCTCTGGAAGTTTTCGGTCCGCCCGGTCTTAGCGCTGGGCGAAACGACGTCGACGCGGCTCGAGGGTGTTGCGCCTCAAACCGCAGGCGGAGGGGTAGCGGCGCGATTGCCGGGGCTCGCGACCGAAACCGGGCGGGCGGCATCCAGGCGTGAACTTCCATTGGACGATAGCCGCCCAATGGCTTCTGTCATAATCGCCGAAACTCGTCCCGCCACTGGCATAATGCATTCCCCCCGAATTGCTAGCCGAGCTGCTGCCCGGTTGTCCGCTTCATGCTGTCAGCAGGCAAGCAAAAGCTGTTCTCATCCACGATGAGCGTGAAGCGGAACCTTGTTTTGAAGTCGCCCGCGACTTGCGAGCGCTTGATTTAAAAACAACACATGCATTAACGGCCTGCAATGAAAATCGCGAATGTCCGCATGCCGCATGATGAAATTGCACCACGCCGCGATTGCCGGCCTGTGCATAATTTGCTTCTCAAGGTCTTGATGAGTCGTAGGGAATTGCGAAGTGAGATTTTCTATCCGGACGCGGCGCGATAGTCGAAATAATTTTAAGACAGTGCTTACGAAAAATGCCCGTCACATATGCATTTTACGGTGGTCACCCACACATGGTCCTTAAGCCTTTCATGCGCCAAAAAAATTTCTGCGCGAAATTTCAAGGTAACCCTCATTTCGATATTCAGGCGCGCGCGTCCGATGCCGAAGATCGTCAATTAAATTCGGATGAGCAAAAATTTCTGACACGGCGATGACATTTTGACTACGACACGGGGCCGGCGCCGCTTGTTACGCCGCACACCATCGATATTCGCACGAATTTGGCGCAAAATGCCCGCGTCAACGCCGGGCGGTGCCTATTTCGCCAGCTTGGAGATTCGGTGCGAGAGCCGAGACACCTTACGGCTGGCATTATTCTTATGCACGACGCCGCGTTGCGCCGATCGCATGATAACCGGTTCCGCTTCCTTGAACGCCGCCAAGGCTGCCTTGCGATCGCCGCTGGCGATGGCTTCCTCGATCTTGCGGACCGAATTGCGCAGCACCGAGCGGCGGGCTTTGTTGACAATCATCCGGCGCGCGATCTTGCGCGTGGCTTTGCGGGCAGACTTGGTATTGGCCATGAGCCTCTCGTACTACGAAACCAGGGCGTCAAAAGGTAAGGCGGCGAAGACCTCGCCGCCACCGGCGAGGCTTATAGGAGGGCCCCGCTTAGGCGTCAACGCCGGTCATTAAGCCCGATCAGGCGACCCGTTTGGCGCGGACCGCGTCATTGCCGGCGGTAACGGCGGTACGATCGGATGCCGACAGGGGTGCGAGCGGCGGCTTGACCCGCGCCAACGCCGGATCGCCATGGATATGCGCGAGCAATGCCTTCACCCCCGGCACCAACGGCTTGCCGTCGAACAGCTTGCGGATGGCGACCGCCGCCTCAAGCGCGGCGGTATCGCCGGCGCTCCAGGCGCGCGCGCACAGATCGGCATTGAGGTTTGCGGTGGCCGAGATGCAGCCGGCAAAGGCGCCGCCACGCGCCTCGATCAGCGCGGCCTCGGTCGAGGGAAAGACGGCAAACTCGGATGAGATCGCCGCCGCCGAGCGCGCATAAGCCATGTCGCCGGAAGAGTCCTTCAACCCCACGATGCGGGACGGGAAGGTTTGCAGAAGCCGTTTGATCAACGCCACGTGCCAGGGCAGGCCGGACATCGCGGGAAAATGATAGAGATAGATCGGGATCGGCTTTTGCGCCGTCGCTTTCACCAGCGTATCGATATAGGCGACCAACCCGTCGTCCGGCACACCTTTGTAGTAGAACGGCGGCAGCACCAGCGCGCCGGCAAAGCCGAGTTCCGCGGCGTGGCGGGTGAGCGCGACCGCGTCCGACACCGCGGCCGCGCCTGTCCCCACCATCAAGCGGTCGAGCGGCACGCCTTGCGCCTTGTAGGCGCTCATGACGCTTTTTCGCTCGTCGAGCGAAAAAGAGGTCGCCTCGCCGGTCGTGCCGAGCACATTGAGCCCGTCACAGCCGTTATCGAGCAAGTAGCGCGCCAGTTTGATGGCACGCGCCAAATCGGGCGCGCCGCTGTCCTCGATCGGGGTGGCAACCGCGGCGATCACGCCGGATAAGGTCTTGCTCACGTTTCTTCTCCCGAATGCGGACTAGCCGCTGACATTGTACGCCGCCAGCGCCGCCATGTTGACCAATTGGTTGTCCTGGGCGCCGAGTTGGACGATCTGCACCGGCCGGTCGAGGCCTACCAGCAGCGGCCCGATCACGGTTGCGCCGCCCAGTTCCTGCAGCATTTTGGTCGAGATCGAGGCCGAGTGGAACGCCGGCATCACCAGCACATTGGCAGGTCCCGACAGCCGGCAGAACGGATAGGGCGCGGCCAGCGCCGGATTGAGCGCCACGTCGGCGGCCATTTCGCCGTCATATTCGAAATCGACCCGCTTATGGTCGAGGATCTTGACCGCCTCGATCACCCGCGCCGAGCGTTCGCCCTGCGGATGGCCGAAGGTCGAGAACGCCAGCATCGCCAGCCGCGGCTCATAACCGAGCCGGCGCGCCACGCCGGCCGCCTCGATGGCGATCTCGGCGATCTCGTGCGCCTCCGGCATTTCGGTCACCGCCGTGTCGGCCACCACCACCGTGCGGCCGCGCGCCACCACCAGCGACACGCCGATGACGCGGTGGCCAGGCTTGGGATCGATAACATTGCGGACGTCCTCGAGCGCGACCGAGAAGTTGCGGGTCACGCCGGTCACCATGGCGTCGGCGTCGCCCAGCGCCACCATGCAGGCGGCGAAATAATTGCGGTCGGTATTCACCAACCGCTGGCAATCGCGCAGCAGATAGCCGCGCCGCTGCAGCCGCTCATAGAGGTAATTGAGATAGGCGGCGTTGCGAGTCGATAGGCGGGCATTGACGATTTGAATACCCTCGCTGAGCTCGATGCCGGCCTCACGCGCGGCTTCATTGACGCGGTCCTCGCGCCCAACCAACAGCGCGGTGCCCAGGCCCTGGTGCACGAAACTCGCCGCGGCGCGGATCACCTGTTCCTCTTCGCCCTCGGCAAAGACGACGCTCTTCGGGCTGCGTCGCAGCCGCGCGTAGACCTGCACCATGGCTTCCGCCAGGGGGTCGCGCCGCGCGTTCAACTGATGGCGGTAGGCGTCCATGTCGACGATTGGCTTGCGGGCGACGCCGGTTTCCATGGCGGCTTTCGCCACGGCCGGCGGAATAGCCGAGATCAGGCGGGGATCGAAAGGCACCGGAATGATGTAGTCGGGTCCGAATTTCGGCCGCGCGCCGTAAGCCGCGGCGACCTCGTCCGGCACGTCCTCGCGCGCCAGATCGGCGAGCGCGCGTGCGGCGGCGATCTTCATCTCCATATTGATAGCGGAGGCGCGCACGTCGAGCGCGCCGCGAAAGATGTAGGGAAAGCCGAGCACGTTGTTGACCTGGTTCGGGTAGTCGGAGCGCCCGGTCGCCATGATGGCATCGTCGCGCACCTCGGCTACTTCCTCGGCGGTAATTTCCGGATCGGGATTGGCCATGGCAAAGATGATCGGCTTGTCCGCCATCGACTTGACCATCTCCTTGGTCACCGCGCCCTTGGCGGACAAGCCGTAGAACACGTCGGCGCCTTCGAGCGCCTGCGCCAGCGTGCGGGCGGAGGTCTTGACCGCATAGCCCGACTTCCACTGGTTCATGCCGTCGGTGCGGCCCTGATAGATGACGCCCTTGGTGTCGCACAGGATCAGGTTGCTTGGCGTAAAGCCGATGGCCTTGAGCAGCTCCAGGCAGGCGATGCCGGCGGCGCCGGCGCCGTTGCACACCAGCTTGGTGTTTTTGACGTCGCGTCCCGTCAGATCCAGCGCGTTGATCAGCCCGGCGGCTGAGATGATGGCGGTGCCGTGCTGGTCGTCATGGAAAACGGGGATATCCATCAGTTCACGCAAGCGCTGCTCGATGATGAAGCATTCCGGCGCCTTGATGTCTTCGAGATTGATGCCGCCCCAGCCGGCGCCCAGGAGCTTTACGCAATTGATAAATTCATCGGGGTCTTCGGTGGAAACTTCCAAATCGATCGAGTCGATATCGGCGAAGCGCTTGAACAGCACCGCCTTGCCTTCCATCACGGGTTTGGCCGCCAATGCGCCGAGATTGCCCAGTCCCAAAATCGCCGTGCCGTTGGTGATAACGGCGACGAAATTGCCCTTCACGGTATAGTCGTAGGCGCGGCTCGCATCCTCGGCGATGGCAAGCACCGGCACGGCGACGCCAGGCGAATAGGCGAGCGAGAGGTCGCGCTGGGTCGCCATCGGCTTGGTAGCGATGACCTCCAGCTTGCCGGGCCGCCCGACGCTGTGGAATTGCAGGGCTTCCTGGTCGGTAAAAGTCGGCCGGCTTGCGGCCGGCAGGGGGTTTGGCGGGCATTTTTACTCCATACGCGTCCGGGGACGCCCGGCCGGAATGACGTTAGCGGAACCACCCGAGCCTACTCAAGCAGCCTCCGATGTCCGCGAACGGCGGTTGAACCCGCCCGCGCCACGGGGTAATCGATACGATTGAGCAAGGAAAAGACCACCATACCATGATCCGTTTTCTGTTTCGTTTCATCGGCCTCATCTTCCTGGCCGCCGCCTTTATCCTGGTGATCTATGACGGCACCAAGTCGATCGCCGGCAATAGCCTCTTCCTCACCACCGTGCAGGCGCTGTGGGAGCTCATCAGTGCCGGCAGCCTCGCCAAGCTCAAGCCGCTGATAGTGCCCTATGCCGGCGGCCTGCTGTGGGACCCGGTCACGCTCGCCATCCTGGCGACGCCGGCCTGGGGCCTGCTCGGCTTTTTCGGGATCGTCTTGCTTGTGCTCGGCCGCAAGAAGAAGCCGCTGATCGGGTATGCGCGTTAACTGCTAACGTCGGCGTGAACACTACGTCAGCGAGGCTGGCCGAGACGTGATGCCGGTGGCGTTTCGGAAAATCTCGCCAGCGCCTATATTGCGCTTAACAGTTTCAGGAGAACCAACCCATGTTCGGCTTCAAGAAAATCGCCATGCCCACGGCTGCCGACGCGCTGCCGGGCCGCAGCCATCCGATCCCCACCGCGCAAGCGCACTTCGTCAATCATCACGCGCTCAAGGGACCTTATCCGGAAGGCGCGCAGAAGGCACTGTTCGGCTTCGGCTGCTTCTGGGGCGCCGAGAAAAAGTTCTGGGAATTGGGTGACGGCGTCTATGTCACCGCGGTCGGCTATGCTGGCGGCGTGACGCCGAACCCGACTTATGAGGAAGTCTGCTCGGGCCGCACCGGCCACAACGAAGTGGTGCTGGTGGTTTACGATCCGAAAAAGATTTCCTACGAGACGCTGCTCAAGACGTTCTGGGAGAGCCACGACCCGACCCAGGGCATGCGCCAGGGCAACGACGTCGGCACGCAATACCGCTCTGGCATCTACACCTTCAATGCCGAGCAGAAGAAAGCCGCCGAGGCGTCGAAGGCGATGTACGAGAAGGCGATCAAGGGCAAAGGCTATGGCGCCATCACCACCGAGGTTATCGATGCGCCGGAATTCTATTTTGCCGAGGACTACCACCAGCAGTATCTCGCCAAGAATCCGTTCGGCTATTGCGGGCTTGGCGGTACGGGAGTGTCGTGTCCAATTGGCACCGGCGCGAAACTCACGCAGGCCGCCGGCGCCTGACGCTTCAATTCACTGCAATAGATGTCGCGGGCGCCCCAACGGGCGCCCGTTGTTTTTCGGACGGAAAAGCGCCGGTAGAACGCTGGTTTTTGGCGGTGAGGGTTTGTTAACCATAAAGCGTTAATCGGTCTTAAGACCTTTGCACCGGCGCGGATTTGGTTGATGCGGGGAGCTCGAATTCTATTGGCTTTGGCGGTCGCGCTGGCGGCCGCCTCATGCGCGCGTTCGCAGCGCTACGCGCTTGAGCCGGCGGGCGGTGAGCCGGCGATGACGCAGCAGTCCGAGGTGCAATCTTCCCCCGGCGGCGGGCGCGGCCTTTCCGGGTCGGGGCTGTTCTCGCGCTCGCCCTATGCGGCGCAGCAGGCTACGCCCGGCAGCTTACGCCCAACAAACTGACGCGCGGCAAACCTATCAGCCTGAGACCGCGCAAGGCGCGTCGCGTGGAAACGGATTATTCTCCTCGCGGCTGTTCTCCTCGCGCCTGTTCGAGCGCAGGCAGCCCGCCCAGCAGGCCCAAGCCCAGCAGGCCTATGCCCAGCAGACCTCTCAACAGGCGGCGCCCCAAGCGCAGGTCCAAGCCCAGCCACAAGCGCAGGACGGTGACCGCGGGCTGTTCAATTCGCGTAGGTCTACGCCGCAGGCCTATGCGTATGTGCCGCCGCAGGCGCAAGCCTCCTCCGTGATCCAATACAGCGCCCCGCAAGTCGCTGCGCCGCCCTATGCCGAGCCACGATATACCGCCCCGCACTATGCCACAGCGCCTTACGCCTATGCCGCGGCCTCGCCCTATCAGCAGGCCTATACGCTCGATGCCGGCGACAAATTGCGCATCGTGGTGTTCGGCCAGGACGGCATCTCCAACACCTACATCGTCGATGCCGGCGGCAATGTGAACCTGCCGCTGATCGGCACGGTGGGCGCGCGCGGCGCCGGCACCCAGCAATTGTCGCAGCGCATCGCCGAGCGGCTGCGCCAAGGCTATGTGCGCGAGCCGCATGTCACGGTGGAAGTCGAGACCTACCGGCCGTTCTTCATCCTGGGCGAGGTCACCAATCCGGGCCAATACCCCTACGTCGCCGACATGACCGTGGAGAAGGCCATCGCCATTGCCGGCGGCTTTGCCCCGCGCGCCGCCAAGAACACCGTCGAGATCACCCGCAACGCCCCCGGCCAGTCGTTCAAGGGCCAGGTGCCCTTGAGCTACCCGCTCAGCCCCGGCGACACCCTCCTCGTCAAGGAGCGGTGGTTCTAGCCGCTCGTTACTTCTTCATATTTTTTGCCAGAAACTCCTGCGTCCGGCTCCAGGCGAGATCGGCGGCGGCCTTGTTGTAGCTGGCGCGCTCGTCGCAATAAAAGCCGTGCGCGGCGCCCGGATAGACATAAGTTTCCGCGTGGGGCTGTTTTTTCTTGATTTCTTCCACGGTGCTCATCGGAATGCCTTCGTCCTTCTCGCCGAAGTGCATCTGCAGCGGGCACTTCGGCTTCTCGTCGGCGAACTTACCGATCATGCCGCCGTAAAAAGCGACCGCCACTGACAGGCCCGGGACCCGGCAGGCCGCCAGGAACGCCGCGGTGCCGCCCATGCAGAAGCCGATCACGCCCAGCGGGCCGACGCCTTTCATGTCGTCCTTGGCGGCGGCAATATCGTGCATCATGTGCTCGAAATTGAGATTGCCGAGATAGCTGCGCGCATTGGCGATCTCGTCGGGCGTATAGCCGCATTCGAAATCGCGCACGAAGCGGTCGAACACCGCCGGCGCCACCGCCACATAGCCGAGCGCGGCCAGCCGGTCGCAGACCACGCGGATGTGATGGTTGACGCCGAAAATCTCCTGCACCACGACCAGCCCGCCTTTCGGCGCGCCCTGCGGATCGGCGCGATAGGCGCCGAGCGAATGCTTGTCGGTGGTGGTGAGTTTGAACTGCTTACCCAAGGAAACCTCCCTTTTACTGCGAATGCTGAATTCATGCGGAAAACGCTATCGCCCATCTTATTTTTAGCACGGCGGTCGCCGTCTGAACCAGAACATCGGATAGTCTCGATCAGCGCGCGGCCTTCTGCAGTTCCGGATGCAGGATCAGCTTCTGCACCCGCCAGTTCAACAGCTCCGCGACGTAGAGCGTGTTTTCGGACGGGCAGGCAATTTCGTGAATCCAGCCGAACTGCTTTAGCTGCTTGCCCGATTGCCCGAGCACACCCAGCACTTTGCCCTCCAGGCTCAATTTGTACACCCGGCCCGGGTAGGCGTCGGACGTATAGAGCACTTGATGGGGCGGCGGCGTAATACACACCGTCCAGGGCGCGCCCGGCGCCATCGTCATCACCTTGGCGTAAGTTTGCAGAGTGGGTTTGTTGCCGATGGCCGGCCGCGCCGCGACCTCATCGAACGGCACGTCGATCTTCATGATGCGCAGAAACTTGCCTTCGCTGTCGAACACTTGGATCCGGCCGTTGCCGCGGTCCGCCACGTAGAGATTGCCCTGCGCATCGGCGGCGATATTGTGCGGCGTGTTGAACTCGCCCGGTTTATTGCCGCGGTCGCCCCAGGATTTGATCCAGTTGCCGTTCTTGTCGGCCTTGGCGATGCGGGAATTGATGTAGCCGTCGCTGATGAAAATATCTCCCGCCGGGTCGAATGCGACGTCGGTCGGTTGTCGAAATCGGCCCTCCTCGGCGGCCTTGGGCGGAACCGGATGTTTCAGCGGCCCGGTTTCTTCGTCGGAGGCCTCTTGCTTGCGCCCGAAAACCATGGTGACGCGGCCTTCCGGGTTGAACCGGATGATCATGTCCGAGCCCTTGTCGATGACCCAGATATTGTCGTCTTTGTCGATGCGCACCGCATGCGCGAACGACCAGGCGTAGAGATTTTTGCCGATCTCACGGATGAATTTTCCGTCCGGGCCGAATTCGAACAGTTGCGCGGCGGCCGCCGCATAGGCAGGGCCGCTGGTGTTGCCGCGCGAGAAGACAAAGACGTGGCCCTTGGAATTGACCGCGACACCGGTGACCTCGCCGAAATAGACGTTGGTCGGCAGCGTCAGCGGATCGGGCACCGATTCAAAGGGAATTTCCGGCACCGCCTGCTGCGCGGCGGCGGGCGCCGCCGCAAGCACGAACAATCCAACCGCAGGTATCGCAGCCGCAAAGAACTTCGCTACGCGCAGCGACATCATGACGACCTCCCCAGGTGATGTTTTCCGTGTGCGGATTTGTCCCGTTTATCGGGCAAGTCTAGCCGAAACGGCGGCGGCCCGGCAGTGGGGTCGCGCTTGGCCTTAGCCGCGTTGCGCCTCAGGCAAACAGCTTTGCCAGCAATTCATAGGAATGTTTGCGCGCTTCGTGGTCGAAAATCATGGTGGTGACCATGACCTCGTCGGCTTGCGTGGCCTCGATCAGTGGCTTGAGCCTGGTCATTACGGTGGCCGGCGAACCGACCGACAGGCGGGTACGATTCTGCGCGATGCGCGCGCGGTCGGCGGATGAGTAGGCGTAAGCGGCTGCGTCTTCGGGCGAGGCTAGCGGCAGATATTCGCCCTTGGCGCGGCGCACGATGTTGAGGTCGACGGTCTTGGCCAGCCGATCGGCCTCTTCGTCGCTGTCGGCGCAGACCACATGGGTGCCCAAGATGGCGAAAGGCTTTTTGTGCGACGGGGAAGGGCGGAAATTGTCGCGATAAAGCTTCATCGCCTCGGCGGCGTCGAAGGTCGCGAAGTGATGCGCGAAAGCAAAGGCGGCGCCGATTTGCCCGGCCAGTTGCGCGGAATAGTCGGACGAGCCGAGCAGGTAAATCGGCGGCAGGGCGACATCCGACGGCATCGCCCGCACATTGTGGAACGGATGGCCGGCGGGGAATCCGCGCGTTTCCAGCAACATGAGTTCCTGGAAGCGTTCGAGGAAATCGTCCTCATCGTCGATACCCTGGCGGCGGCGCAGCGCATAAGAGGTGGCGGGATCGGTGCCCGGCGCACGGCCTAAGCCCAAATCGATGCGGCCGGGGAACAGCGCTTCGAGCACCTTGAAGCGCTCGGCCACCATCAGCGGCGCGTGGTTGGGCAGCATCACGCCGCCGGAACCGATGCGCATGTTTTTGGTGATTGCCGCGATTTGCCCGATCATGATGTCGGGCGCGGAACTGGCGATTGCCGGCAGATTATGGTGCTCGGCCACCCAATAGCGCACATAACCCAGCGTATCGGCCAGTCGCGCCAGATCGAGCGAATTGCGGATCGCCTGTGCGCCAGTCGAGTCGGCGGAGACAGGCGAGAGATCGAGGATGGAGAGCGGGATCATGGCGGAGACACTATCATGCCGGAGCCGTCTTCTCGCCCGCGCCGGGATGCGTATGATAGGAGAAAATAACTGGAGCCCCTATGGCCGCCTTGACCGAATGGAAGGTGCCACCCTCGGCGCAGCCGCGTGCAGAGGACTATGGCTACGATCTCGAGCGTGCGCTCTCTTCGGTGGTCGGCCTGCACTCGATCATCCCGCCCGACGGCTTCACCGCCGAGACCCTGGGTGTCGAGCGCGCCGGCAATGGTGTGCTGATCGACAACGGATTGGTGCTCACCATCGGCTATCTGATCACGGAGGCCGCGACCGTCTGGTTGCATCAGGGCGACGGCCGCGTCACGGAAGGTCATGCGCTCGGCTTCGACCAGGAGACCGGCTTCGGCCTGGTGCAGGCGCTGGGCAAGATCGATCTGCCGGCGCTCCCCATCGGCTTATCACGTACCGCTGAAGTCGGCGAACGGGTCGTGATCGGTGGCGCCGGCGGGCGCACTCGCTCGCTGGCCGGGCGCATCGCGGCGCGCCAGGAATTCGCCGGCTATTGGGAATACGTGCTCGACGAGGCGATTTTTACCTCGCCCGCGCATCCCAATTGGGGCGGCACCGCGCTGATCTCATCGCAGGGCGAACTGCTCGGTATCGGCTCACTCCAACTCGAGCGCGCGCGCGCGGGCAAGAACGAGCATCTCAACATGGTGGTGCCGATCGATCTCTTGAAGCCGGTCCTCGACGACCTGCGTAAATTCGGCCGGGTCAATAAGCCGGCGCGGCCCTGGCTTGGGCTCTACTCGACCGAGATCGAAGACAAGATCGTGGCGGTGGGGATCGCGCCCAAGGGACCGGCGGCGCGCGCCGAACTCAAAACCGGGGATGTGATCCTGGCGGTCAAGGGCGAGAATGTTTCGACGCTTGCCGCGTTCTACCGCAAGGTCTGGGCGCTGGGCCAAGCCGGAGTCGAGGTGCCGCTGACGCTTTATCGCGAGGGCGTCACCTTCGACGTACGGGTCAATTCATCCGACCGCGCGAAATTCCTCAAAACCCCGAGGATGCACTAGCCTTCTTCAATCTTGTCCACGCGGCTGGGATAAAACGCAAGATAGTCTTTGATTTCCGCCATTGCCGGGAATGGCTGCTGGTAGCTCCAGACCGCGTTCTCCGCGCTGTGCCCGCCCGCGGAAATTGAGAAATAACTGGCGTCGCCTTTATATGGGCAATGGCTGGCATGCGCCGTCGGCTTGAGCAGGTCCATCTTCACATCGGCGCGAGGGATATACTGCACGGCTGGATAGGTCGCTTCCTTCAGCGTCAGCGCCCGCGTACTGTCGGCGATGGTCGTGCCGGCGAAGGTGACGCGCACGCGCTTGTCGTTGCGCGCGATGGTGATCGGATGGTCGGGGCCGGGGACTTTCATGACGCTAAGCTCGCTCGTTTATGGATAATTTTCCCTAAATGACAGTCCGTGTGACGCCGCCCCTAACTTAGCCAAAAAGACAGACTTTTTGAATTAGATATCGCCCAGTCTTTCTGCAAGTCGTTACGGGTCTCCATGCAAGACAAGTCGCTTGAGTCTCTGCTTCAGGGTCTCGACATCCTGATCGTTGACGGTAATGTATTCATGCGCCGGCTCACGCGTATGATGCTGATGAATCTGGGCGCCCGGTCGGTGACCGAAGCCGCCGATGGTCTTACCGCGCTGGATATGATCCGCGATAACGACCCAGACGTCGTGCTGCTCGAATGGGATATACCGTTGCTCGACGGCATGGAATTGATGCGCATCGTGCGTTCGCCCGGGGTGTTCCCTCGTCCTAATATTCCGATCATCATGTTGACCGATCGCGCTTACCGCTCGTCGGTGAATGAGGCACTGCGCTCAGGCGTGCATGAATACCTGATCAAGCCGGTCTCGCCGAAGGCGTTGCGCGACCGGTTGATGTCGATCGTGTTCAAGCCGCGCGAAATGATGCAACTCGGCGAAAACTATGTGCCCGAACCGCGTACCCGGCCGGAGACCAAGACCGTCAAGTCGGCCTAACACCGCGGAAAATCATAAAGCCGCGCCGGATTGTCGGTGAGGACGGCCTGGCGTAACGGATCGGGCGTCCAGTCCAGAAACACCGCCAGCAGCCTTGCTGCATCGGGCACGGGCCCTTCCGGGCGCGGATGCGGCCAATCGGTGCCCCAGACCAGATTCGCAGGGTTCGCCGCGATCAGCGCGTCGTGGAACGGCTTCGCTGCCGCGTAATCGGGCGGCGTTGCGCCGAGCCGGTAGGTGCCCGAAAGCTTGGCCCATAATTTGCCGGCACCGACGCCGCGCAACAGCGCCTGGAAACCGGGATTGTTGGCTCCATGATGGTGTTCCAGGCGTCCCATGTGGTCGACCACCACCGGAACCGGCACCCGCGCCAGCGCGGACGCCATGTCGGGCAGGTCGCGGGCATCGACCCACAATTGCAAATGCCAGCCGAGGTCGGCCAGTTGCGGCAGCAACGGTTCGATTTCCTTTAAGCCAACGCCGTTCTGGTAATAGGGCTTGCCGTCGCGCCGGAATTCATTGGCGCGCAAGCCCGCGCACGCCGGCGGCGTGCCAATGCTTGAGCGTGGCAGGCGTCAGCTCATGGCCACCGACCGCCACGCCGCGCAGCCGTTTTGGCACACGCACGAGCGCGTCGAGCATCGCAGCATTGTCGCGGCCGTAAGCCGAGGGCTGAACCAGCACGCCGCGGTCGAAGCCGAGCCGGTCGAGCAGCGCGATGTAAGCCTCAAGCGGCGCGTCGTCGGGCGTGTAGCTGCGCGGCTCGGCGTAAGGAAAGCGCGCGGCGGGGCCGAACACGTGGCAGTGACAGTCGCAGGCGCCTTGCGGCAGCACCCCGTTCATGCCGGCACAATGCCGGCGAGCTTGGCGGCTTGCCGCATATGCTCATATTCGGTCCTGATGTAGGCGGCAAAGCCTTTGGAGGTCATCTCGTCCGGCGTGGCGATTTCCGAACCCATGGCACGCAGTTTGTCGGGCGCCGGCCCGCTCTTGAGCCCGCCTTCGACTGCCTTCTGCAGCTGCGCGATGATGGGAGCTGGCGTCGCGGCGGGCGCCACGATGCCGATATAGCTCGCGGCGGTGAAGCCTTTCACGCCGCCCTCGATAAAGGTCGCAATCTCGGGCGCCAGCTTCGAGCGCTGCGCCGATGCGATGGCGATGATGCGCGCCTTGCCGCCTTTGTGCTGCGGCAGCGCCGTGGAGAATTCCGTCATTGCCGCCTGGATGGTGCCGCCGATCAAATCGGGCATCAGCTGGCCGCCGCTCTTGTAGGGGATATGGGTAAGATTGGCGCCGGTCGCAGCCTTGAAGCGCTCCAGCGTCATGTGCGAGGCGCTGCCGACGCCGCTGGTGGCAATGCTGATGGGAGATTTCTTCGACAGCGCGATGAAATCTTGCAGCGTCTTGGCCTCAAGCTTGTCGTTCACGATGATCACGTGCGGCACGTAACTGGTCAGCGCCACGGCGGCGAAATCCTTGAGCGGATCGTAGCCGAGCTTGGCCTGCACGAAGGGATTGACCGTGAGGGGCCCGTTCGAGCCGACGAGGAGCGTGTAGCCGTCGGGCGTGGCGCGCGCGACCAGTTCGGCGCCGATGCTGCCGCCGGCACCGCCGCGGTTGTCGACCACCACCGGCTGGCCGAGCGCCTGGCTCATCCGTTCGGCGACGATGCGCCCTACGATGTCGGCATTGCCGCCGGGCGCAAACGGCACGATCAGATGGATCGGACGGTCCGGATAAGCCGCAAAGGCTGCACGCGGCAGTAGGTTGGCGGCGGAACTCAAGCCCAGCGTGGCGATGAGCGTGCGGCGTGAAATCGGCATTATGTCCTCCCTATCAGGGCGTGGCGCTTTATCCGGTTTTTGTAGTTCGAATACGCAGCCGACGTTAAATTGTAAGGCCTTTTATCGGCGGCGGAAATCACAAAAATTGCGGTTGCAAGGCTTGAACAAGTCAAAACCCACCGCATCACCGCGCCGATATTAAGTATCGGCGGCGGAGCGGTTTGCTGAGTGACTTGTTCAACCGCCGCAGCGGACCGGTCCTGCGTCGAATTGACGAAGCTGCAGAGTGATGAGTGTTGCGCAATTCAATTTCGACCTAAGGCATTAAGCCAAGATGCAGCAATAATTCGATGCGACCGACCTGATGCGGCAACGCTATTAGCTCGGGTCACTCCGCCCGCATCATCGCGACGATACCTTTGTAAGTATCGACCGGAGGATCCCAGCCGAGTGCTTGCAGTTTGCCGGCGTCGATGATCAAATCTTCGTTCAGCCGTGCCCAAATATCCCGACGATTGATCAACCCCAATACAAAACGAAAAAGAAATGGCGGCATCTGAAACAGCATAGCCCTGCGCCCCGTGCCTTTCGTAGCATGGCAGCCACCTCGGCCAGCGTAAACGCTGCCGGGTCGGCGATCAGATAGGTCTCATTCACAGTGGCCGGATTGTTCAGTAAAAACAAAATTGAGGAAATGAGATTGTCGATACCAAGTAATGAGCGGCGACCGGCGAGCCCCCGAAACGGAAGTGGAACAGGTATCGATGCGACTCGCGCCAAAGCCCTCATGTGTCCTATCGGATGAGGACCATAGGCTGCGACCGGACGTAAAATCGTGAATGGCACGCCCGAAGCACGCAACGCAGCTTCGGCGGCAAGTTTTGAGCGCCCGTAACTGTCAGTTGGGCAAGCTGCATCCGTTTCACGCACCATATGCTTCGCAGAAGCACCGGTCTGGGCGCGAACCGACGAAATGAACACAAACCGCTCGATCCTCGCTTGCCTGGCTGCAAGTGCGAGATTTTCCGTTGCGACCCGATTGATCGTATCGAACTCCTCGTAGGTAACGCCGCGTGAGTCGGGATAAGTCAGACCCGCTAAATGAATCACGATGTTGACATCTGAGAGGATAGGTTTCCACTCAATCGCATTTTTGAGATTTGGAGTGACGACGACATCAACCGAGTTCCGGAATAGCGCAGCGCTATGCGTTGTCGCTCGTACCGAATAGCCAGCCCCGAGTAGTCGGTCCACCAGCGGACGGCCCAAAAAGCCCGACGCCCCTGTGACGAGGACGGTCTTTTTTTTCATGCGGATGCATTCAAAAACATGAATAGAAACACTTTGATCTTTGTTGGGTTCGTGGCTACTGCGTACACTACTTCGGCGGCCTCGCGCGGTAGTTGAATTGCAGGAGAAGATTAAATCGTGGGCGATCAACTCAATAAACCCGGTGAAATCAAATAATTGCGCGCATGATGTCGCGTGAGGCCATCATTACAGGCTAACCTTGGATATGTCGGCATATCGCCTCAGCGACGAACGGGAATCAGTCCGCGCATCGCCGGCGCGCGCGTCGCCATTTTGATGGGAACCAAAAACGGCGCAGAATTCATCGATGAGCAGCTAAAATCGATCGCGAATCAAACTCATACCAATTGGACCCTGTTCGTTTCCGACGACGGTTCAATCGACAAAACCCAAGAGATTCTCGCGCGCTTTGCTCGCGACTATCCGCAGCGGGTCATTGTACGGCGTGGCCCGGAGAAGGGTGTTTGCGCAAATTTTATCTCGCTCGCTACTGACACCTCGATCGATGCAGACTATTTCGCGTTCAGCGATCAGGACGATATCTGGAAGCCAGATAAGCTTGAGCGAGCCCTAAACTGGCTCGTCACCGTTCCTGATCATATCCCAGGCCTGTACTGCGGCCGGACTGAACTGATAACAGCCGACGGAAAGTCCTATGGACTCTCGCCCTTGTTCATCCGCCCGCCGGCCTTCCAAAATGCGCTGGTTCAAAGCTTGGGGGGAGGCAACACGATGGCCTTCAACCGGGCGACAAAAAAACTGCTGGAGGACGCAGGTCCGCTTGAAGTGGTTCTGCACGATTGGTGGCTCTATCAACTGGTCTCGGCCGCCGGCGGCGCCATTCGCTACGATCCTCAGCCGGTGCTCAAATATCGGCAACACCGGCACAGCCTGATCGGGGCAAACTTGGGTTGGCGGGCCCAGGATCATCCGGATCCGCATGGCATTCCAGGGGCGCTTCCGTGCTTGGAATGCGACAAACATTGCCGCGCTTGAGCGCGTGCCCGAGCATCTGATGCTGCCGCAAAATCGCGCCGTACTGACTTTCTTTGCCAAGCGACAAGCGCGCCCCGTTACCGCGAGCGGCTCATATACTTTAAGCGATCGGGTGTTTATCGGCAGACATTCCTCGGCAATGTCTGGCTGCTGGTGGCAGCGATATCAAGAGGATTTGACGTGGGTCAAAAGTGATGGCCTTGCCGCAGTGATATTGCGTAGCCGCAGCGCCATGCGTTGGCCGATGGCTTGAGGGCTATAATGTTCGCGCACGGCTGCGGCACCTCGTGTGGCGCGCTGCTGTGACTCGGGGGAACGGGCGGCCACGCTACGCATCAATTTGGCAGCGGCCTTCACGTCGGGCTCTGCCCATGAGATTCCTTCATGATCCAGATATTGCCATACAAACAGCGCGCAGCGTCTAGGGCACGACATAGCCGGTTTCCTTGTCGAGAAATTCGGTGTTGCCGGAAAAATCCGTCGCGATGACGACCTTGCCAGATGACATGGCCTCGGCCATGCCCATGCCGAAGCCCTCGGAGCGATGTAGCGACACGTAGCTGTCGGCGGTGGCAAGGAGCGCGAGGAAATCGGCGCGCTTCCAGTCGCCGCGCAAAACGCGGATGGCTCGTCGTTTGCTGCGGCGGCTTCGATAGCGCGCACGACCACGGGTAACGATCCTAGGCGCCGGAAAGTTTCAAGATGAGTCCGATGTTATCGGTCCATTACCGAAGGCCAAGGCAAACGCCTGTAAAAGAGCCTCGGGGTTTTTCCGTGATGGACGCGAGCTGAAATCGAACGCGTACAGAAAATAGAATCTGCCGCCATCGAGCCCGAATTTGCGCCTGTCTGCGACGACGGTCGATGGCAGGTCGATGCACGGCGGCATCATGACGATCGGCTTGGCGAAGATCGGGCGGAAAGCCTCGGCAACGAACATGCTTTGCGCCCACATTTCATCGAAAAAAGCGACATCGTCGCGCCATTGGTCGAGCGCGTGTGGCAGCTCCCAGGGCGCGATGAGGATATTGTAGCTGCGGTCGAAGTGCCGGGAACCGATGATCCGTCGTAGATTGGGCGTCTGGTCTGCCGCCGCGGGTACGATGTTGATGGCATGAATGTTGTCGACGTCGTAATGCGAAGCCCAAGGCGCCTCGTTGCGCGCCCGCCCGGAGAAGCCATTATAGGGTAGGCCGAAAACGCGACGCCTGCGGCCTGCATGGCTGAGGCAAGGCCCCTAATGTGTTCGCCCAGACCAAAACCGGTCTCGAAATAGCCGATGAGCAACGGGCTACTGTCAATGTAGGTTGGGTCTGCGTGACGATCCCTTTTATAGCGAGCAATAAGCCTTCGATGGGCGGCGAGCTGCGTTTGGAAATACACTTCGTGCGCCAGTGGAAACCGCTTCGCAAGCGATCTGAGCGCGTCGGCTAATCTCCTCATGGCTGTTTCGCCCCGGCAGGCAGCGGAAACATTTTCATCAACGCCGCAAATAATTCTTCCGTGCTTTCGCGCCATGTCAGCCACGGCTGCGGCGCGCGCGCTTTGACGGCGGCCCCGGTGGAAGCGCGCACGAAGTTCCGCAGTAAATCGGTCAAATGAACGGCGTCGTCGAGCGCAAAGAACTGAGCTTTGCCGTCCGCTATTTCCCGAAAAACCGGAATATCGCTG
>CAVPFZ010000023.1:0-366387 GCA_963703875.1 uncultured Alphaproteobacteria bacterium
CGAGGCGCTTCAAGCGGCTCGTGAATATGGCTTCGAGGGCGTGGAGCTCGATCAGACGAGTCTGATCGACCATGACCCCGCGAAAGTCAAGCAGCGCATCCCGCCATGTCAACGCACGGTGATGTGTGGCACAGCCATCGAGCCGTCGCAGCGGAACGGTGAAGCTGGGGCAGCCTGTCCCCCCGGCGCAGACTGGAGCCATGGGATTGGTGTCCGAGACACGGGAGGAGGAGGCCACCGGCTTCCAGGAGTCGGCAGCATACGACGAGTCGATCGACCTGCGCACCGACTTCGTCATGGCCTACGGCGTCGACGAGACGCTGCCGGAGCGCATCCGGCGCTGGCGCGAGCGCGGCTACCGCGTGCACCTGATGACCGGCGTCTCCTGGGGCCAGTACCAGGACTACCTCTACGGCCGCTTTGACGGAGGCGAGCACTGGGACGAGGCTCAGACCAGCCAGCGACGGCCGGCCCGTCCTCCACGGCAAGGACGTCCCCTACATGGTCCCCACCCTCTCCTTCCAGCGCTACCTGATCGAGAAGCTTCGCCCGATCGTGGCCCTGGGGGTGGAGGCGATCCATCTCGAGGAGCCCGAGTTCTGGTCCCGGGCCGGCTACTCCGAGGCCTTCAAGCGGGAGTGGCTCGCCTACTACGGCGAGAGGTGGCAGGAGCCCCACGCCAGCGTCGAAGGCCACTACCGGAGCGGCAAGCTGAAGCGCTATCTCCTCACCCGCTGCATGGACGGCCTGTTCAGCGCGCTGCGGGACGAGGCCGTTCGCCAGGGCCGCTGGGTTCGCCTCTACGTGCCCACCCACACCCTGCTCAACTACACGCAGTGGCAGATCGTCAGCCCGGAGTCGGCGCTTCGCCAGATCCCGACCTGTGACGGCTGTATCGCCCAGGTCTGGACCGGCACCGCCCGCACGCCCAACGTCTACGCCGGGGTGCCGGCGACGCGGACCTTCGAGACCGCGTTCCTCGAGTACGGCATCGCCCAGGACCTGACCCGCGGCACCGAGCGCCGGCTCTGGTTCCTCCACGACCCGATCGAGGACCACCCGCAACGGACCTGGGAGGACTACCGCGCCAACTACCAGCGCACCCTGGTCGCCTCCCTGCTCCACCCCGGCGTCTCCCGCTACGAGGTCGCGCCCTGGCCGAACCGCATCTACAACCGGTCCTACCGCACCGAGGGGGGCGGTGATGAGCGCTCGCCGATCTCGCCGCGCTATGCCACCAGCTCCAGATCAGCATGCAGACCCTCCGCGACATGGACCAGGCCGAGGTCCGGTGGGAGCACGGCGGACCGGGGATCGGGCTTCTTCTCTCCGACAGCGCCATGTTCCAGCGCTGGATGCCCGAGGGCGGTGCGCAGGCGCACTACAACGGCCTCCAGTCGGCGCTCGACCCGGAGCAGGTGACCCAGCTACGCTTCTCGCCCTTCTACGGCCTGGCCATGCCCCTGCTCAAGCAGGGCCAGCCGATCACGCCGGTACAGCTGGAGAACCTGGCCGACACCCCGGGCGCCCTCGACGGCCACCAGATCCTCGTCCTCAGCTACGAGTTCATGAAGCCGCTCTCGGCGGCCGTGCACCAGGTCCTCGCCGGCTGGGTCCGGGCCGGCGGCGGCCTCCTCTACGTGGGCGACGGCTCCGACCCCTACCACGCCGTGCGCGAGTGGTGGAACCAGGGGGCGAGGCGCTATCCGACTCCGGCCCACCACCTCTTCGAGGTCCTCGGCGCCGACCTCGGCGCGGAGGGCGTGCAGCGGGTCGGCGAGGGCGCCGTCCGCGTGCTCCCGGTGGCTCCAGCCTCCCTCACCGACTCCGCCGACGCGGCGGCGGCGCTGGTCGCTGCGGCGAGAGGGCTGATCGAGACGCTGGGCCTCGCCTGGCGCCCCTCCAACCGTCTCGCCCTGCGCCGGGGCCCCTACCTGGTCGGGGCCGTGCTCGACGAGGCGGCTGGCGACGACTGGATCGTGTCCGGGCGGCTGATCGATCTCCTCGACGCCGACCTGCCCCTGATCCGAGAGCGCCGGGTGGCGCCGGGCCAGCTGGCCTGGCTCCGCGACCTCGAGGGCGCCGGCGAGGTCGGGCTGGTCGCCTCGGCGAGCCGGGTCCGCGACTGGCGGGAGGACGCCGGCGGCGTCGCCTACGTCAGCGAGGCGCCGGCTCGGACGCCGGTGAGGACCCTGCTCCGCCTCCCCGCCCGGCCGGCCCGGGTGATCGTCGACGGCGTGGCGACCGACGCCTGGACCCATGACCCGGGTGAGGGTCTCCTCTGGCTGAGCCATCCCGGCGACCCCGCCGGCACCGCCGTCGAGATCGTCGCCGGCGGAGCCTGATCGGCTCCGCCGCCGGCCGGCCGGGGAGCCCATGGCCCCCGTGGGCTTTGCCCCCTGAGGTCATTCGAGAAAGGTGATTGGACCGATATCAAGATATGGTTTGCCCTCTCAACACCTTTTCCACATCTGTGAATACGTTGATCCTGAGAATTAACCTTCCCAGCTGAGGGCCGTCCTCGAGGAGGATCGGGCGGCCCGGCGGAGCCGCTCGATCCCATTTGAGGAGAACGGTCGAGGTCAGCCCGGCGGCAGATTGAGGTGCTGCCGGAGAAGGGTGAAGAAGACGTCGGCCCTGACCACCTCGCAGTCCGAGCTTGGCGGAGACCATGTTGACGACGTCGGTCGGCGCCATGTTCCAGGCGATCGGCATGATCGCGACGAAGAGCGGGCTGGTGCCGTCCCAGCCGCTGACGGCGGAGGCGATGATGCTGTCGCCGGTCGCGGCGTCGGTGATGTTGGGCTCGGTGATGACCGGCAGGTTCCCGTTGTTGACGGTCACCGTGCTCGGCGAATCGCCGTTGTAGAGGATGCCGGGCAGCGGGTGGACGTTCCGCTGGTAGGAGGCGGCGACGGCGTCGGTGAGGGCGATGTCGTTGCCCTGGTTGCGGTTGAGGATGTAGATGATGTCCAGGCCGCCCTGCGCCATCAGCTGGCCCGTGCGCTTCGTGTACGAGTCGAGCATGGAGCTGGGCCAGTCGCCGGGGTAGGTGTAGCCGGCCCCGGAGGGGGCGGCGACGAGCAGGTCGTTGGCGGTCTGCGTCCGCTGGTAGTAGGAGTACATCGCCGGCGCCGCCTCGATCAGGACCGGGTCGATGCTCCAGTTGATCGGGACCTTGCCCCGGTCGGGTCGTCCCAGATGATCCGCAGCTGGTGCTCGTCGAACTGGATGTTGTCGCCGTCGCTCATGGTGATGGTCACGTAGACCTTGTTCTGGAGCGCAGGCGTCTTCACCCTCGGCTGGGAGCTCCGGATCTGCCCCGGGACCCCGGCCCAGACGGTGCCGTTGGTGAAGAAGTCGGCGGCGAGCACGGGGATGCCGTGGTCCGAGCAAGAGGGTGACGCCCTGGTCCTCGTTGCCGTCCACGAACCAGCCCAGGTAGGGCGTGTCCGGCGCCACCTTGGTCAGGATCGAGGCGAAGAGGCTGGCCTCGGCGGTCACCGTCGGGTCGAGCCAGAAGCACAGGGCCTGGTTGGCGACGATGTAGTCGCGAAGGTCGGGGAAGCCGACGGTGAGGTCGGGCGCGGTGTTGGTGACGGTGACCAGGTACTGGTTCCACATGGTCACGCTCATGCTCAGGGTGGTCGTCCCCGAGGGCGGCGTGAACTTGTAGATGAAGTAGTTGGTCCCGTCGCCGAACCGCCAGGTGGTGAAGCCGAACTGGCTGCCGGTGCCCACCTGCGAAGAGTCCAGCTCGTAGACGTAGGGCGTCTCGCCGGAGGTGCCGGGGTTGAAGTTGGCGATGGTCTGCCCGTTGGCGGTCACCGTGATGTTCCCCACCGACGCGCCCCAGCCGTCGTTGGAGAAGGAGTCGGTGAACTTGACGTAGACGCTGCCGTCGCCGCCGCTCAGATACGAGCTGAGGTCGGTGGTGAAGGTGCCCTCATTGGAGGCGTCGTGGACCTGCGTCGTCTGGTCGAAGACCGTGGTCCAGGTCACGCCCGGAGCGGTGACGACCTGGGTCGGGCTGATGGCGGTGAGCATCCGGTGCGTGAGCCGTGGCCAGAGCGTGCTCAGCGCCCAGTCGTAGGCGGCGAACTTGTCGGTGAACTGACCGGTGAAGTCCTTGAGCACGGGCAGGTTGTAGGGCGCGGCGGCGAGCGTCTTGGCCAGCGCCGCGCTGACGACGACGCCGTTCTCGAGTCCGGCCAGGCTGGTGGCGACGTTGAGGGTGTCGGGGACGCTGGGATCCCAGACCACCGACCCCCTGACCTGGCGCGCGTACTTGGCGACCACGCTCATGGGGTCGCTGGCGACGGTGAAGGGGACGCCGGACGTCTCCAGCCAGGACACGTCGGTGCCGTCGTTCTGCAGGTACGTGTAGATCCGCGGCTGGGCCCGGTTGACGACGCCCTGCAGCGTCGTCAGCAGCGTCTGCGTGTCGCCGTCCGAGGTCCTGATGTCGGCCACGTCCAGGTGCGTGGGCGGCACGAACCTGGGGAGCTCCTGCCCGGGCGGCCAGACGACGCCCTGCGGGCCGCCGTCGGCGCTGACGCTGATGGCGGGGAGCCCGAATGCGGTCGCCCCCGCCGCCACACCGCCGATCTTGAGGAGATCACGGCGTGTGATGTTCATTCTCCTATCCCTCCTGGTTCCGTCGGACGCACGCTCGCACGCGAGGTCGGACCCGGCGGTGGCGACCGCTCCGGATCCCGGGCCGATGCCGACCGTGGACGTCGCATCGATCGTCCTCCTCCCTCCGAGCTTCGGGCGCCCTTCGCGCCCATCTCCGCCTTCCCGCACCGACCGGGGTGCGCGGCCCGTCCGCACACCCCGTCGGCTTCGTCCCCCCGGCACGAGGCCACTGAAGAGGTTGCTACCTCCCCCTTTCCTTCGCCTCCCGGGTCCTGCCCATCGAGATGGGGCCGCGCGTCACCGGAGGTGAGGCGGCATCACCGGCCCGTGGAGGCCCGGTACCCGTGTGCTCCGGTGGTGCGGCGATGCACGTCGATCGGCCAGGATCCGTCACCGGCCGGCCCAGGTGCCGACCAGATCCAAGCCAGGCCGTCTCGCCGCGCGTGCCAACACCACGCAAAGCACCAACTCCTATTCATCGGGCTCACCCCGGTGGCGAACCCGGCCCTTCCCTTCCCCTCAAGACCGGGGAGCAGCGACAGGTTAGCAAGGCATGCGAACGTTGTCAATTACCGTCAGGCACTCATCTCTTCTGATGGCATAGCGGTCAGATCAGACCGGGCCAGGCTCGGGTCACGGAGCGGCCGCCGGAATGATGCGGGGGCTCCCGCCGACCCGCTCGGCTCGATCCTGCCGGTACGGGTCGGGGTCCGTGACGAGGCGCGTTTCGCCGGGCTCTCCTGACCCAGGCGGGCCCGGTAGGGCTGCCGCGGCGGCATCGGCCGGGTCATCGGTCCCCGACGCGATCAGCAGCTCGACGGGTGCTCTGCGATCGGCGACTGCCGCTGCGAGGGGATGAAGAGACGTGGGGCGGCGCCGGCGCAGACCAGCCGCCCGTCTGGTTCACCGGACTGGCGGCGAGCTCAGAGCCCTGAGATCTTCTCCGCCACCACCCGGACGATCACCCGCTGCTCGCCCTCGCGCAGCCACGGGTAGTCCCTCCCCATGTACTTGTGGGCGAGCCGGTGGATGTGCTCGATCGCGCCTTCCTCGGTCAGCTCGGCGCGGCCCCGAACCACCACGCCGCGGTCGTACGGGTTGGCGGGATCGAAGACCAGGACCAGACCCGGGGATCGTTGACCAGGTTCCGCTCCTTGATGCGCCCCCTGGCCGTGTTGAAGAGGACGGTCTCGCCGTCGGTGTCGATCCAGACCAACGTCTGCTGCGGCGTCCCGTCCGGGAAGAGCGTGACCACCGAGGCGAAGAGCTTCTCCTCGAACAGGGCCACCTGATCCTTGGTCAGCTTCGCTGTCGCCTGTGCCATACGGCCAGTCGACCACGCGGGACCGGCGCCCGCGCGTCAGAGGAGCGCCTCGCCGGTGCCGCCCTCGAGGATGACGCGGGCGAGCCGCAGGTCCTCCCGGGTCGTGATCTTGATGTTGCGGCGGCTGCCCTCGACCACGTGCACGGCGGTGCCGCGCCGCTCGACCACGGAGGCGGTGTCAGTGCCCTCGAAGCCCTCCGCCTCGGCGGCCCGGTGCGCCTCGAGCACGATCCGGGCGTCGAAGGCCTGCGGCGTCAGCGCCGCCCAGAGGCCGGCGGGCGGATCCTCGAGGCGTCCCTCTGCGGTCTGCAGCAGGATGCCGTCCCCGTCCGCCGGGGCGGCCAGGATCGCCGCTCCACAGCCGCGCGCGGCGTCGATCAGATCGTCGATCTCGCCGGCGGCGACGAAGGGGCGGGCGGCGTCGTGGATCAGCACCACGTCGACCTCCCCGGACTGGATCGGGCCGGAGAGGGCGACCAGGCCCGGTACTCCGACCGGTGGCGGGTGGCGCCGCCGGGGACGACGGCGGAGACCTTGCCCAGGCAGAGCGCGTCGACGACCGAGGTGAGACAGCGGTTCTCCTCGCCGGGCGCCGCCACCAGGACCACGCGATCGACGGCGGGGTGCGACTCGAAGACCTGGAGGGTGTGGCCCAGCACCGGCCGGTCACCAGGGGCAGGAAGACCTTGTTGACGGCGGCGCCCATGCGCTTCCCGGAGCCCGCCGCCAGCACCACCGCCGCCGCCCGCGCCGTCACGCCCCGACCTCCAGCCCGGCACTCGCCAGCAGCGGCTCGGCCTCGGCGACGTCGGCGGCGGTGCGCAGGAGCGGGTTGGCGCCAAGCGCCGGCTGGACGGCGATGACGCAGCCGTCCAGCCGCGCCACCCGAAGGGCTCTCGTCGGAAGCGTCCGGGTGGGCTCGGATCACCCGGTCAAGGGCCTCGCGCCGGAAGGCGGTCGGCGCCCTGCGGGTAGAGCAGCCTCTCGCGGGGGACGGTCCCCTCGATCACGCCCTCCCGCACCAGCTTGATCGTGCTCCTCACCGGCGCCACCGTGACCGCCACCTCGGCCTCCCCCAGCCGGGCCAGCAGCGGCTCAACGCCGGCCACCGCGGCCAGCGGCCGGCGCGGGTCGTGGATCAGGATCCGGTCCGCACCGCCGGCCAGCGTCAGCGCCGCCCCGGATCGTCCGCAGACGCCCCTCCCGGAGCGCCACCGTCCGGACCCGGCCGGCACCGGCCGACAGCAGCGCCGGGTCCAGCGCGACCGGCGTCGCCACCAGGACCTGCTCGATCCCGGCCACCGCGGCGAGCCCGCCCAGGGCCCAGGAGAGCAGCGGCCGCCCGCGCAGGCGGAGCAGCACCGGGGCGGGTCGGCGGGGAGGACGACGATGGCGGTGGTCGACGACGCACCCGCCATTCTCCCGCCCGCGCCGCCTGAACGCGACGCTCAGGCGGCCCAGCCCAGACCCCGGAGCCAGCCGGCGCAGGCGCCGGTCCAGGCGGCGGCCTCCTCCCCCTCGGCCAGCCCCAGGCCATGGCGACCGTCGGGATACACGTGCAGCCCGAACGGCACGCCGTGCCCGGCGAGAGCCTGGGCGAAGAGCAGGCTGTGCTCGACGGCGACGCCCGCGTCGGCGGCGGTGTGCCAGAGGAAGGTGGGCGGGGTCGTCCCGTCGACCTGGGTCTCCAGCGACAGCCGGTGGAGGAGCGCCGGCTCCGGGTTCTCCCCGAGCAGGTTCGTCACCGAGCCCTGGTGCGGGTAGCGCTCGAACGAGATCACGGGATAGCAGAGGACGGCCAGGTCGGGCCTGGCCTCGGGGCCACCGTCACCAGGCAGCAGGGTCGCGGCCGAGGCGGCCAGGTGCCCGCCGGCGGAGAAGCCGAGGACGCCAACCCGCCCGGGATCGACGCGCCACTCGTCGGCCCGCTCGCGCACCGTGCGGAGGGCCAGCCGGACGTCGTCGAGAGGGGCCGGGTGGCGGTTGGGCGCGACGCGGTAGCGGAGGACGAAGGCGGCCAGGCCGAGCCCCTGCAGCCAGTCGGCGATCGGCTCCGCCTCGTGCGGGGCCAGCCCCTGGTAGCCGCCGCCGGGAAGGACCACGATCGCCGGCGACCGCTGCTCCGGGAGACGGGGCGTGAGGGTGACCTCGGGGTGGCTGCCTTCCGGCCAGATTTCCATGTCAACACTCTGCCACGCGGCCGATACCGACCCCCAGGGGCCGCGAGCGGCGGGTCGCGGGAGGGCCGATTCCGTCATTAGACTGCGGCCGTGAGGTACAGTCGCCGGCGCTTCCTGCTCGGTGCCGCTGCGGCCACGTTCCTGACCGGCTGCGGTGCCGCCGACGGCCAGATCACGCTCAGCACCACGCCGCCGCCGACGCTGGCCGAGTACGACCTCATCGTCTACGGAGCCAACCTGGCCGGCACCATGGCCGCGCTGCGGGCCAGCCTCCACGGGCACCACGTCTGCGTGGTCGAGCCGACCACCACCGTCGGCGGGGCCATCGCCGCCGGCCTGGGCAGCACCGATCTGCCCGACGACGTGTCCCTGCTGCAGGGCATGACCCGGAGCTCCTTCTACGCCGGCATCGGAGTCCGCTACGACAGCCAGGAGCCCGTCTACGACTTCGAGCCGAGCGTCGCCGAGGGGGTGATGGCGGCGCTCCTCCAGCAGGCGCAGGCGACCCTGATCCTGAACTCCCCCATCGACGGCCCCGGCGACGTCTACTCCAGCGCCGGCAGGCTGCTCTCGATCCGCACCACGCGCGGCTGGATCCGGGGCAGCTTCTTCATCGACGCCTCCTACGAGGGCGACCTGATGGCCGCCACCGGAACGCCCTACACGGTCGGTCGCGAGGGATCCGACCTCTACAACGAGACCTACGCCGGCTTCTATCCCAAGGGCGCCGCCCACGCCGGCGGCCTCGATCCCAACACCGGCTACCCGGTCGGCCCCGCGCCCGACTCCGACCCCGGCGACGAGGACGAGAAGACCCAGGCCTACCGCTTCTCCTGCGTCCTCACCAACCGGGGCTCCAACCAGATCCCCTTCCCCCGTCCGGCCGGCTACGACGCCGGTCTCTACACCCATGTCCTCCAGGAGATCGAAGGCCAGGGCGCCTCCTCCCTGCTCGATGTCGTCGGCGCGGGTACCGAGGTGCCCGAGGGCAAGCTCCTGCTCGGGCAGGGCCTGCTGATCTCCTCGGAACTGCCGGGCGCCTCCTGGGACTACCCTGACGCCTCCTGGAGTGCCCGCCGCGGCATCATCGCCCGCCACCAGCGCTGGCAGCAGGGGCTCTATCACTGGCTGGCCAACGACCCCAGCGTGCCCGCCGTGCTCCGCGCCGACGCCGCCACCTGGGGCCTGCCCACCGACGAGTTCGTCAACAGCCCCAACGGAACCGGCTGGCCGGTCGCCCTCCACGTGAAGGAGGGTAGGCGCCTGGTCGGCGCCTACGTCCTCACCGAGAAGGACCAGTCCGGCCCCGGCGCGACCAAGGACACCTCGATCTGCCAGTGGTCGCACCAGCGCGACTGCGGCGTCGTCCAGCTCTATCCGAACGGCCGCGCCGAGGTCATCGGCGAGGGCCCGCTCTCCGGGGCCCGGCCGGTCGACACCTACCAGATCCCGGCCGAGTGCCTCTTTCCTCAGAGCCGCGACCTCCAGAACCTGGCCGTCGCCGTGTGCTTCTCGGCCAGCCACGTCGGCTACTCCTCATCCCGCTTCGAGCCGGTCTACGGGATGATCGGCGAGGCCTGCGGCGAGCTCGCCTCACTCTGCGTCGAGCGGCGCCTGGCGGTCCAGGACTACCCCTACGACGACCTCGCCTCGCGGCTGATCGACGGCGGCAGCTCGCTCTTCTGAACCGTCACCCGCGAAGGCGCGGGTCGACCACCACCTTGCCCTGGTCGGAGGGATGGATGAGCGCCTCGAACATCGCCGGGAGCTCATCCAGCGGGATCCGGGTGGTGATGATCCGGGCGATGGCGGGGTCGGCGGCGAGCATGGCCAGGGCCCGGCGGTAGTCGTCGCCGCTGGAGTTGATGCAGCCGCGGACGGTGATCTCCCGGATGATCCACATCACCGGGACCAGCGTGACCTCGGCCAGGGCGATGCCGAGCAGGGCGACGTGGCCGCCGGGAGCGGCCAGGTCGATCGCCAGCGGCAGCGCCTCCGGCCGGCCCGAGCACTCCAGCACCACGGGCACCCCCTGCAGGCTGCCCCTGGCCTCGCCGCCGTCCTCGAACACGGTGTCGGCGCCGACCTCGACGGCGAGGCGGCGGCGGGCGGCGACCGGGTCGATGCCGTGGATCCGGCCGGCGCCCAGGTGGCGCAGGGCGGCGACGCAGAGCAGTCCGATCGAGCCCAGGCCGACCACGATCGCGTCCTGGCCGGGCTGGAAGTCGGCGCGGTCGATGCCGCGCAGGGCGACGGCGAGAGGCTCGGCCAGGCAGGCGACCTCCGGCTCCAGCCCCTCGGGCAGCCGTCTGACCACCAAGACCGGCGCCGTCACCAGCTCGGCGAAGCCGCCGGGGTGGATGGTCTTGCGGGTCATGGCGTCGACGCACCGGTGGGAGTTGCCGGAGCGGCACTGGTCGCACTCGCCGCAGGGCAGGCGGGGGTCGATGCCGACCGCCTGGCCCGGGGCCCAGCCCCTGGTGCCCGGCCCCGCGGCCTCGACCACGCCGGCCAGCTCTGACCGGGGACCCCGTCGAGCGCAAGTAGGCCAGGGCATCGCGGATTTCGGCGCGCTCGTAAAATCGCGGCCCGCCGATCACGCGGTAGGGCAGGCCGAGCTGGATGAAGCGCTCCTCGAATTCGCGCATCTGGAACGAGGCGCGCACCAGTATAGCGATTTCGTCGAGCGGATGATCGACGCCGTTGTCGCGCGCGGCGCGCTGCAGCTGTTCGATCTCCTCGCCGATCGAGCGCGCTTCTCTTCCGAGTCCCAGCCGCCGGTGACCTGCACTTTTTCGCCCGGCACGTCCTCGGTGCGCAGCGTCTTGCCGAGCCGGCCTTCGTTGTGCGCGATCAGATGCGAAGCCGCCGCCAGGATGTGTCCGGTGCTGCGGTAGTTCCGCTCGAGCCGGATGACCTTGGCGCCGGGGAAGTCGTGATCGAAGCGCAGGATGTTGTCGACCTCCGCCCCGCGCCAGCCGTAGATCGACTGGTCGTCATCGCCGACGCAGCAGATGTTTTTCGGCGGCTCGTCGCCGGTGCGCTGCGCCAGCAACCGCAGCCACAGATACTGCGCGACGTTGGTGTCCTGGTATTCGTCGACCAGAATGAATTTGAAGCGCTGCTGGTACTGGCGCAGAACGTCCGGGTTCTGCCGGAACAGGCGGATGTTTTCCAACAACAGGTCGCCGAAGTCGGCGGCGTTGAGCGTCTTGAGCCGTTCCTGATAGGCGATGTAGAGCTTCTTGCCCTTGCCGTTCGCAAAACCCGCCGCTTCGCCGGCCGGAACCATGTCGGGCGTCAGGCCGCGGTTTTTCCAGCCGTCGAGGATCATGGCGAAGACCCGGGCCGGCCATCTTTTTCGTCGAGCTTTTCGGCTTCCAGCAGCTGCTTGACGACGCGGATCTGGTCGTCGGTGTCCAGGATCGTGAAGTTGCTCTTCAGGCCGACCATCTCGGCGTGGCGGCGCAGGATCTTCACCCCGATAGAATGGAAGGTGCCAAGCCAGGGCATGCCCTCGACAATCTGGCCGACCATCTGGCCGACGCGGAGCTTCATCTCGCGCGCCGCCTTGTTGGTGAAGGTGACGGCGAGGATTTCCCGCGGCTGCGCCCGGCCGAGGTTGAGGATGTGGGCTATCCGCGTTGTCAGGACACGGGTTTTTCCGGTTCCCGCGCCCGCCAGCACCAGCACCGGACCGTCAAGAGTTTCAACGGCTTCGCGCTGTTCGGGGTTCAAGTCGGCCAGATAGGCCGCGCCGCGCGCACCCATGGCCCGCGCGGCGATGCCGCCGGCAACCGGCGGCGCCAAATCATTGTGAACGGAAAGCTTTTTAGGTTCGGCCATTGGGTCCAGGCAATTCTCTCGCACCCAAGATGGCACTCATGAGGGCCAATTGGGAGGCCCCGCCGTCAATCGATTAGGGCCGCTCCATCTCCAACATGTGCGCCTTGCGGCCGCCGCGTTCGATCGAGGTCGGTGCTTGGTCGCTCTTGATCAGATGCGCCGCCAGGTCGAGGCAGCGTTTGGCCAGCATCGCCGCGCCTTCGGCGAGTTCCTTGGAGTCGCGCACGATCTCGACATTGCGTTCCATGTCCTCGTGCGACCAGCCGCGCGAGTGGGCGACGTAAGGAAATTGCGGAAAGATGAAGCCGAGTTCGGCGAAAAAGCCGAGCATCTGCCCGGCGACCGACTGGATGTTGTCCTGCCCGCCGACGATGATGAAGCCGGCCACCTTGTTGCGGATGAGCACGAGATCGCGGATCGTCACCGCGTTCTGCACGCAGTTGAGCCGCTCCGCCATCTTGAAATAAAGCGACGACGCGGCGCCCCATCTTATGGGTGACGAAACGATAATAGCGTCGGCCCAGTGCACCAGCGCATCGTAGACTTGGTCCATCTGGTCGGACGCATCCATTTGCGTGATCGAGCAGGGCCAGGTGCAGGCCCGCGCCGATTTCGAATAATAGCCCTCGCAATTCCTGAACTTGAGTTCGTTGAGCCGGATCAAACGGGTTTCGGCGCCGAGCCTGGCGCCTTCCTGCAAGGCGTGATTGAGCAAATGATCCGAGCCCGAAAACCGCGGATGCTCGGCGTCCATCGCCGACGTTGCGATGCCGGCGAGCCGCAGCGGTCCATCGACGCGTTCGACCTTGCGCGCCAGCGGGTGCGGCTCATGCGGCGCCTTGGTGCGTTTGGTGGCGGCGGCGAGGTTGACGAACAGGCGGCCGTTTTCGATTTTTGCCGGAAAGGCCGGAACGGCGTCGGCTTCGAAGCCGGGTTCGCCAAGGCCGGTGCTGCGGTGGAATTTCCAGTTGTGCCACGGACAGACGATATAGTCGCCGTCCAGACAGCCGTCGCCGAGCGGCCCGCCGACGTGATTGCAGGTGTTGGACACCACGCCGAAGATGCCGTCTTTCCAGGAAATCGCCAGGTCCCGGCCCATGGCATTGACGTGCCTGAGCGGCGTCTTGGCCAGCTCTTCCGTGGCGCCGACGTCGATCCAGTTTTCCGCTTCAGCCATGACGATCCGATCCTCGTTGAGTGTTCTTCACATCGCCTCGCGCGGACATACGATCGCGGCCGGCGTGCCGGGCGGCAGCGGCCGCGGGTCGACCTCGACCGTGCCACGATTGACGCGCACGCGATAGGTAACGAGTTTTTCGGTGAAAGGCGGCGGCGCGCATCCGTCCGCCAGCCGATATTGATAGCCGTGCCACGGACAGGTCACGCAGCCGTCGATGATGCGGCCTTCGCCGATCGGCCCGTTCTGGTGGGCGCAGAGATTGGTGATGGCGCCGATCTGCTCGCCGTCGCGAAACACGGCGATCCGCTCGCCACCCGGCGCGGCGACGATGCGCGCACACTTGTCGGGGATCGAACGCGGCGGTCCGACCGCGATCCAGCCGTCGATGTTCAGCATCATCCCTTTGTCGCCGGCGCGCTCGCGCCATCCCGCGATCAGATGCAGCAGGGCGACGCTGCCGAAGCCGCCCGCCAGCATCAACGGAATGAGCGGAGTCGGCTCGCCCTGCATGATGCCGAGGGCGACATGCATCACCACCAGCCCATAGGCGATGTAGAGCGCCATGTGCAGCGCCTTCCAGATGCGCGGCGTCAGGAATGCGAGCCAGAAATCGTGGCTGGTCGAGGCCATCAAGAACAGGATCAGCAGGGCGCCGAGCCCTAATGCCTTGAACGGGAAGTCGATGAATTGGCCGTAGGCTTTCCAGTTCGTCAGTTCGGAGCCGAGATTGGGCAAATTGTGTTGCGCGATGTACCAGCTCAGCAAGAACCCGAAATGCACCGCGGCGACGATGAAAATAAGCACGCCAAAGTGACGCCGGTTGTAAAGCAACGGCCGGAAACGGGGACTAAGCCGCGTCAACGGGCCGATGCACAGGATCACGCTTAGCATCAGGAAAGCGCAGGTGCCGGTGGCGCGAATCGCGATGTCGATGGCCTCGAGATGATCCTTCGGCGGATTGAGCCGCCAATACAGCAGGCAAAAAACGGCGAGGAAGGTCGCGACCGCGCCAAGCAGAATGCCGTCGTAGACGAGCTTGGCCCTGTTCCACTGCACGGCACGGAAGCCGACGCTCATGCGCGCTCTCCTCGCATCCCGTTCATGGCGGCGGCAACACGCGCAGCAGCAGTGCGAGCACCGCGCCGACAGCGACCGCCAGGGCCAAGACCGGCCAGAGCTTCCGGTGGGCTGATCGGTGAGCGCGTCTCATGGGGTCTGACGAGATTTTAGCCAGCGCGCGAGCACATAAGGCCAAAGCGCGGTGGCGCCCGGCAACACCAGGAGACGGGCGCCCAACGTCATCGAATAGGGCAGAACTTGCGTCACCCCGAAAGTGACGAAGGCAATCGCGCTGATCAGGCCGAGCAGAAGATAAATGCCAAGGCCATAAAGCAGGATCATGGAAATGGCCGCCCCCGTTGCCATTGCCAGAAGCGTCGGCCAAATCTCCGAAAAAGACAAGACCGCCAAAGGCGCTTACCATGTCGTAAGTGCACATGCCGTGGCGCCGGGCACCGGCTGGTACTCCCGTGATGTCTTCTTTAAGCTTGAAATTTCCATGACGGAAACCGGCAATCAACGGCTGCGCAAACTGCTGGCCCAGCGCAAGGCCGTGCTTCTGCCGGGCGCGGCCAATGCGCTGGCGGCGCGCGTCATCGAGGACATCGGCTTCCAGGCAATTTACGTCACCGGCGCCGGCATCACCAATACGTCTCTCGGCATGCCGGATATCGGCCTGATCACGCTCACCGAACTTGCCAGCCACGTCAGCGCGATGCGCGACGCCGTCACGCTGCCGCTGATCGTCGACGCCGACACCGGCTTCGGCAATCCGATCAATGTCGGGCGTACCATCCGGGTGCTCGAGCGCAGCGGCGCCAACGCCATCCAGCTCGAGGATCAGGAATTCCCGAAGAAGTGCGGACATTTTTCCGGCAAGAGCGTGATCCCGCGCGCCGAGATGGTGCAGAAGATCAAAGCCGCGGCGGATGCGAGGGTCGACAGAGATCTGGTCATTGTTGCGCGCACCGACGCCATCGCCGTCAACGGCTTCGAGGACGCCATGGACCGCGCGGCGGCCTATATCGAGGCTGGCGCCGACATGACCTTCGTCGAGGCGCCACGCACCAAGGAGCAGATTGCGGAAATCACGAAGCGGCTGCGGGTCCCGCACTTCATCAACATCGTGGCCGGCGGGCTGACGCCGATGATCGGGCTCGACGAACTGGAGAAGATGGGTTTCTCCATGGTGCTCTACGCCAACGCGGCGCTGCAAGCCTCGATCGCCGGTATGCAGAAAGTGCTCGGCCACCTGAAGACAAAGGGCTCGCTCGATGGCGTTTCCGGAGAGCTTGCCGGTTTCGAGGAGCGGCAGCGGCTGGTCGGTAAACGGCGGTTCGACGATCTCGAAAAGAAATACTCCTAGTCATGACCGCCGCAAGCGACAATCCGCACACGCGCGCGATCGCGGAATTTATTTCTCGCATCAAATACGAAGATATTCCGGCCGAGGTCATCGAGCGCATCAAACTGCTGATTTTCGATTCGCTCGGCTGCGCGCTTTACGGCAGCAAGTTGGAATGGAGCCGCATTTTACGCGCGACACTCGCCAAGCTCGATACGACCAAAAGCTGCCGCGTGTGGGGCACGCCGGAGCTTTTATCGGCGCCGCATGCCACGCTGGTCAACGGCACGCTCATTCAAAGCTTCGAGCTCGACGACGTGCACCGCCAGGGCGTGTTGCATGTCGGCGCGGTGACGCTGCCGCCGCTCTTTGCCGTTACGGAAATGCGTAAGCTGAGCGGCCGCGATTTCCTGCGTGCGGCTGTGGCCGGCTACGAAATCGGGCCGCGCGTCGGCAAATGCATGGGCCCGCAGCATATCGGGCAGGGCTGGCATTCCGGCGCGACCGTCGGCGTGTTTTCCGCCGCGGCGGGCGCGGCCGCGGCCTTGCGGCTCACCAGCGAACAGGCCGTGCACGCGCTCGGCATTGCTGGCACTCAGTCGGCCGGGCTGATGGCGGCGCAATATGGCGCCATGGTCAAGCGCATGCACGCCGGGCGCGCGGCGCAAAGCGGGCTTTACGGCGCGCTGCTGGCGGAGGCCGGATTCACCGGCATCGTCGATGTTTTCGAATCGTCTTATGGCGGTTTCTGCACGACATTTTCGCGCTCAAGCGACCGCTTCAATCTCGACGAGCTGTCGTGGGAGCTCGGCCGGCAGTGGGAGACCATGCGAATTTCACTGAAATTCTATTCCTGCGTCGGCAGCAATCACACCACGCTCGACGCCATCCGCATGATGCAGGCGAAGACGCCATTCGGGCCGGATGATGTCGATTTAATTGTGGTGCATGGTTCGCAGGTGACGGTCGAGCATGTCGGCTGGCCCTACCGGCCACAAGGCCTCACCTCGACGCAATTGAATCTGCCGTTCTGCGTGGCGACGCTGCTGCTGGAGGGCGACGTGTTTGTCGATCAATTCAGCGACGATGTGGTTGATGACAAGAAACGAATCGAACTATCGAAAAAAGTCAGCGTGCTGCACGACCCCGCGATAACGGCGCGCGGCTCGAACTACCGCCACATGGTGCGGGTCGAGGTTCATCTGAAAAACGGCTCGAAACTCGAACAAACCGTCGAGGCGCCGCGCGGCAGCGAAGCGAGTTTCGCGTCCGAAGCCGATATCGTGCGCAAATTCAAGATCCTTGCGAGCCATGCCGTCAGCGACGCCAAGGCGGACGCCATTGTCGATCTGGTGCTCGGCGCCGAAAAGCTCGCGCGCGCCGATGAGATCGCCGCGGCTTTGGCGAACGGCTGAAGCTTACTTCTTTTCCCTCTTCATATTGGCCGCCAGATCGCTGAGGCGCTTGCGCTCAGTCGTGGTGAATTTGACGAAATCCGCCACCGAGCCGCCGGCCGGCTCGATGCCGGTCGGGATCAGCTTGCCCTTCACCTCGTCGGTGTTTAGCGCCGCCTGAAGTGCTGCATTCATGCGCCGGATGACCGGCTCCGGCGTGCCCTTGGGCGCGTAGAGCCCAGCCCAATGCCCGATCTGCACGGTTGGGAATCCTTGCTCGGCCGTGGTGCTGATCACCGGATAGGCGCTGATACGTTTTTCATAAGTCGTCGCGATCGCCTTCAGCAGACCGGCCTTGATCTTCGGGATCACGACGATGCTGGCTTCCGATGTCGCCGAGATATTGTTCGACAACACGCCGTTGACGCCGTCGCCGCCGCTTTTATACGGCACGATCACCAGCGAAATGCCGGTTGCTTCCTTGAGCATCTCGCCAACGAATTCCGGCGTGCTGCCGTTGCCGGCGGTGGCCCAGGTGACGCCTTTGCCGCCTTGTGCTTTGGCCCAGGCGACGAATTCCTTCATGTTATTCGCTGGCACGCTCGGGTTGACGACGATGGTCGAGGGCGCGACCGCGATCATGCCGACCGGTACCAGATCGCTGTCGGCGTAAGGCAAATCTTTGAGGATCAGGCTGTTGGTGATGGTGCTCGCAGCGCCGACCAGGAAGGTGTAGCCGTCGGGCGTGGAGTGCGCGACGTAGGACGTACCGATCACCGCGCCGGCGCCGGGGCGGTTTTCAACCACCACCGTCTGGTTCAACTGCTTACCGACGCCCTCGGCCGCGAAGCGCGCGATCAGGTCGTTGGCGCCGCCCGGCCCGAAGCCGACGATAAAGCGGATCGGATGATCCGGCCATTCGGCGCGCGCCGGCGGTGCGGCGAGGGCGCAAGCAAAAATGGCAATGGCGAAAATGACGGACTTTTTAGTCATTGCTTCCTCCTTCGACCGTGGCGAGCCTAGTTCCTCGCTCGCCAGGGGTCAAAAGCGGAAACAGCGCCGGTCCGGCTCTTCATGAGCCGGCCGGAAATTAATTCTTCCGTCGAGATTACGGCTCGTCGCGCAGTTCGCCGCCCAAGATGCCGGCGAGTGTTGCCGCCACCGCGCCGAACAATAGCGCCATGAACGACCAGAACGAGACATAGGCGGCGGCCTTGCGCGCGGCGTCAGCGGCATCCGCTGCCAGCGGCGCGGCGCCGGGACCGGTGTGCAGGCTGGCAAAGAACACCACCGCGCTGAGCAGCCCGACGCCGACCACCCAGACCATGAAGCCGTGCGCGGCGTCGCGGAATTTGGTTTCCGGCCCCGGGATATGGTCGCGGATGCGCAGGCGCGCCGCGAGATAGCCGCCGGTGGCAAAAGCCACCGTCTCGGCGAAAATCAGCCAGATCGCGCCGCCGATGGTCATGGCGGTCGCGCTCGGTCCGGCATAGGGCGAGGCGACCGTCAGGTCGATGCCGGTACCGAGTGAAATAAAGATAAAAGCCACCGCCCATGCGGCGAGCGCCCCGGCAATGACCACGCTCCAGGTGAAGGCCGACCGCGGCCCCTTGGTTTGAATGACTTCGATATTTTCGCCGACGATGGCCGTGTCGCTCATGACGTTTCCCCAGCGTTACGCGCGGATGCGCAGCGCATCCCGCTTCGCCGGTGTAACCGCGCGGAGGCCGCCTTGGTTCCCTCGCCGGCCTGTTTAGGCGGCAGCCGCGGAACTAATTTTCGGCCGCAACATTGTCAGGTGGGCAACGCAACGCGGGAGGCGGCCGATGTTGAATTTGATCGTTACGCTTTTAATTATCGGCCTGGTGGCCGCCGTGCTCGGGTTTGGCGGCATTGCCGGGGCCTCCTTCGCCTTGGCGAAGATAATCTTCTTCATCATGATCGTGTTGTTTCTGTTGGCCGTCGTGTTCGGGACGATCGGCTACCGGCGACTTTAGCGGCCGGGTTTTGCGGGCATTTTGACGCTGCGTCCGGCGCCGTCCGGCATCGGTAGCGCGGCATGCGCGGTCTTCATGCCTTCGAGCAGGCGCAAGACGCTGCCGTGAAACGGCGCGACCTTCTTGGCGGTCATGTCGACGCTCAAGGTCATGTTTTCCGATGTGGCCGAAACCCAATTCTCGGTCGCGTGTCTTAATTCCTCGAACAGATGCATGCGTTTGGCGTCGTAGCCGAGCAACTGCACGGTGACGCGCACCGGGTCTTCCAGCTTCAGCTCGCGCAAATAACGTACGTGCGCCTCGACCACCATGGTCGAATGCTGGGTGCGTTCCAGATATGAAGGTCCCAGCCCGATCAGCTCGTAGAATTCGTCCACGGCGCGGTCGAACAGCACGTTGTAATAGGCGACGTTGAGATGGCCGTTATAGTCGATCCATTGCGGCTCGAGCCGCATGATCGAGGAGACGAACGGCGCTGGGATCATGCGCTGATCGGGTAGACCGCCTTCTGCCCGCCGAGCACGCGCGCCACGTCGGCCGCGCATTTGGTCTGCAATTCGGTGAGCGCCTCGATTGAGTAGAAGCCGGTGTGCGGCGAGATGATGACA
The DNA here is from genome assembly GCA_963703875.1 of uncultured Alphaproteobacteria bacterium. Classification (GTDB taxonomy): domain Bacteria; phylum Pseudomonadota; class Alphaproteobacteria; order Rhizobiales; family Xanthobacteraceae; genus Pseudolabrys. The sequence goes on from CAVPFZ010000023.1 coordinate 19,572, forward strand.
TTGTCGCGGCCGAGCAGTTTGGAATCTTTTGCCAGCGGTTCGGCCGCCACCACGTCGAGCCCGGCGCCGCCGAGGTGGCCCGAATCGAGCGCGGCGATCAAAGCCGGCTCGTCGATCAGCGGCCCGCGCGCGGTGTTCACCAGATAGGCGCCTTTCTTCATCTTGCCGAAGGCGTCGGCATTCATCATGCCGCGCGTCGCCGGCAGCAGCGGCGCATGTACCGAAATATAATCGGCGGTTTTCAAGAGCGTGTCGAAATCGACGCCTTCGACCTTGGCCGCCTTGAATGCCTCCGGCTTGGCGTAAGGGTCGTAGGCGATAACCTTGATTCCGAAGGCCTGCGCCTTGGGCGCCACCAGCCGCGGAATATTGCCGAAGCCGACCAGGCCGAGCACGGTGCCCTCGATACGCCGGATCGGCACCACCGCCGGCATTTCCCAGCGGCCGCTCTGCACCAATTTGTTCGACAGCGGAATCTTGCGGATCAGCGCCAGCAGCAGCGCCATGGCGTGGTCGGAAACCTCGCGGATGCAATAATCCGGCACGTAATTGACCGCGATGCCTTTCTCCTTGGCGGCGGGCAGATCGATATTGTCGACGCCGAGGCCAAAGCGGCCGATCGCCCGGCATTTGGTCAGTTGCATCAGCAGCTCGCGCGTCAGCTTGGCGTAGGTCACCAGAATGGCGTCGGCGTCTTTCGCCACGACCAGAATGTCGTCGGCATTGGCGCTCTTCGACATCAGGAAAGTCGGATTGAGCTTGGCGAGTTCGGCTTTCGCCGGATCGAGGGAGGGAAACACGCTATCGGTGACAGCAATCACGGGGCCGGCCATCGCGAACTCCTTGAGCAACGGAACGCGGCGAAACCTACGCCAGCGGCGGTAAGGCGTCCATCGCGGCGCCGCCCGCAAAGCCCTACGGTTCAAAGGCTTGGCCGCATTAACCAAAAATTAACGATGCAGGGACGGGGCCGGCTTCCTTGGCTATCCTGTCGAAAAATAAGGGGAGACGAAACATGCTCGGCAAGTTGGCGAAGGGAGCCTATGTGCTCTTTGTCGCGGCCATGATCGTGGCTTGGGCCGCGTCTGCCGGCAAAAGCACGTCGTCCACTCCGAATACCGACGAGCCGGTTGTCTGGACCTTCTATGCCTGACGCGCCTGCGCGGCGCCGCGGCCATCGGTCGGCAATCTAATCGAGGCCCGCTTTTCGAAACGCTTCAAGGTAATGCGTCAATTCGGCTTCGTGCCGGATCGGCATATTGGACGCAATCCAGGCAAGCGAAATATTCGGCTGCACACGGCGCAGTTCCAGCACTGAACGTTTGGCGAGTTCATCATCCCCGGCCATCGCCGCGGCGGCGGTGAGCACCCGATGCGCGCCGACGAAATCGCCCCGCTGGCGGATGCCCTCGCGCGCCAGGCGGATGGCCTCGGCATAATCGCGTCCGACGTAGCGGGCGTAAGATGCAATCCCGTAAAAGACCGCCGCGAACGGATCGCGCGGACTGAGGCGCAGCGCCCGCCGCGCGGCCTCGTCGGCCTCCTGCCAACGGCCGTTATAGGACAAAGACAGGGCGTAATAGCCCTGCGCCAGCGCGAAATTCGGATTGAGCCGCAGCGCGAGCTCGAATTCGGCGAGTGAATCGTCAAAGCGCCGGGAAATCAAATGGGCGCTGCCGAGCGCATAGTGCGCCCATGGGTCTTCGCTGTCGGCGCGAATGGCGGCGAGCCCGGCGCGCTCCGCGTTGGCTGGGGCATGGACGCCGCCCCACCCCATATGCGCGCTGAACATGTAACTGGACGCCAGCAGGCCATAGGCCTGGCCGTAGTGGGGATCGATGCTGATGGCTTTTTCGAGCAGGGCCTGCGCCACCACATTGTCCTGCCGCGTCACCCGCCAGTAATGCGCCAGCGCCCGCATCACCAGATCCCAGGCATCCAGGCTGTCGGGCGGCTTGCGCCGGGCGCGGAAATTCTCCGCGGCGTAGAGCTGCGGCTCGATTGCCGCCACAATGGCTTCGGTTATCTCGTCCTGCACTGCGAACACATCGGCGATGCCGCGGTCGTATCGCTCGGCCCAGATATGGCTGCCGGTGGTGACGTCGTTGAGCTGGGCGGTGATGCGGACGCGGTCGCCGGCCTTGCGCACGCTGCCTTCGACCACGTAGCCGACGCCGAGCTCCTCGGCGATCTGCTTCATGTGGACCGCCTTACCCTTGTAGATGAATGAGGAATTGCGCGCGATCACGAAGAACCAGCGCAGCTTCGAAAGCGCGGTAATGATGTCTTCGCTGATGCCGTCGGAGAAGTATTCCTGCTCGGGATCGCCGCTCATGTTCGTGAACGGCAGCACGGCGATGGCTGGACGATCGGGCAGGGGAAAGCGGCTGACCTCGGCCGAGGCGCCTGATTCATTGCGCAAGGTGCCGACAAATCGGATGCCCTTGCGAGCGGCGGTACGGATCAGGCTTTGCTGTTCACCGCTGTCGCCGATTGCCTTGCGCGCGGCGTTGATGCGGCTGGTCAGCGTTGAGTCCGACACGTTGCGGCCTCGCCAGACCGATGCAATGAGGTCGTCCTTGCTGACGACCCGCTCGCGATTCTCGATCAGGAAAACCAGCAGGTCGAACACCTGCGGTTCGAGCGCAACCGGCTCGCTGCCGCGTTTAAGTTCGCGCCGATCGGTATCGAGTACGTAAGCGTCGAATAAATAAAGCAAATTCTTCTCCCGCTCGCCTCTGCAGCGACAGGGTCAGGCATTGCCCTCGCGCAATAGTCATGACGATCTCATTGATAAATCAAGCGCGTGTCAAAGCCTTTCGGCGGCCCTGCGAGCACGTTGGCTCGACGTGTGGCTACAAAATGGAGACGATCATGGGACGCTTGTTGGGATTCCTCTATGGCATCGTTGCCTATCTCGTGTTCTTCGCGAGTTTCCTCTATGCCATCGGTTTCGTTGCGACGATTGGCGTTCCAAAGACGATCGACAACGGCACGGCGGGGCCGCTGAGCCAAGCGCTGTTGATCGACATCCTGCTGATGTCGCTGTTTGCCATCCAGCACAGCGTGATGGCGCGGCCCGCGTTCAAGCGCTGGTGGACGCGTTTCGTGCCCAAGCCGGTCGAGCGTAGCATCTATGTGCTGCTCGCCAGCCTCTGCCTCGTCCTGCTGTTTTGGCAGTGGCGGCCGATCCCCGACGTGGTTTGGCAAGTGAACAATCCGAATGCTGCAATGGCGCTGATGGCCATTGAAGCGGTCGGTTGGCTGATCGTGCTAACCAGCACGTTCCTCATCAATCACTTTGAATTGTTCGGTCTGCATCAGGTCGTCAACAATCTTTCCGGAAAATCGATGCCGGAAATGCAGTTCCGTACGCCGCTCTACTACAAGCTGGTGCGCCACCCGATTTATCTCGGATTCATTATCGCGTTCTGGGCGACGCCGCTGATGACCGCCGGGCATCTGCTGTTCGCGGCGGTGACGACGGCCTACATCTTCGTCGGCATCGTGCTCGAGGAGCGCGACCTGGTCGCGGTGTTCGGCGACCAGTACCGGGATTACCGCCGGCGGGTGGCGATGATCTTCCCGTTCCCAGGCAGGTCGTCCTAGGGCGGTTTTCTCCCCGCGGCATCCTCTGCTAACGTCCGGCCGAGGTACGAGCAAAGGATCACAGTATGACCGTGGCTGAAATTGCCGCCCCCGTTCGCAGCCGCAATCCGGCATCTATCGCGGCGGCGATCGCCGCGCTGACGGCGGCCTTCGGCAACCGCGTCGTCACGTCGCAGGCGGTGCGCGAGCAGCACGGCAATACGCTGACCTGGATCGCCAACCAACCGCCCGATGTGGTGGTGTTTCCGCAGACGACCGAAGACGTGCAGCGGATCGTGCGCATCTGCGCCGACAACGGCGTGCCGCTCATTCCGTTCGGCGTCGGCACCTCGCTGGAGGGCCACGTCAACGCGCCGCTCGGCGGCGTCTCGGTCGATTTCCGCGACATGAACAAGGTGCTGGCCGTGCATGCCGAGGATTTCGACTGCGTGATCCAGCCCGGCATTACGCGTAAGGCGCTCAACGAACAATTGCGCGACAGCGGATTGTTCTTCCCGATCGATCCCGGCGCCGACGCCTCGCTCGGCGGCATGGCGGCGACGCGCTGCTCGGGTACCAATGCGGTGCGCTACGGCACCATGAAGGACAACGTGCTGGCGATGAAGGTGGTGCTGGCGAACGGCGAGGTGATCGACACCGCGCGCCGCGCCAAGAAAACCTCGGCCGGCTACGATCTGACGCGGTTGATGGTCGGCGCGGAAGGCACGCTCGGCGTCATCACCGAGCTGACCTTGAAGCTCTCAGGCATACCGGAAGCGATTTCCGGCGGCGTCTGCCCGTTTCCTTCGGTCGAGGCCTGCTGCAACGCGGCTATCGCCACCATTCAATCCGGCATTCCGGTGGCGCGCGTCGAGTTGCTCGACGCGCTGCAGGTCAAGGCTGTCAATCTGCATTCCAAGCTCGGTCTGAAAGAGACGCCGATGCTGTTTCTGGAATTTCACGGTACGGCCACCTCGGTCGCCGAGCAATCCGAGCGTTTCGGCGCCATCGCTACGGAATATGGCGGCGGGCCGTTCGAATGGGCGACGCGGCAGGAAGAGCGCACAAAGCTGTGGGATGCGCGTCATCAGGCGGCGATGTCGAATTTCGCTCTGCGGCCGGGCGCCGCGATGGTGCCGACCGACGTCTGCGTGCCGATTTCGCGGCTCGCCGAATGTGTCACCGAGACGCAGCGCGACATCGAGCAAAGCCGCATCATGGCGCCGATCGTTGGCCATGTCGGCGACGGCAATTTCCATCTCACGCTGCTGGTGGACATGGACGACGCCGATGAGGTCAAGCGCGCCAAGGCCTTGTCCGAGCGGCTGGTCGAGCGTGCCCTGGCGATGGACGGCACCTGCACCGGCGAGCACGGCGTCGGCCAGGGCAAGATGAAATATCTGGTGGCCGAGCACGGCGCAGCGGCGCTCTCCGTCATGGCCTCGATCAAGCGCGCGCTCGACCCGCAAAACATCATGAATCCGGGCAAGATCGTCGCGCTGTCGTAATCCGCCGACATAGATTTGCCGCCAAAGATCGCGCAAGATGGCGTAAATTCAAATCATAAAGCGCGACGCGCGCCCGTCAGCGCTGGAGACGGCGTTGCAAAATACCCTGCTTGGATTGGCGATCGCGATCATCCTGGCGCTGATAGCGGCGCTGGTCGGCCCGTTGCTGATTGATTGGAGCGGTCACCGGACGCTGTTCGAGGCGGAAGCGGGCCGTCTCATCGGTCTTGATGTCCGCGTTAATGGCGCGATCGAAGCGCGGCTGTTGCCGACGCCCTCGCTCACAATGCACGATATCGAGATCGGTAGCGGCGTTGAGAACATTCGGGCGCGTTCGCTCGGCTTCGTCTTCGCCCTCGGCCCGCTGATGCGCGGTCAATGGCATGCCGCCGAAGTGCACTTGGTCGGGCCGCAAATGAACGCCGGGCTCGATGCCTCCGGCCATGTGCTGGCGCCAAATCTGTCGATCCAGTTCAGTCCCGACGCGCTGTCGATCGATCGCCTGAGCATCGAGGACGGCCGTGTGACGCTGACCGATGCCGCCAGCGGCGCCCGCGCGACGCTCGACAAGTTGTGGTTCAACGGCGAGGCGCGTTCGCTGCTCGGGCCGTTCAAGGGCGAAGGCGCCGTTACCATCGGCGGCGAGCTTTACCCGTTCCGGCTTGCCGCTGGCCGCTATGACGACGACGGCGCGCTCAAGCTCCATGTCAATGTCGATCCGGTCGATCGCCCGCTCAGCATCGAAGCCGACGGGATGCTGGCACTGGCAGGCGGCGAACCGAAATTCGACGGCACGCTCAGCCTGACGCGCCCGGTCGGCATCGCCTCGCGCAAAACGGAGCAGCTCACGCAGCCTTGGCGCCTGAGCGGCAAGATCAAGGCGACCGCGGCATCCGCGCTGATGCAGCAATTCGAATTCCGCTACGGCTCCGAGGACCAGGGCCTCAAGCTCACCGGGGTCGCCGATTTTAAATTCGGCAAGCAGCCGCGCTTCGACGGCGTGCTGTCGGGCCGGCAGATCGATCTCGACCGCGCGCTCGCCGGCGGCGACGGCACTTCACCGCTGCCGGTCGCCGCCATCCGCAAGATCGCCGAACTCGCCGGCGGCGCCTTCCGCCCGGCCATCCCGATCCAGATCGGCGTCGGCATCGATCAGGTCACGCTGGGCGGCAATACCATCGCGAATCTGCGCGGCGACATCAGCACCGATGACAGGGGGTGGAATCTGGATCGCTTTGAATTTCGGGCGCCGGGCTTCACACAGGTGCGGTTGAGCGGGCAGCTCGCGGTCGGGAAAGATGCCGTCAGCTTCACCGGCCCGGCCGAGATCAACGCCGGCAAGCCGAAGATTTTGATGGCTTGGCTGGAAGGCCGCGCCGACGCGCCGCAAGACGACCTGCGGCCGTTGCGGTTGCGCAGCGATGTCACGCTCGCCAGCGACCGCATCGCCGCCGACCGGCTCAATGCCACCTTCGACGGCAAAACCGTCACCGGCCGTCTAGCCTATGATTTCGCCGCCGGCGGCCGGGCGGCGAAACTTGACGCCGCGCTCAACGCGCCCGAGCTCGATATCGACGCCGCGCTCGCTTTCGGCAATGCGCTGATCGCGGGCTCGCCGGTCGAACGGCCGCACGACATGACGCTGGCGCTCGATATCGGGCGCGCCACCGTCGCCGGCTTGAGCGCGCGCGACGTCAGCGCGCGGCTGAAGGTCGACGCCAGCGGTCTGCAGATCGACCGGCTGGCGGTCGCCGATTTGGGCGGCGCCGCCTTTTCGGCCAGCGGCCGCATTGTTACCGCGGGGCCCTCGCCGCAAGGCAGCGTGCGCGTCCATCTCGATGCGCCGGACATGATGCCGGCAATAGCTTTATTGGCCCATTTTTCGCCGCAAGCCGCGCAGGCGCTGCGCGCCAGCGCCGCGGCCATGGCGCCGGCCAAGCTGAACGCGATGTTCAGCATCATCGGCCCCGCACCCGCAAATCTTTCCGTTGACGGCAGTCTCGGCAAAGTGCGGGTCGCGCTCAATGGGCAGATCAACGCCAATCCGATCGCGTTTACGGCCGGCGAGCTGCGGCTCACCGGCAGGCTGGAGGCGGACGACGGCAGGGCGCTGGTCGCCGTGCTCGGCCTGGAGCGCGTGCTGGCGGTGGATGCCAGCCCGGGTGCTTTGACATTTAATGTCAGCGGGCCGGCGCGTGGCGACATGCGCATCGATGGCAAGCTGACCGCCGGCGGCCGCGCTGCGTTGCCGGTGACTTTTGCCGGGAATATCGCGGCGACCGGCAAGGATCTGATCCTGAGCGACATCAACGTCACCGCTGCCGGCGCGGCCTTGCGCGGAAAGCTGAGCGTCGCGCTGACGACGCCGCGACACCTAGCGGGGGAGATCGAGGCGGACAATGCTGATGCGCCGGCCCTCATTGCAGCGGCAATCGGCATGCCGGCGGCGGTCGACCGCGGCGGCACGGCCTGGCCGGGCGAGCCGTTCGCCGGCGGCTTTTTCGGTGACTTCGGCGGCCAAATCGCGTTCAAGGCGCGGCGCCTCGACATTGCGCCGCGGCTGATGGCGCGCCAATTCGGCGCGACCTTGCGGTTTGGCAAGGACGAACTCAGCCTTGACGATATATCCGGCGATGTGGCCGGCGGGCATCTCGCCGGCCAGCTTTCGTTCCGCTCCGGCGGCGAGGGCGTAACAGCACATGCGAAAATCGAGCTCACCGGCGCGGACGCCGCCAATCTGTTTGGCTCCGGCGCGCGGCCGCCGATCACCGGGTCGATGGGTCTATCGGCCGAGATCGACGGCGCCGGCATGAGTCCGGCGGCGCTGATCGGCTCGTTGCACGGCTCGGGCAAGATCGCCCTGACCGACGCGCAACTGGCCGGCCTCGATCCGCGCGCTTTCGATGCGGTCACCCGCGCCGTGGATCAGGGCTTGGCGATCGATCAAGCCCGTATTTCCGATATCGTGAGCAAAGCCTTGGAGAGCGGCCGGCTCACGGTCAAACACGCCGAAGGAACCATCGCGGTGAGCGCCGGACAATTGCGCTTGAGCGATGTAAGCGCCGACAGCAAGGACGCCGTTCTGTCGGTGGCCGGCAATCTCGATCTCACCGATGGCTCGATCGACGCGCGGCTGGTTCTTTCCGGAGCGGTCCAGGCCGCGGGCAGCCGGCCCGATATCTTTATGGCTTTGCAAGGGCCTGTTGCGGCGCCGGCGCGCAGCGTCGACGTGTCCGCGTTGACCGGATGGCTGACATTGCGGGCGGTCGACAACCAGGCGAAGCAATTGCGCGAGATCGAGAATGCGCAGCCACGGCCGAATGCACCGGCGCCAAAGGCAACGAGCGAGACGGCGCCCGCCATGCCGCCGCCTGTGACGATCCGCCGAGCGCCGGCTCCGGCACGCAACGATCACGGCGCGGCGTCAGTCGGCTCGCAGAACTGACGAGCGGGCGCCGGTGGGCCGTTTACCCAATTGCGTGCGATAGTGATCGAGCACGAACAGCCGGATCGCGGATGACAAATTGCCTTGGTGGCGGTCGGTATCGATCGATGCCACCAGATCCGACAGCGTCAATTCACGGCTACCGGCGATTTCCTTCAGACATTGCCAGAACGCATCCTCCAGACTGACGCTGGTCTTGTGGCCCGCGATCACGATTGAACGTTTGACGACCGGCGACTTCATCGGCCGTCTCCCTTGTCGATCTTGTGCTGATCAAGGTCGCGGCCGGCTTTTTCCTGCCGCGCGCTGTCGAGTTTGCGCCGGCGCTTGGATTGACCATAAGCGAGACGGTTGACCTGCGCGCGCGCTTCGTCTTGCCGCTGTTTGGCTCGCTTGCGCGCCATTCGAAGATTGATCAGGTCAGTCATGCCGTGTCTCAACGGTAACGGGATACATGTGCAGGCGAAGGCATCTCGGTACGCGCGGCGCGGGCATTGCCCGTCAGTGCACGAACGGACTGTGGCCTCCGACATGCAGACGATCGAGTCCATAAGATACGGCTGTTATTGTGCGGAAGTCGCGACCGAAAGCTCAATACACGGTTGGTTGATCGCAATAAATCGGTCAGCTTGTTCGAATGAATACAAACAGTGCTCGACGGTATAGTGATCAAATAGCCGGTCGCTCCAAACGTATAACTTCGCGTCCACAAAGAATTACTGTGAATGCTGGGCCCTAGGCAGAAAAGAAAGACTGCCGCCTTTTCTCACAATGTGAGATTTGACATGAATTCTCGGTAAAATAGTAACATGATACTTCTATCGCGTTGCGGGCATACATTCCGCCCACCGAATATTATTTTGCACTATTGCCCGGCGCGGCGCGCCGTCTTCCACGGATTTATCGCGGCCGGGTCATTTTTTCCGGGCGCACCAGCCGGTCGAATTCGGCGCCGGTGACGAAGCCCAGTCGCAGAGCTTCCTCGCGCAAGGTGGTGCCGTTGGCATGCGCCGCCTTGGCGACCTGCGCCGCCTTGTCGTAACCGATGCGCGGCGACAGCGCCGTCACCAGCATCAACGAGCGTTGCATCAGCTCGCGGATGCGCGGCTCGTTGGCGCGGATGCCGACCACGCAATTGTCGGTGAAGGAATTGACCGCGTCGCCCAAAAGCCTGATCGACTGCATCATGCAATAGGCCAGCACGGGCTTGTAGACGTTGAGTTCGAAATGGCCCTGGCTGCCGGCGACCACGATGGCGGTCTCGTTGCCGAAAACTTGGCAGCAAACCATGGTGAGTGCCTCGCTCTGGGTCGGGTTGGTTTTGCCCGGCATGATCGAGGAGCCGAGTTCATTCGAGGGCAGGATCAGTTCGCCGAGCCCGGAGCGCGGGCCTGAACCAAGCAGGCGGATGTCGTTGGCGATCTTGAACAGCGCGGTGGCGGCGGCCGTCAGCGCACCGTGCACGAAGACATAGGCGTCGTGCCCGGCCATGTGTTCGAATTTATTGGGCGCGGATACGAAGGGCAGCTTGGTGAGCTTGGCGATGCGGCGGGCGAAGGCCTTGGCGAATTGCGGTTTGGAATTCAAGCCGGTGCCGACCGCGGTGCCGCCTTGCGCCAGCGGATAGAGCTCGCGCTGTGCCAGCTTGAGGCGCGCGATCGAGGATTTCACCTGGGCGGCATAGCCGGAAAATTCCTGGCCGAGCGTCAGGGGCGTCGCGTCCATGGTGTGGGTGCGGCCGATCTTGACGATCTTGGCGAATTCTTTTGTCTTCTTGTCGAGCGCCTTGTGCAGTAGCGTCAGCGCCGGCAGCAGATGGCCCGAAATTTCAAGCACGGCCGCGATATGCATGGCGGCCGGAATCGAAGTCGTTGGACGACTGGCTCATATTGACGTGATCGTTGGGATGCACCGGCTTCTTCGAGCCGAGTTTCCCGCCGAGCGCGACATTGGCGGCGTTGGCGATCACCTCGTTGACGTTCATGTTGGTCTGGGTGCCGGACCCGGTTTGCCACACCAGCAATGGAAAATGCGCATCGAGCTTGCCGTCGGCGATGTTCTGCGCCACCGCGGCGATGGCCTTGGCGCGCCGGGCGTCGAGGCTCCCAAGATCGCGATTGACCTCGGCGGCGGCGCGCTTGATCAGGCCGAGCGCCCGCACGATCTCGATCGGCATGCGTTCGCTGCCGATGCGGAAATTATGCAGCGAGCGTTCGGTCTGCGCGCCCCAGAGCTTGTCGGCGGGGATTTCAAGCGGCCCGAAGGCGTCGCTTTCGGTACGCGTTTTCTGGCGGCTTTTGCCGGGCTTTTTGGCCATGGCCGAATGTAAGCCCGCAACGAAGCGGGCGAAAGGATGCTCGTGGCGCTTATTTCTTCTTCCGGAAACGGTCGAGGCGAACCACTTCGCCGCCACCGCCGGCGGGATCGGCCGGCTTCTCGGATTTGGGTTCGGGCGCCGCCTCCGCCACCGCCATTGGCTTGGCTGGCGGCGCGGCGGCTGCAGGCGGAGCGACGCGTTTCTTCTTGGCCGGCTTGTCGCCGGCATTGGCCGGCGATTGGCGATCCTGGCCTTCGACGACTTCCTCGAACTGCAGGCCGAACTGCACCGACGGGTCGAAAAAGCCGCTGATCGCCTCGAATGGAATGCCGAGCTTTTCCGGAATTCCGCCGAACGACAGGCCGACCTCGAAGCCGCGCTCGTTCACCGTCAGATCCCAGAACCGGTGCTGCAAAATGATGGTCATCTGCTCGGGATATTGCATGCGCAGCCGCTCCGAGATGCGCACGCCTTCGGCCTGGGTGTCGAACGAGATGTAAAAATGATGGTCGCCCGGCAGGACCTTCTTCTTGACCACCTCAAGCAGCACGTTGCGCACCACGCCGCGCAGCGCCTGCTGGGTCATGAGATCGTAGCGGAAGTGGTCGGTCATGCGCGGGTCGGGGGCTGCGGTTAAATTCGGGCCGGATGCTAACGCAGGTCTCGCGAAAAAGGACATGAAAGTGGAGGCTTCTGTTGCCAGGTGCCTCCGGACCCCGCCTGACGGAGCTTAACCCGCCAGGGCTTCAGTTCGGTCTTTCAAACCGCTTACGCGGCCTGAGCAACCGGAGCATAGTTGTCGTTTGCAACTATGAAACGGCCCGATAACGGCGGTACCATGCCGAGCAAAAGTCCGCCCTTTACGCCCTCGTCGATCCTATTTCGCCCCCGCCGAAAACCTGCCCCTCGGTCATGAACAGGGCTTGGGTGGAGGCGCCGGGTACTGCCCCCGGGTCCGAAAGGTTTATTACGACGGCCGTTTATCACCATAGCCGGATCGCTCCGGCACCTTGAATATAGGCGCTAAAGGTTGACAAAAATAGAGCGATCAACCGGATTTATATGAAATAAATCCTAGGTTTGCCGCGGCGATTATCCCCCTCTTGACGGATTGGTTTTACCATGCTAGTCTCTCCTCAAGATTGGAGAGGCGGACATGACTAAGAAAACGAACCAGTTGACGGCAGGCGGTTTCGACAAGCTGTTTCCGAATGAGGAAGCTTGCGACAAGTACCTGATCGCGAACCGCTGGCCGAAGGGCGTCCACTGCCCGCGCTGTGGCTCTACGAAGGCTTATCCGCTCGCCACGATGAAATTTAAGTGGGAGTGCCCGGATTGCCGGGAGGGCGGCGCTTATCGTTTCTCGCACCTTGTCGGAACGATCTTCGAGAATACCAAGGTCGATCTCCGCGACTGGTTCAAGGTCATTCACCTGATGCTTGGCGCGAAGAAGGGCATCAGCGCCATGCAGGTGCAGCGTCACATGGGCTTCGGCTCGTATAAAACCGCTTGGTATGTCTGCCATCGCATCAGGACCGCTTTGCAGGACAAAGAGTTCCGCAAACTGATGGGCATTGTCGAGGTTGACGAAACTTTCATCGGCGGCAAAGGCATCAATCGGCATCGCTCTAAGCAGGGAACGCGGCATCAGCACAATCAACCGCTCAAAACCGTCATCGTCGGCGCGGTCGAGCGCAAGGGCAGCGTCGTTACCAGCGTGCTTGGCACCCTGTCGGCAATCGACCTGCAAAAATTCGTGCGCGAAACGGTTTCGACCAAGGTTAGCTTGCTGGCGACCGACGAACAGGTTGCCTACAAATGCTTGGGCGAATATCCGCACAGCCACGTCAAACACAGCGCCAAACAATACGTTGTCGGTGCCGTGCATACACAAACGATTGAAGGCTTCTGGTCGATCTTCAAGCGGTCGATTGTCGGCTCGTATCACAAGGTCAGCGAAAAATACCTGCCGCTCTACATCGCGGAATGTCAGTTCAAATATAACAACCGCGACAACGCCAACATCTTCGGCGTGGCGATAGCAGGATGCTGAGGCGCAAGAACTGGCGACCACCTCAGGCACCTGAGACATTCGCCAGAAAACGAGAGAAGCAGATAAAATCACCGTTCGATCCATAGAATTGATGCTGTGCTGCATCACTTTTTGCCCGAAGCAGCCATGAAGTTTGAAAAAAAGTTATTTCGAGAAGCAAAGACATTCTCATCGACGCCTTTGAGTAATTTCTCAGCTAATAAAGATGCGCCTTTTAGATCTCGATATTTTCCATAGGCCCGTTCGTCAGCTTTGAGAATATTCTCAAGAGCTTGGATGATATCAGGATTAGCGGTGTTCCCTGAGAGTTGTTCAAACCCAATAACATTGTTCTGCCAACCCGCGTATGAATTTAGTGTGTGTCTTATTTGGCTAGCGATATCGTCAGGGGTACTTTCGTTGTCTGGTTTGGCAACTATCAAATCTAATTTGTAGATATCCGTTTGAATTGAATACCCCATGAGTTGCTGAAACAGCGGGCCTAAGGGGCGCGAGCCGCCCTGTTGCTGGTATGTAGTGAGTACGATCTGATTTAATCTAAAAATTCCATCTCTGATTTCATCGATATTTGACCGAGCAAATGTACGCAAATCTTTCCGTAGATCGACCTCATCGGGCGAGAGAGGTTTTGGCGCAGGCGCTGGTTCATTATTCTTAGATGTTAGAACCGCTATTTTTTTATTTGCTTCGTCTAATTTTTTCTGGATCGGTGCAATTGCCTTGGCTATATCCTCGGCTGATGGATTGTCGTGGATCACTTTGGGTGCTGGCGCAGCGCAAGGAGGAGCTTTCCCATCCCAACATTGAACAGACACGACGGGGGGCTGCATGGCTCGCCGGTATATTTCTGGGCCAGTCGAGTAAACAAAAAGAACTAGCAGCGTTGCAGTCCACCAGCGAAAGTCCGTAGCCGTTTGCGTAGCAGTTGCTGTGAAATGAGGGCCAGCCCATGTGCGAACCCGCACCCAAAAAACTCCTAATGCACTCAGCATGGCACCCACAGCCCAATATTCGACGGCTCGCAGGCCCTCGTCGTGGTGCCAAGCTGCCCATCCCTCAAGGACGGCGCCCAAAATAAATAGCGCGATAAAGCCGCGTATTGCCTTATCAGCGGTGTCAGGTAATTCGTCGGCCACGGCCAGTTTCCCCTTGAGGCGATGCTACTGCCCCTAGGTTCATCTGTCCCGGCATACCCCCAAATAGGGTATCCGTCAACTGAGGGATAATCACCTTTGCCGCGCCATTCAGTCGCCCTGCTTGTTATAGGCCGTCTCCCAGAACAGCTCTTTCCAGTCGGTGACCTTGGTCTTCAGGCTGCCGATACGGTTGAGGAAGGCCGCGAAGTAGGCGATGCGGTGCGGCTGCGAGGTGAACTCGAAGCCGGGATCGCTCAGCAGGTGCACCAGTTCGTCGACGCTCTCCGATGCGTTCTGCGCCTTCTTCCAAAGCTCGGCGGCGGCGCGTTTGTCTTTGCTGGCGACCTTGATCGATTCATCGAGCGCGTTGGAGACCGCCTGGAACAGCTTCGGATTCTTCTCCTTGGTCTGCTTGGTCGCCAGCAGCGTGATCTGCGTCAGCGGTCCGCCGAAAATCTGGCGGCTGTCGGCGACGATATGCGCGCCCGGGATCTTCAGCCCGCGGTCGGTGAAGGGCTGCACGGCGATATGCGCGGTGATGGTCGCTTTGCCGTAACCGGCCGATAGCGCCGCGACCGCGTCGGGATGGCCGAGGCCGACGGTGAGATGGTCGAGCTTGTGCGGATCGTTCCAGATTTTCTCGGACGCCATCTCCAGCATCATGGCGTTGAACGAGATGCGCACCGAGGGCACCGCGATGCGGTCCTTCTCGGTGAAATCGGCGATGGTCTTGACGTTCGGGTTGATGGTGTAGAGCACCATGGCGCCGTTCGACACGGTGCCGACGGCTTTGACTTCGTTCGGCGTGCCGTGGGTTTTGTCCCAGAGCGTGAGCAACGACGGCAGCGCGGCGGTACCGTAATCGGCCGAGCCCGACAGCAACGCGTCGATCACCGGCGCGGGGCCGCTCAAGGTCTTGGCGGTGGCCTCGACCTTGCCCAGCCCGAGCTTGGTGGCTTCCTGTTGCAGAATGCCGCCGGTGACCATTTCATCGATCGGCAGATAGAGCAGGCCGCGCTGCTGCACGAAACTCACCTTGAGCGGCTCCTGCGCGCGCAAGATCGAAGGCGCGGCCAGCAGGCCGATGCCGCCGGCCACGGTCGCGACCGCCTGGCGCCGGGTGAGCGGCGGAATTGTTCTGTTCGGTGACATTGTGCGTCTCCTCCCTCGTTTTTCGCGGCGGCTATGGAGCCGGCCTGGGTCCATGATAGGCTGAAATCGAGCGCGCCAACAAATAATCTGTTCGGGCCGGACCTAAATCTGCAATGAAAATCACGCGCGTATCGGGCGTTGTCTATCGCCAGCAAATCAAGCCGGGCGCGGCCCAGCCAAAATTCGCCGGCGAGGGGCGCAGCGCCTTCGAGACGCTGCTGGTCAAGGTCGAGACCGACGAGGGTATCACCGGCTGGGGCGAAGCCTTTCCGCATCGCGTCTGGCAGGCGGTCCGGTCGCTGCTTGAGACGCTGATCGCGCCGGCCTGCATCGGCGCCGACCCGACCGACATTTCCGCGCTGATGAAAATGCTGATCTACCGCGTGCACGGCGTCGGGCGTGCCGGGCCGGTGATGTATGCCCTGTCCGGCGTCGACACCGCGCTGTGGGATATTCTCGGCAAGGTGAAAAACCAACCGATCTATAAGCTGCTCGGCGGCGTCGCGCGCGACAAGATTCCGGCCTATGCCAGCTTGTTGAAATACGACGACACGGATGTCGTGGCGCGGACCACCGAAGCGGCGCTCGGCCGCGGCTATCGCGAACTCAAAGTGCACGAAACCGGCCGCGCGGAAATTGCCGCCGCCGCCAAGCTGCTGCGGCAAATCGGCGGTTCGCTGATGGTGGACGTCAACGCGCCCTGGACGTTGCCGGAAGCGCTGACGGCGATCGCGCCATTGCGCGAACTCGGCCTTAAATGGATCGAGGAGCCGGTCTGGCCGCTGGAGGACTTTGCCGCCGCGCATCAAGTGAGCGCGGCCGGCGTGCCGGTCGCCATCGGCGAGAATGTGCTGACGCCCGCCGATTTCGTGCGGCTGATCGACAGCCGGGCGGTCGACTACGTGCAGCCGAGCGTCGCCAAGATCGGCGGCATTTCGATCGCGCGCAACATATTCAACGTCGCCAATGCCGCGGGCGTGGCGGTGGCGCCGCACTCGGCCTATTTCGGCGCCGGCCTGATCGCGACCGCGCATGTCAGCGCGGCGTTGTCGCGCACTCCCATGATCGAGCGGCTTTATGTCGATCTCGCTGAAGGTCCGTTCGGCGATTGGTATGACCCCGTCGACGGGTATTTATCGGTGCCGCAGGGGCCGGGGTTGGGCGTCGAGCCGGATGAGAAGCTTCTGAAAAAACTGCGCGTCGATTAAGGGGCCGAAAGACCTATGAAAATTCAACAGGTCAAAATCAATTGCGTCCGCTTGCCGCTGGACGAACCGCTCGCCGGCGCCCCGCCGATGCCTGGGATGCTGCGCGAATTTCTCATTGTGCAAATCCTGACCGACGACGGCATCGAGGGCATCGGCATCACCACTTTTGGCGGCAAGCTCGTGGGCGCGCTGAAAACGGCGCTGGAGGAATTCGGCGCGATGATCGTGGGCGACGATCCGCTGCGCACCGAGCAGGTGACGGCCAAACTTCGCGCCGCCTCGGCGCCGTGCGGGCCCGGCGGGTTGGCGGCGCTGGCGCTGGCGGCGATCGATGTCGCGCTCTGGGACATCCGCGGCAAGGCGGCCGGGCTGCCGCTGGCGCGATTGCTCGGCGGCCTGCGCGATCGCGTGCCGGCTTACGCCAGCGGCGCGTTGGTGCGCACCACGCCGACCGACAAATTGGAGCGCGCGGCCGCGACGCTGGTCGAGAAGGGCTACACCCAAGTCAAAACCCAGATGGCGGTGGAGGGGCTCAATCCGGCGCAGGAAATCGAGCGCATCCGCCTGGTGCGTGACGCCGTCGGGCCGCAGACCAATCTGATGGTGGATATCAATCAGCGCTGGAGCGTGCACGAGGCGATTTCGATCGGCAGCCGCATCGAGGAGCTTGGCCTCGGCTGGCTGGAGGATCCCACCAAGGCCGACGATTACCAGGGCCTGGCCGAAATCGCGCGCGCCTTAACGACTCCCCTATGCGCCGGCGAATATCTTTACGGCATCGAGCCGCACCGCCAGACCATGACGCACCATTCTGTCGATATCGTCATGATCGATCTGCTGCGCGCCGGCGGCGTGACGCCATGGATGAAGATCGCCGGCATGGCGGAAGCCTTCAACCGTCCGGTGGTCAGCCACCTGCTGCCGGAGATTCACGTCCATCTGATCGCCGCCGCGCCCAACGGGCTGGTGGTCGAATATATGCCCTGGACCCGGCTGCTGTTCGACGATCCGCAAATGCCGGACAAGGGCATGATGACAGTGCCGGCGGCGCCCGGCCTGGGACTGAAATTTGCGCCCGGTCTGTTCGAGAAATACGGGGTCGCTTAGTGGCCGAGATCAAAGTCCTGAGCACGCACGCCGTCGTCGAGGTGTTGAACGAATTGGTGCCGGCGTTCGAGCGCGCCAAGGGGTGCAAACTGTTGTTCAGTTACGGTCCGAGCGCGGCGACCAAGCGGGAGATCGAGGCTGGCGCTACGTTCGATGTTGCGATCATGACGCGCGCGGCGATCGATGAACTGGTAACGCGCGGGATCATGCTGAGCGAAGGCGCCGTCGCTCTCGCCCGCTGCGGGCTCGGCGTCTCGGTGCGCAAGGGTGCGCCCAAGCCGGACATCAGCACGGCCGAAGCTTTCATGCGCGCGCTGCTCGCCGCGAAATCCGTGGTGCGTTCCAAGGACGGCGCCAGCGGCAAAACTTTCGAGGCGCTGCTGGAGCGACTCGGCATTACCGAAGCAATGCGCGACAAGATCGTCATCGGCCCGGCCGGCCGCATCGCCGAACTGGTGGCGCGCGGCGAAGGCGAACTGGCGGTGCAGCAGGTGCCCGAACTGGTGCCGGTCAAGGGCGCGGATTTCGTCGGGCCGTGGCCGGACAAGCTGCAGGTCTATACGGATTTCGCGGCAGGAGTTTCGGCCGCGTCGAAACAGCGCGACGTCGCGCAGGCGTTCATCGCGGCCCTGGCCGCGCCGGGGAACGCGGCGTTATATAAAGCCAAAGGCCTGCAGCCGATCGTTTAAGGCGTGAAATTCTGGAGGAGGGCGCGATGCGGCCGTTCGAGGGAATCCGGGTGATCGACGTCACCCATGTGCTGGCCGGGCCGTTCGCGGCCTATCAACTGGCCGTGCTGGGTGCCGACGTCATCAAGGTCGAACACCCCGACGATCCCGACCAGAGCCGCGGCGTCGGCACCGACAAGGAACTCAATCGCAAGAACATGGGCACCGCGTTCCTGACGCAGGCCTCCAACAAGCGTTCGATTACCCTCGACCTCAAGCAGGAGAAGGATCGCGAGATTCTAAAAAAGCTGGTCGCGACCGCGGATATCTTTGTGGAGAACTATCGGCCCGGCGCGTTCGAGGCGTTAGGGCTCGGTTACGAGGCGCTCTCGAAAATCAATCCGAAGCTGATCTATGCGTCGTTCTCCGCCTTCGGGCAGAAGGGCCCGCGCGGGCAACAGACGGCCTATGACCATGTCATCCAGGCTACCTCCGGCATCATGGCGATGACCGGAACGCCGGAGGTCAACCCGGTTAAATTCGGTTCGCCGGCGGTCGACTACGCCACCGGCATGACCGGCGCTTTCGCGCTCGCCTCGGCACTCTATCAACGCGAGCGCACCGGCAAGGGCCAGCGCATCGACATGGCGATGCTCGACGTGGCGATGATCCTGATGAGCTCGCATCTCACGGGCTATCTGCGCAATGGCGTGCATCCCAAGCCGAGCGGCAATCGCCATCCGCATGCCACCAACAGCGCCTACATGGCGAAGGATGCGCTGGTGATGCTGGGCGCCAGCAATTTGCGCCAGCAGCGCCGGCTCTGGACGCTGCTCGAGCGGCCCGACATGATCAAGAAGACCAACGAACAGCGCGATGCCGACCGCGAGCGCGAGGCCGCGTTGCTCTCTGAAATAATGAAAACGCGCAGCGCGGACGAATGGGAGAGCTTCCTGCAAGCGCGCCACGTGCCGGCGGCGCGCGTGCGCACCATGGGTGAGGCGGCTGCCGATCCGCAACTGGCGAGCCGCGGCATCATCCATCGCCACAAAGGCGGCCATGGCATCGAGGGCGAGTTCAGCGTGCCGATGGCGGCCTTCACGTTTGCGCACGGCGGCCCGCGCATCGATGCGCCGCCGCCGGCGCTTGGCCAGCACAATGACGAGATTTTCAAGGAGCTCGGGGTCAGTCGCCAGGCAGCGAAAGCGTGAGGGGCCCGATGTTCCATCGTACAATCACGTCCGTTTTGCTCATCCTGGCGGCGCTCTGCGTGGGCGCTCCGCGCGCGGCGGCGCAAGGCTATCCGGACCGCACCGTCAAGATTATCGTGCCGTTTCCGGCGGGCGGTTCGGCCGACGTGCTGCCGCGCATCGTCGCCGAATGGCTGAGCAAAAAGTGGGGCCAGCCGGTGGTGATCGAGAACATCACCGGCGCCGGCGGCAATATCGGCGCGGCCGCGGCCTTCAACGCGCCGCCGGACGGCTACACTTTGTTGTCGGCGCCGCCACCGCCGCTCGCCATCAATCAGAATCTTTACCCCAAGCTCAATTTCGATCCCGCGGCCTTCGAGCCGATCGTGATCATGGCGCTCATTCCCAACGCCTTGCTGGTCAATCCGGAGAAAGTCAAAGCCAATACGGTGGCCGAGTTCATCGCCTATATGAAGGCCAATCCGATGAAGCTGAATTGCGGCACGCAGGGCAACGGCACCACCTCACATCTCACGCTGGAGATGTTTCAGATGATGGCGCAGGTCAAGGCGCAAAACGTGCCCTATCGCGGCTCGGCGCCGGCGATGCAGGCGTTGATGGCGGGCGATATCGATTTCATGTTCGACAATCTGGGTGTCACGCTGGCGCAGGTGCGCTCCGGCAAACTCAAGCTCATCGCCACGGCGACCGCCAAACGATTGCCGTCGCTGCCCGATGTGCCGACCATGGCCGAAACACTGCCGGGCTTCGAGTCGGCGGCCTGGTATGCCTTCGCGGCGCCGCCCAAGACGCCCAAGGTCATTGTCGACAAACTCAATGCCGACATCAACCAAGCCCTGCGCGATCCGGGCGTGCGCGAGCGCCTGGCCAAATTGTCGGCCGACCCGGAGGGCGGCTCGGTGCAAGATACCCGGGCCTATATCAACGCGGAAATCGAGCGCTGGAAAAAAGTCATCAAGGCCGCGCACGTCACGCTGCAGTGAGGCGCGCGTGGCCGCTACTTTCCGCAGACCGCGATCAGCGCGCCGGTGGTGGTGTCCGGATTGGTGCCGCACGAAACGGTGCGTTCGGTCAAGTACGTTGCCCGCGCGCGCTGTGCGCCGCAAAACGCAACGATGACGATTTCATCGTCACGGCATGAGGCCGTGCATGCGGCGGCACTGGTGCATTGGGCGCGCACCAGGCGGAACTGCGACGAGGCGCCGGGAGGCCCGGGCGGGCCTTGCAGGCCTTGAGGGCCGGCTGGACCGGGCAGGCCGGACGCGCCGGCATCGCCTTTGGGTCCCGGATCGCCCTTCGGCCCTTGCGGACCGGGCGCCGGTTCGCCGCAACTTGCCAACAGGAGCGCGATGGCGATCGCTGGAACGACATGAGTGATGCGCATTGGCTGGTCCCCACAAAATCCGATAATTCATCCCGCCTTGGCGCCGGATTTTTTCACCAGCGCCGACCATTTGGTTTCCTCAGCGTCGATGTCGGCGGCGTATTGGTCCGGCGTGGTCGGCAGCGGCTCGGCGCCTTCGGTCGCAATGCGCTTGTGCACGTCTTCCAAATCGAGCGCCTGGCGCAGCGCGGCGTTGAGCTTGTCGACGATCGGGCGCGGCGTGCCGGCGGGCGCGACGATGCCATAGTGCAGCACCGCCTCGAAGCCGGGCATGCCCTGTTCGGCGACCGTCGGCACGTCGGGAAAGATTGGTGAGCGCTTCAAGCCGGTGACGCCGAGCGCGCGCAATTTTCCTTCCTTCACGAGGCCGATGGCGGGCGGCAACGAGGAGAAATAGATCGACACGTGATTGCCGAGCAAATCGGTGAGCGCTGGGCCGGAACCTTTGTACGGAATATGTGTAATGTCGATGCCGGCTTGTTCGGCAAACAACACCGTGCCGAGATGGATACCGCTGCCTTTGCCGGCGGAGGCGTAATTGAGCTTGCCCGGCTGCGCCTTGGCGAGCGCGATTAGTTCCCGAATGTTGTGCACCGGCAACGACGGATTGACCAAGACGATGAGCGGGCTGGTGGCGATCAGCCCGACCGGCGCGAAATCCTTGCGCGGGTCGTAGCCGACATTGGGATAAAGCGTCGGGTCGATGGCGAGCGTGCCGGTGCCGCCGAGGCCGAGCGTGTAGCCATCGGGCGCCGCCTTGGCGACCTGGCGGGTGCCGAGCGAGCCGCCGGCGCCGCCGTGATTCTCGATCACGATCTGCTGGCCGAGCGTCTTGCCCATCGGCTCGGCGACGCCGCGCGCCAGCACGTCGTTACCGCCGCCGGGCGCGTAAGGGACGATGAGAATGATCGGGCGGTTGGGATAGTCGAACACCGGCATGGCGCGATTTTGCGCGCGCGCCATGAGCGGCGAAATCAAGGGATACGCGGCGGCGGTACCGAGGAGCGTCAGAAAATCACGTCGTTGCATGAGCGGCCTCCAAGGCTTCCAGATTACGACGCTTCGCCGTCGAGTTCGAGCCCGAGCAGGAGATAGCTCCAGGATTTACCGTGCGAGTCGAGGTTGAGCGAGGCGTTGACGCCCCCCTCGAGCGCGTCCTGCATGACGAAGTTGAGACCCTGGAGGTGCGGCAGCTCATAACGCGCGACCTTGCCGCGGACGAGGTGAGGAAAGGCCCGCTTGATGCGTTCGGGCGTGAGCGTGCGTTTGAGCAGCTCGTAATCCGCCGCATCGTAGGCCCAGACATTGACGTTCGATGTGTTGCCCTTGTCGCCGGCCCGCGCATGCGCGATGTCGCGGACGATGCGGCGGGCGTTGCGGCGCGGTGCGTTCATGCGGTCAAGATGTCCATGGTCGGCCTGATGCGCTCGCGCGCGATCAGGACCGATTTCGTCATCACGCAGGGTGTGATCGCGCCGCGATAGCCGCCGCCGCCGGCCGGGCCGCAGCACAGCAGCGACTCCACTTCCCACAGCATCAGTTCGGCGTGCTCTTTTGCGCGCGCGCGCAGCGTGACGTGCAGACGCACGTCCTGGACGTCGGCGGCGCTCACGCCGGCGGTGGCAAACAGCGAACTGACGCCGATCAAATCGGCGCGCAATTCGGCCTTGATACCGTGCACGCGCGCCATGCGTTCCTTGACGATCTCGGCAGCCAGACGCCCGCGCTCCTGTGCGGCCGGGCCGGCGTAGCTCACGCCGGCTTCGCCTTGGAAACCGCCGTCGAAACCGACCGTCACCTTCAACGTGTCGGGACGTTGTGTGCCGCCGGCGTTCGAGACCTTGACGCGATCGACTCCCGCCGATGCAACGTCAACATGGCTGAAATCGGCGGTGACGTCGGGCGTGAGATAACGCGCCGGATCGTGCACTTCATAGAGCAGCTGCTCTTTTACCGTCTGCGTGCTGACGCAACCGCCGGTGCCGGTAAGCTTGGTGATGACGGCGCTGCCGTCGTCCTGCACCTCGGCGATCGGATAGCCGCACGCGGCCAAATCGGCGACGTCCTTGACGCCGGGGTCGGCGAAATAGCCGCCGGTCACCTGCATGCCGCATTCCAGGAGGTGGCCGACCAGCGTGCCTGCGCCCATGCGCGGCATGTCCGCCGCGTCCCAGCCGAAGTGATGCGCCAGCGGCGCCAAAAACATCGATGGGTCGGCGAGGCGGCCGCCGATGATGACATCGGCCTTAGCCTCAAGCGCGGGCGCGATGGCGTCGGCGCCAAGATAGGCGTTCATGCCGACCACGGGCATGTCGACATCGGCGAGCGTGCCTGGCTCATCCATGAATGGTTGATTTCTTGGCACCAGCGCCGACACGTCGTCGCCTTCGATGCAGGCGACCTTCAAGCCCTTGAGACCCAATTCGCGCGCAATGCCGAGCGTGCGCTCGGCCGCGGCGCGCGGGTTGGCCGCGCCCATGTTGGTGACCATGACGGTGCCGGCCTTGCGGCAGGCGGGTAACAGGGCCCGCATACGGCGATCGAGATGCGCATTGTAACCGCGTTTGGGATCGGCCATGCGGTCGCGGTGCGCAAAAGCGACCGTGCGCTCGCCCAGACATTCCAGCACAACGGCGTTTAGTCTTCCGCGCTCGACCAGATCGACCGCCGGGTCGAGCCGATCCGAGGAGAAGCCCGCGCCGGTGCCGATGCGGAACGTTGCCAAGCGCTAGTCACCCTTCTGCGCGGCGTTTTCCGGAAAGAACAGATCGTCGATCGAACCCGGGGCCTGCTTGATCGAGCCGATCTTGGCCATGAATTGCGCGGTCGCGAAGACTTTATCCGTCCTGAGCGTGAAGGCGTAATCCTTGTCGCTGATCATTGCCACGATGTCACCGACCGAGTTCTTGGTGTCGTGGGCGGCCTCGAGATAGAGCTTGGCGGCGGCGGTCTTGTCCTTGTTGATGGTCGCGATCGCCTCGCTCAGCGCGTCATAGACGGCCCTGTACGCCTTCGGATTGGCGTCGCGGAATTTCGCGCTTGAGGTCAAGACCAGCGCGGTCGCGGGTCCGCCGAGAATTTCATAACTGGTGGTGATCAGATGCGCGCCCGGCACCTTGATCTCTTGTTCGTAAAACGGCGAAGTCGAGAAGTGGGTGTTGACGCCGGCGGTATTGCCGATGAAAGCCAGCGTCGCATCCGGGTGCGACAATGAGATCGTCAGCGGATCAAGCTTGGTATAATTTTTCTCGCCGAATTCCCTGGCCGCCGCCATTTGCAGCATGATCGCCTGGGTCGATATTTTTACGGAAGGCACCGCGATCTTATCCTTGTCGGTGAAGTCGGAGAGCTTCTTCACGTTGGGATCGCGGGTGATGAGGTAGAGCGGGTAGGTCGTGAGCGCAGCGACGCCCTTGATCTGGCCATTGGTCTTGGACCACAAAGTTATCAGCGAGGGCGCGCCCTGCGCGGCGAAGTGAAGCGTGCCGGCAATCAGCCCGTCGTTCATCACGCTCGGGCCGGCCATCTTGGCCCAATTGACCTTCAGTCCGGCAAGGCCGGTTTGCGCGGCGTGCTTTTCGATGAGCTGTTCCTTTTGCATCACCATCAGCGGCAAGAAGCTCACGCCATATTGCTGCGCGAGCGTGATCTCGCTTACTTCGGCGCGGGCAACAGATGATACGACCAGCGCGGCGCAAACGGCGATGGTCGCTTTGCAGAAACGCATTTTAGCCTCCCCGGGACAGGTCGACGATGAAACCAGCATTTATCCGGCCGCGCCAGTCCCGGTCGCGAGGCATTCCCGCAGCGCATCATGCGGTCGCGCCGAAGCGTCTAGTCGTCCGCGCCATCGCAATGTAATCCTCCGGCGATGCCCGATTCCCCGCCCGCCGCAACCCAACCCTCGCTCGCCGAACTGTTCCTCGGTTTCGTGCAAGTCTCGGTCTCCGGCTTCGGTGCCACGCTGCCTTGGGCGCGGCGCATGATTGTCGAGCAAAAGGCTGGATGACCGCGGAGGAATTCAACGAGACCTTCGCGCTCTCGCAATTCCTGCCCGGTCCGAATGTCGTTAATTTCTCGGTGGTGTTCGGCTCACGCTTCGGCGGACCGGCTGGCGCGGCGGTGGCGTTTGCCGGCCTGCTCGGTCCGCCGCTCATGATCGTCACCGTGCTGGCGATCTTGTACGAGCGCTTCGGCGGCCTTGAGGCACTGAGCCGAATTCTCGCCGGTGTCACGGCGGCCGCCGTCGGTCTTTTGATCGCCTTGGTCGCCAAGATGGCGGCGCCGATGTTCCTCAAGCGCTGGAATTCGGCGCCGGTGTTCGCGATCCTGGCCTTCATCGGTGTCGCGTTGATGCACTGGCCGCTACCTTACGTTTTTCTCGGACTGGCGCCGTTCAGCATCGCCTTCGCGTGGTTCCGGCGATGAACGATCATCCGTTGTCGTCGCTGTTCGGCTATTTTGCACTACTGTCGCTGTTCGCGGTTGGCGGCGCCAACGCGGCGATTCCGGAAATGCATCGCGTCGCGGTGGAGACGATGCATTGGATGAGCGACCGCCAGTTTGGCGACATGTACGCGATCGCGCAGATATCGCCCGGGCCGAACGTCATCATCGTCGCGCTGATCGGCTACCACGTCGCGGGTCTTGCCGGTGGCGCGGTGGCGATGTGCGGCCCGACCTGCCTGCTGGCGTTTTTCGTGGCGCGCACGTGGGACCGCTTCAAGGAGGCGCGCTGGCGCATCGCGATTCAGGCCGGCATGGTGCCGCTGTCGATCGGGCTGATCGCGGCCAGCGCCTTCGTGCTGGCGCGCGCCGCCGACCATAACGTCTACGGTGCGCTGATTACCGTGGTGACCGCAGGCGTGGTGTTCTTCACGCGCGTCAATCCGCTTTGGGTTTTCGCGGCGGCCGGCGTGCTGGGCTTGTCCGGCTGGTTGTGACCCGCCGCCGCCTAGAATTTCTCGATGCCGGCGACGCCCGCGACGATCAGCGCGACGCCGATAGCGAGCGCGGTCACGATCGCAATCGGAATCAGCGAATCGAGCAGCGGTATCACGGTCAGCCGATGCGGCTGGCCTTTGTTCGGCATGAAGTACCAAAGGCCGCCGCCGCCGCCGCCGGCCACAATCGCCCCGGAAATAATGGACAGCATGATGAGATCCTCGCCCCCGTTGCAGGGGCGCTAAGTCTCGACCAGCGAACGCTGGTACGGGCGTAAAGCTTGGCCGTTTGGGCATAAAATCAGGATAAATCGGTTCGGCCCGCTCAGGCGGTGCTCATTGTCACGATGCCCGCTGCCAGGATCAACAACTGCACGCAGAAGATGGTGACGTTGGCGTCCCATTTTTTAGCGACGATCGGGATCGGCGCCTTGAACGGCTTGTAACCATTGGCATCGTAAGCCGCGCCGCCATAGACCGGCATCGCAATGAGCGCCGCGAAGAAGGCGCCATAGACGATCGCGCCCATCAGTGCGACCAGCCAGAGCCGCTCGATCGCCAAAGGTCCGGGCCACCAGATCAGCGCGAAAGCGAGCAGGCCGAAGCCGACATAGCTCGAAATCTGCCAGACGACATGGAAGCGCGCATGCGGCGTCCATTTCGGATTGGTGGCGTGCGTCTTGTTGAAGTCGGCCAGCACCGTGGCGATGGCCCAGCCGGCGGTCATCAGCGTGAACAGGATGCGGGCGATCAGTATGCGGTCAAAGCTCATGAGGTCCCCTCTGCGGTTGGCGAATACTAGCAAAAAGCGCGGATAAGCGCCTGCCGCCGGGTTGCCGGGAGGGATAGAGTTACCCATCTTGAGTTGCGGTAGGATCCCATGCGCCAATACCTCGACCTGATGGAACTGATCCTGAGCCGCGGCGCGGAAAAGCACGACCGCACCGGCACCGGCACGCTGTCGGTGTTCGGCCATCAGATGCGCTTCGACCTCGCCGATGGCTTCCCGTTGCTCACCACCAAGAAACTGCACGTCAAGTCGATCGTGCACGAATTGCTCTGGTTCCTGGCCGGCGACACCAACATCAAATATCTCAACGAGCACGGCGTGCGCATCTGGGACGAGTGGGCCGACGAGCGCGGCGATCTCGGCCCCGTCTACGGCCAGCAATGGCGCTCGTGGCCGGCCAAGGATGGCGAAACCATCGACCAGATCGGCAATGTCATCGCCATGATCAAGCGCAATCCGGATTCCCGCCGGCTAATCGTCACAGCCTGGAACCCGGCCGAGGTCGACAAGATGGCGCTGCCGCCCTGCCACTGCCTGTTCCAGTTCTATGTCGCCAACGGGCGGCTGTCGTGCCAGCTCTACCAGCGCTCGGCCGACGTGTTTCTCGGCGTGCCGTTCAATATCGCATCCTATGCGTTGCTCACGCTGATGGTGGCGCAGGTGACCGGCTACAAGGCCGGCGACTTCATCCATACACTGGGCGATGCGCATTTGTATTTGAACCACCTGGACCAGGCGCGGCTGCAATTGTCGCGACCGCCCAAGCCATTGCCGACGATGAGGCTCAATCCGGCGGTGAAGGATATTTTCGGCTTCCGTTACGAGGACTTCGCCGTCGAAGGCTACGACGCGCATCCGCATATCAAAGCCGCGGTGGCGGTGTGAGCCTTACCACCCGCGCAGCGGCTGAGGCGGACGGCGCGCTGATCTTTGCCTTGGTGCGCGAGTTGGCCGATTACGAAAAACTGTCGGGCGAGGTGGACGCGGCGCCGGAGGCGATTTCGGCCGCGCTTTTTGCGCGCGAGCCGCGTCTGTTCTGCGATATCGCGGAATGGAACGGCGAACCGGCGGGTTTCGCAATCTGGTTCCTGAATTTTTCCACCTTCCGCGGCCGGCATGGAATCTATCTCGAGGATATTTTCGTACGACCCGCGTTCCGCAAGCGCGGCATCGGCAAGGCGCTGATGGCGCAACTCGCGGCGCGCTGCGTCGAGCACGGTTACGCGCGTTTCGAATGGGCGGTGCTCGACTGGAACACGCCGTCGATTGAGTTCTACAAGTCGATCGGCGCGCAAGTGATGGACAAATGGCGCATTTGCCGCCTGAGCGGCAAGGCCTTGGCGAGTTTCGTCGGCGCGGGAGCGCGCTGATGCAGATCGTGTTGGTCGCCGCCATCGGCGAGAACAACGTCATCGGCCGTAACGGGCAATTGCCGTGGCGGCTGAAATCCGACTTGCAACACTTCCGGCGGATCACGATCAACCGGCCGGTGGTCATGGGCCGCAGGACCTATGAATCGATTGGCAAACCGCTGAAAGGCCGCACCAACATCGTGCTGACCCGCGATCTCGGCGTGGTCGTGCCGGGTGGCGTGCTGGCCACCAGCCTGGACGCGGCGCTCGGTTATGCGCGCGAGGATGCGATCAAGCGCGGCGTCGACGAAATCATGGTGATCGGCGGCAGCGACCTGTTCTCCGACACCATGGCACACGCCAGCCGGCTGGAAATCACCCATGTCCATGCCTCACCGCCAGGAGACGCCTTTTTCCCGCCCATCGATCCCACCGTGTGGGCGGCGAAGTCCCGCCGGGATCATTCCGCCGGACCGGAAGACGATGCCGATTTCAGCATCGTCTCGTACACAAGGCGCTAGGCGCTCGGCAATCCAGTTTGCTATCCTCCCGTCGATCAAAAGAAAGAGTGGGGGGAAACAATGCGAACCGTAACGTTCATTGGCTGCGTGGCGCTTGGCTTGGCTCTCGCCGCGCCCGCGCGCGCGGAAAACATCAAGATCGGCGTGCTGTTTCCTTATTCGGGAGCCAATGCCGATCTCGGCGACGTGGCGGACAAGGCGCTCGACCTTTACGTCAAGCTGCACGCCAAGGATATCCTTCCGCACACGGTCGAGCTCATCAAGCGCGACGAGGGCCCGCCCTCCGGAGCCAACGCCAAGACGGCGGCGACCGAATTGATCACCCGCGACAAGGTCAACCTGCTGTTCGGCGTGGTGTACTCGCCGTCCGCCATCGCGATGGCGCCGGTGGTGACCCAGGCCAAGGTGCCCTTCGTCATTACCAATGCCGGGACCGCGTGGATCACGACGCTGTCGCCTTATATCGTGCGCTTCTCGTTCAGCATGTGGCACGACGGCTACGCCATGGGCACCTACGCGGAGAACAAGCTCAAGTGCAAGACCGCGGCCACCGCCTATACCGATTTCCCGCCCGGCAAGGATTCGACCGAAGCCTTCAAGACCAGTTTCGAAAAAGCCGGCGGCAAGGTGACCGACGCCATCCCGATGGGAAATCCGGCGCAGGTGCCCGACATGACGCCGTTCTTTCAGCGGGTGAAGGACGAGAAGCCGGACTGCCTGTTCGTGTTCATTCCTTCCGGCTCGCATGCCCAGGCTGTGGTGAAAACCTACGGCGCCCTCAAGATGCGGCAGGCCGGCATCAAGCTGATCGGCCCCAAGGACGTGGTGCCCGACAGCAAATTGCAAACCATGGGCGATACCGCGGTCGGCACGATCGTGATGAGTTCATACAGCAACGACCTCGACAATCCGGCCAACAAGGCTTTCGTCAAGGCGTGGCATGAGGCTTACGGCAAAGACAACTATCCCGATTTCGAATCGGCCGATACATGGGATGGAATCGACGCCGTTTACCAGACCATCAAGAAGCTCAACGGCAAATTCGACGGCGACACTTTCGTCAACGCGATCAAGACCTATTCGGGCAACGGCCCGCGCGGCCATGTCAGCATCGACCCGGCGACGCGCGACATCGTCAACGACGAGCACGCGATGGAGGTCATCCGCAAGCCGGACGGCAAGCTCGGCACCAAGGTTCTCGGCTCCATCAAGGCGGTCAAGGACCCGTGCAAGGAGCTCAAAATCGGCCGCTGCGGGACGCCATAGCCGCCGGTTGGAGAGGTCGTTAGCCGTTTTGCGCGTTTCATGCGCCGAGCCGCGTGTGCGGCGTGAACGCGCGTTGTATCGCACCCTTGCGTCCCCTATAACCCCTCCCAACTAAGGGCTGGCCGGGCGTAACCGGCGCCTGGGAGAACGTTCAATGCCATGGAGTAATCAGGGCGGCGGTGGCGGCGGCCCTTGGGGCTCGGGCGGCAAGGGCCCCTGGGGCTCGGGATCGCAACCGCCGGGAGGCGGATCGACGCCGCCGGACCTGGAGGAAATCCTCCGCCGCGGCCAGGATAAATTGCGCCGCGTGCTGCCCGGCGGCAATCTCGGCGGCAAGGGTTTCGCGTTGCTCGCGCTCGCCGCCGTCGCGCTGTGGGGATTCTCGGGTTTTTTCCGCGTTGAGCCGGACGAACTGGGCGTCGTGCTGCGCTTTGGCAAGGTTGTACGCGAGGTGCAGCCGGGATTGAATTATCACTTGCCTTATCCGGTCGAGAGCGTGCTCACGCCCAAGGCGCTGCGCGTCAACAAGATCGACATCGGCATGCGCCAGGTCGAAGACGGACGCCGTTCCGCCACCCGCGACGTGCCCGAAGAAAGCCTGATGCTGACCGGCGACGAGAACATCGTCGACGTGGACTTCGCGGTGCTGTGGAAGGTCAAGCCCGCCGGTGTCGGCGATTATCTGTTCAATATCCAGAATCCGGAAGGCACCGTAAAGGCGGTGGCCGAAAGCGCCATGCGCGAGGTGATCGGCCGCTCCGACATTGCACCGATCCTGACCGGCGCGCGGCAGACCATCGAAGCGGCCGTGCAGGATCTCATGCAGAAGACGCTCGACCATTACGGCGCCGGCATCCTGATCCAGCAGGTGCAGTTGCAGAAAGTTGATCCGCCGACCCAGGTGATCGACGCCTTCCGCGACGTGCAGGCGGCGCGCATCGACCAGGATCGCTCGGTCAACGAAGCGCAGACTTACGCCAACCGCGTGGTGCCGGAATCGCGCGGCAACGTGGCCAAGATCACGCAGGCCGCGGAAGCCTACAAGTCGCAGACCGTGGCGGAGGCTAACGGACAAACGTCGCGCTTCTTGCAGATCTACGAGCAATACAAGAAGGCGCCCGACGTCACCCGCGAGCGCATGTACCTGGAGACCATGGAGCGCGTGCTCGGAAACTCCAACAAGATCATCATGGATTCCAATCCAGGCGCGCAGGGCGTGGTGCCCTATCTGCCGCTCGGCGAACTCGGGCCCGCGTCGCCGCGCAGCCAGCCCCCGACGGGAGGCCAGCGATGAAACTTAATTTCATCGGCGGCGTCGTCGCCGTCATGGTCTTCGCCTTGCTGATTGTGGTCTACGGCGCGCTGTTCACCGTCTATCAAACCCAGCAGGCGCTGGTGGTGCGGCTGGGCAAAGTGGTGCGGGTGGTCAACGACCCGGGCCTGAACGTCAAGGTGCCGTTCATCGATACCGTGATCAATATCGACAAACGCATTCTCGATCTGGAAGCGCCGGCGCAGGAAGTCATTGCGTCGGATCAGAAGCGGCTGGTGGTCGACGCCTTCGCCCGCTATCGCATTCATGATCCGTTGCGCTTTTTCCAGACTTTGGGGTCGAAGACGGCGGCCGATTCCCAGCTCGCCATCCTGCTCAATTCGTCGCTGCGCCGCGTTCTCGGTGAGGCAACCTTCATCCAGCTGGTGCGCGACGAGCGCGCCGAGTTGATGGCTCGCATCCGCGATCTGATCAATCACGAGGCGGCGGGCTACGGCATCGAGGTCGTGGATGCGCGTATCCGACGTGCCGACCTGCCGGAGCAGAACAGCCAAGCGGTCTATCAACGCATGCAGACCGCGCGCCAGCGCGAAGCGGCCGAATACCGCGCGCAAGGAACGCAGCAGGCCCAGGAAATCCGTTCCAAGGCCGACCGCGAGGTGACGGTGCTGGTGGCGGAGGCCACCTCCAAATCCGAGCAGATACGGGGCGAGGGCGACGCCACCCGCAACCAGATTTTCGCCGACGCGTTCAACAAGGATCCGGACTTCTTCGCATTCTACCGCTCGATGCAGGCTTACGAGGCCGGCCTCAAATCCAACGACACGCGTTTCCTGCTTAAGCCGGACAGCAACTTCTTCCGCTATTTCAGCAATCCATCGGGCAAGCCGGCGACGCCGCCGCCGGCCGCGCCGACCCGATAAACGTCCAAGCCGCATGAGCGATTTCCTGGCGGCACTCGGGCTGGTCTTCGTGATCGAGGGCCTGGTGTTCGCCGCTTTCCCGATTCAAGCCAAGCGGGCGATGGCGAGCGTCATGGCAACGCCGGAGACCACGCTGCGCGTGATCGGTATCGGTTCGGCGATGGTCGGGTTGATTTTGGTATGGCTGGTGCGCAGCTAAGGGCACAAAACAGGATATGACGTGTTCTTGATCGGCTGCCGCCCTTGAAACGCCGTGAATACGGCGGCAGTCTCGCGATATCGTTTCCTAGGGAGAATCGACGCCCATGGGCGCTTTCCTCAAGCCGTTGCTGCACCGGCCCGGCCGCCTGAGTTTGGTTTTTTTCGCCGCCGCAATCATTTGCCCGCTGCTGGCCGCCCCCGCCGCCGCGCGCGGGCCCGAGAACATCTCCGACGTGGCGGAAGCCGTGATCGACGCGGTGGTCAATATCTCGACCAAGCAGTCCGTGGACATGAGCAACAACGCCATGCCGCAACTGCCGCCCGGCTCGCCGTTCGAGGAATTTTTCGACGAGTTTTTCAAGAATCGCAAAGGCCAAAACGGCCCTGGCGGCGGCCAGACACCACGCCGGGTCAACTCGCTCGGCTCCGGCTTCATCATCGATGCGTCCGGCCTGGTGGTTACCAACAATCACGTCATCGCCGATTCCGACGACATCACCGTGATCCTCAATGACGGCACCAATCTCAAAGCCGAAGTCGTCGGCCGCGACACCAGGACCGATCTCGCGCTGTTGCGCGTCAAGCCGGACAAGCCGCTCAAGGCGGTGAAATTCGGTGATAGCGACAAGTTGCGGCTGGGCGAATGGGTGATCGCCATCGGTAATCCGTTCAGCCTGGGCGGCACCGTGACCGCCGGCATCGTCTCGGCGCGCAACCGCGACATCCAATCCGGACCCTACGACAATTACATCCAGACCGACGCCGCCATCAATCGCGGCAATTCGGGCGGGCCGCTGTTTAACCTCAATGGCGAAGTCATCGGCGTCAACACCGCGATCATTTCGCCGTCGGGCGGCTCGATCGGCATCGGCTTCGCGGTGCCCTCGAAGACCGTGGTGGCGGTGATCGATCAATTGCGCCAGTTCAAGGAAGTGCGGCGCGGTTGGCTCGGGGTGCGCATCCAGCAGGTCACCGACGAGATCGCCGACAGCCTCAGCATCAAGCCGCCGCGCGGCGCGCTGATCGCCGGCATTGATGAAAAAGGCCCGGCTAAGCCCGCCGGTATTGAGGCGGGCGATGTGATCGTGAAATTCGACGGCAAGGACGTCAAGGAGATGCGCGATCTGCCGCGCATCGTCGCCGACACGCCGGTCGGCAAGGACGTCGAGGTGATCGTCGTTCGAAAGGGCAAGGAAGAAAAGAAAACCGTCAAGCTTGGCCGCCTCGAGGAAGACAAGCAGGCCGCGCTGACGCCCAAGAAAGACACCGACACCGACGACAAGCCGGTCGTGAAAAAGGCGCTCGGTCTCGACCTCGCCAATCTGACCGACGCGCTGCGCAAGAAACACAACATCAAGGATAAAGTGAAAGGCGTCTTGATCACCGCGGTCGAACCGAATTCGGCGGCCGCGGAAAAGCGGCTGGTGCCGGGCATGGTGATCGCCGAGGTGCAGCAGCAACCGGTCGCGAACGCCACCGAACTGCAGCAGCGCATCGACAAGCTCAAGAAAGACGGTAAGAAAGCAGTGGTGTTGCTGGTGGTTACGCCCGACGGCGACCCCAGTTTCGTGGCGCTCAGCCTGCAATAGTCAGTTCACTCGGTCACGAACTCCTCGCGCCGGTAGCCTTGTATATAAAGCAGCGCGGTGAGGTCGGCGTATTCGATGCGAGCGGCGGCCGCTTCCGCCACCCTGAGCTTGGCGTGATAGGCGACGCCGAGACCGGCCTCCGCGATCATGTCCATATCGTTGGCGCCATCGCCGACCGCCAGCGTATCGTCCTTGGCTAAGCCCAGCCGCGCGCGCAGCTCCAGCAAGGTCGCGTGTTTGGTTTGACGGCCGAAGATCGGCTCCTTGACGCTGCCCGACAGCCTGTCGCCGCCGACGATCAGCATATTGGCGCGCGTTTCATCGAAGCCGATCATCGCGGCGATGCGATCGGTGAACAGCGTGAAGCCGCCGGAGACCATGCAGGTGTATGCGCCATGCGCCCGCATGGTGGCGGCCAGCGTGCGGGCGCCCGGCGTCAAAGTGATGCGTTTTTCTAGTACCTCGCCGATCGTCGCGACCGGCAGGCCCTTGAGCAATGCGACCCGCTCCCGCAGCGCCGGCTCGAAGGCAATCTCGCCGCGCATGGCGCGCTCGGTGATCGCCGCCACGTGCGCTTTCAAGCCGACATAGTCGGCAAGCTCGTCGATGCATTCCTGGCCGATCATGGTTGAATCCATGTCGGCCAGGAACAGCTTCTTGCGGCGATTGGCGGCGCGCTGCACAACGACGTCGATGGCGCCGCCGGCGAGTTTGCGTATGTTTTCGGCCAGGGTGCGTTGGTCGGCGCCGCTTTCCGCGCTAAAGGGAAGGTCGGCGGCATCCGGGCCGAGCCATTGCGGCGCGCCGGCATTCGCCAAAGCGTCGCGCCCGCGGTCGATCGCCGTAGGATCGAGAACGCCCGAGGCTGCGATCAGGGTCGCGACATGAGTCATGCGATGCAAGCCAGCAAAGCCGTGCTTATTGCAGGCCCGACCGCGAGCGGCAAGTCGGCGCTGGCCTTGGCGTTGGCCGAGAAAATCGGCGGCACCATCATCAATGCGGATTCCATGCAGGTCTATCGCGATCTGCGCGTTATTACCGCGCGGCCTGGCGCGGAAGAAGAAACGCGCATGCCGCACCGGCTCTACGGCCGGGTCGACGCAGCTGTGAACTATTCCACCGGGCAGTGGCTGCGCGACGTCGCCATCGTGCTCGACGACGCCAAGGCTGCCGGCCGCGTGCCGATTTTGGTCGGCGGCACCGGGCTTTATTTCAAGGCGCTGACCGGTGGGCTGGTCGCGGTGCCGCCGACTCCGGCGGACATCCGCGCCCAGGTGCGCGGGCGCTTGGTGAGCGAGGGCGCCGCGGCGCTGCACGGCGAACTCATGCAGCGCGATCCGCAAACCGCGCAGCGGCTGATGGTCAACGATCGCTCACGTATTTGTCGCGCGCTGGAAGTGCTCGAGGCCACCGGGCGCTCGCTGTCCGATTGGCACAAAGAGGGTATGCCGCCGTTGATCGCTTCCGCGCGGACGGCCAAAATCTTCCTGACCTGCGAGCGTAAGCCGTTGGTTGCGCGGATCGAGGCGCGCTTCGCCGCCATGCTCAAAGCCGGCGCGCTGGAGGAAGTGGCGGCGCTGTCGGCCCGACGGCTCGATCCCTTGCTGCCAGCCATGAAGGCACATGGCGTGCCCTGGCTGATCCGCCATCTCAATGGCGAAATCTCACTCGATGAGGCAGCGGCCGGGGCCGTCATGGACACCCGCCGTTACGCCAAGCGCCAGGTCACCTGGTTTCGCAATCAGATGAAGGATTGGGCCTGGGAGACGCCGGAAAGGGGCCAAAAAGCCCTCGAAAGACAGTTGGGATCGGCTAAAGACCTGGCGGCACTGATGAACGGGCTTGACCGGGGCCTTAGGGGTCCTTATAAAACCGCGCAATGAAAGTTCGGGCGGACATAATGCTGCGCAATATTATTACCGTACTGGTAAAGGTTCGGACGCCACCTCGGCCTTGATTGGGGCCGCAAGGGAAGCGTCCGGACATGGCCCTCACGGGCCTTTTTTATTGCGCGAGTTCAAAGGCGAGCAAAGGCGAGGATGACGAGCATGAGCAAGGAAATGACCGGCGCCGAAATGGTGATCGAGGCGCTCGCCGACCAGGGCGTCAAACACCTGTTCGGTTATCCGGGCGGCGCGGTGTTGCCGATCTATGACGCACTGTTCGCCCAGCAGAGAGTGCAGCACATCCTGGTGCGGCACGAGCAGGGCGCGGTGCATGCAGCCGAGGGCTATGCGCGTTCGACCGGCAAGGTCGGCTGCGTTCTGGTCACCTCCGGCCCCGGCGCCACCAATGCGGTGACCGGCCTCACCGACGCGCTGTGCGATTCGATCCCGATCGTCTGCATCACCGGGCAAGTGCCGACACACTTGATCGGTAACGACGCATTCCAGGAATGCGACACCGTCGGCATCACCCGGCCCTGCACCAAACACAATTATCTGGTCAAGCGCATCGAGGATCTGCCGCGCGTCCTGCATGAGGCGTTCCATATCGCTTCGACGGGCCGTCCCGGCCCGGTGGTGGTCGACATCCCGAAGGATATCCAGTTCGCCAAGGGGGTCTATTCCAAGCCGAACAGCTTCCCGCACACGGGTTACAAGCCCCGGCTCAAAGGCGACATCGAGAAGATCAAGCAAGCGGTCGAATTGATGGCGCGCGCCAAACGCCCGCTGTTCTATACCGGCGGCGGCGTGATCAATTCCGGCAAAGCTGCGAGCGATCTGCTGCGCGAACTGGTCAAGCTCACCGGCTATCCGATCACGTCGACGTTGATGGGGCTCGGCGCCTTCCCGGCGGCCGATCCGCAATGGATGGGCATGCTCGGCATGCACGGCACGCTGGAAGCCAACATGGCGATGCACGATTGCGACGTCATGATCTGCATCGGCGCGCGCTTCGACGACCGCATCACCGGACGCATCGATGCGTTCTCGCCCGGCTCGAAGAAGATCCATGTCGACATCGACGCTTCCTCGATCAACAAGAACGTCCGCGTCGACGTGCCGATCGTCGGAGACTGCGCGCATGTCCTGGAAGACATGGTGCGGCTGTGGCGCACCGGCGCCCATCATCCCGACAAGAAGGCGCTCGATGCCTGGTGGAAGCAGATCGACAAATGGCGCGCGCGCAAGTCGCTCGCCTATCGTAATTCCAACGAGTTGATCAAGCCGCAATACGCCATCCAGCGGCTCTACGAATTGACCAAGGACCGCGACTGCTACATCACCACCGAAGTCGGCCAACACCAGATGTGGGCGGCGCAGTTCTATCAGTTCCAGGAGCCCAACCGCTGGATGACCTCCGGCGGCCTTGGCACCATGGGCTACGGCCTGCCGTCCTCGGTCGGCGTGCAACTGGCGCATCCGAAATCGCTGGTCATCGACATCGCCGGCGAGGCCAGTGTGCTGATGACCATGCAGGAGATCTCGACAGCGGTGCAGTACCGGCTGCCGGTCAAGATCTTCATTCTGAACAACCGCTATATGGGCATGGTGCGGCAGTGGCAGGAATTGCTGCACGGCGGACGTTATTCCGAGAGTTATTCGGAAGCGCTGCCGGATTTCGTCAAGCTGGCCGAGGCCTATCACGCCCACGGCATCCGCTGCGAAAAGCCGGGCGATCTCGACCACGCGATCAAGGAAATGATCGACGTCGACAAACCGGTGCTGTTCGACTGCGTGGTCGATCCGAAGGAAAACTGCTTCCCGATGATCCCGTCGGGGCGCGCGCACAATGAAATGATCCTCGGCGACGCGGCTGAAGCTCTCGACAGCGCGATCACCGAGCAGGGCAAGGTGATGGTCTAGCGCATGATCCCGAAAAGTGGGAACCGGTTTTCGGACAAGATCATGAGCAAGAAAAATGTTATGGACGCAAAATGATTCAACCTAAATGGATCAGACCCTCATGAACGCTCCTACGACGAGCCACTATCCGGCGGCGCCGACGGCGCAGAAAAATGTGACGCACACGCTGTCGGTCTTGGTCGACAACGAACCGGGCGTGCTGGCGCGCGTCATCGGCCTGTTCTCCGGCCGCGGCTACAATATCGAGTCGCTGACGGTGTCTGAGACCGAGCATGCCAAGCATTTGTCGCTGATCACCGTGGTCACCACCGGCACCCCGATGGTGATCGAGCAGATCAAGAACCAGCTCGACCGGCTGGTGCCGGTGCACCGCGTGGTCGACATGACGCTGACTGGCCGCTCGATCGAGCGCGAACTGGCGATGGTCAAGGTCAAGGGCAAAGGCGAGCAACGGGTCGAGGCGTTGCGGCTGGCGGACGCCTTTCGCGCCCGCGTGATCGACGCCACCACCGAAAGCTTCGTGTTCGAGATCACCGGCAAGACCGACAAGATCGACCAGTTCGTCGAACTGATGCTGCCGCTGGGATTGGTCGAGGTCTCGCGCACGGGGATCGCGGCGATCGCACGCGGGCCGGAGGGGATGGCGGCTCGTTAGGCGCAGATGCAGATCCAGTTCATCAATCACGCCTCGGTCAAAATCATCACACCGCAGGCGCGCATCACCAGCGACCCGTGGTATTTCGGCCCCGCGTTCAACAACGGCTGGGATCTGATCCGCGCCGACGCGGAGATGACGGCGGCCGCGTCCGACGCCACGCATATCTGGCTATCGCACGAGCATCCCGACCATTTCTCGATCGCGTTTTTCAAGGCGACGCCCAACCGGGCCTTGCGCGTGCTGTTCCAGAAAACCGCCGACGGTCGGGTAGCAGGCTTTTTGCGCTCGCAAGGTTTTGCGGTCGATGAAATCCCGCAAGGCGTGAGCCACGAATTCGCGCCGGGCGAGACGATCAGCGTCACCCGTTCCGGCTTTTACGATTCCTGGTGCGTGGTGCGCGCCGGCGGCAAGGTCATCCTCAACCTCAACGATTGCGAGGTGAACACCGCGCAGGATCTGCTGGCGCTCAAGAAGGAGATCGGTCCCGTCGATGTTCTGCTCACCCAATTCAGCTATGCGGCGTGGAAAGGCGGCCGCGCCAACAAAGCGTTGCGTGAGGCCGCTGCGCGCGACAAGCTCGCCACCGTCAACCGCCAGGTCGCAATCCTCCAGCCGAAATTCGTCATCCCGTTCGCGTCCTTCGTCTATTTCTCTCATGTCGAGAATTCGTATTTGAACGATTCGATCAACGACATTCCCGCCGTGCTCGATGCGATCGGGCAGCAAGACTGCAAACCGGTCATCATGAAGCCGCGCGACATCTGGACGGTGGGCGAGGCCTGGGACAACCGCGACGTAATTGCCTATTGGCGCGAGGCCTATGCCTCGATCGCCAGCCTGCCGCTGCGCCAGCCGGCGAAACCGGTGCCACTCGCGGAATTGGTTGCACATGGCCGCGCTTACCGGGAGCGGGTTTTCAGCAAGAACTCGAAATGGCTTATTCGCCTGGCATCGTTGGTGCCGGGGCTCGGCGTGTTCCGGCCGCTGGCGATCCGGCTGACCGATCTCGGCAGGACGGTGCGGTTTTCATTCTTCGAGGAACTGCGCGAGGCGCCGGACGCGAAACCCGATGTGGAAATGTCGCCCGAGAGCCTCGATTTCATATTTCGCAACGACTTCGGCTTCGACACGCTCACCGTTAACGGGCGGTTCGAAGCCTCGACCGGCGGGTTCGCCCGCATGACCAAGAATTTCGCCGTTGGATCGCTCAATGCGCTGGGCCTCGGCCTCAAGCCGTCGCTCGTTGTCAATGCCGATGTCGTGCTGCTTCTGCTCGGCAAACTGCGCTCGTTTCTGCGCAGGATGGAGCGCTCGAGCCCGGCGGCTCGATGAGGCGACGATAGAATTTGGTGTAACCGGCTTCCCTCATGCCCATCGACGTCCTTCTCGCGCTTACCGTATTCGCCTTCGTCATGGCGTTCACGCCGGGGCCGAACAACATCCTGCTAACCGCCTCGGGCGTGAACTTTGGTTTCGCGCGCACGGTGCCGCATCTGCTTGGCGTCGATGTCGGCTTTGTCGTTTTGCTCGCGGTATTTGCCGCCGGCCTCGGCCTGATCTTTGCGGCGCTGCCGGCCTTGCAGCTCGTGCTCAAGATAGCCGGCGCGGCTTACATGCTGTGGCTGGCCTGGAAGGTGGCGAGCGCAAAGCCCGTGGAGGGCAACGCCGATGCGCCGGACCGGCCGATGACGTTTCTGCAGGCGGCGGCCTTCCAGTGGGTCAATCCGAAGGCGTTCGTGGCCGCGCTCAGCGGCGTCGCCGTCTATATGCGGCCCGGCCACGAGCGGGAAGACTTCGCCATCGTGCTCGCGGTCTTTGCGCTCGCCACCGCGCTGTCGACCGCGACCTGGGCCGGCTTCGGCGTGGCGTTGCGGCGCTTCCTGCGCGATCCCGTGCACGCGCGGATTTTCAACGCCGGCATGGGGCTGCTGCTCGTTGCCAGTATCTATCCGATGGTCACCGAATGAAGAAACCGCCGGGGCTTGTGGCCCCGCGCCCGGCGTCCTAGAAGCAGGGCCGACAAGTCTGGGGCTAAGTGAGGATCATCATGCGTGTTTATTACGATCGCGACGCCGACCTGAACCTGATCAAGGGCAAGAAGGTCGCCATCATCGGCTATGGCAGCCAGGGCCACGCCCACGCCCTCAATCTGCGCGACTCGGGCGTCAAGGAGGTTGCGGTCGCGCTGCGCAAGACCTCCGCCGGCGTTAAGAAAGCCGAGGCCGAGAAATTCAAGGTCATGGAGGTGGCGGAAGCCGCCAAATGGGCCGACGTCATGATGATGCTGACGCCCGACGAGTTACAGGGCGACATCTATCGCGATCATCTCGCCAAGAACATGAAGGACGGCGCGGCGCTGATGTTCGCGCACGGCCTCAACGTGCATTTCAACCTGATCGAGCCGCGCGGCGATCTCGACGTGCTGATGATCGCGCCGAAAGGCCCCGGCCACACCGTGCGCTCGGAATACCAGCGCGGCGCCGGCGTGCCGTGCCTGGTCGCGATTCATAAGGACGCCTCCGGCAACGCGCACGATCTCGGGCTGTCTTATGCATCCGCGATCGGCGGCGGCCGCGCCGGCATTATCGAGACCACGTTCAAGGAAGAATGCGAGACCGATCTGTTCGGCGAGCAGACCGTGCTGTGCGGCGGCCTGGTGGAGTTGATGAAGGCCGGATACGAGACGCTGGTCGAGGCCGGCTACGCGCCGGAAATGGCCTATTTCGAGTGCGTGCATGAAGTGAAGCTGATCGTCGACCTGATCTACGAAGGCGGCATCGCCAATATGAATTATTCGGTGTCGAACACCGCGGAATACGGCGAATACGTCTCCGGGCCGCGCGTGGTGAACGCCGCGACCAAGGCCGAGATGAAAAAGATTCTGGGCGACATCCAGTCGGGCCGCTTCGCGCGCGACTGGATGCTGGAGAACAAGGTCAACCAAACCTCATTCAAGGCCACCCGCGCCAAGCTGGCCGAGCATCCGATCGAGCAGGTCGGGGCGAAACTGCGCGAGATGATGCCGTGGATCAAGCAACGGGCGCTGGTCGACAAGTCCAAGAATTGACCGGCGTGTTGCGCCTTGCCTGCATAACCGCGGCCGCTCTCATCGGGGCGGCCGCGTTTGCATTTGCCGGTGAGCAGGGCGATCCCGAACAACATTGTGACGGCAGCACCTATGAAATCGTGGACTGTCTGAAGGTGCAGACGGCGCAATGGGACAAGCGCATGAACGTTGCCTACCAACAGGCGCTCAAGGATGCCGAGCCGAAGCCCCGCGAGCAATTGCGCAAGGCGCAACGGCTATGGGTTCAGTACCGCGACGCCAATTGCCTGTATTACGACCTCGGCGAGGGCACCATTGCGCGCATCGAAGCCGGTTACTGCATGAAGGAACTGACCAAAACCCGTGCGCTCGAACTCGAGCAAAAGACCGAGACGCACTAGCGCGGCGGTTTTTCAATCTGC
Organism: uncultured Alphaproteobacteria bacterium; assembly: GCA_963703875.1. Lineage (GTDB taxonomy): Bacteria > Pseudomonadota > Alphaproteobacteria > Rhizobiales > Xanthobacteraceae > Pseudolabrys. Next base: position 61,142 of record CAVPFZ010000023.1, read on the forward strand.
TCTCCCAGCCAGCGCGCCGTTTCGCCAGCCGAGCTATCGCCTTTCGATGCCCGCAGATTGGCTTCGCGCATCAACGCGACCGGAATGGCGCCGATCAACGGCTTGAGCGCGGCGATCAAGGTCTCATCCTGGGCGCGCTTGGGCGCCAGCAGCAGGATCGCGTCATAGGGCGGAATGGCGTGTTTTGGATCATCGAGCACGACGAGATCATATTGCGCGACGCGGCCGTCGCTGGTGTAGGCCGAAACCACGTCGACGTCGCCGGCGCGAGCCGCCTGATACATGAAGTCCGATTGCATGGTGCGCTGGGCGCGGAAACGCAGGCCATAGGCCGCGACGATCTTCTTCCATTCCGGACGCTCGAAGAATTCGTAGTCGCCGGCAATGGAGAGCTCGCCGGCGTGCGCTGCGAGATCGGCGATCGAATGAAGTCCGAGCTTTTGCGCAAGCGGGCGCGACACGGCCAGCGCATAGGCGTTCTCGAAACCGAGCGAGCCGAGCACGCGGATGTGGTGGGTAGTGTTGAGCCAGCGGGCGACTTCGTTGAGCACGGCCTCGCGCGGCGGCGCATCGGTGCGCCCCATATTGTTGGCCCAGATGGTGCCGGAATATTCGACGTAGGCGTCGATATCGTTGCTGGCGAGCGCGTTGAAGATAACGCCGGAACCGAGCCCGTTGCGAACCTGCGCCGATAATCCATGAGCCGCCAGCCGCTGCTCGATCAGCGCGGCCAGCACGTATTGCTCGGTGAAGGGTTTCGCGCCGATCACGTAATTGCCCTGGCCGGCTTGGCCACCTTGCGCCCGGCTTAAGCCGGGCAACAGCGCGGCCAGCACGACCAGCAGCAAGCCGATGCCGCCGCCATAGACCATGCTGCGGTGATGCGACGCCACGCCGCGCTCCATCAGCGCCAGCAGCTGGTCGACGATCAGCGCCAGCCCGGCCGCGGCCACGCAGCCGAACAGCACGAACACCCAGTTCTGCGTCTGCAGTCCCGCGAAGATGTAGTTGCCGAGGCTGGTCTGGCCGATCGGCGTTGACAACGTCGCCGTGCCGATCACCCAGACCGCCGAGGTACGGATGCCGGCCATGATCACCGGCATGGCGATCGGCAGTTCAACGAGGCGCAACGTTTGTCCCCGCGTCAGAGCCAGCGCGCGCGCCGCATCGTGCAGTTCCGGATCGACGCCGTTGAGGCCGGTCACCGTGTTGCGCAGCGCCGGCAGCATCGAATAGAGCGCCAGTGCCAACACCGAGGGCAGAAAACCCAGCGCCGAAAATCCCTTGCCGAATAGCCGCTCGCACAATCCGGCGAGCGCCAGCAGCATTGGATAAAACAGCGCCAGCAGCGCCAGGCCTGGAATGGTTTGCACCACGCTGGCGATGGTCAGCAGGACGCCGCGCAGCACCGGTCGTTGTCGCGACGCGATCGCCAGCGGTAGGCTGATGCCCAGCCCCAAGGCCAACGCGGTGATGCTCACCAGCACGTGGCTGCCGAGGTAATCGGGCAGGCGCGCGAAAGCCTCGGCGAGACGGGGGTCAGCGGTCATCGCCGCGATGATGGCACGCGGCAACGGGCCCGCAAAACCGCGTTTCAGTCTTCCCGCTCGGGGGCCAACCCCTTGGTGGGGATCGTAAATATTAACGTTGCGGCCGGGCGCCGCCTTGAAATGACAGTCTGATTACAGTCTTATGACGGCGGGGCTGTGCGCTGGGGGAAAGCGTGCTCGTTGCCGGGCATGGCCGCCTAACAGCCATGCTGTCCGCCGCCGCCACCCTGATCAGCCGCCTCACGCTGCCCGAGGCAATGTCGCGCCGCGACGCCGCCAGGTACGCCCTGGTGGCGGTGTTCCATCTAGCCGCGCTTTTCATCATGCTGCAGACCGAGGTCGGCGTTGTGCCGAAGACGACATTTATTTTTGCCTGGGGCCTGCTCAACTTTTTCTGGCTTGCGATGTTGCGCCGGCCGGCGATCGCCGCGGCGCTGTCGCTCGGCTTGATCCTGGCGCTGATCACGTTGTCGCAATTCAAATACGACAAGCTGCTGATGACGGTGAATTTCGTCGACTTGATGATCCTAGATCCGGACACCATTGCGTTCTTCCTGACCATCTATCCCGATCTCCTGCAGAAAGTGATCGTCGCCGCGATTTTCGGCATCCCGATTTTGGCGCTGGTGTGGTGGATCGATCCCTATCGCGTACGGCTGCGAATAGCCGCGGCCGGCGCGGCGCTCTGTCTGTCGGGCGTCGCGGCGGTTTCGGTCGCGGCGCCGATGCAGCCCTATGAAGCCTTCTACAGCGGCGGCTTCGTTTCCAAATTCGTCAGTTCGGGCGTCGAGGCCGTATTGGAATACGCGCGGCGCGGCTACATGGAATCCGACGCAAGCGTTGCCAATAACTTCCGCTTCGCCATGGCGGGGCCGTGCCAGCCCGCCGCCAAGCCGCCACACATTATTTTAGTGCTCGACGAATCGAGCTTCGACATCACCGCGGCGCCGGGCATAAAGGTTCCCGCCGGCTACGGCCGCCACTTTCTCTCGTTCGATGGCAAGCAGCGCTCGTTCATCGTCGAAGGCGCCGGCGGCCCGACCTGGTTTTCCGAGTACGCCGTGTTGACCGGCCTGTCCGCGCGCTCATTCGGACGCTTTGCCTATTTCGTAACCCGCATCGCCGCCGGCCGCGTCGAGCGCGGTCTGCCGCATGCGCTGGCGCGCTGCGGCTACCGCACGTTTACGCTCTATCCGGCGCGCGGCGCCTTCATGAGCGCGCGCAGCTTCCAGAAGACCGCCGGCGTCGCTCAATTTCTCGACCGCAAGGACATGGCCGCGCGCGGCGTCGAGTCCGATTCATTTTATTACGACCAGGCGGCGCAGATAATCACGCAAGAGCGCGGCAGCGGCCCGCTGTTCATCTTCACGTATTTATCGGCCAACCATTTTCCCTGGGATCACACGTACCGGCCGGATTTGACGCCGGACTGGCGCAATCTCGGCAATCCGCCGCTAATCGAGGAATATCTGCGGCGGCAAAAAATGAGCGCGCGCGACTACGCGGCGTTTCTGGCGCGTCTCAAGCATGACTTCCCAACGGAGTCGTTCCTGCTGGTGCGCTTCGGCGATCATCAGCCGGATTTTGCCGAGCGGATCATCGATCCGTCGCTCCAGGAACAACAAGTTGCGCTGCGTATAGAAGCGTTTGACGCCCGCTATTTCACGACCTATTACGCCATCGATGCGGTCAATTTCAAACCGGCCGACGTCTCGTCGGCGCTCGACACGCTGGAGGCGCCGTTTCTGCCGCTGGTCATCCAGGAGGCGGCCGGATTGCCGCTCGATCCTTCCTTCACCGAACAGAAGAAGATCCTGGCGCGTTGCCATGGGCTGTTCTACCGCTGCGCCGATGGCGCAGAAGCGCGCCGCTTCAACCGGCTGCTGATCGATGCCGGGCTTATCAAGGGACTTTAAGGCGCGGACTTTGCTATTGGCTTTGCAAGTTGCTGCCGCCCGGATAGCTTGCGCCCAATGGACGAGGGCGCGAGGCAACGTGCATGGCCGGGGATATGAGAGGAACCGGGCAGAACAACGCGCCAGCTTCCGCCGTTGCCCTGAGCGACGTGTCGATCGCGTTCCGCCTTGCCGGCGGCGGCAGCTATACCGCGATCGAAAAAACCGGACTTAACGTCGCCGATGGCGAGTTCGTCGCCATCGTCGGGCCGACCGGCTGCGGCAAATCCACGCTGCTCAATGTTGCTGCCGGGCTGATCGCGCCGTCCTCGGGCGGCGTCGATATCTTTGGCGCTCCGCTCGCCGCGCTCAACCGACAGGCCGGCTACTTGTTCCAGGCCGACGCATTGTTTCCTTGGAAGACCGCGCTGGAGAACGTCGCCATCGGGCTGGAAACGTCCGGCACGCCGTCCGCCGAGGCGCGCGCGCGGGCGCGAAGCTGGCTCAGCCGCGTGGGTCTTGGCTCCTTCGGCGACCGTTACCCGCACATGCTCTCGGGCGGCCAGCGCAAGCGCGTGGGCCTCGCGCAGGTGCTGATTCGCGATCCTAAAATCCTGCTGATGGACGAGCCGTTCGGCCCGCTCGATGCGCAAACCCGTCAGATCATGGGCAATCTGCTGCTCGACCTGTGGAGCGCCGACCGCAAGGCGGTTATGTTCGTTACCCATGATCTGGAAGAGGCGATTGCGCTCAGCGACCGTGTGGTGATCATGTCGGCGGGCCCGGGGTCGCGCATCATCGGCGACTGGAAGGTGCCGCTGGTGCGCCCGCGAGACATCGCCGAAGTGAAACTCGATCCGGGGTTCAACGAACTGCACCGCGACATCTGGCACATGCTCAAGGCCGAGGTAATCAAGGGATATGCGCAGAGCGAAGCGGGTTGATGGCATCGGGTTTAATCGGGAATTTTTTTGCGCTAGGTTTGTTTCTCATAATGACTGCCAATAAAACCAACGGGAGGAATACAATGATCGGAATACGTCAAGCTCTCGCCGCCGTGGCCGGGGTTGTGCTGCTTACGAGCGCCGCCTCTGCGGCCGACATCTTCACGCTGTCGTCCTCGACCTTCAAGGACGGCGCCTTGATGCCGAAGAAAGTCTCGGGCGACATCAAGGCCAATCCGAACTGCGTAGGCCAAAATGTGTCGCCGCAGTTTTCCTGGAAGAACGTTCCCGCCGGCACCACGAGCTTCGCGCTGGTGATGACTGACCCGGATGGCCGCGGCACCGGCGTCGATCACTGGATTGCCTACGGCATTCCCGCCTCGGTGACCGGCTTTGCCGAAGGCGAAACCAGCAAGGCGTCCGACAAATATGTCGGCGGCACCGGCACGGCAAAGCTGCACACTTATATCGGTCCCTGCACGCCGCCCAACACGACGCCGCACCACTACACCTTTATCTTGATCGCGACCGACCTCGACCCGAAGGCGCTGCCGGCCGGCCTTACGAGGCTGGAGTTGTTCGACAAGCTGCAAGGCCACGTGAAGGGTTCGACCGGTCTCGTCGGGCTGTTCAAGAATCCGTACTGATTTTTTACACGCTATGCAGTCAGGGGGAGCTTAAATCGTGTCTCGATCGATGCTCCTCCTGCTGCAAATTCTGGTCGCGGCTATTTCGGTCGGACTTTGGTACGTGCTGTCCACCTATCCGGTGTTCGGGTACATGCTGCTGCCGCCGTTTTTCTTTTCCAATCCGGTCGAGGTGGCGCAGCAGATCGTCGCCTGGTTTGTTTCCGGCGTGATCTGGAAACATCTCTGGGTCACGCTGATCGAATTTATTTTAGCCTTCGTGCTCGGCTCCATCGGCGGCGTGCTGGTCGGCTTCTGGTTTGCGCGCCAGCCGCGCACCGCCGCGGTGTTCGATCCTTACGTCAAGATGGCCAACGCGCTGCCGCGTGTCGTGCTGGCGCCGATCTTCACGTTGTGGCTGGGCCTGGGTATCTGGTCGAAAGTGGCACTCGGCATCACGCTGGTGTTCTTCATCGTGTTCTTCAACGTCTACCAGGGCGTCAAGGAAGTCTCACCGACGGTCCTCGCCAACGCGCGCATGCTCGGCATGAACGAACGGCAATTGATGCGCCACGTCTATTGGCCTTCGGCGCTATCCTGGATGTTCTCGTCGCTGCACACCTCGGTTGGCTTTGCCGTGGTCGGCGCGGTGGTGGGTGAGTATCTCGGCTCAGCGGCGGGGCTTGGTTATCTGATCCAGCAGGCCGAGGGCGTGTTCGATGTGGCCGGCGTGTTCGCCGGCATGTTCGTGCTGGCGGCCTTTGTGATCGTGATCGATATGCTGGTTACGCTGGTGGAAAAGCGCCTGCTGATCTGGCGGCCGCTGGCGGCGGATAGCCGGCCCTAGTCAGGCCCGCCGCACTGGCTTATCTTCCGGGCCGAAATGGCCTCACGCAAAGGCCTGAATAAAAGGGAGGAAGTCATGTCCGCAATCATCCGGCGGATCGTTATCACGCTAGTGGCGCTCGCGCTGTCGTCGGGTTTCGCGCTGGCGCAAAAAGTGACCATCGCCATCGGCGGCGCTTCGTGCCTGTGTTATTTGCCGACCATGCTGGCCGAGGCGCTCGGCGAATTCAAAAAGGCCGGCGTCGATGTCGACGTCATCCAGTTCAAGGGCGGCTCGGAGTCGCTCAAGGCCGTGATGGGCGGCAGCGCCGACGTCGCCTCCGGCTATTTCGACCACTGCGTCAATTTGGCCGCCAGGGGCCAGCACTTGCAGTCTTTCGTGGTCTATGACCGCTATCCCGGATTGGCGCTGGTGGTGTCGCCCAAGCACGCATCCGAGATCACGTCGGTCAAGGATCTCGCCAACAAGAAGGTCGGCGTCAGCGCGCCCGGCTCGTCCACCGACTTCTTCCTCAAATACCTGTTGAGCAAGAACGGCATTGATCCGAACGCGGTCGGCGTGATCGGCGTCGGCCTCGGCGCTTCGGCCATCGCGGCGATGGAGCAGGGCGAAATCGACGCCGCTGTCATGCTCGATCCGGCCGTGACGCTGCTCAAGGGCAAGCATCCGGACCTCAAGATTCTGAGCGACACGCGCACCCAGAAGGACACCCTCGCGGTGTTCGGCGGCGAATATCCGGGCGGCGCGCTCTACGCCAAGGCGGACTGGGTCAAGGCGCACGAGAAAGAAGTGCAGGGCATGGCGACCGCGATCGTTTCGACCCTGAAATGGATTCACAGCCATACCGCCGAGGAGATCGCCGACAAGATGCCGGCCGAGCTGGTCGGCAAGGACAAGGCGCTCTACATCGCCGCCTTGAAGAACACGATCCCGATGTATTCGGAAACCGGCCGCATGGACCCGAAAGGCGCCGCCGCGGTGCTCGCCGTGTTCAGCCAGTCCTCGCCCGACGTCGCCAAGGCGCATATCGACCTGTCGCAGACCTACACCAATCAATACGTCGACGCGGCGAACAAGAAGATGGGGATGAAGTAACGCCCGCCGCCCCGATCTCGCAAACGCGCCACACGGCGGGGAACCTCCCCGCCGTGTCTGTTATTGTCGATGCAATGAACATCCTCTCCATCCAGTCCCATGTCGCGTACGGCCATGTCGGCAATTCCGCCGCCGTATTTCCGCTTCAGCGCATGGGCGTGGAGGTCTGGCCGGTCCACACCGTGCAGTTCTCCAACCATACCGGCTATGGCGATTGGCAGGGCCGCGTGTTCGAGGCCGGCCTGATCCGCGAGCTTGTTGGCGGCATCGAGAAGCGCGGCGTGCTGGGCGAGTGCGACGGCGTCCTGTCGGGCTATGTCGGTTCCGCCGACATTGGCGCCGCCATTCTCGACGCCGTGGCGACCGTCAAGCGCGCCAATCCGGCGGCGCACTATTGCTGCGATCCGGTGATCGGCGATACCGGGCGCGGCGTTTATGTGCGCGAGGGCGTTGCGGAGTTCCTGCGCGGCAGAGCGGTGCCGGCGGCCGATATCGTGACGCCCAACCAGTTCGAGCTGGATTATCTGAGCGGACGCGAAAGCAAGACACTGGCGCAGGCGCGTGACGCGGTGAAGGCGCTGCACGATCTCGGACCCCGCGCCATCTTGGTCACTTCGCTGCACACCGACGAGACGTCCAAGGACGCCATCGACATGCTGGCGTCGGACAACACCGGCTGTTTCCGCCTGCGCATGCCGAGGCTGCCATTGGCGGCAAAGGGGGCAGGCGATGCCGTCGCCGCGCTGTTCTTCGCGCATTATTTGCGCGCCGGAAAGATCGACGCCGCGCTGTCGGCTGCTGGTTCGGCGATTTTCGGCGTGCTGGCCAAGACCGCGGAAGCGGGCAGCCGCGAAATGCAGCTCGTTTCCGCGCAGGATGAGATCGGCACGCCAAGCCGCATGTTCGAGGCGGAAGCCATCTGAGCCATTGACCCTTCGGATTTGATAAATTCATCGATCTCCGCCTTGAGGTTTTGCGCCAAATCTTCAAGCTGGTCTTGGCTTTCATGTGGAGGATTGCAGGCCATGCAGCGGCACTTCTTTACCCTCGACGTGTTCACCGACCGGCGCTTCGCCGGTAATCCGCTCGCGGTCGTGTTGGAGGCCTCCGGGCTTGATGATGCGGCTATGCAGACAATCGCGCGCGAATTCAACCTGTCGGAAACCGTGTTCGTGCTGCCGCCGGAGACGCCGACGCATCGCGCGCGGCTGCGCATCTTCACACCCAAGCGCGAATTGCCCTTTGCGGGCCACCCGACGGTGGGCACGGCAGCGCTGCTCGGTTGCCTCGATGGCGGCAACCATACGCGAGACCTCGTGCTGGAGGAAAATGTCGGATCGGTGACCTGCCGCGTGACGTCGGGTGAGGGGCGGGGACATGCGACATTCGCTTTGCCCGCGTTGCCGCAGGATGCCGGAACGCCGCCGCCGGCGGAGAGCCTGGCCGGCGCTCTCGGTTTGGCCGCCGTCGACCTTGGCTTCGGCGATTTTACGCCGTGCTGCTGGTCGGCTGGCGTTCCGTTCACGCTGGTGCCGCTGAAAAGCCTCGACGCGGTCCGCCGGGCTAAGCCCGATCAAGCGCAATTTGCCTCTGCGCTCGGTGGCTGCGCGGTTTATGTGTTCAGCCAAGAATGCGCCGAACCGGGGCACGATTTCCATGCGCGCATGTTCGCTCCCGCGCTCGGCGTGAGCGAAGATCCGGCGACCGGAGCTGCGGCCGCCGCCTTTGCCGGCGCGCTGGCGCGGTTCGGCGGCTTCGGGGATGGCGAGCACAGGCTCGCCGTCGAGCAGGGTTACGAGATGGGACGCCCGAGCCTGATTGAGCTTGAATTGACGATCGAGCGCGGGATGCTCAGCGCGGCAACTGTCGGCGGCGGCGCCGTGATCGTGTCGGAGGGCACGATTGAGGCTTGACGGCGGCCGCGCAAGCGCGTCGTTTGCGGTCGATGGATGAGCCCATGATCCTTGCCATCGACCGGCTGGCGCTCGCCTTCGCGCCGAAACCGTGGACTTACGCGGCCGAACGGCGCGCCGAGATCGATGAATATTTTGCGACGCTGCGCCGCGATAAACCGGCGCTATGGAACGGCCGCGTGTTGATGTTACACGACCATGCCGTGGCGGACGGCGTTTTCCGCGGCGAATATCTGGAAACCGACTATGCGAGTTTCGCCGCCTGGCATTCCTGGGATATGCCGGCGGCAGCCGTCTACGATTGCTTCGGCGCGGCGGCGATCATGGCCGCCGATGGCGCATTTCTGCTCGGCGTCATGGGCCCGCACACATTGAACGCCGGCCGCATTTATTTTCCCTGCGGCACACCCGATCCCGACGATATTGCGGGTGCCCGTGTCGATCTCGAAGCCAGCGTGCGGCGCGAGCTCAAGGAAGAGACCGGGCTCGATGTCGCCGAATTCTCCGCCGAACCGGGATGGACCACGGTGTTCGATCTGCCGTTGATCGCGCATATCAAAGTGCTCAAAAGCAGCCAGAACGCCGAGGCCCTACGCGCGCGCATCCTCAGTCATCTTGCGCGCGAGAAGCAGCCGGAACTCGCCGGCATCAGGATCGTGCGCGCGCCGAACGATCTCGAAGCGCCGATGCCACGCTTTGTCACTTCGTTTCTGGAACAACGTTTCGTACTGCGCTAGGCTTGGACCATGAAGCTCGAACACATCGCCAAGCGCTTCCGCGTCGACCGGCCGGACAAATTCCGCATCGCCGACCACGATCCGGCCGAGTCCTGCGGAATGAACGTCGACAAAAAAGAAGCCAAGGCCATGCTGGCCGAAGGCATCGAACGGCTTTCCGAACTGCAGCAGCGGCTTTATGCCGACGACCGCTGGTCGGTGCTGATCGTGCTCCAGGCGATGGACGCCGCCGGCAAGGATAGCGTTATCAAGCACGTGATGACCGGCATCAATCCGCAGGGCTGCGAGGTGCATGCCTTCAAGCAGCCAAGCGCCGAGGAGTTGCAGCACGATTTTCTCTGGCGCGCCGCCAAGCACCTGCCGGCGCGCGGGCGTATCGGCATCTTCAACCGCTCGCATTACGAAGACGTGCTGGTGGTGCGCGTTCACCCGGAGCTGCTTGACCGCAAGCGATTGCCGGACATTGCGGTAGACAAGGATATCTGGCAGCGGCGTTTCGAGGACATTCGCGCCTTCGAGCGCCATCTCGCGCGCAGCGGCACGCTGGTGCTGAAATTCTTCCTCAACGTCTCGAAGAACGAACAGCGCAAGCGCTTTCTCGACCGCATCGACGAACCGGGCAAGCGCTGGAAGTTTTCGATGAACGACGTATCGGAGCGCAAGCTCTGGCCGAAATACATGGCTGCCTTCCAGGACATGATCTGCAATACCAGTACGCCGGAGGCGCCGTGGTTTGTGGTGCCGGCCGACCATAAATGGTTCGCGCGGATCGTTGTCGCGGCGGCGCTGGTGCAGGCGCTCGACGGACTCAAGCTTGAGTATCCGAAGGTCAAGGGCAAGGTGCTTAAGGAACTGCGCAAGGCGGAAAAGGCGCTGAAGGCGGAAAAATCATAGACGCCGCTCACCAGATGCCCGGGATCAGGCGATAGCGGACATGTCCGCAATAGTCGGCATAGCCCGGCAGGTTGATTTTCAGATAGCGCTCTTCATCGAGTAGCCGCCAGATCAATGCGGGCAATATTGCAAGCACGACGAGCAGGCCCCAATGCGAGCCGAGCGCGAGCGGCGTGAACACGAACATCGGCAGCGCCGCCGCATACATCGGATGGCGGACGATGGCATAGGCGCCGGTCGAAATCACCGGCTGTTCGGCCTCCACCCGAATGGTGGCCGCGGCAAAGCTGTTCTGCCGCAGAACCAGTGTTACCAGGAAGAAACTCAGGACGATGCCGGCGTCACCGGCGATCGCCAGCCAGGCCGGAACATTGGACCAATGCTGGCGATGGTCCAGCACTGGAATGAAAATCAGCAAAAAGAAGCAGACTGACGTGATCGCCATGATGTTTTTTTGCGTCGGCTCCTTCTCCGCGCTGACCCCGACGGCGATGCGGCGCTCGATCAGTTTTGGATCGCGCTTGAGGAAATAAAACGTGCTGGCGACACAGGCGCCGCAGAAAACCGCCAGGAATGCCCAGCCCTGCCAGAAGCAAAGCGACAGGCCCGGCAAGAATAGCAGCAAGGCCATGGCTGCGGTGAATCTTGCGAGCCCGCTGAAAGCGCGGCGGCCGAGACTGCTCGTCAAATCCGTCATTCCTTCATCGTAACGGCAGCAGTATTGACCTAATCGAGCGCTTGCCTCTGGCTGCTGGTTTCCGCTAGAAACCGCCTGCGGTTAACGCGGACTTTACCTTGATCCGCGACCTTAGCCGTCAAAGATGAGGGTTCGAAGGCAATGTCGACGCGGCAGAATACCTGCGCGATCGAGCGGGCGGCGCAAGCCGAACCCGCGGCTGCCCTCATTCTGGGAACGCTCCTTCTGCTTATCCGCCCCTGAGAGCCGGCTGGGCAATTTGCGCCTGGGCACTCGGGGGATCGGAATGAAGCCAAGCACCCTAAAAGACGCGCCGCAATGGCGCATTCGACCAGAAGGACTAATCCCATGACTTCCAAGACCCAGTCCGACAAGGACCGCGTCGTCATCTTCGACACGACCTTGCGCGACGGCGAGCAGTGCCCCGGCGCCACCATGACCCACGAAGAGAAGCTCGAAGTCGCCGAGCTGCTCGACGACATGGGCGTGGACATCATCGAGGCCGGTTTCCCGATCGCTTCGGAAGGCGACTTCGCCGCCGTGCACGAGATCGCCAAGCGCGCCAAGAACTCCGTGATCTGCGGCCTCTCGCGCGCTTCGTTCAACGATATCGATCGCTGCGCGGAGGCGATCAAGCCGGCCAAACGCAAGCGTATCCACACCTTCTTGTCCACCTCGCCGGTGCACATGAAATACAAGCTCCAGAAGGAGCCGCACGAGGTTTACGAGATGGTGATTGCGCAGGTCACCCGCGCGCGCAGTCATACCGACGACGTGGAATGGTCGGCCGAAGACGGCACCCGCACCGAGCACGACTTCCTCTGCCGCTGCGTGGAAGCCGCCATCAATGCCGGCGCCACCACCATCAATATCCCAGACACCGTCGGCTATACGGTGCCGGAGGAATACCGGCGGCTGTTTGAAATGGTGCGCGAGCGCGTGCCCAATTCCGACAAGGCACGTTTCTCGGTGCATTGCCACGACGATCTCGGCATGGCGGTCGCCAATTCGATCGCCGGCGTGCAGGGCGGAGCGCGGCAGATCGAATGCTGCGTCAACGGAATCGGCGAGCGCGCCGGCAACGCCGCGCTCGAAGAGGTCGTGATGGCGATGCGCACACGCGGCGACGCCATGCCGTATTGGACCGGCATTGACGCCACCATGCTTACGCGTGCCTCGAAGCTGGTGTCGGCGGTGACTTCGTTCCCAGTGCAGTACAACAAGGCGATCGTCGGCCGCAACGCGTTTGCGCACGAAAGCGGCATCCATCAGGACGGCATGCTCAAGCATACGCAGACCTACGAGATCATGACGCCGGAATCGGTCGGCGTGAAACAGACCTCGCTGGTCATGGGCAAGCATTCCGGCCGGGCGGCCTTCGTGCACAAGTTGGCCGAGCTCGGCTACCAGCTCGCCGACAACCAGATGCAGGACGCCTTCGTGCGCTTCAAGGCGCTGGCCGACAAAAAGAAACAGATCTACGACGAGGACATCGAGGCGCTCGTGGACGAGGAAATTGCGACCGCCCACGATCGCATCAAGATCGTCTCCTTAACCGTGATCGCCGGCACCATGGGCCCGCAATCGTCCACGCTCACTCTCGACATCGAAGGCCGGCACGTCACCACGCAATCCACCGGCAACGGTCCGGTGGATGCCATCTTCAACGCGATTCATGCGCTGGTGCCGCACACGGCCAAGCTCGAGCTCTACCAGGTGCATGCGGTGACCGAGGGCACCGATGCGCAGGCGGAAGTGTCGGTGCGGCTGTCGGAGAACGGCCGCTCCTTCACCGCCAAGGGCGCCGATCCGGACACGCTCGTCGCCTCGGCCAAGGCCTATCTCGGCGCACTCAACAAAATGACCAGCAAGCGCAACCGCGGGCCGGGGATTGAAAATCGCATCCATTCCACCGACGTAGGTTGAAAGTTCCACGCCTGACGCAAAATGCCGCTCCGAAAGGGGCGGCATTTTTCCTTTTTGGTAATTTGCTTTTGGTAAACGGCCCGCATGGAACCCAAAAACCACATTTCACCCGCATTTTGTTCGCTTTTGGGTCGGATTTGACAGTTATCGCCCGCGTACAACACACACCATACCCCGGGGAAATCAAGCGAATGAAGTGGACAGTTTGCGCGGGCGCGTTCGCGCTCGCGGCGTTTGGTTTGTTGTCGATTATCCCGGTCGCTTGCGCCGGCGAAATGGAGAACGGCTACACGGCTTCAATCAATGTCGCGCGCATTCATGACGTGCTTCATCTGACGCAGGAGCAGGAACGCTACTGGCGGCCCGTTGAGGCCGCATTGCGCGCCATTGCCAGCCATCAGGAGCGGGTGGAGTTGGATGGCCTTGTGCGTCGGGTCAGCCGGCGGGTCGTCTCGATCGTGCTCAGCAGCGCGGCCGTCGAGCGGCTGGTGGTTGCGTCGCGTCCGTTGATCGCCAAGCTCACTGACGAGCAGAAACAGGCGGCCGGCCAGATGGCCCAGGAAATGGGTTTGGGTCCGGTGGTAATGGCGGCGATGAACTGACGCGCCCGCTCCGCTATCGGCTGACGCTTTCGGCTGCAAGCTGCGAAATCGAATGCCGCGTCCGTCAAAGGCGCGGCATTTTCCATATTTTCAAAAGCCTGCGGGACGCGAGGCGATGACGCTTTAGGTCTACTTGCCGGGATGCCGGTTTAATGGCAGCCTAAACGGCGGAAAATCTTAAGAAAAGCCAGTTTCCAGGCTATCAATCGGGAGGATACATAGATGCGTAAGTGGCTACTCGTGGCGGCTGCGGCCGCCATTTTGCTGGCGCCCGGGCTCGGCGCGGCGCAAGCCCAGATCATCATCAAATTCAGCCACGTCGTCGCCAACGACACGCCCAAGGGCAAGGGCGCGCTCAAGTTCAAGGAACTCGCCGAGAAATACACCAACGGCAAGGTCAAGATCGAAGTCTATCCGAACTCGCAGCTGTTCAAGGACAAGGAAGAGATCGAAGCCCTGCAACTCGGCTCGGTGCAGATGCTGGCGCCCTCGACCGCGAAGTTCGCCCCGCTCGGCGTCAAGGAATTCGAGGCGCTCGATCTGCCGTGGCTGTTCAAGGACGATGAGGCCTATGCCAAAGCCATGAAGGGTCCGGTCGGACAATGGCTGTTCAAGAAGCTTGAGGCCAAAGGCATCACCGGTCTGGCTTATTGGGACAACGGCTTCCACATGGTCTCCGCCAATCGGCCGCTGCTGATGCCCGCGGATTTCCAGGGCCTGAAGGTTCGCATCTCCGGCTCCAAGATCGCCGACCGCTACTTCCGCGATCTCGGCGCGATCCCGCAGATCATGGCGTTCTCGGAAGTCTATCAGGCGCTGCAGACCGGCGTGGTGGACAGCTGCGAAAACACCCCGTCGAACTATCTGACGCAGAAGTTCTATGAAGTGCAGAAGGACATCACCGTCTCCAACCATGCCCACCTGCAATACGCGGTGATCGTGAATTCGAAGTTCTGGGCCGGTCTGCCGGCCGATATCCGCAAGCAACTCGACAAGGCGATGGATGAGGCGACCGACTACACCAACTCGATTGCGCACGAGGAAAACGTCGACGCGCTGGCCAAGATCAAGGCCTCTGGCAAGACCACGCTGCATTATCTGACCGACGATCAGCGCAAGACCTGGCAGACCGCGATGCGGCCGACCTACACCTGGGCCAAGGGCCGCGTCGGCCAGGAGGTGCTGGACCTGGTCGGAAAAGAACTCGACGTCAAAATGAACTGAGCGCGGGCATGCCGCGCCGGCAATAAGAAGAAAACGGCCGGGAGAAGAAGGCTCCCGGCCGAATTGCGTTGGGGGGTCACGTGTTCTTGCGCGCGCTCGATCATCTTGAGGAATGGCTGATCGCCACGCTGATCGCGGCGGCGACCGCGCTGATTTTCGTCGCGGTGCTGCACCGCTACGGCACCGGCGCGTCGATCGACCTCGCCAAATGGGGGGAAGCGCACGGCGTACCGTTGGTTCCGGTCGTGCTGCGCGCGATCTATTCCTGGCTCGCCTCGCTCGATCTGTCGTGGGCGCAGGAACTCTGCATCTACATGTTCATCTGGATGGCGAAGTTCGGCGCCGCCTATGGCGTGCGCACCGGCATCCACGTCGGCGTCGACGTCATGGTCAACATGTTGCCGCCGGGCTCGCGCAAGCGGGTGATCGTGTTCAGCCTGCTGTGCGGCGCGCTGTTTACCGGCATCGTGGCGGTGTTCGGCGGCCGGTTTGTCGGCGAGATGTTCTCGACCGGACAGCAGTCCAACGACCTCGAAGCGCCGATGTGGATCGTCTATCTGACGCTGCCGATCGGCTCCGGCTTGATGTGTTTCCGCTTCCTGCAGGTGGCGTGGTGGTTCTATTGGACCGGCCGGCTGCCGCACCACGACGCGGCGCATGTGGACGGCGTCGATGACGTACCGGACCTGCATCCCGCCGGGGCGGATACCGCCGCGAAACCGGCCCGCGAAAGCAGCCCCCTCGGCATCGTCCTGATTTTGTTGCCGCTGCTGATCCTGGCGATCTGCGTCGCGCACGCGACCGGCCTGATCACGCTGGCGCAGGGCCCGCGCGCGTTCATCATGTTCGGCATGCTGATCGCGCTGATGGCGACCGGCATGCCGGTATCGATCGCGCTCGGCCTCACCGTGCTCACCTTCATGTTCACGCTCACCGACGTGCGCACGGAATCGGTCGCGCTCAAGCTTTTCACCGGGCTGGAAAGCTTCGAGATCATGGCGATCCCGTTCTTCATCCTGGCCGGCAATTTCTTGACGCATGGCGGCGTCGCCCGCCGCATGATCGCATTCGCGACCGCCATGGTCGGCCATTGGTATGGCGGCCTGGCGCTGGCCGGTGTTCTGGCATGCGCGCTGTTTGCGGCGGTGTCGGGTTCCTCGCCGGCGACCGTGGTCGCTATCGGTTCCGTCATTCTGCCGGCGATGGTGGCGCAGGGCTTTCCCAAACGCTTCGGCGCCGGCGTCATCACCACTTCCGGTTCGTTGGGAATTTTGATTCCGCCGTCCATTCCGATGGTGCTCTACGCGGTCGCGACCAACTCGTCGGTCGGCAAGTTGTTTATTGCCGGCATCGTGCCGGGCATCATATTGGCGACGATGCTGGGCACGACGACGTTCTATCGCGCCTGGCGCAACGATTATCCGCGCATGCCGAAGGCGACGCTTGCCGAGCGGCTCAAGACATTCCGCGATTCGATCTGGGGCCTGGCTCTGATCATTATTGTGATCGGCGGCATCTACAGCGGCCTGTTTACGCCGACCGAAGCCGCCGCCATGAGCGCGGTCTATGCCTTTATCATCGCGGTGTTCGTCTACAAGGATCTCAAGCTCTCGGAAGTGCCGCGGGTGCTGCTGTCGTCAGCGAACCTGAGCTCGATGCTGCTATACATCATCACCAACGCGGTGCTGTTCTCGTTCCTGCTGACTTACGAAAACATTCCGCAGCATTTGGCGCAGTGGATGATCGACCAGGGCCTGGGGTGGGTCGCGTTTCTGCTGGTGGTCAATGTGTTGCTGCTGGTGGCCGGCAATGTGATGGAGCCGTCGTCGATCATTCTGATCATGGCGCCGATCCTGTTTCCGGTCGCCATCAAGCTGGGAATCGATCCGATCCATTTCGGAATCCTGATCACCGTCAACATGGAAGTCGGCCTGTGCCATCCGCCGGTCGGCTTGAACCTCTATGTGGCGTCGGGCATCGCCAAGATGGGCATCACGGAACTCACGGTCGCGGTCTGGCCGTGGCTGCTCACGATGCTCTGCTTCCTGGCGGTCATAACGTATTGGCCGGCACTCACGCTGTTTCTGCCGCGCTTGCTCGGCATGATGTGAGGCAACGCGCGCCGCCCGAATTTCCTGCACGTTTATTTTCTGAACAGGCGTACATCAACATTGCGTTGAATTAATCTCTGTCAAAACTTTAACTTGAAAAGGCGGCGCCGCATTTCATTATTGCGTCATCAGAAATGCCTTTGGAGGAATCCCATGTGGAAGACTGCCCTTGCCGGTTCGACCGCGCTTGCGATCGCCGGTGCTACGCTGGCTTACGCGCAACAGCCGCCGGCCCATCGCGACTTCGCGCCGCGCTGGCGCCCAAGCGCGCAAGACATCGCCGCCTTCGGTGACGCGCGTATCGCGGCCGTTCACGCCGGATTAAAACTCACCGCCGAGCAGGAGAAGAACTGGCCGGCGGTGGAAAGCGCGCTGCGCGATCTCGCCAAGCAGCGCAGCGAATGGTTTAGCGCGCGGGCCAGCGCCGATCGGCCGAAGGATCCAATCGAGCGGCTCAATCTGCGCGCCGACACGATGGTGAAACGCGGCACCGCGCTCAAGAAACTCGCCGACGCAGCCGGCCCGCTTTACAAGAGCCTGAACGAGGATCAGAAGCATCGCCTGATCGTGCTGGCGCGGCTCGGCGGACGCGGTGAGCAGCGCATGCACGGCCAGCACGGCTGGATGCATCGCGGGCAAGGAATGCGCGACGGCATGAACCCGATGGCTCCGCAGGGCGAGCCGAAGCCGCAATAAGGGCGTTCAAGAGTAGTCGAGGCGGCGGCCGGTCACGGCCTCCCTGACGCGCTCAACGCCGCCTCTCGAAGCCGTCGGGCATGCCCGGCGGCTTTTCGTCGTGCCGGAGCGAGCGCGGCTGGACAGGGTGGGGTCGCTTTGCTAAGCCACGCGCCCCGCCGACAAAATCCGGGCGCATAGCTCAGTTGGTAGAGCAGCTGACTCTTAAGCGACCGAAGTGAAAATTTCTTAGCATATCACTGCTGCTCATACCGACCGTAACCGGTTGTGCTAGTTTGACTTTCTCCTGTTTCGCTCGCACATGGCACCTCACTCCATTGCGCCCCAGCACGCGTGCTGGCGGTGCCAAATCGGTGCCAGGCCATGCATGCGACCCTGACGGAAATAGCAGTGCGAGCCGCAACGCCCGAACAGGGCAAAGCGATCACGCTCTGGGACGGCTCGCTCAAACATTTCGGCGTTCGTATCAGCCCCGGCGGCACGAAGACCTTCGTCGTTGGTCTGCATTGAAGAAACTGGACCAATTTAAATGAGAGGTTTTCGGTAGGCTTTTATTGAAAGGAGCCTGACCGATGAAGAAGTCGAGATTTAGCGATCAGCAGATCGCTTTTGCCCTGCAACAGGCGGAGACGGGGACGTCGGTTGCGGATGTCTGCCGGAAGCTGGGGATATCCGAGGCCACGTTTTACCGTTGGAAGGAGCGCTATGGTGGGCTGATGCCCTCGGAGGTGCGCAAGCTAAAGCACTTCGAAGAAGAGAACGCTCGGCTGCGCAGACTGGTTTCGGATCTGAGTTTGGACAAGGAGATGCTGCAGGAGGTTCTCAGAAAAAAAGTTTAAGGCCTGCACAGGAACGAGAGCTGGTGGATCATGTCCGCACCTGCTTTCAGGTCGGCACGCGGCGAGCCTGCCGTGTGCTGACCCTGCATCGGTCGATGTACTTATATAAATCGAGGCGACCTGAGCAGGCCGTATTACGCAAAAGGATTCGAGAGATTGCCGAGACGCGGGTCCGGTTCGGCTATCGGCGGATCCACATCCTGTTGCAACGCGAGGGTTGGTCTGCAGGTCGAACTCGGGTTTACCGGCTCTATAGGCTCGAAGGCCTACAAATGCGTCACAAGCCGCCCCGGCGCAGGGTCATGGCCAAACTTCGAGATGACCGTGCGACGGCTATTGCACCCAATGACTGTTGGTCCATGGATTGGATGTACGATGAGCTGTTCGATGGAAGGCGGCTTTGGGTGCTGACCCTGGTCGATAACTTCTCCAGGGTGTGCCCTGCGCTTTGGGTTGGACATCAGGCCAAGACATCCGACGTAATCTCGATGCTCAATCAGGCCGTCGCCGCGTTCGGCAAACCGCGAAGCATCAGGGTGGACAACGGCAGCCAGTTTACCTCGCGCGAATTCGACCTGTGGGCCTATGCGAACGGTGTCATCGTGGACTTCAGCCGACCTGGCAAACCCACTGACAATGCCTTCATCGAAAGCTTCAACGCTCGTATTCGCCTTGAATGCCTGAACCAGCATTGGTTCCTGGATCTTGACGATGCCCGGACAAAGATCGAACTTTGGCGCCAGGACTACAACGATGTGAGACCGCATAGTGCAATTGGCGAGAGGACGCCGATGACCATGTTCACCGCCCATCGGAACATCCCGATGGGCTCAACAATGCCGGAAGCTCTCATTTAAAACGGTCCAAATATCCAGAGCGGACCACACGAGCAATAGTCTCTCAAAAGCGCTGGTACAAAATATCCGTCAGGTCAACCGATACTGTTGAAAAACGATTTTGAAGAGGACCCCGGGAAAGATTGATTCAAAATCATGCACCAAGACGCAATCTTGATTCAAAAATCCATTCACGCGGATTCGATTATTTCAATATCTAATTTCACAGCCAATTTACGGAGACTTTTTCAACACTATCGACCCTTAGCGGACGTTACTTCCGTTTATTGGGATGTCGGCTTTCCCCCGAAGCGGAGATGCGCGTCTTACCGCCACCAGCCCCGTTGTACTGGACGATAGTCGTCGCGCCGGGTTTGGGAGTTCCGATTACGCCCGAAAAACGGGAAGCCGTCGTCACCCCAGTCGTTGCCGTTTGCAATGCGGTCGTCGGGCGTAACCTTGCGCGTGATAAAGCCGCCTTGCGGCTGATTGCTCAGCACCGCGACAAACTCGGTGCGGTAGTTGGTCTCCTTGCTCAGCGGCTCGTCCGAGACGATGATCGAGGTCCGCGGCACAGCCGTCGGCGCGATGCGATCGAGCACATCCTGCGGGATGGTGATGCGGTCGAGCGCGTCCTTGGCGTCGTCGCCCTCGTCGATCGTGACCGCGGTCCAGCGCAGGCCGGCGCCGTCGCGCGCCATTGCCGTGAACACATGCGTGCCGATCGGCCTGTCGGGATCGCGGATCGTGACGGGGACCTCGATGCTCGCATCGAACACGTCGCCGCCGTCCGGCCACCGCTTATGCGTGTTGCGCCGCACGTAAAGCTTCTGCGTGGCGCGGCTGATGTAGATCGAGACCGGCTCGAGCGCGAGCTTGGCCTCGGTTGCCGCCTTGACGGCTGCGGCCTTCCTGGTTTCGGCCGCCTTGGCGGCGTCCTTTGCGGCGGGGGCGGCGTCGAGTTTGGACGTCGCGTCGGCCCTGGCGGCGTCGAACTGCGTCGCCAGTGCCGCGGCCTTGGCGGCGGCCTTCTGCTTGCGCTCCTCGGCCCGCGCTTTGGCCTCGTCCGTTTTCGCGGCGGCGAGCGCCATGTCGGCGGACGCGAGCGCGGCGCCGGCGCTCCGCTTGAGCTGCTCCAGCTTGCGCAGCGACACCGTGAGCGATTTCGTCTCGCGCGCCGCCGTCACAGCGGCTTTCTTCGCCTCGGCGGCGGCCTTGACGGCCTCCGCGGCCTCGCGGGCGAGCGTTTCGGCACGCGCCGGAGCGGCCGCGATGGCCTCCGCGTTCGGCACCAACAGCGCCGGGTGGGAAAACGCGACCGGGGCCGGGTCGTTCGGCGCGATGATTACCCGCATCCCGATCTGCGTTTTGTCGAACAGCTTCTCGGCAAAGCCGTAGGGCATCCGCACGCAGCCGTGCGAGGCCGCATATCCGGGCAGCGGTCCGCCGTGCAGCGCGATGCCGTTCCAGGTGATGCGCTGCATGTTCGGCATCCAGGCATCGTCATACATGGTCGAGTGGTGGTCCTTGTCCTTCTCGATGAGGGCGAAGACGCCGGCTGGCGTCTCGCGTTCCTTGACGCCGGTCGACACCGGCGCGCGCAGGATCCAGCCGTCGGCGTCGTAGAAAGTGACCTGCTGGGTCTTGATCGACACGATCGCCATGATCGGCTCGCCGGCCGTACGCGACGCCGACTCCTCTTTGATTTGCGCGGGGCGCGCCTGTCCGGCTGCGTCGGGGCTCAATGCCGTCAGCGCGGCCATCGCTGCGAGCGTCACAAGGACGGGAGGCCGCCAACGGCGTATCGCCAGGGTGGATTGTGCCGTCGTCAAACGATTGACCATGCCATGCCCGGTTGGAATGCCTGTCCGCGCTTGCGTCGACTCGAGTGTCAGATCGCGACTTCTGGATACGCCAATTCGCTCCTGGGAACTATCCACGTTTCGGTGGTAACTCTCATATACGACAGCTCACTCAGGAGAGAAGGGTGGCTCGCGGCTGAAATTGACCCAAAGATGGGGTAATCGGCCGGCAGCTTGTGGATAGCTGAAGAATTTGGGTGCTGCGCTTCAGGCTGATGGTGAAACGAGGTCCGTGTGTACGGCCTCAAGCATCAGAAGGAGAAGCGTGAGCCATGGAGTATTTTGCCGGACTAGACGTATCAGTCAAGGAGACCAGCGTCTGCATTGTGGATGACGCAGGCAGGATCGTGCGGGAAGTAAAGGTGGCAAGCGAACCCGAGGAGCTGCTGGCGGTGTTGACGAACCCCGCCTACCACTTCAAACGGATAGGGTTGGAAGCCGGGCCACTATCGCAGTGGCTTTACAGTGCGCTTGCCGAAGCGGGCTTGCCGGTGATCTGCGCCGAGACACGGCACATGCGGGCGGTGTTGAAGGCCCAGATCAACAAGACCGACCGCAACGATGCACGCGGCATGGCGCAGATGATGCGGGTGGGGCTTTACCGCCCGGTGCATGTGAAGACGCTGCGCAGCCAGAAACTGCGCATGCTGCTGACCCATCGCAAGCTGCTGCAGTCCAAGGCGATCGCTATCGATAATGACCTACGCGGCACCTTGCGTAACTTCGGTCTTAAGGTGGGTATCGTCGGAACGGTGAAGTTCGAGGCACGCATCAAGGAACTGGTCGAGAACCTTCCCGACCTGGCGGTGCTGGTCGAACCACTGCTTGTCGTCCGGCGGGTGCTTCGCGAGCAGATTGCCGTCCTGCACCGCCGCTTGCTGGCCATCGTGCGGGACGATGAGGTGTGCCGGCGCTTGATGACGGTCCCGGGCGTTGGCCCGGTGGTGTCGCTAACCTATCGCGCCACGGTCGACGTTCCCGCTCGCTTCCATAAATCCAAGTCAGTCGGCGCGGTATTTGGCCTGACGTGCGCCAAGTATCAATCGGGCGAGGTGGAATGGAGCGGCGGAATATCACGCTGCGGAGATGAGATGATGCGGGTCATGCTCTACGAAGCGGCCCAGGCCATGCTGCGTTCGAAGAAATGGTCATGGCTCAAGGCCTGGGCGATGCAGATCGCCAGGCGACGCGGCATGAAGAAGGCGATCGTGGCCCTGGCGCGTCGGCTGGCCGTGATCATGCATCGTATATGGGTTGACGGCACCGAGTTCCGCTGGACTAAGGAAGATGCAGGCGGCATGAGGCCTAATCAGAATCAATAGCGACAGGAGAACACTCGAGCTCCACCGAGCGGTGGAAAGGTGTCCCTCGCGGGACGATGGATGAGGTGAGTTCGCATGTCCGCTTGGACCTGCCGTTACACTGACGGTAAGGCGACCCAAAGATTGTTCCGCCTCGTCCTCGAATCCCATGATGGAAGGGCCTTGGTGCCGATTCCGAAGAGAAGCGCGAGCCCGCGGGCGACATCGACACTGCAGTGGTGGATAGTCTGAAAGTGCTTGACCCCGAACGGCCGATTAGAGAAGCGAACATCACAAGGACGCCGCTCGCGCTTGTGGAGTTCCATCGCGATAACGTGCGTACAACTACCGGAACGAGACGGACGAAGGCGAGTTTGCGGTACGGGGTCAAACGGTATGATCCATGGCTGCCCTATTCAAATATCTCGTGCGTGTCACGGTTATAGTTTCCGCTGTTATCGCGGGCGCAATTTTCTTGGGCTTTGCGGCGGTCATAGAGACTCCGACTACAACGACACCGGCATGGAAGATGGAGCGCCTAAAGGCAGACCCGGATACTCATTACGTCGCGCAAGGGTCATTAAGCCCGATCTACCCGGCTACCCCCGGCAAAGAACTCTTGGGGGCACCTGTCCAGACAGTCGTACGAGTTGCGAAACGTCATGAGGTTATGAGTGCGAAACCAGTCGGTAGGCCTGTGAATGCGAAACGCATCGACGTTAGCCGGGTGCTACGGGCGCACGAATTGCCTCGGCAAATATACGCGGCGGTTGAGCACGACAGAAATTACTCACAACAAAGCTATGGCTATGCGGAAGAGCCGCAAGCGCACCCACGCTCGTTCAACTTTCTTGCGCACGATCTTTACTAGAAGCCGTCGCCTCAACTGGCGGCATCATCGTTCAAGCGCGCAGTCAATGATACCGGGCCTGATTCTACGGAATGTCTAATCGAACCGCGACCGCGTTTGTCCGCTATTGCACCATAGCAACGGCATTTAATTGAACCAATAGCCCGCGTGCGGGTTAGCGCCTGTAGGATGGTAACAACCGGAGTGGAATATGTCCTTATTGAGAAAATCACTTTTGGCGGCGGCTGCCGGCGCGGCAGTTTTGACCGTGTCGGCGATGAGCGCTTCGGCAGCGATTGTCTGTTCAGGCCTCGTTTGCTGGCACGCTCAGAACACCTACGAATATCCAACAGAGTCCCGCGTGGTCGTTCATCAGAATGATTGGAAATGGGGCCCGAGTGATAAGTACAGTTTTCGTGAGCACGAGGGCCGCGGTTATTGGAAGGGCGACAGTTGGACGGACTGGAAATAGGGCCGCCCAAGGCGGTACCGTATCGTTTCGAGGCCGCCTCAGCTGGCGGCCTCTTTATTTTTGAGCGGGCCGCTGACGAGATGTCCGGTAATGGCACGTCGCGTCATTCGCCGCGCCGCAACATTTTGGACGCTCTTGGAGCAACAACGGACAAAGGACGGCATTGGGGCTGCATAGGTACGCAGCGAATGACTCGAAGCGGACATTCGTAATTCGCCTCAAGCTGTTGCTGATTTTACAGCGCTAAAACTCGGTTAAAGTCGCTCCCACTGGAGAGTCCTAACATCGACCTCGTAGAGGCCCGCCGCCCAGCCCAACGGATTGACAAGGACGCGCACGCGGTCCGCGTGATAATGCCAAATTTTTACGACGAGCCAGTAGCTCTCACCATCCGGTGGCGGATTTTCGTGACGCCATAGTTGTAGCCGTTTCACCCTGGAAGGCTCGGGCACATCGGGCCCTCGTGGAAACCCATCCTCGAAGATGCAAATTTCCAGACCTTGGCCGCCCGAGACGCACCAGCCGTCCTCGGCATTGATAACCGCGCACTGTGGATCCGTGTGACAGTGGTCTCCAATAAAAAGCTCTCCCCCTGGCCAAATGAGAAATGCCATGTCGAAACGTTCTTCAACGCGGTATTCTCCGTTCATTGACTGCGCCCCTATCACCGAATGCCGCGGAACTGGCTGTTATAGACGCTGACAATATGGTCGAGACGTGCGGTAAGGCGGGCAACCTCATCTTTAAGCTCAGCGTGTTTTGCCATTTCGATGGCCCTGCTGAAATAAGAGCGCGCATCGTCAAAGCAGTCCTTCACCGCGTACGGCATCGCTTCGTACATTGCCTCGTATGCGGCCTCTGCGAGTTTTTCGTTCCTTTCGATTTCATCGGCGGCGGGCATACACATCATTCGTCCAGAAGATCAGGATGGCGCCACATCTCAGGATGCAAAACCCGGTCAAGGCATGCGCCATGACAATACATCATCTGGCTACGCTCGTAGCCTTCTTCTCCTGGTGGAGAAATGATCAAACGAAACATCTCGTTTTGCGGTGCCGTAGCATTACAAAAGCCGCAGTGGGCGTGATCTGTCATTGGTGAGCCAGCTTTTGGTCAAAGAGAGGCATCTTCATTATCATACTAACAATCTGCGGTTATGTTAGAGCAGGGCTGGAAAAAACGAGGAGCCAAATGTCAGCAGCGCGGCTATATGCGAGTGTCACAGCGTTAGCGCTATTTGCCGTCGGGTTTTCTGCGCCGGTTGGCGCGCAAACGCAGCAGCAACTTCATTGGTGCAATGACAAGGACGTCGCCACGCCCGACTTGCGGATCAACGGCTGCGCGGCAGTCATTCAATCAGGAAAGCTCGTTGGAACGAATCTCGGCATCGCCTTCTACAATCGCGGCATCGCCTACGTCCAGAAAGGCCAGTACGACCGCGCCATCAAGGACTACGGCGAGGCGATCAAGCTCAATCCGCACTTCGCCGAGGCCTTTTCCAATCGCGGCCTCGCCTATAAAAATAAAGGCCAGTACGACCGCGCCATCAAGGACTACGACGAGGCGATCAAGCTCAATCCGCACCTCGCCCCCGCCTTCGGCGACCGCGGCTCCGCGTATTATATGAAGAGCCAGTACGACCGCGCCATCCAGGATTTCGACCAAGCGATCAAGCTCAATCCGAACGTGGCCGACACTTTCTACAATCGCGGCGTCACCTACAGAAATAAAGGCGAGTACGACCGCGCCATCCAGGACCTCGACCAGGCGATCAAGCTCAATCCGAACATGGTCGACGCCTTCAACGGTCGGGGGAATGCCTACAGAAATAAAGGCGAGTACGACCGCGCCATCCAGGACTACGACCAGGCGATCAAGCTCAATCCGCACTTCGCCGAGGCCTTTTCCAATCGCGGCATCGCCCGGTCCAACAAGAAAGACTACGACCGGGCTGTTGCGGACTACACCGAAGCTATCCGACTCAAAGGAAACGATGCGTTCGCCGATCTCATCGGCCGCGCCTCCGTCTATCGCGAATCCGTAAATTTCAGCGCCGCGCTCGATGATCTAGAGCGCGCCAAGATGTTGATAGCGTCTTACGGGGGGTCCGACCCAAGCCCGCGCATGACGTATTATTTTCACAAGGGCCTGACCCTACACGCGATGGGAAACTACGACGCGGCGATTGCCGCCTTCAGCGCCGGCATACCCGAGCAGCCCGACTACTATTGGGTCTATTACTACCGCGCGCTGAGTTACGAAAAGACCGGACAACGTGACAAGACCGTCGAGGACCTGAAGACCTTCACGGCTCACACCGAGCAGAAAAAATGGAGCGACGAGATCAAAGCCAAGCTCGCGCAGTACAAGATCAGCGGCCCGCAGGAGAAATCCAAGACGGCCAACGAGTTGACGCCGAAGTCTTGGACCATGGCGGCGGAGGTGCTTGCGCATCTCGAAGCAACCAAGGATTACCGGGAACTGAGCGCGCTGTACAACAAGAAGGTTGCAGCGGACTTGAATTGGCTCCAGAGCGCGGAGGGTCGGGCCGTGGACGCACAGTTGAAGAACTGGCGCAGCGATGCCGCCGCGACCGTCATCGTCGATGACAAGGAAGGCCGCATCCTTCGGTATTCGGTCGGCGGCGTGATTGTGAGAGATCCAGGCATTGCCGCAGCGGACCTCGAAAGGAGCCCAGCCTACCGGCAAACGATCGCCGAAGCGATCGCACAGAACATAATGACCAGCCGCGATGGCCAGCGAAAGTGATGAAAAGCGTCTGAAGGCAAGCGACTGATGTCGCCTAGCGAACAACTAAACCGCGCCGCGGTTTTCTGCATTCGGACAAGAGCGGATAAAGCTTAGCTTAGAGCCGATCCAAGAAGTTTGGATTCAGCGGCAAAGGTTTGATCTCGTCAAGCGTCGTAGCATGATGCGGACCATAGCGAGACGGATAAAGGCTGCGACGGTTCTGGCGTAGCGCTCAAAATCTCGAGCAAGACGACGAAATCGACTGATCCAGGCGATCGTTCGTTCGACAATCCATCGCTTCGGTACGACCTCGAAGCCGATTGCGGTATCAAGTCGCTTGACGATTTGGATTTTCCAGTTGCCTGTTCGAGCAGCGGCTGCAGTCGCTTTTGGTCCCTGGTAGCCGCCGTCGGCAAAAATCTGTTCGATGAAGGGGAACAGACGGCGGGTGCGCCGGCTGAGTACCAATGCGATGCCGTCGCGATCCTGAATGTTGGCGGGATGAACAGCAACGCTCAACAATAGACCGAGCGTATCGACGAGGATATGGCGCTTGCGTCCCGTGACCTTCTTGCCCGCATCGAAGCCCTGCGGGTCGAGCGCAGAGCCCCTTTTTGGGCGGCTTTGCCACTCTGGCTGTCAATGATTGCCACCGTTGGGCTCGCTTCGCGTCCAGCCTGTTCGCGCACCGCGACGTAAAGTGCATGATGGATGCGCTCCAACGTGCCGCCCCAGTCCCACAGCATGAAATAATAATGCGCGGTGCTCTTCGGCGGCAGATCCTTGGGCAACGCCTTCCACTGGCATCCGGTCCAAAGCACGTAGAAGATGGCATTCAGAACCTCGCGTATGTCGATCGAACGCTTGCGTCCGCCACGCCTGGCTGGCGGGATCATCGGCTCGACCAGAGCCCATTCGACGTTGCTCAGGTCACTCGGATAGCGCAGGCCATGTCGGTCAGCTGCGCGGCGGTGTTCGGGTGTCCACATCTGGCGCTCCTGTGCAAATCAGGCGTCCATCAATGAATTACAACCGATTCATCCGACTCAACAAGTTCTTGGATCGGCTCTTAGGCCTTGGATAGCTCGGCAGCGAATGACCTAAATCGGGCATTCACACGCGCTCACAGGAACAATGACCAAACGAACGCAATGACCGCGACCGCCATTATTAATGTGCCACCCCAACCGAGTCCCTGAAGCCACGGCTTGGCCTTGAAACGTCCCATCACGCTCGTATTGGAAATAATTACCATCATTGCGACCATGATCGGCACGGCAACAATGCCATTTAATACTGCGCTCCATATCAGCATTTTGATGGGGTCGATGGTGGTGAACCCAAGCCCAAATCCGATGACCGTTGCCGCTGCAATAATTCCGTAGAACCCAACGGCGTCGGGAGCCTTTGCCTCTAGGGAGGCTGGCCATCCGAAGACTTCAGCCACGCCATATGCGGCGGAGCCAGCAAGAACAGGAATAGCCAATAAGCCAGTGCCGACTATACCCAATGCAAACAACAGAAACGCGAACTCGCCGGCCAATGGTCGTAGAGCCGCCGCCGCTTGTGCAGCCGTTTGAATATTGGTGATACCGCTAGTGTTTAGAACCGCAGCAGTTGTTACAATTATAAAAAAGGCAATTGTGTTTGAGAAAATCATTCCGATTGTAGTATCGATTGCGATCCGATCGATTTCGGGACCGCCGCCACGAAGAAGTTCCCGCAGGGGTCGGTGGTGCTTACCCTGATTCATCTCTTCCACTTCTTGGGAAGCTTGCCAGAAAAATAAATAGGGACTGATGGTCGTGCCGAGGACAGCAACAATCATCAGAAAGTAATCCAAATTAAGCGTCGGTTTTGGCCAAACAGCGGAGAGCAGAGCTGCGCGCCAAGGTATTTTTACCGCGAATGCTGTTGCGACATACACGAATAGTGTCAGGGTCAGAAATTTTAATATTGGCGCGTATCGACGGTATGGAACGAACACTTGAAGCAGTACCGAAACAGCGGCGAAGATTAGAGCATGCTCATGCGTTAGGCCCCCAATCACGAGTGATAAGGCCTCGCCCATCGCCCCTATATCGGCGGCAATATTGAATGTATTTGCTGAGACGAGCAGCGATACAAGGACAATCACCAACCAACGCGGAGCAAACTTTGAGAAGTTGGCCGCTAACCCTTTTCCCGTAACCCGACCGATTTGGGCACTCGTAAGCTGAATTGCGATCATAAATGGGGTTGTGAGAAGGACTGTCCATAGAAGACCGTATCCAAACTGAGCTCCCGCCTGGGAATAAGTGGCAATTCCCGACGGGTCATCATCTGCCGCGCCGGTCACAAGGCCCGGCCCTAACAGACGGAAAATGACACTCCGCGGCTTCTCGCCATGGGCTTTGAGGGATTGAGGCATAGGCTTTAGGCCTCGATTAGCTCTTTGAAGGCCATGGCCGTCGAGTCGTGGCACCTCAACTTCAAATTAGCCGGTAAGGCTCAAGATGTCGCCTATTGGCACATCACGTCATTCGCCGCACCGCAATATTTCTGGTCGCTATTGGGGGCATAGCAGACAAACGGGAGCATCGGGCCCGATTAGTTCGGCAGCGTTTGACCGATAGTGTTGAAAAAGTCTCCGTAAATTGGCTGTGAAATTAGATATTGAAATAATCGAATCCGCGTGAATGGATTTTTGAATCAAGATTGCGTCTTGGTGCATGATTTTGAATCAATCTTTCCCGGGGTCCTCTTCAAAATCGTTTTTCAACAGTATCGACCCGAAGCCCGACATTTAGACAAAGCAGCCGAGTAGCTGCAGGAGGCGGCGCACGCCGGCGGCATCGAGATCGTCAATGTGCTCGCCGAGTGCGATAACGTCTTCAACTGCGGCCGGCTCAAGCCGCGTCGCGAGACAGTCGCGTATCTTGACCAGATGCTCCACCTCGCTGATCGGCGGCGTGCCCCACTTGCCGCGCGGGCCATTGCAGCGCGTCTCCAGCACGCGGCCGCCGTCGAGCTCGACGCGCAGCAGTACATGCATTTCCTCAAAACGGCCGGGAATTGCAGGGTCGAGAACGACCTCGAACTTGGCGAGCAGCTCCCGCATGTCGGGCTTGGCGAGCCGCGCATCCGTGAAGGTGCGAATTCCGACCTTGCCATCGAGCAACGCGCTGGCCGCGGTATATTGCAGCGAGAACTTGCCCGAGAGACCGGTCTTAGGCAGCGGGCGGTTGACGTAGGTCATCACTGGGGAGGTGAGGAGAACACGGCGGATCGCGGTTGGCGACGGAATGTTCGGATACAGTTCAAGCCCGGCGGTGATGCCAAAATGGGTCCCGAACTGGCTCGGAAACATCTTGATCGCATAGCCGGGGTCGACGAGGCGGTACGGCGCGCGGCCGTAGCCAAGCATTTCGTCAAGCGTAAAGCCGTCGTCGTAGAGCGCCGGCACATAGCCTTGCGCCGCTTCAAACACGTCGACATTGGCGGTAAAGCCGCGCGCGGCGAGCATCGCCGACTCCAGCCCGAGTGCCGAGGCATGGCCGCAATGGGTCGATTTGGTCATGGTGCCGGCATTGGCCAGCAGGCTGCCCGCGCGCGATGCCGCGATGCCGATGGCATTCGCGAGCTGTCCGGGATCGAGCTTGAGCAAATGCCCGGCCGCGACCGCGGACCCGAGCGGGCCGGCGGCTCCCGGCGGATGAAATCGCGACGTATTGGCCTCGTACTGTCCCGATGCCTGGCGAATCCAGCCTTGCATCTCCACGCCCTTGACCAGCGCGGTCAGAATCTCGCGGCCTGATGCGCCGCGCGCCTCGGCTAGCGCCAGCACGCCGGCGAGCGTGGTCGACAGCGCGTGGTTGGCCGGGCTCCACATCGGTTCGAAATCGAGCACGTGCATCGCCGCGCCATTGAGCGCGGCCGCCGAAACGGTATTGAGACGAAAACCGTTGCCGATTGCGGTTGCCTGGGTAGCACCACCCTGCTCCTTGTGGTGTGCCGCAAGAATATGGATCGCTTCTTCCTCGGTGCCAGCGATCGCAATGGCGATGCCGTCGAGCACCAGCCGCCGCGCCGCCTCGATCGCCGGCGCGCCGAGATTCTCGTACCCGGTATTGGCAATCCGTTCACACAACTGGGATGTTACGGTCATGCTTTAGCCGTCACAGCCCGCGGTGAAGCGAGCGCGTCCGGATTGACGATATTGATCGGATGGCCGCCGCTCCAGGCCGTGATCTGATCGAAAATTTCAGTGAATTGAAGTTGGTATTCCTCGCGCGTCACATAACCGATGTGCGGCACGCAAATGACGTTGGGCATATTCAGGAGTGGATGATGCGTGTCGCGCACCGGCTCTTCTTCGAAGACGTCGACCGCGGCCATGCCCGGACGCCCGGCCTTGAGCGCGGCGACCAGGGCGCCGGGCTCGATCAACGGCGCGCGGCTGGTATTGACGATCAGCGCCGAAGGCTTCATCCGGGCGAGATCTGCGGCGGTGACAATGCCGCGGGTCGCGTCGACCAGGCGCATGTGCAGGCTGATCACATCGGATTGCTCGAAGAATGCCTGTTTGCTGGGCGCCGTGGCATGGCCCTCGGCCCGCGCCCGCGCCATCGTGGCTTCGCGCGCCAGGAAAACCACCTGCATGCCGAAGGCTTTGCCGTATTCGGCCACCGCGCGGCCGATCCGCCCGTAACCGAAAATTCCAAGCATCTTGCCGCGCAGCGTCGAACCGACGCCGATCTGCCAGGTCCCGGCCTTGAGCGAGGCCATCTGATGAGGAATTTGTCGCACGGCGGCAAGGACCAGCCCCCAGGTCAATTCCGCGGCGGCGTAGCACGGCGTGCCCGGATGCTGGCTGGACGACACGACGATGCCGAGCTTGGTGCACACATCGATATCGATATGCGGATAGACGCTGCGCTGGCTGATCAGCTTGAGCTTGGGCAACCGTTCGAGCAGGGGTTTGCGGATTTTCGTCCGCTCGCGCATCAGCACCAGGATGTCGGTATCCTTGAGCCGGTCCGCCAGGACGTCGACATCCTGAACGTGATCGTTCCAGATTTCTACGTCGAAGCCATCGAGCTTGCGAAAGCTGTCGAGGGTACGAATGGTGTCGAAGTAGTCGTCGAGAATTGAAACCTTCATAAGCCGCATCAATTCACTTTGAGGCCTGCGAACTTCACCACCTTGCCCCACTTCTCGGTTTCATCGGCGATGAACTTGCCGAATTCGGCGGGTGTCAACGACATAGGAACGCCGCCTAGATCGATCAGCCGCGCCTTGAGCTTTGGATCGGCGAGGCCGGCGTTGATCTCGCTGTTGAGCTTAGCGATGATGTCCTTCGGCGAATTTTTCGGCGCGCCAATCCCGAACCATGCGTTGCCCTCGTAGCCCGGCACGAATTCACCCACCGTCGGGACATCGGGCAGCACCGCCTGACGCGTCGCGCTGGTCACCGCCAGCGCGCGCAGCTTTCCGGTTTTGATAAAATTGAGCGACGACGGCAGCGGATTGAACGTGACCTGCACCTGTCCGCTGAGCAGATCGGGAAATTGGCTGCCTTTATAGGGAATGTGAACGAGCTTGGTGCCGGTCATCATTTGGAACATCTCGCCGAGCACATGATTGGCGCTTCCAATGCCGGGCGACGACATGTTGATCTTGTCCGGATTTGCCTTGGCATAGGCGATGAACTCCGGAACGGTCTTGGCCGGCACTGATGGATTGACCATCATCACGGTCGGAACGCGAATGACGCCGGCGACGGGTTCAATATCCCTGATGAAGTTGAACTTGAGCGACTCATACAGCGTCGCGTTGATGGCGTTGGTTTGCGTGATCCAAAGCAGCGTGTAGCCGTCCGGCGTCGCCTGCACGACGGTCTCGGCGGCGATATTGGTGCCCGCGCCCGTCCGGTTCTCGACGACTACCTGTTGGCCGAGCCGCTGCGACAGCCACTCCGCGATCAACCGGGCGGTGATGTCGGACGACGTGCCGGGAGGAAAGCCGACGATGAGGCGCACGGCGCGATTTGGATAGGATTGCGCCCATGCGAAACGCGAAACCACCGGCAGCGCAGACGCGCCCGCGGCCAAATACAAGAATTGTCGGCGGAGAAGTTTCATCGTGACGCCTCCTCAGCAATCTTGTCAAGCGCCTACGCTATAGGAACGCCAATATGCACGGAAGGGCTGTGTCCGCTGCCGACACTTAGCAGGCATTCTGCGATTATCCGCCAATGGTCGCTTTGAGGGCAAATCGGTCGTGATCACGTCACAGAGACTGATTTCGAGCATGACTGCGTGGTAGGCACGTAGTTTGAGTCCTCTCGTCTCCACCAATGAATTCAGTGGTTTGTGGCTGTGATCGGCAAGGAGCTGACCGATCATCGACGATTCACGCTGGCAACCAACATCGACGTCTACTTCTGCGATCCACAAAGTCCCTGGCAGCGTGGGTCGAACGAGAACACCAATGGTCTGTTGAGACAATACTTTCCGAAGGGAGCCGACCTCTCGGTGCACTCGCAAGCTCATCTCAACAAAGTGGCGCGTCAGCTCAACGAGCGACCACGCGAGACCTTGCAATTCGAAACCCCAGCAGAGAGATTTAACGCCTGTGTTGCGTCGACCGGTTGAGGCGGCAGCCAATAGGCAACAAAATCTCTGCATTGCAACTGGGTCTGCCGAGCATCATGATTAGTGGCTGCTAAAGGGAGGAATTATGGAATTGAAAGGCGCAAGTTTTCTTTACACGCTGGCGACTTTGATGGTCACCTTCGCTGGCTTCTCTGCACTGCTGCTAATAGTTCGCCAGGGTGCCGGAGCACAGGTGTCCGCACTCGACAGATTTATCACGCGAGCGATAGTGGGACATTTATTCGTGCTAACAGCCGGGGCACTTATCCCCGTGCTTTTGAACCTTTATGAAATTCCTGAGACATTGGTTTGGAAGGCGTCTTCCTTGCTATTCGGGATTCCCATGCTGGCAATCTTGCTTACGTATCCGAGGCGGCGCAGGGCCGTGTACCGCAAACAGGCACCACCTAGCGTGCTGGCGACTTTTATCGGGTTAGGTTCCGGTAGCCTCTTGGCGATGATCGCGTATGTATTAGGAGGCTTCCAATATCCATCAGCAGCCTACATTACTGCCTTGGCCGTGAATTTCTTTACAACTGCGTTTGGATTTTGGGTTGCGCTTGATTTCATTATTACTCAGCAGACGGATAGCAAATAGGAATGTCGCTAAGGGTCATTAGCGGACAAGCGGCTGCGGGCCGAAATCCAATTTTGTCTGCTCTTGCCCGATTGTGTTGCAAAACTCGGTTGCTCTCGACTGTGGGGCCCGGCCGTGGATATTGGCCGTTCTCTTATGCCACGCTCAGATTGAGGGAGCTGGCGTACCACTGCCTCGGCACCAACGCCTTACTCGACGCTATGCTGGGCACGCGGCTGCCAATGGTGGTGGGGCACGGCTGAGTAACTTGACGAGCCGCCTGAGATTCTGCGCGGTTGCGGTGAGCAAGACCTCGTCCCTGACGCCGCTGAGGCCGCGCAATCTAAACCGGTCGAGCCGCAGGATGCGCTTCATGTGCGCAAACCG
Source organism: uncultured Alphaproteobacteria bacterium (assembly GCA_963703875.1). Lineage (GTDB taxonomy): Bacteria > Pseudomonadota > Alphaproteobacteria > Rhizobiales > Xanthobacteraceae > Pseudolabrys. Next base: position 95,409 of record CAVPFZ010000023.1, read on the forward strand.
CATCTCGACCTTCTTGCGCTCGCGGTGTGATTGTTCGAAGGCTTGCGTATTGGCCAGCGCGCGGACGCGATCGCGCACATCCTCGTCAAGATCGCGGGTGACCTTGCGCATGGCCGCGGTCGTGCACTTTGGCTTTAGCGAGCAGGTCGAGCAGTCCTTCTTGCTGGCCCGGTAGTGCACGATGTGGCCCTGATCGATGTTGCCGGTACTGGTCAGCTCCGCGCCACCCGGGCAAGTGTAGATATTGCGCGCCGGATCAAAGACGAAGTCCGCTCGGCTGAAGGTGCCATCGGGGCGTGCCGACTTATCCCATGCCGGAATGTGCGGAGTGATCTTGCGATCGACTAGCCACTTGAGCAGCTTGACCGCGCCATAAGCCGTGTCGCCTGCGAGCCCCTGGGGCTGGAAATCAAAACGGCGGCTGACCCGGTCCATCATGGTCTGGGTAACGGCGAGTTCCTCAGTACGGTTGGCGCGCGTGCCCTCGGCGTCGACAATGATCCCCGCCTTGTTGTCGATCAGATAGTTCGCATCGTAGGCAAAGAACGGGTTCACGCCCGGCCTGGCCACCCAGGATGCCTGCGGATCGGTCAGCGAGACCTGTTTGGGAGGCTTGCCTCGGCTACCGCCGCCGCTGCTCGATCCGCCACCGTCTTCACCGTCACCCTTCTCATCATTGCGGGCAGCATCAAGGGCCGAAAGATACTCTCGAACCGCATGGGATATCGTCGGCCATGCAATCGGCTGGTCGCCGGGGAGGCGCTTCATCTTGTCTACGTCAGCCTTGATCAGGCTGGCATCGATCGAGAACGCTTCGCCGCCAACCAGCCCGGCCGCGATACACATCGCCACCACGCCCTCGAACACCCGGCGCAAGGCATCGCTCTCGCGAAAGCGCTCGTGCCGGGCTCGACAGAACACTGAGTGATCCGGGATCTTATCCTCGATCCCGAGCTTGCAGAACCACCGGTATGCCAGATTGACCCGCACCTCGGCGCACAGCCGCCGCTCCGAGCGGAGCGCAAACACGTAGCCCACGATCAGCATCCGGATCATCAGAACAGGATCAATCGAAGGCCGGCCCGTGTGTGAGTAGTAAGGTGCAAGCTCCTTATGCACCCAACCCAGATCGAGCACGCCATCGATCTGGCGAACCAGATGATCGGGCGGCACCACCTCGTCGAGATCAAGGACATAGAAGAACTGGCGTTGCTCGTCTTCCTGCCGCCCCATCATGCGCCGCTCCCGATGATGATCGACTCAAATCAAACGGAATCACGGTTCGACGAGCGCTTCAATCCGACTTTTGCAACACAATCGGACAAGAGCAGACATCACGTCAGGATGCGCCGCCCAATTCAGGGTGCTTTTTAGGAATCTATGAGTCGCTTCCGAAAACAACGTTTATCGGGGACGCCTCATAAAAATTGCGGAGAAATCGCGGCGAGCAATTCTGTCACGCCATGAGGCTGCTGGTATTGCCGCTGGCATCACAAAAAATCGAACAGGGAAATGGCAATAAATAGAGCTACTTGGACACATAGTGCTACACCGCCCCTGGTCATAGATGCTCATAGCTGTCCGCTGTCGCTCATAGAATCGCATTGTCCCAAAAATCCGAAAAGTGCGACCGATGGAAACGGTCGTGTGCGGTTGCTCTTGTCAAGCACGGTGAATTGCCGTACAAGAGCCCCAGGAGAGAGTGATCATGCCGTCCACGCATAAGAAGCCAGCATCGCCGAAGAGGGAATACAAATCCCAACGACTCGAATTGCGCCTAGCGCCGTCGGCAAAGAAGGTGATCCAGCAGGCCATGTCGATCACCGGTCTTGCCGCCGGCGATCTTGCCTATGAGGGTGCGCGCCGCATTCTCGACGAGCATCAGCGCATGGTTCTGTCGGGAGCGGATCGCGACGCCTTTCTCACGGCGGTCGACCGGAACCCTGATCCATCCCCGCGTCTTGTCGAGGCACTGAAGCGTCATCGCCATCTCTTCGGCTGATAGTGCATGATCAAAGCGATCGAACCGCTCGGCAAGCATGACCGCGCGGCGTTTTCGTGCGGTGCGGTAGCACTCGATGAATGGTTTCGTCTTCGCGCGGGGCAGGACGAGAAACGCAATGTCGCGCGTGTCTTCGTCGCTATCGACGATCAACGCGGGGTCGTCGGTTTCTACAGCTTGAGCTCCTTCACACTCGCCATCGCCGATCTGCCGCCCGAGCACGCAAAACGCCTGCCCCGTTATGATGTCATTCCTGCTGCTCTCATTGGGCGGCTCGCGCGTGATGAGAAAGTGCGAGGCGAAGGGGTCGGCGATCTTCTGCTTGCCGACGCCGTTCGAAGAGTGATTGGAGCGGCCCAATCGCTTGCGGTTTTCGCAATCGTGGTCGAGGCGACAGATGAAAAAGCAGCGATCTTCTATCGCGACTTTGGATTCGTGCCATTTCCGAACCGCCCGCTCAGACTATTCATGCCTGCGTCCGAAGCGGCAGAGGCTGTTTCCCGCGCGCTGTCGCGGTAGCTGTCTTTTGCTCAGCGTACCCGATCTGAGGCTATCGCATCAGAGGGTGAAGCGATGTCCGTCAAATTGATATCGAGGCCGCAGAATTACAGCATAAGACGATGATCCTCGACTCGACACGCTGTTTCTCGCGATGCCGATCTCGTGGCGGGGAACGCTTGCTCAATATGCTGGCCGCCTGCACAGGCTCCACGATAGGAAACGTGAAGTCATTATTTATGACTATGTTGATCCTCGTATCCCGATGTTGGCGCGGATGGCGGCGAGGAGACGCGCAGGATATGGCTCGCTCGGATATGAAATTGGATTAAACGAAAGCGAAAATACGAAGGAGCTTTTCACAGGGCTCTGAGCATAATCACATTCAGGAACTTGGCAGCCTTCATACTTTTCAAGCAGAGGAATTCCCGCAGCACGAAACCCTAATCTCGTCGTCCATCGTGAATAAGATTTTCAATTTTGACGGCGGCAGACGATGCGAATACGAGCAAAGGCATGCCGATGCCGCCCTAACCGGTGGCTGTACTTGACCCCCGCCAGAACCTTGTGGAGACGTTCGGAGACGATTGGTGTCGAGATTGGAGCATCACTCTCATGTTCGCCCTCCCGTCCAATTTCAAAGGGCCGTCGGGTAGGGCGCGTCGGGTAGAACTTGCCGCAATGCATCTCGGCCGCTATATCCTCTAGAAGCGTGCCGCTCCCGCCCGGGGCGGCATTCTTTCTCCGGTGCCAAATCGGTGCCACGCGAAAATGGTGGAAGTTCCTAACCTATTGATAAGACTTGGTTAGGGCGCATAGCTCAGTTGGTAGAGCAGCTGACTCTTAATCAGCGGGTCGCAGGTTCGAGCCCTGCTGCGCCCACCAATCTTCTCAACAACTTAGCTTGGTGATCGCCCGAACAAAGGGCGCACGTTTTACAGTGCGTTTTACAGTTTTGTTCGCGTTTCGAGCTTCATGATCGCAATCTCAGCGAGCTTCACGTCGCGCCCGAGATAGTGCGCATCGAGAATGCTCTCGGCGCCTTTCAGACCGTGGCCGGTGAGCAGCGGCAATAAGCTGGTCATTCAAGCGTCGAATGGTCTCAGTCTCGTGTGCCATCGGATTTTTCCCATAGATGCGAGTACCGCGGCCTGTGCCACGGCGCTACGGTTTCGGTTTGTGCGGCTTAGGGTTGTTTGGGCGGAACTGGATTAACGAGTGCCACAGCTGTTCGCAGACGCTTGAATTCTGGTTGCCGAGGAAACTCTTTCCAACGCAACGTCAACATTTCGTCGTTGTTCTCAATGATCTCGGCTTGCTAGTGAGCGGTTTTTTCTTCTTGCAGCATGAACCGGTTATAGCCGTTAAGCTGTATAGAATTGCTCACATTGAACTCGAGCGCGAACCAACGATGTATTCGCTGTGAAAATGCTTATATTTGGGTGCACGGACCGAACAGCTTTTGTTCGCTCCTCACGGCCCGGGTTACCGATGTGACATCGCCACTTACCGACACCGTTCTGTGCCGTGCGCCGACCGAGGCGCGGCGGATATTGCGCGGTCTTCGGAACGAACAAACGTGCTCGGGTCCATACACCAAGCAGACGAAGCGAGCCTTAATCTGCGGGCGAGTGAAATCCGACCAGTGGATGCTGCCCTCGATCCGGTGCGGGTCTGCCCGGCGCGACGCCGACCGCCATCGAGAGTGAGGTACAAGTGAGGTACAGTTGAACGGGCCGTTCGCGCGAACCTCATCAAAGGCGCCTTTGGTTCCATTTTGGGTCGGCGCGGAAGCGATCCGTGAGGAACTGTTCAGTGTCGAACGTCTTGAGCAGCACGCAGAAAGCTTGGCTGCAGCTCAGTCTGTCAGTTCGCAGCCGGAGCGGGGCCGACTTCTTACAAAACGTGTTCGCGAAAACGATGTTGCCCTTCTTAATGCCTATCGTGTCATCGCAGCCGCAATTCAGGGCAAACGCGCCATAACACCGGCGGCCGAATGGCTGATCGATAATTTTCATCTCGCTGAAGACCAGATCCGTGAAATCCGAATCAATCTTCCGCCAAAATATTACCGCCAACTTCCAAAACTCGCGGAAGGTCCATTTAAGGGGTATCCGCGTATTTTCGAGGTGGCCTGGGCGTTCGTGGCGCATACCGATAGTCGTTTTGAAGCGGAGATGCTTCGACGCTTCGTGTTGGCCTATCAGCGCGTTCAACCGCTGACAATTGGCGAACTCTGGGCTCTCGCGATTACAATTCGCGTTGTGCTGGTGGAGAATCTGCGGCGTTTGGCCGATCTCATCGTCGACAGTCAGACATTGCGTGACGCCGCGGATGTATTGGCGGATCGCCTGCTCACCACGAAGATCGAGGGTTCCGAGCTCGCTGCGGAACTGCTCCAGTTTGCAAATATGCCGCTGACGAGATCTTTTGCAGTTCAACTTCTCCAGCGGCTGCGCGACGAAGATCCGACGACCACTCCGGCGCTTCTGTGGCTAGATGACCGACTGAGGTCACAGGGAACAAATGCCGACGAACTCGTGCGTGAAGAGCATCGCAGACAGGTTGCGGCGAACGTCACCATCCGCAACATCGTCACTAGCATGCGGCACATCGCCGAGCTTGACTGGGCGGAGTTTTTCGAAGGCGTCAGCCTGGTTGATGAGACGCTACGAGCAGGCAGTGATTTCGCCAATATGGATTTTCCGACCCGCGACAGATATCGCCGCGCGGTTGAACAACTTGCGCGTGGGTCGGCTCACTCAGAAATCGATGTCGCCCGAGCTGTCATCCTCATTGCCAAGCGCGCTGCAGCTGACCCGCAAGCCACATCAGAAGAGCCGGATTCGCGCTCGCGCGATCCCGGCTATTCCCTGATCGGGCAAGGTCGACGCGCGTTCGAAAGGAAACTTGGCTTTCGCGCTCCGCTGAAGGATTGGCTGATCCGCGCTAACGCGGAGGTTGGGATTTCAGGCTATCTGCTAGCCGTCGGGTTCGCTGCGGGCGCAATTCTCACCTTGGCATTGCTGGCGGTCGGGCCGGCGACCTCCGAAGGATGGGCTTTCCTGCCACTGGCATTTCCAGGGCTCCTTATTTCCATCGATGCCGCAATCACGCTTGTGAACCGCGCAGTTACGGGTCGGGTCGGCCCCGCCGTGCTCCCCGGACTCGAGCTTCGCGACGGTGTTGTGAACGAGCTCCGTACCATCGTCGTCGTGCCGGCGCTGCTCACAACCAATGCCGCAATCGAACAGCTCATTGAGCGATTGGAAATCCATTATCTGGCGAGCCCGGATGGCGATATTCGGTTTGCAATACTTTCAGACTGGACTGACTCGGCGACCGAGAACGCGGCGGGAGACGAGACGCTTTTAGGCGCGGCCATTGAGGGAATTAGCCGTCTCAATGCCAAATATGGGCCTGCATCGGAGGGCGCGCGCTTCTTTCTTCTTCATCGGCGGCGAGTCTGGAACGAGGGCCAAGGCAAATGGATCGGATGGGAGCGCAAACGCGGAAAACTGCATGAACTAAATCGGCTGCTTCGTGGCGCTACAGACACCACGTTCCTGGCTGTGGGCGGCGAATTGCCGCTGGTACCGAAAAGTGTGCGCTATGTCATTACGCTGGACACGGACACGCGACTTCCCATCGGAGCTGCAAAACGCCTGATCGGAAAAATGGCGCACCCGCTCAATCGTCCGAAATTCGACCTTGTTTCTCGACGCGTCGTCGAGGGCTACGGCGTGCTGCAGCCGCGGGTGACGCCTTCGCTTCCCACGGCGATCGATGGCTCGATTTTCCAGCGTGTGTTTTCCAGCCCGACCGGCATCGACCCCTACGCGGCAGCCGTTTCCGACGTTTATCAGGATCTCTTCGAAGAAGGATCCTATAGCGGCAAGGGTATCTACGACGTGGATGCTTTCGAGGCCGCTCTTGCAGGCCGAATCGCGGAAAGCAGCGTGCTCAGTCATGACTTGCTAGAAGGGATTTTTGCCCGCGCCGGGCTGGTCTCGGATGTCGAAGTCTTCGAAGACTTTCCGTCGCGTTACGATGTTGCCGCATTGCGCCAGCACCGTTGGGCGCGCGGCGACTGGCAATTGCTTCCTTGGGTCATCGGCTGGGGGCCGGTCTCCGCCGGCGTCGAAACGAGCATTCCTTTGCTCGGCCGCTGGAAACTCGCAGATAACCTTCGCCGGACACTATCGGCCCCGGCGAGCGTTCTCGCGCTCGTGGCCGGTTGGATTCTGCTGCCAACAACGGCAGCTTTTATCTGGACCGGATTCGTCTTTCTTCCATTCCTGCTGACTGCCTTCCTGCCTCTCGTCACACGCGTGGTTCCGCGTCGCTCCGGAATTACGACGGGGAGTCACTTCCGCGCGTTTCGCCTCGATCTTAAAATCGCCTTATCGCAGCTTGGACTTCAAGTGGCGTTGCTTGCCGATCAGGCGTGGCTGATGTGCGACGCAATCATCCGGACGTTGTCCAGGCTGTATCGGCGCAAGCAATTGCTGCAATGGGTGACCGCAGCAGCGGCAAGCTCCGATCGGGAGCTCGAACTCGGCGGCTTCTATCGGCGGATGGCCGGCGTCGTCGTTCTGGTTATATGCGCGGCGGCTATCACTACCTTTGCCGATCACAAGACTTGGTTATTCGCGGTCCCGCTGCTTGGCGCTTGGATGCTTTCACCAGCGATAGCATGGTGGGTCAGCCGGGCGCCACGATCCGATCAGATTGCGCTGTCGGCCGCCGAGGCGATAAGCCTGCGCCTTACCGCGCGGCGTACCTGGAATTTCTTTGAAACATTTGTTACGGCGGAGGATCATATGCTTCCTCCGGATAATTTTCAGGAGGACCCACGACCCATCCTCGCCCACCGCACCTCGCCGACAAACTTGGGCCTTTACCTTCTTTCGGTGCTGGCCGCACGCGATTTTGGCTGGATTGGGCTCACGTCAGCCGTCGATCGATTGGAAGATACCCTTCGGACGATGAACCGGTTGGAGCGATTTCGCGGCCATTTCTTCAATTGGTATGGCACGCAAGATCTTCGTCCGCTTGAGCCAAAATATGTGTCGTCGGTCGATAGCGGCAATCTAGCTGGGCATTTGATTGTTCTGCGCAGCGCTTGCCGGGAGATGATTGCGGCGCCGGTGATCGGCCCGGCGCCGCTCGCCGGGATCTCGGATGCCGTCAAGCTCGCTCAAAACTCTCTCGACGTGCCACGCAGCGGCGGCCGCATATCGGAGCTCAATCTTAAGCGGCTGCAAACAGCGCTTGTTTCGCTTACGACTTCGCTGGAATTGCCTGTTGAATCGCCGGCGGATCTTGTCGCTCGCTTGTCGAACCTCAAGCAACAGGCCGATGAGCTTTCTGAACTCGTACAGGCTCTTGGCAAGGAAGGCGACAGTGACATTACGGCCAGAGCCGATCTAGCGACTTGGATCGATGCAGTTGGAGCGAGCGTCCGACACCAACTGCGCGATGTCGATGAATTGCTCCCGTGGATGAAACTCACCGATGACGCTGCCGCACCGCCGGTTGTGCCGACTTTGCTCGATCTGCCGGATCGTAGTCAGGCATTGCTTGAAAAATTGCGTCAACAAAAAGCCGATCTCTCGCCAAACTGCGCCGATGCGGCTGCTACTGACAGTGGCCCTCTCATTGCGGCGTTGGAGCAATCGGCAGAGCGTGCGCAAGCTCTCATTCGACGAATTGAAAGTCTCGACGAGCTCGCTCGAAAAATGTTCGACGAGATGCAATTCGGGTTTCTGCTGGATCCTGCGAGGCAGTTGCTCTCTATAGGATATCAATCTGCCGAGGGCGTCCTGGATTCAAGCTGTTACGATCTGCTTGCGTCCGAGGCTCGCTTGGCAAGTTTTATCGCAATCGCCAAAGGCGATATCGCACCGAAGCATTGGTTCAAATTGGGGCGCGCGGTCACGCCGATCGATCGCGGCTCGGCGCTGATCTCGTGGTCCGGATCAATGTTCGAGTACCTGATGCCGGAGCTGGTGATGCGCGAGCCAGAAGGGAGCCTGTTGTATCAGACAGCGCGGCTCATCGTGAGCCGACAGATTGAGTACGGCGCTCAGCTTGGCGTGCCGTGGGGAATTTCCGAATCCGCGTATAACTTCCGCGACATCGAGATGACCTATCAATACTCTAATTTTGGTGTCCCGGGACTGGGATTAAAACGGGGGCTCAGCGAGAACCTTGTCGTTGCACCTTACGCGACGGCGCTTGCGTCAATGGTCGACGCGGTCGCTGCGGTGCGTAACTTCTCCCGACTGGCCGAAGTGGGTGGCGACGGTCGCTATGGCTGGTACGAGGCGTTGGACTACACGCCGGCACGGGTTCCGGAGGGCAAAAGTGTTGCCGTCGTACGTGCCTTTATGGCGCACCATCAAGCAATGAGTTTGGTCGCTATCGATAACGCGCTTCGCGGCGGGATCATGCGTACGCGCTTTCACGCCAATCCGATCGTCCAAGCGACAGAGCTTTTGTTGCAGGAAAGGCCACCTCGCGACGTCACTGTTAAATGGGTGCGCGCTGAGGAAGTGAATCAGACGACGAAGGTGCGCGAACTCGTCCCGCCCATGTTGCGCCGATTCCATTCGCCGCACGATCTTATTCCTCGGACCCACGTTCTTTCGAATGGCCGCTACGGCGTCATGATCACGGCCGCTGGTTCGGGCTTCAGTCGCTGGAAAAATCTAGCGGTGTCGCGTTGGCGTGAAGACATCACCTGCGATCCTTGGGGGTCATATGTCTATTTGCGCGATACCGAAAACGGCACCGTGTGGTCGGCGGGTTACCAGCCGAGCGGTACCCGCCCCGACAATTACGAGGTGACGTTTTCCGAGGATCGCGCCGAATTCAAAAGGCGCGATGGGACCCTGGCGACAACTCTCGATATCGTCGTGTCGCCGGAGGATGACGGAGACGTCAGACGCGTGTCGGTGACAAATCTAGGCACGCGTACGCGCGATATCGAGCTGACCTCTTATTCGGAAGTCGTCTTGGCGCCTGCGAGCGACGACGCGGCGCATCCGACATTTTCAAAGCTTTTTGTGCAAACGGAATTTGTGCCTGAACTCGGTGCGCTTTTGGCAACCCGGCGAAGGCGCGCGCCCGACGAACCTGAGGTGTGGGCCGCTCATCTGGCCATTTTGGAGGGCGAATCCGTCGATGATCTGCAATTCGAGACCGACCGGGCGCGCTTTCTGGGGCGTGGTAACGGAGTCAGCTCGCCGATTGCCATCGGCAGCGGACGTCCGCTTTCGAACACGGTCGGAACCGTGCTCGATCCGATCTTCAGCATTCGTCGGCGTGTCCGCATCCCGCCCGGCGCGACAATCCGGGTTTCATTTTGGACCCTTATCGCTCGTTCGCGCGCCGAAATCATCGGTTTGGCCGATAAACACCACGATGTTGCGGCGTTTGAACGTGCTGCCACGTTGGCCTGGACACAAGCACAGGTCCAGCTTCATCACCTTGGAATAACACCGGACGAGGCGCACCTCTTCCAGCGGTTAGCCAATCGGGTGGTGTACTCGGACCAGACATTGCGGCCGTCGGGTGAAATTTTAAAGCGGAATCAGCTCGGACCATCGGCTCTCTGGGCGCACGGCATCTCTGGGGACTTGCCGATCGTGCTATGCCGGATCGATGAGGTCGAACATCTCGAGACCGTTCGGCAGCTCATTCGCGCGCACCAATACTGGCGGATGAAGCAGCTCGCCGTCGACCTGGTGATCGTCAATGAGAGAAGCACCTCGTATGTTCAGGATCTGCACTCGGCTCTGGAGTCGGTCGTTCGGGTGAGCCTGGCGCGGTCGCCGTCTGAAAAGGATAGCGCCCCGGGATCCGTGTTTCTGCTGCGCGCCGATCTGTTGTCAGCCGACATACGCAACCTGCTGCAGACGGTTGCGCGCGTGGTGATCGTGAGCCGACGCGGCGGCCTAGCCGAGCAAGTCAAGCGTCTGCAAGAAGTCGCACCGGCTGCCGAACCGCCGCAACTCAAGCCACGGAGCGCGAGCCCGCCTGAGTTTGCCGCGCCGCCGCCACTCGAGTTTTTCAACGGCATCGGCGGGTTCGATAAGGATGGACGCGAGTACGTTACCATCCTCGACGGGGATCAAATGACGCCTGCTCCTTGGGTGAACGTGATCGCCAATCCTTCGTTCGGCTTCCAGGTTTCCGCCGAGGGCAGCGGCTACACGTGGTCGGTGAACAGCCGCGAAAACCAACTCACTCCCCGGTCGAACGATCCGGTCAGCGACAGTCCCGGCGAAGTCATCTATGTGCGCGACCAGGACAGTGGCGAGGTCTGGACGTCGACCGCTCTTCCCATCCGTAATGACGCCTCCCGATACATTGCCAGACATGGCCAAGGTTACAGTCGGTTTGAGCATGAGTCGCACGGGATTTCGCTCGACTTGTTGCAATTTGTCGCTCTCGGAGATCCCATCAAGATTTCCAGACTGAAGATCAAGAATGTTTCGGGCCGCCGGCGGCGCCTCTCAATTACCGCCTATGTGGAATGGGTGCTTGGACCTTCGCGTGATGTCGGCGCGGCCTATATCGTTACGGCGATCGATCCCGAAACCGGTGCATTGCTGGTACGAAATCCGTGGCGCATGGAGTTCGGTTCGCGTGTCGCCTTCGCCGATTTGTCTGGCCGGCAACAGTCATGGTCCGGTGATCGCACGGAGTTCATTGGCCGCAACGGCACTTTGGCTTTGCCGGCGGCGCTCGCAGATCGAAAGCCGCTGTCGAACCGGGTTGGCGCCGGCCTCGATCCATGCGGCGCTCTGCAAACCGCAATAGATATCGCAGTCAACGGCGAAGCAGAAATCACATTCTTGCTGGGCGACGCGGCGACGGATGCGGAGGCCCAATCTTTGGTCGAGCGATATCGCACATCCAATCTCGACCAAGTTTTCCGCGACGTGACCGAATATTGGGATCAAGCGCTGGGAACCGTCCAGGTGAGGACACCTGATCGCGCAATGGATATTTTGCTCAACCGCTGGCTTTTATACCAAACGATCAGCTGCCGATTGTGGGGGCGGTCGGGATTTTATCAGGCAAGCGGTGCCTACGGTTTTCGTGATCAACTGCAAGATGGCATGGCGCTCTGCGTGGCGCAGCCCGCGCTGACTCGCGAGCATCTCCTGCGCGCGGCGGCCCGACAATTTCCCGAAGGCGATGTCCAGCATTGGTGGTTGCCGTCGTCAGGCAAAGGCATTCGCACCCGCGTTTCCGATGACTTGCTTTGGTTGGGCTATGCTGCTGCTCAGTATGTGACGGCAACTGGTGATCTTGTTGTCCTTGACGAGAAAATTGCCTTTCTCGATGGAATGGCACTGGCGCCCCATGAGCACGATGCCTTTTTTCAGCCGATGCCTGCGGATGAAAAGGCTACCTTATTCGAACACTGCGCGCGCGGCATCGATCGAAGCCTGGCGTCCGGGCGACATGGGCTGCCGCTGATCGGCGGCGGAGACTGGAACGACGGCTTGAACCGGGTTGGAGTGGGCGGGCAGGGCGAAAGCATATGGCTGGGTTGGTTTCTTTACGCCACCATTGCGAGCTTCGCCGCATTTGCGGAGCAGCGAGGCCAACACGAGCGCGCGGCAACCTGGCGGCGGCACGCTGTTTCGCTACGCGCAGCGCTTGAGCAAGATGGTTGGGATGGCGACTGGTATCGCCGCGGGTATTTTGACGATGGAACGCCGTTTGGCTCGGCATCGAGCAGCGAATGCCGCATCGACTCGATCGCTCAATCCTGGGGAGTGATCTCCGGCGCGGCGGAGCCGGCGCGCGCAGAGCGCGCTATGGCCGCGGTCGACGAGAACCTCATCTCCCGCGAGAACGACCTAGCTCTGCTGTTCACGCCGCCGTTCAATAAAACCACTCTGGAGCCGGGTTACATCAAGGGCTATCCGCCCGGTATCCGTGAAAATGGTGGCCAATATACACATGCCGCTGTCTGGTCGGTGCAGGCTTTCGCCAAACTCGGCGATGGTGACAAGGCCGCCGAGTTGATGGCGATACTCAATCCGATCAACCACTCTTACACCTGGGCCGCCGCCCAGCGCTACAAGGTGGAGCCGTATGTGGTTTGCGCCGACATCTATTCGGTTCCGCCGCATGTCGGACGCGGCGGCTGGACATGGTACACGGGCTCGGCCGGCTGGATGTACCGCGCAGGTCTAGAATCGATTTTGGGGTTTAGCGTGGAAGGCAACACACTGCGGCTTGATCCTTGCGTGCCCAAAGCGTGGTGGGATTTTGAAATTGTGTATCGACACAAAACGGCTCGATACGAAATACAGGTCGAAAACCCTGCGGGGGTCTGTCGTGGCATTGCCCGCTTGGAACTGGATGGCCAAGCGCTCTCAGACGGTTCGACCAACGTTCCATTGATAGATGACGGCGCCACCCATCATGTGCGGGTAACGCTCGGATGATCTGGCCTGTAGCTTTGGACTGAGTTGAGATGATGAAGAATGAGACGAAGGCAGACGTAAAAGATTTTATCTACGTCGCGGTCGGCGTGGCGGCGCTCGGTGGTTTGCTGTTCGGCTACGATACTGGCGTGATCTCCGGTGCGATTCTGTTCATCAAAACGCAATTTTCTTTATCGTCCGCCATGGAGGAGATTGTCGTCAGCGCAGTCTTGGTCGGCGCCGTAATTGGGGCTGTTATTGGTGGCGCGCTGACCGATCGTTTCGGCCGCCGTGGGCTGATCATCGTGGCCGGCATTATCTTTACTGTCAGCGCCATCGGTACGGCTCAGGCACCGACGGTTACTTGGTTGATTGTCGCCAGGATCGCGAGCGGGCTCGCCATCGGCATCGCATCCTTTGTCTCTCCGATGTACATCGCCGAACTGGTGCCGGCAAAGGTCCGCGGCTCTTTGGTGGCCGTCAACATGCTTGCAATTACTACAGGCATCGTTGTTGCTTATCTGGCGGACTATGCACTGTCCGGCATCCAAGGTTGGCGATATATGTTTGGCTTGGCGGCGTTGCCGTCCATCATTCTGACCGTTGCAATGTGGTGCCAGCCGGATAGCCCGCGCTGGTTGATCAGCAAGTCAAGGGTGGATCAAGCGAGGCGCGTCTTACAGCGCGCGCGGATCGACTCAGACGTAAGTGCCGAAATCGTGGACATCCAGAAAAGCCTCGGACAACAGAGCGGCGGCGGGATGGCTGGACTATTCCGGCCTTCACTCAGGATGCCCTTGATTGTCGGCGTCGGGCTAGCGGTATTTCAGCAGATCACCGGCATTAACACGGTCATTTATTACGCCCCGACTATTTTCAAGTTCGCCGGCATTACCGCCGCAGGCCCCGCGATCCTGGCCGGAGCGGCGTTGGCGATGGTGATGTGGGTCTTTCACGTGCTGGCCATCTTCCTGATGGACCGTGTTGGACGGAGGCCGCTGTTGTTGACCGGAGTTGCCGGTCAGATTGTCGGCCTCGCGATTTTGGGCGCGGCTTTCCAGTTTCAGCAGTTGGCGAGTTTCAAAAGTTACATAGCCATCGGTGGCCTGGTGATCTATGTCGCGTGTTTCGCGTTTGGGCTCGGGCCGATCTTCTGGTTGATGATTTCCGAGATATACCCGCTAAAGGTCCGCGGTGCTGCCATGAGCGTGGCGACCGTCGCCAACTGGGTAATGAACCTGCTCGTAGCGGTGACGTTTCTCACTTTGGTCGAAGTTCTCGGGCGCCCGGAGACTTTCTGGCTATACGGCATAATAGCCGTCGTCGCCTGGGTCTTCTTTTATCTCCTGGTGCCGGAAACCAAGGGGAAAACCCTTGAGCAAATTGAATCACATTGGCGAGCCGGTAAGAATCCACGCGCCTTATGAAGGCTAGGTCACCGCCGAGATCGACGACCGATTCCTGTCAGATGAGAGTTATCCTCATGTGGCCATGGGGGCGACCTTTGCGACCACTGGGGCATGAGTCCCGCCGTTGGCGCCTGCTTGCTTTTGTAATCGACTGTGGCGTCGAATTAATACGCTGTTTATGCGCTTGCTGAATCTGCGCTCCCACGGCCGCCTGAACCTGCAGACCTCGGATCCGCGATGGGGCTGGAAGCGAGCGATATAAGTAGATTCCGAGCCTAACGCGGAACACTGCCGTCCGATATGTGTTGGTCAGGTAGATGCGACTGACTTTTGCTTCATTGTTGGTTTGCAGGTTCGATGGAGGCCGACTAATTCGGTGGACGAAATGAAACGCGCCGTTTGGCCAACCAGTCTCGGAGCCAAGTTCGATGATTTTGTCCCAATTCCTGACGACGGTAACGGGATGCTGCTCAGCGTAATTTCATCGCTGGCAAGTGTTGTAACAGGAGAGACCATGACCAATGAGAACAAGAATGCGAATGTGAGAGATCAGTCCGAGCAGGCAAAGGCAGAGCAGGTGGATCAGCAGGCTCAGCAGAATCAGGGAAGTGCGGCAGCCGAGCGAGGCGAGCGCGCGCCGCGGGGGCGGCGGCCACTCTTTCGTAGTTGAATTGAGTAAGCCCGCGGGAAAAAACACCGTCATTGATCACACTTTTTCTCGCGCTCAGGTCTGACTAGTTTTCGACTCGACGATTGGGCCCGCCGCCGCCTACGCGATCGCGATCGCACTGCGGTATTGCGCCACCTAATAATGCTTGCATTGAACCAATTCGCAACGAAATCGTTGATGTTACGGGGGCTACCTAATAGGCCAAAGCCGAGGCTGTTGTGTCGACCGGCCAGTCTGGTCCGGACGGTGCTTCAGGCCTTGGCGCCAAATCAAACGTTGTAGGCACCGGCGAGGAAGCATGGCGGGACGAGATTACGCCACCACTTTAGATAACGTTGGGAAACCACCCATCCAGCTAGAGAAAACGCATCGTCCGGTGTCGCCGAGCGACTGCTCGATCGATGATCTGTGCATCAACACGATCCGCACATTGTCGATGGACGCCGTACAGCAAGCCAACTCCGGCCACCCCGGTACGCCGATGGCCCTGGCCCCCGTCATTTATACGCTGTGGCAGCGCTTTCTACGGTTCGATCCAGAAGACCCGATCTGGCCAAACCGCGACCGCTTCGTGCTGTCCAACGGACACGCCTCGATGCTGCTCTATGCGATGCTGCATCTCAGCGGCGTCAGGGTGATCAACCCCGAGCACCAGCGTTCCGGCGAGCCGGCGGTCACTCTCGATGACATCAAGCGTTTCCGGGAGATCGACAGCAAATGCCCGGGACATCCTGAATATCATGTCACCACGGGCGTCGAGACGACAACGGGACCGCTCGGTCAGGGCTGCGCGACGAGCGTTGGCATGGCGATCGCAGAGCGCTGGCTGGCGAAGCATTTCAATCGGCCGAACTTCACGCTGTTCGATTATGACGTTTATACGATGTGCGGCGACGGCGATATGATGGAGGGCGTCACCAGCGAAGCCGCCTCGCTTGCCGGCCATCTGATGCTCGGCAACCTTTGCTGGATTTACGACAATAACGACATAACGATCGAAGGCCACACCGATCTTGCCTTCAGCGATGATGTCGCGGCGCGCTTCCTCGCCTATGGCTGGAATGTGACGCGGGTCGGCGACGCCAACGACACCGAGCGGATTGCGCAGGCGATCGAGACATTCCGACGTTCGAATGATGCACCCACGCTGATCATCGTCGATAGCCATATCGGCTATGGCGCGCCGCATAAGCACGATACCAGCGCCGCCCATGGCGAGCCGCTCGGCGTCGAAGAGATTCGTCTTGCTAAGCGCAGCTATGGATGGCCGGAGGATGCCAAGTTTCTGGTGCCGGACGGTGTGTGTGAGCACGTCCGCGCCGGCATCGGCCGGCGCGGGGCCGATCTAAGGGCGGCTTGGTCGACGTGTATGGAGCGTTACCGCGCCAAATATCCGGAGCTCGCCGATCAGCTTGATCGCATGCAGGAGCGCAAACCCACTGATAACTGGGATGCCGACTTGCCCAGCTTTCAAACCGATTCCAAGGGCCTTGCAAGTCGCAATTCATCCGCCAAGGTGCTGAACGCCGTCGCCCAACGGTTTCCTTGGCTGATCGGCGGTGCGGCGGACCTCGCGCCATCGACCAAGACGCGTCTGACGTTTGAGGCAGCTGGAGATTTCGAAGCAGAGAAATACGGTGGCCGAAATATGCACTTCGGCATTCGCGAGCATGCCATGGGCGCGATCGTGAACGGGCTCGCATTGTCCAAGATCCGCGCCTACGGATCGACCTTTCTGATTTTTTCCGACTACATGAAGCCGGCGATCCGGTTGAGCGCGCTGATGCAGCTTCCGGCCGTCATCATATTCACGCATGACTCGATTGGCCTCGGTCAGGACGGCCCGACGCACCAGCCGATCGAACAGCTTATCGCGCTGCGGTCGATCCCTGGTCTGATCACACTGCGGCCTGCCGACGCCAACGAGGTCACCGAGGCTTGGCGTGTCATCATCGGACTAAAACATCAGCCAGCCTGCCTGGTTCTGAGCCGCCAGCCGCTGCCGACCTTCGACCGCAAACTTTACGCCTCGGCCGCAGGTGTCGCTCGCGGCGGCTACGTCATGGCGGATGTAGAAAACGGCAAACCTGCCGTGATCCTGATCGGCACCGGAAGCGAGATCGCGCTCTGCGTTGATGCATACGAGACGCTTAGACAGCAGGGGGTTGCGGCGCGCGTGGTCAGCATGCCATCGTGGGAATTATTCGAGCAGCAGGATCAGGCCTATCGCGATTGCGTGCTGCCGCCTGACATTACCGCGCGCGTGTCGGTCGAGGCGGGTTCGGTCATCGGCTGGGACCGTTATGCGGGTGCCGCCGGCGCCAAAATCGGTATGCACAGCTTTGGTTCGTCCGCGCCGATCAAGGACCTGATGGCGAAATTCGGCTTCACGCCGGAGAAGGTGCTCGCCGCGGCCAAGGAGCAGATCGCAAAATCTGCGAGGCAGACCAGATGAATCCATTGAAACAACTCGAAGCGTGCGGGCAGTCGCCATGGCTTGACTACCTCAAGCGCAGCTTGATCGAGAAGGGCGAGTTGCGCTCGATGATCGAGCGCGATGGGCTCAAGGGCATCACCTCAAACCCCTCGATCTTCGAAAAAGCGATCGGCGAGAGCGACGAATACGAAAGTGCCCTGAAGCAGTTCCAGGCGCAGGCCGACCACGGCATTTCCGAGATCTATGAGCATTTGGCGATTTCCGATATTCGCGCCGCCGCCGATGTTTTGCGGCCGGTGTACGACAAGACACAGGGACGCGACGGTTATATCAGCCTGGAATGCTCGCCCTATCTCGCGAACGATACCGACGCCACAATCGCAGAGGCATTGCGCCTTTGGAAAGCAGTTGACCGCCCAAACCTGATGGTGAAGGTGCCGGCGACCCCTGCCGGCATTCCCGCGATCCGCCGGCTGATCGGTCGCGGACTGAACATCAACATTACCCTGCTTTTTTCCGTGGGTACCTACGAGCAGGTGGTTGATGCCTATATCTCCGGGCTTGAGGATTTGAAAAGGGCTGGCGGCGACGTCGCAAAGATTGGCAGCGTCGCCAGCATCTTTGTCAGCCGCATCGATGTTGCGGTCGACAAGCGCTTGGATGAGCTTGGCGACAAACGGGTGGCGGATCGGTTGCGCGGCAAAGCGGCCATCGCCAATGCCAAAATCGCCTACGTTCGCTACAAGGCGCTGTTCTCCGGCCAGCGTTGGCAGAGCCTTGCTGACTCGGGCGCGAAGACGCAACGTCTGCTCTGGGCGTCGACCAGCACCAAAAGTCCGGCCTACCACGACACGATGTATGTCGAGGCGCTGATCGGCCGCGACACCGTGGACACCATCCCGCCGGCGACCATGGATGCATTCCGCGACCACGGTGAGGCGATAACGGACTCCATCGAACAGGATCTAGCCGGCGCCCGCGCGATCCTCGCCGAGCTGGAGCGGCGCGGCATATTGCTGACGCAGGTCACGACAGAACTGGTCGCGGAGGGTGTTCAGCAGTTCGCGGACTCGTTCGACAAGCTGTTCGCGGCAATCGCACGGCAGCGACGGGTGCTCCTGGACGGCGATCGCGCTCGCCTGGAAATTAACCCGGGCTCTCCCAAAATGAAGGAAGCCTTCGACGCCGAGACGGAAGTCTGGCGCGCGGGCGGACGCATTCGGCAGCTTTGGACCGGCGATGCGTCGCTATGGACCGGGACCGACGAGAATAAATGGCTCGGCTGGCTGAACATCGTCGAGCAGGAACTGGTCGATGTGGATCGGCTGATCGCTTTTGCAAGAGATGTGAAGCAGCGCGGGTTTACCGACCTCGTTCTGCTGGGAATGGGAGGGTCGAGCCTGGGGCCGGAAGTGTTCGGCAAAACGTTCGGATCGCAGGCCGGCTGGCCACGCTTCCACATGCTGGACAGTACCGATCCGGCACAGATCAAGGCGATCAAGCAGGCGGTCAGTCTCGAAAAGACGCTGTTTATCGTTTCGTCCAAATCCGGCAGCACGCTGGAGCCCAATATTTTCCTCGACTATTTCCTCGACCGCGTCGGTTCAGTGCGGGCTAAGGACAAGGTGGGCGAACATTTCGTCGCGGTGACCGATCCTGGTTCGTCGCTGGAACGACGCGCCAAGCAACTTGGCTTTGCTTATATCTTTTACGGCGTGCCTTCGATCGGCGGCCGCTACTCCGTACTGTCGAAGTTCGGTCTGGTACCGGCGGCGGCGATGGGACTTGACGTCAGACGTTTGCTTGAGATGGCGCAGCCGATGCGGCTAACCTGTGGAGCGGATGTGCCGCCGGCGGAGAATCCCGGCGTGCAACTCGGCATCGCCATGGGTGTTGCGGCAGCTCGCTTTGGCCGCGACAAGGTGACGATCATCGCTTCGCCGGGAATAGCCGACCTCGGCGCTTGGCTTGAGCAGCTTCTGGCCGAGAGTACCGGCAAGCAGGGGCGTGGGCTGATCCCGCTCGCCGATGAGCCGCTCACGACACCCGAGCATTATGGCAGCGACCGCTTCTTTGCTTACCTGGAACTGGACGGCCAGCACGATCCGTCGCAGCGCCGGGCAATAGCGGCATTGGAAGATGCAGGCCATCCGGTCGCACGCATCAGAGTGAAGGATGTCTGGCACATCGGCCAGGAATTCTTCCGCTGGGAGATCGCCGTCGCGGTCGCCGGCGCGATCATCGGCATCAACCCGTTCAACCAGCCGGATGTCGAGGCGAGCAAGACCAAGACAAGCGCGCTGACCGCTGAATACGAGAAATCCCACCGCCTGCAAAAGCAAGAACCGGTGTTTCGTGAGAACGGTCTGGCTCTCTACGCCGACCCGCGCAACGCTGCCGAGCTTGGCCAGCATAATACGTTGACCGGCTATCTGAAGAGCCATTTCGGCCGTGTGCATTCCGGCGACTATGTCGCGTTGCTGGCCTATGTCGAGCGCGACGCGCCGCACACTCAGGCGCTGACCGCGATGCGCGCGCACATTCGCGATAAGACCCGTGCCGCTACCTGCCTTGGCTTCGGGCCGCGCTTCCAGCATTCGACCGGGCAGGCTTATAAAGGCGGGCCGAATTCCGGCGTATTTTTGCAGATCACCTGTGACGACCAAGCCGATATCGACGTGCCCGGCCATTCATACAGTTTCGGCGTGGTGAAGGCCGCGCAGGCCAGTGGTGATCTTGAGGTTCTGGTTGAACGCGGTCGTCGCGCGCTGCGTATCCACCTCAAGGATGTCGACGCGGGCCTGGCCGAACTGGTTCGCGCGACGGATGAAGCTCTCAATTCGGAGTTTTTATAAGGAGTGAAACAGATGCAAATCGGTCTCATCGGTCTTGGCAAAATGGGCGGCAACATGTCGCGACGCTTGATGAAGGCGGGACACGACTGCGTGGTGTTCGACGCCAATGCCAAGCCGCGTGAGGCGTTGGCGAAGGAGGGCGCAACGGCGGTGGGCTCGCTGGAGAGTATGGTCAAGGCGCTTAAAGAAAAGCCGCGCGCCATCTGGCTGATGCTGCCCGCGGGCAAGGTTACCGAGGAGACGGTCGAGCAACTCGGCGGTCTGCTGGACCGAGACGACATCATCATCGACGGCGGCAATTCCTTTTACAAAGACGACATCCGTAACGCCAAAAAACTTGCGGTGAAGGGCATTCGCTACGTCGACTGCGGCACCTCCGGCGGTGTCTGGGGGATCGATCGCGGCTACTGCATGATGATCGGCGGGCCGAAGCAGGCCGTCGATCACCTCGACCCGATCTTCTCGGCACTTGCCCCGGGGCTCGGCGATATCCCGCGCACGTCGGACCGCACGAAAGGCGATCCCCGCGCCGAGCGTGGTTACATTCACGCCGGTCCGTCGGGCTCAGGGCATTTCGTCAAGATGGTGCATAACGGCATCGAGTACGGATTGATGCAAGCCTATGCCGAGGGCTTCGACATCTTGCGCAACAAGGATTCGAAGGATCTGCCGGAAGACGAGCGGTTCATGCTCAATCTGCCCGATATTGCCGAGGTCTGGCGACGCGGCAGCGTCATTTCATCATGGCTGCTCGATCTCAGCGCCGCGGCGCTGGCGAAGGACCCACAGTTGAAGACTTTCTCCGGCTTTGTGCAGGATTCGGGCGAGGGCCGCTGGACCATCGAAGCGGCGATCGAAGAGGCAGTTCCTGCGGATGTGCTCTCCAGTGCGCTCTACGCGCGCTTCCGCTCGCGGCAGGAGCATACCTTCGGCGAAAAGATGCTCTCGGCCATGCGCTTCGGCTTCGGCGGCCACATCGAAGGTCAGGAGTCGATCGATCCCGAACGAAAGCCGAATAAATCGAAAAGCCACCAGGCGGCAGGCGAGGCAGCGGAGTAGCAGTATGCTCGACAGAAAATCCCAGCCCATTCCGCCCGTCAGGGTGGCGGAGTCGGCGCCCCGGCGCGAAGCCAAGCCGGCCGATCCTTGCACCATCGTCATTTTCGGCGCCAGCGGCGATTTGACAAAGCGCCTAGTCGTGCCGGCACTCTACAATCTCGCGCGTACCAATATTCTGCCGGCGAACTTTTCGCTGATCGGCGTAGCCCGCACTGAGGAGACCGCGGAGAGTTGGCGCGACCACCTTCATACCATGCTGGACAGCTTCATCGGCAATGCCGCCGCCGAGTTCGACGTCGACAAAATCGACGAAGACGTATGGAAGCGGCTAGCCTATAAGATGACTTATATCGACGGCGACATCACCAAACCCGAAGTGTACGAGCGGCTGCACGGTCTGCTCGACAAGGCGGAGAAAGATCATAGCACCAAAGGTAATGTCATCTTCTATCTCGCCGTCGCCGACCGGCTGTTCGGGACAGTTGTGGAAGAACTCGGCAAGGCCAAACTGACCGACCAAAAGGAGGATCGGGACGGCAAGCGACAATTCTGGCGGCGCGTGGTGATCGAGAAGCCGTTCGGCCACAGTCTGAAATCAGCCTGCGAGCTGAATGCCAGTATTCTGCGCACGCTTGACGAAGAGCAGATTTTCCGCATTGACCATTTTCTCGGCAAGGATACGGTCCAGAGCATCATGGCGTTCCGCTTCGCCAATGGCCTGTTCGAGCCGATCTGGAATCGCGACCGGATCGATCATGTGCAGATCACCGTGTCGGAAACCGTGGGCGTCGAGAAGCGTGGCAAGTTCTACGAGGCGACCGGCGCGCTCCGCGACATGGTCCCTAATCATGTGTTCTCGTTGCTCTCGATGGTGGCGATGGAGCCGCCGACCGGTTTCGATGCTGCCGCAATCCGCTCGAAAAAAGCCGAAGTCCTGGCCGCGATGCCGGCCGTCAGGCCGGACCGGGCCGTGCGTGGCCAGTATGGCGCCGGCACGGTACTGGACAAGAAAGTGAAGGCCTACCGGCAGGAGCCCGACGTGTCGCCGGATTTGGACGTCGAGACTTATGTCGCCATGCAGCTTGAGATCGACAACTGGCGCTGGGCCGGCGTGCCCTTCTACATCCGTACTGGCAAACATTTGGCGCAACGCAATACCGAAATCGCGATCCGTTTCAAGCAGGCGCCATATACGGCGTTCCACGACACGCCCGTCGATACCCTAAGGTCAAACTGGCTGGTGCTGCGCATTGCACCAGACGAGGGCATCTCGCTTCAATTTGAGGTCAAGCGTCCCGGGCCGGTGATGGATCTGGCGGCAGTGAAAATGGACTTCCGCTACGACGACTGGTTTTCGAAGGAGCCGAATGTCGGATACGAGACTTTGCTCTACGATGTCATGAGCGGCGACCAGACGCTGTTTATGCGCGCCGACATGGTCGAGCAGGCTTGGCGCATCGTGCAGCCGGTGCTCGACGCCTGGGCTGCGGACCGCTTGGCGGAACTGCCGACCTATAAGGCGGGAAGTGCCGGACCTAGCGAAGCCGATGCGCTTTTAGCGCATGATGGCCGGCGCTGGCGCCCAATCGACAGGGCCCGCGCTGAAAAATCGTCATGACGGCCTCCCCCCGAATTCCTTCAGCGAAAATCTCCGCCGTTGTCTCGGACGTTGACGGTACGCTGGTGACTGACGACAAGATTTTGACAGCGGGCGCCCGAGCGGCGGTGGCAAAGCTGCGCGCTAACGGGATCACTTTTACCATCATAAGCAGTCGTCCCCCGCGCGGCGTGCGCGGGCTGATCGGGCCCCTCGGCATCACGACGCCGATCGGATGCTTCAACGGGGGCGTAATCGCAACGGCCGATCTTTCAGTAATATGCGAGCACCTCCTAACGTCTGACGTCGCGAGGCGTTCGTTAGAGCTGCTTGACGCGGAAGGCGCGCGGCCCTGGGTGTTTGCCGGCCAGGACTGGCTGGCGCGTCATTCCGACGGACCGTACATCGGGCGCGAGGAACGCACTGTCGGGTTCCAGCCGACCGTGGTGGCAGATTTCGGACCGTTCCTGGGCACGGCGGCCAAGATTGTCGGCGTCAGCGCGGATTTCGAACGTCTCGCGCAGTGCGAGCGTGATGTGCGCGCTGCCTTGGCCGATCAGGCGACCGTGGCGCGCTCGCAGCCTTACTACCTCGATATTACTCATTTGCAGGCCAATAAGGGCGAGGCATTATCGGCTATCGCGAAATTGTTGGCGGTGCCGCTGGCGGAAATTGCCGTCATCGGTGACGGCCGCAACGATGTAACGATGTTCAAGCGTGGTGGGCTCAGCATTGCCATGGGCAACGCCAGCCCGGAGGTGCAGGGGGCTGCTGACTTCGTGACGGACAGTAATCGCGACGACGGCTTCGGCAACGCGATCGATCGGTTCATCCTCGGTGGTGAGCGATCGAACGCACAGATTGCGATCGCCCGCGCAGCAGGCCGAGCATGATGAAGCAAGATCTCACGACAGCAAAAATTTCGCTCGTCCTCGCCGATGTCGATGGCACGCTTCTCACGACGGATAAAGTGCTGACCTCGCGCGCGGTGGATGCTGTCAAGGAGCTCGACGCTGCCGGAATCTCTTTTGCGATTACCAGCGGCAGGCCGCCGCGCGGCATGGCGATGTTGATTGCTCCGTTGGCTCTGCGGACCCCAATCGCGGGCTTCAACGGCGGCGTCTTTGTCCATCCCGACCTTTCGGTGATCGAGAGCCGGGTACTCGATTCGACGACCGCCAAGAAAACCATAGAGCTCATCCTCGCTCAGGGAATGGACGCTTGGGTCTACACGGCGGACGAATGGTTGATTCGCAATCCGGACGCGCCGCACGTGGCACGTGAAGCCTGGACGGTGAAGTTTGATGCGACCGTCGTGCCGGCGTTCACCGACGCACACCTCGCGCACGTGGTAAAGATCGTTGGCATCTCTGACGATCTCGATCTGGTTGCCGCCTGCGAGAAGCTGGCGCAGAAAACCCTCGGGGAGAAGGCGAGCGCAGCGCGTTCGCAACCCTATTATCTCGACGTGACACACCCGCAGGCGAACAAGGGCGCGGTCGTAGCTACCCTGTCCAAGATTTTGAATACTCCACCCGCGCAGATCGTCACGTTTGGCGATATGCCAAACGACGTTCTCATGTTCCGCAATAGCGGCTTTTCCATCGCCATGGGCAACGCCAGTGACGAGGTGAAGGC
This sequence comes from uncultured Alphaproteobacteria bacterium, assembly GCA_963703875.1. GTDB lineage: Bacteria > Pseudomonadota > Alphaproteobacteria > Rhizobiales > Xanthobacteraceae > Pseudolabrys. Next base: position 120,028 of record CAVPFZ010000023.1, read on the forward strand.
ACAGGCGAGCGCGGTGACCGATAGCAACGAAGATGAAGGCTTCGCCAAGGCGGTGCGAAAATTTGTCCTTTGCAAGTCCACCGCATGACGCTGCTGACAGGAATGCGACTGTATCGCGTCTGGTCGTGCATCGACGCGCGGTCACAAGGAGATGGAAGATGGGACTAAATCCGAGACCTCGGCGCGTATGGTCCGCAGCCCTTGCGAACACCATACTCAAACCGGTCATCGCCATCGTCATGGGCGTTTCCGGATCCGGCAAAACCACGGTGTCTGTCCTGCTCTCTGCCGCACTTGGGTGCCAATTCCAGGAAGGCGACGATCTGCATCCGGCCGCGAACGTAGAAAAAATGCGCAGCGGCACGCCGTTGACCGACGCGGACCGGTTGCCATGGCTGCGCAAGATCGCCGAGGAAATCGATGGATGGCGCAAGCGCGGCGAATCCGGCGTACTCACCTGTTCGGCGCTGAAGCGATCCTATCGCGACATCATCATCGGTAACCGCTCGGACGTGACGCTGGTCTACCTCAAAGGTTCGCACGACCTTATCCACAGGCGAATGGCCGCGCGGCACGAACACTATATGCCGCTGGCCCTGCTCGACAGCCAGTTTGCGACGCTGCAGGAGCCGACGCCGGATGAGCATCCGATCACCGTCGATGTCGGCGCCAAGCCGATTGAGATTGTCGGCGAAATTGTGAGCCAATTGGAGGAACGGCAAGGCGGCATTAAAGCTATCGAATCGACATCGCAACCGGCGATACCGAGCGTCATTGTAAGCGAGCGATAATGACACTCCGGATCAAAGAGACGCTGAGACCAATTATCGTCGCGCCATCGATCTTGTCGGCGGATTTAGGGCATCTCGCCGACGAGATCCGCGCCGTCGATGCGGCCGACGCCGACTGGATCCATATCGATGTGATGGACGGGCGCTTCGTGCCGAATATCACGTTCGGGCCGGCAATTGTCGAAGCGGTTCGACACTACACGAAAAACCGCTCAACGTGCACCTGATGATCGTCGAACCGGAGCGCTATCTCGCCGCCTTTGCCAAGGCCGGCGCCGATCATCTCCTCGTTCACGCGGAGTCCTCGGCGACGGCCCACCTCCACGCCGTGCTGTCGCAAATCCGGGATCTCGGAAAAAAGGTCGGCGTTGTGCTCGACCCGGAGAGCCCGATCGAGCTGATCGACTACGTCCTGCATCTCTGCGACATCGTTCTCATCATGGCCGTCAATCCCGGCTTCGGCGGGCAGAAATTCCTGCCCGAGATGCTGCCCAAGATTCGCCGTCTGCGCGAGATCTGCGACGCGCGCGGCCTCGATCCGTTCATTGAGGTTGACGGCGGAGAAAATCGTGAAACCGCCGGGCAGGCGATCGAGGCCGACGCGAATGCCATCGTCGCCGGATCCGCGATCTTCGGGTCGCAAGATTATGCGGCCGCGATCGCCGCCATTCGCGACGCCGCTTGCTCGTTGGCTGGAAGGGCACTCGCATGATCGGCGCGTCCGAGGCGAAAATGGAGATCCTCACCGATGCGGAAGCTCTGTCGCGTCGGGTTGCCGCTTGGCTGCTCGAATTGGCACTAGCGAAAGAAGGTACTTTTGCCGTCTGCCTGTCCGGCGGCTCGACCCCTCAAGGGCTCTATGAGCGTCTCGCTGAAGCGCCTTACCTCGATGCCTTCCCCTGGTCGCGCACGCATTGGTTTTGGGGCGATGAACGATTCGTGCCGCGCGATGATGCGCTGAGCAACTACCGCATGGTGCGCGTGGCGCTGCTGTCGCGCGCGCCGGTCCCTGCCAACAACATCCATGCCATTCCGACCGAAGGTCTAGGCCCCGAAATGGCGGCCGCTGCTTATCAGTCCGAGCTCAAATCATTCTACGGCGCGGAGCGCTTCAACTCGCGTCGACCGCTGTTCGACGTGAATCTTCTTGGGCTGGGCCCAGATGGACATACGGCCTCGTTATTTCCCGGCAACGCGGTATTGGCGGAACGCGCCAAGTGGGTTGCCGCCGTCGTTGGCGCCAAGCCAGAAGCGCGGATCACACTGACCTACCCGACGCTCGAGAGCAGCCGTCATGCCGCCTTTCTGGTTGCGGGAGACGAGAAACGGGCGATCTTCGCGCGGCTTCGCCGTGGCGACGAAAGCCTACCGGCCGCGCGTCTCCATCCGGCCGGGACACTGTGGATGTTTGCCGACGCAGCCGCGGCCGATTGAGGGAGACCGATCATGGCGACGAATTTCAGTTGCGACCTTGCTGGCGCGGCTTCGGCGCTGCCGCACTTCTGGGAACATACCATCGGCAGCGGCCATGCGCCGCTGGCGTTGCGGGCGGACTGGCAGGCACAAATGCGCCGCTCGCACGACGAACTTGGATTCGGCCACGTGCGCATGCACGGCCTGTTAGGTGACGACATGGGAACGCTGGTCGGCGAGGGCGACAAGCTGTTCTACTCGTTCTTCAACGCGGACCAGATCTTCGACTTTCTGCTTTCGATCGGCATGAAGCCGTTCGTCGAGCTGAGCTTCATGCCGACCGCACTCGCGTCGGGCGACAAGACGGTTTTCCATTATCGTGGCAACGTCACTCCGCCAAAGGACTACGCGCAATGGGCGACGCTGATCCGCAAGCTTGTCGCCCATTGGATCGAACGCTACGGCCTGGCCGAAGTTCGCCAATGGTTCTTCGAAGTCTGGAACGAGCCGAATCTCGATGCCTTCGGCAGCGGCAAACAGGACGATTATTTCAAGCTCTATCGCTATACGGTCGAAGCGATCAAATCGGTCGACAGCGCGCTGCAAGTGGGAGGCCCCGCGACCGCGGCGAACGCCTGGATCGACGATTTCATCGGGTTTTGTAAGAAAAGCCGGCTGCCGGCCGATTTTATCAGCACGCATCATTATCCGACCGACGCCTTCGGGCAGCCTGGCGATGACACCGAAGCGCAACTTTCGAAAAGCCGGCGCAGCGTGCTGCGCGACGAAACGCGCGAGGTGCGCCGCAAGGCCGGCGACCGGCCGGTCTACTATACGGAATGGTGCACGTCTTCCAATCCGCGCGACCCGATGCACGACGAGCCCTATGCCGCGGCCTTCATCACCAAGACCATCATGGAAGCGAATGGTCTGGTTCAGGGCTATAGCTATTGGACTTTTTCCGACATTTTCGAGGAAAATTATTTTCCGTCGGTGCCGTTCCAGGGCGGCTTCGGCCTGCTCAACATTCACGACATCGCCAAGCCGGCCTACCGCGCCTACGAATTATTGCATGCTCTCGGTACCGAAATAATGCCGGTCGAAGGTACGCATCCGACCGTGGACGTGTGGGTCGTTCGGGACGAGGGGGCCGCGACTGTCCTTCTCACCAATTACGCACTGCCGCGTCATCCCATCGCCGTGGAAACGATCCACCTTAAACTTGGTAACGCCCCGGCCCCGAAGGCGGCCACGATCCGGCGGATCGACCAGGAGCATGCCAATGCCAAAGGGCGTTGGCAGGAAATGGGGTCTCCGGACTATCTCAACGCGGCGGTCGTCGCGGAGCTCAGCGCCGTGTCACGTTGCGAGCCGGAATCGCACGCGTTCAAGTTCGAGGATGGCTCGTTGGGCTTCGAAGTCACTTTGCCGCCGCTCTCAGTAGCGGCCTTGACCTTCGAATTTGCGACGCGCAACGGTGGCTGAGCAGCCTTTGCAATCGGATGACGAATTGTTGGACCGTTTCCAACGCGCGGCATTTGGCTACTTTTTGCAACAATGCAATCCCGAGAACGGCCTGGTGGCCGATACCAGCCGCGCGGGCTCACCCTGCAGCATCGCCGTCGTGGGTTTCGCGCTGTCGTGCTATCCGGTTGGCGTGGAGCGCGGTTGGATGGCGCGCGCGGACGCCGCGTCGCGCACCCTCGTTACCTTGCGCTTTTTTTGCAACAGCGTGCAAAGCGAACAGCCGGACGCAACGGGCCACAAAGGGTTCTATTATCATTTCCTCGACATGAAAACCGGTCAGCGCGTCTGGCAGTCGGAAGTCTCGCTGATCGACACCACGCTGCTGCTGGCGGGGGTGCTGACGGCAAGCGTGTATTTCGACAAGGAAACGCAAGTCGAAGATGAAATTCGCGAACGCGCCGATGCGATCTACCGTCGTATCGATTGGCAATGGGCGCGCGGCGGCAAGAAGACCGTGCGGCAGGGATGGAAGCCGGAAAGTGGATTTTTGCATTACGGCTGGGATGGTTATGACGAGGCGATCATTCTCTATGTTTTGGGTCTGGCATCACCCGCTCATGCGCTGCCGGAGCAGAGTTACATAAGATGGACCGCGACCTATCAGTGGGAGAACATCTACGATACCGAATTTCTTTATGCTGGGCCGCTCTTTATTCATCATTATTCTCAGGCATGGATCGATTTTTCCGGCATACGCGATCGCTTCATGCGCGAGAAAAAGAGCGATTATTTCGAAAACAGCCGGCGCGCCACTTACGTTCAGCGCGAATACGCGCGGCGCAATCCGTTTAGTTTTAAGGGCTACGGCAAGGATTGCTGGGGCATCACAGCGTGTGACGGGCCCGGCTTCAAGACGTTGGAGATCGACGGCCGGCAGCGCCGCTTTCTTGGCTATGCGGCGCGCGGCGCACCCTATGGACCGGACGACGGCACAATCGACCCATGTGCGGCACTTGCGTCGCTGCCGTTCGCGCCCGAACTGTCCTTGCTGGCGGTGCGCCATTTTTGTGCGCGCTATCCGGAGATGATCCGGGATTCCCGATTGCCGAGCGGGTTCAATCCGACTTTGCCGGGCGATGGACCGGCTGGCTGGGTCTCAGCAGACTATTTCGGGCTCGACCAGGGGATCATGGTTATGATGATCGAGAATTTTCGTTCCGGGCTGATTTGGAAACTGATGCGGCAATGTCCCTATATCGGCAGCGGGCTGCGCCGCGCTGGATTCACCGGCGGCTGGCTGTCATGACGCATTCTTCCGAGCAGCAAGAGCATGCCGTGCCGCGCGATCAATCGGCGCCGAGCGGGCCGCCGGACGACCGCTTCCATCGCGCGCTTCTGGACGATGTCCACCCGCCGGAATGGCGAAACCCGAAATTCGCCGGCAGATATAATCTGGTCGTTATCGGCGCAGGGCCGGGCGGGATCACCGCGGCGCGCGAAGCGGCCGCGCTGGGGGCAAAGGTGGCGCTCATCGAACGCGACCTCATCGGCGGCGATCGCTTGAATGTCGGTTGTGTTCCCTCGAAGGCGCTCATTCGCACCGCGCAACTCTATGCGGAAATGCGCAATGCGGACAATGTCGGCGCCCAGGTGCCGGGCAGTATCGGCATCGGCTTCCCAACGGTGATGCAGCGGATGCGGAGGATCCAAGCCCGCCTCAGTCGCGCCAACTCGGCGCGCCGGTTGAGCGAGACGGGTGTCGATGTTTATTTCGGCGAAGCGCGTTTTGCGGGGCCCGACACAGTCGAGGTGGCCGGCGACAAGCTGCGATTTCGAAAGGCGCTTATTGCCACCGGCGCGCGGCCGCTGGCCCCGCCGATTCCAGGGCTGGCCGAAGCCGGCTATCTGACCAACGAGAATGTCTTCAATCTGACCGAATGTCCGCGCCGCTTGCTAGTGATAGGCGGCGGCCCGCTCGGTTGCGAATTGGCGCAGGCATTTTGCCGGTTCGGCGCGCACGTCATCATCGCGCAAGACGACCCGATGTTCCTGCCCAAGGAGGAGCGCGACGCGGCGCAGGTTCTTTCGGATTCCTTGGCGCGCGACGGCGTCGAAATTCATCTCAACACCACCGTGGTCGCCGTTCGCAGCGAAGGCACGCAGAAGATTGTCGATCTCGTATGTGCCGGCGACAAATTTATTGTTTCCGTCGATGAGATCCTTGCAGGCATCGGCCGTTCGCCCAACGTCGAAGGCATGAACCTCGAGGCCGCCGGCGTCCGTTACAATACGAAGTCAGGAATTCATGTCGATGATTTCCTGCGGACCAGCAACCGGCGGATCTATGCGGCGGGTGATGTGTGCCTCGAGTATAAGTTCACTCATGCGGCCGAAGCCTCGGGGCTCATCGCGGTGCGGAATGCGCTGTTCCTGGGCCGCAAGCGGCTGAGTGCGCTGACGATTCCCTGGTGCACCTATACCGATCCGGAGATCGCCCATATCGGCCTTTATGTTCGGGAAGCACGCGAGAAAGACATTCCGGTGACGACATTCACAATTCTGATGCACGACGTCGATCGCGCCGTGACCGACGGCGAAGAGGACGGATTTGTGAAGATTCATGTGCGGCAGGGCAGCGATCGAATTCTCGGCGCCACCGTCGTCGCACGCCATGCCGGGGAGATGATCAACGGAATCTCGCTTGCGATCACGTCAGGCATCGGTTTGCGCGCACTGGCGAGAGTCATTCATACCTATCCGACGCAAGCCGACGCCATAAAGATGGCGGCGAAGGCCTATAATCGTACGCGCCTGACGCCGACGCTCAGCTCTCTGACGGGACGCTGGTTGGCCTGGCAACGGCGATGACCTCAGCGGGTCGGCAACGAATGACCCGATTAGAGAAGCGGACAACAAACGACTTGCTGTCAAGGTCTACCCTAGGAAACTCTCCTAAAGAATCTCGGAACGATAAGTTATGCTGGCGCATTGAATAAATGTCGTGGTGGCTACCCCCCTAGTGCCTCGGCATCGTTAGATAAGCCCTCGCCCCCCGCGAGGGCTTATCTTTGACTAGATGAGACAGGGCAGAACGTGCCGCACAATGTTCGCTTTCAAGGCTAGAACCCTTTTAGAATGCCGGCTAAGGCCGGTGCCGGCATGAATTTGGCACGTACCCTAGTCGGTTTGTAGGATATCGGCCCCTGGCGCCCTGAATTGCAGCCCAGTAAATCCTCTCAAAAACCTTTTCCGGCTTGCCGGCTGAGATGATTGGATGCCTCCAGCAACCAACGAGGAGGCGACCATGGCAGGCTGTCAATTTTTGCATTTGGGTTCGTATGGCCGTTCACCGGGCGCGGGTCAGCCGCGGTGGTCATGCATCAGCGGGGTCACAGCCGAAGGCGCACGGGCACCAAACGCGTCCAATCACATCCGCTATCCCGCCGAGCCTTCGGTCATCTACGGTGTCTCACCGATTGAGGCCGGGCAGCTGGCAATCGAGCGGGCTGACCAGGCCTACGACGCGCATCCTCGGCGTCGGCGGAAGCTGCGTCGCGATGGCGTCGCCTTGTTGGCCGGGGTCGTGAGCTATCCATGGGAGCAGCAAGCTCTGCGTGATGATCCGGTTGACGGCGACGTTTACTTGCTGTGGAGGCAGATGACGCTGGCATGGCTGCGGCGGCAGTTCGGCCATCACCTCAAGTCCGTCGTCGAGCACCGCGACGAGCGATACCGGCACTTGCATTTCTATGTCGTCCCGGACCTGGCTGACGACCAGCGCCTGAATATCAATTTTATCCACCCCGGCCGCTATGCGAAGGCGATGGCTACGGCGGAGGGCGCCAACAAAAAATGCCAGGAGCGAGCATACCGTGAAGGGATGCGGAATTGGCAGGACCTCTTCCATCATGATGTCAGCGTCTTCTTCGGTCATGACCGCTACGGACCCTGTCGGCAACGTGTGACCCGCCGGCAGCGCCAGATGGAGACGGCGATGGAGGCAGAGCGGCGGCGCATGCTCGACGAGATCGCAAACGAAAGCATTGAGACCGAACAGGCCGCCCGCCTACGCGGCTGGGAGCGCTACGCCGCGCCGTATCAGGCGCTGCGTGCCGACTTCATGACGCTGACGGATCACCACGGCGCCGAAATGGTGCGGCGGAAAGCAGCTGAGGCCGAGTGCGAGGCGCTGCGTCGGCGTCTTGCGGCGCTCGATCCGGTGGGTGGGGCTTTATCGTCCGGTGCATGTGAAGACGCTGCGCAGCCAGAAACTGCGCATGCTGCTGACCCATCGCAAGCGGACATTCACCATTCGTCTAACCTCGCGAAGTGATCCGGCCCACTCTCTGCCGTTTACTCCGAGAGTTCTAAGACCGGGACCTTGCCGAAAGTCCGCTGCCAAATCTCAGAAAAGCGTTGCTGATCGGCCGGGGCGTCGAAACGGCATCTTAGTTTCTCGTGCCGGAACGCCGCATAACCCAGCTGGCCGGCCTTTTCGAGTGAGTATTTCCAAATCACTTTTGTGCCCGTCAACCCAAAAGTCTCCCATGTGCAGTACATTGGAAAGGCAGTCGTCTCAGGAGATTCAACTTCGATGACTTTCACTCCGAGTACGTTTGTGCCGAGCCATATTGTGTGAACACGATGAGTTGCATCCTCGCTGACTTCCGTCGCGGTCGATTGAGGAAGACCACCCGGGACCAGATCCTGAAGCAAAGCTGTAAAAAATTGTCTAGGTCCTGGCGTGGAACAAATTGCGTCCCAATCCCCGGTATCAGGCTGGTCGGGTGTGCCGCTTGTAAGAACAATCCACGCCATAGATTCTATCCGACAAAACGGTTGATGGGAGAGAACACGGGCTGTCTGCACTGCTTATTTTATTCAATATTCCCAGGTGGGCGGTCGATCCCATCATCCGGAAGTGAAGAATAGTCTCATCTACGACGATCAAGAAGCTGGAACCGCCATTCCCTTGATGACCCTAGATCGGAGCGGAGGAGTACGTTTTGCTGAGTGTTTTTGCCAAGCGGATACCCTATCATGTGAATGTCCGGTCATGGCACTTAGCGTCATTTCGTTGAGCCGCAAAAAATGGTCGCTCTTGGGGGCATAGCGGACATTGGCCGAGACTGACGCTGACCGGGTCGGTAGCGATTGACCCAATGCGGACATGCCCAGAACGATCATGGAACCGGGCGTCATTCCGATAAATCGAAATTTCCATTGCCAATCAATGCAGATAGAAAATGGAATTTGTCGGAACGGGCCTTGAAATCATTATATTTTCAGCTGACTCTTAATCAGCGGGTCGCAGGTTCGAGCCCTGCTGCGCCCACCACGTCCGCTGCAAAACGTGCCGTGGATTACAGCCCCAAATAGGCCTGCCTGATCTCGGGCATTTTCGCGAGTTCGGCGGGGCGGCCTTGCGTGAACAGGCGCCCCTCGGCGATGACATAGGCGTGGTCGCTGAGCGCAAAGGCCAGGTGCACATTCTGCTCGACAAGCAAAATCGTCAGGCCGCCGGCCTTGAGCTTCTTGAGCGTATTGAAAAGCTGATGCACGACGACCGGCGCAAGACCGAGCGAGAGTTCGTCGATAATGAGGATCTCCGGGTCCGACATCAGGCCGCGGGCGATCGCCAGCATCTGCTGCTCGCCGCCCGAGAAAGTGCCGGCTTTCTGGCGCCGGCGATCCTTAAGCCGCGGAAACAGTTCGAACACCTCCTTGAGGCGCGTGTCGAACGTGCGCTGGCCACGGCGCGAGAACGCGCCCATCTCGAGGTTTTCCTCCACGCTCATGGCTGCAAAAAGTTGCCGCCCCTCGGGCACCAGCACGATACCGCGCGCGACCTTGGCGTGAGGCGCAAGCTTCGTCACGTCCTCGCCCTCGAACAGCACGCGCCCGCGCCGCGTCGGGATGGAGCCCGCGAGCGCGCGCAGCGTCGTGGTTTTGCCGGCGCCATTGGCGCCCACGATGGTGGTGAGCTCGCCGCGCCTGGCCGCGAGTGAAATGCCCCACAGCACCTGCACCTCGCCGTAGCCGGCCTCGATCGCTTGCAGTTCGAGCAGCGCGGTCATGTCAGGCCACCGCTCCCCGGAATTCAGCCGCAAGCTGCGGGTCGCCGAGATAGGCCTCGATCACGGCCGGGTCGTTGGCGACCACGGCGGGCGGGCCTTCGGCCAGCTTCTGACCCGAATTGAGCACCACGATGCGGTCCGAAAGCGACATGATCGCCTGCATCAGGTGCTCGATCATCAGAATGGTGATGCCGCGCTCGCGGATGCGGCGGATCACGTCGATCATGCGCTCGACCTCGGTCGTATTGAGGCCGGCGAGCACTTCGTCGAGCAGCAGCAAAGTCGGCTGAGCCGCAAGCGCGCGGGCGAGTTCGAGGCGCTTCTTGCCGGCGATCGTGAGCTCCGAGGCGAGCGAGTCCAGGCGCTCGCCAAGACCGACGAAGCTGGCGGCCTCTGCGGCGACTTGGCGCGCCTGCGCCAGCGGCAAGTTCTCGCGTCCGAAGCAGGCGCCGACGGTGCAGTTTTCCAGCACCGACATGGCACCGAGCGGCTGCACGATCTGGTGCGTGCGGGCGAGCCCGGCACGCGCCACGTTGAAAGGCAATGCACCGGTAATATCGGCGCCGCGGAAGACGATGCGCCCGGCGTCCGGCGCGAACACGCCATTGATGAGGTTGAACAGCGTGGACTTGCCGGCGCCGTTCGGCCCGATAAGACCGAGGATCTCGTGCTCTTCGACGACGAAGCTCAGCTTTTGCACGGCGGCCAGGCCGCCGAAGCGCTTGCTCAAGCCCTCAATGGCGAGCAACGCCGTCATTCGAGCACCTTCTTGAGCCGCGGCCAGCGCCCATAGAGCCAGCCCATGAGGCCGCCGGGCGCGAAGATCACGATGACGAGCAGAAGCGCGCCTGCGATCACGAGCTGGAAATTGGCGAACGTGTCCGAGGTCAGCAGCCAGCCGCGAAGCTGCTCGTAGATAAAGGCGCCGAGCGCCGGTCCCATGACGGTGCCCTGGCCGCCCAGCATGGCGATCACGATCGCCTCGGTGGAGAACTGCAGATCGAAGGCGTCGGTCGGCTGGATGAAAGCGCCCTTGAAAAAATAAAGTCCGCCGGCGACCGCCGGCAGAAACGCCGAGACGCAATACACCAGCGCCTTGTAGCGCGGCGTCGGCACGCCCAGGACCGCGGCCGCATCCTCGTTCTGGCCGATGGCGAGCAGCCCCAGGCCGAATTTCGAGGTCTTGATGAAGTAGCTCAAATACAGCGACAGACCCATCACGCCGACCAGGATGTAATAGATGGTCCAGAGCGCTTTCGCGGGTCCGCCTAGCGGCAGGAACAACTCTGTCGACAGATAGATCCCGGTGCCGCCGCCCCAAGGCCCGAAGTTGTTGACGAAGGCCTGCACAGCCTCGTTGACCCCGATGGTTGCGAGGGCGAAGTAGGCGCCGCGCAGGCGCAGGATGCCGAGACCGAAAACGAGCGCAAAGGCACTCACCGCGACCCCGCCCACCAGCGCCGCCGGAGCCAGGCCCCAGCCCAGCGCGCTCATGAAGTAGACGCAGAAATAGCCGCCGAGTCCGAAAAAGACGATGCTGCCGAAATTGACGTAGCCGGTGTAACCGAGCATCAAATTCAGGTTGCTCGCGAGAACAATGTAGACGGCGGCGAGCAGCAGGTCCTCGCGCAACTCGACATTGTCGCCGATCGAAGGCGCCACCACGAACATTGCGATGATGGCCGCGACGATCCAGAAAAAAGGGCGGCGCAGCAAGATCATCGGGGCACGGGTCCGGCGTCATCGTCCGCGCGCAAGGCGGCACGCCGCGGTAAGCGCAGATTGAGCAACCCGCCGGGAAACGCGATCAGCACCACGACGAACAGCACGAACTCGAAGACCAGCGTCCAGCTCACGGGCATGAAAGGCGTGGTGAGTCCCTCAAACAATCCGAGCGCTATGCCGCCGATCAAGGCGCCGGCGGGATTGCCGAGACCGCCGAGCACCGTCACCACGAAGCTCTTAAGCTGATAGGCGTCGCCGGAGAGCACGGTGAAGGGAAACAGAGTTCCGATCAGCATGCCCGAAACGCAGGCGAGCGCGACGCCGAGGCCGAAGGCAAAAGCCAGCACCCGGGTCGTCGGGATGCCGACCAGTTCCGCGGCCTCGCGATTGCCCGACACCGCGCGCACCGCCTTGCCCGGACGGGTGTGAAATAAAAACAGATAGAGCAGGCCGGCGATCACCGCGGTCAATACCGCCGCCATGATGTGGGCGCCGGGGAATGTGTAGCGCCCGATGCTGAAGCCGGGCAGCGATACCGGCACGTTGAAGAGCACGGTTCCCCATTCGGCGGTGCCAAGGCCGATCAGCACGAGGTTGACCGAGAAGGTGGAGAGCAGGCTCATCAGCGGCGGCCGGCCGATCATGCGGTGCACGGCGATCCAATAAAGCGCGACGCCGACCATGAGGCCGCCAACGAGAACGGGCGGCAAGGTCGCGTAGACCGGTATGCCGAGGTCGTTCACCATCAGATAGAGACCGAACATGCCGGCCACGATCATGGCGCCATGGGTGAGGTTGATCACGTCCATGACGCCCCAAATAAGCGAAATGCCCATCGCGGCGAGGCCATAGACCGAGCCGACGAGCAAGCCGTCTACGATGGAGGCAAACAGGCCAATCATTTTTGTGGCTCACGTCAGGGGGCCGGCAATCGTTCCGGCCCCCGACGCGGGCCACTCACTTATTTCGCAGCCAAGTTGAAGTTGGCGGTCTTGGCCGCATCCGGCCAGACCATTTCAAGATTTAACTTGCCGTTCTTCATTTGCCATTGCGCCAGAACCATCTGGTGCGCGACCTGCAATCCATGATTCTTGTCGTCATTCGCGACCTTGTATGTGCCGAAGAAGGTCGTGACCTCCATCTTGGTGAGCTCGGCTGCCACCTTGTCGGGCTCGATCGAGCCGGCCTTTTCCATCGCGTGCTGCAGAAGGAGGCCTTCGATGTAGCCCGAAGCCGCGTGGTAGTCGACGCCGGTATTGAATTTGGTCTGATACGCTTTGGCGAATTCGGCCGGCGTGGGTCCGAAGTCCGGCTTATAGGTGACCGACGGCTCCCATTGCGAAGGCACGCTTATGCCGACCGCCGCGGGTCCGAGGCTGGCGAATTTCGGGCTGTCCGGCGCCACCAGAATCGTCACTGATTTGAGGCCCGCCTTCTGATCGTAGAATTGGCGCGCCAGCGTTGCGCCATCCGGATAGTGCCCGCCGCCCATGAACACGTCAGCCTTCGACGAGATGATCTTGTTGATGATCGGGCTGAAGTCGGTGGTCGAGGCCGGATAGGCTTCGACCAGCACTTCCTTGAACCCGGCGTCGGCGGCCTGCTTACGCGCCGCCGCGACCACCGCCTTGGAGAATGGGTCGTCGGAATAGGCGAACGCGATCTTGGCGCCCGGGGTCTTTGCCTTGAGCGCCGTGATGGCGCCCGTGAGATAGTGATCGGCGGCAGTGATGCACTGGAACAGATATTTGTTGCCGAGCTGGAAGATCTTTCCTTCGGCCCCGCCGCCGACCAGCATGATTTTGCCGTACTGCTCGGTAATCACCGCGGCCGTCGCGGACAGTCCCGAGGAATAGGGGCTGAACAAATACGCGGCATGATCCTGAACGATCAGCCGGGTGTAAAGCTGTTGGACGCGCCCGCCTTGCGATTGATCGTCGTACTCGACGAACTTCACTTTGTATTGCTTGTTGCCGACCTTGATGCCGCCGGCGGCGTTGACTTCATCGCGCCAAAGCTCGGAGCCCTTGAGTTCGGCCACGGAATCGACATTGAGCGAACCGGTGCGCGATACGGTCATGCCGATGGTTATTGTGTCGTCGGCGGCGAATGCCGGCGTCGCGAGCAGCGCCGCACCGGCCGCTATAATGTAAAGCCTTTTCATGCTGTCCTCCCTTTTTTACCGGAACAGTCGCGCACGCCCCCACAGCGCCCGCGCCGGACTCATGAAATTTTGCCTCCAGCCTCCGCAATCTCCCGCTTTTCCGGTGTGAGGCCGCCCTGCAGCGCACAAACCTTCGCGGGTGAAGCAATTTGCGCCTTGGGTACTGTCAGTGTCAATGACGAAGCCCAACGGCGGGCGGTCTTCGCGAGCGAGCGCGGCGCGCAGGTATCGCTAAAATCCTACATGATTGCGTGGCGGACTTTGGCGGAAACCCATTCGCTCACGATCACCGTGCCGATGATCACCAGCAAGATCAGCGACACCTGTGTCCAGTAAAGCTGCGTCAGCGCGGCGTTGAGCTCAAGCCCGATGCCGCCGGCGCCGACCAGGCCCAGCACCGTCAATTCGCGAATATTGATATCCCAACGAAACACGGAGATTCCGGCGAAAGCGGGCATGACCTGGGGCACAATTCCATAAACCGTCACTTGCGCGCCGGCGGCGCCGGTCGCGCGCACGGCCTCGACCTGGCCTTCGTCGATTTCCTCGATCGCCTCGTACAGCAGCTTGGCGCAGAAGCCGATCGAGCGCAGCGCGATGGCGATGATGCCGGCGAGCACGCCCGGCCCGATGATGGTGACCAGCATCAGCGCCCAGATCAGCGCGTTGATCGAGCGCGACGAGACGATGATGAACAGCGCGAGGGGGCGGATGAAACGCACGCTCGGCGTGGTGTTACGCGCTGCGCAATAGGCGACCGGCACGGCGATGATCATGGCGGCCATCGTGCCGATGGTTGCCATGTTGAGCGTGTCCCAGATCGGCCGGCCCAATTGCCGGATATAGAGCCAGTCCGGCGGCACCATGCGCACCGCGAGATCGCCGGCCTGCTCCGGCGCGTCCACGACGAAGGCCCAGATGGTCCGGTCGGAGATCAATTGAAAGCAATAGACGAACAGCGCGGCGGCGATCAGCCAGCCTGCCCAAATCAGCCATTGCGCGCGCGGGGTGCGGCGTCGCCAGCTTCGTTCCGCTGCGGGAATGGCGTTCATCACTGCACCCAGCGCCGCAGATAGCCGGAGCCGTATTCGCACAGCATGACGATGGCGATGATGACGAGAATGATCGCCGCCGCCGAATCGAACTCATAGCGCTGAAACGCGGTGTCGAGCGTGGCGCCGATGCCGCCGCCGCCGACAATGCCGATCACGGCGGATTCGCGGAAATTAATGTCGAAGCGGTAGAGCCCGAGCCCGATCATGCGCGGCATGACCTGCGGCTGCACGCCGAAATTGATCCATTGCAGCCAGCTCGCGCCCGAGGCGCGCACGGCTTCCGCTTGCGTCGCATCCATGTCCTCGATGTCCTCGGCCAAAAGCTTGCCGTAAAAGCCGATGGTGGCGAAGGACAGCGTCACAAAGCCGGCGAATGGCCCAAAGCCGAATAACTTGACGAAGAAGATCGCCAGGATGATTTCCTGGAAACTGCGCGATATCGCGAGCACGCCACGGCAGAAGTAATAGATCGGCGCGGGCGCGATGTTTTTAGCGGCGCCGACGCCGACCGGAATCGAGAGCGCGATGCCGACGACGGTCGAAACCACCGTCATCCAAAGACTTTCTTCGATGCCTTCGGCGATTTCCGGCCAGCGGCTGATAAAATCCGGCGGAAAAAACGACGCCAAAAACGCCGCGCCGCGCGGCAACCCTTCCCACACCCGCGTCCAGTTCACCGGAGTGGTTTGCAACACCAAGGCCAGATAGGCCGCCGCGCCGATAGCGAGCGTCCAGCGCAGCCAAGCCGACTTGATCAGCGGCGGCTTTTTCCAGCGTCGTGTGGCATGAGCGGCGAGCAACATCAGGTCAAACCGGCCAGCCGATCGCGGTCGAGACGGGGAACTTCGAATGGCACGACGTTGCCGGCCTCTTCGTCGGGCGTTTCCTCGTCCACCTTGCGAATGGTGGCCGACCAGTCCTCCTCGCCGTAGATCGCGGTGAGAACTTCCGGCGTGAGCTTGTCGGGCGGACCGTCATAGACGATCTCGCCCAGCCGCAAACCGACGATGCGCTCCGCGAACATCTGGGCCAGCATTACGTCGTGGATGTTGATGATGGCGGAGAGCTTGCGTTCATCGCACAGCTCCTTGATCAGCCGCATGATCTGGCGCGAGGTTTTCGGATCGAGCGAGGCGGTCGGCTCGTCGACCAGCAGCAATTCCGGATTCTGTATGAGCGCGCGGCAGATGCCGACACGCTGGCGTTGCCCGCCGGAGAGTTCGTCGGCGCGCTTGTCGGCCATGTGATCGAGGCCGACACGCCCGAGCAGCCGAAACGCTTCGTCGATGTCGGATTGCGGAAATCGCCGCAGCCAGCTCTGCCAGAACCCGACATAGCCGAGCCGGCCGGTGAGCACGTTTTCCATCACCGAGAGCCGTTCCACCAGCGCGTATTCCTGGAAGATCATGCCCATGCGCCGCCGCACGCGGCGCAGATCGCCGCTGCCGAGCTTGACGATGTCGGTGTCGTTGAGCGCGATCGAACCGGCGGTCGGCTCGACCAGCCGGTTGACGCAGCGGATGACGGTCGATTTGCCGGCGCCGGAGGGGCCGATCAGCGCCATCACCTGGCCGTCGGACACTTCGATGTCGATGCCCTTGAGCGCGAGATCGCCGGTGCGATAGCGCTTGGTCAGACCCTTGATGCGCAGCATGCAAGCCTCCCGCGGCCGCGCACCTCACTTGCAGGTGTATTTTACGCCGGTCGCCGCGTCGATCTTGCGGATCACGCTCCAGTCCTTCTTGTAGGTGATCGGCACGAACTTATCCTGGCCTTTGAACTCGGCCTTGAGCGAGGAGCCTTCCCACGGGAAGGTGAAGAAGGCTTCCTTGATTTTCGCCTGCAGCGCCGGATCGAGATTATGTGCGAAACCGTAGCCGGTGGTCGGGAAGGTTTCCGATTTGTAGATGGTGCGGATTTTTGACGGATCGACGACTTTGCGCTCGACCATCCGGTGCATCACCTCGTTTGCAATCGAAGCGGCGTCATAGTCCTTGTTGGCGACGCCGAGGATCGAGTTGTCGTGCTTGCCTGAAAACACCGGCTCGAAATCGCGTTTGGCCTCGAGATTGAAGTCGGCCTTGAGGATCGCCGACGGCGCCTTGAATCCGGAATTCGACGTCGGAGAGGTGAAGGCGAGTTTCTTGCCTTTGAGATCGGCTGGCGTCTTGATCGTGCTGTCGGCCGGCACAATGATTTCCATTTCGTAGCCGAAGGCGCCGTCTTTGCCGGCCATGATCGCGAAGGGCACGAAGCCCGCGCAATTCACCGCGATCGGATTGCTGCCGGTGTTGAAGCCCGCGACGTGCAGGCGGCCGGAGCGCATGGCCTCGATCTCGGCGGCGTTCGACTGTACCGGAAAGAACACGACTTTTTTGCCGGTAACCTTTTCCATGTGCTTGATGAAGCCGTCCCATACCTTGCCGTAAACGGCGGGGTCCTCGACCGGCGTATAGGCGAAGATCAGCGTCGGCGGATTGACGAGTTGCTTGACGTCGGTCGGCGTATCGGCGACCAGATCGCCGTCCCGGTCGCAATAGGCCTTGTCGAGATCGCCGCGCGGGCAGTCCTGCGCGTTGGCGGCCCCGATGATGCCGGCGCCAATCCAAAGCGCCGATAAAATGCTCGTGATGGTGCGGATGTGCCTTGCCATGGTGCCCCCCGTTTGGCGTGGTCAGCCGACGCTTTTGCGCCGACTGCCGCTGATTTTACAGCAGCTTAGCCCACCATCGGGGGAAGTAAATGGCGCCCTGGACCGTCCGATTTGAGGTTACTGCCACGCGCCGATGATGGAACAATTGCATATATTATTCGTCTAACTACGTATCTTGACTGCAATACCCCTTCGAATTACGGCGACGGAGACCCCAATGGCGCGCACTGCAACGTCGCCCATTTCGCGCGCCGCCAGCCTCGGGCCTCGTTCTGAAACCAAGTCGCCGGAACAGGCGCGCGCGGATTGGCGCGAGGCCTTCCGTCGCGTGCGAGCCGAGACCGAAGCGCGCGCGGCGCATTTGTCGGCCGAGGACCAGATCGTCCAGTCGATGGCCGACGCGAGTCCGACGAAATGGCATCGCGCGCATGTCACCTGGTTCTTCGAGCAGTTTCTGCTGGTACCGAACGACCCCAATTACAAGATTTTCGACGAACGGTTTCCGTTTTTGTTCAATTCCTATTACGTCGCCGCCGGCCCGCGCCACGCGCGGCCGCAGCGCGGCCTGATCACGCGCCCGGACGGCAAGGACGTGGCCGGCTATCGCGCCCATGTCGATGCCGCGGTCGAGCGGCTGATCGAGAATGTGCCGGCGGCGAACGCCGCGCATGTGTTCAACATCCTCGAGATCGGCCTGCATCATGAACAGCAACACCAGGAGTTGCTGATCACCGACATTCTGCACGCTTTCGCGCAGAATCCGACCGACCCGGTCTACGACGCCGACTGGAAGCCGCCGCACGCGAGCCAAGGGCCGCGTACCTTTGTCGAGGTGCCCGCCGGCATTCATGCCATGGGGCACGAGGGGACCAGTTTTTGTTTCGACAACGAGACACCGCGGCACGATGAACTTATTGCCGATGTGCGCATCGCGCGCCATCTGGTCAGCAATGCCGAGTGGCTCGAATTCATCGACGCGGGCGGTTACACGACGCCCTCGCTCTGGCTGTCGGACGGCTGGGCGGCCGTGGAGGCGGAGGGCTGGCAGGCGCCCGGCTATTGGCGGCAGAAAGACGACGCAAAGGACGGAACTTGGCACGTCATGACACTGGGCGGCCTCAAACCCGTCGATCCGGCTTCTCCTGTCACGCATATCAGCTATTACGAGGCCGAGGCCTTCGCCCGCTTTGCCGGCAAGCACTTGCCAAGCGAGGCGGAATGGGAGGTGGCGGCGCGCGCCGGGCTGATCGCCGATGCCTTCGGCATCGCTTGGCAATGGACGCGCAGCGCCTATCTACCCTATCCAGGCTACCGCGCGGCCGAGGGTGCGCTCGGCGAATATAACGGCAAGTTCATGGTCAGCCAGATGGTGTTGCGTGGCTCGTCCCTCGCCACGCCAAACGGTCATGAGCGCGTCAGCTATCGCAACTTCTTTTATCCACCGGCGCGCTGGCAGTTCAGCGGACTGCGCCTCGCCGAATTCGTTTGAAAAGGATTACCGATGGTCGCGCTTGCACGTTCCCGCCGCGCTCAGCCGCAAACCGAAGAAGCGTCCGCTTTTGAGGCCGATATCCTCGGCGGTTTGAGCGCGGCGCCAAAGCGTGTGCCGGCCAAATATTTCTACGACGCCGCCGGCTCGCTGTTATTCGAGCGCATCACCGAATTGCCCGAATATTATCCGACGCGCACCGAAATAGGCATATTGCGGGATCGCGGCGCCGACATCGCCAGGCTTATCCCGGAAGGGGCTGCGCTGGTGGAGTTCGGCAGCGGCTCAAGCCGCAAGGCGCGCATCCTGTTGGCGGCGGCGCCCAAGCTAGCGGCCTATGTCCCGGTCGATATCTGCGGCGAAATGGTGGAGCAGGAAGCCGCCGAGCTGCGGCCCGATTTCCCCGGCCTCAAAGTGCTGCCCGTTACCGCCGACATTTGTTTTCCGTTCGAACTTCCGGACGAGGCCAAGAGCGCGCCGGCGCGGATTGGATTTTTTCCGGGCTCCACCGTCGGTAATTTCGAGCCGCATGAAGCGTGCGCGTTTCTGCGCAATGCCGGGCGTATCTTGGGGGCGGGGGCGACGCTGATCGTCGGCGCCGACTTGATCAAGCCGGCAAAAATTCTCAATGCCGCCTATAGCGATAAGGCCGGTGTCACCGCCAAGTTCAACCTCAATCTGCTGGTGCGCATCAACCGCGAGCTTCATGGCACCTTCAAGCTCGATACCTTCGAGCATCACGCCTTCTACAACGGCGAGCGTCACCGCGTCGAAATGCACTTGGCCAGTCTGAAGCGGCAGAAGGTCAAGGTGGCGGGTGAAACGATCGAATTCCGCGCCGGCGAGACGATCCACACCGAGAATAGCTACAAATACTCGATCGCGTCGCTGGGCGCGCTGGCGCGCGGCGCCGGCTGGCAGCCGGCGGGCGCGTGGACCGATGAGCGCGACTATTTCTCGATCCAGGCTTTCACGTTGGTCGACGGGCCGGCGGCCAAAGCCTGATCCATCTTTCGCAACGCGTCCGCCTGCGCTAAGCCTTGCGCCATGCGTAATGGGTAAAGGCGGAAATTCATGAAGATCGTCGGTTTTGAAGGCAATAACGGCCTGCGGCTTGGCGTGGTCGAAGGTGACAACGTCATCGATCTGCAGGCGGCGGATGCGGGCATTCCTGGCGATCTCGGCGAAGCCCTGCGCCGGAATAACGGCGACCTGAAACCGCTCGCCGATCTCGCCGGCAAGGCGCCGGCGTCCGCGCGCCGTCCGCTCGCGGGATTGAAATTCGGACTGCCGGTGGCGCGGCCCGGCAAGATCATCTGCCTCGGGCTCAATTATCTCGACCACGTCAAGGAAGGCCCGCAGAAGGACAACATTCCGAAATTTCAATCGATCTTTTTCCGCATGCTGACGTCGCTGACGCCGCATCTCACGCCGCTGATGCGGCCCGTCAAATCGATCCAGCTCGATTATGAAGCCGAGATGGTGGTCGTCATCGGCAAGCGCGCCAAGCATCTCACGTTGGCAAACGCGGTCGACTGCGTCGCCGGCTATTCCTGCGCCAATGAAGGCTCGGTGCGCGAATATCAGCGCCACACCACGCAATGGGGCATGGGCAAGAATTTCGACCGCACCGGCAGCGTCGGCCCGTGGATGGTGACTGCCGATGAATTGCCGCGCGGCGGCAAGGGGCTCAAGATCGAAAGCCGGCTCAACGGCAAGACCATGCAATCGTCCAATACCGAGCATCTGATGTTCCCGGTGGCGGAGTCGTTGGTCTATTTGACCGAGGGCATGACGCTCGAGCCGGGTGACATTTTGCTCACCGGCACGCCGTCCGGCGTCGGTCACGCGCGCAAGCCGGACCCGGTATGGATGAAGGCCGGCGATACGTGCGAAATCGAGGTCGAGGGCGTGGGGGTTCTGCGCAATCCGATCGAGGACGAGAAGGCCTGAACGAGCGCGTCAAGCGCCGGTAGTCAAAAGGGGAGGAATCCATGAAACGCATTATGGCCGCTGCAGCCATGGCCGCCATCGTCATCACCGCGGCCGCTACGCCGGCGAGCGCCGAGTGGCCGGCCGATCAGCCGATCCGCGTTCTGGTCGGTTTCAATGCCGGCGGCGGCACCGATATCGTCAGCCGCATTATCGCGCCGCCGCTGGGCGAGCTGCTGCATCAGTCTGTTGTGGTGGAAAACAAAGTCGGCGCCGGCGGCACGATCGCGGCCGAAACGGTCGCGCGCGCCAACAAGGATGGCTACACCGCGCTGATGACGAGCCCCGCCCATACCGTGGCGGCGGCGATGCTCAAGTCCATTCGCTACGACGCGGTCAAGGATTTTGCCGACGTCTCGCTGGTCGCCGACTCGTCTTTCGTTATCGTTGCAAAAAAGGATTTTCCCGCCGACGACATCAAGGGTTTGGTGGCGTTGGCCAAGGCCTCGCCCGGCAAGCTTAATTTCGCCGACGTCGGCATCGGCTCGACGCAGAACTTTGCCGGCGAGCTGTTCCGCCAGATGACCGGTATCGATGTGAAGCACATTCCCTATGGCAGCACGCCGGGCGTGGTCACGGCTTTGCTCCAGGGCCAGGTGGCCTACGGTGTCGAGCTCGCGCATGCGGTGCAAGGTCAGGTGCAGGCCGGGCAATTGAAGCTCATTGCCGTCGGCGGGCCGACGCGCTGGCCGACCCTTCCCAATGTGCCGACGGTCGCGGAATCCGGGGTGCCGGGCTACGCGGTGACCGGCTGGTATGGCTGGATGTATCCGGCCGGTACGCCGCAGGCGATCGTCGACAAGACCAACGCGGCGCTCAGGAAAGTGTTGGAGATGCCGGCGATTCGCGAACAGCTTTTGAAGGTCGGCGCCGTTGTGCACGTCTCGACGCCAGCGGAGTTCACAAAATTTGTCGAGGATGAAGTCGTCAAATGGAAATCGGTCCGTGAAAAGGCCGGGATCGAACAAAAATAGCGGCGGAACGTTACTGCCGGAACAATGAAAGAGGGTGACATGGCCGACCAAGTCAATGTGTTGGTGATCTGTGGCTCGCTGCGCAAGCGTTCGTACAATGCCGCGATGACGCGCGCATTGCCGGAGCTGGCGCCGCCGGAAATGAAATTGATCAATGCGCCGACGCTGGAGGCGTTTCCACTTTACAACGCCGACATCCAGGAGGCCTCGGGTTTCCCCGGGCCGGCCAACGATCTCGCCGGCATGATCCGCGACGCCGACGGCGTGCTGTTCGTGACGCCGGAATACAATTGGTCGATGCCGGGCGTGCTCAAGAACGCGATCGACTGGCTCTCGCGCATGAAGGACCAGCCGTTCGAGAACAAGCCGGTGGCGATCGAGTCGTGCTCGCAGGGCCCGCTCGGCGGCGCCCGCATGCAATATCACTGGCGCATGTCGATGACGTTTCTGAAGGCGCACATCTTCGGCACGCCCGAGGTGTTTGTCGGCAATGCGCAGGCCAAATTCGACAAGGACACGCTGGCGCTCACCGACCAGCCGACCAAGGATGCCGTAAAGGCGCAGCTCGCCGCCTTCGCGAAGTACGTCAAGCGGATGAAGGCCGGCGCCTAACCCGCCGGCTGCGCGCGCTTGGGAAACAACTGCGGGCGCAGCTTGGGATGGCCGGCCATGGTCTTGGGCGCGTAAGGCGTCTCGGCGCCCAGCTCCTCGGCGGCGTGCCACGCCCAGCGCGGGTCCCAGATCGCGGCGCGCGCCAGGCACACCAGATCGGCGTTGCCGGACGCAACGATATCCTCGGCCTGCTGATAACCGGCGATCAGGCCGACAGTCATGGTGGTGATGCCGCTTTCCTTTTTCACCTTCTCGGCGAACGGCACCTGGTAGCCGGCGCTGAGCGGAATCTTTTGCGCCGGCGAAAGCCCGCCGGTGGACACGTCCATATAATCCATGCCGCGCTTTTTCAGTTCCTTGGCCAACATGACGGTTTCTTCCGGCGTCCAGCCGCCGTCGACCCAGTCGGTCGCGGAGACGCGCATGCCGATCGGCTTTTGCTCCGGCCATACTTTGCGCACCGCCTCATACATCTCGATGGCGAAGCGCATCCGGTTTTCGGTTGAGCCGCCATATTCGTCGGTGCGCCTGTTGGACAGCGGCGACAGGAATTGATGCGCCAGATAACCGTGCGCGCCGTGCAGCTCGATTACGTCATAGCCGATCCGATCGACGCGCTTGGCGGCGGCGGCGAATTCGCCGATGACGCGCTTGATGTCGTCCTTGGTCAGCGCGTGCGGCACCGGCCAGCCGGTATCGTAGGGAATCGCGGACGGCGCCTCCGGCGTCCAGGCATCGGGGCCTTCGAGGATCGGCTTGCCGCCGGCCGCCGGCGGCGTGGTCGGGCCCTTGCGGCCGGCGTGGGCGAGCTGCACGCCGAGCTTGGCGACGCCGTATTGCCGGCAGAAATCGTGCACGCGCTTGAGCGCGGCTTCGTTGTCGTCGGAATACATGCCGGCGCATTTCGGCGAGATGCGGCCTTGCGGATTGACGTCGGTCATCTCGCACATCACCAGCCCGGCGGCGCCGAGCGACATATTGCCGAGATGCATCAGGTGCCAGTCGTTGGCCGAGCCGTTGTTGGAATTGTACTGGCACATCGGCGACACCACGACGCGGTTCGGCAGCGTGAGCCCGCGCATGGTGAGGGGAGAGAACAGAACGCTAGCCATTGTCGGATTTCCTTTTGGTGGGAAGGCGAGGGCAGCCTTATCCGCCCATATGGTAGGCGTGCATGGCGACCACCAGACAGCAGATCGCCCAGAACACGCAATATTCGACGCCGCCGATCACCCAGATCCAGCAGTTCTTGACCTTGTAGGTGGCGGCTGCGGCGACCAGCAGATGGATGAAGGCGATGAAGCCGGCATAGGCGGTGTAGATGCCGAGGATCAAGGCGGCCGCCAATGCGGTCTCGATCACGCCGGCGATGATCATCCAGGTCTTCGGCGGCTTGAAGCCGGCGGCCACGAAGAATTCCAATGTCGCCGGCACGGTGATCTTGCCGACGATATGCGGGATGAAAAAGGCGCCGCAGATGATGCGCAGCACATTGAATTCGTTGAACAGGTTGAATTTATCGGCAAGCGACATCGAATCCCCCCGCGCCTTTTTCGCGCCCGGCCCGATGCATTATCACAGCTTCTTGCCCTTAAGCCATGCTTCGCCCTTGGCATAAAGCGCATCGAGGTCGGGCCCGTCGAGGCCGGGCATGTCGCGCTTGACCTTGTAGCCGATCTTGGTCTGCAGATAGGCGAGGTGGCGGTAGCCTTCCGGGAATTGCGCCAGCAAATCCTTGTCGAGTACCGGACGCGCCGTCGGGTCGACCGGGTCGAGCCGGTCTTTTTCATAGGCTAGGCGGCGGAGCACGATGCCCCATTTGCCTTTGCGCTTTTCCAGGAAATCGTAGAAGCGGCCGGTGCAGACCACGTCGCAGATCACGCCCTCGACGGCTGCGCGCTGCGAGATCGTCATTTTGGTCTGCGCAATGGCGCGCTTGCCCTTGATGTCGATCGCCATGCCGCCAAGCATGTGCATGATGCGCACGCCGCGGTCGTAGCCTTCCTGGCTGACCTTGATGAATTCCTCGTAGGTGCCCTGAAACCAGGTCGCCCACATATGGCCGTCGCTATGCCAGACCGTGCGGAAACGGTCCCACATCCGGGCATCGCGCCACAGCGCCCAGTTCTCGATCAAGGCGCGGATCGCCCGGCGGTCGGCGGTGTCACTCGGCATAACGTTTCCTTCAATCGTCATGCCCGCACTTGTTGCGGGCATCCACGTCTTGCATGATCGCGACAATAAAGGCGTGGATGGCCGGGACAAGCCCGGCCATGACGAATTGGAGACGGTCATGGCAAGGCTGGACGGAAAAACCGCGATCGTCACCGGCGGCGCTAAAGGCATCGGCCGGCATTATTCGCAGGCGCTGGCGGCGCAAGGCGCGCGCGTGATGATCGCCGATATCGCCGACGGCAAGGACGTCGCCGCCGAAATCATCGGCAGGCATGGCGCCAATTCGGCGGCCAGCATCAAATTCGACGTCAGCGACGAGCAGGCGGTCAAGAGCCTGGTGGCCCAGACCATCGAGCGCTTCGGCCGGATCGATATCCTGGTCAACAACGCCGCGTTGTACTCGACGCTCACGCCCCGGAATTTCAACGAGTGGGACGTGGAGCTGTGGGACAAAGTGATGGCGGTCAATGTGCGGGGCCCTTACCTGATGGTCCGCCACGTCGCGCCGCACATGATCGAGCGCCGCAGCGGCAAGATCATCAACATCGCGTCCGGCGCCGCCTACAAGGGCGTGCCGCGCATGCTGCCTTATGTCACCAGCAAGGGCGCGATGATCGCCTTCACCCGCTCGCTGTCGCGCGAGCTCGGGCAATACGGCATCGCGGTCAACTCACTGTCTCCAGGCTATATCCTGAGCGACACCGGACTCGAAAACTTGACGCACGTCGAGGAAGAGCGCCTGCCGGTGCGTAATTCCCGCGCCTTCAAGCGCGACGCTTTCCCGGAAGACCTGCTCGGCACGCTGGTGTTTCTCGCTTCCAGCGACAGCGACTTCGTCACCGGCCAGTCGATCGTGGTGGACGGGGGGTCGGTGAATAATTAGAGCGCGCGGTTCCGTCGTTTTACGTGTACGATGCGCCGGAACAGCGACGGGCTCATGGATCAACATATTCAATACTGCACTGCCGCCGACGGCGCGCGACTGGCTTATTCGGTCATTGGCAAGGGGACGCCCATCGTCCGCGCGTCACACTGGCTCATGCATCTCGAGTACGATCTCGACAGTCCTGTCTGGCGGCACATCGTTCTCGGCCTTGCAGATCGGCACAAGTTGGTTCGCTATGACGGCCGCGGCACCGGACTGTCACAGCGGGATATAAATTTAGACAGTATCACGTTCGACAACTGGGTTAGCGACCTGGAGCGGCTCGTTGATGAACTCGCACTTGAACGGTTTGTCTTGTTGGGATTTTCGCAAGGCGGGCCGATCTCAATCGCCTATGCGGCCCGTCACCCCGAGCGCGTCTCGCACCTCGTTGTGTATGGCTCCTACGCGCGCGGGTTCCTGCATCGCGACAATGTCGAGAAACAGCGGGAATTTGTTGACCTTAACCGAACGCTAGTGCGCCAAGGCTGGGGCAGCGATCATGATGCCTATCGGCAATGGTTTACGTCACAGTTCATCCCGGGAGCGACCGTCGAACAAGCCCGTTGGTTCAATGATCTCGAGCGTGTCAGCGCAACCGCCGACGTCATGGGTAGATTTATTGATGTGCTTGCGGACATAGACGTCGCCGATCTTCTTCCGGCCATTAAGGTCCCGACATTGGTGCTTCACTGCCGGGATGAGGTGCGCGTTCCATTTAGTCTCGGACAAGAAATCGCCGCAGGCCTTCCAAAGGCGAAATTCGTACCGCTGGAATGCAAAAATCATATTTTCCTGGCCAACGAGCCGGCTCACCGCGTCTTCTTTAACGCACTGGCCTCGTTCCTTGGCGAGGCGCCATACAAAGGCACATTGCCCGGCACAGCCAAATTCAAGGATCGTCTGGAAGACGGCGTAAGAGCGGTTGAACAGAACTGACTTATCAAGGTGGTTGTGATTCTCGCTGCGGTTACGGGCGTCATCATTTTCTTCGAAGAATTATGGCGCAGTTTTCATCATTAAGGCGGGCGGAGCGGTGGACGGCGGCTCGGTCAATAACTAGAGCGGAGCAGGCGCGATCGGCGGCGCCGGCACAAGGCCGGGGCTCAAGGCGATAGCCGGTTCACGCACTTTGTGCGTCAGTTCGGCTACCTTCTTCAGGTGATCGATCGCCGCCTTGGCGCCGTCGGTCTTGGTCAAATAGTCGAATGTCTCGTCTTCGTCGTCATGCACCGGCGTCAAAGCCTGGTCGACATAAAGATGCCGATTCGGATCGCGCGCGATGCCGCGCGTCATGCTCAGGACCCACAGCATGGTGCGGACAAATCCAGCGTTGCGCACGATCAGGTCGCGGATGTAGCCGGCATAGAACGCAATGGCGTTCTCGGGCGGCAAGCCCGGCCGCCGCTCGGACAGGTGCTTCATGCGGATCAGGCCGCTTTGCAACGGATGCACCTTTTCGAGCTGCATCATGGTCGAAAATTGGATCAGCACCTTGGCGAGGCTCAGCATCGGCACCTTGGTGACGGCGGCCCGCCGCATCAGCGTCTTCATGTGGGCGCGAGTGTAATAGAGGCCCCATACTTCTTCGTAGACCGACTGCAGCTCGTGCCGGCTCATCTTCGGATGGTCGGTGACCGGGTGCTCGAGATCGTATTTGTTGAGATCGCTGTCCATCGCGACGCCCTTGGACCACATTATTTTGTGGTCCTCGGAGCCGGGCAGCGGCGTCAGGATATTGAATTCCAGAAGATCGACCGGCAGTTCGCGCTGGATGATCTCGATATCGCGCCGGATCGATTCCGGCGTCTCGCCGGGAAAGCCGAGAATATAGCCGGCATAGAGGAAGATGCCCTGTTCCTTCCAGGCCAGCATCATCTTGCGGTATTCGGTGATCTTGTTCTGCTTTTTCTTGGCGGCGATCAGATTGTCGGGATTGATGTTCTCAAGCCCGAGGAAGACCCGGGTGACGCCGGCTTTTTTGGCCTTCTCGATGAAGCGCGGAATCTTGTGGCACATGGTGTCGACCTGGATCATCAGGCCGAGCGGGATCTTGTCGACCTCGCGCAATTTCGTCAGACGGTCGAAGATCGGTTCCCATTCCTTGTTGCGGGCGAAATTGTCATCGGTGATGAAGAAGCGGGAGATTTTCTGTTGCCAGTTCTCGCGCACGATCTTCTCGATGTCGTCGGGCGTGCGGTAACGTGACTTGCGGCCTTGCACGTTGATGATAGTACAGAACGAACACTGGAACGGGCAGCCGCGGCCGGCATCGAATGCTGCGTTGGTGCCGGCGGTGCGGCTGACGAATTGCCGCGGCAGAAACGGGCTCGGCGCGCCGCCGAGGTTCGGCAGATCGTTCATGTAATTGTACAGCGGCTTCAACTGCTCGGCCGCGGCGTCGCGCAGGAAATCGTCGAACCGGCCCTCGGCCTCGCCGGCGAACAGCGAGATGCCCATGCCGCGCGCAAGATCGAGATCGATGGCGGTGCCGTCGAGCATGGCGAGACAGCCGGAAACGTGGAAGCCGCCCATCGCGACCTGAATGCCGGCGTCGCGAAACGGTTTGGCAATGTCCAGCGCGCGTGGAAACTGGTTCGATTGCACGCCGACCAGGCCGAGCATGCCGAAATTGCCGTGCTTGCGGAAGCGGTTGATCAGCTTCTCGACGTTGACGCGGGTATTGGTCTCGTCAATGACGTCGATGTCGATCTCGACGTCGTCGCCCAAGACCTTGCGCTGCGCGCAATCGAGCGCCAGGCCGTAAACGGCGGCGAGCGAGTTCGACGGGATCAGCGCCCGCCACCAGCGGATGACATAGCCATCGTCGTTGTAATGTGAGGGTTTCAGCAGGACGAGCTGGAACCGGCGCTTTGACGCCAATGAGTTACCTCGCGGCCGATGCCCGGCGCCAAGTTGCAACCGCACTGTCGCATGCCGGGTCCTAAACAACAAATAAGGCTTCGTGTGACGCGGTTGACGGCGGCTCGGACATATTTCAGCCGATAACCATGCGCCGCAGGTGTTCTCCGGTCTATTCCGGGCCGCCTGGAACTGCGCTATACAGTTGCGAAACCAACGATCGGACTTTGAGGAGACGCCCATGGCGGTCGCAACCGCAACGCAACCCGGCTCCAAGCACAACGTGCAGGTGGCGCGGCAGGCCTATTACGACAAAATCTCAAAATTCCACATGGCGCCGCTCTGGGAAGTGCTCAAGGACCTGGTGACGCCCGAGCCGAACACCGAATGCCGGCCGGCGCTGTGGAAATTTTCCGACGTCAAGAAGCTGATGCTGGAAGCCGGCGAGGTGATCAGCGCAGAAGAGGCCGAGCGCCGCGTGCTGGTGCTGGAAAATCCCGGCGAGACCGGCAAGGCGCGCATCACCAATTCGCTGTTCGCCGGCATCCAGCTCATCCTGCCCGGCGAAATCGCCGACGTGCATCAGCACTCGGCGTCCGCGATCCGCTTCGTGCTCGACGGCGAGGGCGCCTATACCGCGGTCGAAGGCGAGAAGACCATGATGGCGCACGGCGACTTCATCATCACCGCCAACTGGGCGCCGCACGACCACGGCAATCCCGGCAAGCAGCCGGTGATGTGGCTCGACGTGCTCGACCTGCCGACGATCAATCATTTCGAGACTTCGTTCGCCTCGCATCCCGACGAGAAGATGCAGAAGACCAGTCACGCCGACGGCGACTTTTTTGATCGCTACGCCTCCGGTGTGCTGCCGGACGGCGCGCCGGCCAACCCCAACCGTAGCCCGGTGATCAATTACCCTTACGCCAGGATGCGGCCGATCCTGGAGCGGCTGAAAAAGACCGGCGATATCGACAAGCGCCACGGCGCGCGCGTGCGCTACGCCAATCCGATCAACGGCGGGCCGGTGCTCCCCACCATGGGCGCCCATCTCGCGCTGTTCCCGAAAGGCTTCAAGGGCGAGCCTTACCGCTCGACCGACGGCACGGTCTTCGCCGTGGCCGAAGGCCAGGGCACCACCATTATCGACGGCACGCCTTTCGAGTGGAGCGTCAACGACGTGTTCGTGGTGCCGCCGTGGAAACGCTATTCCCATAACGCGGCGGCGGAATCGGTATTGTTCTCGATTTCCGACCGGCCGGCGCAACAATCGCTCGGCATCTGGCGCGAAGGGAACTGACGCCGCGCGCCAACGTTTGATCTAGCTCACGCCTGCGCCGTCTGTGGCGCGGCCGTTCGCTTTCCAGCGCGGCTTTTCACGTAATTGACCGCAAGCACCGCCACCGCGCCAGCGAGCCCGATCCAGTCGAGCATCTCGGCGCCCGCAAAGGCGTGCTGCGGGATCAGGATTGCCAGCGCCGCCACGCCGAAGGCGAGCCGCATCAGCAAGCCCAGCGGGCCGAACGCATAGCCGATGATGCCGGCGGTGCCGACGAAAATCCCCAGCATGTTGCGGGAGAAATCCCACGCGATGGCCCCCCAGCTGCCGTCCATCAGCAGCGTCGGTTCGGTCACGAACAAAAACGGGATGAAGAACGTGCTCCATCCGACGATCACCGCGGTCCAGCCGGTAGTCCAGCCGGAGACGCGCGCAATATTGGCGGCGGCATAGGCCGCGATTGCCACCGGCGGCGTGATCATCGACAGCATGCCGAAATACATCACATACATATGCGCCGCCATCGGCGTGACGCCGAGCTTGATGATCGAGGGTGCGAGCAGCGTCGCGGTCAGCACGTAGACGCTCACTGTCGGCATGCCCATGCCGAGAATGATGCTGATGATCGCGGTCAACATCAGCAGCACGATCAAGTTGCCGCCGCTGAGGTCGATCAACTGCAAGGTCAGTCCGAAAGAAATGCCGGACACGCTGAGCGCGCCGACCACCATGCCGGCGGCGGCGCCGATCAGGAGGATATCGAGCGCGGCGCGGCCGGTGTCGAGAATGGCGCGCAGCATCTGGCGCAAGCTGACGCGCTTGCCGCGGTAGCCGAAGGTCAGGCTGAGCACGATCAAAATGCCGGTCGCATAAATCGCGGCGCGTTCGATCGGGATCTGAAACACTTCCGGATAGGCGATGGTCACGATCAGGAACGCCATCGGAATCGGGAAATGCCAGCCGGACTTCAGCACCTCCGTGAATTTCGGCGGGTTCTCGACTTTAGCCGCGCCGATGCGATGCTTGGCCGCCTCCAGGTCCACATGCATGAACAGCGCGGCGTAATAGAGCGCGGACGGAATAATGGCGGCGATGACAACGCTGGAATAGGGCACTTGCAGGAACTCGGCCATGATGAAGGCGGCGGCGCCCATCACCGGCGGCATCAATTGTCCGCCGGTCGAGCCGACCGATTCGATCGCCGCCGCGCGCACCGGTGAAAATCCCGAGCGCGCCATCAACGGGATGGTGACGATGCCGACGGCGACCACATTGCTTACCGCGGCGCCCGAGATCATGCCGAACAGCGCGGACCCGACCACCGCGATCTTGGCGGCGCCGCCGCGAAAATTTCCCATGGCCGACATGGCGAGGTCGGCGAAATAGGTAGCGCCGCCGGTGCGGCCGAGCACTTGTCCCATCAGCGTGAACGGAATGACGATCAGCACCGCGACCGATAAAATGACGCCGATCATGCCGGTGGTGTCGAGGCCGAGATAGGTGATGAGCCGCGGCAGCGTCACGTCGCGGGTGGCGAAATTGCCGGGCATATGCGGCCCGATGAAGACATAGGCCGAAAGGATCAGGATGATCGCCACCAGCACGCCGCCTGAACTGCGGCGCGTCGCTTCCAGCACCAGCAGGATCAGCAGCGCGCTGCCGACGATGCCTTCGGTCGGCAGCATGGCGATTTCGGTGGTCAGCGGCTCGTAGCGCACCGCTATGTAGCCGCAGATAACGAGCGAGAGCACGGCGCCCGCCACGTCGAGCCGGCGCATGGCCCAGGCGCGGCTGCCGATGATGGCCCAGACCACCGCCAGCGCCAGGCCGAGCACGAGCATCCAGGGCACGGTGGTCAGCGGGTGAAACCGCCAGACGATATAGACTGCGATAGCTGCCGCCGTAATCGCGCCGCTCCAGTCCAAGGGCGCCGCGCGCCGCGGCTTGCCGCCGATGAAGGTGAGCGCGAGACCGAGTCCCAGGCACACCGCCAGTAGCTGCTCGGTATAAAACGCCATTCCGAAAAAGCGCCGGGGCAGATCAAGCACCCAGCCGACCACGCACGCAATCAGCAAGCCCTGGAGGATGTCGGTCCAGAGCGCGACCGTCTTGGACGCGGCGAAATTTGGCTCCGCCACGTCCGTCTGTGCGTGCAGATCGCTCACTTCAAGGCTGCGGGCTGGATGTTGTGCTCTTTGAAGTACTTCAGCGCGCCCGGGTGATAAGGGACATCGAATTGCTTGTAGGCGAATTGCGCGGAGAATTCGCGCAAGACCGGCTGCAAGGTCACCAGGTCAGCCTTGTTCTTCAAGAGCTCGTCGAGCACCTTGTAGACGAATTCATCACTCGCCTTGGCGTTGGTGAACAGAAGATTGTCGAAGCTGTACACCTTCATCGGATGATCGACGCCGACAAAAGCGGGACCTGGGTTGATCTCGGTCAGGTAACCCCACTTCTCGATCTTGCGGGCGGCGTCCATGCCATTGGGATCGATCTCGACCATGCGGATGCCGCCGACGCTGGCGTCGACCTCGCGCACCTTCGGCGCGCCGAACGCGAAGTAGAACGAATCCGCCGCGCCCGACATGAAATCGTCCGCGCTACGGATGACATTGGGGACCAGTACCGGCTTGATGTCCTTTTCGGTCAGCCCGGCGGTTGCCAGAATCGCGCGCACGGTCGGCTCCAGCGCGCGCATTGCGGAAAAGCCGGTCGGCACCCGCTTGCCCTTGAGGTCGGCGATCTTGGTCATGCCGCTGTCCTTGCGCACGAAGAAGCCGACGCGCAGCGCGTGGGCCGCGCAGATGATGCGCAAATCCTTCATCCCGCGCTCGAAGGCGTCATGCACTTCCATGGCGTTGCTGATGCCGATGTCGACCTCGCCGCGATCGACCATCGGCACGATCACCTGGTCGCCGGCGCTCGGCTGCACCAGCATGTTCATCCCGCCTTTGTCCTTGAGGACCTTGGAAATAGCCGCGGCCGTGGTGTAGTTGAGCGTGCCGGCCGGCAAGGTGGCGAAGCCATATGGCTTCTGCGCCGGGGCAATGCCGCTGCTCAGCGCCAGCGCCGCAAGAACGACCGCTGGACCGGCCGCAAACGAGGCTATGGACCGAAAATTCCGCAAGCGCGTTATCGTAGACATGGCGAAGTCCTCTCTGTTTTTTTGTTTCCCAGCGGCCGGGCATTTTCGGCGCGCGGCCTTGCGGCGCGGCGCCAAACAACGCCTGCTTACAATACGCCGTTGGGCGACTGCCCCGTCAGGCGGCGATGCTCCCCGGCGGCAATCTTTGCATAGGTCGAAAAGCAAGGCGAGGCTTGACTTGCTTGCCGGTGCGGCGCCCGCCGATGGCCGGGCAAGCCCGGTGCGAAACCAAATCCGCCCTGATAGCGTTGGGGCAAGGCCGCGGAGGACGTCGCCATGCAATTTGAACAACTGACCGCGGGCAAGGGCTCGCTGACGGCGGTGCGTACCGGAGCGGGCCGTGACATCGTTATCCTGCATTCGCTGCTCAGCGACCGCCACGCTTTCGATCCGGTGCTGCCGGCGCTCGCCGCCAAGCATCGCGTCACGCTGATCAACCTGCCGGGCTTCCACGGCTCGATGCCGACCCCGCTGGCGCTGATGGACGGCTACCTCGCCGCGATCGAGGACGGTTTCCAGGAATTCAAGGTCGCCGGCGACGCCGTCCTGATCGGCAACGGCTTCGGCGGCACCGTGGCGCTCGCTTTCGCCATGGCGCATCCCGAACGCGTCGCCAAACTGGTGCTCTGCGATGCCGCCGCCTGCTTCCCGCCCGATGGCCGCAAGGCGTTCGAGGTGATGGCGGCGAAG
Organism: uncultured Alphaproteobacteria bacterium; assembly: GCA_963703875.1. GTDB lineage: Bacteria > Pseudomonadota > Alphaproteobacteria > Rhizobiales > Xanthobacteraceae > Pseudolabrys. The sequence goes on from CAVPFZ010000023.1 coordinate 153,516, forward strand.
GTCGCGGAAGGCGGGCTCGGCTCGATCGCGGAGATCGCCGCCAAGCGGGTGTTTTCGCCGGCCTATCTGGCCGCCCATCCCGAGGCGATCGAGGAGCGCAAGGCGGTGCTGCTCGAAATCGATCCCAAGGCATTTCAGGCCGCCTGCAAGATTTTACAGGATACCGATCTGGAGCCGCTGCTGCATCGCATGCAGGTGCCGACGCTGGTGGTGTGCGGCGAGTTCGATCAGGCAACGCCGCCGGCGCTCAACAAATCGATCGCGAACAAGGTCCCCGGCGCGAAATATATCGAATTGCCCGGCTGCGGCCATTGTCCGCCGCTGGAGCAGCCCGAGCAGTTTTTAGCCGCGATCAAGGAATTCGTCGGGCTGTAGTCATTGCTTGCGGTCGTAACGCTGGACCTCGACCTTGGCCCAGATGCCGTTCTTGAAAAACGGATCGGCGCGATAGAATTTATCCGCTGTGGCGCGATCCGGCGCCTCGATCACGATCAGGCTGCCAATCGAGCTCTTGCCGTCGTCGGCGACCAGCGGGCCGCCGACCGTGATCGTGACGCCGAAATTCTTGGCATCCTTGAGATGGGCAATGTGCGCGCCATGCACGGCTTGGCGCTCCGCCGCGATGTCCGGCCTGTCGAGGGCGTGGATTGAAAACAGCATGTTTCTCTCCCGTTATTATCCGAGCGCCTTCATCACCGCGCCCGCGATCGCCGTGGTGCCGTCCTTGCCGCCATATTCCATCGGCTTGATTCCTTGCGCATAGGCCGCATCGACCGCGCGCTCGATGCGCAGCGCCGCGTCCGCGGCCGGCGGGTGGTCGTGTTTGTCGGCCAGCCAGTCGAGCATCATCGCGGCCGACAAAATCATCGCGGTCGGATTGGCTTTACCCTGGCCCATGATGTCGGGCGCGGTGCCGTGACAGGGCTGGAACACCGCGTGCTTATCGCCGATATCGGCCGAGGGCGCGATCCCCAAGCCCCCAATCAGGCCGGCGGCGAGATCCGACAGAATATCGCCGAACATATTCTCCATCACCATTACGTCGAAATCCCAAGGCTTCTTCACCATCATCGCGGCGCAGGCGTCGACATAAAGCATGTCCGTCTTCACGCCCGAGAATTTCGGTTTGCGTTCATTGAAAATGTCGCGCTGCCAATTGAAGGCCTTGAACACATTGGCCTTGTCGACCAGCGTGAGGCGGCCGGGCTTGCCGCGTTTCTTGCGCCGTGCGGCGAGCCTGAGCGAGAAGTCGAACAGGCGTTCGGTGGTCTTGCGCGTCACGACCAGCGTTTCGCGCGCCTCATCGTGGCTGGTGACGCCCTTGCCCATCGAGGCGAACAGGCCCTCGGTCAACTCGCGGATCAGCACGAAGTCGATGCCGTGCTTATCGGCGCCGACGATCGGCGAGGGCACGCCCGGCACCAGCCGCGCCGGCCGCACGCCGGCGTAAAGGTCGAAGATGAAGCGCAACTCGACCTGCGGCATGATCTCGGTGTTGTCGGGATAGCGCACGCTCGGCAGGCCGCAGGCGCCAAGCAGGATGGCGTCGGCATCGCCGCACAACTTGATGGTTTTTTCCGACATCGATTTGCCGGTGGCGAGATATTCCTGGGCGCCTCCCGGCGCTTCGCTGAAGCGGAATTCAAGGCTCGGGGTGGTGGCCTCGAGGCGGCGCAGGATGTCGAGGGTTGGCGCCATCACCTCGGGCCCGATGCCGTCGCCGCCCAGAACGGCGATATGAAAGGCGGTGTTGGTGGACATGAGCGGCGTTTCCGGGGGTGGCCTCGCGGGCGGAAGGTGGCTAATGAATACGTCGCCGCGCCTGTGCGCAAGGGAGCAATCGATGCCTCGGTTCTCGGTTCATCTGGATTATCTGTTCGCAGACCGCCCATTTTTGCAGCGCATCGACGCCGCGGCCGCGGCGGGCTTCAAGGCGGTCGAATGCCGTTTTCCGCATGACGTGCCGGCGGATCAGTTCAAGGCTGCTGCCGAACGCAACAACCTCAGCGTTCTCGGCATCAATTCGCCGCACGGCGACACCACCCAATTTGGATATGCGGCCGTGCCGGGCGGCGAGAAAAAATGGGACGCCTCGTTCGCCGAGGCGTTGGCTTATGTCACGGCCGTGGGTGCGAGCGCGGTGCACTGCCTCGCCGGCAAGGTCGATCCGGGCGAACGCCCGGCCGCGGAAAAAGTGTACGTGGCGAACCTGAAGCGCGCCGCCGATCTGGCGGCGGCCAAGAACGTCAAACTGCTGATCGAACCGATCAACCACCGCGACCAGCCGGATTACTTTCTATACCAGGTCGAGCATGCCGCCGACATCATCGCCAAGGTCGGCAAGCCCAACCTCAGCCTGCAATATGATTTCTATCATGTGCAGATTGTCGGCGGCGACCTTATCCGCCGGATGGAGAAATACTTCTCCATCATCGGTCATATGCAGTGCTCGCAGGTGCCGTCCCGGCATGAGCCCGACGATGGCGGCGAGATCAACTATCCCTTCCTGTTCGAGGAAGTCGACCGGCTCGGCTACAAAGGCTGGATCGGCGCCGAATACCGGCCGCGCGGGCGCACCGAGGAAGGCCTGGGGTGGGGCAAGGCCTATGGCCTGGTTCCGGCGCGTTAGTTCCCGATTAACCATCAAACTTCTTGAAAACCCTCACATTTCCGCTTTGCGCCGAGCCCGCGCATTGCTAAATTGGTCGCATGTGGGGACGCCGCAAAAAACCCGAAACCGAAACGGCCGACAAGGCCGGGCCGCCCGCGCCGCCCAGTCCGCTGAAAGCGGCGGTGCGTGAGGCGCGCATCGAAGCCGCCGAGCGCTCGGCCGTGGTGGTCGATTTGCGCGACGCCGCGGTGGCGCGGCTCGAGCTGCTCGACGAAGCGCTCGACCCGCTGTTCAAGGATATCCCCCGCGACGTCGAACTGTTCGACCGCGGCGTCAGCAAAGGCGACGTGCCGAGGCTCTGGGTCGACGTCATCGCCCATGTCGAGATGGGACGCGACAAGCGTGAGTACCGTTTCGTGCAGGACACCCGCTATGGCCGCGCGGTGCTGGCGGAATCCTACGAGGTTGACGAGATCGTGCAGGCGGTCACGCGCTATGTCGCGCGCCGCATGGTCGAGCGCGAGCGCGCGCTCGGCGACGACACGGCATCGGGGCAGGCGACGACGCTCAAGATGGTCGAACACGAGCAGCGGCGCGCCCGGATGCGCGCGATCCGCGCGTTCTGCTATGGCGTGATCGGCGCCGTGGCCGTGCTGGTGGCGATCGCCCTGCTCAGCGCGCCGCGCCCTTAGCCTAAAAGCTTTAACTGCCCCTGTTGCATCACCGTGCCGGTGGCATTGATGCCGCGCGAGGTCATCTCGCAGCGCCAGGCGCCGGGCGCGCCGTCGATGACGTAGAGATTGTAGGCGGCGGCGTCCTTGGCGAGGCCCGGCGCGGCCGAGGCCGAGGGCACGCCGACCGCCGCTACGCGCGTACCGCCGGGTCCGTTAAGCCAGTTGAGCATGTGCCGGTGGTCGTGGCCGTGCAGCACGAGTTCGGCGCCGTGCCGGGCGAGCACGCGCAAAAACTCCGCGGCATCGATCAACCGCTTGTGATGCTTGGCCTGACTGACCGGCGGGTGGTGGATCAGCACGACGCGGAACACCGGCTCGCGCGCCAGCGCAGCCAGCATGTCGGCGAACCGCTCAAGTTGCGCGGCCCCGAGCCGGCCGGTCGCCATGAACGGCGCAGTCGATACCGCGGTCGACAGCCCGATCAGGGCCAGCGGCCCGCGCCGGCGCAGATAAGGAAAACCGGCGGCGCCGTCGTCGCCGCTCATATAGGGCGCCAAAAGCGGCGCATAGCGGACAGCCTTGGGCACATAGGCATCGTGATTGCCGGGAACGAAGCTGACGTCGCGCAACGCGCCGAGGTTTTGCAGCCATCTGCGCCCGCGCTCGAATTCCTGTTCCAGCGCGATATTGGCAATGTCGCCCGTGACGGCAATATGATCCGGCACCTGCATGCGCAGGTCGGCGACGATCTTGGCCAGCACGGCCGGATCGTGGATGAAGCGGCGGCTGCGCTGCCAGTTGATGTAACCGGTGATGCGCTTGCCGATCAGGTCGCCCCAGCGCGGCGCCGGCAGCGGCGCGAGATGCGGGTCGGAGAGATGGGCGAGGGTGAAGGGCATTCTTTTCTCTGTCATGGCCGGGCTTGTCCCGGCCATCTCGCTTAGAAGAGTACAGTGCCAACCTAAGCGGGGTCACCGGGACAAGCCCGGTGACGACAGAAATATTACGAACTCCCGATCAATATGCCGGCGACGAAGACCAGCACGCCGCCGACCACCACCTGGAAGGCGGCCCGCAGCAGCGGCGTGTCCATATAGCGGTGGCGGATATACGAAATGACGGCCAACTCGATCGCAACCACGAAGAATGACACCGCCGTCGCGACGTGAAAATTCGAGATGAGATAGGGCAGGGTATGTCCGAGCCCGCCGATGGCGGTCATGCCGCCGGTCACGATTCCGCGCACCACCGGCGAGCCGCGGCCGGTGAGCGAGCCGTCATCGGACAAAGCCTCGGCGAAGGCCATCGATATGCCGGCGCCGACCGAGGCCGCCATGCCGACCAGGAAGGTCGCCCAGGTGTTATGCGTGGCAAAGGCCGCGGCGAACAAAGGCGCCAGCGTCGAGACCGAACCGTCCATCAGCCCGGCCAGCCCCGGCTGCACGTATTGCAGCATGAAGACGCGCCTGGATGTTGCGTCTTCTTTTTCGCGCACGCCTTTGGTGAGGATCTGCTCGGAAAGTTTATGGGCCAGCGATTCATGGCCAGCCTCGGCTTCGGCCAGTTCGATCAGCAGTTTGCGCACCGAAACGTCGCGCGCGGTTGCCGCCGCCTTGCGATAGAAGCGCTCGGCTTCGAATTCCATGTTCTCGGCGTGCTTGCGCGCGGCATCGAGGCCGAGCGGCCGCATCAGCCAGAGCGGCGACGCCTTGTGGTGGATGAAGCCTCTGACGTCCTGGCGGCGGATCAGCGGCAGATAGTCGCCGAATTTCTGCTGGTAGAGGTCGAACAGCATGGTGCGGTGGGTGACTTCCTCGTCCGCCATCTCGTCGAACACCTTGGCGGAGGCGGGAAACTGCGCGCGCAGGCCCTCGGCGAAGCCGCGGTAGATGCGGCTGTCTTCGTCCTCGTTGGTGATGGCCAGCGCCAGCACTTCCTGTTCGGTCAGGTCGGAAAATTGTTTCACGGGGTGCGCCTCTTGGCCGGTATCCGTCGGATGGTTTTATATATTAGAAGAATTCTAAAGAGGAAAGAGGCGCTGATGTATGCCGCTCTCGTCATTCCGGGACGGCGCGCAGCGCCGGACCCGGAATCCAGAGCAATCGGCACGGGGTGTGCCCCTGGATTCCGGGTTCGCGGGCTAAAGCCCGCGCCCCGGAATGACAGGATTTTTGAGACAGTCCTGTAAGGTCATGGAATGAAAATGTCCTTGCACCGTCTGCGCCGCGCGCTTGAGCCGCTGATCCGGCTGCTGCTGCATTTTTACTGGCGCTTCTCGCGCGCCGCGACCTTGGGCGCCCGCGCCCTGGTGATCGACGGCGCGGGCCGCATTTTCCTGATCAAGCACTCCTATGTGGACGGCTGGCATCTGCCCGGCGGCGGCGTCGAGACCGGCGAGAGCTTTCTTGACGCGCTGGCGCGCGAACTGGCCGAGGAGGGCAACATCGTGATGACCGCGCCGCCGGTGCTGCACGGCATATTTTTCAACAGCCCCGCGTCTCGGCGCGATCACGTCGCGCTCTACATCGTGCGCGAATTCCGCCAGGACGTTGCGCCGGTGCCCGGCTATGAAATCATCGCGCACGGATTTTTTGCGCCCGACGCGCTGCCGGACGGCACCAGCCGCGCCACCCGCGCCCGCGTCGCCGAGGTGTTCGAGGGCGTGGCGGTGAGCGAGGTGTGGTGAGGGGTTACGGTGATGTGGGTGGATGCAGACGAGTATCGAGTGCAAATGTCTCTTGTGATCTCTTCTTATAAGCCCCTACCGCGTTCGAGCTTACGAAAATAAGATTCCAACTTGCGGTCGATACTGCGCTTGGGATCAGGATGAATTTGTACTTAGTAAGCAAATCATCGCCAAAAGCTTGTTGTCCAGCGCTTGGAATGCCCGGCCTTAGCCAGTTGGGATTTGGAACAGTGGCTGGCTGTACCACGAATACATTTGATGGATCGACATCAATCGCGGTGAGCACGTGCGGAACAGTATCTAACGCCTTGAAACCCTTGTGTACCGCGACCTCCAATATCGCGGTAGCTGGGTCAATCGAACAATATACCGCCCGGACGCCCTTGCTGTTCCAGCGGCCTTCCGCCAAATAGGCCCCTTCGCCGTTGTCCCAGGTTGTTGCATATTTGGCTTGGTCTAATCGCCACGCTACAAGTTCGGTGCTACCGAGCGGCGCGGGTAGCGGGGTCACGTGTAAACGCCGTACTCAAGGCGAACTAGAAAATCTTCGACCAAACCAACCCCTGCTGGCGTCGCCAAAAGATCAATTGGTCGATGCTGGTCTAAGCCGGTAGCCGGCTGTTCCAACCATTGCTCGGCTTCCTCCTTAGACCCGAAAATGGAAGTTGCTCGGGCTATAATTTCGGCAAGCTTCCAAGTTCGCCCACTCTGTTCCGCGCTGAGCGGTTTGGAAGTCGTCGATGTGTACCTTTGGTAAGTACGCTGACTTATGCCAACGGCCTTCTCGAACGCTTCGTCCCAATTAAGAAAGACGAGGTTTTGCACGAGGTAGGTCAAGGCGGTTGTGGGTATACCTCGAAGTAGCATCTCATGCGTTTCAAGGTAGTTTCGCGGCACCTTTCGAAAGGTGCGTGGTGCGCCAAGCAGCCCCGCAACTTCAACCAGCACAGTTCTTTCGACCGAAGGCTTTTTTTCTACATCTAAATCAGTCATCTTGATCCCTTCTGCCAACTGTCGTTATTTATATGACATATGACGCGAAAGACTTCAAGAGACCAAAACCAAAAATCGAACGCACTGATGTTGACTTTAGTCCTATTATGGACTATAATGACGATTATATACTTTACAACGGAACCACAATCCGTTGTATTCTCGCAGCGGGGAGGTCTGAGTCATGTCTCAGCCGCCCGCTGGCGCGCCCAAGGAATTAGTGATTACCCGAGATATGATGGTCGCCGGGATGGCGGTGCTTGATTATTTTGAGGATGCACCAATTTCTCAAGATGCCTTGGTATGCGAAGTATTTTCGGCAATGATTGCTGTCCAACCATCCGCAGCCATAAAGATCGTCGGGAGGGAACCGTATCTCGGTAAGTGAGGTAAATTGCTATTTGTGCTGCCTGTAAGCGGCCAGTAGCCATACAGTCGGCGCATTCGCGTATCGCGGAGAGGTCTAGGTTTAGGTATGTTTTATTTCTGGATTTTTTAGCTTGGGTTACCAATTGCAATTCGGTTTGGTTGGCTATGACAGTTGGATAAACATAGCCATGGATTATGCCGTTTCTAATTTTCCAGCAAAATAAGAAGTAATCAGCAAGATTCTCGACAAGATTTTTGACATTTTTCCCTTTTTCCAAATCTGCAAAGGTGTCTTTTAACAACGTAATTCTACTGCCCTCGTCCCTAGACCAATAAAATTGTTCGCTGATTTTTCTCGCCAACTTTTTGCGCTCATAATGGTGGATGTACAGATTGAAAATTAGCTGTTCAAACGCATTGTAGCGGCTAGATAAAACACCAACGGCATGTAGGTGTTTTGATGGTCCTGGAAAAAACGTGGTATCGTTCGGCCAATTATCCTCGGAGTCAGCCATGCCCAAGTCCCCCGATCTAGGCGCAGCAAAGCGTATCATGGCGGCAATGCTAAAACTGCCGCCAAAGCAGCATTCCGAGATGAAAATCGGTAAGGCAAAGGCTCAGCGTTTGCGTCGCCAGCGCAAAAAACGCTCAGCCTGATATTTGAAATCCGGCTTAGTGAGGCAGATGGTAGGTGAGGCGCTTACCGCTGATGCCCTGAGCAATCTTGGCAACCCGTTCCGCGTCACTCACTCCTAATGCCGTCCGGTTATTGTAGCGAAAATCAAATTCCGCGAGATAACGGTGCAAGTGTTTCTCGCCGCAATGTTGGTAGGTGCCGTGCATCCCGCGCTTGAACACTGAGAAATAGTTTTCGACTGTGTTGGTATGCGCGATGCCACGGACGTATTCACCATGCGAGTGCGTAACAGTGTGGTGAGTGGCAAATTCGCTACCAACCTGCATGTAGAGGCGGCTTTCATCGGTCATAAGGTGCGCTTCCCGCGCAATATTTTCGCGGACGATAGCTGATACCGTTGTACCATCAGCTACCGCAGGATGGAATGAGCGAACGCGGCCGCGGCGCTCGACAAGCGCCACAATGGCGCGTTTGCCTGACGGGCCTGAGCGACCACCCTTTGTGAACTTGCCGCCCTTGGTGTTGCGTTTCGGGCGCTTGGATTCGGGGACGTTGCCGTAATACGTCTCATCGGCCTCGACAACCTTGCCGCCGCTGCCAATAGGTCCGGCGTCAGTAGTACGCATTGCCTCACGGATGCGGTGGCAGAGAAACCACGCGCTTTTGTAAGTGATTCCAAGCATCCGGTGGAGTTGGTGCGCCGACATTCCCTTTTTGCTGGTTCCCAAAAGGTGCATTGCAAGCCACCATTTAGTGAGCGGGATTTTGCTACGTTCCATGACCGTGCCGACGGTTGCCGTGAACTGATCGTTACAGGCGGCGCAATAGTACAAGCCGGGCCTTGCGGCCTTCCCCTGAGCCTTGGCGATGCCCTCTACGCTGCCGCAATGAGGGCAGGTAGGGCCGTCCGGCCAGCGCATCGCCTCAAGGGCTTCGCGGGCTTTCGTTTCATCGGTGAAAATCGGGTTCTGTAAATTAGCGGTCATGGCTTGCTCCTATGCCGCCTAATCTACCTATTGGGGTTTCCGTTGTCAAGTATATAATCGTCACTATAATCCTACCAATCCTCTCCTTCCGAGGGCGTTGTCATGAGACGTTCTGACAGCGGGAGGGGATGCGGCGCCTGCGGGCGGGGCTCGTAACCCCGCTTCCGGGAGGCCCGGGAAGCCGACCGGGGGGCACTACGACCCCTCCGCGAGGAGCTCGCTGGACTGGGACTGGTGAAAGCCTCGTCCCAGGAAGCGCGGACCCAGGGCCTGTGTCTCCGGCCCAAATCCGGAGGAGCGAAACCGCGATGGAGCGCCGAGAGGCGCCCGCGTTCCTGGCAACAGGGGCGCGGCAAGACGGAAGACTGGTGCGCCACTCGGTGCTCCATCCCCTCGGTTTATCCGAGGGGGAAAAAGGGAAGACGGCGTACCCCGCGCCGCAAAGAACAGGGGCGATGACGCGCGCCTGCCCTCTCTTCGTCATGCCCGGGCTTGACCCGGGCATCCATGATCATGGAGTAGCGGGTAAGAGACTTACGTAAGATTTCCGACGACGCGCCGCCTCATGGATTGCCGGGTCAAGCCCGGCAATGACGGCGGAGTGCTGCTACTTAAACCGTGCCCGATCGTGCGGCGCGGCGAAATCGAGCTGCGGGCCGACCGGCACGATGCCGGTCGGGTTCACGTGCCGCTGGCTGAAATAATAATGCCGCTTGATCTGCTGCAGGCTCACGGTCTCGGCCACGCCCGGCACCTGGTAGAGGTCGCGCACATAATTCGACAGGTTCGGATATTGGTAGATGTGCCGCCAGTTGCACTTGAAGTGCGAATAATAGACGGCGTCGAAGCGGATCAGCGTCGAAAACAGCCGCCAGTCGGCCTCGGTGAGGGTGTTGCCGACCAGATAGCGATGCTGCGACAGCATCTGCTCGATCTCGTCGAGCGTGTCGAACACGTTGCGGAACGCCAGCTCATAGGCCGCCTGCGTGGTGGCGAAGCCCGAGCGATAAACGCCGTTGTTGATGTTCGGGTAGACCAGCTCGTTGATCTTGTCGATCTGCGGACGCAGGGCTTCCGGATAATAATCGGCGCGGACATTGGTGAAGGCGTCGAACGCCGAATTGAGCATGCGGATGATTTCCGGCGACTCGTTATTGACGATTGTGCTGCGTTTCTTGTCCCACAGCACCGGCACGCTGACGCGGCCGGAATATTTCGGATCGGCCAGCAGATAGATTTCGGACAATTTGCTCTTGCCGTTGACGTCGTCGCCGGTCGAGCCTTCATCTTTGTTGAAAGTCCAGCCGTCCTTGAGCATGTCAGGCGAAACGACCGACATGGAAATGACGTTCTCGAGCGCCTTGAGCTTGCGAAAGATGATGGTGCGGTGCGCCCAGGGGCAGGCGAGCGAGACGTAGAGATGATAGCGGTTGGCTTCGGCCGCAAAGCCGCCTTCGCCGGAAGGGCCGGGGCTGCCGTCAGGGGTGACCCAATTGCGGAAGCGCGGGGTCGGCCGGATGAAATGGCCGTCCTTGGTCCGCAATCCTTCTTCCTGCCACACGCCGTCAACCAGCAGTCCCATGCCCGTTCTCTCCGTATTTTCCTTGTTCATTTAGGCAATCGCGGGCCGAAGCGCCACCGGCGATGGACCGGCCTAAGCCTAAATGCTAATCGCCACGCATGAGCGAACTTGCGCTGACAATCCTGGCCGAGACGGCCGACGACGCGGCGGCGATCGACCGGCTGCACGAGCGCACGTTCGGCCCCGGCCGCTATGCGCGCACGGCGTTCCGCATCCGCGAGGGCCGCGCCCACGTGCTGGCGCTGTCCTTCACCGCGCGCATCGGCTCGCTGCTGGTCGGCTCGGTCCGGCTGACGCCGATCTGCGTCGGCGAGACGCCGGCGCTGCTGCTCGGGCCGCTCACGGTCGAGCAACCCTTTCGCCAGCGCGGCGTCGGCAGCGCGCTGGTCAAACGCGCGTTGATAGACGCCAAGGCCGCCGGACATAAATTGGTGATGCTGGTCGGCGACGAGCCGATCTACGGCAAGTTCGGCTTCAAGCGCGTCCCGAAGGGCCTGGTGAAAATGCCGGGGCCGGTCGATCCGGCCCGGCTGCTGGTGGCGGAGCTTCAAGCCGGCGCGTTCGAGGGAGTTGAGGGACTGATCAGGCCGGATTGGGAAAAAGTCTAACGGCCTTCGCGCGCCCACGTCGCGGCGAGCGAACCAACCAGCAGCAAGAGCCCGATCAGCCCGGCAAAAATCGGCAGCACGCCGATGCCGCGCACCACGCTCAGGTCGCGCATCTTCAGGCCGATCCAATCGTCGCCCTTGAACGTGGTCGAGGTGCGCACCGCCACCACGCGCGGCACATCGAGGCTGTTGCCGTCGGCCAGCCGCCGCGCGCCGCCGCCGGTCGCATTGGCGAGCGGGCTCAGCACTTCGGTGGTCGAGGTCACTTGCGTGAATTCGCGCGGATTGGCCGGCCCGACATTGGCGAGCGCGGTCAGCTTGCCGTCGGTCGCGCGCCAGAGACCAAGCTCGTTGGCCGCGACCTGGGCGCGCCACACGCCCGGCTCGACCTGCTGCAATGTCAGCGTCCGGGGCGTGCCGCCGGGCGACGTCAGCGTCACCTCGTTGACGCCGTCGGCCATGGTTTGGCGCTGCACCGTGATATTGCGCCCCTGCACAATCAGGCGCAGCGCTTCTTCCTCGAGTTCCGGCTGCTTCATCAGCCAATGCGACAACCGCCGCAGCAGATCGAGGTGCGGGCCTCCGCCTTCGTAACCACGCGCCCACAGCCAGATCTGATCGGACAGCAGGAGCGCCACGCGGCCTTCGCCGGCGTGCGCCAGCACCAAAAGCGGCTTGCCGTCTGGGCCCTGCATCACGTTGGTGCCGTTGCTGCGTTTGATGTCGACCAGCCGGAAAAATTGACTCCAGTGCGGCGGGTCGCTCTGCGAGCCCTCCAGCGCGCGCGTGACTGGATGACGTTTTCCCGCTTCGGTGAGTGTCGCGCGGAACGGCTGCTCGGTGACTTCGCCGCTTGGCTCCGCCGGCAGGATCGCATCAAGCGGCGTGCGCCAGATGCTGGTCGTCGAGGCGTAATCGGGACCCGCGGCGATCAGCACGGCGCCGCCGTCGCGCACGTATTTCGTGATGTTGTCGAAATAGATCATCGGCAACACGCCCTGCCGGGCGTAGCGGTCGAAGATGATGAGCTGGAATTCCGAGATTTTCTGCTGAAACAGCTCGCGGGTCGGAAACGCGATCAGCGACAATTCGTTGATCGGCGTGCCGTCCTGCTTTTCCGGCGGGCGCAGGATCGTGAAATGCACGAGATCGACCGAGGCATCGGACTTGAGTAGATTGCGCCAGGTGCGCTCGCCGGAATGCGGCTCGCCCGAGACCAGCAACACGCGCAGCTTGTCACGCACGCCGTCGATCGAAACCACCGCGCGATTGTTGACTTGCGTGAGTTCGCCGTCGAGCGGCGAGGCCTCGACCTCGACGATATTGGCGCCGGCATGCGGGATCGGCACGTTGATTTTGACGTCGGCGCCGACCACGACCGTGCGTTGCTCCAGCACGTCGCCGTCGCGCCGCACGGTGACTTGCGCGGTACCGGCTTTGGCGCCCTGATCCTCGACGCGGAAGCCGACGGTCTGCGATTGCCCGACAATGCCGAAACGCGGCGTCTGCGTGAGCACGACGCGGCGATCGATCTCGTCCTTGTGACCGGTGATCAGCGCATGCAGCGGCGCGGCAAAACCCAGGGCGGACGCATCGGCCGGCACGTCGTGCACGCGGCCGTCGGTGATCAGAACCGCGCCCGCAACGCGGTCGGGCGGCACGTCGGCCAGCGTCGCGGACAGCGCCGAAAACAGGCGCGTGCCGTCGGTTTCTCCGTCCGCCGCGCCCGCTTCGGCGACGCGCACTTCCAGGCCGGGAATGCGCTTGAGCCGTTCGACCAAGGTCGCGCGGGCGGCTTCGGTTTGGGCGTTGCGATCGCCGAAATTCTGGCTCGGGCTCTTGTCGACGATGACGGCGGCGACCGAGGGGATCGGATCGCGATCCTCGCGCGTCAGCGACGGATTTGCCAGCGCCAGCACGAATAGCGCCAGCGCCAAAGCTCGTATCGGCGCGCCGCGGCTGCGCGCCAGCAGGAGCAGGATCGAAATCAGCGCCGCCACGCCGAACGCCGCCCATACGACGGAGGCCGGCACCAGCGGGGCGAATGAGATGCCGAGATTCAAATCGAGCTCCTATTGTCCCAGCCGCTCGAGCAGCGCCGGGATATGCACCTGGTCGGCCTTGTAGTTGCCGGTGAGCGCGTACATCACGATGTTGACGCCGGCGCGGAAGGCCAGTTCACGCTGGCGCGGCTCGCCCGGCACCAGCGGCAACATCGGTTGGCCGTCCGGGCGCATGGCCCAGGCGCCGGCCAAATCATTCGACGTGATCAGGATCGACGATACGCCGTCGCCGGCGCGCGCTGGCTTGTTGACGTCTTCTTCGGTTTCCGCCGGCAGCGCCTCGACCCAGAGCTGGCCGCTGGTGAAACGGCCGGGGAAGTCGCGCAGCAGGAAGAATGTCTTTGTCAGCACATGATCGCGCGGCACCGGTTCGAGCTCGGGGATGTCGAGCGAGGACAGGATCGCGCGCAGCGCCACCATGCCGGGCCCCTGCATCTCGCCTCCGGGTCCGGGCGGCGCATCGATCGCGTCGCGGGTATCGAACAAGACGGTGCCGCCGCGCTTCATGTAGCTCTCGATGCGGTCGAGCGCGAGTTGCGAAGGTTTCGGTGCGTTGGCGGACAGCGGCCAATAGATCAGGGGAAAGAAAGCAAGCTCGTCGCGCGCCGGATCGAGGCCGATCGGCTCGGCGGCTTCCAGCGCGGTGCGTTGCGCCAGGAACAGCGTGAGGCCTTGCAGGCCGGCCTTGCTGATGGCGTCGACGTCGGCATCGCCGGTAACGACATAAGCGAGATGCGGTTGCGACGTCGCCTTGACGGCAAAGTCGAGTTCCTGCGCGGACGGCTGCGGCGGCTGTTGCTGTGTTGATTGCGCCTGCGCCGGATGTTGCAACGACAGGGCGCCCAGCAGCGCCACCGCCAGCAGCATCGATGTCGCGCGCCGCCGCGGCAGCATGTTGGCAAAGCCGCCGGAAAGCGCGATCACCACCAGCGCATCAAGCACCAGTAGCGCGAGCGCGGTGAGGAAGATCGGCCCGCGCAAGTCGAGCGGTTCGCCATGGCGATAGGTATCGCGACGCGCGTTGAGGGCGGAAAAATCGAGCGGCGCCGGGCGATCGTTGGTCGCGAGCGTGTTGACCGCGACCAGCCCCTCCGGCGGACCGTAGAAGCCGGGCGGATGGTCGGCATTGGCCCGGGCGTTGAAGTTGGCTGGGATCGGGCGAGCCGTCGCCGGCGGCGGTGCGAAGGCGCCGAAGCCGTCGAGCACGCGCGTTGCCGGCACCGCCTGGCTGGCACGGTTGCTGGCGCCGTTCGCCTCGCCGGCATTTTCAGCATCGGCGCTCGCGGTCGATCCCGCCAATGCGACAATATGCTTGAGCATGTCGACGAAGGTCCCCGACAGGGGCAAATCCGACCAGCGGGTGTCGGCCGTCACATGGAACAGCACCAGCAATCCCTTGCCGAAGCGCTGGGCCGTAACCAGCGGCGTGCCGTCGGCCAGCGTCGCCCAGGTCCGGTCGGTGAGTTGCGAATCCGGCTCCGCCAACACCTGGCGCGTGACGGTGACGTCGTTCGGCACCGTCATTCCGGCGAACGGTCCTTCGCGCGCGAAGGCGGCGAGCTGTTGCGGCTTTTCCCAACTCAGGCTGCCGCCCAGGATGCGGCCGCCGCGGCGCAGCTTCACCGGCACCAAGTCGTCGTCGGTGGCGGCAGCAAGGTGGGGGCCGGCAAAACGCACCAGTACGCCGCCATTGTCGATCCACTTGTTCAGGCTGTCGCGCGCCTCGGCGACATTGCCGACATCGGCGAGGATCAACATCGGCAGATGCTGATCGAGGAAACGCTTGACCGCTTCCGCCGGCGCCGCGCCCTCGGCGAGGCGGACATCGGCGAACGGATTGAGCGCGCGCTGGATATAATAGGTCGCGCCGATCAGCGGCTGCGAGCGGTCGGCGGCCGAGCCGGATACGACGCCGACCGTGCGCCGGCGCCACCGCTTGTCGAGCAGTTGCACGCTGCCCGCCGAACGCTCGCCGACGATCTCCAGCCGCGCCACGTCGTTCCTGATTTCGACCGGCAAATCGATCACGGCGTCGGCTTCAAGCGCGTCCGATTTGAAGACGAACGGCGCTTCGCCGAGCGACAGACCTTTCAGGTCGATGGCGTTCACCATGCCGTTATCGGCGCTGCCGTTCTGCGCACGCAGGACTTTCACGGTCAGCGCGCCGGCCGCGTTGTCGGCGGCGGCGAGGGCATGCGGGATGGGTAGCCCGTCTGCGACTACGGTGAGTGGATGGCTGCCGGTGATCGTGTTCAGCCCGGCGATGAATTCTCCACCTTTGCCGAGATCGACATTGTCCGAGAGCCAGATTAGTTCGACGTCCGGCGCCTGGCCAAGGAATCGTCCGATCAGCGGCAACGCCTCGGTGCGATCGACGGTGTAGGGTTTCGGCTTGAGCTGCTTGATCTGCACGCGCGCCGCGCCCGCGATCTGCAGTGAAATATCGCGCGCGGTTTCCGACAGCGGCAGCACGGCGACTCCGCGATTGTCGGCCTCGGCGCGTGCGAGTATTTCATCGGCCGTGCGCAGCCGTGCTTCCCATGACGCCGCCGCGCCCCAGCCGTCGTCGATCATCACCAGCAGCGGCGCGGCGCGGTTCGAGGTGGCGAGCGGCGGGTTCCACAAGGGGCCGGCGGCCGCGATGATCACCAGCGCGGCCAGCGTTAATCGCAGCAGGACCAGCCACCAGGGCGTGCGCGAAGGCGTTTCCTCCTTGGGCGCGATCTCGAACAGCAGCCGGGTGGGCGGGAAATTGACGCGGCGCGGGCGCGGCGGCACCAGCCGCAACAGCCACCACAGGACCGGCAGGCTGAGCAGGCCGAGCAGCACCAGCGGCTGCGCGAATCCGAGGGGAAGCGAGCCGATCACGCCACTCTCCCAGGGTTCGCCGGCGCGTAGCGGTCGCTCACGGAGGAGGTCTGCATATGGGTGCCCATGCGCGAGTGCAGCACGAGCAGCAATTCACTCGCCGGCCGATCGGTGCGGTGGATGGCAAAACTCCAGCCCAGCCGGTCGGTCTCGGCGCGGATTTGCGCGCGATGACGCGCCACCAGGCCCTGATAGTCGTTGCGCCAGGTTTCAGCGCGGCCGGCGGTGATGGAGCCGGCGCCTTCCGGTTCGATGAATTCGACCCGACCCGAATAGGGGAAGCTTTCCTCGGCCGGATCAACGATCTGCACCACATGGCCATGCGCGCCGGTGGCCGCGAGATGGGCGATGGTTTGCTGCACCTCGCCGATCGGGCTCCATAGATCGGACAGCATCACGATTTCCGAGAGCGGCGAGGGCGCAAACGACACCGGCAGGCTGACGCGGATCGACGGGTCGTGCAGGATCGCCTGCGCCATTTTCTCGATCACGTTGCGGCTGGCGGTCGGGCGCAATAGGCCGGGGATGCCGACCCGTTCGCCGCCTTGCACCAGCACTTCGGCGAGCGCAAAGGCCACCACCAGCGCGCGCTCAAGCTTGCTGTCGGTAACAAGCGCGGAGGCGAAGGCCATCGAGGACGAACGGTCGGGCCAAATCCAGACCGTGTGCGAAGCTTCCCACTCGCGTTCGCGCACATAGAGATGGTCGTCGCGCGCCGAACGCCGCCAGTCGACGCTGGAGGCAGGTTCGCCGGACATGAAGCGGCGGTATTGCCAGAAATTCTCACCCGGGCCGGCGCGGCGGCGGCCGTGCAGGCCATGGATCACGGTGGCGGCGACCCGTCGTGCTTCGAGAATGAGCCGCGGCATGGCCTCGGCGAGCGTGCGGCCGCCGCCGGTTGCCCGCCGTACCGCGCTGGCTTCGATATCGCTGAGCCTGGGCTCGGCCATCGTGTTATCCGATGCGCGTCTTCAGCCGCCCGATAACATTCGAAATCGTTTCGCCTTCCGCGCGGGCGGCGAAGGTCAGCGCCATGCGGTGCTTGAGCACGGGCTCGGCCAGTTCCAGCACATCGTCGACCGATGGCGCGAAGCGGCCTTCGAGCAGCGCGCGGGCGCGCACCGCCAGCATCAAGGCTTGGCTAGCGCGCGGGCCCGGGCCCCAGGAGATCAGTTTGCCGATGTCGCCGGCTTCCGGGCCGGGACGCGCCGAGCGCACCAGCGTCAGGATCGCTTCGACCACGGATTCACCGACCGGCAGCCGGCGCACCAGCCGCTGCGCGGCGATCAGGTCTTCCGCCGTCATGGCGGGCGCGGCGCGCGCCGCCTCCGCGCCGGTCGTGTCGAACAAAATTTTGCGTTCGGTGGCGAGATCCGGATAGTCGACGTCCACTTCCATCAGGAAGCGGTCGAGCTGCGCTTCCGGCAGCGGATAGGTGCCTTCCTGCTCCAGCGGGTTTTGCGTTGCCAGCACGTGGAAGGGCCGCGGCAAATCGTGGCGGGCGCCGGCGATCGTGACATGCTGCTCCTGCATGGCTTGCAGCAGCGCCGACTGCGTGCGCGGTGAGGCACGGTTGATTTCGTCGGCCATCAGTAATTGCGCGAAAACAGGTCCGGCGATGAAACGGAAGCTGCGTTTTCCGCCGGCGCTCTCTTCCAATACCTCGGTGCCGAGGATGTCCGATGGCATCAGGTCGGGCGTGAATTGCACGCGCCGGCTATCGAGGCCGAGCACCGTGCCCATGGTGTCGACGAGCTTGGTTTTGGCCAAGCCTGGAACACCGACGAGCAAGGCATGACCGCCGGAGAGCACGGTGACCAGAGCTCGTTCCACGACGATGTCCTGGCCGAAGATTACCGCGCCGATGGCGGCCTTGGCGGCGCGCACGTGGGCGGCGGTCGATTCCGCCGCGCGCACGATCATATCTTCCAGCTTTTCAAGGCTTTCGCCGCTTGCCGACGCCATGATCTTTGCTTCCTTTCATCGCCCGCCTTGGACGTTCCCCGGTGCCATGCAACAAACGCACCAGAGCGGAATTCACTGCATTATCCGGGCCGAATCCGCCTCACTCTGCGGGCGAGCTTACGCTATCTTCCGCAACCTGGCCGGGGCAGTCACAAAGTTGCGAACAGGCTAAAGGCTGGTCGATTATCTAAGGAAAACAATGGCGAAGGCAGGGCAAGGCGCTGAGGTTGGCGGACTGGAAGGAATCGCAGCGGCGCTGCCCCGCGAAAAAGGGCCGCCGCCGGTTCACCTGTGGAACCCGCCCTACTGCGGCGACATCGACATGCGAATTTCCGCAGACGGAACATGGTTTTACCAGAAGACTCCGATTGGCCGGCCGGCTCTGGTCAAACTGTTCGCCTCGGTCTTGAAGCGCGAGAGCGATAAATATTTCCTGGTCACGCCGGTGGAAAAGGTCGGCTTGATCGTCGAAGACGCGCCGTTCCTCGCCGTCGAGCTTCGCGTCGAGCACGATGCTCGGGGGCAAGTCCTCAAATTTAGGACAAATGTCGAGGACTGGATCGCTGCCGGTCCGGGCCACGCGCTGCGTTTCGAGATGGAGCCGACCGGCGGGCTCAAACCGTATTTGCATGTCCGAAGCGATCTGTGGGCCAAGGTGACGCGCGCGCTGTTCTACGACCTGGTCGAACTCGGCGAGGAGCGCGTGGTCGACGGCAAGGCGATGTTCGGCGTCGCCTCGGGTGGCGAATTTTTCGCCATGGCCGAGGCCAGCGCCGTGCGGGAGTTCGCCTGATGGATGCAAGCGTGGCCCTTTCAGCGGCCGAGTTTTTCGCGCGCACGCGGGCGCGGCTCACGCTCGACGTGCCGGCCGGCATCGATGATGCCAGGGTCACGCCGGAGCGCGGCGACCACGACGCCGATCCGGTGATGAAGAAAATCGCCGAGGTGCGGCCGATCCGCCCGGCCGCCGTGCTGGTGCCGGTCGTCGATCATCCCGAGCCGACAGTGCTGCTCACGCAACGCGCCCAGCACCTGCCCAATCACGCCGGGCAGATCTCGTTTCCCGGCGGCAAGATCGAAAAGGCCGACGCCAGCCCGCTGGCGGCGGCGCTGCGCGAAACGGAGGAAGAGATCGGCCTCGATCGCGGCGCGGTCGAGCCGCTCGGCTATCTCGATTTGTACATGACCACGCTCGGCTATCGCATCGTGCCGACGGTCGCCCGCATCAAGCCGGGCTTTGCCCTCAAACTCAACACCAGCGAAGTCGACTTAACCTTCGAGGTGCCGCTCGCTTTCCTGATGGATCAGGCTAACGTGGCGCGTCACTCGCGCGACTGGCAGGGCATGACGCGGCACTATTACGCCATCACCTTCGGCGAGCGCTACATCTGGGGCGTGACCGCCGGTATCCTGCGCAACCTGCACGAACGGATTTATCGATGATCCGGCCGGTCTTTACCGAAGTCGTCCTGTTCCTGGCGCCGTTCGTGCTCTACGTCGTTTTCCTGTGGGCGACCAAGGCAGGCGTGCTGCATCCGGATTCATGGCCGATCTCGCGCATCGCATGGCTCGGCATCGCCGCGCTTTCGCTGGTGGTCGGCAGCTTTGTCTATTTCGCCAATTTCACCGGCGCCAAGCCGGGCTCGACCTACGTGCCGGCGCATATGGAAAACGGCAATTTCGTACCGGGGGCCGAGAAGTGAGCGAAGGCGCCACCACCCGCAGCCTGTCCGGCGCGGCTTGGCTGACCGGCGGTGCGCTGCCGCGTTTGCTGGCCGTGCTCGATTGCGACGGCGAGGAAGCGCGCGCGGTCGGCGGCGCGGTGCGCAACGCGCTGCTCGACATGCCGACGATGGAAATTGACGTCGCCACCACCGCGTTGCCGGAGGAAGTCGTCAGGCGCGTCAGCGCCGCCGGTTTCAAGTCCGTTCCCACCGGAATTGAGCACGGCACCGTCACCGTGGTGATCGACAGGCAGCCGTTCGAAGTCACCACGCTGCGCAAGGACATCGAGACCGACGGCCGCCACGCCAAGGTCGCCTTCGGCCGCGACTGGAAAGCGGATGCCGAGCGGCGCGATTTCACCATCAATGCGCTCTCGGTGACGCGCGACGGCACGGTCTACGACTACGCGGGCGGGTTAGCCGATCTGGCGGCGCGCCGCGTGCGCTTCATCGGCGATCCGGCCAAGCGCATCGCGGAAGACTATCTGCGCATTTTGCGTTTCTTCCGTTTCCATGCCGCCTACGGCGCCAGCGGTCATCCTTACGCCGAAGGCATCGCCGCCTGCATCGCCGGCCGCGCCGGGCTTGATCTGCTCTCGCGCGAACGCGTGCGCATGGAGATGATGAAGCTGGTGGTGGCGCCGCACGCGGTGCCGGCGCTGATCTCGATGGCGGACGCCGGTCTGCTGCTGCGCGTGCTCGGCGGCGTGGCTTATCTTGGGGCCTTCGAGAACATGGCGAAGGCGGAAGCGGCCGCCGGCCTTGCTGCCGATCCGGCGCGGCGGCTGGGCGCGCTTGGCGTGGCCGTGACTGAGGATGCCGAACGGCTGTGGCAGAAATTGCGGCTGACCAATGCCGAGCACGAGCGGCTCTCGTCGATGGGCGAGGGCTGGCGGGACATTTCTTCTCCAGCGTCGGGACAGCAGGCTGCGCGCGCGCTGCTCTATAGGCTCAAAGCCGAGCGCTATACCGACCGCACGCTGCTGGCCTGGGCGCGCTCGCCGGCCAGCGACCATGACGAAAGCTGGCGCGCGCTGGTCGAATTGCCGGAGCACTGGACCGTGCCGGCGTTTCCGCTCAAGGCGGCCGACTTCATCGCGCGCGGGATCGAGAAGGGTCCTGCGCTCGGCGCGGCGTTGAAGGCGGCGGAAGAGGCCTGGATCGCGGCGGAGTTTCCGAGCGACGCGCCGGCGCTCGATGCGATTGCGGTGGCGGCGATGCAGGCAAAAGCTTGAGCCGCCGCCGCCGAAATTGCCGGCAACGCAACCGGCCGCTTGAGTACATCATGACAAAAGAAAGCGGGGCACCAGAGAGGTGCCCCGCAATCGATATCTGACAACCACTTAGCGCTGCGGCTTAGTTCGAGCCGAGGATATTCGGCAGGCCGAACTTCACGCTGACGCGAGCGCGGACGATGTCCTCGGTGGCGCTGATGTTGCGGCCGTTGACGCCCGGGGGTGACGGACCAAAGCCATCGGCCGACGATGCGTGAAAGGCCGTACCGACATCGACGTGCTGGTATTCGAGGCCGAGAATGAAGTTGTTGGTGATCGCGTATTCGACGCCGCCGCCGACGTAGAAGCCGTTATGATGTGCGCTCGTGGTATCGAAAACGGTCGGCGGGGCCGTCAACTCTTGCGAGCTGACGCTGAGCCGGGCCCAGCCGCCAGTGCCGTATGCGAGCCACCGGTCCCAAGCCCACCCGGCCCGGCCACCGACCGTCCAAAGCGTGCCCATATGAACTTCGCAAAGGCTGCCAGCAGTGGACACGCATTGAACGCCACTGATGCCGTATTTTCCACCTGTCGAGTCGCTGAGAGCCGCTTCCACGCCGAGCACAACTTGCTGCCATTGATATTGCATGCCGAGATGTCCGCCGACGATCGCGTCATTGAGGCGCGCGTCGTGCGCCGAACTCGTCGGCGGCGTTGCTGGCACCGGGTTCGTGTAAGTCCACGTGGAATTTTGTCCAGCCCATCCGAAGTTGAAGCCGCCGTAGATGCCTGACCAATTGTAGATGGCCGGAGCCGACATCATCGGCGCCTTCACCGGCATATCGGCAGCATAGGCAGTCTGCACGGCGCCAAAGCCGAGCGCACCGGCAACCAAAGCAATAACTGAGTGACGCATCTTCAGGCCCCCTGTAATTTCTGAGGAAATCTTAGCGGATGGCAATTATTGCCAACAAGACGCCGCCGTTGACGATCCATTGGAAATCATGACCCGGAGCCATAAATTCGCGTTTATGTGACATTTTTGCACTATTTGGGCACGGTTGGCTGGCTTCCAGGAGGCTTTGGTAACGCAGTGCGAATCCTCCTATTTCGGCGCTTGCGGCGGATAATTCATCTCTTGATCGCGAATCTCGCTTGGGCACGCAAAGAGTGTGTCCGCGCGGATTGATTTTATGAACATCCTCTCCGGCTTCGCGACATCTCGCTCTGGTTGCGGCGACGCAGGCTACCAGAAATGAAAAACCCCGGGGCGCAATGCCCGGGGCTTCTCGCTTTAAACGCCGGCTGCGCTTTGTATCAGAACAGTTTGTAGTTCAACGCCGCCTTGATCACATGCTGCTTGTGCGTGATGTTGACCGGAAGCCCGGCGAAGTTTTCGCTGTGGGTGCCGAAGTCCATGTAGTTGTACTCGAGCACGCCCGACCAGCGCGGATCGAACTTGTATTCGGCGCCGAGACCGCCGAGCCAGCCGACGCGCGTATCGCTGGCGCTGACGGTAAGGAGCCCAAGGATGTTGGCGTCGTACTTGTCGTGCGCCCAAGCGGCGCCGCCCTTAACGAATACCAGCATGTTGTTGCCGACCAGTCTGCCCACGCGCGCAGCAGCCGTCGCCATCCAGTCGGTTTTGGTGCTGCAGGTGATGACCACCAGACAGGGCGCGCTGCCCTTGAGGCTGGACCATGACCCGGTCCCTTCGAAACCGATCACGCCCCAACCCATCTGATAGTTATAGCCGGCTTGGACGCCGGCGAACGGGCCGTTGATATCGTGTGAGGAGACCGGAAGCGTGATGCCGCCGATCGAGATGTTCAATTCGATGGTGCCCCAACCGGCGCCGCCGTGAACACCGCCGTAGAACCCGGTCCAGGTATAGGGAATAGCCGCAGGCGCCATGGCCTTCACCGGCATGTCCGCCGCCGACGCCATTTGTACAAACGCCAGACTGAACGCGGCTGCAATCAAACCACTGTACTTCTTAGTCATCTTCGTCACCCCCGTTAAGCAACTGTTTACGAGGCGCGTTTTCTAGCGGCTTTTGAGTTCCACTCAATGGACGGCGAGGGACATTTGCCAAACATTGCTAATGTTGGCGCTGAATCTGACCTCCGTGTTGTAAGTCGGGTACAGTTGAAGCGGCTGTATTGACGCGGCGGTTGAAACACTCGACAACTTTCATCCGGCGCTTGCAAGCGCGGGCTCGATCATTTCTCGCTATAACCGCGCGGCATGTCCGTCCTGTCAGCTTTCAGCGACGTCTCGCTCTGGCAGCTCGCGCTGGTCGCCGGCGTTGCGCTCATCGCCTCCATCCTCGGCGGCGTATCGGGCTATGGCACCGGCGCGCTGATGCCGCTGGTGCTGGTGCCGTTGACCGGCGCCGAGGCGGTGGTGCCGATCATCGCGATCTCGGCGCTGTTTTCCAATGCCAGCCGGCTCGCCGCCTTCCGCAGCTATGCCGACTGGCGGCGGGTATGGATCGCGCTCGTTGCCGCTGTGCCGACCTGCGTGCTCGGCGCCTGGGGCTATACCAAATTGAGCAATGCCGGCGCCGCGCTGGTGATCGGCTCGATGCTCATTCTGAGCGTGCCGCTGCGGCGGCTGATGAGATATCACGGCATTCATTTCGGCGACCGCGGCTTCGCGCTGGGCGCGTTCGGCTATGGCGTGGTGGTCGGCGGCACGGCGGGATCGGGCGTGATCCTGCTCTCGCTGCTGATGGCGGTTGGCTTAAGCGGCGCGGGCGTCATCGCGACCGATGCGGCGGTCTCGGTGGTGATCGGGGTCGTCAAAATTTGTGTATTCGGGCTGGCCGGCGTGATCAGCGCGAAGGTCCTGGCCTTCGCGCTGCTGATCGGCATCATCGCGCTGCCCGGCGCGTTCCTCGCAAAAGCATTTGTCGAGCGCATGCCGGTGCACGTGCACACCGCGATCCTCGACGTGGTGGTGCTGGTGGGGGGCGTGGTTTTTGTCTTCGGGGCGTCCAGGCACTGACGGCCGGATGCGCGTCGAACCTTACCTGGTTCGGATCGGCAGGCAGTAATTGGTTTTGCTGTAGACATCGACGAACTCGCGAATAAGCGGCACGTGGCAGACCCAGGCGCGCGGCCGGAACTTGACTTGGATGATTTCGATCCGGCGCGCCGCCAGTGTCAGGAACGCGTTGAGACGCTCGGCCTCGCGGTTGAAGCTGATCTGAATGGTATCCATGTTGCGCGCGAACGCCTCGCTCGCCGCGCTGTCGACTGTGCCGTTGGCGGCCCATTGCCGGGCGGCTACGATCCGGCGGTGAGCGACCTCGAAACAATAATACAGTGTCAGCACCTCATGCTTGGCGCTGTGCCAATCGAGGCTGAGCGGCTTTGCCTTCGGATTGTAGGCCAGCATTTCTGGCGGTGGCGGCAACTCGACTTTCGATTCGCCGGGATGGAAATTCGGCATCGGTCCATCTTCCTTTTCGCATTCGAAATCATAGGCGCCGAGGTTGATGCGGGTCACCGGGTCGCCGCCGGTGAGCGTGACCTTCGCGGGATCGCGCTCAAGATCGCTGCGCCAGTCGAGGTCGCGTTCGACCCGTCGCGCCAGCAGATCGATGTTTTCTCGCAAGCCTATGCGCAGATCGTCATATTGCTTGAAGAGAGCGCGAGCGTCCGTCGTGTTGAGCGCGTGATCGTCGCTGAAACTATGGGCCTTGACCGAGTCGCGAAAATCGAAAAACAAATATTGCTGCAGCGTAATGGCCTTCGCGAACATGGTGGCGACGTCGGTGTATGTCGTCTCCGCGGCGCTCACCTGCTGCTTGGCTTCGGCGTCGACCTTGTCTTGGTAGGCGGAGAGATATTGAAAATGGCTAGCCAGCAGCGATCCGATCACGGTGACGATCGGAAGGCTGACGAACAAATGAAACCGGTTCTCGATGCCGTTTAGAAGATTCCGGCAGCGGTCGCGCAGGCTGGGCCTGGCCTGATCGTCCTTTTTCGGTGGCGCCGTGGCCATGGCATCGTCGGGCATCGCTGTCCCCGCCCAGGATACGGGAGAAGGACATTAGCGCAATCCAAGATTGCAGCCTAGGGCCACTTCACAATGGGCGGCATCGACGACAGGATCAACTCGACGTTGCCGCCGGTCTTGAGGCCGAAAATCGTGCCGCGGTCGTAGAGCAGATTGAATTCGACATAGCGGCCGCGGCGCACCAGTTGCTCTTCGCGCTCGGCCTCGCTCCAGGGCGTCGCGAAATTCTTCCGCACCAAGTCCGGATAGACGCGCAGCAGCGCGCGGCCGACGTCTTGCGTGAAGGCGAAAGCCGCGTCCCAGTCTGCTTCCAGATAGTCGTAGAAAATTCCGCCGATGCCGCGCATTTCGTTGCGGTACTTGAGGAAGAAATAATCGTCGCACCATTTTTTGTATTTGTCGTATGGCGCGACGCCGGCGTGCGCATCGCAAGCCGCTTTCATCGCGGCGTGGAAGGCGAGCGCATCCGGATCGCTTTGCGTGCGGCGCGCACCGAGCACCGGTGTCAGATCGGCGCCGCCGCCGAACCAAGCCTTCGACGTCACCACAAAGCGCGTGTTCATGTGCACCGCGGGGACGTGCGGATTTTGCGGATGGGCGATGAGCGAAATGCCGGAGGCCCAGAAGCGCGGATCGTTTTCGGCGCCGGGGATTTCCTTGCGGAATTCGGGCGCGAATTCGCCGTGCACGGTCGAGCAATGCACGCCGACCTTTTCGAACACGCGCCCGCGCATCAGCGCCATCACACCGCCGCCGCCGGGTGAGCCCGAATATTCGGTTCGCTGCCAAGGCGTGCGCACGAAGCGGCCGGCCGGCTTGTCGTTAAGCGGCGCCTTGGCCGGCAGCGCATCCTCCAGCGCTTCGAGGCTCGCGCAGATATCATCGCGCAATGTCTCGAACCAGGTGCGTGCGCCCGATTTGCGTGTATCAAGTTGTTCGGCTGCCGGAGCAGGCTTCAATTTTTATCCTTCGTTTTGGCGGAAGACCCATAGGCTGCGCGCAAGCAGCGCACCAAACGGTCGGTCTGTTCCAAGGCGCGCTTGGTACAATCGCGCGCCGGTTCGAACGCCAGCTCGACGGGAAGGTCCTCGATTTTGTCGAAGGCGCGCTTGACCAATTCGGCGCGCGCGGGATGGGATTGCTTTTCCCTTTCGATCCATTCGAGCAGCCGCGCGATTTCCTTGCGGGCCTGCGCCGATAATTCTTGTTTGGCGCCGGCGTTTGCGTTGCACGTCAAAGCAAGAATTAGTGCCGCTGTCAGCACTGCAATTATTCGTCTGGTCATCGCGTTTGATCGTTTCATGGCGGCGATTTTATCACTGCGGGAAGGCTCCCGTCTGCCTCAGCGCTTCGCCGGCCACCAGCGCCACGGCCATCGCCACATTGAGCGAACGCAGGCCCTCGGCGATCGGAATTCGCAGCCGGACATCGGCCGCCTTATGAAAGGCGTCCGGGACGCCGGCGCTTTCGCGGCCGAACAGCAGCACCTGGTCATCCTTGAAGCGATGATCGAGGTAACCGGTCTCGGCGGCGGTGGTCAGCAGCACCAGCCTTAGCCGCTCGGCGCTCCGCCAGTCCTCGAAGGCGGCAAACGAGCCGTGGCGGGTGATCGAGACCCGGTCGAGATAGTCCATGCCGGCGCGGCGAAAGGCGCGGTCGGTGACCGGGAACCCGGCCGGTTCGACAATATGCGCCTCGATTCCGAGGCAGGCACAGAGCCGCAGAATCGTGCCGGTATTTTGGGGAATGTCCGGCTCGTAGAGGGCGATGCGCATCGGCCGGCCTGTCGAATTTCTGGTTGTGCCCGGGATAATTCGCTGTAGACGAACGGTTTATGCGACAAACGGGTCGCCGCGGCGATAGCGGGCTTGCACTCACACCGCAAGGGTGCCAATAAAACGCCGCCGCTGCGCCGTCCTGCCTTTCGGAAGGGTTGCCGCATGCGGCCCGCCCCGCCGCCATGGGACTTCGGTTCCGGGCTCCAGCCGCGGGCGGATGACCAAGCCAGCCGGGGGAGAGGGTTTTAGACGTGGCAACCGTGTCTTCGGCGGAGCATTCGCGCCGCGACTTCCTCTACATCGCTACCGGCGCGGTCGGCGCGGTCGGCGCCGCCGCCGCCCTGGTGCCGCTGATCTCCCAGATGAACCCGGATGCCTCGACCATTGCCGCCGGCGCGCCGGTGGAGATCGATCTGGCGCCGATCGCCGACGGGCAGATCGTCAAGGTGTTCTGGCGCTCCAAGCCGATCTTCATCTTCCATCGCGCCAAGCACGATATCGAACTCGCCGAGAAGGTGGACTGGCACACTTTGCCGGACCCCGAGCCCGACAGCGAACGGGTCAAAAAGGGTCACGAGCAGTGGCTGGTCGTGATCGGCATCTGCACCCATCTCGGCTGCATCCCGCTCGCCCACCAGGGCGAATATGACGGCTGGTTCTGCCCCTGCCACGGCTCGCAATACGACAGCGCCGGCCGCATCCGCAAAGGTCCGGCGCCGAAGAATCTCTACCTGCCGCCCTATAAATTCGTTTCCGACACCAAAATTCAAATCGGCTGATCGACCATGAGCGGACCCTCGACTTACCAGCCGACCAATCGCGCGATGCAATGGTTCGAGAAGCGCCTGCCGATCGGCGGCCTCGTTCATTCCTCGTTCGTCGCCTATCCGACGCCGCGCAATCTGAACTACTGGTGGACCTTCGGCGGCATCCTCTCGTTCATGCTTGGCGTGCAGATCATCACCGGCATCGTGCTGGCGATGCATTACACCCCGCATGTCGATCTGGCGTTCAAGTCGGTCGAATTGATCATGCGCGACGTCAACTACGGCTGGCTGCTGCGTTATCTGCATGCCAACGGCGCGGCCATGTTCTTTCTCGCCGTCTACATCCACATGTTCCGCGGCATGTATTACGGCTCGTATAAGGAGCCGCGCGAGGTGCTGTGGATCCTCGGCGTCATCATCTACTTGCTGATGATGGCGACCGGCTTCATGGGCTACGTGCTGGTCTGGGGCCAGATGAGTTTCTGGGCCGCGACCGTGATCACCAATTTGTTCTCCGCCATTCCCGGCGTCGGCGACACCATCGTTACGTGGCTATGGGGCGGCTACGCCGTCGGCAATCCGACGCTCAACCGGTTCTACTCGCTGCACTACCTGCTGCCCTTCGTGATCGCCGGCGTGGTGGTGCTGCACATCTGGGCGCTGCACGTGGCGGGCCAGAACAATCCGACCGGCATCGATCCGAAGTCGGACAAGGACACCGTGGCCTTTACGCCTTACGCGACGATCAAGGACGCCTTCGGCCTGGCATGCTTCATGATCTTGTTTGCCTGGTTCGTATTCTACATTCCGAATTATCTCGGCCATGCCGACAACTACATTCCGGCCAATCCGGCGGTGACGCCGCCGGAAATCGTGCCCGAATGGTACTACCTGCCGTTCTACGCCATCCTGCGCTCGATCCCGAACAAGCTGCTCGGCGTCTGCGCGCTGTTTGGCTCCATCGGCATCCTGGCTTTCCTGCCTTGGCTCGACACTTCGCGCGTCAAATCGGGGCGCTACCGGCCGCTGTTCCGCCAGTTCTTCTGGCTGTTCGTGATCGCTTGTGTGGGCCTCGGCTGGCTCGGCACCAAGCAGCCGGAAGGCATCTATGTGATCCTGGCGCGCATTCTGACCTTCTACTATTTCGCCTTCTTCATCATCGTGCTGCCGCTGCTCGGCTTCTTCGAGAAAACCAAACCGGTGCCGAATTCGATTTCGGAATCGGTTCTGGGCGGGAAGGCGTGATGGCCAAGACGATGAATAAGACCATGAATATGCAGCGCACCATCGCCGCTCTTACGCTCGCCGGCGCGTTTCTGGCGCTGAGCCTGCCTGCATTTTCGCAGGAGGCAGCCCCGCCGCCGCCACCGCGCGTGAAGTGGTCGTTCGCCGGCCCGTTCGGCAAATACAACGAGGCGCAGCTCCAGCGCGGTTTCAAAATCTACAAAGAAGTCTGCGCCAACTGCCATTCGATGGACATGCTCACCTTCGGCAATCTTGCCGATCCCGGTGGCCCCGGATATTCCGAGGCGCAGGCCGAGGCGGTGGCGGCCGACTACAAGGTCAAGGATCTCGACGATAAGGGCCAGCCGATCGAGCGCGCCGGCCGGCTGGCCGATCATTTCCCGACGCCGTTCCCCAACACGCTGGCGGCGCAAGCGACCTATGGCGTCGCGCCGCCCGACATGTCGACGCTGGCCAAGGCGCGCAGCTATTCGCGCGGATTCCCCTGGTTCGTCTTCGACGCCTTCACGCAATATCAGGAGCAGGGGCCGGACTATATCGCCGCCTATATCAGCGGCTACAAGGACCCGCCGAAGGACTTCAAGTTGCCTGAGGGCGGCCACTACAACGAATATTTCCCCGGCCACAACACCGCCATGCCGCAGCCGCTGCAGGACGGGCAGGTGACCTACGACGACGGCTCGCCGCAGACCATCGCGCAGTATTCCAAGGACGTGGCGGCCTTTCTGGAATGGGCGGCCGAGCCCAAGCTGGTGCAGCGCAAGCGCCTCGGCTTCCAGGTCTTCATTTTCCTGATCGTGCTGACGGGCTTGCTCTACTTCACCAAGAAGAAGGTGTGGTCGGCGGTGCACTGAGCGGCATGAAATCGCTTGACGTGGGGCCCCTTTCGGGGCCCTTCGTTTTTTGGAAGGCTAGGCGGGCATGACCAAAGCAGTCCTCGGCATCATCGGTGGCTCCGGCATTTACGATCTGCCGGGGCTGGAAAACGTGCGCGAGCAGCGTATCGACAGCCCGTGGGGCGAGCCGTCGGGGCCCTTGCGCATCGGCGAAATCGCCGGCCTGCCGGTCGTATTCCTGTCGCGCCACGACAAGGGCCACCGGCTGTCGCCCTCCGACATCAACTACCGCGCCAATATCGACGTCTTGAAGCGCGCCGGCGTCACCGATCTGGTGTCGCTGTCGGCCTGCGGCTCGTTCAAGGAGGAACTGCAGCCCGGCACTTTCGTGCTGATCGACCAGTTCGTCGACCGCACCTACAAACGCGAGAGCTCATTCTTCGGCAAGGGCCTGGTGGCGCATGTCTCGATGGCGCATCCGGTGTCGCCGAAGCTGCGCCTGCGCATCGACGAGGCGTCCGGCAAGATCGGCCTGCCGGTGGCGCGCGGCGGCACCTACGTGTGCATGGAAGGGCCGCAGTTTTCCACTTATGCCGAGAGCATAACCTACAAGACGCTGGGCTACTCGGTGATCGGCATGACCAACATGCCGGAGGCCAAGCTCGCGCGCGAGGCCGAGATTTGTTACGCCACCGTCGCCATGGTGACCGATTTCGACTGCTGGCATCCGGCGCACGACGCGGTCACTGTGCAGGACATCATCAAGGTGCTGTTTGAGAATGCCGACCGCGCCAAGGCGCTGGTCGCGCAACTGGCCAAGGATTTTCCGCGCGAGCACGAGCCGTGCCCGATCGGCTCGGATCGCGCGCTCGACACCGCGCTGATCACCGCGCCGGAAGCGCGCGACCCGGACCTGATCAAGAAGCTCGACGCGGTGGCGGGCAGGGTGTTGAAATAGCCGCGACGCCCGGCTTAAAGCCGGATCGAACACTAACGGAGGATGCCATGCCAGAAATCACCATCAATCTTGCCGCCGGCCGCAGCGACGAGACGAAGAAGACGCTGATGCTCGAAATCACCCAGGCGGTGATGAAGAACTGCAACGTCCCCGCCGATGCCGTCGTCGTTCAGATCAACGAAACGCCGCCCAACAACAAGATGAAAGGTGGCCAGACCTTCGTAGAGCGCATGAAGAAATAATCCATGCACGTCGTCGATCTTAAACAGCAGCCCGCCGAGGAATGGCGCCCCGGCGTCAGGACCAAGATGCGGGCGTCGGCGCTAAACGGCGCGGCGCAGCTCTGCATGTTCGAACAATGGTGCGATCCGGGGCACGGCGCGCCGACCCACCTGCACGCGGTCGAGGAAGTGCTGCATGTGCTCGCAGGCCAGGCCGACGTGTGGATCGACGACGCGCACGCGACGCTGACGGCCGGGCAACTGGCGATCGTGCCGGCCGGCCGCAAGCACGGCTTTGCCAACAACGGCACCACCGTCCTGCACATCACATCGACGCTGGCCGCGCCAGTGTTCGAGGCGGCCTACGACGACAAGCGCGAAAGCCCGCGGCGCTGGCTGCCGGGCTAAGCCGCGCTTGCTGGCTTTGGTGCGCAGCTTTAAGCTCGCATCGCCGCGGAAACAGCCTTGCACCAAGTGTGTTCATGTCAGCGCGATTAAGTTCAGTTTCGACGGCTTGCGTCCTGGGCGCCGCGCTGACGCTCGCCGCGTTTCCTTGCCAGGCGCAGGCCCAATCGGCCGATCTGGTGCTGTGCGACCGCGTCGCCGCCGATCCCGGCGATCCGGACAAGCCGAAAGACATCGCCGGCGCGCCGGTCATCGGTGCCTCCGACATCGCGATCGCGATCAAATACTGCAAGGTCGCGGCGGCGTCCTCGCGCCGGGCGCTCTACCAGCTCGGGCGCGCCTATGCCGCCGGGCGGCAACTGCCCGAAGCGATGAGCGCCTATCGCAAGGCGGCGGACAAAGGCAGTTCGTCGGCCATGGTCGAACTCGGCGTCATGTATGCGACCGGTAACGGCGCGCCCAAGAATCCGGACGAGGCGCGCAAGCTGTTCGAGCGCGCGGCCGCGGCCGGCAATGCCCGCGGCGACACCAATCTCACGGCGATCACGGTCGGCGGCAGCGCGCCGCCCGATCCGGTCAAGGCGCGCGTGTTCCTGGCCAAGGCGGCGGAGGAAAATTCGGCCGAAGCCCAGTTTCAGCTCGGCGTGATGTATGCGAACGGCACCGGCGGTCCGAAGGACGATGTCACCGCGCGGGCGCTGTTCGAGAAGGCCGCCGCGCAAAATCATCCGGCGGCGCTGGAGTGGATGGGTTCGTTCGCGCAAAGCGGCCGCGGCGGCGTGGAGGACAAGGCCGCTGCCAAATCCTATTATCAAAGAGCCGCCGCGCTCGGCAACGAAGACGCCAAAGCCGCGCTCAAGCGCATGGAGTGTCCCTACGTGCTCAAGGACAAGCGCGGCAACGTCATGACCCATCTTTGCTTCTAGCGCCGTTCATCAGCCCCACAGGACAGTGATGGTCTCAACCGACGCCGACGACGACCTGCGCGCATCGATCCGCTCGATCCCGGACTATCCCAAACCCGGCATCATGTTCCGCGACATCACCACGCTGTTGGGCGATGCGCGCGCGTTCCGGCGCGCGGTCGACGCGCTGGTGCAGCCCTGGGCCGGCATGAAGATCGACAAGGTCGCCGGCATCGAGGCGCGCGGGTTCATTCTGGGCGGCGCGGTGGCGCATCAGGTCTCGGCCGGCTTCGTGCCGATCCGCAAGAAGGGCAAGCTGCCCCATAAGCGCGTGAGCGTCGCCTATGCGCTGGAATACGGCGAGGACATGATCGAGATGCACGCCGACGCGCTGGTCGCCGGCGAGCGCGTGGTGCTGGTGGACGATCTGATCGCGACCGGCGGCACGGCGGAGGCGGCGGTCAAGCTGCTCCGCCAACTGGGCGCCAACGTTCTGGCGGCGTGCTTTGTCATCGATCTGCCGGATCTCGGCGGCGCCGCGCGCCTGCGCAAGCTCGACGTGCCGGTCAGGACGCTGGTTTCATTCGAGGGACATTAATTTTTAGCCGGCCCCCAAGGGCCTGACGGCCCAGGTGGCGGCTGCGGCGTCTCGTCGCTCCAGGGGCCTTGTTGCGCCGACTGATCCTCGACCTGCGCCTGCTGCTCAGACGGCGCGATTTCGAGCGGCCCCGGATCGTGCCCGCCGGCGAATTTAACCAGCGCCGCCACCCGCTTGTCGACCGAGGGATGGGTGTCGAAAATATTGGAGAAACCCTCGCGCGGGTTGTCGACGCACATTTCCATCACCGCGGAATTGGCGCCGGGGATCTCGCCGCGGCCCTCGATCTTGCGCAGTGCCGAGATCATGGCGTCGGGGTTCTTGGTCAATTCCACCGAGCCTGAATCGGCGAGATATTCGCGCTGGCGCGACAGCGCGAAGCGGATGACGATCGACAAGACCCAGACCAGCACGATCAGCGCAATCGCGATGACAATGGCGATGCCGGCGCCGCCGCCTTTCTCGTCGCGCGAGCGCCGCCCGCCGCCCCACAGCACGTTCTGGAAGAAAATGCGGAACACCAGTTCGCCGAAGAAACCGAGCGCGCCGGCGATCACCACCGCGATCACCAACATGCGCACGTCGCCGTTGCGGATGTGGGTGAGCTCGTGGCCGAGCACCGACTCGATCTCGGCGTCGTCGAGCGCGTCGAGCAGGCCTTGCGTCACGGTGATGGAATACTGCTTCTCGTTCATCCCGGTGGCGAAGGCGTTGAGCGCCTCGTCGTCGGCGATGCGCAGCGTCGGAGTTGTTATTCCCCGGGAAATGCAGAGATTTTCAAGGATATTGTAGAGCCGCGGCTCTTCGGCGCGGCTGACCACGCGCGCGCCGGTCACCGCGTCGATCAGCGACTGGTGGAATTTGTAGGCGATCGCGATCCAGATGACGGCGCCGACGGTGGCGAAGGGCAGCACCTTGATGAAGTCGAACTCGGCGGCGTGCAAAAGATATTGCAGCGACGGACCGTAGCCGTTGGCGTTGGTGGCGTAGCGCGACGACAGCGCCTCGGCCAACAACGCGCCGGCGAACACCATGACGTAGATCAGGATGAACAGCCCGATCAGCAGCGCGATCGAGCGCCGTTTGTTGGACTGGATATGGGTGTAGAGACCGTAGGCGGCCATGGCATCGATCTGTCCGTTAAGCCGTCATGGCCGGGCTCGTCCCGGCCATCCACGCCTTACTTTGCAGCCAAGGCGTGGATGCCCGGCACAAGGCCGGGCATGACGAGGAAAGTCAGAACTTCACGCTCGGCGCCGTTTCGAATTGCGCGCGGTCGGTGCCGACGTCGAAGAACGGACGCTGGCTGAAGCCGAAAATGCCGGCGAACAGCGCGGCCGGGAACACCTGGATGCCGGTGTTGTATTCCTGCACCGCGTTGTTGAAGAAGCGGCGCGAGGCGGCGAGCTTGTTCTCGATGTCGGAGAGGTCGCTCTGCAGCTGCTGGAAGTTGGCGTTGGCCTTGAGGTTCGGATAATTCTCCGACAAGGCGAACAATTTGCCCAAGGCGCCGGTCAGCATATTTTCAGCCGCCACCTTCTGCTCGACCCCGGGCGCGGCCACGGCCACGTTGCGGGCCTGGATGACGGCCTCCAGGGTTCCGCTTTCATGGGCGGCATAGCCCTTCACCGTTTCCACCAGATTGGGGATCAGGTCGTGGCGCTGCTTGAGCTGGACGTCGATGTCGGCGAAGGCCTGGTTGGTCCTCTGCCGCATGGCGACGAGGCCGTTGTAGACGCTGATCGCCCAGATCACGATGACGACAATGACCCCGAGAACGACCCAGCCGGTGGTGGACATGGAACGGCTCCTGAAAAGAAGTTTGAACGGAACAAGCCTAACCCAGATGGGATGCTGCGGGCCAACGGCAACGGGGTAGGGCTGCGGCAGGCCCGGCCGGCGGCCTTGCCACTATGGCCTAACTATTTGACAATAATAAAAAAAGACCTCGGACCGAAGCCCGAGGTCTTTATCGCCAGACGGCTATTCGGGGGGTAAGGGGGGAGCCGCCCGACTGAAACACACTCCCACCAACGCGACCGCCCAAGTTTGGTTCCGGGGTTTTATCGATCACAGAATCGTTATCGACGAACCTGCGGCCGTCTTAAGGCGGTCACGATCCCGATATTCCATGCCGCCTTCAAAGTTCCATTAGTTGCGCGTTGGGACGTTTCCGGGGGGAGATCGTCGCCATGAGCTCCGTGATGATTCGGTGCCCGATTACCGGCGAGCCGGCCTCGACCGCCATCGAGGTCGAGCCGAGCGTGTTCCGCAAGCTGCCCAAGTTGAGCGCCCGCATGCAGTGCCCGGTCTGCGGGCAGGAGCATGTCTGGGCGACCGGCACCGCCTGGCTGGCGGACGAGCCGAGCAATGGGCGGCGGACGGGAACGGCGGGTTAGCTAGCCGGCCTCGCGGAACTGCACCGCGGTCCCGAGATCGACCGACACCAGTTGCGGTGCGCCGCGCTCGCTTAATGTCCGCCATGCTCCGAAAGCGACCGCTTTGCTGCGTCGCTGCGAAATGTCGCGATGGGTCAAAAGCGTCTCACCCATTGAGCGCCGTTTACCTGGAGCAATCGGCAAAATAAATTCCGCCAAGCGGCGTGCCGGTCACCAAGCCGCGATGTTTCGAATTTGTCCATAGAAGGTGACCACGACCGCCTTGGTCGAGTGTCAGTTGATACGTCTCAACGTCGCCAAGCGGATACACGACCAATAACGTAAATTGCCGATTGTCGGTACCTTCAATTCGGGCAACGGTACCGGACTGGCTCCTCACAGATCGCATTCCAAGCGTGTCGCGAAAAAGGATGTCGTAGTCTGGCCCGATTTGGACGATTGTTGTTTCCGGATTAAAGCTTCCATCAGCATCGGTCCAATTTTTTCGCCGACAGTGTATTCCTTGCCAACTGATTTGCCGCAGTGGGCGATTGTCTCGGCGCAGGTGGGTGATGCAGGTAGGCAAAGCACCACGGCAACTAATATGACAAAGCGCATGTTCGCCTCCTGCTGAGCGCATCCCAGAAACCTAACCCAAGATGCGCCTGCCTAAAAGTTCGCGGTGGCTATCGTGTCGCGATTGGTTTCTGTTCGCCAAAGGTCATTCGAATACGGGTGGATCGCACGGCCGGTAAGTGCCATTTGCAGACACGTCGCGTGCTGTGAAATTGGTGCGATTTTCTAGCGACCCGCCGGGCGACGAGCCAGATTTTGCCAAAATTTATAGACATTATCGTCATCGTGAACGACTCGCCGATCAAACATCACTTCAGCCCGGCTTTTTCGAACAAGCCGTGGGCGCTCGACGATGGTCAGCTTTGCGAGATGAAGCTGGTGAACGGCATTGTCGTGCCGCGACGCACCCATCCAAACGCCACAGGGTACCAGAAAAAGCTGTACAGCACTCCCGGTGTTTTGCCCCAGGACGAGCAGCACCTCGAAGTGAAGTTCATGAAGCCGCTCGACACGGTGGCAGACCGGGCATTGACGAAAATTCTGTCAGGTGACCGGACGCCTTGGGACGGGGAACTGCGCAGTGCATGGACGCGCTACATCTTGTCTCTGATGTTCCGAAATCCCGAAGTCGTGCGGACAGTCAAAGAGCACATCAGGGAGATGTGGGATATCGGGATCAAGGCTTTAGAAGAAAATTACGCGGCGCGACGTAGGCCGGATGATCCTGCAACGTTCGAGAAATACTTTTCACAGAGCAGTCCTGCAGCCGCTGAGATCGGTGCAACGAACATGATCGCGACGATTATTGATAACGACCGTGTCGGTCCGACCATCTTCAATATGCACTGGGCTCGCGTACCACTGACGCGTTCCAAGGTTCAGCTCTTGAATTCCGACCGCCCTGTCGACCGGCCCCTCGGCCTTGGCGATGCACGCGCCTATATCGCGTTCCCAGTCAATCCCAATATGCTCTTTCTCGCATCGAACGACGAGACCTTGGCAGGACGCATCGCCTCGGGCGATCACACCAAGGCTGCGAAAATGATAAACAAAGTCGTCGTTTCTCAGGCTCGCGAATTCGTATGGGGGAGCGACGACAGCCAGATCGCGTTCGTCCAGAAGTACATGGCGCGCGCCCCGAGCAAGCCGATCATTGACGACAAACAGCGGGCTGAAGCCATTGCCGCTGCACGGGGGGCTCTCCGGTAAACCACGTCTTGGCAGCAAAAAGAAAGGCGTGGATGCCCGGCACAAGGCCGGGCATGACGGTGAAGAAGGCTAACCCGCCTCGCGGAACTGCACCGCGACGTCCAGATCGACCGACACCAATTGCGACACGCCGCGCTCGGCCATGGTGACGCCGTAGAGACGGTTCATGCGCGCCATGGTGATCGGATTGTGGGTGATGATCACGAAGCGCGTGTCGGTGGACTTGGTCATTTCATCCAGCAGGTCGCAGAAGCGCTCGACGTTGTGATCGTCGAGCGGGGCGTCGACCTCGTCGAGCACGCAGATCGGCGCCGGATTGGTCAGGAACACCGCAAAAATCAAGGCCAGCGCGGTCAAGGCCTGTTCGCCGCCCGAAAGCAGCGACAGCGTCGAGGGCTTCTTGCCCGGGGGCTTCGCCATGATCTCGAGGCCGGCTTCGAGCGGATCGTCGCTTTCGACCAGCTGCAATTCGGCCGCGCCGCCGCCGAACAGTTTCGTGAACAGATGCTGGAAGTGCTTGTTGACCTGTTCGAACGAGGCCAGCAGCCGTTCGCGCGCCTCGCGGTTGAGGCTCTGGATGCCCTGACGCAGCTTGCCGATCGCCTGCACGAGATCGTCGCGCTCGGTAGTCAAGGATGTGTGCTGGGTCTCGATCTCGCGCAATTCTTCCTCGGCGCGCAGATTGACCGCGCCCAGGCGCTCGCGCTCGCGGCGTAGCCGTTCGAGCTTTTCCTCGATCTCGGCCAGGTCGGGCAGCGCTTCGCCCGGCTTGATCTCGGCGAGCTCGGCGACCTTGGCTGGCTCGATCTCCAGCATGTCGTGGATTTCGCGGCCGATGTCGGTCAACCGCCGCTTGGCGCCTTCGAAGCGCTCCTCGGCGCGCGCCAGGTCTTCGCGCGCGGTGCTGGCCACCTCTAACGCGGCGCGGGCGTCGCGGTCGGCCTCGGCCAGCGCGGTCTCGGCTGCCTGCAAGCGGTCGGCACATTCGCGCCGCGCACCCTCGGCCTTGGCGACCTCGCCGATCATGACTTTGCGTTTTTCCGCGAAAAGCTGCGGCGCGTTTTCCAGTTCGGTGCGGTCGTGCTTGGCTTGCGTGATGCGCTGATCGAGCGTCGCGATCTGGTTGTTCGCGCCATCGCGGCGCTCGATCCAGCCGGCTTTGTCGGACGCGAGCGTGGCGAGCCGTTTATCGGCCAGTTCCGCCTCGCGCACGATCGCC
Source organism: uncultured Alphaproteobacteria bacterium (assembly GCA_963703875.1). Lineage (GTDB taxonomy): Bacteria > Pseudomonadota > Alphaproteobacteria > Rhizobiales > Xanthobacteraceae > Pseudolabrys. The sequence continues at coordinate 191,617 of CAVPFZ010000023.1, forward strand.
TGCTGTTCGGCGCGTACCTCGGCGAGCTTGGAGCGCTTGCCGGCGATGTCATCGCGCACGGCGGCGAGTTTGCCTTCGATATTGGCGGCGGGCGCCAGCGCCTTCAAAGCGCGTTCGGCTTCGGATTTGCCGGCATTGGCCTCGTCGCGGCTTGATGTCAGGCGCGCGCGTGCTTCGGCCAGCGCGGAGAGCCGCGCCGCCTGGCGGTTGAGGTCGCGCTCGCGCGTGCGGGATTCGGCCTCGGTGGCGCCGGCGGCATCGAAGGCAGATTGCGCGGAGGCCAGCGTCTTGCGCTTGCTGTCCACTTCGGCGCGGGCGCTCGCAAGTTCGCTGTCGATCTCGGCATGACGGCTGCGCTGCGCCAGCCGCCGGGCCGCGCCGGTCGGAGCGTGGGCCGCGGCGACGAAGCCGTCCCAGCGCCACAGGTCGCCTTCGCGCGACACCAGCCGCTGGCCGGACTTCAGTGCAACAGCGAGCTTTGCCCCCGCGTCACGCTCGACCACGCCGATTTGCGCGAGGCGCCGCGCCAGCTGTGCCGGTGCCTTGACGAAGCGCGACAGCGCGGTGACGCCTTTCGGCAGTTCCGGATCGGCGGCGTCGGCTGGGACTTTCGACCAATGCATCGGCGCCGTGGCATCGACCGGCGCATCGAGATCGTCGCCCAAAGCGGCGCCCAGCGCCTTTTCATAGCCTTTATCGACCGAGACGTGATCGATCACCGGGGGCCACAGATTGCGGGTCTCGAGCGAGAGCATCTGGGCCAGCGTCTTGGCCTCGGTCTCCAGCCGCTGCACGCCTTTTTCGGATTCGGCGAGCGCCGCGCGCGCGGCTTCCAGATCGGCGCGCGCATTGGTATGGGCGGCCTCGGCGGCCACCGCGGCGGCTTCCGCTTCGGTGAGCGCAGCCTGCGCGCCCTCGACCGCGGCGCTGAGAGGCGCGATGTCGGCGGTCTTCAGCGTGGCCAATTCGCGCTCGATCTCGGCGATCTCAGTGGCGATCCGGGCGCCGCGTTCGCCCTGCTCGCGCGCGGCGTTCTCGAATTGATGGCGCTGGGCGGTGAGATCGGCGAGCGTCGTGGTCAGGTCGGAGAAAATCTTTTCGGCGGCGGAAAGTTCGCCGTCGGCCTTGGCCACCTTGGCGTCGACGCCGCTGCGGCGGCCGGCGCTTTCGCGCGCCTCCTTGCGAATACCCTCTTCTTCCGAGGCGAGCCGGGTCAGCGCCGCTTCGGCGTCGGCCGCGAGCTTGGCCTCGCGCTCGCCGTCGGCGGCGAATTGCTTGAGGCGCAGGTCGAGTTCGGCGATGCGGTCCTTGGCGCGCGCCTCCTCGCGGTCGAGGTCTTGCAGCGCGACGTTCAGCCGATGCAGCGCGGCGCCGGCGCGCGCCTCGGCCTCGCGCAATTCCGGCAAGGCGGCGGAAGCGAGCGCCTGGCGCTTGGAGGCTTCGGCCTCGGCGCCGACGCGGGTCGCGACCTCGCGCACCGCCACATCCTTGGCGTGCTCGGCCTCGCTCACCTCGCTGGTCGCGGCGGTCCAGCGCAGATGATAGAGCGTCGCCTCCGACTTGCGCACTTGCGACGACACCGTGCGATAGCGGATTGCCTGCTTGGCCTGTTTTTTCAGCCCGTCGATCTGGGCGGCGAGCTGGCCGATCACGTCCTCCAGCCGCAGCAAATTGGTTTCCGCCGCCTTCAGGCGCAATTCGGCCTCGTGGCGGCGGGCATGCAGGCCGGCGACACCGGCGGCTTCCTCCAGCACGCGGCGGCGCTGCTCGGGCTTGGCCTGGATGATCTCGCCGATGCGGCCCTGATGCACCAAAGCCGGCGAGCGCGCGCCGGTCGAGGCGTCGGCGAACAGAATCTGCACGTCGCGGGCGCGCACTTCCTTGCCGTTGATGCGGTAGGTCGAGCCGGCTTCGCGCTCGATGCGGCGTGCGATGTCGATCGCGTCGGAATCGTTGAATGCGGAGGGCGCCGAGCGCTCGGCATTGTCGATTGAAATCCCGACTTCGGCATTGTTGCGCGCCGGGCGGTTATTGGTGCCGGAGAAAATCACCTCGTCCATGGTCGATGCGCGCATCGACTTGTACGAGGACTCACCCATCACCCAGCGCAGCGCCTCGACCAGATTGGATTTGCCGCAGCCGTTCGGCCCGACCACGCCGGTCAGCCCCGGCTCGATCAGGAAATCGGTCGGCTCGACAAACGACTTGAACCCAAGCAGGCGCAGCCGCGTAAGCTTCATTCTTCCAACCTCGAAATTTTTCGCAAAATCGTAATCCCGTCCGGGGCATAGCCCCGAAACTCAGGTCCACTTGTGCCGCATCGGCGGGAGAATGAATCGGCTGGCCCGGATGAGCAACAGGGCAACGGCCGGTGGGAGCGGTTTTCCAGACCTTTCGGGCGGTCGGGGGCCAAAAATTAGCCTGTGGATGGCCTGCTGCGAGGCCAAAAAACCCTTATCCGCCCTTGAGATAGGGGTCGATCACCTTAGCCATTTCCTCGATCGAGACGGCGCCGACGACCGGTGTGCCATTGACGAAAAATGTCGGGGTCGATTGCACCTTGAACTGGCTCACGGCGCGCTGACGCACGCTTTCCATGGCGTCCCAGGCCTTCTGATTCGCAACGCAGGCCTTGAATTTCTCTTCGGTGAATCCGGCCTGCTTGGCGATCGCGGTGAGCGGTGGCACCGGCTTGCTGATGTACCATTGCTGCTGTTGGTGAAACAGCGTGTCCACCATGGAATAATATTTGTCCTTGTCGCCGTTGCCCGCGCAATGCGCGAATACAAAGGCAACGGCGGACACTTCATCGAGCGGGAAGTCGCGCAGGATGTAGCGCACCTTGCCGGTGTCGATATAGCGCTTCTTGAGTTCCGGGAACGTCGCCTCTTGGAAGTGCGCGCAGTGCGGGCAACCCAATGACGCGTATTCCACGATGGTGACCGGAGCCTTGTCGCTGCCGAGCGCGATGTCGGGCAGCGCTTCCGGCTTCATCAGTTCATCGGTGGAAACATTGTCGGCCGCCGCGGCGCCCGCGAAGCGCGGAAGCGCGGAAGCGCCGAGTGCACCGGTGGCGAGCGCCAAACTGGCGGACTTCTGGTAAAATTCACGTCGGGTGATCTGCAACTGACGCTCCGTTGGCTTGAACGCAACCCGGCAAGGGGTACCGGCTAGCTAGATGAGCTAATTGTGGCAATCGCAGGCCGTTCTGCCAAGGTGCGGGAAAGGCTCACTTTCGCTTGATTGACGCGCCCAAACGGGCCAGCGCCCGGCGCAGGTCCTCGTCTTCGATCGGCAGGCTGGCGGCGATGCGGGCCTCGGTTTCCGGGTCGAGCGGGGGCGGACGGCTCACCGGTTCGCGGCGGCGCAAGGGGGCCTGCCGGAGTGCAATTCGTCCGATTGCCTGCCAACCAAAGAAGCGGTTGACCCGCTCCAGGATCACTGCCGACAAATGCTGGATTTCGAGCGCCGCCGGGCCTTCTACTCGCAGGACCAGCGTGGCCGGTTCAGGGCTGTCCTCACCAATGGCGCGCGGCCAGGTGATTTTCATCGGCTCGCTATGGGCGGCGATTTCCGGCCCCGCAATCTCGGCCCAGCGGGCGATGATTTCGGCCGAGGCAAAGCCTTGCGATTTGAGTGCATCGCTCAGCGTCGCGCCGAGCAGCTCCGAAAGCGGCCGGGGAAAACTGCGCGAGGGCTTGTTCATCTGAGGCGCTCTCTGCCATCGTCGGCGCCATGAGCGTAGCAGTCCGATTGCCGCGGCGGAAGAAAACAAGCGCGCCGGAGGCGGCCGATCTGTTGGCCTGGTACGACCGCCATCGGCGCGTCCTGCCGTGGCGGGCGCGGCGCGGCGAGAGGCCGGATCCGTACCGGGTCTGGCTGTCGGAAATCATGCTGCAGCAGACGACGGTAAAGACGGTCGCACCCTATTACGCTCGGTTTCTGGCGCGCTGGCCGACGATCCAGGCGTTGGCCAAGGCCAGCCTCGACGACGTGCTGCGGGCTTGGGCGGGGCTCGGCTATTACGCGCGCGCCCGCAATCTGTATGCCTGCGCCCGCACGGTTGTCGAGCGTCACGGCGGGAAGTTTCCGCAAACGCTGGAGGGCTTACGCGCGCTGCCGGGCATCGGCGAATACACCGCCGCGGCGATCGCGGCGATTGCGTTCGATGCACCCGCCGTGCCGGCCGACGGCAATGTCGAACGCGTGCTGACGCGATTGTTCGCGATCGAGAAAGAATTGCCGGCGGCAAAACCCGAGATCAAGCGGCTGGCAATGTCGCTACTGCCGCCGCACCGCAGCGGCGATTTCGCGCAAGGCTTGATGGATCTCGGCGCCACGATATGCTCGCCCAAGCGGCCAGCCTGCGCCCTTTGTCCCTGGAGTGAATGCTGTCTTGCGTTCGCGCGCGGCGACCAGGAGACGTTTCCGCGCAAGGCGCCCAAGCGCGAGGGCCAGTTACGACGCGGGGCGGCCTTTGTCGCATTGCGCGACGACGGCCGCGTGCTGCTGCGCACGCGTCCGGAAAAAGGCCTGCTCGGCGCCATGACCGAAGTGCCGGGCAGCGATTGGACGCCCGATTTCGATGTCGCGGACGCGCTTGCCTTTGCCCCGCGCTTTCATGCCAAGTTGAGATGGCGCGGGCTACCCGGCGTGGTGACGCATGTGTTCACGCATTTTCCGCTCGAGCTTGTGGTCTTCACCGCGCCGGTCGCCCGCACGGCAAAAGCACCGAAAGGGGCGCGCTGGGTGAAACTCGACGATTTGCCCGGCGAGGCGCTGCCGAGCGTGATGCGCAAAGTGTTGGCGCACGCTATGAAGACCGGGCGAACAAAAAACGAGGAGGAAGCCGCATGAAAATCGAACGTCACGACGTCGCCGCCCGCATGAGCAAAGTGGTGGTGCACGGCGACACCGTCTATCTCGCCGGCATCGTCGCCGATAATCCCAAGGGCAAGAGCACGGCCGAGCAAACCAAGAGCATATTGGGGCAGATCGACGGTTTCCTGGCCAAAGCCGGCACCGACAAATCGAAATTGCTGTCGGCGAATATCTGGATCACCGACATGGCGAATTTCGCCGAGATGAACGCAGTGTGGGATGCCTGGGTGTCGCCCGGCAACACACCGGCGCGTGCTACCGTCGAGGCCAAGCTGGCCGCGCCCGACTACAAGGTTGAGATCATGGTGGTGGCTGCCAAATAATCCCCGGTTTGGAAAAATCAGTCATGGCATTCGATTTCGCATCGCTCGTTGCGGCGGGTTCGCCGGCGCCCGCTGTCAAATGGCAGCCTCCGGGGAAGTACAACTTCACTTTCGGCAACAACGATCCGGACGGCTTGGCCGTCAAAGACCTCAAGCAGGCCGTGGATGGCGCGCTGTCGCGCGAGGGCCGCAGGCTCTCGGACTACCGTCTCCACACCGGCCCGCAGGGCTACAGGCCGCTGCGCGAGTTCCTCGTCCGGAAGCTCAAACGCGATGCCGCGATCGACTGCACGGCGGACGATATCTTGCTGTTGTCGGGTTCGCTGCAGGGGCTCGATCTTGTCAACGGCGCGTTGCTCGAACGCGGCGACACCGTGATCTGCGAGCGCGATTGCTATGAGGGCACGATCAACCGCTTCACGCGCCGTGGCATCACGATCGTCGGCCTGCCCGTCGATAAGGACGGCATGAAAATGGACGCGCTGGAGCAAGCGCTGGCCGAGCTCAAGACGAAGGGTGTCCGGCCGAAATTCATCTACACGATTGCTACGGTGCAGAACCCAACGGCGACCATCCTAAGTCTCGAACGGCGCAAGACGCTGCTGAGCCTGGCCGGGCAATACGGCGTCCCGATCTTCGAGGACGATTGCTACGCCGACCTGACCTGGGATGGCAAACGGCCGCCCTCGATTTATTCGATGAGCGCGGCGGAAAACGTCATCTATCTAGGTTCGTTCTCCAAGACGATCGCGCCGGCGCTGCGTGTCGGCTTCCTGGTCGCGCCGTGGTCGCTGATGTCGCGCCTGTTGCCGCTCAAGACCGACGCCGGTTCGGGCGGTCTGGAGCAGATGATGCTCGCGGAATACTGCGAGGCCCATTTCGCGGACCATGTGCCGCGATTGCGCAAGCGTTTCCGCGCCAAGCTCGATACCCTGGTGGCCGCGCTCAACGAACAGTTCGGCACGGCGGCCGAATTCGATTATCCGCCGGGCGGCATCTTTCTCTGGATCAAGCTGCCGGACAATGTCGACGCCCTGAAGTTGCGCGACGCCGCGCTCAAGTCCGGCGTCGTCATTAATCCGGGGCCGGAGTGGTCGATCGACAAGGCCTATAGTCGGAGCCGGGTGCGGCTGTGCTTTGCGAGCCCCACGCATGAAGAGATCCGCGAGGGCATCGCGGTGCTGGCCGAGGTCTGCCGCAAGGAATTCGGCGTGCCCGCGCGCAGCGCCAATGTCGAGCGGCGGGCGGGGGCATGAGCGTGGCGACGCAACAGGGCGTCCTGGCGATCTTCAACGACTGTCGCGCCGGCCGCGAAGCCGAGTTCGAGGAATGGTTCCAGGGCGAACACTTGCTCGAGCGGCTCGCCGTGCCTGGCTTTCTATTCGGTCGGCGGCATCAGGCGATTTCCGGCAGCAGCGGCTATTTCAATTTCTATCTGGTCGAGTCGCCCGCCGTGCTGACCTCGAAACCTTATCTGGAGCGGCTCGACAATCCGACGCCGATGACCAAAAAAATCATGTCGGAAATTTTCATCAACATGAACCGCACGGTCTGCCACCGCACGCTCCGGCGCGGCGGCTTTCGCGGCGCCTTTGCGGCCACAGTGCGGTTCAACGACGCCTTTGACATCGGCACGCTGACACGGCTCGCCGATACGCTGGTGAAGGATCCGGCGATCGCGGCGTGCGAAATCTGGACCGCGGTCGATCCTGCCGGCCAGCCGGTGTCGATGGAGGAAAAGCTGCGCGGCGGCGACAAGAAGATCAAAGCCTGCCTGATGGTCGATACGCTGCGGCAAGCCGAGGCCGAGAAATTCGGCGCCATTCTGGCGAAACAATTTCCCGTAGCCGACGTCGGCGTGTTCCGCGTGCTGTGCCAGTTGGGCAATGGAGGCGCTTGATGCAATCGCTGCTGCCGCTGGCGGAGAAAATCGCCGCATGCTTGATCGCGCGCAAGGAAACCATCGCGATTGCCGAATCCTCGACCGGCGGGCTGATCGCGGCTGCCTTACTCTCAGTGCCCGGCGCGTCGGCCTACTTTCTGGGCGGGGCAGTGGTCTATACGAAGTCCGCGCGCACCGCGCTGCTCGGCATCACCGACGCCGACATGACCGGCTTGCGGGCCTCGACCGAAGCTTATGCGTTGTTATGCGCGCGTCGTGTACGCGAACGGCATGGCGCGGCCTGGGGGCTTGGCGAGACGGGAGCAACGGGGCCGACCGGCAACCGCTACGGCGACGCGGCGGGCCATAGTTGCATGGCCATCGCCGGCCCGGCCGAGAAAGCGATCACGCTGGAAACTGGCAACGCCGACCGGCGGGCAAACATGGATGCTTTCGCCAAGCGTGCGCTGGAACTGTTCCTGGAAACGATATCGGCGGGGAAATAGGGCGGGCTACTCTGCCGCTTCCGCCATCTCGGAGCGCACCACGGCGCGCAGCTCGTCGATCAGCTTAAGGCCCTTCGGCGTTTGCAGATGCCAGAAGGTCCAGCCGTTGCAGGCTTCCAGGCCTTGCGCCAGCGCGCCGATGCGGTGGATCGAGCCGACCGTTGCCCCCAGCGACACCGCGCCGTCGGCGCGCACGGTCGCCTTGTGGCGCTTCTTGGCATCGGTCAGCAGCGCGCCGGGTGTGACCAGCCCGCGCTCGATCAGCAATGAGAACGCCACGCGCGGCGCCTCGCGCGCGGTCACGAAGGGCGCGATCGACGGCGAGGGTACAACCTCAACGCCGGCGATGCGCTTCTCCGCGGCCTTGGCGTATTTCGCTTCGCGCTCGATGCCGATGAAACGGCGGCCCAATCGCTTGGCGACGGCGCCGGTGGTGCCCGTGCCGTTGAACGGGTCGAGCACAAGATCGTCGGGCCGTGAGCTTGAGAGGATGACGCGCGCCAGCAGCGCTTCCGGTTTCTGCGTCGGATGCAGCTTCTTGCCGTCGACGCCTTTCAGGCGCTCCTCGCCGGTGCACAGCGGAAAGGTCCAGTCCGAGCGCACTTGCACGTCCTCATTGCCGGCTTTGATTGCTTCGTAATTGAACGTGTAACCCTTGGCTGAAGCATCACGCGAGGCCCAGATCATGGTTTCGTGCGCGTTGGTGAAACGGCGGCCGCGGAAATTCGGCATCGGGTTGGTCTTGCGCCAAATCACGTCGTTGAGGATCCAGAACCCCAGGTCCTGCATGATCGTGCCGACGCGGAAGATGTTGTGATAGGAGCCGATCACCCAGATGGTGCCGGCCGGTTTCAAGACGCGGCGGCAGGCGGTGAGCCAATCTTTGGTGAAGTCGTCGTAAGCCGCAAAGCTCGCGAATTTGTCCCAGTCGTCGGTAACCGCATCGACATGCGAGTCGTCGGGACGTTTCAGATCGCTGGCGAGCTGGAGATTGTAGGGCGGATCGGCGAACACCAGATCGACTGAACCCGCGGGCAGCTTGTTCATCTCGGCGACGCAATCGCCGACCAGAATGCGATGCTGGTGCGGAGTCTTAAAAACTCCACGGGGCGCCCGTGAGGGCGCCCCGCGACGCGACACAACCATGACTCAGGACTCTGACTCAGGCGACGCGGTCGGCGACGCGGGACCTACAACCGACAGGTCGCCATCATGTCCGTGCAAGGTGAAAAATCGGTTTATGAAAAGGCCCGGCGAGTGGGCAAATTCTGCCTATTTAACCGAGGCTTAATCGGCCGCGCCGGTGTCGCAAAATGAGTCACATTGGACGCGCCGATAAGCTTGCGTAATGATCGCGAACGACTTTTTGGGAGGCGAAGTGAATGCGTTGGGACGATTTTCGCCGCAGCGATAATATCGAGGACGACCGCGAAGGCGGCGGCGGGTTCAGCGGCGGCGGCTTTGGGTTTCCGGGCGGAGGCGGCGGCCTTGGCATCGGAACGATCGCCATCCTCGGCCTGATCAGCTGGGCGACCGGCATCAATCCCGGCCTCCTGATCGGCGGCGCGGAACTCATCAACGGCGGCTCGCACTACCGGCAGCCGTCCCAACCGGCCAACCGGCGCACCGGAACCCCGAGCGACCCGACCGGCCGTTTCGTCGCCGCCGTGCTCGGCAATACCGAGGACACCTGGAACGCGATTTTCCAGACCGGCGGTCGGCAATACCGCCCGCCGCGGCTGCGGCTCTATCGTGGTGGCGAGCAGGGCGGCTGCGGCTTCGCGTCGGCGGCGTCCGGCCCGTTTTATTGCCCGAGCGACCAGCGCATCTATCTTGACACGTCGTTTTTCAGCGATTTGCAAAATCGCTTTCGTGGCTGCAGCGGCAAGGCCTGCGAATTCGCCGAGGCCTATGTGATCGCGCACGAGGTCGGTCATCACGTGCAAAATCTGCTGGGCTATTTGCCGCGGGCGCAGGCCGCGCAGCACGCCGCCAGTAGCAAGGTCGAAGTGAACCGCATCCAGGTGCGAGTCGAGTTGCAAGCCGACTGTTTCGCCGGCGTGTGGGCGCATCATTCCAACCAGCGCTGGAACTCGATCGAGCCGGGCGACGTGGAGGCCGCGCTACAGACCGCGGCGGCAATCGGCGACGACCGGTTGCAACAGCAGGCGCGCGGTTACGTGGTGCCGGACGCCTTCACGCATGGCACCTCGGCGCAACGCCAGCGCTGGTTCACCGCCGGCCTGAAAGAGGGCAAAGTGTCGGCCTGCAATACGTTCAGCGCTGCACAGCTGTAAGGAAACTTAAGATGCCCGGTCTCGACGAAACCCGCCAATTCGTGCCGCTCAAGATCGCGGTGCTGACGGTGTCCGACACCCGCGAATTGGCGGACGACAAGTCCGGCAACACGCTGGCCGAACGCATCCGCGCCGCCGGTCACACCTTGGCCGAGCGCGCCATCGTCAAGGACGACGTCAAGGCGATCCGCCAGCGGGTGAAGGCGTGGATTGCCGACAAGTTCATCGACGTGGTGATCACCACTGGCGGCACCGGCTTCACCGGGCGCGATGTGACGCCGGAAGCGGTCGAGCCGCTGTTCGAGAAGCGCATGGACGCTTTCGCGGCCATGTTCCTGCTGGTGAGCGAGCGCAAGATCGGCACTTCGGCGATCCAAACTCGGGCCACTGCCGGCGTCGCCAACGCGACTTATGTTTTCTGCCTGCCGGGTTCGCCCGGCGCCTGCAAGGACGCCTGGGACGAGATCCTGGTGCAACAGCTCGATTACCGCTACCGGCCGTGCAATTTCGTCGAGATCCTGCCGCGGCTCGACGAGCATCTGCGGCGTGGTAAGGCACGCACGCAATCAGGCTGAGTGGGAACCGGTCAGCCGCCCGGATTGCGTGCCACTAGAATTAGCGAGCGCCGCCGGACGCAAAACCGGTACCCACTTTTGCTGGCTGCGCTCGCGGACGCGACCGCCTAAAGCTCCAGATCCCAGAATTCCGCCACCACGTCCTGGCTCCAGCTATGGCGCGGTTCGCTGGAGGTGAGCCGGAAGCCGGCTTTCTCATAGATGTGGCGGGCGGCGGTGAGCACGCTGTGGGTCCAGAGCGTAATCTTCTTGTAGCCGGCGGCGCGGGCAAAGCGCACGCATTCGCCCACCAGCCGGGCGCCGAGTCCGATGCCGCGCCCTTTCGGATCGACCAGCAGCAAGCGGATGCGCGCGACTTCGTCGGAATCTTTCACCAGCATGACGGTGCCGACGTTCTCGCCGTTCAGCTCGGCGATCCAGCAACGCTCGCGCGCGGGATCGTATTTGTTGGCGAAGTCGGCGACGATCTGCGCGCACAAACCCTCGAACGGTTCGGTCCAGCCGTATTCCTGTGCGTAGAGCTCGGCGTGGCGGGTAACGATCCAGCCGAGATCGCCGGGCCGCAACTCGCGCAGAATGTAATCGGGCTTCGGCGTGACGGCGGAATTTTCCGCAAGCAGGTCTTCAATCGCCCGCATGGCGGCGACCAATTTGGCCTGCGCGGAACCGTCAAGCTTGTCGAGAATAGCACCTGCTTGCTGCTGCGAGCGCCGTTCATAGGGCGCGAAGGTCTTGGCGCCGCGCGCGGTCAAGGCAATCCGGCTTTGGCGGGCGTCTTCCTTGGAGGTCTTTCGGGTGATCAATCCCTGCTTCTCGAATTTGCCGAGCACGCGGCTCAGATAGCCGGCGTCGAGATCGAGAGCGCGCGCGATCTCGCTGGCGGTGCGCGCGCCGGCATGGGTGATTTCGTAAAACACGCGCATTTCACCGAGCGAGTAGGGACTGTCGAGATAGTTTTTGCGCAGCAGGCCGATCTGCCGCGTGTAAAAACGGTTGAAGCGGCGCACGGCGCCGGTTCGTTGCGGCAGGGTATTGGACATGCTGGTAGGTTCGGCGAAATAGTTGACTAAGTCAAGTATCTCTCAGCGTCCGAAACGCGCGCCGGTTCCCAGCATGACGATCCGCCGCCGGCCGACCAGCCGAAGTATGACGGCATCCGCGTCAGGGCCGCCGGGGTGTCCGCCGATTTCCTCGTAGTGCCGGCGCGCAATCAGCAGGCCTTGCTCTGGCTTGGGCCCGCCGCGAAACGTGACGCGCAGGAGCTCGATCAGTTCGGCCAAGCCCGGCCGAAACAGATCGGCGATCCCGGGCGGGCGGAACACCGCGGCGCGCGTCTGTCCGAGCCGGTCGCTGGCCTCGATGAAACGCTCGGCGGCGGATACCCAGCCCGGCTCCGGCACGCAGCCGGCGCGCAGGAACAGCAGCCATGGTGCGCGGGTCGAAGCCGCCGCCGCTTTGAGCCGCGCACCGAGCGGCGCATCGGAGTTCATGAAACGGCAGCCGGCGACGTCGGCAACTTCCGAAGTGGCGTCGCGCGAGCCGCCGTCGGCCACGATCACCTCGCCGAGCAGGCCTGCGGTGGCGCCCGGCACCAACGCCGCAAGGGTCGGCACCAAAGCACGCTCCAATTCGTGCGTGGCAATGATCGCGCTCAGCATCGTTGAAGCCCGGGTCTGATCGGGCCGCACCCTATCATGCGGGGTTTGTTCGATCCGCCCGAATTACAGGCAGATTTATTCCAAGGTTATGTGGCCTTGCAAAAACAAAGGCCGCCTTGCGGCGGCCTCGTTTTCTTGAACTGCAACGCTGAGTGTTAGAAGTGGTAGTTCACGCCCAAGCGCAAGATGTTGTCGGTCATCTTGCCGCTCGCGATCGCCAGCGTGCCGGCCGTATTGGCAACGACCGTCGGACCGTTGCCGAAGTCGATGTAGAGATATTCCGCCTTGGCGCTCCAGTGATCCATGAACGCCCATTCGAGGCCGCCGCCGAGCGTCCAGCCGTTGTAGTCCTGCGACGCGCTGAAGGCGAGGACGGTGCCGGCCGGTGTCGTCGTCCCCGTGCCGCTGAGGGTGCCGTGCCCAAAGGCCCAGCCGCCGGTGAAATAAGCGAGCCAGCGGTCCCAAGCGTAGCCGACGCGGCCTCGCACGGTGCCGAACCATTCAAGCTTGTCGGTATAGGAAGCTGTCAGGCCCGGCACGACGGCGATGCCAGCAATCGATGGGATCAGAAACGATCCATCGCTCTTTTGGCCAGATCCTTGGAAGTCAGCCTCAAGGCCTAGGACCCACTGGTTGATCTGCCAGTTGTAGCCGACCTGACCGCCGCCGATGAAGCCATTCAGCTTGTCGGAGTTAGTGAAGCCGACGACCCCTCCCGGTACAGTGACCAGGCTGTTGTCTTGGCGCCCCCAACTGCCACCGGCGTTGAGACCGACGTAGAAGCCGGCCCAGTTGTACGGGGGTGCCACGACTGGCGCCTTATAGACCGGCGCCTTCACCGGCATGTCGGCGGCGGCGGCGGCACCAACGAACATGGTCGACGCAAACAGCGCTAACCCAATTCGACGCATGGGAAACCCCCTAATTCTTTGAGCCTATTTCACAGTAGTAGATGCACTATTGGCCAAGACGGTCAATCAGGCTGGTTCCATTTACCGCTCTTGTCCCTCGCTAATCGTCCCTGGTGTGCCTGCAATGCCACACTTCGTTCGCGGAAAGCCGAATCCAAAACTAGACGAGGTGCCTTGAGATCGTTCGCAATATGTTCTCATGCCGGCAGAGTGCGGCGTAAAAAACAGAGGCCGCCCTAAGGCAGCCTCGTCTTGGATGTGGATACGCCGGCGTGTCAGAAGAACTTATAGTTCAATCCGACGCGCACGATGTTGTCGGTCAAGTGGCCGGCGGACAGAATGGCGGCGCTTGGCGCCAGCGTCACCGAGGGCCCGTTGCCGAAGTCGATATAGAGATATTCGAGCTTGGCGCTCCAGTTGTTCAGGAAGGCGTATTCGAGACCGCCGCCGATGGTCCAGCCGCTGTAATCCACGGACGTACTGCCGGATCCGGTAACGCCGCCGGTTGCGGTCCCGCTGAGGCCGCCATGGCCGTAAGCCCAGCCGCCGGTGACGTAAGGCAGCCAGCGGTCGAAGGCGTATCCGACGCGGCCGCGCACGGTGCCAAACCAGTCGAGCTTGTTGCTGAAGGCGAAGGTGGTGCTCGCAGCTGCGCCTGGAGGAGTGGTGAAAGAGCCATCACCGTTTTGGCCCGAGCCCTGGAAATCGGCTTCCAGACCGAACACGATCTGATTGACTTGCCAGTTGTAACCGATCTGGCCGCCACCGATAATTCCATTGACGCTGTTCGTGCCGATCGCCCCGCCGCCGATCGCGTCGTCCTGCCGTCCCCAGCTGCCGCCGATGTTGCCGCCGACATAGAAGCCGGTCCAATTATACGGCTGCGCCGTCACCATGGCGGGCGCTTTGTAGACGGGTGCTCTCCGGGGAATGTCGGCGGCCGAAGCCGCGCCGATGAAGACCGTGGACGCTAGAAGAGCCAATCCAATCCGACGCATGACATTTCTCCCTTACCGCTTTCGACTGGCGTTGGTCGCCTCGCACACACAATCCAATCGGCCGATTTCGGTTCCGCCCGCCAAATAAGGCATTTTCCGGCGTGACCATCCGGCCACATTTTTTTGTCGGTCTACAGCCCGAAAGCCTCTTGAAACGTTAGGGGGATGAGGGCATTTAAATCGTTCTTGTTATGTTCTCACTTTTAAGCTAAGGTACCCCATGGCTCGAAACAGCGCAGCCCTGAGACGCCCGCCGGTGAGGGAGCTGCCCTCCGCGCCGGCGGGCGCCTATGTCGACGACGCCACCGAATTGCTCGGCGTGGCGGTCGAATTCGAGCGCCGCCGCGGACGCGGGGCGCAGACCAATGCCTCGGGCCGCTACGAGCCGCTGGCGCGCATCGCTTTCGACGACGGCTGGCGCTCGCTCGACGAATTGCCGCCGTTCAAGACCACGGTGGCCACCGACGCAACGCGCAAGATCATAACGCGCAACGAATCGCCCGACATCGGTTTCGACCGCTCGATCAATCCCTATCGCGGCTGCGAGCACGGCTGCATCTACTGCTTCGCCAGGCCCACCCACGCCTTTCTCGGCCTGTCGCCCGGGCTCGATTTCGAATCGAAATTGTTCGTCAAGCCGGAGGCGGCCGAACTCCTGGAAAAGGAATTGTCGGCGCCCGGTTATGAGCCGAAAGTGATCGCCATCGGCACCAATACCGATCCCTATCAGCCGATCGAGCGGCGCTACAAAGTCATGCGCCGCATCCTCGAGGTGCTCGACCGCGCCAATCATCCAGTCGGCATCGTCACCAAATCGGCGCTGGTGCTGCGCGATCTCGATATCCTGGCGCGCATGGCCGAGCGCAAGTTGGCCAAGGTAGCGCTCTCGGTGACGACGCTCGACGCCGAACTGGCGCGCAAGATGGAACCGCGCGCGGCGACGCCGATGCGCCGGCTCGAGACGCTGCGGCGGCTGGCGCAGGTCGGCGTTCCCACGACCGTGATGGTGGCGCCGATCATTCCGGCGCTCAACGACATGGAGATCGAGCGCATTCTCGATGCCGCGGCGGCGGCCGGTGTCAAGGAAGCGGGTTACGTGCTGCTGCGTCTGCCGCTCGAGGTGCGCGACCTGTTCCGAGAATGGCTGACGGCGAATTACCCCGACCGCGCCAGCCACGTCTTCAAACTGATCCGCGACACCCGCGGCGGCAAGGATTACGACTCGACCTGGGGAAAACGCATGAAGGGCAGCGGGCCCTATGCATGGATGATCGGCCGCCGCTTCGAGGTGGCCTGCGAGAAACTCGGGCTCAATGCGGCAAAGCAGTTGCTCTCAATCGAGCATTTCCGCGCGCCCAAGCCCGCGATGGAGCAGTTGAGTTTGTTTTAGGCTCAATTGCAGTTCCCGCGAAAGCGGGGACGGCGGTAAATGTCCACACGCCGGTTTAAACGCGTTGACTTGATCACCACGCCGCGCATTGCTTGCGCCTCATGCCTCGCCAAGCACCTGTCCAACGTCTTCCGCTCGCCGAGCCGGTCTTGCGACCTACTTTCCGGCGCGAGCGGCGCGCGCTTAACGAAGGCATCTTCCCGATCGCCGGCTGTGACGAGGCGGGCAGGGGACCGCTGGCCGGCCCGGTGGTCGCTGCCGCCGTCATCCTCGACCCCAAGCGCATTCCGCGCGGCCTCAACGATTCCAAGAAGTTGGCCGCGCCCGAGCGCGAGAAACTGTACGAAAAAATCTGCGCGACGGCGCAGGTGGCCGTGGCCTTCGGCACGGTCGAGCGCATCGACCGCGACAATATTCTGCGCGCTTCGCTGTGGGCGCTGGCGCGCGCGGTGAAGGCGCTGCCGGTGCGGCCGCGGCTAGTTTTCGTCGACGGCCACATCAAGATCGACTGCGGCTGCGACTGCCAGGCGGTAGTGTCGGGCGATGCGCTGGTGCTCTCGGTGGCGGCAGCCTCGATCGTCGCCAAGGTGACCCGCGACCAGCTGATGGGCCGGCTTGGCCGCGAATTCCCCGGCTACGGCTTCGAGCGCCACATGGGTTATTCCGTGCCTGAACATTTCGCGGCGCTCGCTCGCTTGGGACCGACCGTCCACCACCGCAGATCCTTTGCGCCGGTGGCGGCTAAGCTTGCCGCGCTGGGTGGGGCTTCCGACGAGGCCATCGCCGCGTTGTTGCCTCTTTAGCCCGCCTTCGCTATCGCTGCCCGGTTCCCGTCCGTTTCACCCCTCCCGGGCCGATGCATTACGTCTCCCTGATCATTGAGTTCCTGCGCGGGCGCCCGGTCGTGGTGTTCTGGACCGTGGCGCTGACACAGGCGGCGCTGTGGACGCTGATGCCCGCGTTGTTCTACAGCGCGCCGCCCGGCGAGGTGCCGTTGCTGCTGGCGATCGGCCACGAATTCGTGCTCGGCAGCTATCTCGGACCGCCGCTGTCGTTCTGGCTCGGCGAAATCGCGTTTCGCCTCGGCGGCGCGCTCGGGCTTTACGCGCTGACGCAGGCCTGCGTCGTCGTCACCTACTGGGCGGTGTTCACGCTCGGCCGCCGCATCGTCGGCACGCGTCATGCGGTGCTCGCCGTGCTGCTGATGGTCGGCATCGCCGCCTACACGGTGCCGAGCCCGAATTTCGGTCCGGCAGTGATGGCGGCGCCGCTGTGGGCGCTGGCGCTGCTGCATTATTGGCGCGCGGTCGGCGAAGGCGATCGCGGCTACTGGTTTCTGCTGGCGCTCGATCTCGGCCTGCTGCTGCTCGCGAGCTACGCCGGGCTGATCCTGATCGGGCTGCTGCTGGTGTTTACGCTTGCCGCTCCACGGGGACGTTCGTCGCTATTGAATCCCGAGCCATGGATTGCCGTGTTGTTGTTCATCATCGTCATTTTCCCGCATCTCGCCTGGCTGAAGGACGCGCGCGATCTGGTCATCGCCGGCCTTAAAGAGAGCGATACGGCGAGCCGGCTATCGCCCGGCGTTTGGCTTTGCACCGCGTTGGTCTTGACCCATGTCGGCATGGCCTTGCTGGTCGCCTTCGCGACTGGCTGGCCGCGCCGGCCGCGCGAACAGGCGCCGCTGATCGATCGCACCCCTGTCGAATTGTTCGCGCGGCTGTTTGTCTATTTTTTCGCGCTGATGCCGGCGGCCTCGGCGATCGTGATCGTGTTCGCCAGCGGCAGGCTTGGACCGCTCGAGGGTATCGCGCCGCTGGTGGTGCTCTCCGGCCTCGCGGTCATCGTCGCGGCCGGCGACCGGGTGGCGCTCTACCGCGAGGGCATGGTGTCCTCGACCTGGTTCGGCCTGCTGCTGGCGCCGCCGGCGATTATCGTGGCCGCTATCGCGTTTTTGCCGTGGACCGTTGCGGTCGATTTCAAGATCGCCCAGCCGGCCAATACCGAGGGACGTTTCTTCGCCGACAATTTCCAGCGCCGCACCGGCAAGCCGCTCGAATACGTCGCCGGCGACGCACAGCTCGCGCCGCTGGTCGCACTGGCGAGCCCGAGCCGCCCGCATGTTTATTTCGACTGGGCGCCGCAACGCAGTCCGTGGGCGACCCCGGCCGACTTCCGCAGAGACGGCGGTCTGCTGGTGTGGCCGGCCGGCGATCCTCCGGCGAGCGTGAAGGCGCAGTTCCCCGCGCTCGTGCCGGAAGTGCCGCGCTCGTTCTCACGCACCGTGCAGGGGGTATTGCCGCTGATCCGGCTCGGCTGGGCCATGGAGCGTCCGCAGGCAAATTAGCGGCTCTCTTCCTCCCGCTCGTTTCGGCGCACGTCATCAGCAATGGACATGCCCATCGCAAGAAATGGGACGGCGGCGCCCAGGGAAAGAATTGCCCCCGCCTCCAAGACCGTGTTCGGCGACCCGCTGAGGAGCTTGAAGTAACGCAGCAGCGCGTCGAGGTCGACGAAAGCGGCAATAAAAAGGGTGATTATGAAAAAGACGCCTAACAGCATCGATTGGCGGCTGAACTCGCGATGTTCTGTTATACGGCCTTTCGTCAGTCGATCGTCCATTGCGGGACCTCCCTTCGGTCGCCGCCCTTGCCCAAAAATATACCCGCCGCCGGAAAAATGCATCGCCCTGGCACACGGGTTCAGGAAAATGTGCGGTTCCGAATGACTAGTGGTAACTCTCGCCTTCGCGCACTTTGCCGCGGAACAACCAATAGACCATCACCACATAGCCGAGCACGAACGGCAGCAGCAAAAGCGTGCCGAGCAGCATGAAGATTTGGCTCGCCGGCGCAGCGGCGGTGTCCCAGACCGTGAGCGATGGCGGCACCAGATAGGGAAAATTGGAAATCACCAGCCCGAGATAGCCCAATAGAAATAGCGCGATCGCGGCCAGGAACGGCGGCACCTCGCGGCCCTGCTCGAGCCAGCGCCAAAGCAGGTAAGCCACCAACGCCGTCACCAGCGGGACCGGCCACAGGAAGTAGAAGTTCGGCAGCGAGAACCAGCGCGCCGCGATGCGCGGTTGGTCGAGCGGCGTCCACAGACTGACCGCGGCCATGAACACCAACGCCGCCAGCAGCAGCCATTTCGCGTGCCCGCGCGAACGCGCGGCCACCGCGCCCTCGGTTTTCATCGTCAACCAGGTGGCGCCAAGCAGCGCATAGCCGGTGACCAGCGCCAACCCGCACAGCAGAGCGAACGGCGTCGCCCAATGAAACGGCCCGCCGGCATAGGCCCCGTCCTTGACCGGGATGCCCTGGATCAACCCGCCCAGGATCACGCCTTGCGCGAAACCGGCAAGTGTCGAGCCGCCGGTGAATACCACGTTCCACCAGGTCTTGCTGTACGAGACGGTGCGGAACTCGAACGCGATGCCGCGAAACACCAATGCCAGCAGCATGACGATAACCGGCAGATAAGATGCCGGCATGACCACCGCGTAGGCGCGCGGGAACGCCACGAACAATCCGGCGCCGCCAAGCACCAGCCAAGTTTCATTGCCGTCCCAGAATGGAGCGATCGAACGCATCATCTGATCGCGTTCGCGTTCATTGTGCGCGAACGGAAACAACACGCCGATGCCGAGATCGAAGCCGTCGAGGATCACATACATCGCGACGGCGATGCCGATAATGCCGGCCCAGATCACGGGGAGATACCATTCCATGGGCTACTCCTGTATCGCCTCGCGCCCGACATCCTTGGCCGACGACAGCGGACTGCCGCCGAAGGGCGCGGTCTCTTTGGTCTCCTGCCGGCGCGGTCCGTGCGCGATCAGCCGGTTGATGTAGTAGATGCCGAACCAGAACACGACGCCGTAAGCAACGACGAACAGCGCCAGCGTGCCGGCGATGGTGGCGCCCGGCACGGGTGAAATGGCGTCGGCGGTGCGCATCATGCCGTAGACGATCCAGGGCTGGCGTCCGCTCTCGGTCACCACCCATCCGGCGATTACCGCGACAAAGCCGATCCACCAGCATTGCGCCATTACGCGCAGATACCAACGCGTCGTAAACAGCACTCCGCGCCACCATAAAAATGCGCCAAACTGCGCCGCCGCTATCATGAAGAAACCGACCGCCAGCATGATGCGGAAGCCGAAGAACACGACCTTGACCGGCGGCCGCTGGGTCGCCGGCACGCTGGTCAATCCTGGAAACAGGCCGTCCCATGTGTGAGTCAGAACCAGTGACGATCCATGCGGGATCGAGATGGCGAAACGGTTGGTTTCCGCTTTTTCATCCGGCCACGCGAAAATCTCGAAGTCGCCCGGCTTGCTACCATCCCAATGCGCTTCCATCGCCGCGATCTTGATCGGCTGATGCGCCAGCGTGTTAAGGCCATGCTGATCGCCGATGAAAAGTTGCAGTGGCGCGAGGACAGCCATCAGGCCGATCGCCATGCGCAGCATGGTGCGGCCTTCCTCGACATATTTGCCGCCGAGCACGTAACGCGCGCCGACCGCCAGCACCACGAAACCGGTGGTCAGATAGGCGGCGTTGAGCATGTGGGCGAAGCGGTAGGGAAAACTCGGATTGAAGACGACCGCGAGCCAGTCGGTTGGAAAAGCGACGCCGTCCTTGAGTTCGTAGCCGGCAGGCGTCTGCATCCAGCTATTCGCAGCTAGGATCCAGAATGCGGAGATCGCGGTGCCGACGGCGACAGCCGCGGCGGAGACCACGTAAAGCCAGGGCGGCACGCGCTTGAAGCCGAACAGCAGCACGCCGAGAAACGTCGCTTCGAGGAAGAACGCCGCCAGTACCTCGTAGCCGAGCAGCGGCCCCAGCACGTTGCCGGCGAAAACCGAGAAACGGCTCCAATTGGTGCCGATCTGGTAGGACAGCACGACCCCCGACACCACGCCCATCGCAAACGAAACCGCGAAGATATTGGTCCAGAATTGCATCAATTCCTGATAGCGGCCTTTCCCCGTGCGCAGCCATAGGGCTCCGAGCGTTGCAATGTAGGCCGATAGCCCGATGGTGAAGCTTGGGAAGATGATGTGAAAAATAATGGTGAAGGCAAATTGCAGGCGGGCCAGTAGGACAGGATCAAAATCCATCGCGACCTCCGTCTCCGGCACCTCGCGGCGCGATTCTAGTCACAATACTTAAGCCTTTGCGAGCCCACCATGTTCCGCCCCCCACAAATCTGAAATAGGGAGTCTCTCCGGCGGTATCCACACCATCCACAAGCTGCCCTGCGGCGCGCGGACGGGCGGGCTAGGCTCTCCGTCTGGGCAGCCGGCGAAAGGGGGTCATTATGGCAAAACAGGCAAAGAAATCAGACGCGAGCGAGACGCCGATCACGGCATGGCTCGAGAATTATTTCGGGCTGAAGGAGCAGGGTACCGACGTCCGCACCGAATTCATCGCCGGTCTGACCACGTTCCTGACCATGGTCTACATCGTGTTCGTCAACCCGGCGATCCTGAGCAAGGCCGGCATGGACATAGGCGCGGTGTTCGTTGCGACCTGCGTCGCCGCCGCGGTCAGCACGATGGTGATGGCGCTCTACGCCAATTACCCGATCGCGCTCGCGCCCGGCATGGGCATCAACGCCTTCTTCGCCTTCACCGTGGTGCTGACCATGAAATATACCTGGCAGCAGGCGCTCGCGGCCGTGTTCTGCTCGGGCGTGATCTTTTTCCTCATTTCGGTCTTTCCGATCCGGCAATACGTCATCGATTCCATTCCGCGCAACCTGAAGCTCGCGATTTCGGCCGGCGTCGGCCTGTTTCTTGGCATCATCGCGCTCGAGGAATCCAAGATCGTCGTGGCGCATCCGGCGACGCTGGTGACGCTCGGCGACCTGCGCCACTGGGAGCCGGTGCTGATGCTGTTCGGTTTCGTGCTGATCGCGGCGCTCAATTTCCGCCGTGTGATGGGCGGCACGCTAATCGGCATTCTCGTCGTCGCGATCATCGGCATTCCGCTCGGCCTCGCCAAATTCAGCGGCGTGGTGTCGATGCCGCCGTCGATCAAGCCGACGTTGTTCCAGCTCGACTTCTCGCGCATCGGAGAGGCGACGTTCCTGATCGTCATCTTCTCCATTCTGTTTATCGACGTGTTCGATAATGCCGGCACGCTGATCGGCGTCACCCACCGCACGGGGCTGATGAAGAACGGCAAGCTCGCGCGCATGAAGCAGGCGCTGATCTCCGACAGTTTCGCCGCCATGTTCGGCTCGCTGATCGGCACCTCGACCACGACGAGCTACATCGAAAGCGCGGCGGGCGTGCAGGCCGGCGCGCGCACAGGACTATCGTCGGTGTTCGTCGCGATCTTCTTCCTGCTGGCGCTGTTCTTCTCGCCGCTTGCCGGCATGATCCCGGCTTATGCGACGTCGGCGGCATTGTTCTACGTCGCCTGCGTGATGGCGCGCGGGCTTGCCGAAATCGACTGGGAGGACATCACCGAATACGCCCCGGCGGTTGTCGCCACCATCACCATGCCGCTGACCTATTCGATCGCCACCGGCATCGGGCTTGGCTTCATCACCTACGCGGTGCTCAAGATCATCTCCGGCAAGGCCAAGGAGGCCTCGCCGGCGGTGATCGTGCTGGCGGTGTTGTTCGCGTTGAAGTTTGCCATCACGGGATAATGAGCCATGCCGGTGCTTCAAGGCTTCACCGAACTCGCCGCCCTGCCGGTGGAGCGCGTCAGCGACAAGATCAGCCGGCGCATCCTCTCCGGCGAGCAGGGAATGGTGGTGTGGTGGACCATGAAAGCGGGAGCGCATGCGGCCGCGCACAAGCATCCGCACGAGCAGATCGTGTATATGCTCACCGGCCGCATGGATTTCCGCATCGGCAACGAAAAGCGCGCGATGGGGCCGGGCGATGTCGCCGTGATTCCCGGCGGCGTCGAGCACGAAGGCTTCTTTCCGGAAGACACCGAAGTGATCGACGTCTTCGCGCCGCCGCGCGAGGATTTTCTTACCGGTGAGGTGCCGGCCTATATGCGGAAAAGCTGAATGAGCGGGGCGCTTTATCGCTAGGAGCCCAGTGCTTTCTTGATGCAAAGAAAATCGCGCCAGGCAAAACGCTTTTGCAGCGGGCTGCGCAGTAGGAAGGCCGGATGGAATGTCGGCATGGCGCGGATTTCCCGCTTGCCGGTATTGAAGGAAAACCAACGGCCGCGCGTCTTTGTGATGCCTTCCTTGATGCCGAGCAGGGTCTGTGCCGAAGGGTTGCCCATGCAAACCAGAATGTCGGGGTCGGCGAGTTCGATCTGGCGCAGGATGAACGGCAGGCAGATTTGCGTCTCTTGCGGCGTCGGTGTGCGGTTTCCGGGCGGCCGCCAGGGCACGACATTGGCGATGTAGACGCCGGTGCGATCGAGGCCGATGGCGGCCAGCATGCGGTCGAGCAGCTTGCCGGAGCGGCCGACGAAGGGCAGGCCCTCGCGATCTTCGTCGGCGCCGGGTGCTTCGCCGACGAACATGACGCGCGCCTTCGGATTGCCGTCGGCGAACACCAATTGCGTGGCGGTTGCTTTCAGCGCGCAGCCGTCGAATTTGTCGAGGATGGCGCGCAGTTTCTCGAGCGTCTTTGCGCTTTTCACCGCCTCGCGCGCCGCCATGGCGGCTTCATCAGGTGCGGACGGGGCAATAGCCGGGCTGGCGCGACCTTTGATTTCGAGATCGGGAGGCAGCATGGCCGGTCGAGGCGGGCGGGCAGGGGATGCCGTCGCTTGCGTCGCCGCCAAGCGGTCGATCGGTTCCTCGCCAACCAGCGCGTCGGCGCCGGCGTCAATATAGAAGTCGAGCAGTTCGCGGGCGTCGTTATTGCCGGAGGGTATCATCCTTGCATCCTAGCACGATTGAGCATGACGGCTGCGCGGTTGCCCTTGCTGTGCAAAAGTGGACAATTGCCGCCTGGAGATAAGGTATGGCCGACCTGCCCGCTCGCGAGGCGATGGAATTCGACGTGGTGATTGTCGGCGCTGGCCCCGCGGGCCTCGCCGCCGCCATTCGCCTCAAGCAGATCAATCCCGATGTCACGGTCGTGATTGTGGAAAAGGGCTCCGAAGTCGGCGCCCATATCCTCTCGGGCGCGGTCATCGATCCGGTCGGTCTGGACAGATTGCTGCCTGAATGGCGCAACGAGGATACACCCATCAAGACCGCGGTCAGCGACGACCGTTTCTATTTCCTCGGCGAGAGCCGCACGCTGCGGCTGCCGAATTTCATGATGCCGCCGCTGATGAACAATCACGGCAACTTCATCGTCTCGCTTGGCAGCGTCTGCCGCTGGCTGGCGACCAAGGCTGAGGGTCTGGGGGTCGAAATCTATCCGGGCTTTGCCGCCGCCGAAGTTTTGTTCGATGCGCAGGGCGCGGTCGCCGGGATTGCCACCGGCGACATGGGCGTCGGCAAGAACGGCGAGCCGAAGGATTCTTTCGCGCGCGGCATGGAGCTGCGTGCCAAGTACACTTTGTTCGCGGAAGGCGCGCGCGGCAATCTCGGCAAGCAGTTGATTGCCAAGTTTGGGCTCGGCGAAGGGCGCGAGCCGCAGAAATTCGGGCTCGGGCTGAAAGAACTCTGGCAGGTCGCGCCAGATAGACATCGCAAGGGGCTGGTGCAGCATTCGTTTGGCTGGCCGCTCGATGGCGGCGCAGGCGGCGGATCCTTTCTCTATCACTTCGACGACAATCTCGTATCCGTCGGTTTTGTGCTGCATCTGAATTATTCGAACCCCTATCTGTCGCCGTTCGAGGAATTCCAGCGCTTCAAGACCCATCCGCTGGTGCGCGACACTTTCGCCGGCGGCAAACGCCTCGCCTACGGCGCGCGCGCCTTGACCGAGGGCGGTTACCAGTCGGTGCCCAAGCTTGCGTTCCCCGGCGGCGCGCTGATCGGCTGCGAGGCCGGCTTCATGAACGTGCCGCGCATCAAGGGCAGCCATAATGCCATGCTGTCCGGCATTATGGCCGCGGAAGCCGTGGCTGCCGCGCTCAAGGACGGACGCAGCCACGACGCGCTTGACGACTACGAGGCGGGCTGGCGCTCGTCGCCGATCGGCAAGGATTTGTGGAAGGTTCGCAACGCCAAGCCGCTGTGGTCGAAGCTCGGCACGATGATTGGCATCATGCTTGGCGGCTTCGACATGTGGTGCAACGCGTTTGGCTTCTCGCTGTTCGGCACGCTCAAGCACGGCAAGCCGGACTACGCCACGCTCAAGCCCGCCGCCGAATGCGCGCCGATCGCTTACCCGCGGCCAGACGGGAAGCTCACCTTCGACCGGCTGTCGTCGGTTTTCCTGTCCAACACCAATCACGAGGAAGACCAGCCGGTGCATCTGCGTGTGGCGGACATGAATCTCGAAAAGATCTCCGAGCACGACATCTATGGCGGCCCTTCAGCGCGTTATTGCCCGGCCGGGGTCTATGAATGGGTGGAACAGGCGGGTTCGCCTAAATTTGTCATCAACGCGCAGAATTGCGTCCACTGCAAAACCTGCGACATCAAGGACCCGAATCAGAACATCACCTGGGTTCCGCCCGAGGGCGGCGGCGGGCCGAATTATCCGAACATGTGATAGGCAGGCGCGCCCCCGCGCCACGATGCTGCCACATCGGGGTTTTCAACCTGCCACTGAAGTGTGAGGCCGCCGTTGTTGCGGGGGCGGCGTAAAAAGGCCATTCTCGGCTCAACCACGGCGGTTCGCGCGCAACCTGCGGCCAGCCGCCCCATTGGAGCATCGCCCGTGATTTCTCGGATTTTGTACCGGTGCGTCATCGGCACCGCGCTTGGTACGTTACTGGCGGCGGCGCCGATCAAGCTTGCCGCGCAGGCGCCGTCCGTGGCCGGCGCTGTCGGGATGAACCCATCCGGCATGACCGCCTCTGGCAGTTATCTCGCCGCCCGCCATGCCGGGCAGGATCGCGACGCGGCCGCGGCCGCCGCCTATTACCGCTCCGCCCTCAAATATGATCCGAAGAACGGCGAACTGCTCGACCGCGCCTTCTTGTCGCTGCTGGTCGACGGCAACATCGACGAAGCCGTGAAATATGCCGAGCGCGTTGCGCAAAGCGACAAGAACGACCGCGTCTCACAACTGGTGCTCGGCGTCGCCGCGCTCAAGCACAGGCAATATCCCGTGGCGCGCCGCGATTTGGCGCAATCGATCCGTGGCCCGATCACCGATCTGACGGCGACGCTGCTCTCGGCTTGGTCGATATACGGCGCCGGCGACGCCAAGGCCGCGGTGGCAGCGATCGACCGGCTGGCCGGCCCGGATTGGTACGCAATCTTCAAAGAAATGCACGCCGGGATGATCTACGACCTCGCCGGCAACAAGAAAGAGGCCGGCGCGCGCTTGGCGCACGCCTATAAGCTCGATCCTACCGCGCTACGGGTGGCCCAGGCGTACGGCAGTTGGCTGTCGCGCAATGGCGCGTCCAAGGAAGCGCTCGATATCTACCAAGCCTTCGACAAGGTGCTGCCGCACCATCCTTTGGTGGTCGAAGCGATGAATCAGCTCAAGGCCAATGAAAAAATACCGCCGCTCGCCGCGACACCGCAGGCCGGCGCCGCTGAAGCGCTCTATGGACTCGGCGCCTCGCTCGGCCGCCGCGGCGGCGAGGATCTCGGCCTGGTCTATCTGCAGCTTGCGCTCTATCTCTCGCCCAACCATCCGCTGGCGCTGCTATCGCTCGCCGATCTTTATGAATTGCTCAAGAAGCCGGCGCTCGCGATCAAGGTCTATGAACGGGTTCCGCCGGGTTCGCCGCTGCATCGCAATGCCGCGATCCAGATGGCGGCCAATCTCGACTCGCTCGATCGCACGGACGAAGCGGAGAAGCATCTCGATGGACTAATCAAGGAGCACCCCCAGGATATCGAAGCGATCATGGCGCTCGGCAATATTCAGCGCGCGCACAAGAAATTTGCCGCGTGCGCCGACGTTTATTCCAAGGGCATCGCCGCCATCCCGCAACCGGAAAAAGCCAACTGGGTGGTCTTCTATTTCCGCGGCATCTGCTATGAGCGCTCGCATCAGTGGCCGAAGGCGGAAGCCGATCTCAAGAAAGCGCTCGAACTGTTTCCCGAGCAACCGCACGTGCTCAATTATCTCGGCTATTCCTGGATCGATCAGGGCGTGAACCTGGACCAGGGCATGGACATGATCAAACGCGCCGTGCAGCAACGCCCGGACGACGGCTATATCGTCGATTCGCTCGGTTGGGCTTACTACCGGCTCGGCAATTACGAGGAAGCGGTAAAGCAGCTTGAGCGCGCCATCGAGCTTAAGCCGGAAGATTCCACTATCAACGACCATCTCGGTGACGCCTATTGGCGCGTCGGGCGCGTGCTGGAAGCCAAATTCCAGTGGGCGCATGCGCGCGATCTCAAGCCCGATCCGGAGGATCTGCCGAAGATCGAAGCTAAGATTAAGGATGGGCTGCCGGAGGAGACCTCTTCGCAGGCTAAGGCCAAACCCGAGAAAAAGAGCGGCGACGGGGGCTGAACCAATTTCGTCATGTCCGGCCATGACAGCTTGAGGCATTGCAATCGGGAAACGCTCCAGCGTGAGTGCGCTCACCGAAAAGGCTTTCGCCAAGATCAATTTGACATTGCGCGTGCTCGGCCGCCGCGCCGACGGCTATCACGCGCTTGAAAGTCTGGTGGCGTTTGCTGAACTTGCCGATACGCTGACTTTTCAGCCGGGCGCCGAGCCGGCACTCGATATTGCCGGGCCGTTCGCGGCAGCCGCTGGGCCCGCCGCCGAAAACCTCGTTCTCAAGGCGCTTCACGCATTGAATGAGCGCGTTGCCGGTTTGCAGGCCGGCCGCTTTGCTCTCGCGAAAAATATTCCGGTCGCTGCCGGACTTGGCGGTGGCTCGTCCGATGCGGCAGCGGCCTTGCGGCTGCTGGCGCGCGCCAACGATCTTGAATTGACCGATCCCCGGTTGGCGGCGGCGGCGCGCGCCACCGGTGCCGACGTGCCGGTCTGCCTCGATCCCCGCACACGCATCATGCGCGGCATCGGCGATGAACTATCGATGGCGCTCGATTTTCCACCACTGCCGGCGCTGCTGGTCAATCCCGGAGTGCCGCTGGCGACCCGTGATGCGTTTGCTAAATTCGCTGCCGGAAATGCCGACCAAAAACCGCTCGGCGACTTGCCTAAAAGTCCGGATGCGGCGATGGCGTTTCTTGGCTCGTACGGCAACGATCTCACGCCGGCGGCCATCGCCTGCCAGCCTGAGATCGCCGCCCTGATCGAGCGCTTGCGGGCCATGCCGGAGGTCCGGCTGGCGCGCATGTCGGGGTCGGGCCCGACCTGTTTTGCGCTGTTCAATTCGGCTGGCGAAGCCGCCGCGGCGGCGCGGCTGCTACAGGCCGAACGCAAGGATTGGTGGGTTTGCGCCACCACGCTCGGCCCGATGGCAAAGCGCCCTTGAAAATGCCTCCTTAACGGGGAACCGTTGCCTGTGTCGCGGTTTGCAGTTAGGCAGCGGACATTAGGAGAGCAGCATGAAATTCAAATGGGCCGTGATGGCCGTTGCCTTGACGGCGGGCCTCGGCATCACCGCCGCCAATCCCGCCGTCGCCCGCGTCAAACATAAGGCAGCCCGCCATTGCGTCGATCGGTCCCCGAGCGAGCCCTCGTTTTACGGCTTTATCTTCAACCCGCCGCCGCAGCCGAACGGTTGCGCGCCCGCGGCTTTCGCCGGCGGCCACTATCTCGGCCAGGATCCCGATCCCCACATTCGTCTGCAGCTCAATCGCGA
The DNA here is from genome assembly GCA_963703875.1 of uncultured Alphaproteobacteria bacterium. Lineage (GTDB taxonomy): Bacteria > Pseudomonadota > Alphaproteobacteria > Rhizobiales > Xanthobacteraceae > Pseudolabrys. The sequence continues at coordinate 219,841 of CAVPFZ010000023.1, forward strand.
TCCGCGCACCGGCAACTGGTATTATTGACGCGCTAGTGCGCGCGCGCGATGCAGAAGGCGACTGCTTCTTCCAGCGCCGTCTTGATCGCAGACGGCGGCACCAGAGCCAACGCATCGGTGGCGATGGCGCCGTAATGGCGGGCGCGGCCGACCGTGTCCTCGATGGCGTGATGTTTGGCCATGAATGCGACGGCCTGGTCGAGATCGCCGTCACGAATCTCGCCGTCAACGAGCGTGCGGTTCCAGAACACGCGTTCGCTCGCGCTGCCGCGGCGAAACGATAGCACGACGGGTAAGGTGACTTTTCCCTCGCGGAAATCGTCGCCCACGTTCTTGCCGAGCCTGGCTGATTTGCCGCCGTAATCGAGCGCGTCGTCGACGAGCTGGAAGGCAATACCGAGGTTCATGCCGAACGAACGGCAGGCGGCGAGTTCGGTTTTTTCCTTGGCCGCCAGCGCCGGGCCCACTTCGCAGGCGGCGGCGAACAGCTCCGCGGTCTTGGCGCGGATCACCGCCATGTATTCATCCTCGTTGGTGGCGGTATTTTTGGCGGCGCCGAGCTGCATGACCTCGCCCTCCGCGATCACCGTGGCGGCCGAAGACAAAATATCGAGCGCGTGCAGATTGCCGACCTCGACCATCATCTTGAAGGCCTGGCCGAGCAGGAAATCGCCGACCAGCACGCTCGCTTGATTGCCCCAAACCATGCGGGCCGCGAGCTTGCCCCGGCGCAGATCGCTTTCGTCCACCACGTCGTCATGCAGGAGCGTGGCGGTGTGCATGAATTCGACCGCGGCGGCGAGCTTGATGTGGCCGTCCCCGGCGTAACCGGCGAGTTTGGCCATGGCCAGCGTCAGCATCGGGCGCAGCCGTTTGCCGCCCGAGGAAATCAGGTGGTTGGCGACCTCCGGGATCATTGCGACGTCCGAGCCGGTGCGCGCCAGGATGGTCGCGTTGACTCGCTCCATATCCGGTGCCACCAGTTCGGCCAGACGCTCGATCGAAGCGGGGTGAGGACTTTCAAACGGAATAACGACGGCCAAAATAGTTCTCCCAGTCACGACTTTCCGCGAGCATAGAAACGCTGTGTTAACGGGGCAAGTGCGTTAGACTGGAAATGCCTGCGTTGAATTGTCTGGTCACTGCAATGTGACGCGGTTGGCGAGAGGGGCTTGCGATTGGCGAAACGAACTTCTTCCACCGCCGCGGCTAAAACGGGCCGCCCCGGTCAATACCGCATCGCCGTGCTGGTGCCCTGCTACAACGAGGAAGTGGCGGTTGCCAAGGTCGTCAAGGACTTCCGCGCCGCGCTGCCCGCCGCCACGATTTTCGTCTTCGACAATAATTCGACAGACAACACCGCGGCGGCGGCGCGTGCCGCCGGCGCCGAAGTGTTCCGGGTCAAGCGGCAGGGCAAGGGCTTCGTGGTGAGCCGTATGTTCACCGACGTGGAAGCCGACATCTACGTGCTGGTGGACGGCGACGCGACCTACCATGCGTCGAGCGCGCCCAGGATGATCGAGCGCCTGCTCGACGAGCGCCTCGACATGGTGGTGGGCAATCGGGTGGACCGCGACGAGGCCGCTTATCGCGCCGGTCACCGCACCGGCAACCGGCTGCTGACGGCATTCGTTGCCGAAGTGTTCGGCGCGAGCTTCAACGACATGCTGTCGGGTTACCGCGTGTTCTCGCGCCGGTTCGTGAAATCGTTTCCGGTGTTGTCACGCGGCTTCGAGATCGAGACCGAACTCACCATTCATGCACTCGAATTGGGGCTGGCGGTCGCCGAGATCGACACGCCCTATTATGCGCGGCCGCAGGGCTCGGCCTCAAAGCTCAACACCTGGAGCGACGGGTTCCGCATCTTGCGCACCATCGTCAAGCTCTATCGCAGCGAGCGTCCGCTGCCGTTCTTCACCGGTATCGGCCTGGCGCTGGCGATCGCATCCGTCGGTTTCGCGATTCCCGTTTTCACCACTTATTTCGAAACCGGCCTGGTGCCGCGGCTGCCGACCGCGATCCTGTCGCTCGGTCTGATGCTGCTGGCCTTCCTGTCGGGCGCCATCGGGCTGGTGCTGGACACCGTGACGCGCGGGCGGCGCGAGGTGAAGCTGCTCGCATTTCTGTCGCACCGCGCGCCGGGCGACGAACGCCGGCGCGGCTGACCGCGCGCTATTGCGGTTTGCAGAACGGGAAATGCTCTACCCTTTTGGTGTAGCCGTATAATCCGCACAAAACCTCCGGGCCGTCGGTCCTGAAGATATGTTTCACCGGCTCAGCCTGGCTCACCAGAATGTGCACGACAATCAGCGAAGCGCCGATCGGGTACGTCAATCGATGCCGCTGCAGATCGGTCAGCTTCAAGATCAGCAACGCGGCGGCGATGATGGCGAGCGGATCGGTAATGAGAAAGTATTCTTGCTTGAGACCGCGCGCCATACTCAGCGTGTCGACGCCCCAGTCCGTCAGCATGAGGGCGGCGACTTGAAACACCAGCCGCCATTCGCGCCGCTGGATAGCAATGATCGTGGCGCCAATAACAAACCATTCGAGGAAAATCGTCGGACGCGACGACGACGCCAGAACGAACGTGCGGCGTGCAATGACACCGCCGATCGCGTCGAACAAGAAATCTTAAGCGCGGCGCGCTGAAAAACGATTGGCCCTCGACGAGTTGCGGCGTGGAGCCCGCCGCCCACCAAAACATTTGTTCGAGCGGGTGGAAGACCACAACGACGTCGTTGAGATTGTAGCGGATGTAAAGGGCGAGAAGTCCGAACATGCAGCCGGCGAGCGCGGCTAGCATCGAGGCCATCGCTTCCAGCACGGCGATCCGCCAGATCAGCGTATAGATGACCATGCCGAGGCCGATCCAGATCGCGATCGCGGGCCAGTAAAGCGTGGCGCCGAAACGCAGCGCTGGTAACGCGAGCTGCGGTGTCGCGGCGGTCGAAAAGCCCGCGATGAGGATATCTTTGGCCAGAAAAATCCCCAGCAGGGCCACGCCGGCGGTTACGGTCATCGCCGGCCACGCCAGGCGCGGGATATTCCAGAATCCGCGCTGGCGTGCGCGTTCGGCGCCGAATGGCAGCAGCAAAACCGACATGGCGCAGATCAGAAACAGGATCTGAATCTTGTTTTGCATTGCCAGCGTTATCAGAAAGCCCGCCGCGCCGAACATTGCCGGTCGCCACCATCGCTGGCCACGAGTGGCGGCGATCAGCAATATCAGCAAAGCGCTAAAAAAGAGCGCGACGGCCAGAAGCTCGGTGCGCATGATGCGCATTTCCATCGCCATGCCGCCGGAAAATGCGAGCATGAAGCCGCCGAGCGCAGCAATGCGCCAATCGCGCACGAATGCCCGTAGCAGATACGAAAACGCCAACACAAAACCCAAGGCGTAGATCAGAGACAGAACGCGCCCGGCCCGGGTCGCCGCGGTCCAGGCCTGCGCAAAGCCTGCTGCATCGCTGACCGGTGGGATGCCGGAAAGCGATGCAACGTTGACAAGGCCGAAGGCGTGTAGTGCGCGCAGCCAATAGCTCAGCAGCAGAATGGACAGATAACCGGGGTGGTCGAAATATTCCTGCGGCAAGGGTACGTTTAGCAGGAATGCGTTGTAGACGATCCAGAAGTCCATGTCGGCAATGCGCCAATAGGGCCACCAGAAGCCGGCGACCAGGAAGGACGCCAGCATGCCGAAGTAGATGACCAGCAGTTCGCCTTCCCAGTTGAACGGGACCAGCCGATAAAACGGCTGTGAAATATCCGGGCTGCGTATCGCCGTATAAATACGTGAGAGTGCGGACATCGGATTTAGGGATTTCGCTGTCGCCAGGGATGGCAAAACAAGTAGAATGTAGAATAGTGCCTTATAAAACCGCTCCCGGCGAGGAAACTTTTTGCGCGAGATCGTTCGCACCAATGACATGGTTCTGGTCTCGGCCGTGGTCGCGCTACTCGACGGCGCCGGAATTCGTCACATGGTGCTCGACCAGAACATGAGCGTGCTGGAAGGTTCGCTCGGCGTGTTGCCGCGGCGAATTTTGGTGGACGAAGACGAAGAACGCAGCGCGCGGCAACTCCTCGGAGACGCCGGCCTCGGGCACGAGCTGCGCCCCGATGGACGCTGAACGCGACATCTTTGAGACCAGCGTCGATGCCGTGCTTGGCGGCCGCCTGCGGCTGCGTCAGCCGCGCACCGGCCATCGCGTTGGCCACGACGCGATTTTGCTCGCCGCGGCGACCGGAGCCCGCGCTGGCGAACATGCCGTCGACTTCGGCGCCGGTGTCGGTGCCGCGGGACTGGCGCTGGCGGCGCGCGTACCAGGGCTCAGGGTTACGCTGCTCGAGATCGATCCCGCGCTTTGCGATCTGGCCGCCGGCAATGCGCGGCTCAACAAGCTCGACGATCGCGTCAGTGTGCTGACGGCTGACGCCGCCGACACCGCTCTCGCAGGAGCCAGCGCCGATCGCGTCTTGATGAACCCGCCCTTTCACGATGCGTCACGGCAGAACGTATCGCCCGATCCGCGCCGGCGTCTGGCGCATGTGGCGGCGCCCGGCCTGCTGTCGCGCTGGATCGCGTCCGCGGCTCAACTCTTAAAGCCGCAAGGCGTGCTGACCTTGATCTGGCGGGCGGACGGCCTGACCGGCGTACGGGACGCGCTCGCCGAGGCATTTGGCGATATCGGCGTGCTGCCGGTGCAGCCGCGCGCCGATGCGCCGGCGATCCGTGTGTTGGTACGCGCGGCCAAATCCGGCTACGGCGCACATAAAAATTATCCCGCTCTCATCCTGAACGATGAGCGCGGACGCCCGACGGCGGCGGCGGAAGCCGTGTTGCGCGGCGGGGCTGCGCTAGGGATTTCTGAGACGTAGACGCGGGCTGTTCTGCCTAGGATTTACGCCAACCCGGCATGAATTCGCGCCAGCTTCGACCGGCGAGTTGGCGCCGCAACCGGCCTAGATTGTCATCGTTGAGATGCGAAAGCCCAATAATACTGCCGATTAGAACGAACAAAAGGGCGAGCTTGGGGTCCATCATCAGCCTCTTTCAATAATCGCGCCGCCAGGGCGCTACTTCCGCACTGCAACAAACATTCCAAAGTTAAAAAATAGGCAATTTCAGGCATCTTCGAGTCAAAATCACGAAAGCTACTGCATCGCACCTAAATTTAATCCGGTGGTTATGTCCGGCCCGCGGGCTTTGACTTGGGTTCCATTGATGCCTAACTGCCCGACATGGCACCCGCAGCGGCCCAGCCAATGCCGGACATTCTCAAGCGCGCGCTCGAGCTTCTCGGGAAGCTAGTGCCGGCGCGCTTCCGTCCTGACATCCCGGTGGTGCCGGTGGTGCGGCTATCCGGCGTCATCGGCGCGGTCACGCCGTTGCGGCCCGGGCTGACGCTGTCCTCGACCGCCCGTACGCTGGAACGCGCCTTTGCAATGCGCAACGCGCGCGCTGTCGCGCTGATCATCAACTCGCCGGGCGGCTCGCCGGCGCAGTCGCATCTGATCTTCCGCCGCATCCGCCAATTGGCCGTGGAAAAGAAAGTGCCGGTCTTCGCCTTTGTTGAGGATGTCGGAGCTTCTGGCGGCTACATGCTGGCTTGCGCCGCCGACGAGATCATTTGCGACCCGTTTTCCATCGTCGGATCAATCGGCGTGGTGGGTGGCTCGTTCGGCTTCCCCAAGTTGATGGAAAAGCTCGGCGTCGAGCGCAGGCTTTATACCGCCGGCGAGCGCAAGGTAATGCTCGACCCGTTCCAACCGGAAAAATCCGAGGATGTCGAGCGTATCAAGGCGATTCAGAAAGACATCCACGGGCACTTTATTGCTCTGGTCAAAGACCGGCGCGCATCGAAGCTGAAAGATGACGACAAGACGCTGTTCTCCGGCGAGTTCTGGACCGCGCAGGCGGCGATCGACCTCGGTCTTGCCGACGGCATCGGCGATCTGCGCTCCACCTTGCGCGACCGCTATGGCGAGAAAGTCCTCACGCCGTTGATTTCCGAGCGCCGTGGCTTTTTCGGCCGCAGGATTCCAGGTCTCGGCTCGCTTGAAAATATCGCGCGCCAGCCCGGCCTTGCCGGCGAATTTATCTCGGCGCTGGAAGAACGCGCATTGTGGGGCCGTTACGGGCTCTAGTGGTTATTGCACCGGCTTGTTGCCGAACAATTTCGCCACCGCGGCGACCTGCGCCCGTTGTTGCGCGATCGACGTGGCGAATTCGGCTGGGTTGCCGGGGCTGACGATCTGCCCGGTCGTCGTCATCTTTTTCACGATCTCGGGATCGCTGGCGACGGCCTTGATGTCGGCGGCGATCTTGTCGCGCACGTCTTGCGCGATGCCAGGCGGCCCGAACAGGCCGACCAGCCCGTCGAAATCAAGCGAGGGATAGCCGGCTTCGAGCGCGGTCGGGACATCGGGGATCGCCGGCGCGCGCTGGTGATTGGTGACGGCCAGCACCTTGACCTTGCCCGCCAGCACCTGCGGCCGCACGATGGCGTAGGCCGGCATGTAAACCTGGATGCGCCCTTCGGCGAGATCGGTCACGGCGGCCACTGGGTTTTTATAAGGCACCTTCGCCATGGTCAGGCCGACCGTGTGGAGAAATCCAGCGAACACGAAATCGGTGAAGCCGGTGGCGGTGGTCCAGTTCAATTGACCCGGCTTGGCGCGCGCCAGCGCCTCAAGCTCCTTGAGTGAATTGATATTGAGCGAAGCCGGCACGCTGACCACGACCACGGTCTTGGAAATGCGGGCGATCGGGATCAGGTCTTTGGGGTCGTAGGGCAGGGTGTCGTGGAAATAAGGGTGCGCGGTGAACGAGCTCACCGGCGAGACCAGCAGGACATGATCGTCACGCGCGCCGAGGAACGCCGTGATGGCGACCATGCCGTCGCCGCCGGGCCGGTTTTCCACGACAACCGATTGGCCCCAGCGCTGTGACAGCTTGTCGGCGAACAGCCGCGCGCCGATATCGACGCCGCTGCCGGGCCCAAGCGTCACGATCAGCCGCACCGGCCGGCTGGGCCACGTCTCGGCTGCGGCGGCCGGCGCGATCAACGATGCGGCGATGAGCACAGATAGCGCCCAACGGGCTTTCGCGAGAATCGGCATTGATTTCCTCCACCCTCAGGACGGCCGGTTTCCGGCTCGTTCGGGTTATCATAGTCCATCAATGTCGGTCGTTGCAGCCGCCGGTCGGCCCCGAAAATGCCTTGTTCACAACAGAGCTTTGGGAATTCTAAGGGCCTTACGGAGCCGCATATGCCGCCGCTTTTGCTCTCGCCGCTGGTGAAATGGTCGTTCGCAGCCCTTGGCGGCGCCATGGTCGTGCATTGGGTGGTCAAGGAAGCGCGCCGGATCAACGAAGAGCTGGAAGCGGCCAAACGCGTGAAGGTGCGGATATCCGACTTGGAGAACCGGCCGACCTTGCGGCTGGATCCGGGAACCGGCGAGTATCGCCTCTAGCCGATCCTGTCTTTGGGGAGCTTGCCGCTGTCGCCTGTTAGCGGCGGGCGGCACGCGGGTTGCTGGTGATCATGGCGCCCAGGAACATCACGGTGAAGGCCAGCCCGATCAGTTGGAAAGCGATCATTTGATTTCTCCGTCGCGCCCTGTTGCTTGTGCTTATATGTCGCGCCAATTTCGGTTCCGGTTCAAAACCCGATAAAGTTTTATTTGGCCGGCACAATCGAGCGCCGTTGGTAACCTAACCCTTTGTCAACGCTTAGAAATTGGTCCCATGGCTGAAGCAAATCTGCGCGCCGCAGCCGATTCGCAGCGGGAAAGTCTCGATCCGAAGCGGTCGTTCCAGGGGCTTATTCTCGCGCTCCAGCAATACTGGGCGGCGTGGGGCTGCGTGATCCTGCAGCCCTACGACATGGAGGTCGGGGCGGGCACTTTCCACCCGGCGACCACCCTGCGGGCGCTGGGCCCGAAGCCCTGGAATGCGGCCTATGTGCAGCCCTCGCGCCGGCCCAAGGATGGCCGCTACGGGGAAAACCCGAACCGCCTACAGCACTATTACCAATTCCAAGTGATCCTGAAGCCGTCGCCGCCCGATATCCAGGAGCTCTATCTCAATTCGCTCAAGGCGATCGGCATCGACTCAAAGCTGCACGACATCCGCTTCGTCGAGGACGACTGGGAAAGCCCGACACTCGGTGCCTGGGGGCTGGGCTGGGAATGCTGGTGCGACGGCATGGAGGTCTCGCAGTTCACTTATTTCCAGCAGGTCGCCGGTTTTGAATGCAATCCGGTTGCCGGCGAGCTGACCTACGGGCTCGAGCGCCTCGCGATGTATGTGCAAGGCGTCGACAACGTGTTCGCGCTCAATTTCAACGGCCGCACCGACGACAAGAAGGTCACCTATGGCGACGTCTTTCTGCAGGCCGAGCAGGAATATTCGCGGCACAATTTCGAATTCGCCGACACCGCGATGCTGTTCGAGCAGTTCAAGATGGCGGAAGCGGCCTGCAAGAAATACCTCGCCGACGGCTGGAGCAAAGATGGCAAGCATCATTTGATGGCGCTGCCGGCCTATGATCAGTGCATCAAGGCGAGCCACGTGTTCAACCTGCTGGATGCGCGCGGGGTGATCTCGGTCACCGAGCGCCAGAGTTACATTTTGCGTGTGCGCGAACTGGCGAAAGGTTGCGGCGAGGCATGGCTCGCGACCGCGGGCGGAGGGGCGTCGTGAGCAAAGCGAGCGTCCTGCGGCAGGCCGCCGTGCTGTTCGCGAGCGATTTGCCCAAGTCGATCGCCTACTGGCAGGACAAGCTTGGCTTCGAACGGCACGGCATTTTTGGCGAGCCGCCGGTATTTGCCATCATGGAATACGGCAATGCCTTCGTGATGCTCAAGCAAGCGCCGCAGGGTCACCGCATTGTGCCGTATTGGCAGACCAGCGAGGGGATTTGGAACGCCTATTTTTGGGTGGACGACGTCAAAGCGCTGTTTGAGGACATGCAAAGGCGCGGGGCGACGATCGAGTATGGGCTTTGCGATCAATTCTACGGCGTGCGGGAATTCGCCGTGCACGATCCAGACAGGCAAAGCATCGGCTTCGGCCAGTTGCTGTCCCCGGGGTCCGCTGGAAAGCCCGCATAATGCCCGACTGCCAAACAGTCACTTGAAGCTATAATCGAACCTTCTGATTCGTCGGGCGACTAACCTTCATGCTGCTCTGGCTCATCTTGGCTGTCGTCGCGGTCGCGATCCTCTATGCGGTCGTCGTTTTCAATCGTCTGGTGCGCACGCGCCAGATGGCGAACGAGGCCTGGAGCGGGATCGACGTGCAGCTCAAGCGCCGCTCCGATCTCGTTCCCAATCTGGTGGAAGCGGTCAAAGGCTATGCCGGGCATGAACGCTCGGTGCTCGAGGACGTCACCGCCTCGCGCGGCGCCGCGCGAGCGGTTCCAGCCAATGACGTGGCCGCCCGCGCGCAGGCGGAAGGCGCTCTATCGGCCGCGATCGGCAAACTGTTCGCGCTGGCGGAGAACTATCCGGATCTCAAAGCCAGCGGCAATTTCCTCACACTGCAGCAGCAGCTGAGCGACCTCGAAAACGAACTGCAGATGGCGCGCCGCTATTACAACGGCACGGTGCGCAATTTCAACGTGCTGGTGCAGTCCTTTCCGAGCAGCTTGATCGCGGGACTATCCGGTTTCACGCAGCGCGATTACTTCGAAATTGCCGACGCCGCGGACCGCGCCGTCCCGCAGGTCGATTTGAAACCGGCGCCGCGGTGAGCAGGCTCTGGCACGTTGCCGCGTTGCTGTGCGCGCTGCTGCTCGCCGGTCCCGTCTTTGCCGCCGAAGCCATCCTGTCCTTCAATGCCAACGTCGTCGTCGCCAAGAATGGCGAACTCACGGTCACCGAGACTCTTAAGGTGCGCGCCGAAGGCAATGCAATGCGGCACGGCATCTATCGCGACTTTCCGCTGACCTTCAAAGATGCCGGCGGCTCTCTGCGCGAGGTGACCTTCAGTCTGTTCGGCGTGATGCGCGACAACCAGGCCGAGCCCTATCACACCGAGCGGACGCACGGTTACATCCGCATCTACGCCGGCGACAAGAACACGCTGATCCGGCCCGGCGAACATACCTATGTGTTCCGTTACCGCACCGGGCGGCAGATTCGCTGGTTCGATGGCAAGCCGGAGCTCAACTGGAACGTCACCGGCAATTTCTGGCGCTTCCCGATCCTGGAAGCGCACTATCGCCTGGAGCTTTTCGACGGCGCGGCGCCACTGCGTTGGACCGCCTATACCGGGCGCGTCGGCGCCCGCGGTGGTGACTGGCAAGGCAGCATCGGCCCGCTCGGTGCGCTCAGCGTCGCGACCACGCGGCGGTTGGCGCCCGGCGAAGGCCTGACCGTCGTCGCCGCGCTGCCGGAAACGGCGGTCGACCCGCCCAGCGCCGACACGCTGCTCTGGTATCAATTCCTCGACAACCGCCAGTGGATCATCGGCGGCATCGGCTTGCTGGTGGTGCTGATCTATTACTTTACGGCATGGGAGCGGGTCGGCCGCGATCCCAAGCGCGGCACCATCATCCCGCTGTTTCACCCACCCGAGGGCATTTCGCCCGCTCTCGCCAATTACATCCACAATTGGGGCCTGACGCGCGAGAAGTGGCGCGCCTTCACCGCGGCGGCGCTGTCGCTCGGCGTGCGCGGCCTCATCCGCCTCGATCAGACCGGCAAGGCGCTGACGCTGAAACTGACCGGAAACGATCCCGAGGGCCGCATTCCACTGCCGCTGGAAGAGCGCGCCATCGTCACCAAACTTAACGGCAAAGGCGGCACGATCGTCATCAACCGCGAAAACGCCGTGACGGTCTCGGACCTGTCCGTCAAGTTCAAGGCCGCGGTCGAAACCGGCAATCGCAACCGCTACTTTCGCCGCAACCTCGGCTACGTCGTGCTCGGCTTCGCCGTCACCATCGCGGTCGCGGCCTGGGAGATCATGTTCGGGGGCTTGCGCGACCAGGACATCTCGATTCTCGTGGCGCTCGGCGTCGCCGGCTTCGTCATCGGCATGTTCATCATGCCGGTGGTGCAGGCCGCGCACAGCGGCAGCGCGCGGCTCAATGTGGCCGTGTGGATCGCCATGGTGCTCGTGTTCATCTCGGTCGCCATCAACGGGCTGCATTTCGCGCTCGGCTCCATTCTGAGTCGGGGCTGGCCGGCGCTGCGCGACTTCGTGTCGGACGACCCATTTCCCTTCGTGTTGGTCACGGCCTTCGCGGCGGTGAACGGGCTGTTCCTCTATCTGATGCGTGCGCCGACTGCGCTCGGCCGGCCGATCATGGATCAACTCGATGGTCTCAAACTTTATCTGGAGACCGCCGAGAAGGACCGCCTCAATATGCAGGCGCCGGAGATCACCACCGCGCACTTCGAGACCTTGCTGCCCTATGCGGTTGCGCTCGACGTCGAGAAGCCCTGGGCGCAGGCGTTCGAGGCGGCGCTGCGCCGCGCGCATCCGGCGGATGCCGATCCGACGCGTAACTATCAGCCGGGCTGGTACAGCGGCGGCACCTGGTCGAGCGGCGGCTTCGGCAGCGCCATGGGCGCGACCGTCGGCAGCGTCAGCAGCGCCTTTGCCAGCGCGGTGCCGGCGTCCTCCGGCTCGTCGGGTTTCGGCGGCGGCGGCGGTTCGGGTGGCGGCGGAGGCGGTGGTGGCGGGGGAGGCTGGTAGCGCGTGATCCCGAAAAGTGGAAACCGGTTTTCGGATGAGATCACGCGCCGCCAATAAAGCTGTGGGTGACAGCGGCCAGATGCCTTGCTAGGCAGAGCCCGATCGAGGCCGAAAGTCCCGCCATGCCCGACCTGTTGCTCGAATTTCTCTCGGAGGAAATCCCCGCGCGCATGCAGGCGCGCGCGGCCGACGATTTAAAGAAGATGATCACCGACCGTTTGGTGGCGGCGGGGCTCGCTTACGAAGGCGCTAAGGCTTTCGTGACGCCGCGAAGGCTTGCGCTATCGGTGCATGGCGTGCCCGCGCGACAACCCGATCTAAAGGATGAGCGTAAAGGCCCGAAAGTCGGCGCGCCTGAGCAGGCCATCGCCGGATTTCTGCGCGCCGCAGGCCTGAAGTCGATCAACGAAGCCAAGGTGCAGGCGGACAAGAAGGGTGACTTCTATGTCGCGGTGATCGAAAAGGCGGGCAGGCCAGCGGTCGAGGTGCTCGCCGAGATGATTCCCGAGGTGGCGCGCGCTTTTCCGTGGCCGAAGTCGATGCGCTGGGGCTCAGGAAGGCTGTTGTGGGTGCGGCCGCTGCATTCGATCCTGGCGACCTTCGGCCCGGAAACCGAAGAGCCCGAGGTCGTCAAGTTCAACGTCGACGGCATCGCGGCGTCTGACGAGACGCGTGGTCACCGCTTCATGGCGCCGGGCGCGATCAGGGCGCGCCATTTCGAGGATTATCTCGCCAAGCTGCAAGCCGCCAAGGTGGTGCTCGATCCGGCGCGGCGGGCGGAGACGATCCTGGCCGACGCCAAAAATCTGGCCTTCGCGCAAGGCTACGAGCTGATCGAGGACGACGGGCTGCTGGCCGAAGTCGCCGGCTTGGTCGAATGGCCGGTGACGCTGATGGGTTCGTTCGACAAGGCCTTCCTTTCGATCCCCGAGGAAGTGATCCGCGCCACTATCCGCAACAACCAGAAATGCTTCGTGCTGCGTGATGCGCAGACCGCCAGGTTGACGAACAAATTCATTCTGATCGCCAATATCGAAGCTAGCGACGGCGGCAAGGCGATCATTGCCGGCAATGAGCGCGTGATCTACGCGCGGCTGTCCGACGCCAAGTTCTTCTACGAGACCGATTTGAATACCAGGCTCGAAGCCCGGCTGCCAAAGCTCAATGCCATGCTGTTTCACGAAAAGCTTGGCACTCAAGGCGAGCGCGTCGAGCGACTGCAACAATTCGCCAGTAGAATCACAAGCTTCATCAACTTCCGTCCGGCCGATGCGCGAGTAACTGCACTTCGAGCGGTGGATGCGCGAGACGAGGTTATCGGCAGCCTGACTTATAATGCGAGAAGAGCGGCGCTATTGGCCAAAGCTGACCTTGTCACGGAGATGGTCGGCGAGTTTCCCGAACTGCAAGGCCTTATGGGCCGCTACTATGCCGAGGCCCAGGGCGAGGATGAAGCAGTCGCTCATGCAATCGAAGACCATTACAAACCAAAGGGTCCTGACGACCTAGTGCCGTCCGATCCGGTCGCCCTCATCGTCGCTCTTGCAGATAAGGTCGACATGTTAGTCGGATTTTGGGGTATCGGCGAAACGCCGACTGGTTCGAAGGACCCTTACGCTCTCCGGCGTGCCGCGCTTGGCGTCATCAGGATTATTCTGGATAACGCCCTTCGTGTAAAATTGGGCGCGCTGTTTCACGCGCATTTCTCAAGTTACATCGTGCAGAAGAATAAAAAGGATCCGCGCATTCAAAGGGGGCACGAGGATTTGGCTGCGGCCTTTGAGGCGCGATCTAGTGGAAAAGAGTCTTCGGGTCTGCGCGGCAAGAAAACAGACAGGCCAGAAAGCTCCGAAAAGTCCGTATTGCTCGCGCCTCTGACGATTGAGATCGATTTTGACAATCTAACCATGTCCGCTGCCCCATTATTCGGCGCATTGGATAGAGCCGTTGCCAACTTGCTCGCCTTCTTCGCCGATCGCCTGAAAGTCCAGCTGCGCGAGCAGGGCGCGCGGCACGATCTGGTCGACGCCGTGTTCGCGCTCGAAGGGCAGGACGACTTGCTGCTGATTGTCCGGCGCGTCGAAGCCTTGGGCAAATTCCTCGACAGCGACGACGGCAAGAATTTACTCGCCGGCGTCAAGCGCGCCTCCAACATTCTCCGCATCGAAGAGAAGAAGGACAAAAAAGAACATACCGATGCGCCGGATGACAAGCATTACGAACTGCCGGAAGAAAAGGCACTTGCCGCCGCCATCAACGCCACCAAAAAGGACGCCTCCATCGCCGTGGCCAAGGAAGATTTCGCCGCTGCCATGACCGCGATGGCGAAGCTTCGCCCACGCGTCGATGCTTTCTTCGAAAAAGTCACGGTCAACGTCGACGACAAGGGCTTGCGCGAAAACCGTCTCAGGCTGCTCAACGAAATCCGCGAAGCCACCCGCGCGGTGGCGGATTTTTCCAAAATAGAAGGCTAGACTATCGCCCCTGTGCAGCCGCAAAACGGGGGTAGCCATGTCATCCTTTGCGCGCGATCCAATCCTCACACCGGTTTCCATCGCCGATCTTCGCCCGACCCAGATTTCGGTCGGCATGCGCGAGGTCGAGGACAAAAGCCAGCGCCTGCGCGAGCGCGGCGCCAAGAAAATCGGAGATTTCCTTGGCGACCACATGATCCCGGTCATTCTGGGGCCGAAGAAGCGTCACTATGTCATCGACCATCATCATCTCGCGCTCGCACTGCATCGCGAGGGCGTCAAGAAGGTCCTGGTCACAGTCGTCGCCGACTTGAAGGAGCTCGAACCCGACGATTTCTGGCTGGTTCTCGACCACCACAGCTGGGTGCATCCCTACGACGAGGACGGACGCCGCCGCGACTTCTCGGAAATCCCCAAGTCGGTCGACGAGCTCAAGGACGATCCATTCCGCAGCCTGGCCGGCGAGTTGCGGCGTGCCGGCGGCTTTGCCAAGGACACCACGCCGTTCAGCGAATTTCTGTGGGCCGATTTTTTGCGCCGCCGGATGAAGCGCAAGCAGGTGGTGGACGATTTCGGCAGCGCGGTCAAAAAGGCCATGAAGCTCGCCAAGAGCCAGGAGGCGCATTACCTGCCGGGCTGGTGCGGGCCAGTTGCATGACCGCAAAGCGGCGGAACCGCGCGCTTGCTCTTTCGTTGTGCCCTCATAGCCAAAAAGGATAATCCCATGGTCATCGGTATCGCCCACCTGCAGCCTATTGTCGCGCTCATCGCCGGCATCGCGATTTTGATCATTCCGCGCCTGCTCAACTTCATTGTCGCGGCCTATCTGATCGTGATCGGCGTCATCGGCCTCGGATTAATCCACTGAGTCCTAATGCGGGCTTGCGCCGCGCTCTCCGGGGGTGCTTTTAGGAGCGGTTCGCAGCGCAAGCATTTTTTGACCCATGGCTAAACGCAAACCTCAGCGCGCCGGTGCCAAATTGAAAAAGCCCGCTCGCAAGGCCTCCAAGGCGAGGCCCAAGGCCAAGGCGGCTGCGCGCGCGCCGTCCACAAAATCGTCGCAGGGCAAATGGGTCTACGCCTTTGGCGGCGGCTCTTCCGAGGGCAAGGCCTCGATGCGCAACCTGCTCGGCGGCAAGGGCGCGGGCCTAGCCGAAATGGCCAATCTGGGCCTGCCGGTGCCGCCCGGCTTCACCATCACCACAGAGGTCTGCACCTATTACTACGGCAACAAGAAGCAGCACCCGAAAAACCTGAAGGCCCAGGTCGAGAAGGCGCTCGCGGCAGTCGGGCGCATCACCGGCAAGGTGTTCGGCGATACCGACAACCCGCTGTTGGTGTCGGTGCGCTCCGGCGCGCGCGCTTCGATGCCCGGCATGATGGACACCGTGCTCAATCTCGGTCTCAACGATGAGACCGTGACGGCGCTCGCCAAGCAATCCGGCGACCGGCGCTTCGCCTATGACAGCTACCGGCGCTTCATCACCATGTATTCCGACGTGGTGCTTGGCGTCGGCCACGAGCATTTCGAGGAGTTGCTCGACCACCACAAGGAGAAGCAAGGTTACAGCCTCGACACGGACATGACCGCCGACGATTGGGTCGAGTTGGTCGAGCGCTACAAGAAACGGCTGCAGCAGGAACGCGGCGAGCCGTTCCCGCAGGACCCGCACGCGCAGCTATGGGGCGCGATCGGCGCGGTGTTCGGCTCATGGATGAACCAGCGCGCCAATACCTATCGCCGCCTGCACAATATTCCGGAAAGCTGGGGCACCGCCGTGAACGTGCAGGCCATGGTGTTCGGCAATATGGGCGATACCTCGGCGACCGGCGTCGCCTTCACGCGCAATCCGTCGACCGGCGAGAAGAAACTCTACGGTGAATTCCTCATCAACGCACAGGGCGAGGATGTGGTCGCCGGCATTCGTACGCCGCAGGAAATCAGCGAGGCCGCGCGGCTCGCGGCCGGCTCCGACAAGCCGTCGATGGAGAATGCGCTGCCCAAGGCCTATACCGAACTCAAGCGCATCTACAATGTACTCGAACGCCATTACCGCGACATGCAAGACCTTGAGTTCACGGTCGAGCAGGGCAAGCTGTGGATGCTGCAGACCCGTTCGGGCAAACGCACAGCTAAGGCCGCGCTGCGCATCGCCGTGGAACTGGCGAACGAAGGTCTGATCACCAAGAACGAAGCGGTGCTTCGGGTCGATCCGCTGGCGCTCGACCAGCTGCTGCATCCGGCCATCGATCCGCGCGCGCATCGGCACGTGATCGCGACCGGGCTTCCGGCGTCTCCGGGGGCCGCCGGCGGCGAGATCGTGTTCTCGCCCGACGAGGCCGCGCAACTCAAGGCCGACGGCAAGAAAGTGATCCTGGTGCGGGTGGAGACCTCACCCGAGGACATCCATGGCATGCACGCCGCCGAGGGCATCCTCACCACCCGCGGCGGCATGACGTCGCACGCCGCCGTGGTTGCACGCGGCATGGGCAAGCCCTGCGTCTCGGGAGCGGGCTCGCTGCGCGTCGATTACGCCGCGCGCACCATGACGGTGGGCGGCAAGTCGTACAAACAAGGCGAGTTCATCACCGTCGACGGCTCGACTGGCCAGGTGCTGGCCGGCAAGGTCGATATGATCGAGCCGCAGCTCTCCGGCGAATTTTCCACGCTGATCGGCTGGGCCGATAAGGTGCGCAAGCTCGGCGTGCGCGCCAATGCGGACACGCCGGCCGACGCCAAGGCGGCCGTGCGTTTCGGCGCCGAGGGCATCGGGCTCTGCCGCACCGAACACATGTTTTTCGACGAAAAGCGCATCCAGGCGGTACGCGAGATGATCCTGTCGGACGACGAGAAATCGCGCCGCGCCGCCTTGGCCAAGCTGCTGCCGATGCAGCGTAATGACTTTGTCGAGTTGTTCGAGATCATGGGTGGCCGGCCAGTGACCATCCGGCTGCTCGATCCGCCGCTGCACGAGTTTTTGCCGCACGGCGAGAAAGAAATCGCCGAAGTCGCGGCCGCCATGGGTGCCGATCCGCGCAAGCTCGCCGACCGCGCGCGCGAACTGGCCGAGTTCAACCCGATGCTCGGGTTTCGCGGCTGCCGCATCGCCATCGCTTTCCCGGAAGTCGCCGAAATGCAGGCGCGGGCCATTTTCGAGGCAGCGGTCGAGGTGCAAAAACGTACCGGTAAGCACGTTTCGCCTGAAGTCATGGTGCCGCTGATCGCCACCAAGGCCGAGTTCGATCTGGTCAAGACGCGCATCGACGCCATGGCGACTGCGGTCGGTAAGGAAACCGGCGCCAAGCTCACCTACCAGGTCGGCACCATGATCGAACTGCCGCGTGCTTGTCTGCTGGCCGGCGAGATCGCGCAGACCGCGGAATTCTTCTCGTTCGGCACCAATGATTTGACGCAAACCACCTTCGGTATCTCGCGCGACGACGCGGCGAGCTTCCTCGGCGTCTACACCGCGCGCGGAATCCTGCCCGCCGATCCGTTCGTGTCGATCGACCAGCAGGGCGTCGGCGATCTGGTGCGCATCGGCGTCGAGCGGGGCCGAAAAACCCGAAAAAATCTAAAGGTGGGTATCTGCGGCGAGCACGGCGGCGACCCCGCCTCAGTCGCGTTCTGTCACGAGGTCAAACTGGATTACGTGTCCTGCTCGCCCTTCCGCGTGCCGATCGCGCGCCTTGCGGCGGCACAGGCGGCCTTGGGCAAGGCCGCGGCTAACACGGCCTGACCAGGCGCTTTGCGCTGTGCGAGGGCATTCACCATGCCCGCCGCCTGCGAGCAGGTCTAAACGGCCACTTTGGCGAGGAAATCTTCGACCTCGAGCCGTAGATCGGCGACCGCCGCCTCCGCCGATTGCGAAGAGTTCGCGCACAACTTCCGCCGAGGAGCGCGTTTCGGTCGCAGCACCCGCAACCTCGCTTAGCACCCCTACCACTTGACTCGTGCCTTGCGCGGCGCTCGCCACGTTGTGTGAGATTTCTCCGGTCGCCGAGTTCTGCTGCTCCACCGAGGAGGCCACCGCAGCGGTGTATCCGTTGATCTCCTGCATGCGGGTGGCGATCTGCCGGATCGCCTCGACCGCACCGGCGGTCGAGTTCTGTACGGCCAGGATGTGGCTGGCGATTTCCTCGGTCGCCTTGGCAGTTTGCACCGCCAGCGATTTAACTTCGGACGCGACCACCGCGAAGCCCTTGCCCGCCTCGCCGGCGCGCGCCGCCTCGATGGTGGCGTTGAGTGCCAGCAAATTGGTCTGCCCGGCGATGGTGCGGATCAACTTGATCACATCGCCGATCTTTTGCGCGCCATCGGCAAGTCCGGCGATCTCATTATCGGTTGCGCGCGCCTCGCCGGTTGCCAGCCCGACGACGTTGCTGGTGTGCTGGAGTTGGCGGCTGATCTCGGCGATCGAGTGCGACAATTCGTCGGCCGCGACCGCCGCGGTTTCGACGTTGGCGGACGCTTCGTTGAAAGCGTGCACCGCGCTTTCGGCGCGCTGGGAGGTCTGGTCCGAGGAGCCGAGCAGCGCCGCGGCGGTCGAGCGCATGGCGGTCGCGCTGCTGCTAACGCTGCTCAAAAGTTTCTCGACCTGCGGGCGGAACGAGGCGATCGCCGCGTCGATGACCGTGCGCCGTTTCTCCTGATCGTTGATGGCGGCGCGTTCGGCCTCGGCCTGGCATTGCTCGGTGACGTCTTCATGGGTGGAAACCCAGCCGCCGTCCGGCAACGGCTCGTTTTTGGCGAGCACGATGCGGCCGTCGCTGGCCTGGACGTAGTGTTGCGAACTTCCGCCGCCCGCGATGCCCTGGAGGATTCTCTTGCAGTAGGCGGCGGCGTCGCCGGAAAACAATCCGGTGTCTTTGCGATGCTCGATCAGCTGGTGCAGCGTACAGCCGGGTTTCACGATGGCCGGCGAAAGATTGTACATTTCGATGTAGCGTCTGTTGAGCAGGGTGATACGGCCCTGCGCATCGAAGACGTTCAGCCCCTGCGACATGTTGTCGATGGCGTTCAGCAGCCTGCGATTATGCACGCTGAGGCGGCGATGTACGGCGGCGACCAGCACCAATGCGGCAACGCATAGTCCCGCGAGCAGTATCGCTGACGAAGACAAGGTCAAAGAAAACATCCCGAATTGCGTATTCAAATGCCGTCGCGATATTGGCCCGGAGCGATTGCGATATAGTTAACAATTGTTTCCAGCGGGCGGCGCCGAAATTGCTGGCAAGCCGGGAAACGAGCGGCATGCTTGCGTTTTCGGGCGCCCAGCGGAGCCCGCCGGTTAACACGTTCGCAAGGTTAATCGGCCCATAAAAAAACCTGTCGTATTGCCGCCGATCCGGCGGCAGGCGCCGTATTGCGCGTGAGTGAGTGATGGCGGTTTTAGGCAAGCCTCGCCGGCGGAGATATGTGGCGATCGGCGTTGGCGCGCTGGTTATCGCGCTGCTTCCCAATACGATCGGATTTCAAGACCTCGGTGCGTTGCTGGTGCGCCAGCCCGGGATTTCAGCACGCGCGCGCGAGCACCTGATCGCGTCGCCCTTCGGAACCATTCACGCCGCTATGTTCAGCCTGCCGCGGCCGATCGGCACCGCCATTCCGCATCCGCCGTTCTACGCGCTGGCAAATTTTGACCCGACCGAAATCACCGGCTCGATCGCCTCGCTCTACCTCGGCGATCCGGATGCGCCGCTGCAATTTCCTGCGGTCAATCGCAAGAACAAGCGCAACTCGATACTGGCGCGAAAGCGCGAACCGTTGCCGCCATTGCCGCCGGTCTTGGCCATCGAAGCGGTGCCGCAGGCGGCAGCCGATGCGGCGCTCAAGAGCGAGGACGCGGGCCGTCATTTCGAGCCCTATTCGGAATATGAATTTGCCGCGGTTCCGGACGAGCAACTGAGCTTACCCGAGTTGGAGCGGCATGCTGCCGATGCTTCGCCCGATCATCGCAAGGGCAAGGACGGCGCCCGTGTTTTCTTCGGCGCCGATCCACTGGCGAACGTGGAGCAGCCGATCGCGCCCTGGGCGCCGGGCGAGGCGCCCATCGTGATGGCCTCGCGCGCATCCGGCGATCCGGACATCAAGCAATCGGCGCTGGCGTCACCGGGACAAGTCGGCGAGGACAATCCCGGCGAGACAATCGCCAGCAAAGGCGAGGTTACCGGCGTCGACGCGCGGCCGAAATCGCCAGCCGAGCGGCTGGGGCTCACCGGCGACGCGCGCACCAAGTCGGAGAAGTGTCTCGCCAACGCGGTTTACTTCGAAGCGCGCGGCGAAGCGGTGCGCGGGCAGATCGCTGTCGCGCAGGTGGTCATGAACCGGGTGTTCTCGCCATTCTACCCAAAGAATGTCTGCGACGTTGTCTATCAGAATTCCAACCGGCACCTGGGTTGCCAGTTCACCTTCGCCTGCGACGGCATTCCCGACGTCATCACCGAGCCGGACGCCTGGCTGCGCGCCAAGCGCATCGCGCACGACATGCTCGACGGCAAACTGTGGATGCCGGAAGTGGCCAAATCCACCCACTATCACGCCTATTGGGTGCACCCGGATTGGGTCAACGAGATGAAAAAGATCTACAAGCTCGGCGTGCACACTTTTTATCGCCCGCTCACCTGGGGCGACGGCTCCGATGAGCCGACCTGGGGCAATGCCAAGCTGACGCAGGCCGAGGTCGCGAAAGAAGAACAAGAGGGCCCGGTCAGCCACAGCAAGGAATGGCTGCGGTCGGAGGATGGGCAGGCCTGGGCCCGCCAAAACGGCCGCTAATCGAGGCGTCCGCCCAAAGCCATGCGCGGCTCATATGGCTAGGATCACGATAATTCGTTTGGGCCGGAACGCTGGAACTACTATGTTCCCGCTCCGTCCGCGCCGGAACTGATCGGCGGCGCGGACAATCCTTCGGCCGGAGCAAATTTTTATGTCGATGCAATCAGCGGCGGATAAGCCCGGCAGCGCCTGGCGCACGCCTCTTGTCCTCTTGATCTGCGGTTGTCTGATCGGCGTCGTCGGCTTTGGGCCGCGCGCCGCGCTCGGCCTGTTCCTGACGCCGATGTCGGCGACATATAGCTGGGGTCGCGATGTGTTCGGTCTGGCGCTGGCGATCCAGGTGCTGGTCTGGGGCACCGTGACGCCGTTTGCCGGCGCGATCGCCGATAAATTCGGCTCGCTGGCCGTGCTCGCAGTCGGCGCGCTGCTTTATTGCGCCGGCCTCATCCTGATGGCCTATTCGACCACGCCCGGCATGCTCGATCTGTCGGCCGGGCTGCTGTGCGGGCTCGGCATCGGCGCGACTTCGTTCACGCTGGTGATCGCCTCGTTCAGCAAAATGATGCCGCCGGAATGGCGCGCGCTCTCGTTCGGCCTCGGCACCGCGGCGGGATCGTTCGGTCAGTTCCTGTTTTCGCCGCTCGCCGTCGGCTTCATCGCCTGGATCGGCTGGCAGCATGCGCTGGTCGCGCTCGGCCTCATTACCCTTCTGATCGTGCCGATGGCAGTCGTCGTGCGAACGCCGCCGATGGACGTAGCGGCGGAACCCGGAGCCGTGCAGAAGCAATCGCTGGTGCAAGCGCTGGCGGAAGCCTTCGGCCACCGCAGTTACGTGCTGCTGGTGCTCGGTTTCTTCACCTGCGGCTTCCAGCTTCTGTTTATTACGGTTCATCTGCCGGCCTATCTGGTCGACCGCGGTCTCTCGGTTGACGCCGGCGCCTGGACCATTGGCACCATCGGATTGTTCAACATCATCGGCTCGATCTCGGCCGGCTGGCTCATGGAGCGGATGCCGAAGCGTTATCTGCTGTCGGCCCTTTACACCCTGCGCTCGCTGGCCGTGCTCGTTTTCATCATGCTGCCGGTGACGACGGCGTCGGCCATCGCGTTTGGCGGCTTCATGGGCCTGTTGTGGCTCTCGACCGTGCCGCCGACCTCGGCGCTGGTGGCGCTGATGTTCGGCACGCGCTGGATGGCGACGCTGTTCGGTTTTGCCTTCTTCAGCCACCAGGTCGGCGGCTTCCTCGGCGTCTGGCTCGGCGGGTTCCTGTTCGAGCGCACCGGTTCCTACAATGTCATTTGGTGGCTCTCGATCGCGCTCGGCATCGCGTCGGCGATCATCAACCTGCCGATTATCGAGCGTCCAGTCGTGCGTCCGGCAGCGGCCGCCGCGTAACGCTTGCGCTCGCCGCCGCGGCGGGTGAAAACTGCCACGGCCGACAAACACGAGGCAGCCGTGGCGACATTCAAAGCGATCGTGATTGAGAAGGCGGACGGCGGCACCAAAGCCGCACTGGCCGATTTCGACGAAGCCAATCTAATGGAGGGCGACGTCACCTTCCGCGTCGAATATTCCGCGATCAATTACAAGGACGCGCTGGCCATCACTGGCAAGGCGCCGGTGGTGCGCCGCTTTCCGATGATCGCCGGCGTTGACGGCGCCGGCACGGTGGAAACCTCGAGCCATCCCGCCTGGAAGCCGGGCGACAAGGTCATCCTGACCGGCTGGGGCTGCGGCGAAACCCATCTTGGGACCTATGCCGAGAAAGCCCGCGTTAAGGGCGGCTGGCTGGTGCCGCTGCCGGCCGGCATGAGCGCGCGCGAAGCCATGGCCATGGGCACCGCCGGCTACACCGCGATGCTCTGCGTCATGGCGCTCGAGGAGCATGGCCTGACGCCCGATCGTGGACCGATTGCCGTCACCGGCGCCGCGGGGGGCGTCGGCTCGACCGCCATCGCTATCCTGGCCGAGCGCGGCTTTGCCGTTCATGCGGTCACCGGTCGGCCGCAGGAGGCCGATTATCTCAAAAGCCTGGGTGCGTCCGAGATCGTCGAGCGCAAGGAATTGACCGGCCCTCCCAAGCCGCTGGCCAAAGAACGCTGGGCGGGGGCGGTGGACACGGTCGGTTCCACCACGCTGGCCAATCTCCTGTCGATGACCCGTTATGGCGGGGCGGTGGCCGCCTGCGGGCTGGCCGGGGGGATGGACCTGCCAACGTCGGTCGCCCCGTTTATTTTGCGCGGCGTGTGTCTTTACGGCATCGATTCCGTCATGTGCCCCATCGAACGCCGCAGGGAGGCCTGGAAACGCCTGGAAACCGGCCTGGACCGCCAAAAACTGGCGTCTATGACCCGGGAAATTGCCCTATCCGAGGTTCCGGCGGCGGCGGTTTCGCTGCTGGCCGGGCAGGTGCGCGGGCAAATCGTGGTGAAAATCGGGTAACCATGTTCAGGATTTGGCGACGAACGGCAGGTACAGTCCGCCGAGCTTGAAGAGCTTGTCGCAAATTCTTTAAAGTCGGTGGCGTCAGCCGGAGAGGTGGGCATGTTGCGTGGGGTTGCATTGCTGGTCGGCGTCCTGGCCGCAGGGCCGGCCGTGGCCGGAGAAATGAACGCCGAAGAGGCGCGCCATTTCGTCATCGGCAAGATGTTTTCCTACACCTGTTTCGAGGGCACGCGCGGCCAAGGCCGCGTGCATGCCGACGGCTCCGTGGTCGGCTCCATCCAGATCAGAGGTCAGGGCCCGCTGCGCTACGCGATGCTGCCGCCTGGCACGCTGCGGGTGAAGGGTGAATCGGTTTGCGCCTCGCTGCGCGGATTGCCGATCGAGCCGTGCTTCAACCTCGAGCGCCTCGACGCCAACAGCTTCCGCGGTTCGGTTTCGGGGCTGGGCTTTGCCTATTGCGAGTTCACCCGCAATCCAGGCCGCGCGCACATGGTGCGCTCATCGCATCATGAAAGCCCGCTCGCATTGCGGCCCTCGCTGACGGCCGACGCGCACTGAACTTCAAGCTTTCGCCGGAAAAATCATGCAGGTCGTGGTGGCGTGGGCGTAAAGCTTGCCCGCGCGGTCCTTCAGGTCGCCCTCCGAAGTCGCCACCGTGCGGCCGCGATGGATGATGCGGCCTTCCGCGCGCACCGGTCCGGTATCCTTGGTCATGGCCCGCACGAAATTCAATTTGAGCTCCAGCGTGGTCCAGGCGTCGCCTTTGGCCAGCGTGGAAAAGATCGCGCAGCCGAGCGCTGAATCAAGCAACGTGGCGGCGACGCCGCCATGCACGGTGCCGATCGGATTGTAGTGGCGGAATTCAGGGAGACCCTCGAATACCGCACGGCCGTCCTCGGCCTCGACCAGGTGAAAGCCCAGCAGTTCACTGATCGGCGGCTGCGGCAGCGTGCCGCCGATGATGGCTTTCAGGAAGCCTAATCCGTCATGGGATTTCAGGATATCCGGCGATACCACGCCGTATTTCTTGTCGGCCACGTCGACCCCCGCATTACAGACGCAGCCACTCTAGCTGAATCACCTAGCCGATATCGAGCCGGAATGGATGACCTTCGGTGGCGAAGTCGCCGGGGCCGATGGTCTCAACCGCCCGCACCATGCGCCCCTGCCGTTTGAGCAAACGATCGGCGATCGACACGATCGCCGCGTTCGGTTGCGCGGTGCGCGAGGCGCGCCGAATCTCCCAGGCGATCTCAAGCTCATTGCGCTTGGGGTTGACTGCGCACGCCGCCACATAGGCGCCGGCAGTCGAACGGCTGATGCCGGCATAACAATGAACCACCATGGGCGTCGCGCGGTCCCAGCGGCCGACGAAGTCGATCAGCCGCTCGACGTGTTCTTCGGCCGGCATGGTGTAGCCGTCCATCGGCATCGAAATGTCGTCGACTGCGAGCACGAGGTGATTTTCCGCGGCAATGTGGCGCGGCCGCTCGACGCGGTCGGTCAACCGCAGCAGCGTGACAATGTGGCGCGCACCGGTTTCATCGACCGTAGCGTGCAAACGCGCGAGGGAGCAGACGTGAATCATAGGTGCAATCAATCGACTCGTTGCGACTTATCTATGACGCGCCGGACGGTATGGAAAGTGCGGCGAGGCCCTCATTCGTGCGGAGCCTTTACGCCATCCCGCCGACAAAGCCCTCGTTCTTGTCGTCATAGGTGAGTGAGATACGAACCCCGCCGCGGCAAAACCGATTGGCGCAATGCAGGCTGGCTTCTACCTGATCGAGATAGGCGTTCTTGAAGTCCATATTCTCAAGCAGCTTGGTTTGCGTTTCATAGCGGGCCAATCCGCATCGCTTGCAGATAATCTCGATATCCGTGCAGGGATCGAGATCGGACAGCTTCAAATCGGTTTTCCAGCTCACCAGAAGTCCTCCACGCGCGGAATCCGGGTGTAGCTGATCTTGCCGCCAGCATAGCCGCCGGGCGGCGGCTCCCAAGGGCCTTGGCTGACCAGCGTACGGCCGTGTTTGCGATTGAGATTGTCAATCGCGCTGGCCGCTCTTTCCCATCGCTGACGGGTCTTGTCGTCATCGATGAAAATATCCAGTTGGCGTTCGTTCGCGGGCGTCAGGCCGGCCAATGTCACGCCAAGCTGGATGATGCGCGTGGCGAGCGGCAATTGCCGGCGTGCGTCGGACCACAGATGACCCAGGGCGGACAGCACCGCTTGGTCGTCGTGCACGGCAGGGAGCCATGCGGCGCCGTGCCAGGATTTATCGCCGATGATCTCCAGCCAGAGCCAGAGACAGCCGGCATTCCAGCCGTCACGGCGCATCCGGCGCGCTGCCTTGACCAGCAAAAGCCGTGAGGCGCTTCGCGCGTGTTCAATCGTCCTGTGCGTGGGCGGCAACACGCGCCCGTGGCCGTACATGCCGCGTTCGCTTGGCGGAGTCTGTATGTCGTAGCCGTGCAGGGCATACCAAAGTCGCTCGCCGGTCACATTGCCCCATAGCTTACGCATATGCTTGGGTTGAGTTGCGAGCAACAAAGTCATCGACGTAATGCCGAAGCTTGCCAGCCTCGTTTCCATCCGCTCGCCGATGCCGGGAATATCGCGCAGCGTGAGCTTGAGCAGGGGCCCCGGCATGTCGTTCGGATGCCAGATCATGTTGCCATTGGGCTTGGACGTCTTGCTGGCCATCTTGGCGAGCTGGCGATTGGCGGCAAAGCCAATCGAACATGTGATGTAAGGGCCGATATTGTCCGCGATCCGTTTCTTGATCCGTAGCCCCAGCGTGCGCGGATCGGTGCTTTCGGCCGGTGAAACGCGACAGGTCAGCTCATCGATCGACTTGACGGCATCGATGGGGATGACGGTGGAGATTTCCGACAGCAGCGTGTTGTGGGCGCGGCGATAAAGATCGGGCGATTGCGGGACGAAAATGATGTCTGGGCAACACGCGCGCGCTTCCTCAAGGCCCATGACGTTCTTCACGCCGCGCAGCTTGGCCTCGCGCGAGCAGGCGATGACGCAGGTGTGGGTCGCATCCTCGAACGGCACGACCCCCACCGGCTTGCCGCGCAGATGTGGATGGGCCTGCTGCTCGACCGAAGCAAAGAAGCCGTCGCAGTCGATATACAGACGCTCGATTTCGGTAGGTCGGCGCATAGGTCGCTTCCGGGATGGGGAAGCGAAGAGAACATAAAGAGAACAAATAAGTCAACGGCGGGGCGCCCCAAATGGGGATAGTTCAGAAATATCAGCCGCGTAACAGCTTCTTGAAACGCTCGCGGAATTTGGCCTCGGCGGTTCCTGCCGGCCAGGGCGTCAGATAGTCGCGCTCGATTGCTGCGGAGAATTTTGGCGGCGGGCCGAAGAACTTGCGCGCCTCGGCGGTCTCGAAACCGGCAAGCCTTGTCGCCTCGAGAAAAGCGGCGGCGCGGTCGGCCGTTTTGATCAGACTTTTCAGCGCGTCCGGCAACGTCGGCGGCACGCCGAAGCGCAGATGGATGGCGGCGAGCAGGCGATGCTCCACCGCCTTATAGTTATCGCCGATCACCGCCTTGAACGGCGAGATCATGTCACCGATGACGTATTCCGGCGCGTCGTGGAGGAGCACCGCCAGGCGGCTTTTTGTATCAAGCCGCGGCGTCTTGGCGCGCGCCAAGGCCTCGACCAGCAACGCGTGCTGGGCGACCGAAAAGATATGCGCCCCCTTGGTCTGCCCGTTCCAGCGCGCCACGCGCGCGAGGCCGTGCGCGATGTCGTCGATCTCAACGTCGAGCGGCGAGGGGTCGAGCAGATCGAGCCTGCGGCCCGACAGCATGCGCTGCCAAGCTCGTGGACTTGCGCGCGCGGGCGCCTTCGCGGTGCGCGGCTTGGTCATTTGCGAAAATTTGGTTTTGAATTGGCGAGCTTGGCGCAGGCCGCGTGGCGGTGGCAGGCCACCAGATGGTCGTTGACCATGCCGACCGCCTGCATGAAGGCATAGACGATGGTGGGGCCGACGAATTTGAAGCCGTGACTCAATAGTTGCTTCGACATGGCGCGGGAGACTTCGGTCTCGGTTGGGATTTGGCTGCGTTTCTTGATTTTGCTGTCTTTCGGCTTGCCGTCGAGATGATCCCACAGCATGGCGGAAAATCCCGGGCCGCTTTCCATGATCTTGAGCCAGGCGCGGGCCGAGCCGACCGCGCCCTCGATCTTGGCGCGGTTGCGCACGATGCCGGCGTTCTGCATCAGCCGCTCAATTTTCTTCGGTGTGTAACGCGCAATTTTTTCCGGATTGAAATCGTCGAAGGCACGGCGAAAATTCTCGCGCTTGCGCAAGATTGTGATCCACGACAGCCCGGCCTGGAAGCCGTCGAGCATCAGCTTCTCGTAGAGCGCGCGGTCATCCCATTCCGGCACGCCCCATTCCTCGTCGTGATAGGCGACGTAGAGCGGGTCGGTGCCGGCCCAATGGCAGCGCGTGAGACCATCGGCGTGGACTTGAGCCGCGCTCATTGCGCGGCGCTGCTTTGGCCGGGCCAGGGAAACGTCGCCCAATCCGGCTTCACAACGTGAAGGGCGATGCCGCCGGCCTCGAGTGCGGTGCCGGCGGCCATCGCCTCGGCGACGCGATCGAGACGAAGCAGCGCGAGGCCGCGGCCTTTGGCGGTCGAGCCGAGCGTGCCGAGCTGCTTTTCGCCCGCCATCACCGGAATTCCGGGCGAGGGCGAGAACTCGTCATAGGCGACCGGCACGACGCGGCTGCGCGCGTTTGAGCGGTGTTCGACGCGCGAGACGACTTCCTGGCCGACATAGCAGCCTTTGTCGAAATCGATGCCGGCCAGCTGATCCATGTCGGCTTCGTGCGGAAAGGTTCCGCCATAGGTGAAATCCATGCCGCCGCGCGGCACGCCGAGCGCGATGCGGTGCGCCTCATAGGCCTCGCTGTCGGCCAGCGTCGCGCCCAGATCGGCGGCTGCCTCGGCGGCGAGATGCGGGGGCAGTATGCTACGCGCGCCGAGCGCGGGCAGCCGCGGGTCGGCATAAGACAGTCCGTATTCGCTCAAAGCAACACCCGGCCAGAATGCCATCACGCCGAGCACTTCCGACAGGTCCTCGACCATGACCTTGGCGCGCAACTTGTAGAAATTGAGTTTCTCCACCAGCGTGCCCGTGAGTGCCTTGGGGCAGTCCAGGAAAAACCCGCTGCCCTCCGCCGGATCGACCTCGGCCATGATGAAATCGGCGATGATCTTGCCTTGCGGGGTGAGCAGCGCGGCGTAGCGGGCGCTTGCGGGGGTGACCTTGGCCATATCATTGGTCACCAGCCCATTGAGAAAGCGCCGGGCGTCGTCGCCGGCGACCTTGACCACACCGCGGTCGGGAAGAAGCGCTGCTTTCATCATGATAGTCTCTTGCCAGAACTCACGGCGAAACGTAAGCGCTGTCGGCGAGGCCTCAAGCCCCGATCAGGACCGGTCAAATATGGCTGAAACCTTCGATCTGATCCTCAAGGGCGGCACCGTGGTCAACCACGACGGCGAGGGCGCGCGGGATCTTGGTATTCGCGGCGGCAAATTCGCCGCCATCGGCGATCTATCGCGTGCCTCCGCCGGCGAGGTAATCGACTGCAAAGGCCTGCATGTGCTGCCGGGCGTGATCGACAGCCACGTGCATTTTCGCGAACCGGGACTGACCCACAAAGAAGACCTGGAATCGGGCTCGCGCGGCGCCGTGCTGGGGGGCGTCACCGCGGTGTTCGAGATGCCCAACACCGATCCGCTCACTATTACGGCGGAGGCGATTGCCGACAAGGTCAAGCGCGGCCATCGCCGTATGCACTGCGACTTCGCCTTCTATGTCGGTGCCACCCGCGAGAACACCAAAGACCTGGGCGCGCTGGAAATGCTGCCCGGGGTCTGCGGCGTGAAAGTGTTCATGGGCTCGTCGACCGGTTCGCTGCTGATCGAGGATGATGCGGGTGTGCGGGCGGTGCTTCAGGCGATCCACCGCCGCGCGGCATTTCACTCCGAGGACGAATATCGCCTGCGCGAGCGCATGAACTTACGGGTCGAAGGAGACCCGCGGTCGCATCCGGTCTGGCGCGATGCCACCGCCGCGCTGATGAGCACCAAGCGGCTGATCGCGTTGGCGCGCGAGACCGGCAAGCGCGTGCATGTGCTGCATGTCACGACCAAGGAAGAGGCGGTTTTCTTGGCCGGCCACAAGGATGTCGCCAGTGCCGAGGCGACGCCCGCCCATCTCACGCTCACCGCGCCCGAATGCTACGAGAGGTTGGGGACGCTGGCCCAGCTTAATCCACCGATCCGCGATGCTGAACATCGTGCTGGATTGTGGAACGGTATCGGGCAAGGTGTCATCGATACAGTCGGATCGGATCACTCACCGCACACGCGCGCGGAAAAGGCCCACCCTTATCCCAAGACCCATTCCGGGATGGCGGGGGTGCAGACTTTGGTCCCGTTGATGCTCGACCACGTCAATGCCGGCCGCCTGTCCTTGCTGCGCTTGGTCGACCTCACCAGCGCTGGCCCGGCGCGGCTTTTCGGCATCGCCGCCAAAGGGCGCATGGCGGTGGGTTATGACGCCGACATCACAGTGGTCGATCTCAAGCGGCGGGAGACCATCACCGACAAGTGGATCGCCTCACGGTCGGGCTGGACCCCCTTTAACGGCGTCAGCGTCACCGGGTGGCCGGTGGGTACGCTGATACGTGGCCGCAAAGTGATGTGGGAGGGCAGCCTGACCACCCCGGCTACCGGCGAGCGGGTCCGTTTCCTGGAAACCTTGGCCAGCTAACGCGCCGTTCTGCCTGAAGTTTTCCACAAGACCCAATCGCAGAAGTTGTCGCCGGCCATTTTACTCGGAATACTTCTGTGGAATTGAATTGTCATCATCGGTGTTTATGAACGGTAACGTGACAGCCCTCTTACAAACCGGCCCTCCCGGACGCCAAGACCGAGGATTCACATGAGCGGCGAGCTCGTATCGCTCCGCATGTTGCTGATTGCGGCCGCCGGCCCGCAGCAAGACATTTGGCGTGAAGGCGTCGCCATGGCGTCTCTTCCGATCGATTTCGACCGTGTCGATGCCGCTGCCGCGAAAGTCATCTTGGCAAAGGGCGGGGTGGATATTTGCATGCTGGATGCCGCCTTGTCCGATGACGACAAGGCGGGCGTGATCAGGTCCGCGCGGCGGATAAAAAATCTGGCGCCGCTCGTATTTCTATCGGCGCCGCGCCGCAACGCGCCCCCCGACAACATCGATGGCGTGCTGCCGTCGCCAGCCGATGAAACCGCTGCCCGCAAGCTCATCGAAATTTGCATCCGTGCCAGGATGCCTACCCAAGCCCTTATCGCGGCCAACTCCGATGCCTTGCGCGGCATCCTGCGTAAAATTTTGGAGGCCAGCCGTTTCGAATTGGATATTCAAGAAGCCGTGGATAGCGGCGCCGCGCTGGCGAAACTGCGCAGAAGCGCCGTCGGCTTGGTATTTCTCGACGCCAACATGCCGGGCCTCAACGGCGCCGACACCTTGATGGCGATCAAGCGGCAAAATCCCGACGTGAAGATTGCGCTGATGGCCAATACGGTCAGAAAAACCGCCGCCGAGCGCCGCCGCCTGGCGGGTGTTCTCGTGCTCAAAAAACCGTTCTACCAGGCTGATATCGACGGCGCGCTCAAGCGCTACTACGGCCTGCACGAGTCGAACTGATAAAATTATTGCCGCGGCCGGTCGAGCGAGAATTCGCCGTTGCGGATGCGCGTGCCAAGCCCCTCCGCCAGGGCGGCGGTGGCTTCCTCGCCGTAGGTCGCGACGAATTCGGCGAAGGCAGCGAACAGGCAAGACTGCGCCAGACAATCGCCGTCGATGCCGTCGAGGCGGGCTTCGGCCCAGGCCTCTTGCAAGTATCCCAGCGCCACGCGCTTTTGCTCGTGGTCGGGTACGGGCTCACGCGTGTGGGTGGATCGCTCCGCTGTCGTCATTTTGACCTTCGTCCCCGGGTGTCGCGAATTGCGGACACCAGTCCCAATTCCCGATTCGGACGTTAGCACGCGCGCCAAACCCACCAAGCCCGCACCTCCGGGAAAGGTTAATAACGGCCGTTAATTGGCGTAGCGCGCGGTGATTTCACGCGCGATCTTGGCGCCCTCGTCGAGATAGCGGCGGATGGCAAGGTCGGCCGCAGGGGTGCAGGTGCGATAGGTCTGTTGAAAACCGCGGTAACCACGATTGAAGCCTGCCACGATCTTGCGCCGCCGGTCGCCATCGGGCGCCTCGGCGTCGATCAGCGCCTGCATCTCGTTACGCCATTTCTGCCCTTCATTGGCGCCACAGACCGCGCGCAAATAATGCAGGGCGCCCATGATCTCGGCGAGCCGCGCCAAATCGCCGTCGAAGGCGGCCGGCGCCGTCTCTGCCTGCGCCGGCAGCGCAAGGCAGAGCAGGAGCGAACCGATGGCGAGCAGTCGTTTCATGCGGGGATGATATGCCCACGCCGTCGGGCAATCGCAAGGT
The DNA here is from genome assembly GCA_963703875.1 of uncultured Alphaproteobacteria bacterium. GTDB lineage: Bacteria > Pseudomonadota > Alphaproteobacteria > Rhizobiales > Xanthobacteraceae > Pseudolabrys. The sequence continues at coordinate 251,788 of CAVPFZ010000023.1, forward strand.
CAGGTCAGGAGCCCGATCGCCGCCGTGACGATCTCGGCCAGACCCTCGGTGGTCCGCAGACCGGACAGCTCGCTCGGATCGAGCCAGCGCGCGTCGTCGAGCTCTTCGTTGAGCGCTACCTCGCCGGAGCGCCAGCGCGCGGCAAAGCTCAAGATGACGAAATGGCGCTCGACGCGGTCCTCGGCATCGCGCGCGATCACCTCGCGATGGCCGGCAAGCGCGACCGGATCGATCTCAAGCGAAGTCTCCTCGCGCACTTCGCGGCTCACCGCCTGCATCAGGGTTTCGCCGGCTTCCACGGCGCCGCCGGGCAGCGTGTAAAGATGCAGCGCCGGTTTGCGCGCGCGCCGCACCGCCAATACCTTGCCGTCGCGGATAATAGCCGCGCTGACCGCGAGAAACGGGCGCTGCGGATAAGTTCGTTCGTCGCTCACGCGATCTATCTCTTCATCAGCGCGTCGACCGCCGCCTGCGGCGCGACGTGATCGCCAGTGTCGTCGGCATCCTCGCCGTTGATCACCGCGCCGGCGCGCGCGACCAGCGGCTTGAGCAGGGCGGCGGCGCGTTCGGCGAGCGCGGCGGTCGCCTCCGGCGGCATATCGGCGCTCATCGCCGCGCGCGTCGCTTCGAGCACGGCGGTCATGGTGCCGGCCAGGGTGTCGAGGCAGCCGCGCACATTGGCGTCGGCGCCATCATAGGCGGCGATGGCCATGGCGCGGCCCTTGAAGCGCGAGGCCGCGAAGTGCTCGCGGTAGCTCATCGGTTGCCAGGCGAGCAGATCGTCGCGGCAGTTCGGACAGCTCGACAGCATTTCGAGCAACATGATCGCTTCATTGAAGTGGTTGAGGTAGTCGGTGGCAAGCCCGGTGGCCGGATTGATATTGGCGCCGGCGAGAGCGCCGTTGTCGGCGCCATCGTCCGCTTGCAACGCCTCTGCGCAATCCTGATATTTCATCGCGGGCCCCGCCCCCCGGCAGGGCGCCAGTGTCGTTCGGCCCGGTTAAAGTGCAATTAAAAGGCTCTTAAGCATGTGCGGCCGCTACACGGTCACCTCATCGCCGGAAACGCTGCGAACGCTATTTGGCTACGAGGAGGAGCCCGATTTCCCGCCGCGCTACAATGTCGCTCCCGGGCAGCCGATAGCCATCATTCGTTTGACCGGCGGCAAGCGCCAATTCGCCTTGGTGCGATGGGGTTTGCTGCCGTCCTGGGTGAAGGACCCGAGAACGTTCGCACTATTGATCAATGCGCGCGGCGAAACGGTCCTTGAGAAGTCGGCCTTCCGCGCCGCGATGAAGCGAAGGCGCTGCCTCATTCCGGCCGATGGCTTCTACGAATGGCAAGACGACGGTGGCCGCAAGCGGCCGTTTTTCATTCACGCCAAGTCGGGCGCGCCGCTCGCCTTCGCCGGGCTGTGGGAGACCTGGATTGGGACCAATGGTGAAGAGCTGGAAACCGCGGCGATCGTCACCACGCGGGCGAATCAGATGCTGGCGCCGATCCATGACCGCATGCCGGTGATCGTGCCGCCCGAGGCGTTCGACCTTTGGCTCGATTGTGCAAATGTCGACGCGCAAACCGCCGCGGTGCTGATTACGCCGGCGCCCGAGGATTTACTGGAGGCATACGAAGTCTCCAACGCAGTCAATCGCACCACCAATGATGGCCCGGAGATAATCAAGCGGGCGGAGCCTGTGCCGGAGTCTCGGCCTGCGCCGCAGACAACCAAGCTCCAACGCGCACCAACCAAACGTCGCGCCAAGAAAGATGACGGGCAGGGGGCGCTGTTTTAGCTACAGCACCTTGCCCGGATTGAGAATGCCGTTCGGATCCAACATCTTTTTCAAGCCGCGCATCAGATCGAGCGCCACCGGGTCTTTGTAGTTCGGCAGGATGTCGCGCTTCATCACGCCGACGCCGTGCTCGGCCGAGATCGAGCCGCCGAATTTCTTCACGACCGCGAACACCTCGGCGTTGACGTCGTCCCAGCGCGCCAGGAACTTGGTGGCGTCGGAACCGTCGGGCTGCGTCACGTTGTAGTGGATATTGCCGTCGCCGACATGGCCGAACGGCAGCGTGCGGCTGCCCGGAATGAGTTTGGTGACGGCGGCATCGGCTTCCGCGATGAACGCGGGAATGGCTGCCACCGGCACTGAAATGTCGTGCTTGATAGAGGCACCGATGTAGCGCTGCACTTCGCCGAACATCTCGCGAATGCGCCAGAACGCTTTGGCCTGTTCCAGACTGTCGGCGATGGTGGCGTCGAGCACCAGGCCCTTGTCGTGGCCGTGCGCCAAAATCTCCTCCATCACCTCGCGCAAGCCGCTCTGCGCCTGCGAGGACAATTCCATCAACACGTACCAGGAATAGGGCGTGCCGAGCGGATTGCGGCTCTTGCTGTCGTGCTTGACCACCGCGTCGATGCCGTTGCGCGCCATCAACTCGAACGACGTGACGCCGCCGGCGGTACGTTCGGTGGCGAGGCCGAGCAAGTCGACGGCGGCCTGCGGTGATGGCACCCCGGCAAAAGCGGTCTCAACCGAGCGCGGCTTGGGCACCAGGCGCAGCACCGCGGCGGTGATGATGCCGAGCGTGCCTTCCGCGCCGATGAACAGGTTCTTCAGGTCGTAGCCGGTGTTGTCTTTTTTCAGCTTGTTGAGATTGTGCAAGACGCGGCCGTCGGCCAGTACCACTTCGAGGCCGAGCGCGTGCGAACGCGCAATACCGTGGGCGATCGCTGCAACCCCACCGGCATTGGTGGCGAGGTTGCCGCCGATGGTGCAGGTGCCTTCCGAGGGCAGCAGCTGCGGATAGAGCCGGTCGGCATCGGCGGCCGCCTCGCGCGCGCGCTGCAGCGTGACGCCGGCCTCGACCGTCATGGTGTTGGAAACCGGATCGACCTCGCGGATTTTGTCGAGCCGCGTGAGCGACAGCACGATCTCGCCGTTGAAAGGAATTTGCCCGCCGACCAGGCCGGTATTGCCGCCTTGCGGCACGATCGCGGTCTTGGTTTCGTTGGCGAGCTTGAGGATCGCCGCGACCTCATCGACCGAGCCGGGCCGCAGCACCACCGGCGTCTTGCCGTGGTAGAGATCGCGCATCTCGACCAGATAAGGTTGCTGCATCTGGGGGTCGGTCACCGCGTATTTCTGGCCGACGATGCCGATGAAGCGGGCGAGCAAATCGGGCGCCAGCGTGCGCATGGCCGGGTGCTTGGTCTGCAGGTTCATGTCTTACCTTTGCTCTTTGCCCTTATCCTTTGGCGCGGCCGCGCGCTGAAGGCGATCGTTGATTGCCTCGCCCAGACCCTCGTTCGGTACCTTCATTACTGCGATGCCGCCGGCGCCGGAAGCGTCCAGCGCGCGTAAATGCGAGAACAAATTGGCCGCCGCCTCGATCAGATCGCCGCGCGGAGAGAGATTGAGCGTGATGCTGGCGGCAGGAGGCGTGGGTCCGAAGGCAAGTAGTGCCTCGCCCACATGCGGCTCGTCGGCATTAAGGCGCAGCCGCGTCTTGGGGGCGTAGTGCGACGACAGCATGCCGGGCGCGAGCGGCGCGTCATCGGCCGCAGGCGCGAGCGCCAGCGGTTGCCCCAGCACGCGCTCGATCTGCTCGCGCGGCAGTCCGCCGGGCCGCAGCAAGGTCGGCTCACCGATCAGTCCGATGATGGTGGATTCCACGCCGACCGCGCAGGGTCCGGCATCGATCACCATGTCGATGCGCCCGCGCAAATCTGTAAGCACATGCGTCGCGCTGGTCGGCGACACATGGCCGGAGCGGTTTGCCGACGGCGCCACCACGGGCCCCTTGAAGGCTGCGAGCAAAGCGCGCGCCACCGGGTGCGCCGGCACGCGCACCGCAACGCTATCGAGCCCGGCGAGCGCGAGATCCGCGACGCCGCCGTCCGATTGTTTGGGCAGCACCAGCGTGAGCGGCCCCGGCCAAAACGCGGCGGCGAGTTTCTCGGCCGCGGCATCGAAACGCCCGAGCCGTCGCGCCGCCGCGGCATCGGCGACATGGGCAATCAGCGGATTGAATCTTGGCCGGCCCTTGGCGGCATAGAGCCGGGCGATGGCCTCGCCATGGCGCGCGTCGGCGCCGAGGCCATAGACCGTTTCGGTCGGAAAAGCGACCAGTCCGCCGGCGGCAAGGCAGGCCGCCGCCGCCTCGATCGTCTGCGCTTGCGCCTTCATGACCCGTGTTCCCGGCTCGACCGTCATCTATCTCTTAATCTCTCAAGCTTGCGGCTTTCAGGGAGCCGGGGTTATAAGGCCGCCATCAGTCGGAGTGTAGCGCAGTCTGGTAGCGCACCTCGTTCGGGACGAGGGGGTCGCAGGTTCAAATCCTGCCACTCCGACCAGCTCCACTCCAGGAGCGTTGATTTACTTCAACCTTTTGGCTTTACTACAGAACTTGGGGGCCCCCGAGTACACAAGCGCGTACACAGACGCGTGTTGCGGATGGTCCAGCCTCGCCAAAACCCCAACGGTACCTACACAACTCGGAAGCGCCTCCCCAAGGACGTTAAGGAGGAATACCGACGCCTTTACGGCTCGTTCCACGAGGCCAAATTTACGACGCCGCTCGGGTCAACGTCGGCCGCAAGTAAGCGGCTGATTAGCGAATGGCTTGCGGAGGTCGAGGGGCGCATTCTCGCGCATGAGCCAATACTTCGAAGGCCGAAGTGCCGCCTCCATTGGCGCTGAGGAGGCGCAACAGTGGCTGAGAAGCCTTGTCACTAAAGAACGTTCCGCCAGAACTGTGCGTAATACGGACCTGCGCGCTAGTAAGGCAATCTTCAATTGGGCGGTAGAGCACAAGTATGTTCCGCGAAACCCGTTTGAAAAAGCGAAGCTGACTGTTCCGAAGAAAATAGACCTTCGTGAAACCAAAGCATTCTTTCCGCAAGAATGGCGAACGATCCTTAGGGCGGCGCTAGAAGTAACCGATACGCGTAAACCGTTCGACGCAGCGAAGCGCTGGGTACCATGGCTCTTAGCGTACACGGGCGCGCGGCCGGGTGAGATAACGCAGCTACGCAAGGGCGACGTTATTGACCGCGACGGTATAGGCACAGAGCCATGGCACCCAACGCTCTGCGGCTTCTAATGCCGTATCAGTGTTTTTGATCGCGAGCGAAGCTCTCAAGATTTTCAGTTGTTCGACTTCCGTAAACACTTTCCCGCGTGGCCTCGAAACTGCCTTTCGCGGCACGGTTACCCTAATGTCAGAAAACACATTCTGCTGAATTAGTTTTTCGTCAACCGCCCAGTGAAAAACAGTCTTGCTTGCATTTAGCCAGGTTCGTCTAACGGTATGAGCCGACCGGTCCTTTGTGATGAGGCTCTTTATCCAAGACCTAGCGTCGTCAGGCGCAATCGACGCAACGCTCAGTCCTTCGAAGTGGACTTGCATTGCCTGAAACACATAGCGCCAACTCTCTATCGTGCCTCGCGCGGGCTTGCGCTCTGTGATCCATTGTTTGAATAGCTCCAGCGGCGCAATGTCGGTGCCTGCTCTCTGCACGGTTTTGGGGAAACGCTCTGGGTATTTGTCCTCTCCAAAATGTCCTCGCGCCCGCCGAATAACCGTCAATCCGCGCCGCTTATTCGGCCTCGGCGAGTGAACGTTCAGCTTCCCTGTGCAGCCACGCCTCGTGCTTCTTAAACATCAGCCAAAGACCAATGATCCCAGCGATTGCGGCCACTAAAAGCCCAATGCTTATCGGGCCAGCAATATATTTGATGGAGTGCCCGAAGAAAAATCCGCCAGCACCAAACAATAGTGCCCATATCACTCCACCGGCGGTATTCCAGACGAAGAAGTGGTGCGCTGAATATTTGTTGGCTCCAGCTAGCACTGCAACATAGGCTCGGAGTAACGCCGTGAAGCGACCAAAGAAAACTATTCTTCCGCCGTACCTTAGGAACAACCACTGCCCGATTTTTAACCGTCGCTCCGTTAGATGGATGTAGCGGCCATAGCGATGCAAAAATGTAAAGCCGTAGCGACGGCCAATCCAGAACCCAAAGTTGCCGCCGAGCACAGCGGCGGCTGTCGCAGCCACAATAATGTAGCCAATTTCCAGCTGATGTGTTGTGCCGGCAAAGATAGAGGCTGAAACAAGGGTAATCTCGCCCGGAAGCGGAACGCCCGCACATTCAAGAGAGACAAGTAGAAAGACCGCAATGTAACCGAAGCGCATCACCAAATCGGTGACAATCGGTCCAAGGATCGTGCTGCCCATTTCTGCTCCGTATTATCGGATTTCAGATACGGGCCATTTGGACCGACCCACTCGTGAACGCACACACACTTGTCGCGCTATCCAGCCAAGACGTAGGCGGCGAGAATGACAAAGCCGCTCACAGCAAGCGTCGCATGGATGCAGATCATCAACCCTGCAATCTGCCTCTTACGGATATGTGCGATAAATAGTCCGGCTCCGACCAGTGCTGCCAGGGCAATCAGTGCAATGGCAATTAGGCCGAACGAGCCAGTGCCCTGGTCGAGCCCCTGTGGCGGGCCGCGTAGCGCGAGAGCGAGACAGCAGAGCCCACCGATGGCCAGAAGCCCATGCAGCGCCGGCAGAGGCCATGGCGGGGTTGCGGCTCCTTTAACTCCCAGGCGAAAAATCGCGAGCGCGGAGCCCAACAAAACGACCAACCCGAGGATGACCAAAGCTGCGACTAGCACGAGACGACAACGTACATTTCACCAGCCTCCGAGCCTTGGCGCGCAGTCACTCGCGTTCATGACGAAATGTTTTGCTGACGTCGCGCAAGCGTATCATATCCATGCTTTGGGAGGATTGTTTGTCGTCTGATTGTATGGCCGCGTCGCATTTGGAGTAACCTCCATCCCGCAGGCTCCCGGTGCGATTGTCGAGAATGTACGTCCAGCACAGACCTCCGCCGGTGGGGACAATGACCGATCCAGAATAGCGCTGTTCAACACTCTCAGTCTTAGGTTGCCTTACAGGTTCGCGCCGAAACGTGGACCAATCAATGGAATAGGTAAGAATGGCGACGACGAAGACTACTGAAACAAGCAGCGCACAGAGCGCGCGAATATCGCGCAGGAGCCAATGTCGGGATGATTTTCGTGACGTCATAGCGCCACCCTTAAGCAATATGCAGAACCTATAAGTCTCGAATGACTGCGGAGTTGAGCGCGTATAATGTAGGGTGCTACTGGTTAAGCGACTATTTTTGCGCCTTGCTGCGAGTACACAACGTGAGTACACAAGCGCCGCGGTCCGCACCAAAAACGTAAGCAAATTCAATGACGAATAATCCAAACCCCAAATCCTGCCACTCCGACCATTAAATCAGACGATTACAGGCCATTTCCAAGCCCGGACCGGCTCGGGCGCAGCCCTCTTACGCGGACGGTCGGTATCCGCAACGCACCCTTGGCGAGGGCCGCGTCGCCGCGTAACGTCGCGTCCAGAAAAAGCGAGGCTGGGTCTTACCCAGCCGGTTCGGGAGGGTGGAGCTTATGTTTAACGTCGGATTTTTGTCGCGGTTGCTGTTCGGGTTGGCGTGCCTGTTGCCGGTGACGGCAGGCAGCGCCCAGGCGGCTTATCCCGATCATGCGGTGCGTATCCTCGTCGGCTATCCGCCCGGCGGCTCGACCGACATCGTCGCGCGCATAATCGGCGCCTGGCTGACCACGCGGCTGCATCAGCAGTTCATCGTCGAGAACAAGGCCGGCGCCGGCAACAATATTGCCACCGAAACCGCGGTGAAGGCCGCGCCCGATGGCTACACGATGTTCCTGGTCAATCCGGCCAATACCATCAACGCCACGCTCTACAAGCATCTGAATTTCGTGTTCCTGCGCGACATGGACCCTGTAGCCAATGTCATCCAGGTGCCGAACGTGATGGAGGTCAATCCGTCGGTGCCGGTCCACACGGTCGCGGAATTCATCGCTTACGTGAAAGCCAATCCCGACAAGATCAATATCGCGTCGTCGGGCAACGGCACCTCGATCCATCTGTCGGGCGAATTGTTCAAGATGATGACCGGGTTGAAGATCACGCACGTGCCTTACAAGGGCTCGGCGCCGATGCTGACCGATCTCTTGGCTGGCCAGGTGCAGGTCACCTTCGACAATCTGCCGTCGTCGATCGGCCACATCAAAGCCGGCAAATTGCGCGCGCTCGGCGTCACCACCGCGCAGCGTTCGCCACAATTGCCCGATGTGCCAACCGTCGCCGAAACCGTCCCCGGCTACGAGGCGAGCGCCTTCTTCGGCTTCGCCGTGCCGCACGGCACGCCGAAGGAGGTCGTCGATCTGCTCAACAAGGAAATCAACGCCGCGCTTCAGGATCCGGGCATGCTGGCCAAGCTCAAGGAGCTCGGCGGCATTCCGGCGCCCGGCACGCCGGCGGATTTCGGTAAATTCCTCGCCGGCGAGACGGCCAAGTGGGAAAAGGTCGTGCATGCCGCCAATCTGTCGATCGAGTAAGTCGCAACTGCACCGGACGCTGCCTTCATGAAAACCCGCAAAGATCCCGAGGACCTGCGTAGCCATCGTTGGTTCGGTGTCGACGACATGCGCTCGTTCGGACACCGCTCGCGCATGCGCGGCGTGGGCTATGACGCGACCGATTGGACCGGCAAGCCGGTGATCGGCATCGTCAATACCTGGAGCGATATCAACCCGTGCCACACGCATCTGCGCGTGCGAGCCGAGAGCGTCAAGCGCGGCGTGCTGCAAGCCGGCGGCTTCCCGCTCGAGCTGCCGGCGATGTCGCTGGCCGAAACCTTCATGAAGCCGACGACGATGCTCTATCGCAACATGCTGGCGATGGAGACCGAGGAGCTGCTGCGCTGCCAACCGATCGACGGCGCGGTGCTGATGGGCGGCTGCGACAAGACAACGCCCGGCCTGCTGATGGGCGCAATCAGCATGGGCATTCCGGCGATCTACGTTCCCGCCGGCCCGATGCTGCGCGGCAACTGGAAGGGCGAATATCTCGGCTCCGGTTCGGATGTTTGGAAATACTGGACCGAGAAACGCGCCGGCAACATTACCGACGACGACTGGAACGAAATCGAAGGCGGCATCGCGCGCTCGTTCGGCACCTGCATGGTGATGGGGACGGCGGCGACCATGATGGCGATCGCCGAGGCGCTCGGCATGTCGTTGCCCGGCGCCTCGTCGATCCCGGCGCCGGATTCCAATCATTCGCGCATGTGCGGCGTCGCCGGCCGGCAAATCGTGGATATGGTTTGGGAAGATTTGACGCCGCAGCAGATCTTGACGCCTGCGGCCTTCGACAACGCCATCAAGGTGCATATGGCGATGGGCGGCTCGACCAACGCGATTATTCATGTGGTGGCGATGGCGCGCCGCGCCGGCATCGCGATGGACATGGAGAAATTCGACCAGCTCTCCAGGCAGATTCCCGTTCTGGCCAATGTGCGGCCGTCGGGCAAATATCTGATGGAGGATTTTTACTATGCCGGCGGCCTGCGCGCCTTGATGCAGAACCTGCGTGAAAAGCTCGATCTGACTTGCATGACCGTCACCGGCAAGACCGTTGGCGAGAACATCGAAGGGGCGAAAGTCCATATCCCGGACGTCATCCACTCGCTCAACGATCCGGTTTACGCCGAAGGCGCGACCGCGGTGCTCAAGGGTAATCTGGCGCCCAACGGCTGCGTCATCAAGCCGGCCGCTGCCGACAAGCGCTTTCTCAAGCACCGCGGCAAGGCGATCGCCTTCGAGGACTACAACCACATGATGCGCGAGATCGAACGCGACGATCTCGATGTCACGCCCGACCACATTCTGGTGCTCAAGAACGCCGGGCCGAAGGGCGGCCCCGGGATGCCGGAATGGGGCATGCTGCCGATCCCTAAACGCCTCCTCGGCCAGGGCGTGCGCGACATGATCCGCATTTCCGACGGACGCATGAGCGGCACCAGCTACGGCGCCTGCATTCTGCACGTCGCGCCGGAAAGCTTCGTCGGCGGACCGCTCGCTTTGGTGCAAACCGGCGACGAGATCGAGATCGACGTCGACAAACGCTCGATTCATCTGCACGTCAGTGACGCGGAGTTGGCCAAGCGCAAAGCGGCATGGAAGAAGCCGGCGCCGAAATATCCGCGTGGCTATGGCGCGCTTTATTCGGATCACATCGGACAGGCCGACCAGGGCTGCGATTTCGATTTTCTCGGCGCCGGCGGGGCTATTCCAGAGCCGGAAATTCATTAGACGCCAACGCGCGCATACAAATTAGAAAAGCATCGAACTGGAAACGCTCTAATCTTTGCGTTGCCTGATTGACAACCGGGTAAAAATTTTTCGTAGTTCGCGCGAAAGGGAGACGATATGACACAGCAACGCATCGCCCAGTTCGGTTTCGGCATCGCCGCTTTGGCGCTGGCTCTGTTTGTCTCAACGCCGATGGCGCGGGCTGAGGACGAGATCACGCTGAATATTTCAATGAAGGATCACAAATTTGATCCGGCCGAGTTGAATGCCCCCGCTGGCAAGGCGATCGTGATCATACTGAAAAACCTCGATCCCGCGCCGGCTGAGTTCGAGAGCAAACCGCTGCGCGTGGAGAAAGTCGTGACCGGCGGCGGCACGATCACGATCCGAATCCGGCCGCAGGAGCCCGGGCGATATCGTTTTTTCGACGATTTCCACAAGGAGACCCAAGGTTATCTGGTCGTCAAATAGCGCGGCCGGCAATTTGCCCCGCGGTTCGCTGGCGGCGACTTGACGAAGGCTTGACGAAAAGTTTGGCAGTCGTCATGTGCATTGAGCCCATGCCCGACGACATCCCCTTCGACAAGAATCTCGATCTCGCGCCCGACACGGTGGACGAGGTCGCCCCCGGCGTTCGCCGCGTGATGGCGAACAATCCCGGCCCATTCACCTTCAAGGGAACGCTCAGCTACATCATCGGCCGCGGCAAGGTCGCAATCGTCGATCCGGGTCCGGACGACCCCGCTCACATCGCCGCTTTGCTTGACGCCGTGCGCAACGAGACGGTCACGCATATTTTCGTCACCCACACCCATCGCGACCATTCGCCGGCTGTGCCGGCGATCAAGACCGCGACCGGCGCCACGGTCTATGCCGAAGGCCCGCACCGCGCCGCGCGGCCGCTCCACATCGGCGAGCACAATCACCTAGACGCCAGCGCCGATCGCGACTTCCGCCCCGACATTGCGCTCAAGGATGGCGAAGTGGTGGAAGGCGACGGCTGGCGTATCGAAGCGGTCGCGACGCCCGGCCATACGGCCAACCACATGGCCTACGCGCTCAAGGACACGGATGCCCTGTTTGCCGGCGACCATGTGATGGCCTGGGCCACCTCGATCGTCGCCCCGCCCGACGGCGCCATGAGCGACTATATGGCTTCGCTGGCCAAGCTGGCGCGGCGCGGCGAACGGATATATTTTCCCGGACATGGCCCCGCGATCGATGACGCCGGACGCTTCGTGAATTACTACATCCTGCATCGCAAGGCGCGCGAGGCCTCGATCCTGCACCGGCTCGCCAAGGGTGACACCGATATTCCATCCATCGTGCGTGCGATCTACATCGGTATCGATCCGCGCCTGTCCGGCGCAGCCGGACTCTCGGTGCTGGCGCATCTGGAAGACTTGGTGGCGCGCAAAATTGTCGAAACCGATGGCGCGCCGGCGATCGACGGGGTCTATCGCCTGGGGGCTGGCCGTTTGGGCGCCGGCTGATTCTTTTTCTCCGGCTCCGGCCGCGGCTCGGGCGCCGAACCCACCGCATCGTCGAGATCTTCGAGCAGGCTGGTGACGCGCGCGGCATTGGCGCCGAAATCGTGCAGGCCGTAGCGCGACGCCGAGCGCACGTCGATCCGCACGCCTTGGCCGCTTGGGCTCACGCGAATGACCACGTCGTCGCGGAAGCCCATGATCGGCGTGCGCGTGGTCGCTTCGATCACGCCATCGCGCCGCCCGGGCGCCGCCGGCCGGGCATCGGCGATACGCCATTTGCGTTTGGTCACCAACGCCAGTGCGATGTCGTAGGCGAGTTTCGGCGGCACGCTTTCCTGCAATGGTCCGATGTCGGGATAAGCCGTCTTCTGCGCGGCCGCCACCGCCGCGCCGGGATAGTCGCTGCGGCCAGGCGGACGCGCGCGCGCCAGCGCCTCGAAGCGCGGCGGGTTGTCCGGGTCGGTGGTGATGTCGGAAATCGCCGGCAGTTTGCTGGCGCGGTAGCCGAGAAAGCCCGGATAGGCGAGCAGCAGCAGACCCAATAATAATCCCATCACCGCCGAGCCGATGCCGGAAAGGCCCTGCCGCCAGATCGCGGCGAATGCCATGAACGACAGCAGCACCGCCAGCACGGCGAAGGCCAAGGCGGCGCCGAACGTGGCGAGCGCAGGCTCGATCTCAAGCAGGCCGGAGCGCACGATCATGATCGAAAGCGCCGCCACCACCAGCGCGAACAGCGCGAAACGGCCACTCCATGTGGCCAGTCGCGACTTCGGCTCATCGCTGAATGTAGGGCGTCGCGCCATTTATGGAGCCGTGCGGGTGCCGGTCATGGGCAGAGGGATAGTGGGAACCGCACCCGCAGGCAATGTCGCAAGAGGAAACAAGAGGGGAATGGTGCGCGCGCCGGGAACGGGTTAGACGCCGCGCCTACCGATGCGTTTTTGCCGCAGTCAGAAACCGGCAAAATCAACTGCGTCCGTCGTTCCCATTATGGCCGGTTGTCACCCGACGCGCGCGGAAAGGAAACGCGGCGGCACAAAGTCGGTTCCCGCCCGGCTGCCAAGCTAGCCGCCGCCCGGCCCGTTGCGATTTATGCCGGCCGCGATGCTTTGCCGCAACGCCTCGCGATCGACCTTGCCGGTACGGCCGGTCGGCAGCTCCGAACCAAAATGATAAACATCCGGTCGCTTGAAACGCTCGACCTGGTCGGCGACCCAGCTTCGCAGTTCCTTTTCGTCGAGCGTGTTCTCCTTTCGCAGCACCACGAGCACATGGACGCGCTCGCCGATGACTTCGTCCGCGACGCCAACGGTGAGCGCGGCCGCGACCGCGGGATGCTGGGCAATGAGACTGTCGAGTTCCAGGGGAGAGATTTTTGCTCCCGCGCGCATAATCAGATCTTTGTTGCGGCCGAACAGCTCGGTCGCTCCATCCGGCCTTACGCGGGCGAGATCGCCGGTCCGAAAGAAGTCGCCGGCAAAGGCGTTACGGGTCAGCTCAGGTTGGTCGAGATAGCCAGCCATGATGAACGGCGTGCGGATTTGCAGTTCTCCGACTTCACCGCTGGGGACCGCGCGGCCGAGCGCATCGGCGATGCGGTACTCCTCACTGGTTGAACACCGGCCGATCCCGCCCGAGAAGGGTTGATCGCTTTCGGTGATAAGGAAAAAATCGGAACTGGCAGTCTCGGTCAGGCCGTAGATATCGACGATCGTGGTCTTTGGTAGCAGATCACGAACCCGGCGGCCCAAGGCCGCGTTGAAAGGTTCACCCCCGGTGTGGATTTGCAAAAGCCCGGTGCGGTTCAGCAAAGGCGCCAGGACGGCGGCGTCAGTCCCCACGATTCGGCGCAGCATGGTCGGCACGAAAGCCGCATCGGTGATGCGCCGTTCCGCAACGTCAGCCATGACGGCCAGGGGATCGAAGCGCTGACGCATGAACACGCCGCCGCCTTTCAGCAAGGCGAGCAACGTAAACCAGATGCCGAAGATGAACGTGATTTGCAAGACCAGCAGCGCGCGCGTCGTGGATGAAAAGCCGAGTACGCTGTCGATCTCGCGCAGCTTGCGGCCGAACGCGGCATGACTGAGCACGACCCCTTTCGGTGCGCCGGTCGAACCAGAAGTAAAAATGATAAAGGCCGCGCCAGCCAACAGGCCGCGCGCCGGCGGCGCGGGATGGTCGGCGAGGCGCAGCACCTCACCATCGCCCGCGACCCACAGGCGCGCCCCGGTCGCCAAGCGGGTTGTCTCGGCGGCGGCGGCCGGTGCATCGCGCGCGACCGGGACGACAACGCCGCCGGCGGCCCAGACGCCGAGAAACGCGGCGATATCGCGGGGCTCGTTGCCGACCGCCACCAGCACCGGCTCGTCGGCCTGTAAACCATGCATCTGCAAGGTGTTCGCCAATGCGCGCGCCCCGGCGGCAAGCTCGGCGTAACGCAGGCGCTGGGATACGTCCTCAAGCGCGAGCGCATCGGCAGATCGGTCGCACGCCTCGAACAACATGGCGTCCAGCTTGACGGTCATTGCTTCTGGCCGAAGCGCGCATCCCGCCACGCAATAGCCGCGCGCAATCCGTCGCGCCTGGCAATGTCCATGAACTGCCGCTTGTCGGCGCTGCCGTCTCCTTCGATGCTCAAATCGATCGTCAGCGCTTCCTCAAGCGCCTTGGTGAGGCCCATGATCTCGAATGTCCGGTTGATCGCGCGTTTGGTTTTTTGCACCAGGTCCGGATCGATCACCGCGATGTGGCGGGCGAGCGCCATGGCCTCCGCTTGCACCTGATCGGCGGCGACGACGCGATTGATCAAGCCGATATCAAGCGCCTCGCGCGCCGGAATCCGGTCGGCGCCGGTAAAAAGGATTTCCTTGGCGCGCTTGGGGCCGACCAGCCAAGGCAGGATCATGACGACGATGCCGGCGCCGAATTTGAGCTCCGGCTCGCCGAAGGTAGCGTCCTCCGATGCGATCGTCATATCGCAACACAGCGCAAGTTCGCATCCTCCGGCCAGGCAGTAACCTTGGACGGCTGCGATGGTCGGCTTGCTCAGCGACCAGAACCGCGTGACGGCTGAAAAATCCCGGTCAAGAATTTCACGCCATGTTTTATGGCCCGATGGCTGGGCCTCCATCTGTTCCTTCAGGTCGAAGCCGGATGAAAAATTTCCGCCCGAACCGGTGACGACCAGCGCCCGCACATCGGCATCGCTCTCGACCTGGTCGAGCGCGGTTTGTAATTCGCCAAGCATTTGCTTGTTGATGGCGTTCAACCGCTCGGGCCTGTTCAGGGTGAGAACTGCGACCGATTGATCGAATTGCAATTGAATCGTCTGAAAGCTCTCGCTCATGCGTCAGTCAGTCCTGTCCTGGCTGGTCGGCGCGGACGATGCGGTCAAGTTCACTCCGCCGCCTGTACGCTCGGCAGCCGGTAATCCTTGAACTGCTGGCGCAGCGTGATCTTCTGGATCTTGCCGGTCGCGGTGTGCGGAATTTCATCGACGAACACCACGTCGTCCGGCATCCACCATTTGGCGATCTTGCCCTGCATGAAGCCGAGGATGTCCTCCTTGTTGGCGCTCTCGCCTTTTTTCAAGACGATCACCAGCAGCGGCCGCTCGTCCCATTTCGGGTGCGCGACGCCGATGACGGCGGCTTCCGCGACCTTCGGGTGACCGACCGCCAGATTTTCCAGATCGATGGTGGAGATCCATTCGCCGCCTGACTTGATCACGTCCTTGGCGCGGTCGGTGATCTGCATGTAGCCGTGTTCATCCATGGTGGCGACGTCGCCGGTGTCGAACCAGCCGTCCTGCTCGAACACTTCGACGCCGACGCCCTTGTAATAGCTCTGGGCCACCGCCGGCCCGCGCACCTTGAGCCGGCCGAAGGTCTTGCCGTCCCACGGCAGGTCCTTGCCGGCATCGTCGGTAATTTTCATTTCCACGCCAAAGGGCGGATGGCCCTGTTTCTGCTGGACGTCGAGGCGCGCTTCGCCGGTGAGCCCCGCGTGTTCCGGCTTCATGGTGCCGAGCGAGCCGAGCGGGCTCATCTCGGTCATGCCCCAGGCGTGAATGACCTCCACGTCGTAGACGTCCTGGAAGGTCTTGGTCATGGCACGCGGGCAGGCCGAGCCGCCGATCACGACGCGTTTGAGGTGCGGCAGCTTGCCGCCGGTCTTTTCAAGATCCTGCAGCAGCATCAGCCAGATGGTCGGCACCGCGGCCGTGAAGGTGACTTTGTAGGTATTGAGCAATTCGTAGATCGAGGCGCCGTCCAGTTTGGCCCCCGGCAACACGAGCGCGGCGCCGACCATCGGCGAGGTCAGCGCCAGCCCCCAGCAATTGGCATGAAACATCGGCACCACCGGCAGGATGATATCGCGGCTGGATGCAGCCATCGCATCGGGCACCGCCGCGATCATCGAATGCAGAATGTTAGAGCGGTGCGAATAGAGCACGCCCTTGGGATTGCCGGTCGTGCCGGAGGTATAGCACATGCCGGCGGCGGTGCTCTCCTCGAACGACTTCCATTCGAAATCGCCGTCGACCTCGCCGATCCAGTCTTCATAGGCGACGGCGTTCTTGAGCGTGGTCTTAGGCATATGCGCGGCGTCGGTCAGGATCACGTAACGCTCGATGGTCGGGAGTTTGTCGGCGATCTTTTCCAGCAGCGGCACGAACGTCAGGTCCGTCATCACGACGCGGTCGGCGGCGTCGTTCATGATCCAGATAATCTGATCGGGGAACAGCCGCGGATTGATCGTGTGATAAACCGCGCCGATCCCCATGATGCCGTACCAGGCCTCGAGATGCCGCCAGGTATTCCAGGCCAGCGTCGCCACCCGGTCGCCGAGCTTGATGCCGTCTTTGTCCAGCCGCTGCGCCACCTTCAAGGCGCGCGCACGGAGTTGCCTGTAATTGGTTTCGACAATCGGGCCTTCGATCGAGCGGGTGATAATTTTACGATCGCCGTGAAACGTCGCGGCGTGATCGATGATGCGATGGCACAGCAGTGGCCAGTCCTGCATGAGCCCAAGCATGGCTTCCCCTCCTGGACGTTTCGTTTTGGGCCGGCGCCCTCGCTGGCCGGGGCTCAGGTTAGCGGGCGTTCTGCCCGGCGCAATGGTTTCGTGGCTGGATAAATGCCGCAATCTGGCCCTAGATCGGCCCCGTGCGGGCACTCATCGCCACGGTTTTGCTGGCCGGTTTCGGCTGCGGACTTTTGGGCTGCGGCCTCGCCGCTGCCGAGGAGGTCCCGTTGCCACGCCCGCGCCCGCCGCTCTGGGCGGAGCCGCACTCTTTCCGCGAGGCCGCCGGCGAGGATTTCAACAGCGCCGACGTCACCGCCATGCCGTCCGATTGCTGGCGGCGGCTCGAGCAAATCGCGGTCATCGAGCCGATGCCGCGGCTGATCGGGCCGGGCGCCTGCGGCGGCCGCGATATGGTGCAAATCAACGCCGTGCAACGTGCCGGCCACGTTCGCATCGAGATCAGACCCGCGCCGGTGCTGCGGTGTGAGATGGCGGAATCCTTTGCGGCCTGGATCCAGGACGAAGCGGACCCGTTGCTCCGGCAAGCCGGCATGGCCCTGCGCGGCGTCGATAATTTCGACGACTACGAATGCCGCGGCCGCAATCGCGTGCCGGGCGCCAGGATGAGCGAACACGGCAAAGGCAACGCCATCGACGTCCGTTCCTTCACGCTCGCCGACGGCCGCAGCATCGGCTTGACCGACATGACGGTATCCAAGGATTTGCGCGCGGGCTTGCGCGCCAGCGCCTGCCAGCGGTTTACCACGGTGCTCGGCCCGGGTTCCGACGGCCATCACGAAGGCCATATCCATCTCGATCTTGCCGATCGCCGCAATGGTTACCGCGTCTGCCAATGGGATGTGCGCGAGCCGCCGCCACCTGCCGAGGTCGCCAGCGTACATGTGCCGTTGCCGGTTCCGCGGCCGGTCATTCCGGACGCGAGCGTTAAGCATTCCGGCAAACTCTGAGCCGGCCACCATTTCGACGCCGCAGTCCCGGGGTTAGTCCTCCGGTATGACGTTCGATCCGCCCTCCACCACGTTCACCCGCCGCGGCCTGATTAAGGCCGGATTAGGCTTGACCGGCATGGCCGGCGTCATGATGCCGGGCACGGCGGCCTATGCGGCGGCGCAAGCCGCCAATGACCTGGTGATCACCGATTACCGGCCGGTGCCGCCAAACTGGCCTAAGAGCCATCGATTGAGCATCACGGTGATCGCCGATCTGCACGCCGGCGGTCCCGCCATGGGGATCGAGCGCGTGCGCCAGGTGGTCGATGCGGCGCAGGCGCTTGATTCTGATTTGATCGTGATCCTCGGCGATTATTTCGCCACCCATCGATTTATAACCGAGCATGTGCCGCATCCGGTTTGGGCGGCGGAACTCGCCCGTCTCAAGGCGCGGCTCGGCGTCTATGCGATTCTCGGCAATCACGACTGGTGGCTCGATATCGCGGGTGTGCGCGGCGCGTTGGCCGCGGTGCGCATCCCGATCCTGGAAAACGACGCCGTGCTGCTCAATAACGGCGGCCGCCGTTTCTGGCTGGCCGGGCTCGGCGACCAGCTCGCCTACTGGCTTGGACCCAACCGTTTCCGCGGGGTCGATGATCTGCCCGGCATGCTCGCCAAGGTAACCACCGAGGATCCCGTGATTCTGCTGGTGCACGAGCCGGATATTTTTACGCGCGTGCCGCCGCGCGTCGCGCTCACGCTGGCCGGCCACACCCATGGCGGCCAGATCAAATTTCCCTTCATGCCGCCGCTCTGGGTGCCGTCGCAATACGGCGCCCGTTTCGCCTATGGCCACATCGTCGAGCGCGGCCGTCACATGATCGTGTCGGGCGGACTGGGATGCAGCAAAGTGCCGATGCGGCTCGGCGTGCCGCCGGAGATCGTGCGCGTCACGCTCGGGGCGTGACACTTCTCTTCACCTTCCCCTGGAGGGGAGGGTGGCAAAACAAAAACGGCGCCCGAAGGCGCCGTTATGTCTTCAGCCCCGTAACTAACTCAGCGCAACAGGTTGCCGTTCGCCGCCACGCGCGGATTAAACGGCGAGTCGCCCTGATGCGGCGCCAGCACCACCACGACGGTGCCCTGCTTGACGCGCTTGTACAGGTCGATGACGTCCTCGTTGGTCATGCGGATGCAGCCCGAGGAAATCGCCTGGCCGATATATTCCGGCTGGTTGGTGCCGTGGATGCGGTAGAGCGTGTCCTTGTTGCCCTCGAACAGATACATGGCGCGCGCGCCCATCGGATTTTGCGGGCCGGAACCCACGAAGTCCGGAACGTCCATGCGCTTCTTGATCTCGGCGGTCGGCGTCCAGGTCGGCCATTCGGTCATGCGGCCGACTTTCGCCACGCCCGACCAGGCCAGAGCTTCCTCGCCGACGGTGACGCCGTAGCGGATCGCTTTGCCCTCGGGCAGCACGTAATAGAGATAGCGCGCATCGGAATCGATCAGGATCGTGCCGGGCGCTTCCTTGCGGTGGTATTCGACGATATGCCGCTTATAGGGCTCCGGGATCGTCGCATTCTCGTAAGGCGCTGCCGCCAGCAGTTTCTTGTCGCGGGCGGTCAGATTTGCTTCCGACGACGGCTCGAGCGTGGACTGCATGCAGCCGCCAAGGAGAACGCCGACCCCGAACAATGCAACCACCAAGCCCCGTGCCGACATTTCATCCTCTTTCCCAGCCGCGTCCTGGTGCGGCCGCAATATGACCTTGCGGATGGCAATTAACCGAAAAATCCACGGCATTGCCATGTTTTCCGGCGCGTCCACAGCAGCCTCCAGCAAACTGTTGCACGGATGCCGCACTCGACTTTAGGCGGCCTCGCCGGAGGCCGGCTTGGAGCCTGGAAAGTTCCGAAAACGACTTTGCCCACAAGGCGTTAAGAGACGGTTTACCATCCCGGGCCGAGTATCAGTTCATTCGGCGCGCTGCCGCCCGGCACGCGCGGAATGTCACGATAGGACACCAATTGCCGCGCAATTCTGCCCCACTCGATGGCCAAACAGGAACCTTCTGAAACCCAAGGACGGATTGGAGAGTTTGAAATGGAAGCGACAAGAGCGACGGAGCAGAGCCAAGACTCCAAGCGCCAGTACAAGAGCCTCGACGATCGTTACGGCAAGATCGGAATTCCGGCGGTAGCCGCCGCGGCGCGCCACACCGACAATCGGCGCCACGTGAGCGCCCCGCGCTTGG
The DNA here is from genome assembly GCA_963703875.1 of uncultured Alphaproteobacteria bacterium. Classification (GTDB taxonomy): domain Bacteria; phylum Pseudomonadota; class Alphaproteobacteria; order Rhizobiales; family Xanthobacteraceae; genus Pseudolabrys. The sequence continues at coordinate 271,749 of CAVPFZ010000023.1, forward strand.
TGCCGCAAGACTTCCTCGCGCTCGACAGCGACTAAGCGGCCGCGACGGCTGAGCACCACCTTCTTACGACACTGCCACGATTGACGTGCGCGGCTGCGCGACAGCCGCGCCACGTTCTATTTATGTCTTGCGCGAAACCGCGCGATCGGGTCACGACAGATGATCTGAGCGTGAGGGGGCATGCTTTCGGTCTACGTTCCGCGCGGCGCATTGCTTGAGCGAATAGCCATCGAGCCCGGCCAGCAACCGCCGGCGGCGGCGGTGTGGATCGATTTGATCTCGCCCACCGTGCTGGAAGACAAGCTGGTCGAAAATCTGCTGGGCATCGCGGTGCCGACGCGCGAGGAAATGCAGGAGATCGAGGTCTCCAGCCGGCTCTATGTCGAGCAGGGCGCCCGCTATATGACCGCGACGCTGATGTGCCAAGCCGACACGGCGACGCCCATGACCACGGCAGTCACCTTCATTCTGTCGAGCCACCGCCTGTGCACTGTGCGCTACGACGAACCGCGTCCGTTCGCCATTGTCGGACAAAAATTGGCACGCGCATGCCCGCCCAAAGTGTCGGGCAAGTCGGTGCTGATGGATTTGCTCGACGCGGTGATCGACCGCGCCGCCGATATTCAGGAGCGCGTCGGCGCCGAGGTCGATCAGATCTCGCATGCGATTTTCGAGCCCGACGACGAAGCCGCGCCGCCGTCCTATAACGACGTGCTCAAGGCGCTCGGCCGCAAGGGCGATCTCACCTCCAAGGTGCGCGAGAGCCAGGTCTCGGTCGGCCGCCTGTTGTCGTTTCTGGCGCACGAAGCGGAAAGCTTGAAATGGGGCAAGGACGTCCGCGCGCAGATAACGTCGATGCAACGCGACGTGATCTCGCTCACCGATCACGCCAGCTTCCTGTCCAACAAGATCACCTTCCTGCTCGATGCCATGCTGGGCGTGGTCAACATCCAGCAGAACGCCATCATCAAGATTTTCTCCATCATGGCGGTGGTATTCATGCCGCCGACTTTAGTCGCTTCGATCTACGGCATGAATTTCCATGCCGGCATGATCGAGGTCGACTGGACGTTCGGCTACCCGTTCGCGCTGTGCTTGATGATCGTGGTCGCGGTGCTGCCGCTGGTGTACTTCAAGTGGAAGAAGTGGCTGTAGGCCTGGCTGTTGCTGCTCAGGGTTGCGAGCTTTCACAGTTTTTTCGACAGTCCGACGAAATAGCCCCGCCGCATTCCAAATTGCGGTGCGAAGACGCCGATGCCCGATCCGTCTCTGATCTCGTAGATGGCGTCGAAAACGTTCACGACGTCGAAGCGCACTGTGATCGGTTTTCCATCGGGCATTTTAAATTCGCGCGAAATTCCGAGATTGGCGGTGGCGTAGGGCGCGACGTGGTCGGTATTGGCAAACCCGCTACGCAGACCGCTGCCGTAGACCATGCTCGCGCTGAAGCGGGTCCCGTCCCAAAGGTAAGACGCTCCGGCCGAGCCGGTCCACTGCTGCGCGTGGTCGGTATTGATGTAATGGCTGGCGATGTAGGCAAGCTCGTCGGCCCCGAACAAATATTGGTTTGACACGACATTGGTGGCGACCTGGCGGGCCCAAGCGAGATTGCCGTAGGCGCTGAAGTTTCCGTCCTTATAGGTCGCACTGAGTTCGACGCCGCTGTTATAAGCTTTTTCGTAGTTGAAGCCGCTGAGGATCAACGCCGCGCCGAATTGCCCGTCATCCAGCAGGTCCCTCGATATCTTGTAGTAGGCGTCGATGCCGACCTGAAGATTGGGCGTGATCTGTTGCACGACCCCCGCGTCGAAATAATGCGAACGCTCCGGCAGGACCGGGCTCTGCTGGAACGTGTCCGGCTGCGCCGTGGTGTTGGCGAAGGGAGCGATGTTGGCGGGTGCGGCGATTGCCTGCGGCGGTGGCGTAAAGTAACGCGCATAGCCGGCGTGAAACGTTGTCCCGTCAAAGGGTTTGTATACGACATTGAGGCGCGGGCTGAGCTGATTGGCGTTGACGTATTGCCACATCTGGTCGAACCGTAGACCGGCATTCACCGTAAGCTTGTCGGTTATCCGCCATTCGTCCTGGACGTAGACACCGGCAAGCCAACCGAACTTCGAATTGTTGTCAGTCGTTGTGAACGGCGCGTCGATCGGATTGCCGAGGGCGTCAAGCGGCAGCACGGTTGAGACATTGCTATTTTGCGTGCTTTCGCCGGTGACCGTAAAACCCGCGCGCAAAGTATGATCATCGCTGAATTTATATGCGCCGTCGCCCTGTAGGCCGTTGGCAAAGCTGCGGCGGTAGACGTCAGACGCAATACCGTTGAAAACAAGGTCGCCAATCGTATCTGGAATGAAGTGAAGCGTGCTGTAACGGGAGAAGGCCGACAGCTGCAGGTCTAAGCCATTAAGCGATTTTTGCAGGGCAACTACGCCGAAGGTGTTCTGTTCGGCCTGCTTCTCATTGAGTAGCGATGAGTTGAAATTACTGACACCAAAGGTCGTAAATCCCGGCGTTTGCCCTGGATTGTTCGGTATTTGGAATCGGTTCGTGGTGTTGCCGAAGACCGTGGCCAAGCGTGTCTGCGCATCGAGCACTGTCGCGGTGTAGCTGAAAAAATTACCCTGATAAGTCCGGTCGTGGATTGCGCTGCGGCTATCGGTTGGATTTTCAATACCCAGATTGCTGGTGAAGCCGCGGCCGGTGAAGAAATATTCGGCGTTGCCGGTGCGGCCGCCATATTCGAAACTCGGCGTCAAGGTTCCGAAACTGCCGCCGTAGATGCCGACACTGCCGCTCTGTTGGAGCGCGTTGCCGCTTTTGGTCTGGATATCGACGATGCCGGCCGTGCGAAGACCGAACTGCGCCGGTAATGCGCCGGTGATGAGTGCGAGATTGCTCGCAAAACCGGTGTCCAAAACATGGCCGAAACCGGAAATGCCATCCGGCAGCGTGATGCCGTTGATGCGATATTGCACATTGGCATGCTCGTTACGCACGTGGATCTCGCCGCTGGCAACGGAATCCTGCGAAACGCCCGGCGCCTGCAGCAGCACTTTGTTGATAGAGCCGTTGGTGCCTTGCGGAAGGGTTTCGATGAAGGCTCGAATTCATGTCGAAGCTGCTGGCCCCGAAGCGCGGCGACAGATTGTCGCGCGCTATATCGAACTGCGTGTTCTGTGTTGCCAGATCGGGTTCTTGCTGTGCCTGCGGAGTGTTTGTCGGGCGCGATGGTGCCGGGCGCTGGCTTTCCACGTCGATTGGCGGAAGAACCACTTGCACTTGTTCTTGCGCGGCGCCCTCCAATGCGCCCAGCAGCACAAAGGCTGAGGACGCCCGCAACAGGACGCGAAAAACACGTAACGACATGAGACCCCGGCAAAAGCCGTACTGACTGCAAAATGTAATACTATAACATTACGTTTAACAATGGGCGGGAGCTTAAATAATTTCTTGACTTTATTCCTAGTTGATTATATTCCTAAACCGTCCGGCTCAGCTCAGGGCGTCTTCGCGAGACGTTTCGAGGATGGGGCCGGATGCGGCGCCTGCGGGCGGGGCTCGTAACCCCGCTCCCGGGAGGCCCGGGAATCCGACCGGGGGGCATTATGACCCCTCCGCGAGGTGCTCGCTGGACTGGGACTGGTCACAAGCCTCGTCCCAGGAAGCGCGGACCCAGGGCCTGTGTCTCCGGCCCAAATCCGGAGGAGCGAAACCGCGATGGAGCGCCGAGAGGCGCCCGCACTTCGGCAACGGAGTGCGGCAACTGAAGACCTGGTGCGCCGCTTGGCGCTCCATCCCCTCGGCTTTTTGCCGAGGCGGAGAAAAGGGAAGACGGCGTACCCGGCGCCGCAAAGAATACGGGCGATGGCGCTTGGCTGTTTGAAATTTGAATCGGGAAGGCGGGGGCGCTCAGACGTGTTGGCCGCCATTGATGTGAATTTCCGCGCCGTTCACATATGACGACATATCGGTGCACAGCACGTAGATGATCTTGGCCACTTCGTCGGGTGTGCCCAAACGTTGCATCGGAATCTGCTCGACGATCTTTTCCGTTCCCGGCGATAAAATCGCGGTGTCGATCTCGCCCGGCGCAATGGCGTTGACGCGGATGCCGAGCCGGCCGAAGTCGCTGGCCATCTCGCGGGTCAGCGAGGCCAGCGCCGCCTTCGACGTCGCATAGGCCGCGCCGGCGAACGGATGCACGTGCGAGCCGGCGATCGAGGTCACGTTCACCACCGAACCCTTGGCTGCCTTGAGTTCATCCATCAGCCCGCGCGCCAGCATGATCGGCGCGAAGAAATTTACCTGGAACACATGGTGCCAGTCGTCATTGCTGGTATCGATCGAGCCAAGCCGCTTGCCGCCGTCGGCCTTGGGCGAGATCGCGGCGTTATTGACCAGCGCGTGCAGTTCGCGGTTGTCGAGTCGCCGCTTGATCTCGGCGATCGCCGCGTTGGTGTTGGCTTCGTCGGCGAGGTCGACCTGGATGTGATCCTCAGGGCCTGCGTCCCACGGGCAATTCTCCGGGAACGGATGGCGCGAGCAGGTAATCACCCGCCAGCCGGCGGCCGAGAACCGCTTGACCGTGGCGTGACCGATGCCCCGGCTTGCTCCCGTGAGCAGCAATGTCCGGCGCGGTTGATTGGTTTGCGAAGTCGCCATTGCCGTCCTCTACGCTAAGGATAAAGTCGCGTCTTGTTCCACGGCGCGCCGAAGGTTTCCCGCCGGAACTCGATGCGATCGTGCAGCCGGAACGGCCGGTCGTGCCAGAACTCGATGCGCAGCGGTACGATGCGGTAGCCCGACCAGTTGGGCGGGCGCGCAACCGTCACCAGCGCATATTTGGCGGCGTAAAGCGCCACCGCCTTCTCGAAAGCCAGCCGGCTTTCCAACGGCGACGACTGCTTGCTGGCCCAGGCGCCGATCTGGGCCTGCTTGGGGCGGGTGGCAAAATACGTGTCGGCCTCGGCATCGGTCACCCGCTCAACGTCGCCGCGAATGCGCACCTGCCGGTTTAGCGACTTCCAATAAAAAACCAGGGCGGCCTGCGGGTGAATGCCCAATTCTTGGCCCTTTTGGCTGTCAATGTTTGTGTAGAAGACGAAACCCCGTTCATCGACGCCTTTGAGCAGCACGATACGCGCATCCGGCAGCCCGCCGGCGTCGACGGTGGCAAGCGTCATGGCAGTCGGATCGCGCGGTTCCGAGGCAGTGGCTTCGCTCAGCCAGGCGCCGAACAGCCGCATGGGCTCGTCGGCGGCGGTGAAATCACCAGTCGTTAACCAACTTGGGTGTTCTATGGGGGCTGTATCAGTCATCGTTTGCGGAGCTGTCGCGTGGCCGGTGCCGTTACCCGTTATTACCGTTGGCGACCTTATAATGGATGCGCGCCCGCGCGCCTATGGCGCGGCGTGCCTTTGGTTGCGGCGTTGACCGCTGCACTCGCCGCCGGCGGCTGCAGCGTGTCATCGCCTCAATTCGACTTTCTATACGGCGGTACCGATAAATCCGACCATACCGGCTCGATAACGCCGCCACCCGGCAGCAAGCAGGCGGCCGCATTGCCGCCCGACGGCGATCTCGCTTATGCGCGCGCGGCCGCCAACGACGTGCTCAGCCGCGGCGGAAAGGACGCCAGCGCGCCCTGGGAGAACCCCCGCACCGGCGCTCGAGGCACCGTTACCCCCATCGCCTCCGCCTATAGTCAGGACGGCCAGACCTGCCGGGATTTCCTCGCAAGCTTTATCAGCGGCAGTTCGCAGTCCTGGATGCAGGGCGAAGCCTGCAAGCGGGACAAAGGCTGGGAAGTGCGAGCGTTCAAGCCCTGGAAGCAGTCCTGACCGCCCGGCCGGCGTCCGGACCGCGTTGCATCCGGGCCGTTTGAACCCCACATTGAGTGTCGAGTCAGCCGCGTTCGGTCGGCGGGCAGGGGTTTTTCACGGAGATTGGATTAAATGCGCGACCCCTACGAGATCCTGGGGGTATCGAAGGGTGCGAGCGAGGCCGAGATCAAGAGCGCCTACCGGCGGCTCGCCAAGAAGCTGCATCCCGACGCCAACAAGCACGATCCCAAGGCAGCCTCCCGCTTCGCCGAGATTAACGCCGCCTATGAAATAGTCGGTGACGACAAAAAGCGTAAAGCATTCGACAGCGGTGAGATCGATGCCGAAGGCAAGCCGCGCTTCCGCGGTTTCGAAGGCTACGGCGCGCAGCCGGGCGGCGGCAGACGGCCGGGCGGCAGTCATTTCGAAAGCTTCAACTTCGGCCATGACGGCTTCCAGCGCGCGGGCGGCGGCGGCGCCGGCGGCTTCGAGGATATCCTGCGCGGCATGTTCGGCGGCGCGGCGCGCGGCGGTGCGCGCGGTTTTGGCACCCAATTCGAGCCGGAGGAATTCGGCGCACCCGGCACCGGCCAGGACCTGCATGCCGAATTGACCATCAGCCTGCCGGAGGCGGCCAAAGGCGCCAAGACGCGCGTCCATTTGCCGACCGGCAAGGACGTCGAAGTAAAGATTCCGGCCGGCCTGACCAGCGGTCAATCAATCCGGCTCAAAGGCCAAGGCTGGCCGACTGCCGGCGGAAAAGCCGGTGATGCGCTGATCACCGTTAATGTCGCGCCGCATCCGCTGTTCAAACCCGACGGCGCCGACTTGCGGCTCGATCTGCCCATCACGCTTTATGAAGCGACGCTCGGCGGAAAAGTTCGCGTGCCGACGCTTGACGGCGCGGTGGAATTGGCAATTCCGCCCGGCACCAGTTCGGGCCGCACTTTCCGTCTCAAGGGCAAGGGATTGAAATCCAAAGGCGCGGCCGGCGATTTGCTCGCCACGGTGCGCGTCATGCTGCCCGAGCAGATCGACGATGAGTTCAAGGAACTGATGCGCCAGTGGCGCGAGAACAAGCCCTACGATCCGCGCAAGGATCCGGAGTAAGCGCTCTCACGGCGTTTGGCCATGAGGACGCGACTTACGACTTGCGCGCGCCGCTTCGGTCGATCTGCTCCCAGATCGCCTTGGTGACCGTCTTGAGCCGGTCTTTGTCGGCCGGTCCGCTCACCACGTAAGCGTGCTTATCGTCCACCCAATAAAAAGCGGAGAAGCGATCGCCTTCCTTGTAGCGCAGCGCCGTCTCCTGCGCCGTCGCCGGCGCCGAATAGACGGTGAAGCGTTCGCCCGAGGCGCCTTCATACATGTAGAAGGCGGCGGCGGCTCCGATTGGTCCCGGCAGCAGCCGCCCGCCGACCAGCTTCAGGCCCATCGACTTTAGGTCGGGAATGTACTGCTGATAGCCGAGCCGTTTGGTCAGCCATTGCGTCATGTGCGGGCGCTCGTTGCCCGGCACTTCGACCGGATGACGCACCTCGACCACGTAGAGCTTGTAGGCCTCCAGTGCATCGGCGGTGATGGTGTCAAAGTTGTTTGGCGTACCGGTGGCCGCGCCGTGCGCCACCCAGCCAAGGCCGCCACCGATCAAGAACGCGGCGACCGACGCGGCGGCGGCAATCGCCGTCCAGCCGCGGCGGCTGGAACGGCCTTGTCGCAGCAAGCTATCCAGCTTGAGCCGCTCCGGCACCGGCTCATCGGCGACCGCGCCATAGCGGGCGCGAATCGCCTCGGCCTGTGCCCGCCAGGCGGCGACCAGCGCGGCCTGTTCGGGATGCGCGGCCAGCCAGGCGGTGACGGCCTCTAGACGGTCGGCCGGCAATTCGCTGTCGACATAGGCGTGTAGTTCTTCCTCGGTCACGGGTGAATCGCGATCGATCATGGGTTCACCTTCTCTCTCATTTCACGCGGCGAAGCGGCTGGCGCCCGCCGTCGAGATACGTTTTGATCTGAACGCGCGCGCGCGCCAAACGCGACATCACGGTACCGATCGGTACGCCCTGTACTTCCGCGACTTCGCGGTAGCTGAGGCCTTCCAGAACGACCAGCAACAAGGCGTTACGCTGGTCCTCCACCAAACTCGCCAACGCGCGTTCGATATCGCGGCCGCCCGCTTCCGGCCCCGCCAGATCGGGAGCGTCATTGTCCTCAAGTGGCGAGAGCGCCGGCCGCCGCGCCAGCGAACGCAGACGGTTGCGGTTGAGATTGGTCAAAATCGTGTACAGCCAACTCCGTAATTCTCCGCCGTGAAACAGATGCTCGGAACGCAAGGCCCGCACCAGCGTGTCTTGCACGAGGTCGTCGGCGATGTCGGAATCGCGCGTCAGCGCCCTCGCGTAACGTCGCAGCGTCGGGATCGTCGCCTCGACATCCTTCGCGAAAGTGGCCAAACGGGCCCCCTTAACAAACCGCGTGCTTCCGGCATCGCTGATCACAGTGAAAAACCCCACGATAGCTATCATATTCCCGGAAATGAATTGAATTAACAGTGACAAACGAGCGTACCGGGCGCATTGCTTGATGACGCCCTCAACCCTATGCCATAGGAAAGCGGCCGGTGCCTGCCGGCAGACAGGAAAGTTAATGCCGGAAAACTCGGGCCTGATGCACGGCAAACGCGGCCTGATCATGGGCGTGGCTAATAACCGCTCGATCGCCTGGGGGATCGCGCGCGCCTGCCGCGACCACGGCGCCGATCTCGCCTTTACCTATCAGGGCGAAGCGCTCAAACGGCGCGTCGAGCCGCTCGCCGAGGAGGTTGACGGCCTGGTGGTCGGCCATTGCGATGTGACCGACGTGGCGTCCCTGGACGCGGTGTTCGCCGCCGTGAAGTCGGCCTGGGGCTCGCTCGATTTCGTGCTGCACGCGATCGCCTTCTCCGATAAGGATCAGCTCGATGGCCGCTACGTCGACACCACGGCGGACAATTTTACCCAAACCATGCTGGTGAGTTGCTATTCTTTCACGGCGATCGCCCAGCGCGCTGAAAAGCTGATGACCAATGGCGGCTCGATGCTGACGCTGACGTATTACGGCGCCGAGAAGTGGATGCCGCATTACAACGTGATGGGCCTGGCCAAGGCCGCGCTGGAATCTTCGGTGCGCTATCTGGCCGCCGATCTCGGCGTCAAGAACATCCGCGTCAATGCTATTTCGTCCGGGCCGATCAAGACGCTGGCCGCGTCCGGCATCGGCGATTTCCGCTACATTTTGAAGTGGAACGAATACAACACGCCGCTGCGGCGCAATGTCACGCTGGACGATGTCGGCAAGACCGGCGTTTATATGTTGTCTGACATGTCGAGCGGCGTGACCGGGGAAGTCCATCATGTCGATGCCGGCTACCATATTGTCGGCATCAAGCACCCCGACGCGCCCGAAATTCCGCTCGACGATTGAACGCCGCGATGGCGCGGCTCACGCTCTATTACATCCGTCACGGGCAAACCGACTGGAACGTCGCCGGCCGCCTGCAGGGCCGTCACAATGAGCCGCTCAATGCGCGCGGCCGCGGGCAAGGTCGCCATTGTGGGGAAATTCTGCGCGACCTATTCGCGCGCGACGGCATTAAACCCGCCGACTTGGCCTATGTTTCCAGTCCGCTCGATCGCGCCCGCCAGACAATGGTGCTGCTACGGCCCCTATTGGGTCTTCCGGCCGAAGGCTATGCGATCGAAGAGCAGTTAACCGAAATCGCGTTCGGCGAATGGGAGGGCTTCACCATCGCGCAATTGCACGAGCGCGATCCGGCGCGTATCGCCCAGCGCGAACATGACAAGTGGAATTTCGTGGCGCCGGGCGGGGAGAGTTACAAGCACGTGTCGGAGCGCGTCGGGCGTTGGTACGCGAGTCTGGAACGCGACACGGTGGTCACCGCCCATGGCGGCACCGCGCGCGGGCTGATGGCCTATCTCGGCATCGCCAAACCCGCAGCCGCCCCACTGGTAGAAATCGCGCAGGGCGTCGTTTATGTGTTTCAGGACGATCGAATGACGCGCTACGCGTGAATTAACGGCCCCGTTAAGCAGTATTTGACCCCTGCTAGGCTTGCGGGCTACCTAACCCCATGTCGTTCAACACGTTCGGCCATCTTTTCCGCTTCACCAGCTTCGGCGAAAGCCATGGGGCGGCGATCGGCTGCGTGGTCGACGGCTGCCCGCCGCGCATTCCGCTCAAGGTCGAGGACATCCAGCAATATCTCGACAAGCGGAGGCCGGGCCAGTCGCGCTTCACAACGCAACGGCAAGAGCCCGACGCGGTGAAGATCATGTCCGGCGTGTTCACCGGCGACGACGGCCAGCAGGTGACCACGGGCACGCCGATCATGTTGATGATCGAGAATGTCGACCAGCGCTCGAAGGACTATTCCGCGATCAAGGATAAGTACCGGCCCGGCCACGCCGGCTACACTTACGATGTCAAATACGGCATCCACGATTACCGTGGCGGCGGCCGCGCCTCGGCGCGCGAAACGGCCGCGCGCGTTGCTGCCGGCGCCGTCGCGCGCAAGATCGTCCCGGGTCTTACCGTGCGCGCCGCGCTGATCCAGATGGGTCCGCATAAGATTGACCGCGCGCGCTGGGATTGGAATGAGGTCGGTAACAATCCGTTCTTCTGCCCGGATGCCAAGCAGGCCAAGTTCTTCGAGGAATACCTCGACGGTGTGCGCAAGGCGGGTTCGTCCTGCGGCGCCGTGATCGAAGTCGTAGCTGAGGGTGTGCCGGCCGGTCTCGGCGCCCCGGTCTATGCCAAGCTCGACGGCGATCTCGCCGGCGCCCTGATGGGCATCAACGCGGTCAAGGGCGTGGAAATCGGCGACGGCTTCGCCACCGCCGCCATGAGCGGCGAGGACAATGCCGACGAGATGCGGATGGGAAATGCAGGCAAGCCCGTTTTTTTGTCCAACCACGCCGGCGGCATTCTCGGCGGCATTTCCAGCGGGCAGCCGGTCGTCGCTCGCTTCGCGGTGAAGCCGACATCGTCGATTCTTAACCCGCGCAAGACCGTCGACCGCTACGGCAACGACACGGAAGTGTCGACCAAAGGCCGCCATGACCCTTGCGTCGGTATCCGCGCGGTTCCCATTGGCGAAGCCATGGTGGCCTGCGTGCTGGCCGACCATTATCTCATGCATCGCGGCCAGGTGGGCGAAGGAACGGCGTGGCCGTTCAGGCCGCCCGCGTGACGCCGCCTTCGAGGTAACGCCCGTGCCGGACAGCCACCAGCGCGTTGACGCCGCGATCAAGGCTTTCGCCAAAGGCGAGATCGTCGTGGTCACCGACGACGACGACCGCGAGAACGAGGGCGATCTTGTGCTCGCGGCGGTCCATGCGACCGCCGAGAAAATGGCTTTCATTATTCGCAACACCTGCGGCATCGTCTGCGCACCGCTACCGAAGGAAACTGCGCGGCGCTTGAACCTGTCGCCGATGGTGGCCGACAACGAGGCGCCGCACGGCACGCCCTTTACCGTGTCAGTCGACTACAAGCACGGCACGAGCACCGGCATCTCCGCCGACGATCGCACCGCGACTGTGCGCAATCTGGCCAATGGCAATGCCGGTGCCGCCGACTTCGTCCGTCCTGGTCATATTTTTCCGCTGATCGCCAAGGAAGGCGGCGTGTTGATGCGCTCCGGCCATACCGAGGCCACCGTCGATCTGTGCCGGCTCGCCAATCTTGAGCCGGTCGGTGTGATCTGCGAATTGGTCAACGATGACGGCACGGTGATGCGCGGTCCGCAGATCGACACCTTTGCCGAGCGCCACAACATCAAGCGTATTTCGGTCGCGAGCCTGATTGCCTATCGCCAGTCGCGCGAAAAGCTGGTCACCCGCGCCGGCGAATTTCCACTCGCCTCGGAAATCGGCACGCTTAACGGCTACGCTTACATGACGCCTTTCGACCGCGTTCACCACATGGCATTTGTCTATGGAGACATCGGCGACGGAAAAAATGTGCCGGCGCGGCTGCACCGTGCCGACGTGATCGGCGACGTGTTCGGCGGCGCCAAGACGATCAACGCCTGCCTTGCGCGCTTCAAGGCGGACGGCCGCGGCGTCATTGTCTATCTGCGTGACGGCACCGCCGGGGTTCCGGTCGCTGAAATCCCGCACGAGGGCGACACCGGCGCCGACGCCGCGCGCTCGCGGCAATGGCGCGAGATCGGACTGGGTGCGCAAATCCTCAAGGATCTCGGCGTTTCGTCGATCCGGCTCCTTACGTCCAGCAGGCGCACTTACGTAGGTCTCGGCGGCTTCGGCATCGAGATCGTGGCGACCGAGCCCATCGAAGGCTAACGCTCGAACTTGCCGACCATCTCGACGTGGAACGAATAGCGGAACTGATCGATCGGCGTGACGCCGACGAGCTTATAGCCGCCGTCGACAAGAATGCGCGCATCGCGGGCGAAAGAAGCGGCATCGCACGACACCGCGACCACCACCGGCACGTTGCTCTTTGCGAGTTGGCGCGCTTGCTCCTCGGCGCCCTGACGTGGCGGATCGAATACGACGGCATCATATCCCTTGAGTTCCGCGGCCATGAACGGCCGGCGGAACAGGTCGCGCGCCTGCGCTTCAACGGGTTTGATGCCGGTGCTTTTGGCGGCGGCCTGCTGCAGCGCTTTGATGGCCGCCGCATCGTTGTCCGCGGCGGTCACCCGTGCGCGCTCAGCTAGCCGCAAGGCGAAGGTCCCGATGCCGCAAAACAGATCGGCAACACGTTTGGCGCCATTCACACGGTCGAGCACCAGCCGTGCCAGCGTCACCTCGCCCTCGGCCGTTGCCTGTAGGAAGGCGCCCGGCGGGAGCGGCACTTGCGCGTGTCCGATTTTCAGCAGCGGTTGGGCGGCTTGCGCCACCAGTTCGCCATGCCGCGTGATGCGCGCGAGCCTGCATTTCCCGGCGACGGCGGCAAGTTGTGTAATGCGCCCCGCGGAAACCGGTCCGGCGCCGCGCACGTCCACATCCATGCCGGAATCGGTCGCGGTGATCTGAATATCGAGCGGCTTATTGGCGGGCTTCAGGATTTCGGCGATGGCCCAGGCAGTGGCGATAGCGCCGTCGAGGCCGGGCGCGAGAATTGGACACCGATCAATGGCGACGATGTGATGCGCGCGCGGCGCCGTGAACCCGACTTCCAAAATATTCCTATCGCCGCACCGGGCGTGCAGCGTCGCGCGCCGCCGGCCCTGGCCATGCGCGTCGATTAAATCGCCTACGGACGCGATGAGGTTTTCTTGCGCGATCGCCTCGACCACCAGCGAACGCTTCCATAGATGGTACTCCGCCAGCGACCAGTGCTGCATGGCGCAGCCGCCGCAATACGTGAAATGTTTGCAGACCGGCGCCACGCGCTCGTGGCTTGGCTTATCCACGTGATCGAGATGCCGCCGGTCCGGATGGCCGGGAACCGGCCCGGCCGTCACCGTCTCGCCCGGCAGCGTATAGGGCACGAAAATCGGTCCTTCGGGTGTGTCGGCAATCCCATCGCCGCGATGGCCGAGCCGGGCAATGGTGAGTTGCTCAGTCACGCGCGGCACCGAGCAGGAATTCGGCATTGCCATCGCCACCCTGGATCGGCGACGGCGTGACTCCGAGCACGCGCCAGCCGAGCGACGTGACGAAGGCCGAAATATCGGCGCAGACCGCGGCGTGAACGGCCGCATCGCGCACGATGCCTCTCTTGAGGGCGGCGCGGCCGGCTTCGAATTGCGGCTTGATCAGCGCGATCAGCTGCGCGGGCATTTTCGCCAAGGCAAGCGCGGCCGGCAGAACCAATTTAAGCGAGATGAAACTAACGTCGATGACGACCATATCCGGCGCGGTGTCGAGGCGGGTAGGGGAGAACGTGCGGATGTCGGTTTCCTCCAGCGAAACCACCTCGGGGCGCTTGCGCAGCGATTCATGCAATTGCCCGCTTCCGACATCGACCGCGTAGAGATGCCTGGCGCCACGCTCCAGCAACACCTGCGTGAATCCGCCGGTGGAGGCGCCGACATCGAGGCAAACGCGGCCGCGCGGATCGAAACCGAAATGATCGAGTGCCGCCGCGAGCTTCACGCCACCGCGTGAAACGTAGGGATAGGCCGCTGTCGCGCGCAGTCTGGCATCCACCGCGATGGCCTCCGAGGCTTTTCGCACGGTGACGTCATTGGCGATGACCAGCCCGGCCGCAATCGCGGCCTGCGCCTTGGCGCGGCTGTCGAACAGGCCGCGCTCGACCAGCAGGCGATCGGCGCGTTGGCGAGCGGTCATGCGGTCGTCTCTGGGTCCGGAACAAAATTCAACGCGCGGTGGTTAGGAACATCGGGCCGTCATCGGCTTGTTGAGGAGGATGAGTATGGCACGGAAATATTCCAAGGGCGCTTCGAAAGACGTGGAGCGCGCAATGAAAAAACGCAACAAAGGCACGCTCAGGAGCGGCCGTAGCGGCAAGAAGGTAAAGAGCCGCAAGCAGGCGATCGCCATCGGCCTCTCGGAGGCGCGAAAGAAAGGCAAGAAGGTCCCGAGGAAGAAACGGCTATAGCGGCTACGCCAGCCTCACGGTCTCAGCGGCGGCGTCCTTGCCGAGCGCCTCGAATACCTTGGTGACGATGGCGCGGGCATCGAGTCCCGCCTTGGCGTACATGGCCGCCGGCGAATCCTGATCCATGAAGATGTCGGGCAACACCATGCAGCGCACCTTGCAGCCGGCATCGAGCACGCCCTGTTCGGCCAGTTCTTGCAACACGTAGGAGCCGAAGCCGCCGATCGCGCCTTCCTCGATGGTTACCAGCACCTCGTGCTCGCGCGTGAGCCGCAGCAACAAATCGCTGTCGAGCGGTTTGGCAAAGCGCGCGTCGGCCACCGTCGTTGAGAGGCCGAGGGCGGCCAGTTCGTCGGCGGCCTTGAGGCATTCGCCGAGCCGCCCGCCATAGGACAGCAGCGCCACCTTGTGGCCTTCGCGCAAGATGCGGCCTTTGCCGAGTTCGAGCGCAACGCCCTCCGCCGGCATGGGCACGCCGAGGCCTTCGCCACGCGGATAGCGCAGGGCGGACGGCCGGTCGTCGATGGCAACTTGTGTCGCCACCATGTGCACTAGATCGGCCTCGTCCGCCGCCGCCATCAGCACGAAGCCGGGCAGGCAGCCGAGATAAGCCACGTCGAAGGCGCCGGCATGGGTCGGGCCGTCGGCGCCGACCAGGCCGGCGCGGTCGATGGCAAAGCGGACCGGCAAGCGCTGGATGGCGATGTCGTGCACCACCTGGTCATAGGCGCGCTGCAGGAAGGTCGAATAAATCGTGGCGAACGGCTTGTAGCCCTCCGCGGCGAGCCCGCCGCAGAAGGTGACTGCGTGCTGTTCGGCGATGCCGACGTCGAAGCAGCGATCGGGAAATTCCTTGGCAAAAATGTCCAAGCCGGTGCCCGACGGCATCGCCGCAGTGATGGCAACGATCTTATCGTCCTTACGCGCCTCCTTGACGAGGCTCTCGGCGAACACTTTGGTGTATTGCGGCGCGCCGCCTTTGGATTTTGCCTGCGCGCCCGTGGCGACGTCGAATTTGACCACGCCGTGATATTTGTCGGCGGAGGTCTCCGCCGGAGCATAGCCCTTGCCCTTTTGCGTCACCACGTGGACCAGGACGGGGCCTGCCTCCGAGTCGCGCACGTTGCGCAGCACCGGCAGCAGGTGATCGAGATTGTGTCCGTCGATCGGACCGACATAGTAGAAGCCGAGTTCCTCGAACAGCGTCCCACCGGTCCAGAAACCGCGTGCAAATTCCTCGGCGCGCCCGGCTTTCTCTTCGAAGAATTTCGGCAGGTGTTTGGCAAGCTGCTTGCCGATGTCGCGCAGCGTGCGGTAGGTCTTGCCGGAAATCAGCCGCGCCAGATAGGCCGACATGGCGCCGACCGGCGGCGCAATCGACATGTCATTGTCATTCAATATAACGATTAGCCGCGAATTCATTGCGCCGGCATTGTTCATGGCTTCATAGGCCATGCCGGCCGACATGGCGCCGTCGCCGATGACGCTGATGACGTTGTTTGTCCCGCCTTTGAGGTCGCGCGCCACCGCCATGCCGAGACCGGCGGAGATCGACGTCGAGGAATGCGCGGCGCCGAACGGATCGTATTCGCTCTCGGCGCGCTTGGTGAAACCGGATAGCCCGCCACCCTGGCGGAGCGTGCGGATGCGGTCGCGCCGGCCGGTCAGGATCTTGTGTGGATAGGCCTGATGGCCGACGTCCCAGATCAACTTGTCAGTGGGTGTATCGAAGACGTGATGCAGCGCCACGGTCAGCTCGACCACGCCCAACCCGGCGCCAAGATGGCCGCCAGTCTTGGCCACCGCGTTGATGGTCTCCTGCCGAAGCTCCTTCGCGAGCTGGGCAAGCTGCTCCGCCGACAGGTTTTTCAGGTCGCGCGGCAGCAAGACACGGTCGAGTAAGGGGGTCTTGGATTCCTCGGACAAAACGCTACTCCATGTCTGGTCGGCTATTGGGGCTTACAACAATTTAGCGCGGTACCGCAATTCAACGTATGGCCCAGTGCCTTAACTCTGCCGGATTTTAGCCGCGATAGCGGCAGGAGCGTGTCAGACCTTATGAACTCGGCCGGCAGGTCGTGTGGGCCGCCGTCAACCAACGTCGAGGGGTTCGCTGCCCGTCGGCTTGCCGGAACTATCAAGCGTAATTTTTTCCACCCGCGCTTCCGCCTGCCGCAACAAATCCTCGCAGCGTTTCTTGAGCGCTTCGCCGCGCTCGTAGATCGCCACCGATTCTTCGAGCGGCACCTTGCCTTCCTCCAGCCGCTTGACGATCGATTCCAACTCTTCGATTGCCCGCTCGAAAGGCATTTTCTTGACGTCGGTATGGGTCGTTTCGGCCATCGCGGCTCTCGGCATCTATCCTTGAGGGCAATCCTTAGCGCCCCCGGGGTAAAGAAGATAGTAGGCGCAGGGCGGTCCCGCAGTGCGTATGATGAGCCATGGCTGATCTCGAGGGTAAAATCATTCTCGTGACCGGCGCGGCCGGTGCCATAGGCCGTGCTGTGGTCGATGCGATAAAAGCCGCCGGCGGCATGGGCATCGCCACCGATCTCAAGGGCGACGACGGCATCGATGTCCTTGACGTCGCCGCCGAGGCCGGCTGGCAACGGGTTGCGGCCGAGGTCGAACGCAAGCATGGCCGGCTCGACGGGCTCGTCAATGCAGCGGGCATCGTCGCGCTCGGCAGCGTCGAGCAACTCGACTTCGCCGCGTGGCGGCGCGTGCTTAGCGTCAATCTCGACGGCGTCTTTCTCGGCTGCAAATATTCGATGCCGCTGCTGCGCAAGCAAGGCGGCTCCATCGTCAACCTTTCGTCGGTGTCGGGCCTGGTCGGCGGTCACAATCTCGCCGCCTACAATGCGTCGAAGGGCGGGGTGTCGCTGCTCTCGAAATCGGTCGCGCTCTACGGCGCGCGGCTCACGCCGCCGGTGCGCTGCAACGCCGTGTGCCCGGCCTTTGTGGATGGGCCGATGGTGGACGCGATCGTGCAAGGTGCGCGCGATCCCGATGCGGCGCGGGCGAAATTGCCGCGCGATATTCCGCTTGGAAGGTTAGGAAAACCGGCAGAGATCGCCGCGCTCTGCATTTATCTGTTGTCGGACGCGGCTGCCTTTATCACCGGCGCGGATTTGCCGATCGATGGCGGGCTGACGGCGAAGTAGGAGCGCGGCCAGCAAAAGTGGGTACCGGTTTTGCGTCCGGCCGCGCGACCAAAGAAATCTTACCCGCCCATCAGGGCGGTAACGTGCGCCGCCACCGAACGCGACAGCCCCTCCAGGTCGTAGCCGCCTTCCAGGACCGAGACGATGCGCCCCTGCGCGGTGTCGTTGGCAATATCCATCAATTTCTTGGTCACCCAGGTGTAGTCGGCTTCCACCAGATTGAGATTGGCCAGCGGATCGCGCGTATGCGCGTCGAAGCCGGCCGAAATCACCAATATGTCCGCGTTAAACGCGCGCAAGCGCGGCAGAATCACCGTCTCGAACGCTTCGCGAAAAGCATCGCCGCCGTCGCCCGCGCGCAACGGTGCGTTGACGATGGTGTCGTGTTCACCGCGCTCGCTGACGGAACCGGTACCGGGGTAAAGCGGCATCTCGTGCGTCGAGCAATACATCACGCTTTTGTCGACCCAGAAAATATCCTGCGAACCGTTGCCGTGATGCACGTCAAAATCGACGATCGCCGCGCGTTCGACATCGTAGCGGTTTTGCGCATAGCGCGCCGCAATTGCCGCGTTGTTGAACAGGCAGAAGCCCATCGGCCGCGCCGTCTCGGCATGATGGCCGGGCGGGCGCACGGCGACGAAGGCGTTGGCCGCTTTCTGATTCATGACCTCATCCACCGCCCGCATGGCGCCGCCGGCGCCGCGCAAGGCTGCCTCGAAGCTGCCCGGCGACATCGAGGTGTCGGCGTCGATATGGACCATGCCTTCCGCCGGCGAGGCGTCACGGATCGCCTCGACGTATTCCATCGGGTGGACAAGCGCGACGATGTCGAGCGGCGCCTGCGGCGCCTGCTCACGCGCCAACAAATGGAAGCGCTCGTCCTCCAGCGCCTGCTCGATGGCGCGCAGGCGGTCCGGCCGTTCGGGATGGCCGGCGGGAGTTACGTGATTGAGACAGGCGGGATGGGACAGGAGCAGAGTGGACATTGATGCTTTCTAACGCGGCTCGGCCTGCACGCAAACCCCTCAACTCAAGCTTTCGCTTTCAGGTTTACGCCCTGGGGCGGCGGCATCGTGTCGGGCACGAAGAAATCCACCTGCAACGGCTGGCTCGGATCGACGCGATAACGGTCGAAATCGGCGACGCCTTCGCCTGCGAGGAACGTATCGTCAATCAGAAAGTTCCCGCTGAACGTCTTCGGTTTCTGGAAGATACGATAAGCGGCCTCCGCCAGAATCTCCGGCGTGCGCGACATGCGCATAATGGCATCGCCGCCCAGCAGGTTTTTGATCGCGGCGGTGGCGATGGTTGTGCGCGGCCATAGCGCATTGACCGCGATCTTGCCGCGTTGCTCGCCGGCAAGGCCCAGGACGACAAGGCTCATGCCGAATTTGGCCATCGAATAGGCGGTATGCGGCGCG
Organism: uncultured Alphaproteobacteria bacterium; assembly: GCA_963703875.1. Taxonomy (GTDB): domain Bacteria; phylum Pseudomonadota; class Alphaproteobacteria; order Rhizobiales; family Xanthobacteraceae; genus Pseudolabrys. Next base: position 290,754 of record CAVPFZ010000023.1, read on the forward strand.
AACCACTTGGTCTGCATGTCGAGCGGCGGCGACAGCATCAAAATGTGCGGGTTTGCGGCCTTGGCCAGATAAGGTAGCGCGTATTTCGACACCATGAAGGTGCCGCGCGCGTTGATGCCCATCATCAGGTCGTAGCGGCGCATGTCGGTGGTAGCGACCGGCGTGAGCTGAATGGCGCTAGCATTGTTGACTACGATGTCGATGACGCCGAAGCGCGCAGCGGTCTCGTCGATCGCGGCCTTCACTGCGGCTTCCTCGCGAATGTCTACCTGCAAGGGGAGAGCCTTGCCGCCGGCTTTCTCGATTTCAGCCGCGGCGGTGTGAATGGTGCCCTCGAGCTTTGGGTGCGGCTCGACCGTTTTGGCGGCGATGGCGATATTGGCGCCGTCGGCGGCGGCTTTCAGCGCGATCGCGAGCCCGATGCCGCGCGAACCGCCCGTGATGAATAGTGTCTTGCCCTTGAGCGACATGGCCCGAGCCCCTTTACCGCTTGCGCATCATGAATGCCTCGAACGCCGCGCGGGCTTCGGTCGAACGCAGCCTCGTCTTGAACAGTTCGGCTTCCTCGTCGATGCGCGCGACGATCTCGTCCGGAGCGCCGCGCATCAGGCGGCGCGAGGCCAGCACGCCCCGCGGCGGCAACGCGGCGATTTCGTGCGCCGCCTTCATCGCCTCCGCTTCGACCGCGTCCGCGGCGACGACCGCGTTCACCAGTCCGGCAGCTTTCGCTTCGCCTGCACCAAGCGGCCGGCCCATCACCAGCAACGAGAACGCGCGCGCATTCCCCATCAGCCGTGGCGCCAGCAGGCTCGAACCTGCCTCCGGCACCAGGCCAAGGCCGACGAAGGGAGTCGAAAAGCGTGCATTATCGGCCGCGACCACGTGATCACAGTGCATCAGCATGGTGGTTCCGACGCCGACCGCGTTTCCCTGCACCGCGGCGATCAGCGGCAACTCGCAGCGTGCCAGTGCATGGAGAAAACGCAGGATCGGCGCCCCGAGCGCGCCTTCTCCGGTCGCCATCGTGAGAAATTCGCCGATGTCGTTGCCGGCGCAGAATCCGGTCGGCGTGCCGGCGATCAACAGGCAGCGCAACGCCGGGGTTTCAGGCGCGCTCTCGATGGCGGCGGCCATGGCGTCGTACATAGCCAGAGTGAGCGCATTCTTTTTGTCCGGCCAATTCATCCGCACGGCGCGAACCGGTCCGTCGTCGGTCACGATGACGAGATCGGTCATTTCAGGACTCGGCCAACGCGGCTTGCGCCTCGTTGATGCTATTGGCGCCTTCGGTCACGCTGCGTTCGAGACCATGCGTCTGAACCGCGATGTTCTCGGCAAAGAAACGCGCCAAAGCCGTGCGCCCCGCGCCATCGCCACTGTCGCGTAAAGCGGCGAGCGCCTGACCGGCCAACATGCAGCCGCTGGCGGCATTGGCGAACATACGTAAATAAGGCGTCGCGCCCGCCAGCGCGGCATCGGATGATTTCTGCGCCAGCAGCCACTGCGTGGTACGCTCCAGGCTATCTATCGCTTCGCCAAGCCGCGCCGCTGTCTCGCCGAAGGCGGGTGCGTTGCTCTCTTTCACCGCCTTCACCGTACCGCGCAGTTCATCGAGATAAGTCGCGACCGTCTCGCCATCTTCGAGAGCAATTTTACGAGTCACCAGGTCAATAGCCTGAATGCCGTTGGTGCCTTCGTAAATCGAAGCGATACGGGCATCGCGGTAATGTTGCGCCGCGCCGGTCTCCTCGATGAAGCCCATGCCGCCATGCACCTGCACGCCGAGCGAGGCGACCTCGGTGCCGATGTCGGTGGAAAATGCTTTCGCCACCGGCGTGAGCAGTGAGGCGCGTTCATGCGCGGCCTTGCGCTCGGCGTCGGTTTTGCCGCGATGCGAACGATCGAGCGCGACCGCGGTGGCATAGCAGATCGTGCGCGCGGCGCCCGTGAGCGCGCGCATGCTGAGCAGCATGCGCTTCACATCCGGGTAGTCGATGATGGCTTTGCCCATCTGCTTGCGCTCACGCGCATAGTTCATGGCCTGCTGCGTCGCGCGTTCGGCGATGGCGACGCCCTGCAGCCCGACCGCCAGCCGCGCCCGGTTCATCATGGTGAACATGCAGGCCATGCCCTTGTGCTCCTCACCGATGAGAAAGCCCACGGCGCCGCCTTTGTCGCCATAGACCATGGTGCAGGTGGGCGAGGCATGGATGCCGAGCTTGTGCTCGACCGAATGCGCGCGCGCGTCATTGCGCGTGCCGTCGGCCAAGAATTTTGGTATTAAAAAAAGCGAGATGCCCTTCGTTCCGGGCGGAGCATCCGGCAGCCGCGCCAGCACGAAATGAATAATGTTGTCGGTCAAATCGTGCTCGCCGTAGGTGATGAAAATCTTCGAGCCGGCGATGCGGTAGCTGCCGTCTGTAGCGCGCGTTGCGCGCGTTCGCAGTGCGCCGACGTCGGAGCCGGCCTGCGGCTCGGTGAGCTGCATGGTGCCCATCCATTCGCCGCTGATGAGCTTGCCGAGATAGCGTTGCTTGAGTTCGTCGCTGCCGTAAGCGGCAAGGGCGTCGACCGCCGCCATGGTCAGCACTGGGCCGATGCCGAAGGCCATGGAGGCGGAATTCCACATCTCGATACAGGCGGCATTGATCGCGTGCGGAAGCTCTTGGCCGCCGTAGTCGGCCGGCGCCGCCAGCCCGTTCCAGCCGGCCGCGGCCCAAGCGGTGTAGGCCTCTTTCCAGCCCGGCGGGGTGGTGACAATGCCGTCCTTAAACGGGGTGCCGAATTTGTCGCCGACGCGGTTGAGCGGCGCGATCACATCACTGGCGAAACGGCCGGCTTCCGCCAGCACCGAATCGACCACGTCCTCGTCGAGATCGCCGTAAAGACCTTCCGCCAACGCGGCCTTGAGACCGGCGGCGTGTTTGAGCGCAGAGGCGATATCGACGATAGGGGCGCGATAGCTCATGGCGTCAATGTATCCGGGGCAGGGTAGCGGTCAAAGTGGACCTGAGTTGATTGGTCGGGCCTGCGCCGCTATGGTCCGGCCGCCGCACAGGAATTCATGCTTCGGTGCGGCTTTTCCGATGCGTATTGGGGCGTAGCCAAGCGGTAAGGCAGCGGATTTTGATTCCGCCATACGGAGGTTCGATTCCTCCCGCCCCAGCCAACCAGTCCGGTCTCTGCAACTTTGCGGCTCGACGTTGCGAAGTAGCCCGCTTTGGGTGAGCTTCTTGGTTCGTCGGCCCACTATCCTCCACGATTTTGGGTGTTGCACGGCGAGAAGAATTTACGCACAAAGAACGGCGCGCCTTTGCCGGAAGCCGCGTCGTCTGATGGCATTTGGGGGATTTTTTGGTTGAGACCGTCGCCGCGATCGTGGCCGCGCACCGGACTGGAACGGTAAGGCCGGAACAAACTATTGCGCGCAGCTTCGCTTGCATCCGCGCGCATGGTGACGCCGCCATTTTCATCAGTCTTCGCGACGAGCGCGAAGCCGTCGCCGAAGCTGGAGCGCTCGGGGCGGCGGGTAACACGGCGTTGCCGCTGTATGGCGTTCCGGTTGCGGTGAAGGACAACATCGATGTCGCCGGCTTACCGACGACCGCTGCTTGTCCGGCCTTCAGCTATCAGCCGGCGCAGGATTCAACCGCGGTTGCGCGGTTGCGTGCGGCAGGCGCCATCGTCATCGGCAAGACCAACCTGGATCAGTTCGCCACCGGCCTCGTCGGCGTTCGCTCGCCGTATGGAATCCCAAAAAATCTTTTCAATGCCGATTTTATTCCCGGCGGATCGAGCTCCGGTTCGGCGGTGGCGGTCGCGGCAGGGCTGGTCCCACTTGCGCTTGGAACCGATACGGCCGGTTCCGGCCGGGTGCCGGCGGGCTTCAACAATATCGTAGGACTGAAGCCGAGCCTCGGTCTGATCTCGACCTTTGGTGTCGTGCCGGCTTGCCGAACGCTTGATTGCGTGTCGGTGTTCGCGCTGACCGTCGATGACGCCTGGACGGCGTTAGCGGCAATGGCTGGACCGGATTCCTCCGACCCCTATTCGCGCGATAGGCCGTTGGGAATGCCCGGCGTAATGCCGGTACATGTGAAGGTAGGCACGCCGTTTGCTGGCCAGCGGCTATTCTTCGGCGACCACCAGTTCGAGACCGCCTACGGCCTGGCACTCGAACGTCTGGCGCGACTCGGATGCGAAATCGTCGAAGTCGACATCGAGCCGTTCTACGAAACCGCGCGCCTTCTCTATGAAGGACCTTGGGTGGCCGAGCGCACTATCACCGCGCGCTCACTGCTGGCATCGGACTCCGATGCCATTCATCCAGTGACCAAAGAGATCATTCTCAGTGGCTTGAGGCCAACTGCTATCGATACCTTTTCAGCCTTCTACAAGCTAGAACGGCTGCGCCGCGTGGCCGATTACATCTTCGCGCATCAAATAGATGTCTTGGTGCTGCCGACCGCGCCGACGATCTACTCGGTAAAGCAGGTTATGTCCGATCCGATCCAACTCAACAGCCGGCTCGGCACCTACACCAATTTCGTCAATTTGCTCGATCTATGTGGATTGGCGCTGCCGGCCTCGATGACCGAGAACGGGATTCCGTTCGGCGTCACATTGCTGGCGCAGGGGGGCGCCGACGCGCGGCTGGCCGAGATCGGTCGCGTGTTCCACGCCGACACAGCATTGCCACTCGGCGCGTTGCAACAACCGCAGCCGGCGGCGGTGCCATCGTCGAAAGTGCCTGCCGATGGCGAGGCGGCGGTGGCCGTGGTTGGCGCGCATCTCTCCGGGCTTCCGCTTAACGGTGAAATGCGCGCTCTCGGCGGCCGTTTGCTCGAAGTGGCAATGACCGCGCCTGATTACAGGCTCTACGCATTGGCTGACGCAAAACCGCCGAAGCCCGGTCTGCTGCGCGTTGAAAGCGGCAAAGGCGCGTCAATCGGGATCGAAATCTGGGCGCTTCCGGTGGAGGCCTTCGGCCGATTTACGAATGCCGTCCCTGCACCGCTGTCGATCGGTACGATCTCGCTTTTCGACGGCCGATCGGTGAAAGGGTTTTTGGTGGAGGCCGCCGCCACGGTCGGTGCACGCGATATTTCGAGCTTCGGCGGCTGGCGCGCGTTCCTGGCGCGCGAACAGATACCGGCATAATTTTCTAAAGCGTCTCGGTGTAATGCTCGTACTCCTCGCGCACCGTGACGATATGCGCGTACATGGCGGAGCCCGCGATGGCTTGCTGGCCGCGCAAGATCGCCTCGACGACGCGATTATGCTCGCTGTGCGACTTGGTGAGTCGGCCGAGATTGCGGAACTGCGCGCGACGAAACGGTTGCACCCGCGCCCTCGTCGCCAGCGTGATTTCCGCGAGGTAGGTGTTGTGCGCGCCGTTGTATATGCAGTTATGAAAAGCTTCGTTGACCTCATGATAGCGTTGTGGATCGCCACTCTGGATCAGCACGCGTAATTTTTCATGGATGTCCTCGAGGCCGCGCCGCTCGGGGCTTGTCATGCGCTCGGCGGCAAAGCCGGCACAGAGCGCCTCCAGTTCCGCCATCGCCTCGAACATGCCGGCAAGTTGCTCGGCGCCGGGCCGCGCCACCACGGCGGCGCGGTGCGCGCGCACTTCGACCAATCCACTTGCCGCCAGCAAGCGGATCGCCTCGCGCACCGGCGTCCGCGAAACCTCAAAACGGCGTGCCAACGTGGTTTCATCGAGCGCGGCACCGGGCGCCAGCGATCCACGCACGATCTCGTCGGCAAGTTGCAGGCGCAATTCCTCGGCACGGGTCGTACGTTGCCAAATGACGGGTCGCATTTCCGCCACGGGAGCAGTCAGGGTCATGCGGACACCTTGAGTGCGGTCTTTAACGGTGGCTTAGGCGCTGCGACGACACCCATCTGTTCCAGCGTGTAGGCAACCCGCAAGGCGATGCCCTCGCGCCAGGGCGCGGTGATGATCTGCACGCCGATCGGCAGCGGCTGCATCGGCACCGGGACCGCGACGACCGGCAGGCCGATAAATGAAATAGGTTGCGTGTAGAGGCCCATGTTCGGACGCACCGGCAATTCGACGCCGTCCAGCATGAAAGTTTGCTGGCCGATTTTCGGCGCCGTGCAGGGCGTCGCCGGCGCGAGAATGACATCGTAATCTTTGAACAATTCGAGGACGCGCTCGCGGTACCAGCGGCGGAATTTTTGTGCTTTCACCACGAGCGTGGACGGCACCATGGCGCCGCCGATCAATCGGTCGCGCACGGCGGGGTCAAAATCACGCGCCTGTTTGCGCAGACGGTCGAGATGGAGTGCCGCGCCTTCGGTGGCGGTAATGACATAGGCCGCGGCCCGTGCGCGATGAGCATGCGAAATTTCGATTTCCTCGGCCGTGCCAAACACTTTGGCGACCAGTTCAATTGCCCTCAGTGCTTCGGGGGAGGCGCCTTGGCGGAAATACCCGCCGGCTACAGCGATACGTAGGCCCGCGATGCCGCGTTCGAGCTGAGGCGTTGCTGGCTCTGGCGCCCGTTCTGTGCACGCGGGGTCGTCCGCATCGGGCCCCTGCATGGCATCATAGGCAAGCGCGAGGTCACGCGCCGAGCGCGCGAACGGCCCCAGGTGGTCGAGGCTCGCCACGAACGGGAACGAGCGCGCGCGCGTGAGCCGCCCATAGGTCGGTTTCAGGCCAAAGATGCCGCACAGCGAGGAGGGCACCCGTATCGAGCCGTTGGTATCCGACCCCAGCGCAATCGGCACGAGACCGCCGGCCACCGCACCGCCGGAGCCGCCGGATGAGCCTCCGGTCATCCGGGCAAGGTCATGTGGATTGCGTGACGGGCCATCGTGGATATTTTCGCCGGTAAAGTCGTAGGCGTATTCGCCCATATTGAGCGCGCCGACCAGTACCGCTCCGGCTGCTTCCAGCCGTTCGATCAAGGGCGAATCCTTCGTGGCCGGCGGACGTGCGCGATTGATCTTGGACCCCGCCACGGTGGCGAGCCCCGTGATGTCGAATAAGTTCTTCACCGCGAATGGCACGCCGGCGAGCGGACCCGGCGGTCGCTTGCCGCGCTCAGCGTCAATGGCGCCGGCCCGCGCAAGCGCGCGTCCGGCTGTTACGGCGGTGAAGGCGTTGAGGGCGGGATTGAGATCGGCAATGCGGGCAAGCGCGGCCTCGGTAACTGCAAGCGCGCTGGTCTTGCCGGACGTTACCGCTGCGGCGATCTCCGCGGCGGTGGCCCATGGTTGGGATGCGTTCACGGCTCAAGCTTTGAAAATTGGGGCCGGTTCGGCATCGTCCGGCAGGTCGAATTCCGCCACGGCTGCGGCGTGCTTCAATGTGGCTTCCAGATTGGATTTGATCGCGGGCATCCATGCTGGATCGAGAGGAATTTCCAGCACACGCGCTGCTGCCGCGATAAATTCGTCGAACGGATCGAGTGAGGTCGCCATTTCACTCCTCCCTTACAGCGGCGGATGAGGAATTGCCGACAGCAGGTCTCGTGTATAGCCCGCTTGTGGTTCGCCCATGACCCGCTCGGTCGGCCCTTGTTCGACGATTTTCCCGGACTGCATCACGATGACACGATCGCACAGGAGCCGCACGACGTTGAGATCATGCGATACGAAAAGATAACTCATCCCCAGCGAATCTTTCAGGTCTTGCAATAGGTTAAGAACAACCGCCTGTACCGAAACGTCGAGCGCGGCAGTCGGTTCGTCAAGAATAATGAGGTCAGGCTTGAGCGTGATGGCGCGCGCAATGCCGACGCGCGCTTTTTGGCCCCCGGAAAGCTGGTGGGGGAAACGATCGAGCAGATTGAGCGGTAGTCCGACCTGCGCGGCGAGCTCTTCGCAGCGAGCACGCACGTCGTTCCGCGAGATTCCGCCAAGCTGCAGCAACGGATCGGCGATCGCGCGCACGGCGGTAAATCGCGGGTTGAGGCTGTCGGTCGGATCCTGAAATACCATCTGGATGCGTTTGCGGAACGGCAGCGTTGCGAATTTGCGCGCCGGAATTTCGCCGATGTCTTCGCCGTCGAACATGATCAGGCCGGACGATTTGTCGATCAGTCGCATCACCATCATCGAGGTGGTGGATTTGCCGCAACCGGACTCGCCAACGAGACCAACGCTTTCGCCGCGTGCGATCGAGAAACTAATGCCGTCGACGGCGCGGAAGGTTTCAAGCTCCTTTGGCGGCTTCGGACCGAATATTTTGAACAGCGATGTGGCGCCGCCCCGGCGCGGATATTCCTTGACCAGCTTTTCGACCATTAGTAGCGGCATTTCGCCGGTCTTGGTCTTGCGCGGTGGCGTCTTGGCGGCTGCTTTCGGCCGCGCCGTCTCGCCTTCCGGCAGCAGGTCGCGCAGCGAAACGCCGGGGCGCGGTGTCGCGCGCATCAGCTTGCGGGTATATTTGTGCGACGGTTTTTTGAAGATGGTCGCCGAAGCCGCGGTCTCGACGATGAGGCCCTTTTCCATCACTACCACGCGGTCGCAATAGGCCGCCGCCAGTCCGAGATCGTGCGTGATCAGGATCGTCGACATGCCGCGCTCACGCGTTAGTTCGACCACAAGGTCCATAACCGCCTTCTGCGTGGTGACATCGAGGCCGGTGGTCGGCTCGTCGGCGATCAGCAATTGCGGCCGGCAGGCGAGGGCGAGCGCGATCACGACGCGCTGGCACATGCCGCCGGACAGCTCGAACGGATAGGCATGATAGCGTTCGCGCGGCCGCGCGATGCGCACCTGTTCCAGCGTTTCGATCGCGCGTTCGCTTACCGCATCGCTGTCGACCTGCGAATGCTGCAGCAATACGTCCTCGATCTGACGGCCAACCTTGCGGATCGGATTGAGCGCTAGCCGCGGGCTTTGGAAGATCATCGACATTTCGCGGCCGCGCAGGTCGCGCATCTCGCTTTCCGGCACGCTGCGCAGATCGAGTCCGCTGAACATGACTGAGCCTTGAGCAATGTGACCTGCCCGGTCGAGGATGCGCATCACAGCGTAAGATGTGACCGATTTTCCCGAGCCGGATTCGCCGACGATCGCCAGCGTCTCGCCTTTGGCGACGGTGAGATTGACGTGCTCGACCGCGCGCACGGTACCGCGTCGCGTGGCGAACTCGACCGTGAGATCATGCACGGCGAGCAGCGGCAGCGAGGCGTCGTGCTCCTTGAGCTTGCTCGACTTTGCCGCGGTTTTCGATTTCTTTGCCATTGTCACGTCCGCCGCTGCGGGTCGACCAAGTCGCGCAACCCGTCGCCTAAAAGGTTGAAGCAGAATACCGCGAGCATCAGCGCAGCGCCGGGAAACAGCGCGATCCACCATTCGCCGGAGATGATGTTGCCGGCGCCTTCCGCCACCATGATCCCCCATTCGGGCGTCGGCGGCCGCACGCCAAGGCCGATGAAGGACAGGCCCGCCGCGTTGAGGATGGCGTAGCCCATGGTCAGCGAAATCTGCACCATCATGATCGGCATGATGTTGGGCAAAATGTGCATCAGCAAGATGCGGAAATCGCCGTTGCCGGACAGCCGCGCCGCCTGCACGAAACCGGCCTCGCGCCGCACATTGGCCTCGGCGCGCGCGACGCGGACATAAAGCGGGAAATTGATGATGGCGGTGGCGATCACGATATTGGTCACCGTGTTGCCGAGCGCGGTGACGATGCCCATGGCCAGCACGAACAGCGGAAAGGCCATGATGGTGTCGGAGATGCGGCCGACGATGCGGTCGGTCCAACCGCCGAAAAATCCGGCGGCGATGCCGGCAAAACCGCCCATGGCGAAGACCAGCGCGACCGAGGTGATGGCGATGACGAAGTCGAGCCGCGTCGCCACCACCACGCGGCTGAAGATGTCGCGGCCGGTCTGGTCGGTGCCGAACCAATGCGCCCACGACGGCGCGGCCAGCGTCGCCGGGCCGCTCGCCAGCGGATCGTAAGGCACGATGTGCGGCCCGAGCAGCGCGCAGATCGCGATCAGTAGGAACAGGCCGAATGCCAGCCCCGTCACCGGATTTTCCGAAATGACGTAGCGCGCATGTCGAAAGATGGAATTGCTTTCGCTCATCCCTCGAGCCTCACGCGCGGATCGATGACGCCGTAAAGAATGTCGATGATCAAATTGAGCGCTACATAGAGAATCGCCATGGCCAGCACGAAGCCCTGCACCGGCGCGAAATCCGATTGCAGCAGAGCTTCGATCGCGTAGGAGCCGATGCCGGGCCAAGCGAACACTTTTTCCACCAGCACATTGGCGCCGAGCAGGAAGGAGAACACCATGCCAAGCGTGGTGACCACCGGCAGCATGGCGTTGCGGAAGGCATAAGTGAAAATGATGGTCTTGTTGTCGAGCCCGCTGGCGCGCGCGGTGCGCACGAAGTCGGAAGCGAGCACGGCGAGCATCGAGGCGCGCGTCATGCGCGTGATCGGCGCCAGCGAGAAAATGCCGAGCGTGAAGACGGGAAGGATCAGTTGACTGAAGGCCCCGCGGAAGGCCTCAAGATTGCCGGTAAGAACGCTGTCGATGGTGAAGAAGCCGGTGATCTGCGTCGGCGCGGTGGTGAAGGCGTCAAGTCGCCCGATCGGCGCCGGCGCCCAGCCGAGTTGATAATAGAAAATGTAGACCAGCAACAGGCCGGTGAAGAACACCGGCAGCGACACGCCCGCGGTCGCCACCACCCGGCAGGTATGATCGATCCAGGACCCTTGCTTGACCGCGGCGAGAATGCCGAGCGGCAAGGCGATGACGAGCGACAGGATGAGTCCGAACAGCGTCAGCTCGGCCGAAGCCGGCAGGCGGCTTTTGATCTCGGTCACCACAGGCCTGCCGGTGGACAGGGAGTTGCCGAGATTGCCGTGCGCGAGGTCGCTGACATAGCGGGCGAATTGCTCGGGCAGCGGCCGGTCGAGGCCGAGAGACTTGCGGATGTCGGCGATCGATTGCGGCGTCGCCGCCGGGCCGGCGAAATAGACCGCCGGGTCTCCGGGGAGCACGCGCGTGAGCAGGAAGGTGACGATGACGACGCCGATCAGCGTCGGGATCACCGTCACCAACCGCTTGCCGAGGGTCGCGAGCATGCCCAGTTCCCCGTCCGCCGGAAAGCGTGCGCCGAGGGCGACGCACCTCTCCTACTTGCGGCGCATCACGCCTTCACGAGCGAGCGGTAATCCACCTGCCGGTGGAACCAGTAGCTGTAGCCGGAGATGTTTTTCTGCGTCGCCACGTTGAGGAACGGCTGGAACAGCGGCACGCGCGGCACGTCGTCATAGGCCTTGGTGATGAAGCCTTCCACGTTGGGGGCGTATTTTTCCTTGTCGCCGACCGCCGCGGCTGCATAGGCGCCGTCGATGAGGGCGTCCATGTCCTTGTTGACGTAACTCGGCGTGTTGAAGATGGCGTTTTGCCCGGAATAGCACCAGAAGAAGAAGTATTCCGGATAGTCGAGCCAGCCGGAGAAGAAGTTGACCATCATCGGCATCGACTTCTTCGCCATCTCGCTGCGCCAGTTGGCGCCCGGCACCTTGTTGATGGCGAGCTTGATGCCGATCTCGGCGAGGCTCTCCTGAATCAGCGTGGCGATCGGCTCGGAGTTGACGCCGTCGCCGAGGTCGAAGGAGATGGTGGTGTCGATCGGGCCCGCGCCCGATGCCGCCATCAGCGCCTTGGCCTTGGCCATGTCAGTCTTGTAGCCGGTCGGCTGCGGCCAATTGATGGTCGTCACCTTGTTCGACGGTCCGTCAAACAACGGCCGCGCATGGCCGAACATCGCGGCGTCCACGATTTTCTGGTACGGGATCGCGTAAGCAATCGCTTGGCGGATCTTCTCGTTGTTGAACGGCGGCTTCACCACGTTTAGCTCAAGGCTGTACATGCCGTTGCCGATCGGATTGGAGATCATCTTCAGCTTGCCTTCCTTCTTCATCTCGGTGAAGTCTTTCGCCGGAAGATCGAAGGAAATGTCGGCGTCGCCGCGCTCCATCAACGCGCGCCGGTTGCCGGACGACGGAATGGTACGCCAGATGACCTTCTTGAGTTCGGGCAGCTTGCCGCCAACCCAAGCATCGTTGCGCTCGTAGATGATCTCCACGCCGGGCTTCCAGCTTGTCACTTTGAAAGCACCGGAGCCGGTGGTGTTGCTCTTGGTGTATTCGAGCGCCCAGGGATCCTTGTCGGTCGCCTTCGACTTGAGCAACGCCGAATTGTAGATGCCAGGCACGATCACCGCGAGATCGGGCACGGTCAGGCGGTTCTTCTTGACGAAGTCGACACGGAAGGTCGCGTCATCGACGGCGACGAATTGCTCAGGCTTGAGCAGCGAGCCGGCCTTCATCTGCACCACCGGGAAGCCGCCGACGGAGACGGCGCGGTCGAACGACCATTTCACGTCCTTGGCGGTGACCGGCGTGCCGTCCTGGAATTTGGCGTTCTTCTTCAGCTTGAAGGTGACCGACATGTCGCCGATCTTCATGTCCTCGGCGATCTCCATTTCGTAGCTGTCGCGGTCGTAGGAGGCCGAGCCGTCGGCAAGCGTCTTCTTGCCGTTACGGATCAGCCGGTCGTAGCAATTCCACGAGGCCTCGTAGCCGGGGCGATTGGTGCCGAGCCCGTGGATGTCGAGATTGTTCGGTCCGTTCTCGGTGACGAGTAGCAATGTCTCTTTGCGTGATTGCGCCTTGGCCGGCGAAAAGATCCCAGGCCCGGCTACCACTGTGCTTGCCGCCAGCGCGGTTGCCGATTTGAGAAATTCACGACGTTTCATGACAAACCTCCCGAATATGCCCTGGAAGGTCTTCCGCAAAGGCTGTGCCAAAGCTCGCCGCAATGCACAATTTTGGTAAGCTATTGATTTGGCGCTGAAATGCCGGCCCGCTGGAGCCGTCTCGCGCGGGTATGCAGTAATTCGGATTGCATACAATAGAGGAAAAGAGCCTAAGCTTTAGGCAGTAACCCAGATCCAAGATGCGGCTCGGGCATAAATGCCAAAGATTGGAATTCAAACTTTTGTGGCTTATTCCACGAAAAATCTCTGATGCCTTGATAGCTTTGAATCGCCCGAATTTCTTCCGCAATTTCAAAAGCGTTTTTTGAAACGGGAATTTCGCGGTTCGATTCCTGCTTGGTCGACAGCCGACAACAGTCGATTTTGGCCCGAGATGGTTTGTCCGCTTCTCTAATCGGCCGTTCGGGGTCAAGCACTTTCAGACTATCCACCACTGCAGTGTCGACGTCGCTCACGGGCTCGTGCTTCTCTTCGGAATCGGCACTAGGGCCCTTCCACTATGGAATTCGAGAACGAGGCGGAACAATCTAATGGGCGGCCTTGCCGTCAGACGAACGGCAGGTCCAAGCGGACAAACGAACTCACCTCATCCATCGTCCCGCGAGGGACATCATTCCACCGCTCGGTGGAGCTCGAGTGTTCTCCTATCGCAATTGATTCTGAACTGCTCTCATGCCGCCGCAGCCTCCCGGGTCCAGCGGAACTCGGTGCCGTCAACCCATATGCGATGCATGATGACGGCCAGTCGGCGCGCCAGCGCCATGATCGCCTTCTTCATCCCGCGGTGCCTGGCGATCTTCATGGCCCAGGCCTTGAGCCAGGACCACTTGTTGGTGCGGGTCAGCATGATCTGGGCCGCTTCGTAGAGCATCACCCGCATCATCTCGTCTCCGCAGCGTGATATCCCGCCGGGTCGGTCGCTTTCACCCGATTGATGCTGGGCGGGTGTCAGTCCAAACACCGCCCCGACCGCCTTGGAGTTCTTGAAGCGCGCGGGTACGTCGACGGTCGCGCGATAGGTTAGCGACACCACGGGGCCAACGCCCGGGCGTCGTCATCAGGCGTCGGCACACCTCATCGTCCCGCACGATGGCCAGCAAGCGGCGATGCAGGATGCCGAGCTGTTCGCGTAACACTCGCCGGACAATGAGCAGCGGCTCGACCAGTACGGACAGATCGGGGAGGTTCTCGACTAGTTCCCTGATGCGCGCCTCGAACTTCACTTTACCTACCGCGCCCACCTTGAGGCCGAAGTTGCGCAAAGTACCACGCAGATCATTATCGATAGCGATGGCCTTCGACTGCAGCAGCTTGCGATGGGTCAGCAGCATGCGCAGTTTCTGGCTGCGCAGCGTCTTCACATGCACCGGACGATAAAGCCCCACCCGCATCATCTGCGCCATGCCGCGCGCATCGTTGCGGTCGGTCTTGTTGATCTGCGCCTTCAACACCGCCCGCATGTGCCGTGTCTCGGCACAGATCACCGGCAAGCCCGCTTCAGCGAGTGCACTGAACAGCCATTGCGATAGCGGCCCGGCTTCCAGCCCGATCCGTTTGAAGTGGTAGATAGGGTTTGCCAGAACGCGAAGCAGATCTTCCGGCTCGCTCGCAACCTTTACTTCTCGTACGATCTTGCCTGCGTCATCCACAATGCAGACGCTTGTCTCCTTGACTGAAACGTCCAGTCCAGCAAAATGGTCCATGGCTCACGCTTCTCCTTCTGATGCTTGAGGCCGTACACACGGACCTCGTTTCCACCATCAGCCTGAAGCGCAGCACCCATATTCTTCAGCTATCCACAAGCTGCCGGCCGATTACCCCATCTAATGACCCAAGCGGATATGGACGCCGGCTTTCGGAGTTCAATTCCTGCTTGGTCAGATACATACTCACTGAGTGGGGTAGCGACTGAGTGAACAGCTCTTGCTCGCGTTGACATTCGAATGCATTCCACAAATACTGGTGACAATAATACAAATAACTACCAGCCGTTGAAGCTTGGTACCCAGGGAGGGATACGATGAAAGTCTCACGCAGATCTCTGCTGAAGAATTCCGCGGCTGCGACCGCGGCGTTGAGCCTCGACTGGCGTTTCGCCCGAGCCCAGGCGGAAACAGTTCGCATCGGTGTCATCTTCGACCACTCCGGCCCATTCGCCGCCGGTGGTTCGGTTGCATGCGCCGTCGGCGCGCAGATTGCGATTGACCTCTGCAACGAGAAAGGCGGCGTTGACGGCAAGTACAAGGTCGTGCCAGTCAACGCGAACTCGCAGAGTAAGGCCGACGTCGCGATCAACGAGGTCGAGCGCCTGATCAACCAGGAAAAGGTTGACATCATCGAAGGTGTTTACTCGAGCGCGCACGCAGTGCCACTCGCCGCGAAAGTAGAGCAGCAAAAGAAGATCCTCTGGATCACAACCGCGGTTGCGACCGCCGTGTTCAAGGACAAGAACCTGCACTACGTGTTTCGCGCGCAAATCCATTCCGATCAATACGGTCAGGCCTTCGCCGGCTTCATTGCCGAGAACTCAAAGGCGAAGCTAGGTATCGAGCCGAAGGCTGTGAAGGTCGCGCTGATCCACGAAGACGGCCCCTACGGGGTCGGTGTTGCGGCGGCCGACGAGCAGTATTCCAAGGAAGCCGGCCTCAACATCGTTCTGCATGAGGGATATTCAGCGGCCGCCCCCGATCTCTCATCGCTGGTGACCAAGCTGAAGCGCGCTGGCGCCGACATCATCTCGCACGCAGGTTACAATCCCGACATCACCTTGTTCCTACGTCAGGCGCGAGAGAGCGGCCTGCGCTTCAAGATGTTGATCGGCGCTGGCGCCGGTTACAGTCAACTCGACAAGTTGCGGGCGACCTTTGGCAAGGACATAGATAACTTTTGCAACATCGATCCGGTGCCGGCGCAACTTCTCGATGCCAAGAAACTCGCGCCTGGGATCGGAGACCTCACCAAGATCATGGTCGAGCGCTACAAGGCGCAGACCAAGGCGGACGACGTGCCGCCACATTGTTCAATGGGTTTCAACCAGACCTGGATCCTGCTCAATAAAGTGCTGCCAGTCGCGAAGGCGAAGTACGGCGGCTTCGACCCCGAGGCGGTCCGCAAGGCCGCGCTTGACGTCGACATTCCACCCGGCGGTACGATCCAGGGCTATGGCGTGAAGTTCTTTCCGCCCGGTACCCCAATGTCAGGGCAAAACGAGCGCTCGACGCCTGTGGTCATGCAGAATGCCGGCGAGCATATCTCGGTGGTGTACCCGACCAACATTCAGACCCAAGCCCCTGTGTTGCCGCTGCCGAAGTCGTCTATCTACGCATCATAGCGACGATGCTGGCAGTCGAAGGGCTCACCAAGCGCTTTGGAGGATTCCTGGCGGTCAACCAGGTTTCCTTCGAGGTGCGTGAGGGTGAGATACTTGGTCTCATTGGCCCAAATGGCTCGGGCAAGAGCACGACATTCAACCTGATCGCCGGTAATCTGCGCCCAAGTTCCGGTTCGATCCGCCTGCAGGGCAGGGAAATCTGCGGCTTGCCGGCGCACGCGATCTGCCATCAGGGTGTCGCGCGCACGTTCCAGATCCCGCGGCCCTTCCGCAAACTCTCGCTGCTCGAAAATGTCATGCTCGCTGCCTATTACGGCGAGGCCGGGCGCATCGGGCGTCAGGAAGCGCAGAAGCGAGCGGAAGAGGCGCTGGGCCTGGTAGGGCTGCCAACCGATGCCTCGGCGCGGACCGGCGGACTGGGGGCCGCCGCGCTCAAGAAGCTCGAACTTGCCCGAGCGCTGGCCACCAAGCCGCGTTTGCTCCTCGCCGACGAAAGTCTCGGCGGTCTTGATTCGGCCGAGATGGATCACGCCGCAAATCTGCTCAATAGCATCCGTGGCCGCATGGGCATCACTATCGTCTGGGTCGAGCATATCATGGGCGTGCTGATGCGCATCGTCGATCGCGTCATTGTGCTCGATCACGGAGTAATGATTTTCGAAGGCGCCCCCACACATGCGTCGATCGATCCGCGCGTCACCGAGGTCTACCTCGGCAAACCGCGGGCGTGATCGAATGCTTTCTCTTGCCGACGTCTCTGCCGGCTACGGATCCTTCCAGGCTCTCTTCGGTGTGTCGCTCGATGTACCAGAGGGCGAAGCGGTCGGCGTGATCGGGCCGAACGGTGCGGGCAAGACCACGCTAATGCGTGTTATTTCCGGGCTGGTGCCCATGCGCGAAGGTGCGATGACGCTTGAGGGCGTTTCGACCGGCGGTCTGCCGGCGCATAGGATCGTCGAACAGGGCATCGCCCACGTCCCCGAAAACCGGCGGCTGTTTGCGCGCCTGAGCGTTGAGGAAAATATGCGCATTGGCGCGTTTATCCCGCGGGCGCGTCGGCATTTCGTCGAGCAGCTCGACTGGGTCTACAACCTGTTTCCCCGGTTGAAAGATCGCCGCGAGCAATTGGCCGGCACGCTTTCCGGTGGCGAGCAGCAGATGTGCGCCATCGGTCGCGCGCTGATGTCGAAGCCGAAGCTGTTGCTGATGGACGAACCCTCAGCTGGCCTCGCGCCGATGGTTGTGCAGCAAGTGTTCGAGCTCGTGCACCGCATCCGCGCCGAAGGACTGACGGTGCTGATCGTGGAACAGAACGTCCAGCAGGTACTTGATGTCGTCGATCGCGCCTATCTGCTGGAAGTCGGTAGTATCAAGCTTGCCGGAACGGCGGCGGAGCTCAAAAACAATGACTTAATCCGCAAGTCGTACATGGGGCTGTAGCCGCGATGGATCTCTATCTCCTTGAAGCGATCATCAACGGCATCCTGTTGGGCGGTGTTCTGGCGCTGCTTGCGCTCGGGCTCAATCTGATTTTCGGCGTCATCGACGTAGTATGGATCGCCTATGCCGACATCGTCATGTGCGGCATGTATGCGCTATATTTTCTCTATGCCGTGTACGGTTGGCCATTCCCGCTCGCCTGCGTGGTCACGATCGTGGGCGTCGCATTGCTCGGTGTGGTGGTTCATCTCATTATCATAGCGCCGGTCCTCAACTCGGCGCCGATCAACCAATTGCTGGCGACCGGCGGCCTGCTGTTTTTTCTTCAGAGCTTTGCAACGCTGCTGTTCGGCACCGATTTTCGCAATCTCGGTATCCGTCTGCCGATCATCGAGATTGGCACGGTTTTCATAAGCTTCGCGCGCCTGATCGCGTTCGTGATCGGATTGATCGGTGCGATCGTGCTATATCTGTTTCTCAAACGCACTTATATTGGCACGGCGATTCGCGCCATCGCGCAGGATCGCGATATCATTGGTTTGATGGGCGTCAATCAACGCCGAATTTATCTGGTGACGTCGGCCATCGGCGGCGCGCTTGCCGGTCTCGCCGCATGCATGTTGGCGCTGCAATATGACGTCCATCCCTATATCGGCAACACTTTCGGGCCGGTCATTTTCATGATCTGCGTGCTCGGCGGGCTCGGCAACATGATCGGCGGCTTTATCGCCGCTTTCATCATCAGCCAGATCATCTCGATCGGCGGCTATTATTCGAACACCGAGTTGTCCTACGTCCTCTCCTTTACATTCTTCATCGTGTTGATGTTCATCCGGCCACGGGGGCTTTTCGCGCGATGAGGACGTGGCACATATTAACCTTGGCAAGCGTGGTATTGCTCATCGCGCTGCCTTTTGGCGTGCCAACCTATTTTCTGCATCTGCTTATCCAGATTCTGCTCTGGGCGTTCATCTACACGGCTTGGGCGCTGATGGGGCGCTTCGGTTTCGTCTCGTTCGGCCACGGCGCCTTCATGGGAGTGGGGGCCTATGTTCCAGCCCTACTATGGAACTATTATGGCCTCACGCCTTGGATCGGTATTCCAATCGGCGTGGTGCTGTCCGCGCTCCTCGCAGTCGTTATCGGTTACCCGTGCTTCCGTCTCAAAGTTGTCGGCCACTATTTCGCGCTGGTGACGCTGGCGCTCAGCCAGGTCGTGCTCTTATCGTTGGTCGCCGCGCGCGATCTTACCGGCGGCTCGCTCGGCTTTACGCTGAAAACTGTCGGACACTCATGGTACGCGCTGCAGTTTCCGGAGAAGGGTTATTTCTACGGCATTGCTTTGCTTTTGTGGGTGGCCGGGTTGCTGGTCTGGCAGCGGATCGAGCGTGGCATCAGCCGCGAAGCGCTTGAGGCGATTTCCGAGGACGAGGACGCAGCTGCGGCGGTTGGCATCGATGTGCTGCGCCAGAAATTACGCGTGACCATCATCAGTGCGGCGCTGACCGCTGTCGGCGGCGCGATTTATGCTCAATATATTATGTATCTCAATCCGGAGTCGGTATCGGGCATCGTGGTATCGCTGCAGATCGTGTTTGCGGCGGTCGCAGGCGGCGTCTACTCACTAATGGGGCCGACGGTCGGTGCGTTGCTGACGATTTCGCTCACCGAGGGTCTGCGCGTATGGTTCGGCGTGAACTTCATCGGCGCCGCCAACACCATTTATGGCGTGCTTCTCGTGCTCTGCATCATCTTCATGCCGCAAGGCATCGTCGGCGCGTTGCGCCAGGTGAAAATCCGCCAATCGCGAGCCAAGGCCGTTTCGGCAGAATAAAGATCGCTGCGAACGCGGCCTACAGCGAGATCCGGCGGCCTTCGTCGGCAGACCAATAGCCGGCGTAGTTCATCTTGATGGTTTCGTAGGCGAGATCGAGACCGGCCAGCGGTTGGCGTCCCAGCGCGACGCATTCCATGAAATCCTGGATTTCTTGCAAATAACCGCGGGTCCATTCCTCTTCCAGGCAGATGTATTGCCAGCCGGTTTTGCGATCGACTTTCTCGGTGACGTATACGCCGGCCAATTTCTCCTCGTCGGTCAGGTAACTCATCAAACTGTTGTTGGGTGTGATATTGGCGAACAGCGAGCCGCCGTTGGTGTAGGTCTCGACCAAGTTGCGCACGCCACCCATAATCATGTCGCCGGAGAACACCGTACCCTTGGTGCCATCCGAAAAAGTAAGTGTCAGAACCCCCCAATCTTCAACGTCGACGGGCTTTGCCTTGATGAATTCTCGTTCTTGCGGCTTCAGGCAGGCGGCCACATTGCCGACATCGGCGGTCACGCTCGATACCGTAATCCGCTCGCCGCGCGCCTTTGCCTCCACTTGCTTGAGATAGAGCACCGCTGAAAGCGGATGACACCCCATGCGGATCAGCGAGCCGCCGCCGGTCATCGCCCACTGCGCGGCATGGGCGGCGTGCGAGCCGCTGTGACTCTCCTCGGCTTTCATGAACAAAATTTTGTCTCTCGTCGCGTTGAGGACCTCGACCGTTTTCGCCACCGCCGGCGCGTAGATCCAGTCTTCCGCGTACATGAACAACTTGCCGGTGGCCTTGATGGCCGCGCAAGTTTTGTCCATCTCCTCCATGATGCGCTCATACATGAGCGATTTCGGCACATGCTTGCCGATCGGAGTCTTGTCGCCGTCGCGCCCGAAATAGCCGGCGAACGGTTTCTCGCAGATGACATGTTTTCCCACCTGCATCGCTTGCACGATCATCGCCGCGTGCAGATTGGGCGGGGTGCAGATATCGACGACGTCAATCTCCCGATCGGCGATCATTTCGTGAAAATCTCGATAGGTAGTCCCGATGTGATGTTTTTTGGCAAACTCGACAACCTGGTCGCCTCGTGCAGCGACGGCTTTGACTTCCGCGTCAACCCCATAGACGCGCTTATAAGCGTACATGTGGAGCTCGGAGACAAATCCGCATCCGACAAGGCCTATTCTCACTTTTGCCATTGCTGCGCTTCTCCTTGGAAAGATCGTAGTTTGACAGCGCTACGCCGCGGCCGCCCATTGTATAATCCGATAAACCAAAGACCCTGAATAGGGCAGTGGCGATTCCCCAGGGCGTTTGCCGCGATCAATGTTCAATTGAAGGTAGGGATCATGCAGACGAGTAATTTCTCCGCCGGCGGATATCGCTTTATCAATGGCGTCTTCCAGTATTCGGCGGGCGTTGCTGCGCTTCCCGGCTATCGTATCATGCGAGTGCGCTTCATGTCGCCCGTGCCATTGAGCGAGGGTTTTTGTCGTATTGAGGCGATACTGAAAGACTTTGGCCGTCCGATGATGGCCTTTTGCGCCTGCGAGTTGAGATCACCGGCGCCGTTTTCGGAGCAAGGCTTCACGGATTTCAACAGACAGTATGTAACCACTCTGTCAAAATGGAGACTGTTCGACGGCACCATCAATCCGGTCGCACGCAGCAATGTATGTCCGGAGATCGAGCCGCCGGCCGAGCCGTCGTTTCACGCCTTTTCTTTCACGATACCGGATGCCGTGGCTGCGCCGTCTTTCGTGATCTCGGGCAGCGGCGAGGCCATTGAAGGCCGCGCGAGTTATCGCGAGCGCACCATCCGGCGCGGTGAAATCACCAGTGATGCTATGCGAGAAAAGGCCCTGTTTGTACTCGGTCAATTGGAAAACCGGATGCTGGCGCTCGGTTTCGGGTGGGCCGATACGACCACCACTCAAGTCTACACCGTGCACGATCTTTATCCATTCCTGGCGAACGAACTTGTCCGCCGTGGCGCCGCCCGCTCGGGTCTCACTTGGCACTTCAACCGCCCTCCGGTTAGCGGTCTTGAATACGAGATGGACTGTCGCGGGGTTATGTACGAACACGCTTTGCCGTAATGCCGTATTTGGAAAATCGTCGGAAGTTGTGGGTGCCCGTTTGTGCAGTTCTTCTGCGAAAGGTCTCTGGACCCAGATTTGCACGAAATCAGCGCAAGTAGTCGCGGAAAATCAAATAGATAGTTTTAAAAGGGAATTCGTGAGTTCAATTCCTGAGTGGCCGCGTGTTAGTCACTTTCAATCGAAAGAATTGCTTTGAATATCTCCGGTGAAATCACGGTAACTGCACCACGCGAGGCGGTGTTCAAGGCGCTCAGCGACGCGCCGTTCTTTGCGTCCTGCATCGAGGGCGTCAGCGATCTCAAGGAAATCGACGCCACCCATTACACTGCGGTCCTCGAAGCCCGCGTCGCCTATCTACGCTTCAAATTCAAAGCCGACGTCGAGATCACCGAACTTTCACCGCCAGAAAAGATCAAAGCCAGTGTTGAGGGCACACCGCTGGGTATAGTGGGCAGACTGGCTGCAACTGCGACAACGCAGCTGGTCGAATCCGGCGACAAAACCGTCATTCAATATTCAATTGACGCGACCCTGACTGGAAAACTCGGTAGCATGGGACAGCCCGTGCTGAAATCCAAAGCCAAGGAAATGGAAAAATATTTCACGGCACGGCTATTCGCCGCCTTTGCAGGCGGCGGACCGTGGAGTGAAACGTGACGCCATTCGACCTTGCCGAGCCGGCCTCGCTTAAGGAGGCCATCGCGCTCATCGATCCGGACGATCCGGATGTGCGGGCGATTGCCGGCGGCACCGCGCTGATGCTGATGATGAAGGCTGGCGTATTTAGCCCGAAGCGTCTCGTCAGTTTACGTAAGATCGGCGACAGTTTTTCAGAAATTTCTACAACCGCTGCCGGCGAATTGACGATTGGCGCGATGACGCCGCTCTCGGCGATCGAGCATTCGCCCAAAGTCCTGCGCCATGCGCCGGTGATTGTGCGCACCATGACGCGGCTGTCGAATATACGCGTGCGTAATGTCGCAACCGTCGGCGGCGCACTGGCGCATGCCGATCCGCACATGGATCTGCCACCGGTTTTGATCGCGCTCGGCGCCTCAGTGACCATAGTTGGCCCGTCGGGCGAGCGCAGCATGGCGGTGGAGGAACTGCTGACCGGCTATTACGAAACCGCACTCGCTAAGAACGAACTGATCACCCAAGTCCATATCCCCGCGCAAGCCGCGACCCGCACGGTTTATTTCAAAGTCACGACCGGCTCGGCCGACGACTGGCCGGCGCTCGGCGTCGCGGTTGCGCTCGACATGGCCGGTTCAAGCGTGAAATCCGCCCGCATCGTTGTCAGCGCGGCCACCACCAAGGCCACCCGCATGGTCGCGGCTGAAAATGCTTTGATCGGAAAGTCTGCCAACGATGCGACACTCAAAACGGTCGCCGACGCCGCGGTGGACGAAGTCGAAATTCTTGCCGACGTGCGCGGCTCGGCGTCTTACAAGCGGGAGCTGCTCCGCGTCTATGCCGCCCGTGCCGTGCGCACGGCGATTAAGGCTGGTGGAGGCGCGCAGCAATGACCGCCATAACGCCAACCATTCAAGCCGGTCATCAGGTCGGCCGCTCGCTACCCCGTCTTGAGGCGCGAGAGAAGGTCACCGGTCACGCCGAATATACTCACCTCATGCGGCTGCCCGGCATGCTGTACGCCAAGATCTTCCGCAGCACGGTGGCGCATGGTCGTATCAAATCGATCGACATCAGCGAAGCCAAGAAGATCCCCGGCGTCTACGCCGTCTATACCAGCGAGGATGTCCGCAAGGTCATCCCGAATCCTTATTACGGCCCGGCGTTCCATGATCAGCCGATCCTCGCCATCGACAAGGTGCATTTTGTCGGCGAGCCGGTCGCGGTCGTGCTGGCTTTTGATCCGCACATCGCTGACCAGGCCGTGCAGCAGATCGTAGCCGAGTACGAGGAACTGCCGGCCGTGTTCGACGAAGTCGAGGCGGCCGATAACAAGATTTTGGTGCATGAGGAACTGAAGCCGGCCGGCACTTTCGCCGATCTCAAGCATCTCAAAGGCTGCAAGGGCACCAACATCGCGCTCGATTTTCGGCTGCGGCGCGGCGATGTTGACAAGGCCCTCGCCTCGGCCGCGCACGTGTTCGAGCACACCTTCCGCACTCAGAAGGTGCTCCATCTGCCGTTGGAGCCGCACGCTTCTATCGCTGATTATCGAGATGACGGTGTGACGATCTTTTCGTCCGCGCAGGGCCCATCATTCGTGCGCACCGAGATTGCGCGGCTGCTCGGCTGGCCGGAAAACCGCGTTCGCATCAAGGTGCCGTATCTCGGCGGCGGCTATGGCGGCAAGCTCTACATTAAATTGGAGGCGCTTGCGCTCGCACTGTCGATGCTGGCGCGCCGGCCGGTCAAGGTCGCGAACACGATGGAAGAGCATTTCTACACCATCACCAAACATCCCAGCACGTTCCGCATCAAAAGCGGCCTCGACAGTGACGGCCGCATCATCGCGCGAAAATGCGAAGTGTGGTGGAACGGCGGCGCCTATGCCGACATCGGCCCGCGCGTCACACAGAAATCTGGTTTCACCGCTTCCGGGCCTTACGACATCGACAATGTCTCGATCGATTCCTACGCGGTTTATACCAACCTGACGCCGGCCGGCGCGCTGCGCGGCTTTGGCGTGCCGCAATTGGTATGGGCCTATGAGAGCCACACCGACATGATCGCGCGCGCACTCAAGCGCGACCCGCTCGAATTCCGCAAGCAAAACTTGCTGCGCGACGGCCGTCCGCAGGCCACCGGCACGATCCTCAAGGACGCCGCGATCGAGAAGGTGCTCGACCGGATTGCCGAGCGGCTCAACTGGAAGCTGCCGTTCGATCGCGGCGCCGGTATGGTCCGCCGTGGCCGCGGCTTTGCCGTCGCGCTCAAGGCGGTGATTTCGCCAACTACTTCGGTGGCAATCGTGAATATCGCGGGCGACGGTAGCGCCACACTTTATTGCGGCACCGTTGACATGGGGCAGGGTTCCGATACCGCGATGGCGCAGATGGTCGGTGAAGTGCTCAACATTCCCGCCGAGTCGGTGCGCATCGTGCCGCGCGACACGGACGTTACGCCTTACGACATGGGCACGCTCGGTTCGCGGTCCCTATTTCATATGGGCCACGCCGTCCGGCTCGCCGCCGAGGACGCGCGTGCCAAGATAGCGGCCTTAAGGCGCGAACTGGGCGAGCCGGAAGGCAGTAATACGCCGCTTGGCGATCTGTTCCGCAAGAAATACGGCATGCAGGCTGGCAATATCATCGGCACCGGCATCTATAAACCCGACTACATCCCGCCGGATGCCGCCGGTCTCACCACTAACGCGACGCCGTTCTGGATGGTGGCCGGCACCGGCGTTGAGATAGAAGTCGATACCGAGACCGGCCATGTCCGCATCACGCGCATGATCAATGTCGCCGACGTCGGCAAGCCGATCAATCCGAAGATCGTCGAGACGCAG
Source organism: uncultured Alphaproteobacteria bacterium (assembly GCA_963703875.1). GTDB lineage: Bacteria > Pseudomonadota > Alphaproteobacteria > Rhizobiales > Xanthobacteraceae > Pseudolabrys. The sequence continues at coordinate 315,727 of CAVPFZ010000023.1, forward strand.
CTTTCGGGCGCGGCGCTGATGCAGCTTGGCTTCAGCATGTTCGAGAAGATGCATATTGACGGCGGCCAGGTCACTAATGCCTCGCTGGCCGATTACAAGATCCCGGGCATCCATGACGTGCCGCTGGTGATGGAAAACGAAACCGTCGACACGACGCAGGAAAACGGGCCGTTCGGTGCCAAGGGCGTCGGCGAACTCGCGACCTTCGGCCTGTCGCCGGCAATCGCCAATGCCATCGATGACGCCATCGGGGTGCGGCTGACCGAATTACCGCTCAATGCCGAGGCGGTGTTCCGTGCGTTGCGCGCCAAAGACAACAAGCCGCTCGGAGAAGAATAATGAGCACAGCGGCACGCATGATTAATTTCACGCTCAACGGCCGGCGGGTGACGGCCGACGTCAAGCCGCACCATAACGTGGTCGAACTCCTGCAATCGCAGTTCGCTTTATTCGGTGCGCGCGAGAGCTGCGGGCAGGGGCTGTGCGGCTGCTGCACCGTGCTGGTGGACGGCAAGCCGGTGTCGGGCTGTCTCTATCTCGCGGTGTTTCTCGACGGCGCCGAGGTCGTCACCGTCGAGCATCTGGCCGAACTGGGCAAACTTGATCCGGTGCAGGAGGCCTTTATCGAATGCGGCGCCTTCCAGTGTGGTTATTGCACGCCGGGGTTTATCATGATGTCGAAGGCGCTTCTGGCACAGCATCCTGACCCCGACGACCAGCAGATACGCGACTATCTGACCGGCAACTTGTGCCGCTGCGCCGCCTATCCAGAAATCGTAAATGCGGTCAAAATGGCCGCACGTAAGTCCAAGGCCGGGTCAAACGGCCGATCTTAAAACAAAGACCTTCAGGGAGGGATTGACCAATGACTACGGCAACGGTGGCCGCTTCGCAGCCTTGGTATCGCAGCTTGAACGCGAACCAATGGAAAACCATGCTGGCCTCGAACATCGGCTGGATGTTCGACGGCTATGAGACTTATGCGCTGATCCTCACCGTCGGCGTCGCGCTGCACCAACTGCTCGAGCCCTCGCAATATGCACAAATTCCGGCCTATGCCGGAACCGTGATCGGCATCACGCTGCTCGGATGGGGCGTCGGCGGGTTCATCGGCGGCATCCTGGCAGACTATATCGGTCGGCGAAGAACAATGATTCTGGCAATCCTCGCTTATTCGCTCACCACCGGGCTTTCCGCCTTCGCCTGGGACTGGGTTTCTTTCGCCCTGCTGCGCTTCGTGGTCGGCGTCGCGATCGGTTCGGAATGGGCGACCGGCGCGTCGATGACCGCGGAAGTCTGGCCTGACAACGCGCGCGGCCGCGGCGCCGGCCTGATGCAATGCGGGCTTGGGATCGGCTTCTTTCTCGCCTCGTTCGTATGGTTGTTCGTGAGCGGCTATGGTCCGGGCGCATGGCGCATCATGTATTTTATCGGCGTGATCCCCGCGCTGTTTGCGCTCTGGTTGCGCACCGGCGTCGAGGAATCGCAAAAGTGGGAACACACCAACGAGAAACGCAAAGCCGCGCAAGCGAAAAAGAAAAGCGGAGCGGTTCTCGGAGCGGAAGACCACGTGCTCACGCGCTTCACGCTTACTGACCTGTTCGCCGAACCGGAAATCCGCAAGCGAGCGATCATTGCGTTCCTGATGTCGCTGACGACGACGGTGGCCTGGTGGGGAATCTCGACTTGGGTAGCGCCGTTCGTCGCCGCGGCCGCCGGTAAAGCCGGGCTGCCCGGCCAGACCTGGGCCGCCTACGCCGGCATGAGCTATAATGTCGGTGCCATCATCGGCTATATCGGCCTCGGCTTCTTAGCCGACCGGTTCGGACGCAAGCCGATCGTGATGATTTTCTTCGCCGCGTCGCTGGTGCTCACCTTCGCGCTATATAAATGGACCACCGACCTGCATCTGTTGCTGCTGGTCGCGGCGGTCAACGGCTTCTTCACGCTCGGTCAATATTCCTGGATGTCGGTGTGGATGCCGGAGCTGTTCCCGACGCGCATGCGCGCCACCGGAATGGCTTTTGCATTCAATGCCCCGCGTTTCGTGGCGTTCTTGGGGCCGTTATTCGCCGGTTTGTTGATTACGCGGTTCGGCGGCTTCAGCGGGATGGCGGTGGCGTTCTCGTTCATCTACATCTTGGGTTTCGTCCTGGTGCCGTTCTTGCCCGAGACCAAGGGCAAGCCATTGCCGGCCTGATGATCGACGTCGACTCTAAATCAGCGGTGCAGCGTTCACGACGCTGCACCGTTTGTTTATCGAACCCAACGGAGCGCGATCATGGCTCGCGATATCACTCTTACTAACCCGGCCACTATGGCTGCGCCGGGCGGCCATTACAGCCACGCAGTGATCGGCAATGGCTTTGTCTTTGTTTCGGGCCAGTTGCCGATTGCACCGAATGGCAGCAAGCTGAACGAGGCTCCGTTCGAGCGCCAGGCGCAGCAGGTTCTGGAAAATGTCGCCGCTGCGCTAATCGGCGCCGGCAGCGCGATCGAATGGCTCGTGCAGGTGCGGGTCTACGTCACCGACATCGCGTCGTGGCCGGCGTTCAATGCGATCTATGCCAAGTGGATCGGCGCGTCGCGTCCGGCCCGCGCGGTCGTGCCGGTACCGAAACTGCATTACGGCTTCAAGATTGAAGTCGAAGCCGTCGCGCTCGATGGCAAAGGATGAGCACCTCGCGGAAGGTTATTACCATCGAGAGCGGCGTATTTTGGTGACGCTACGAGGAGTAGGACGGCTCAAAAGGTGCGGTTCCCCATTATGCAGCTTATGTTTGTGAAAATCTCTGGGGCAGTATTTAGGCTAAACCGCGCTAATTTCTCGCGTAGTTTCAAAGGCTGTTTTTGGAATGCGAATTTCGCGGTTCGTTCCTGCTTGGTCAGCCAACGCTTTCAATGGGTTAGCTTAAAATACAGCGGAGAATTTCTGACCATGTTGCGTTTTTGTCGCGTCAAGCCAGCAAAGCCTTCTCAGCTTCCGCCAGCTCTGTGCCATCGCGCCGCGGGTAAATAAATGCCCGTATACGTCCATTGTCATGGCGATTGAAGAATGGCCGAGCCTGTATTGCACGACCTTGCCCGGCAACTCGAGCCCGCCATCCTGCTTTCGGTTGATGCGCCAGGAGGCGTAAAAATGCCGGAGAGCATGAAGCCCAGTATATTTTGTCCCCATATGCGATTTGCCTTCGACGTCTTGTGTGGTGATCGTTGCACCCGCCGACAGTTGAACTGGCAACAGCGCGCGGTGAATAAGGTTTGAGTGAATCTCAATGTTCTCGCGACCGTTTTGCGACCGGCTACGGCATATTCCGGTTCTGCAGAAGCCGATCGAGAAGGATATGCCGTCAAGAATTTTCGTGCTTTCAAACGCTGTGCAAGCCTCCATGCCAAAAGCCTCGGCGATTCCGCTGCAACGCGGCGAGGAGGCCCGAAATTACTGGATGTAATTGTTTCCGGAAATTAAAAGCGTCAGCCACCACGTTGCTCAGGTGAGGACGGCCCAAGGCCGGCGCCGCCTATCGTCGGCTTTGAAGGCGGCGATTTGATCCCGAAATGATTGGGTGAGATCGATATCGTCCCAGCCGTTCAACAGGCGGGTACGGCGGGCGGGATCGATGGCGAAATGACAATGCAAACCGCCGCGCACAATCGATTGCGCATCGAGGTCGACTGTCACCGGGTGCGCCGGCTCTTGGCTTAGGGCGGCGATCAACGCACCGCACTCGGCGTCACTTACAACGGCCGTCAGCAGTCCATTTTTGGCGGCATTCTGCGAGAATATGTCGCCAAACGACGGGGCGATGACGCAACGGATACCGTAGTCGACGAGGGCATAAACCGCAGCCTCGCGCGAGGAGCCGCCGCCAAAGTTACGCCCGGCGGCAATAATTTTTGCTCCCCGCCATGACGGGCGATTGAGCGGAAAGTCGGGGCGCTCGTTATCGGCCGCATCAAATCGTATATCGCGGAAAAGAACTTTGGCGTGCTCGCCGTTGCGCGGCAGCTTGAGATAGCGCGCCGGCAAGATCTGATCGGTGTCGATATTCTCAGCCGAGAGCGGGCAGGCTGTGGCCGTGATGTGGGTGAATTTTTCCATCGTCAGTTCTTCCGGCCAGTCAGTAGCGGCCGCGGGTCAGCGAGGTGGCCACTGACGGCCGCGGCGGCGACCATCGCCGGCGACATGATATGCGTGCGCGCGCCGGCGCCCTGGCGTCCGCGGAAATTACGGTTGGTGGTCGAGGCGCAGCGCTCGCCCGGCGCCACCACGTCGCCGTTGATGCCCACGCACATCGAACATCCGGAATCGGCCCATTCCAGCCCAGCGTCGCGGAACAGGCGATCGAGGCCTTCCTCTTCCGCCTGACGCTTCACGCTGGACGAGCCGGGCGAGACCAGACCGGGCACTTTGCTCACGCGGCCAGTCAGGACCGCCGCCGCGGCGCGTAAATCCTCGATGCGTGCATTGGTGCAGGAGCCGATGAAGACACGATCGATGGCGATATCGGTCAATTTCTTGCCCGGTGACAGGCCCATATAGTCGATTGCAGCGCGGATGTATTTCGCGCGCTCCGGATTGCGCTCGCGCGCGGGGTCGGGAACGCTGCCACCGATCGGCAGGGCGTCTTCCGGGCTGGTGCCCCACGTGACAGTCGGCGCCACCGCCGCGGCATCGATCGACACTTCGCGGTCGAATGTCGCGTCGGCGTCGGATTTGACTTCGATCCAGTCTTGCATCGCCTGGTCGAACGCCTTGCCCTTGGGTGCAAACTCGCGGCCCTTGAGATATTCGTAAGTCGTTTCGTCCGGCGCCACGATACCGCAGCGGCCGCCCGCCTCGATCGCCATGTTGCACAAGGTCAGACGGCCCTCCATGGAGAGCGCGCGGATTGCCGGTCCGGCAAATTCGATGGCATGACCCGAGGCGCCATCGGCGCCGATCGTTGCGATCATCGTCAGCGCGATGTCCTTGGCGCCGACGCCTTCCGGCAGCTTGCCGTCGACCGTGATGCGCATGCGCTTGGGCTTTTTTTGCCAGAGCGTCTGCGTCATCAGCACATGAGCCACTTCCGATGCGCCAATGCCAAAAGCAAAAGCGCCGAACGCGCCATGGGTCGAGGTATGGCTGTCGCCGCAAACAATGAGTAGCCCGGGCAGGGTCAGGCCGAGCTCCGGCCCGATCACATGGACAATGCCTTGCCGGCGGTCGCCGAGACCGAACAAGGCGATGTTTTGATCGGCGACATTTTTTTCGAGCTGGCTGACCATGCGGGCGATTTCGGGGTTAGCAATGGCGCCGCCCCGTCCGCGCGTCGGCACATAGTGATCGGTGACGCCGAACGTCAGCCCGGGCTCGGCAACCGAGGCGCCCCGCTCGGCAAGCCGGCTGAAGGCATGAAACGAGCCTTCGTGCACATAGTGGCGATCGACCCAAAGCAAAGACTCGCCATCGCGCTGCACGATTTCGTGGCTCGCCCAGAGCTTGTCGAAGAGAGTCAACGGCGCATCCATGTCGGTCTGTCACCGCTACGGGCATTGCAGTCGAACGGCTATATTGTATGCTAAATAATACCTAGTAAAGCGTCCGCCCTTCAACCAGGCCCGACGCTGACGTGCGGGGATTGGTGTGGCGGATCGGTTGCAGGAAGCCAAGGCGCGCCAAATCTATCTCGTGTTGCGGGACCGCATCATGAGCGGCGCCATGATTTTTGGCGCACGACTTCCCAATGAAAACGACCTGGCGCGGTCGCACGGAGTATCGCGGGTCACCGTGCGCCGTGCCTTGGGCGAACTTCAGCGCGAGCATTTGATTGAGCGCCGGCGCAGCGCGGGAACCAGCGTGGTCTACCGGCCAACGCCCGCCCGAATGACCGCCGATATTTCCGGCGTGTTGGCAAATCTCGCCGACATGGGCCGCAGCACAAAGGTGCAACTTCTTTCATTCGATTATGTGCAGGCGAGCGGCGCCGCCGCCGAGGCGCTTGGCGTCCGCGACCATGAATCTTTGCAACGCTCGGTGCGTGTCCGCTCGGTGGACGGCCTGCCGTTTTCTTATCTGCTCACGCACGTGCCCGAGCGCATCGGTGTTACCTTCAGCGCCAAAGACCTGGCCGACCGGCCTTTGCTTGAATTGCTTGAACGCTCGGGCGTCAAGGTCGAGCGGGCGACGCAACGCATTTCGGCCGGCCTTGCCGCCCCCGACGTTGCCCGCGCGCTGGGGGTGAAGACTGGCTCGCCGCTAATCGAGTTGGTGCGCACGGTTTATGACCGCGATGGCCGCGGCGTCGAGCATCTGCACGCGCTGTACCGGCCGGATCGCTACAGCTTCGAGATCGATCTGGTCCGCTCCGGCAGCGCCAGAAAAAAGAGCTGGTCGGCGCTGCCGCTCACGCCGCGCAAACCAATCAGAAGGTCAAGATCAACAGCCAACGTTCCGTTTATTTGAACCAAGGGAGGGACACCCCGTGTCGAACAACAACAATCGGTTGAGCCGCCGCAAATTCCTGCAATCGTCCGCGCTCACGGCCGCAGCGGCTGCGAGCGGCACGCTCGCCGCGCCCGCGCTATTGCGGGCCCAAGGCGGACCCGTGAAAGTCGGCTTGTTGCAGCCGGTATCGGGCGCGCTGTCTTATTCCGGCCAGCAAGGCCGGCTCGGCGCCTCGATCGCCGTCGATGAAATCAACGCCGGCGGCGGCATCAAGGGGCTCTCCGGCGCCAAGATCGAGCCGATGCTGGGTGACGCGCAATCGACGCCCGACGGCGGCAACGCGGAAGTTGAAAAAATGAATTCGGCCGGCGTGTCGGCGATTGTCGGCGGCTATGCCAGCGCGATCTGTCTGGCAACCACCCAGACCGCGGCGCGTTACGATTTGCCCTATATCGTCGACGTTGGCGTCACCGACGCCATCGTTACCCGCGGGTTGAAGAACACCTTCCGCTTCGGACCGGGCTTCGGCGTTCTGGCCAAGACCGCGCTCGCAAACCTCGTCGTCATCAACGATAAAGCCGGCAAGCCGGCCAAAACCGTGATGATCGTGCATGAGGACTCGGCGTTCGGTTCGGGTCTTGCAAAGTTGCTCAACACCCAGCTTCCGACGCAGGGCTTTGAAGTGCTAGAAACCATCCCGCACCCGACGCCGACGCGCGATTTCAATAACGTCGTGCTCAAGATCAAGGCGGCCAATCCCGACATCGTCATCCCCGCGAATTATTACAACGAATATGTGCTGCTGGCGCGCACCATGCAGCAGCAAAAGGTGCGGCCGAAGGCTGCCATTTATTCGGTGCTCGGCGGCGCGGCGTCGTCTTACAAGTTCGTCAAGGAATTTCCGGAAGCCGCGCAGTACATCATGGACTGCAACCACTGGTTCGATCCGCGCAATCCGAAAGCACTTGCCTTGAAGAAAAAGGTGGAAGCGCAAGGCCAGTTCTTCACCTACGAGGTTTACATGAACTACAGCGCGGTGCTGCTGCTGGCTGACGCGATCGACCGCGCAAAATCGGCGGACCGCGCCAAAATTATCGCGGCGATGGAGATGTCGACCTTCAAGGGGCACGTCATGCCCTATGGGCCGACCAAGTTCGTCAACGGCCAGAACCAGGGCGCCGCGCCTGCCAACACGCAGGTTATCGGCAATGACATTCAGGTGATTTTGCCGGAGGCCTTCGCGTCGGCAAAGCCGGTCTATCCGATGCCGCGCGCCTGATGACGCTCGCCGTTATGGCGATGTGGAATGGACCCGGCGCCGCTGCGGCGGCGCCGGCCTTGGCTGCGCGGCAGCCGTGCATTTAGACATTCTCTTTCCTGCGATCATCAACGGCCTGCTGATGGGCGCCGTTTACGCGCTCATCGCGCTTGGCTTAACGCTGGTCTACGGCGTGCTGCATATCATCAACTTCGCCCACGGTGCGCTGCTGACCGCGGCGCTGTTCGCGGCCTTTTTTCTGCATAGGCTGTTCGGCATCGATCCTTATCTAGCGGTATTCGTTCTTGTGCCGGTGTTCTTTGCTCTCGGCTATGGCGTCCAGCGTTTTGTTATCGGCCCCGCGGCCCACGGCAACGATGGAAATATCCTGCTGGTGACGCTCGGCCTCGCGGTGGTCATCGAGAATGCGCTGCTTTTCGCTTTTCGCGCCGATACCCGCACGATCGACGTCAGCTATGGATTTGCCGTCGTGCCGTTCGCTGGAATGTTCTTGTCGGTTCCGCGCCTTGCCGGTTTTGCCGCCGCGGTCGTTGTCACCCTTCTGTTGTGGCTGTTGCTGACATACACCGACACCGGCAAGGCCATTCGCGCGGTGGCCAAGGAAAAACTCGGTGCGCAATTATCCGGTATCGACGTTGCGCATATTTACGCTGTGACCTTCGGCCTCGGCACGGCGTGCGTTGCCATCGCCGCCTGCCTGTTGATCCCGACTTATTACGTCAATCCGCATGTCGGCAATGCCTTCGTGCTGATCGCGTTCACCACCGTTGTGCTGGGCGGAATGGATTCGATCCCGGGAGCGCTGATCGGCGGACTGTTTGTGGGCGTGGTGGAAAGCTTGTGCGGCCTTTATCTGGGGGAATCGCTCGGCCAGATCGGCATCTTCCTGATGTTCATTCTGGTTCTGCTGTTTCGTCCGAGCGGGCTGTTGGGGGAGCGCGCATGAGCCGCAGCGGCTTTCTCCCGATCGTAGCCGTCGTCGCGGCTCTGGCCTGCATCCCGTTCGTCACCAATTCGAATGCCGTGCTCAATTTTCTTGTGACCGCGCTGCTGCTCACGCTGGCGGGTCAAGGCTGGAACGTGCTGGGCGGCTATGGCGGGCAGTATTCCTTCGGCCACGCGGCGTTTTTCGGAACCGGCGCCTATGCCACCGCGATCCTGCAAGTCCGCTACGGCCTCAATGCGTGGCCGGCCTTTGCCGTCGGCATTGCGGCGGGAGCAGCTGTCGGTGCGATCGTCGGCACCTTGACCTTCCGCTCCGGGCTGCGCGGATCATACTTCGCGTTGGTCACGCTCGCTTTTGCCGAGGTGCTGCGCATTATCGCCAGTGTCGCGCCCATCACCGGCGCCGGCGTCGGCACCTTGATAAAGCTCAATCTCACTGCGCGCGCGATGCAATTCCAAAGCCGCGCGGCGTTCTTTTGGATGATCTTGGCGCTGGTCGCGGCCTCGCTTGTTATCACCCGGTTGATCGAGCAGTCGCGCTTCGGGGCGTGGCTGGTGGCGGTGCGCGAGAATGAGGATGCCGCGCGCGCGCTTGGCGTCGATGCGACCCGTGTCAAACTGGGCGCGATGACGATATCGGCGGCGATGGCCGCCGCCGCCGGATGCTTCTATGCGCAATATTTCTTGTTCCTCGACGCCGCCATTGCCTATGGCCCGTGGATTTCGGTCGAGGCTTTGCTGGCGCCCATCATCGGCGGTGCCGGCACCGTGTTCGGACCCCTGCTGGGGGCGCTGATGGTCAAGACACTCGGCGAGGCGGCCAAGCAAATCACCGGCGACGTTCCGGGTCTCGATCTCGTGGTCTATGGCCTTGTGCTGATTCTGGTGGTCGGGTTTGCCCCGCGCGGCGTGGCGGGTGTGATCACGCGTTGCCGCGCTTGGTTGCTGCCGCCGACAAAAATCGCGCGGGAGACCACGCATGGTTGATCCGATTTTGGCGGTTAAAGGTGTAACCAAGCGGTTCGGGGGTTTGCGCGCGGTGCATGATGCATCGCTGTCGGTCGAGGGTGGCCGTATCACCGCCGTGATCGGTCCAAACGGCGCCGGTAAGACGACATTGTTTGCATTGATCACCGGTTTCTTGAAGCCGACCAGCGGGCGCATCGTCTACAATGGCGCCGACATCACCGGCATGCCCGCCCATCGGCTGACGCGGCAGGGCATCGCGCGCACCTTCCAGATCGTTCAGCCTTTCGCCGGTCTGTCGGTTCTGGAAAACATCGCGGTCGGCGCTCACTTGCATATTGCGGGGCGTGCCGCGGCGCTGGCCGCGGCCTATGACGTCGCCAAAATGGTCGGGCTCGAGACCATGGTGCGTCAGCCGGCCGCGACCTTGACCGTGGCCGGCCGCAAACGGCTGGAGCTTGCCCGCGCCCTGGCGACGGCGCCGAAAATGCTGCTGCTCGATGAAGTCCTGGCCGGGCTGAACCCTTCGGAAATTCGCGACATGGTGCCGGTCATCCGCGGCATTCGCGAAAGCGGCGTGACCATCATGATGATCGAGCATGTCATGCAGGCGGTGATGAGTCTGGCCGAGCAAATCTACGTCCTGGTGGAAGGCCACGTCATTGCGCAAGGGCCGCCCGCAGCGGTGGCCGCCGATCCGAAAGTGATCGAGGCTTATCTCGGCGCGGGCGCCGCCGCAAAACTCGCCGGTGGCGCGCATGGCCACTGAGCAGCTTCTGCACGTTCGCGGTTTGCGCGCCGGCTATGGCGAGGTCGAGATTTTGCGCAATATCGAGCTGGTTATCGGCGCCAGCGAAATCGTGGCGGTGCTCGGCTCGAACGGCGCCGGCAAATCGACCCTTAATCTTGCTATTTCCGGCATCGTGCCGGCGCGCCAAGGTTCGATCGAATTCGATGGGCACCTTATCCACGACAAGATTCCGTCCGCGATTGTCGCTGCCGGGCTGGTCCACGTGCCGGAGGGGCGCCGCATCTTTCCCAATATGTCGGTGCGCGACAATCTCGATCTCGGCAGTTATCGCCGCGCATCGGCACGGCGCACGGCCAACCGCGAGCGGGTTTTTTCCATCTTCCCCCGATTGAGCGAGCGCGCATCCCAGCGCGCCGGCACGCTGTCGGGTGGCGAGCAGCAGATGCTCGCGATCGGCCGCGGCCTGATGGCCGAACCAAAGCTTCTCATTCTGGACGAGCCGTCGCTCGGTCTCTCCCCGCTTTTGGTAGAGGAATTGTTCGCCATGATCCTGCGACTCAACAAAGAAGGCTTGGCGGTGCTGTTGGTCGAGCAAAATGTGATGCAAAGCCTCGACGTTGCGCACCGCGCCTACGTTCTCGAACACGGCAGCTTTGTGCTCTCGGGCAGCGCCGTGGACATTCGTTCCAACGCTGGTCTCAAACGCGCTTTTCTCGGACTTTAGCCATGACCCAAGGAAACACATTGCGCTCGCAGCTATCGAAACCGCCCATCGTCGTCGCTCCCGGCGTTTACGACCCGCTTACGGCCTTGATCGCCACGCAGGCCGGTTTTAGCTCGCTCTATATATCCGGCGCGGCCATCGCCTATACGCGGCTGGGACGGCCGGATATCGGGCTGGTCAGCATGACGGAAGTGGTCGACACCGTTTCGCTCATCCGCGACCGGGTCGACGCCAATCTCATTGTCGACGCGGATACCGGCTATGGAAACGCGCTGAATGTCGAGCGCACGGTCCGGCTGCTGGAGAAGTTCGGCGCCAGCGCGATCCAGATCGAGGATCAGGACTTTCCCAAACGCTGCGGTCATCTTGACGACAAGACCCTGATTCCGGCCGCTGAGATGGCGGGCAAGATCAAGGCCGCCGCCGATGCCCGCCATTCCGTGAATACGCTTATTATCGCGCGCACCGATGCGGTCGCCGTTGAAGGCTTTGACCGCGCGATCGAACGCGTTTTGCTCTATCGCGAGGCCGGAGCGGACGTTCTGTTCGTCGAGGCGCCAAAAGCGCAGGAGGAACTCGCAAAGATCGTGAAACTGGTCGGGCGCGCGACCCCCTTAATGGCCAATATGGTCGAAGGCGGCAAAACGCCAATGCTGTCGGCGTCCAAGCTCGAAGAGCTCGGCTTTGCTCTCGTCATCTTCCCGGGAGGGATCGTGCGCACGCTGGCAAAAACCGCGGCCGATTATTACGCCTCGCTCGCCGCTCACGGCAGCACCCAGCCGTTTCGCGGCCGGATGTATGACTTCGCCGCTCTCAACGATGTCATCGGGGCCCCGCAACTCATCGCGCTCGGCAAGCGATACGAATCGACGACGGACAGCAAGAAGTAAGACAAGGGAATGCCGCAAATGAACAAGCTTTTCGATATCGTGATCAAGAATGCCCGCGTGGTCCGCCCGAACAAAAGCGCGGTCGACTGTCTCGACATCGCCATCAAGGATGGAAAGATCGCCCGGCTCGCACCGGACATTCAGGCCGAGCAGGCGAAGGAAGTATTCGATGCCAAGAATCGTCTGGCATTTCCAGGCTGCGTCGATGCGCATATGCACATTGGGATATATGCGCCGCTCGCGCAGGACGCGGTTTCGGAGAGCAAGGCCGCGGCAATGGGGGGCGTCACCTCAAGCCTGAATTACCTGCGCACCGGGCATTACTATCTCAATCGCGGCGGCCCTTATCGCGACTTCATGCCCGAGGTGCACAAACAATCGGAAGGGAGGTTCTGGGTCGATTACGGCTTTCACCTGGCGCCGATCGAGGCCGCGCACATCGACGAAATGGAGCAGCTCGTCACGGAACACGGCGTCTCGTCGTTTAAGATTTTCATGTTTTACGGAGGCTACGGGCTGCACGGAGCCTCTTCACAGCAGAATGATTTTTTGATGATCGGGCCCGACGAGCGTTATGACATCGCGCATTTCGAGTTCATCATGCGCTCCGCGCAGCGCTTGATGGAGAAATTCCCCGATCTCGCCGCCCATATAAGCGTCAGCCTGCATTGCGAACTCGCGGAAATCCTGACCGCCTATACAAAAATCGTGGAACGCGAAGGCAAGCTGACCGGCTTGCATGCCTACAGCGCCGCGCGCCCGCCGCATTCGGAAGGGTTGGCGATCTGGATCGCGTCCTATCTGGCTAATGAAACCAATTGCGTGAACATCAATCTGCTGCACTTGAGTTCGCGCAAGGCCGTCGATGCCGCATGGACCATGCAGCAGGTATTTCCACATATTGCATTTCGCCGCGAAGTGACGGTCGGCCATCTTCTGCTCGACACCGATTGCGAATGCGCCGTGCATGCCAAGGTCAATCCGCCGATCCGCCCGCGCGCCGACGTCGAGGCGCTCTGGCAAGCGGTGCTTGACCGCAAGATCGACTGGATCGTCAGTGATCATGCCTGCTGTTCGGCCGAGCAGAAGTGGTCGAAAGACGATCCGGCCAATATTTGGCTGGCCAAGTCGGGATTTGGCGGCACCGAATATCTGCTTTCAGGCGTTCTGAGCGAGGGCAGCAAACGCGGCATGTCATACAACCACATGGCTGAACTTTTGAGCTGGAAGCCGGCGCAACGGTTCGGTCTGGCGAGCAAGGGCGATATCGCTCCGGGCTATGACGCTGATATCGCAATCGTCGATCCGCACGAAAGTTTCGTCGTGCGCGCCGCGGAGTCGGAATCCGTGCAAGGTTACTCGCCGTTCGAGGGCGTCGAACTCAGCGGCCGCGTGAAGAGCACGTTTTTGCGGGGCGCTCTCATTTATGACAACGGCAACGTCGTCGGTCCGGCGCACGGTAAATATCTGTGGAGGCCCGAAGCCGCTCGAAAGCAATGAATTGTTTGATGCCCGCTGTTCATAGCGCAACAGGCAGAAGATTTGACCCGCAAGTGCCGCTCTTGATCATCGGCGCCGGTGCCGCCGGATTGTGCGCGGCGCTGGCGGCGAAGGAGGCGGGCGTTGAGCCGCTCGTTATCGAGCGCGACGCGGTGCCGGCCGGCTCGACAGCGCTGTCGGCGGGTCTCATTCCCGCCGCCGGCACGCGTTTTCAGCGCGCCAAAGGCATCGCCGACGACCCCGAACTTTTTGCCGCCGACATTCAGCGCAAGGCCAAAGGCGAGGCGGACGATGAGATCGTCAATGCCGTCGCGCAGGGCGCGGGCCCGGCGGTCGAATGGCTGGCGGATCGATATGGCTTTCCGTTCGACGTGGTCGACAATTTCAATTATCCGGGCCACTCCGCCATGCGGATGCATGGACTGCCGACGCGCGCCGGATCGGAACTGATCGACCGGCTGCGCAGCGCTGCCGAGGCGCACGATATTTCCATTGTTTCTGAATGTGTCGCAGAGACGTTGTTGACCGGGCAGGGCAACACGATCTGCGGCGCGGAAACCGTTCATGGTGATGGCGCACGCGAAAGCATCGGCTGCGACGCCTTGATCCTTGCCTGCAACGGTTATGGCGGCAATCCCGAGCTTGTCCGCCGCTTTATTCCGGAAATGGCCGATGCGCTTTATTTTGGTCATCCCGGCAATCGCGGCGAGGCCGTGATCTGGGGCGAGGCGCTCGGCGCGCAGCTCGCTCATCTCGGCGCCTATCAAGGCCATGGCTCGGTCGCTACGCCCCATAATATTTTGATCACCTGGGCTGTGATCATGCAGGGCGGCTTCCAGATCAATCGCAATGGCCGGCGCTTCTGCGATGAATCGCAGGGTTATTCCGAACAGGCTGCCGAGGTTCTCCGCCAGCCCGGCGGAATCGTCTGGAGTATATTTGACGCACGCATCGCATCGATTGCGCGGCAGTTCGAGGATTTCCGCAATGCCGAGAAGGCCGGCGCGCTTATGACGAGCGACAGCACGCAGGCACTCGCCGGTGCATTGCATGTGCCGGCCGCAGCATTCATGGCGGAATTGGAAGAGGTCGAAGGATCGAAGACGAAAGGTGGGCGAGATCGCTTTGGCCGCCAATTTACCCCGGCACTACGCCTTACGCCCCCGTTTCACGCCATCAAGGTCACCGGCGCTTTATTTCACACGCAAGGCGGGCTTGCGATCGACGCGAACGGCCGCGTGAAACACCGGGACCAAACGATTTTTCCAAATCTGTTTGCCGCGGGTGGCGCCGCGGCCGGCGTTTCCGGCTCAACCGCGGTCGGATATCTGTCCGGCAACGGTCTTCTGACCGCGACAACGCTGGGTCGTTTGGCCGGACAGGCCGCCGCCACGCGAGTGGCACACGGATAATGCCATGACCATCATCTGGATCAGATCATGCCGATGCAGTATTCTCTCGGCCGCTGGCGCGAAAAACGCCAGATCATTGAACCTGATAACAATCGATAAAAAATGAAAACAGAGGGAGGATAACAATGGGCGAACTCACAAAAGGGATGTTGACGCGACGCAACCTGCTCAAGGCCGGGACCGCGATGGCGGCGGCGCCACTCCTTGGAATTGCCGCGCCCAACGTGTTGGCGCAGGGAGTATCGAAGTCGCCGACCAAAGTCCTCGATTTCATGACCAATGCCGATGTGGCAAAGGCCGAACAGGAAGGCCAGCTCGTATTTTATTGCCACGAGAACGAGGCCGGCACGGCCGGCATCATGGAAGGCTTCCGCAAGGATTTCCCAAAAATTCAGACCAGCTACGTACGGGCGCAGACCGGAGCGCTCTACAGCAAGATACTGGCCGAGCGTTCGGCCGGCCGTTTCGATGTTGACGTTATTCAACTATCCGACCTGGCTCCGGCTTTCGACTTCCAGAAGAAGGGCGGCTACGCGCATTACGAGTCGCCGGAATCGACCGGCTACAAGAAAGAAAATCTCAGTTCGCCGAATGGCTACTTCTTCTGGACCGGTGTCGATCCGGCCGGCATCGCCTACAACACAGAAAAAGTGGCCGCCGCTGACGCGCCGAAAGGCTGGAAGGACATCCTCAATCCGCGCTGGAAGGGCAAGATCAGTTGCAAAATTTCCGCCTCCGGCTTGCAGTTCGTGCAGTGGTACATGCTGCGCAAGCTTTACGGTGATGCGTTCTGGAAGGAATTCGCCAAGCTCCAGCCGCACGCCTTCGATTCACGCGTGCAATTGTTCGATCGCTTGGCCAAGGCCGACGATATGCTCACAGCGATCGGCGAATATCCGGCCTACATCCTGTTCAAAAGCAGGGGCGCCAAGGTCGAGTTCGTCGCGCCGCCGGAGGGACTGGTGGCGACGCCGCTGGTCGTCGGCGCCGTCAGCAAAGCGCCGCATCCCGAAGCCTCGAAGCTGTTCGTCGATTGGGCGATGTCGAAGCGGGGTCAAGCCTGGTACCAGACCAACCCCAACCTCTATTACGGCTCGGTGCGCACTGACGCGCCGCCGATGCCGACCGGCGTCAAGCTCAGCGATTTCAAGCTGCTCTATCCCACCGACTGGACCGAGTACGCCGCGCTGAGCCCCACCTTCTTGAAGGAATGGAACGGCATGCTCGGCCTGTGACCGTAGTCGCTGCCTTGCGCGCGGGGCCAATCTCTACGCAAAAGATAGCCGGGTATGGGATCGCGGCGATTACCGCCGTGCTGGTCCTCTACCCGGTCTTCTACCTGCTGCAGGCGGCGTTCGACACCGGCGATCCGCAGGCGCGGCCGCCGACCGCATACGGCTTCGACAACTTCAGCAATCTGCTTCAATACCCGCAAATCCTGCTCAACACGTTGACCGTCTCCTTCGCCGCAACCGCGATGGCGCTGGTGATCGGTTTTGTCATGGCCTGGATCCTGGCGCGCACCAACGTGCCGGGGCGACGCGTCTTCGAACAACTGATGACGGTGCCCTATTATCTGACGCCGCTGCTCGGCGCTCTCGCCTGGAGCATGCTTGGTTCGCCGGAAAGCGGCTTCATCAACCAAATCTGGCGCGCACTCGGCGGCAGCGGGCATCTCATCGACATCAACACGCCTTACGGCATTGCCTGGGTGATGGCGCTGTTCGAGGGTTCAGTCGCCTTTGTGATGATCGCCGCGGTGATGAAATCCATGGACCCCTCGCTCGAAGAAGCCTCGCAAGTGATGGGCGCGAGCCGGCTCCGCACCATGCTGCGTATCACGCTTCCGCTGGTCATTCCCGGCGTGCTCGGCGCGGCGATCTTTGTGTTCGCCGAGATGCTCGGCTCTTTTGCGGTGGCGCTCGTTCTCGGCACGCCCAACCGTTATTACGTGATCACCACCGCGATCTACCAGCTCATTCAACAATATCCTCCGCGTATCCAGGTTTCCGCGGCCATGGGCGCCTCGCTGTTCGCGGTGATGTTTGTGATGCTGTTCATCTATCGCCGCATCGTCACGGCAGGGAGCTATGTCACCATCACCGGCAAGGCGTTCCGGCCACGTGTCGCCGACGTCAAGCGGCTGCGCTGGCTGCTGTTTGCCGTCTGCGTGCTTTACCTCGCGGCTTCCGTGCTTCTGCCGGTCGCCACCTTGCTCTACGCCTCGGTGCAAAAGATCGCGGTCGCCTTTCCGGCTGCCGACAACTTCACGCTCAATAATTTCCGCGCGGCAATGTCGATGAACGCGGCGCGCTCGGCGCTGGGCAACAGTCTCATCCTCGGCTTTGCCACGGCGTCGATCGGCATCCCGCTGATGGGGCTCTTGGCGTGGCTGATTTACCGGTCGCGGCTGCCGGGCGCGGGCTTGATCGAATACATCGTGATGTTTCCGCAAGCCGTGCCGCGGCTGGTCTTTGCTTTTGGCATGATGTGGGCGTGGCTGGTATTTCCGATCCCCATTTACGGCACGCTTTGGTTGCTGTTGATCGCCTACCTCACGGTGTTCCTGCCGCTCGGCGTGCGCACCATCGCGGGCGTCATGTTGCAGATCGACAAAAGCCTTGAGGAATGCGCGCAAATGTGTGGCGCCTCCTGGGTATTCCGCACGCGGACGGTGACGGTGCCGCTATTGTTGCCGGGCCTCGTCGCCGCCTGGCTCCTGCTGTTCATCGCCAGCATCCGCGAACTCGGCGCCTCCATCCTGCTGATGGGCCCGCATTCCAAAGTGATTACGCCGTCGATTGTCGAATCCTGGTTCGGCACCGCCTCGGAATTGACGGCGACGCTGGCGCTGATCCAGACGCTGGTCGTCGCGGTCGCGGTGCTCGTCATGGTCTTGGTCACGCGACGGCTGGTCGCCGAGCCGGTGAATTAGCAATGAGCGGCAAGCCGCATATCGAAGTCGACGGCCTTGAAATGCGCTATGGCGACGTGCACGCGGTGCGCGGCGTGAGCTTCACCGTCGCGCCCGGCGAACAGCTGACGCTGTTGGGCCCTTCCGGCTGCGGCAAGACCACGACACTGCGCGCGGTCGCCGGGCTGGAGCAGCCGAGCGCGGGCGTAATTCGCATTGATGGCGTTCCGGTTTATTCCTCGGCGCTCAACGTCAACGTGCCGGCGGAAAAGCGCGGCCTGTCGATGGTATTCCAGTCCTACGCGATTTGGCCGCATATGACCGTATTCGAGAATGTGGCCTATGGGCTGCGCGTGCGCCGCACCGGCGCGGCGGAACTGACGGAAAAAGTGCACCGCGCCCTCGACATGGTGCAGATGCGCGCTTTCGCGGATCGGCGCGCCTCGCAGCTCTCCGGTGGCCAGCAGCAGCGGGTGGCGCTGGCGCGCGCTTTCGTATTCCAGCCGTCGGTCCTGCTATTCGACGAGCCGCTGTCCAACCTTGACGCCAAGCTGCGCGCCGACATGCGCATCGAGCTGCGCGACCTGCAGCACCGCCTCGGCATTACGTCGCTCTACGTGACGCACGATCTCGAAGAGGCGCTGGCGATGTCGGACCGCATCGTGGTGATGCGTGACGGACTGGTCGAGCAGACCGGCACGCCGGACGAGATTTATCGGCTGCCGCGCAGCGCCTTCGTCGCCGACTTCATCGGCTCGGCCAACCTGATCCGCGGACGCGCACGCCCGGACCTCGCCACCGGCGATCTCATCGCGCTTGAAAATGGCGAGGGGCAAATCATCTATGGCATGGCCTACGGCCGCGCCGTCGGCGGCGAGCTTATCTTCTCGGTGCGCACCGTGCACCTGCAGCTTTCATTGCAGCGGCCCGAGGGCACAAAAAACGTCTGGCCGGTGCGGGTCGAGAAGACGGTGTTTCAGGGCGACTTCAGCCAGGTCCACATCCACTGGGGCGCGCAACGCATGGTCGCCCGCTGCGCCGCGATGGAGCCAATCGCAGCGGGCCGGGAGGTCTTTCTGACGGTCGAGCCTCGGCGCGTCGTGTTGCTCGGGGAATGACGCGAAGCGAACATCGAGGCGCGCCGCTTAGTCCTTCCGTAAGCACGGTAATTCAATCGCGCGCCGCTAGGCCGGCGCCTGCTCGAGCGCCAGCACGCGCATGATGTCGTCGTGCATCTTGCGCCGGTCCGCGTCGGTGGCGGCACCCAGCCGCGTCTCATAGGCAATGCGCGCCGGGCGGTGGAACACCATGACGCGGTCGCCGATTTCCATCGCCTCGTTGATCTGGTGGGTGATGAACACCGCGGTCTTGTTGTTCTGGCGCACCAGCCGAACGAATTCGGCGCGCAAATCGCGCGCGGTCATCTCATCCAACGAAGAGAACGGCTCGTCGCACAGCAGGATTTCAGGATCGACCGCGAAAGCGCGCGCAATCGAGACGCGCTGGCGCATGCCGCCCGACAGCGCGTGCGGATAGTCGTTCTCGTGGCCGGACAGGCCAAGCCGCGTAAGCCATTGGCGCGCGGTGTCTTCGGCCCGCTTGGGATCGCGGTCGAGGATTTGCAGGCCGAGCCGCACATTGTCGAGCGCCGAGCGCCACGGCATCAGTCGGTCGTTCTGGAACACGATGCCTATTTTGCCGCGGAAAAAATCGAACTCGCGGAACGGCTCGTGGCCAATCACTTTGGCCTCGCCGGAACTCGGCGCGATCAAGCCGGCGACGATGTTGAACATGGTCGACTTGCCGCACCCTGTCTTGCCCAGGACCGCAACGATCTCGCCTTTGGCGATTTCGAACGACAGCCGATCGACCGCGACGAAATCGCCGCGTCCGTCCGGACGCCGAAACGTCTTGCTCACCTCATTGAAGCGGATCACGGGCTCCGGCATTGGATTACATCGCCCGCTCGGACACCGCGCGATAGCGCAAAGCCCAATTTTCAATCGCCGTGATGGTCTGCTGTACGATCAGCACAAACAGCACCAGTTGCAGCGTCCAGGCCATGGCGCCGGCCATGTCGAACAATTGCTGCTGGCGCAACAGCTCGTAGCCGACGCCGCCGGTGGCGCCGACCAGCTCCGCCACCACCACCACGCGCGCGGCGTTGCCGAGATTGACTTTCCACGCGGTGAGAATGCCCGGCACGATGGTCGGCACGATCAGGAACTTGAACAGGGTCCAGCGCGAAGGCCTGAACGCCATGGTCATCTCGAACAAATCCTTCGACATCGAGCGAAAGGCGTCGAGAATCTGAAACGTGAAGGCCGGCAGCGTCGTCATCACCATGATGAACAGCACACGGAATTCGATGCCGTGGAACCAGATGATGGCGAACACCACCCAGGATAGCGCCGGGATGCCCTGGAAAAACGTGAGCACCGGGGCGACGAAATTTTCCGCCGTCTTCGATTGCCCAATCGCCAGCGCGAGCAGGCCGCCGAGGATGAAGGCCCCGAGCAGCCCGCCAAAAATCCGCATCGCGGTGAGCAGGACATCGGTCAGCAGCGAGCCGGTGATCAGAATTTCAATCGTACGCGAAATAATCTCCGGTACCGGCGGAAACAGATAATGCGGGAACACCATCGACAGAATCTGCCAGCCAGCCGCCAGCACGATCATGCCGGCGGCTGCTTGCAGCACGCGAAGGTAGCGCGGGTTGGTCATTTCATCGGCTTGACGTAGATGGTGTCGTTCGACGGCATGGACTTGAAATAGCCGACGTCGACGCCCGCTTTGTAGACGGCGTCGATCTGCTTGGTCACTTCCCCCGCCGGCACCACGCTCATGCCGAGACGGTCATTGGCCTTGATCAGCGACACCAACGCGGCGCGATCTTCCGGCGTCGATTTCGGCGCGATCAGCGCTACCGATTCCTCCGGATGCTTGGCGATATAGTCGCCGGCCTCCTTGTAAGTCGCATAGAGCTTCGGGATCAGAGCCTGGTTGGCCGCGATCCAGTCGTCATGCGCAGCGACGCCGAGATAGGGAATACGCTCGCCGGAGGCGAAGGCCTTCCAGGTCTTGCTCATGCCGGAATCGAGGATGCGGATGTCGGGCTTCTTGGCCTTCAGCAGCGTATAGGCCGGTTCCCAGATCTGTATGGCGTCCGCGCGGTCGGCCAACGCGTAGCCGACCAGACCGGGCGGGGCGGTGTTGATAACCTGGATCTTGGAGATATCGACGCCCTGTTTCTTGGCGAAGAACTCCGACATCACGAAATTGGTGGTCGACGACGCGGCGGCAAGCTGCTTGCCCTCGATGTCCTTGAGCGTCTTGATGTCCGGCCGCGAGGTGACGACGGCGCCCCAATAGTCGAATAGATTGAACAGATATTTGACCTTCACGCCGCGCGCATCGGCTAGCCCCACGGTGAGTACCGCAGCGCTGCCGCCGACCTTGAACTCGCCGGAGTTGAATTGCGTGGTGTAGGCGTCGGGCGGCCGCTCGACGAAGTCGATGTCGAGGCCGTGCGCAGTGTCGAAGTGCTTGGCCTTGATCACCGGCGGCATGAAAGCGCCGAGCGAGGGGAAGCCGAATACCACGATGGTGACTTTGGCCGGCGCATTTCCAGTCCCTTGCGCTGCGGCGGGCGAGGGAGCCAGCGCGATGCAGGCCAGCGCCGCCAGCGCGTAAGCGGTGGATCGTAAAAATCCGGAAAATTTCATCATTTGATCCTCCACATTTTGTCGTTGTTTATTGCAGCCGAAACAGCTTTGCCGCCAGGCCGCCATTGATCGACGCGGTCTGCGCCGCGTTCAGTCCCGCGCCGGCGACGATCTTCGTCGGCTCCGGATCGCCGATCGGGAAGGGCATGTCGGAGCCGAGCATCAGCCGCTCCGTGCCCATCATCTCGACCACGAATTTTAGCACCCGCGCGTCGTGCAAAATGGTGTCGGTATAGATGCGCGCGAGCGCCTCGACCGGATCGCCGATGCCGGGCGTGATCGCGTCGTTGCGCTTGAGCCGGCCGAGGACGAAGGGCAGGGCGGCGGCGCCCATCGGGGCGAAGAATTTGGCATTTTTGTACTTTGCGACATGCCCGGCCGCGATCAGTCGTGCCATGGTCACCACCGCATCGGTGATACGGCCGACGCCATTGGCCAGGTTGAAGTCGTTCACGCGCACGTCGCCGGCATCGAAACTCGGATGGATATGGATGAAGGCGGACGTCTCGTCGGCCGCCTGCCAGAATAAGTCGAGGTCGGTGGCATCGAGCGTTGAGCCCACGCCGCGCGGCAGCGTGCCGATCATGGCGCCGGCAAATCCGGCCCGCATTGCATCTTTGAGCACCGCCGCGGCACGCGCGCCGTCGCCAAGCGGCACGGTGGCGAGCGGCACGAAACGCAACTCCGCCTTGGTGGCGGCCAGCATCACGTCGTTGGCGAGCCGCGACCAGGCTTCTGATTCCGCGCCCGGCAATTCATAACCGAACATATCGACCCAGCCGCCGACGACCTGCTTGTCGATGCCGTTCTTCGCCATCCATGAGAGCCGCGCCGGAATATCCGACAGGGGTTTCGACACCGGCCGGGTCGGCTTGCCGCCGGCAAAGGCCAATGCCAAGCCGCCGTCGGCCTCGATCTGCCGTACGTTCGGAAACTTGGCAGCGTGCTTGCGGATCGCAGCCAGCAGATCCGGCGGTACCAGATGCGCGTGCGCATCGACGATCATTTTGTTTTGCGCTCCCGCGCCCCGGCGATCAGGTCGCCGAGCTTCGACACCTTGATCGGTAACGTGTTGATGGAAATGCCGAGCGGCCGAATTGCGTCATTGACGGCATTGGCGATCGCCGCCGGTGCGCCCAGATAGCCGCTCTCGCCGGAACCCTTCTGCCCGAGCACGGTGTGCGGTGAGGGCGTCTCGTGATCGACAATCTCGACCGCCGGCACTTCGTGCGAGGAGGGCAGCAGATAATCCATGAAAGTCTGCGCGATCATCTGGCCTTCGTCGTTATAGGCAAATTCCTCGTAGAGCGCGGCGCCGATGCCATGCGCGATGCCGCCCATGGTCATGCCGCGCACGATCTTGGGATTGATCTGCGTGCCGCAATCGTGGCCGAGTCGGTATTTCACGATCTCCGGGCGGCCGAGATCGGGATCGATCGCGACCAGCAGCAGGTGAAATTCGAAGGCGAAGCAGGGATACATGTGCACGCGGCCGTCTTTGTCCGGCAGCGTGCCGCCGGTCGGCACTTGATAGATGTGCTCGGCAGCGAGCCCCGGCTCGAAGCCTTCCGGCATGCGATGATAATTGCGGTGGGCGATATTGATGAGATCGGCCCAGGCGCGCTTGTTCTGCGGCGCGTCGCGGTCGCTCACCGCGCCGTCTTTATAGACCGCGCGCGCGAGCGGAATGCCGAGATCGTGCGCGCCGATGGCGGTCAATTTGTCCTTGAGCTTTTGCGCCGCGTGGAACGCCGCGCCCCCCAGCATGATCGCCATGCGGGAGCCGACAGGCGTGCCGCTCGGCAACGAGTTGAGCGAATCCGGCCGCGTCACCCGCACCGTATCGGGATCGATCTGCAACACCTCGCCGATCACGGTGCCGACGAGCGTCTCGTGGCCCTGTCCCGACGATGTCGTGTGCATGGTGGCGGTAATGGCGCCCAGGCCGTCGATATTGACGCGGCAGGAATCCATGAAGGTCGAGGTGGTGATCGCCGGATTAAGCAGCGCCTCGAAGGTGGCATTGCCGCCCGACGGCTCCAGGCAGGCCGCCATGCCGATACCGGCGAGCTTGCCTTCGCCGCGCAGCTGATCGCGTTCGACGATCAGTTCCTTATAGTTGGTGTTCGCTAGCACCTTGTCGATGACGGTGTGATAGTCGCCGCTGTCATAGGTAGTGCCGCTCGGGATCAGATAAGGAAACTCGTCGTGGCGGATCAGATTGCGCTTGCGGACTTCGAGCGGATCGAGGCCGAGAGTGTTGGCTACCTCGTCCATGCAGCGCTCGAGCGCGAGATTGGTCGGCCCCTGGCCGAAACCGCGCACGGCGTCGTTGGTCGTCTTGTTGGTGACCACCGCGATTGCGCGATACTGTACGCTGTTGATCTTGTAGGGCCCGACGATGGCGCCGATCGGCTTGCCGAGCTGGAACGGCGAGCGCCCGGCATAGGCGCCGACATTTTCCAGCGCGCGCATCTTCATCGAGCGCACGATGCCTTGGTCGTCGAAGGCGACCTCGACGTCAAACAGCCGTTCCGGCCCATGCGCGTCGCCGCCGCGCATGTTTTCCAGGCGATCCTCGATCAGCCGAATCGGAAAACCCAGCCGCCGCGCCAGGTAACCGCACAGCACCGTGTGCTTGATGCCGCGCTTGACGCCATAGCTGCCGCCGACGTCGACGTCGTAATGCACGCGCACCGAGGTGGAAGGAATTTTCAACGCCACGCCAATCTGATCGGCGTAGCGCGGCATCTGGATCGAGGCATAGACATCGAGCAGTTCGCGCCACGGGTCCCAATTCGTCACCACGCCGAAGGTCTCGATTGGCACGGTTGACGAGCGGCCCCATTTCACCCGCAGCTTGAGCTTGCGCGGGGCGGCGGCGAAATCCTCGTCGACCTCGCCCCAGACGAAATTCCTGTCGAGCAAAACGTTCGAGCCGTGCGCCTCATGCACCAGCGGGCTCGATTTTTCCAGCGCCTGCTCGGCGTCGAGCACGAAGGGCAGCGGCTCGTAGTCGATCTCGATGGCTTCGGCCGCGTCCTCTGCCAGCGCGCGCGTATCGGCCACCACGGCGGCGACCCATTCGCCCGAATAGCGCGCGATCTCGAGCGCCAGCGGCCGGCGCGGCGCTTTCGGGTGATCGAGCCCGGTCATCAGCGGCAGCGTTGCCGCGGCCAGTTCCGCGCCGTCCAGCACGTAATGCACGCCGGGCATTTTCAGCACCGCGCGCTTGTCGATCGACTTGATGCGTGCCGCGGCGTGCGGGCAGGTCACGATAGCGACATGCTTGGTATTCGGTAGGTCAATGTCGGCGACGAAATTTCCCTTGCCGGCGACGAAACGCCGGTCCTCGCGCACGCGGCGGTCGCTCGAAACGTAGCGGTGGCGTCCGGCCTCGTTCATTTGTTCACGCTCCGTGGCCGGTTGACGCCGCGCAGCCGCTCAGCGGCCAACGCGATCGCCTCGACAATTTGCGCATAGCCGGTGCAGCGGCAGATATTGCCGGAAATCGCCTCGACGATGTCCTCGCGCGTCGGCTCCGGATTGTCGGCGAGCAAAGCATGCGCGACCAACACCATGGCCGGCGTGCAATAGCCGCACTGCATGCCATGGGTTTCGCAGAACGCATCCTGAATGAGCGACAGTTCGCCCGGCCCCGGCGTGACACCTTCGATGGTGGTGATGGCCGAGCCCCACGCTTGCGGCGCGAACATCAGGCAGGAACGCACCGCAACGCCGTCGAGCAGCACGGTGCAGGCGCCGCAGACGCCATGCTCGCAACCGGCATGCGCCCCCTTGAGGCCGAGCGTGTCGCGTAGGCAATCGAGCAGCGTGGTGCGCGGCTCGACATCGACCGTTTCTGTGGCGCCGTTGACGTTGAGATCAATGCGCATGAGTTTTCTTCCCTTGCGCGTGGCTCAGGGCATCGGCGACCGCGCGCTTGGCGAGACTGATAGCGGCGCGGTGCCGGTAGTCGGCCGAGGCATGCAGATCCGACATCGGTTCGATGCCAGAGAGCGCGTCGCGTACCGCGGCATCCACCGCCTTAGCCTCAAGCGCGGTGCCTTTGAGTTGCTTCTCGGCGCTTTCGAGCCTTATCGGAAAATCGGTGGTTGCGCCGACGCCGATGGCGATGCGTTTGCATTTTCCGTCGGCGCCCATCTCGATTTGCGCGGCCGCCGCCACGAAAGCGAAGTCGCTGCGCCGCGCATTCGCTTCGTGAAAGCCGACGCCGGTTTTTTGGCCGTGCCAAATTGGAAAGTGCACACACGTCAAGCACGCGTCCGCGGACAGGCTTGTCGTCATCGCCCCGACAAAAAATTCGCGTGCCGGCATCGTGCCGGTCCTGCCGCCTTTGCGATAGCTCAACACGGCATCGAGCGTGATCGCGATCAGGGGAAGTTCCGCCGCCGGGTCGGCATTGGCGAGCGAGCCGCCGATGGTGCCGCGCGCCCGCGTCGCGCTGTGGCCGATCCAGGGCATCGCATGCGCCAGCAGCGGCAATTCTTTCGCCACCAACGCATCGCGCTCGATCACGCATTGCCTTGTCGTGGCGCCGATGGCGATGCCGTCGCTTTCCTTGCGTATAAATGAGAGTGATGCGATCCGGTTGATGTCGATCAGCCGGGTGGGGCGGGCCAGCCGCATCGCCATCATCGGTACCAGCGTCTGCCCGCCGGCGATCACGCGCGCGCCATCGTCCGCCGCCAACATCGCGCAGGCTTCGTCGATGTCGTCCGCGCGGGAATACTCGAACGGTGCTGCTTTCATTTCAGACGCTACGCCGACTTGGTTGCGCGACCGTTTTGTTGTGCCCCGCCGCCGCGCCCGCGCCAAGAGGAACTAAAGCTGAGCGCAAACCCGCGGCGATATTGTCGATCCATCGCCGATATGGTTAAAGTCACTCTCGCATTATCGCAACCGGAAAAACCGCGATTTCCCATGGCGAAACGGTCGAAACGCCGGGATCGACACGCAATGGATGGAACGACATGCCGAGGATGAAGGGCGCCGATCTCATCACCGAATACCTGGTCGCCAACAAGATCCCATACGTGTTCGGCATCTGTGGGCACGGCAATGTCGGCATGCTCGATTCGCTTTATAAATCGCGCGACCGCATCAAGCTGGTGTCGCCGCGCCACGAGCAGGTCGCCGGCCATATGGCGGACGCCTATTTCCGGGTGCGGCACGAGCCGGTGGCGACGCTGACCTCCTGCGGACCCGGTTCCTGCAATATCGTGATGCCGCTGGCTTGCGCCATCAGCGATTCCTCGGCGCTGTTTGCCATTACTGCCAACGTGCCGACCCAGCAGTTCAATCGCTCGCCGTTCCAGGAAATCAACAAGCACTTCCAGGCCGACTTTCCCAACATCATCCGCCCGGTGGTCAAGCGCAGCTTCCAGCCGACGCGCGTCGACATGTTGCCGCTGGCGCTGCGTCAGGCCATGACGACGATGCTGTCGGGCCGGCCGGGGCCGGTGAACGTCGATGTGCCGTTCAACGTGTTCCAGGAGGAAGACGACGTCGAGCTGCCGCCACCCGCGCCCCCGTTGAACACGCAGCGCAGCGGCGCTTCGCCCGATGAAATCGCGGCTTGCGTCGATCTGATCCTGAAGGCGAAGCGCCCGGTGATCTTCATCGGTCATGGCGTCACGCTTTCGGAAGCGAGCAAAGAGCTCACCGAATTCGCCCGCCGTCTGCAGATTCCGGTGATCTCATCGCCCAACGGCATGGGCTGCCTCGACATGACCGATCCGCTGTCGCTCGGCTTCATCGGCCGCAACGGCGCTTTTCCGGCCAACGAAGCCGGTCGCCATGCCGACGTGGTGATCGCGATCGGCGCGCGCTTCGACGACCGCTCGGCCTCGTCGTGGATGCCGGGCTATTCGTGGAATTTCCCGACCAGCAAACTCATCCATGTTGATTTGGATCCGGTCGAGATCGGCCGCAACTATCCGCCCGACATCGGCATCCTGGCCGACGCGCGCACCTTCCTGCGGCAACTGCTGGCCGAGCTTGAAAAGCGCTCGCCCAAGCGCGATGTGCTCAAAGCCTGGCTTGCCGACATCAAGAAATGGCAAAGCGAGTGGGACACATTCACCCAGCCGAATTTCGCCACGCACGCTTCGCCAATGCGGCCGGAACGCGTTGTTGCCGATTGCCAGGCGGTGATGCCGCCCGACGCCATTTTATGCTGCGACGTCGGCGTCAATCACAATTGGTATATGCAGTTCTGGAAAGCGCGTAACCCGCAGAACATGCTCAACTCCTGGGGCTTCTCCGGCATGGGCTTCGGCGCCGCCGGCGCCTTGGGTGCCAAGCTCGCCGCGCCCGACCGCCCGGTGATCGCGATTGCCGGCGACGGCTGTTTCACCATGGTGCCGCACGTGCTGTGCACCGCGGTCGAATACAATATCCCGGTGGTCTGGGTAATCTGGAACAATTTCGGCTGGGTTTCGATCCGCGATATCCAGCTCGGCATGTTCGGCGGCCGCGAACACGGCACCATGTTCCACGAAGGCCCGAACGCCAAGCCGTACAATCCGGATTTCGCGATGATGGCGAAGTCCTGCGGCGTCGAAGCCATCACCGTCACCAAGTCGGAAGATTTCAAGGGCGCGCTCGAGCACGCCATCAAGGCCAACAAGCCGTTCGTGCTCGACGTGCATGTCGACGCCGAGGTGCGCCCGCCTTCGACCGGCGCCTGGCAATTGCCGCCGACGCCTCACAAGGAACCGGTGTTCGGCAAACGCTATCTGCCCGAAACGGCGCCGGCGAAGTAGCGCATGATCCCGAAAAGTGGGAACCGGTTTTCGGATAAGATCATGCGCAAGAAGGAAGATGGTCATGGCCGATAAACGCAAAGCCTTCATCCGCAACATCGCGGAAGTGCCGTGGCTGGAATTTCCCAACCATTTCGGCGGCGCGCTGTCCAAGCCTTTGGTGATGCCCGACACCGCGGGCTCCCATCACATCGACTACCGCATCTCGATGTATCAGCCCAAAGCCTATGTCAAAACCCACAGCCACAAGGTGCAGGAACAGGTCTATCACGTCATCGACGGCGAGGGCCTGATGCACATCGACGGGGAGGACCACGTCGTGCGCAAGCACGATTTCATCTTCCTGCCGCCCGGCGTGAAGCACGCGATCTCCAACACCGGCCTCGTCGACCTGGTCTTTCTGGTTGTGACCTCGCCCGTGACCGATAACGAAAAGACCATCTAGCCGGATTGCTTTAGCGCGCGCGCGCGATACAATCGTCCCGATATTTTTCGATCGGGGGTACCGTCATGATGTTCCGTGCAGCGCTGCTTTGCGTGGTATCGCTTTTCCTGTGCCAGCCGGCCTCGGCGCAGTCGGTTTCCGGACGCGTCGCCTGGTACGGCATCTACACGGTTTCAAAATCGCAGGAAATCAAGGACCCGACCTCGCCGACCGGCAGCCGCTTCGTCAGCACGCCGATCGCGCCGAGGTCAAACACCGCCGAAATTCCAGGCAAGCAGATCCGTTTCGGCATGTCCTACGTGCTGAGCGGCGGCCCGGGGCAAGTGACGGTGAAACACGTTTACCGCTTTCCGCCGCCCGGCATGCCCGACAACCAGACCGGCGGGCCGCGCACCACCTATGAATTCATCCGCAAGGACAATATGGGTGAACCGGTGCTGATGGGCTGGAGCTTCGAGGGCGCCTCGAACGAGCAGATCGTGCTCGGCACCTGGATCTTCGAGGTCTGGACCGGCAACCGCAAGGTCGTCGAAAAACACTTCAGCATCGTTTCGCCGTAACCGCGTCGCGGTGTTGCGGCTGGGGCAGCGTTTGCGCCGGCGCCGGCATTTGGCATGGTGAATTGTCATTTGCCAATCAGAAAAGCTTGAGTGTAACGTCTCTCCACCAAACGGAGGGGCATGGTGGCAACGCGCGTGAAACAAAAAGCGGCGCACCGCGCCGCCGAATTGCGCGGACTGCCGGCCGGCGGACCTGAGCGCGCGCGCGGCGGCGTGCAGTCGATTGGCCGCGGCTTCGCCATCCTGGAAGAAATCGCGCGCAACCGCGACGGCATCGGCTTGGCGGAACTCAGCAAGCGCGTCGGCCTGCACAATTCCACCACCTTCCATCTGGTCAAGACCATGGTCTCGCTCGGCTATGTCCGGCAGATGCGCGATTCCAAGCGCTACCGCATCGGCCGGCCGCTGTTTGCGCTGGCCGCCAGCGCGCTCGACGAGATCGAGATGATGAGCCTCGCTACCCCCGTGCTGGAGGATTTGTCGCGCGAGACTGGCGAAAGCGCGCATTTCTCGGTACGCATGGGCGACGCCGTGGTGGTGCTGGCGCGTACCAGCGGGCCGGGCGCGTTCCAGTTGACCGACCGCGTCGGCGTGGTGCGGCCGGCGCATTGCACCGCGCTCGGCAAGATCATGCTGGCGGCGCTGGCGCCTGATCAGTTGGAACGTTTCCTCGCACGCGCCGAGCTTAGGGCGCTGACGCCGAAGTCGATCGTGTCCGCCGAACACTTGCGCCGCGAAATTGTCGAGGTGCGGCGCGCCGGCATCGCCTTCGACGATGGCGAGTTCGACCAGGAATTGCGCTGTGTGGCATTGCCGGTGCGCGACTTCAGCGGTGAAATCACCGGTGCCATCGGCATATCCGGGCCGGTTTGGCGACTGTCGATTGAAGCCTTGCAGAAGCGCGCGCGGCGGGTAGCGGCCGCCGCCGACCGCCTGTCGGGTGAATTCGGCTATACTGGCGATACCGCGCCGATCCGCGCCGCTGAATAAGGAGAACAGCCATGCCTCGGCACGCGAACTATGTTCCCCACGGCGTGATCCCGGCAGTGCTGCTGCCTTTCGAGAATGATCTGTCGATCGACGAGGCGAGCTACCGCAAGCACCTGCGCGACGTCGCCGGCGTCGAGGGTCTGTCGGCCGTCACCATCAACGCGCATTCGACCGAAGTGGCGTCGTGCACCTTCGAGGAACAGCGGCGCGTGCTCGACATCACGCAGGACGAGATCGGCGCCAGACTGCCGATCGTCAACGGCATCTGGGCCGACGGCAGCGTCGAGGCCGCGCGGCTCGCCAAGATGGCCGCGCAAGGCGGCGCCTCGGCGCTCTTGGTGTTTCCGCCCGCGCCGTTCATGCTCGGGCAGAACGCGGCCATGGTGCTGGCCCACTTCAAGCGCATCGCCGACGCCACCGACCTGCCGATCATCGTGTTTCAGTATCCCTTGGCGACCGGGCAGGGCTACCCGCAGGATACGCTGCTGCAACTGTGCGAGCAGGTGCCGACCGTCCGCGCCATCAAGGACTGGATCGGCAACGTGCCGCATCACGAATGGCACATCCGCACGCTGCAAAATCTCAAGCGCCCGGTGAACGTACTCACCACCCACAGTTCGTGGCTGTTTGCCTCGCTGGTGCTCGGCCCCAACGGCCTGTTGTCGGGCTCGGGCAGCGTGATCGCCGACTTGCAGGCGAAATTGTTCCGCGCCGTGCAGAAAAACGATCTCGAGGAAGCCAAACGCCTCAACGAGCGCATCGAGCCGACCGCGCGCGTGTTCTATGCCGATCCCTTCGTCGACATGCACAACCGCATGAAGGAAGCGCTGGTGCTGCTCGGCAAATTGCCGCGCGCGGTGGTGCGCCCGCCGCTGGTCAAGATCGAGCGCGCCGAGATCGCGCGCATTCGCGCTGCACTGATCGAAGCGGGATTGCTCGACAAGAACGCGGCGAGAGATGCGGCCTAGTGCGTGAACTCATGAACCGGCAGGCAAGCGCCGGCAGATGGGTGCCGCTTCAGTTACCTACCCTTTTTCTTTTTCCGTGAGGCTTTCTTCTTGGGAGGCAACGGTTGAGGATTTCAGCATCCGGGACGAACCCGGCTTCTTTTTCCGTGAGGCTTTCCGCTTGGGAGGCAGCGGCTGAGGATTGAGCATTCTGCTGGAAGCTGTCCGCCTTTTCGATTTCTTCGCCTTGCGTCTTGCCATTTTCGTCGCCTCCGTTGCCTCTAAGTTCGGCCGGTCGCTGGCCCTTAAAAATGCGGGTCACATAATCGCAAATTCGCTGTTCTTCCGGTCCGTCACCAGCATGCTGCCGGGATAATGCGTGATGCAGAATTCCGGCTTGACCGTCGCGATCACCGATTGCGGCGTGACGCCGCAGGCCCAGAACACCGGCAGCTCGTCGCCGCGCACCTCGACGGCGTCGCCGTAGTCCGGCTTCATGATGTCCTTGATGCCGATCAGCTCCGGCTTGCCGACATGCACCGGCGCGCCGTGCACCTGCGGAAAGCGCGTTGTGATCTGCACGGCGCGGATGGCGTTCTTCGGCGTCATCGGCCGCATCGACACCACCATCGGCCCGTGGAACGGCCCGGCTTCCTTGGTGGCAATCGAGGTGCGGTACATCGGCACGTTGCAGCCACGCGTGATGTGACGCAATTCAATGCCGTCGCTCATCAGCGCTTCCTCGAATGAAAACGAGCAGCCGATGACGAAGCTCACCAGGTCGTCGCGCCAGACATCGCAGATGTCCTCGGGCTCGGCCACCAGTTCGCCGTTGCGCCACACCCGGTAGCGCGACAGATCGGTGCGGATATCGAGGTTCTCGCCGAGACTTGGCACGCGTGGATCGCCGGGCTCGGAAGTCCCGATCACCGGGCAGGGCTTCGGGTTGAGCTGGCAGAAACGCAGAAAATCGGCGGCCAGCGCTTTTGGCAGAATGGCAAGATTGCCCTGCACATAGCCGGGGGCGAGCCCGGACGTCGGACCGCGATGCGCGTTGGCGCGAACCGAAAGCCGCGCCGCCAGCCCGCTGCCCGGCGGGGCCGCATTGTCACGTCGCAAAGGGGTCACAGCCATTGTCGATCAACCTAACATTGCCCGCAATCTGCAGCCACCGCGGATCGCCATACGACCATGTGAAGTCCCCTGCATCAATATGAAAATAGCGGTTGAAACTGATGCCGGGATGGCGTTTCCTTATGACATAATGTGAGCCAAGAGCCCGGCAAAAGCGGCTGCACGAGCGGGGGTGTTCCGATCAAACGAGTTCAGAGGGAGGAAACGTCAATGACTGAAAAGTGGAAAGACGAGGCTTGGGCGTCGGACATCTGGTACAGCGGCAAGCTCACGCGCCGCACGCTCGTCGGCTGGGGCGGCGGCGCGATCGGCGCGATGATGCTGGTGCCGGCGCCCTGGCGCGCCGCGTTCGGCGCCGCCAAGGCGATCAAGATCGGCTCCGAGCAGCCGCTGTCCGGCCCCGGCGCCGCCGGCGGCAAGACCGCGGTGGTCGGCCTGCAGATGGCGATCGACCGCATCAACAAGAACGGCGGCATCAACGGCCGTCCGGTTGAAGTCGTCTTCGCCGACGACGAATCCAAGCCCGACGTCGCCCGCCGCAAGACCGAGAAGATGGTGCAGGAGGACAATATCGACGCCCATGTCGGCGGCTTCCTCTCCAATATCTGTCTCGCCTGCATGCCGGTCTGGGAAGAGGCCAAGATCATCAACATGATCAGCGTGTGCCTCGACACCACGCTGACCACCAGCAAGTGCAACCGCTACAGCTTCCGCGTTCACGACTTCGCGCCGGCGCAAGCGGTCGCCTTCGCGCCCACGCTCACCAAGATGGGCAAGAAGTGGCATCTCGCCTATGCCGATTATTCCTGGGGCCAGTCGACGCGCGACGCCTACGCCGAAGAGATCAAGAAGAACGGCGGCGAGGTTGTCGGCACCACCGGCATCCCGCTCGGCACCGCCGACATGACGCCGTTCCTGTCGAAGATCACCGGCAATTTCGATGGGCTGTTCGGCATCTTCTTCGGCAAGGATGGCGTGACCATCGGCAACCAGGCCTACGACCTTGGCCTGACCAAGAAGTACAAATGGGCCGGCGACGGCTCCATCACCGAAGCCAGCAACCTGCCGGGCCTCGGCCACAAGATCGACGGCTTCGTCGCCATCAACCGCTACATCCCGATCTTCGTCGGTTCGCTGGACACGCCCTACCATCACGCCTGGTTCAACGAGGCGAAAGCGCGTCTGGCCAAGGTCGATCCGTCCGGTCCTCTGCCCGACAAATACGTGCAGTCGAACTTCGAAGCGATGAACGCCCTGAAGATCGCCATGGAGGCGGCGAAGTTCGAGAGCCGCAAGGACACCATGAAGGTGATCGAGGCGCTCGAAGGCCTTGAGATGAAAGCCGGCCCGGATTTTATCCAGGGGCCCAAGACCCTGCGCAAGGCCGACCATCAGGCGTTCCTCAACGAGTTCATCTTCGAAGTCAGCAACGGCACCTACCACCTGAAAGAGACGGTGCTGAAGGACAAGACGCTCGTGCCGCCGGCCTGCAAGTTCCCTGCGGCGTAAGCACGCGTGGACAATTCGACCGATATCCGCTCCCCGGCGACAAGCCGGGGGGCGGCTTCGTCTGATATCCTCAGGACTGAATTGCTGTCCGTCCAGTTCGGTGGACTAGCCGCGCTCTCGCGCGTCAATTTCGCGATCGAGCAGGGCAGGACCCACGCCATCATCGGGCCGAATGGCGCCGGCAAGAGCACCTTCTTTAATTGCCTGACCGGCGTGCTGACGCCGACCGGCGGTCGCATCATTTTCAACGGCGAGGACATCACCGGGCTGTCCTCGAACAAGATCTCGCAGAAGGGCATCGCGCGCTCCTACCAGATCACCAACATCCTGCCTAACGCCACGGTGCTCGAGAACGTTCGCATCGCCGTGCAATCGCGCCGTCATGGCTGGAACATGATCGCCCACCACGCGGCCTTCGCCGACATCAATGAAAGGGCGGAAGCGGCGCTCGCGTCGGTCGGCTTGCCCGATCTCGGCGACGAGTTGGCTTCCAACCTGTCGCACGGCGCGCAGCGCAACCTGGAAATCGGCATCGCGCTCGCCACCGAGCCGCGCTTGCTGTGCCTCGACGAGCCGACCGCCGGCATGAGCGCGGCGGAGACGCGCCAGACCATGGAACTGGTGCGGCAAATCGGCAAGAATCTTACCATCCTCATCGTCGAGCACGACATGGAGGTGGTGATGGGGCTCGCCGACCGCATCACCGTGCTGCACTACGGCGAGATTCTCGCCGAAGGCACGCCCGCGGAGATCCAGCAGAATCCCAAGGTGCTGGAGGTTTATCTCAAGACATGAGCGAGGGGGGCACCAACGCGCGGCCGCTGGTCTCGGTAACGGACCTGCACACCTATTACGGCAAGAGCCACATCCTCGATGGCGTGTCGCTCACCGTCGGCCACGGCGAGGTGGTCGGCCTGCTCGGCCGCAACGGCGTCGGCAAGTCGACTACATTGAAAACCATCATGGGCCTGGTCGACGCGCGCCAGGGCGACGTGCTGTTCGAGGGCGAAAGCATTGTCGGCATGCCGCCGCACAAGCTCGCCCGCCTCGGCATCGGCTACGTGCCGGAAGACCGCCGCATCTTTCGTCTGCTCACCGTCATGGAAAACCTGCGCACCGGCCTCGACCGCCAGGGCGTCACCGAAGAAAAGCGCAAGGCGCTGCTCGACAAAGTGTTCACCTTCTTCCCGGTGCTGGCCGAGCGCCGCAACCAGGCCGGCGGCACGCTGTCGGGAGGCGAGCAGCAGATGCTGGCGATCTCGCGCGCCATGATGCTGGAGCCCAAGATCATCCTGCTTGACGAGCCGACCGAAGGCCTGATGCCGCGCATGGTGTCGCAGATCCGCGAGATCATCGGCGTGCTGCACAAGGAAGGCGTCGCCATCCTGCTGGTCGAACAGAACGTGCCGCTGACGCTGCAAGCGAGCCAGCGCGTCTACATCATGGAGAAGGGCGCCGTGCGCCACCACTCGGTCGCGGCCGAGCTCCACGTCGATCACGCCGTCATCAAGCAGTATCTGGGGCTCTAGCGATGCACGCGCTCGTCGCCTTCTTCCACGACATCCCCGTCGATCTCATCCTGATCCAGACGGTGAACGGCATCGTCACCGGCATGATTCTGGCGCTGGTCGCCTCCGGGCTGACGTTGATCTTCGGCATCATGGACGTGGTCAATTTCGCGCACGGCGAATTGTTCATGCTTGGCGCCTTTGTCGGCGTCATCGTCATGGTGGCGACGGGGAATTTCTGGCTGGCGCTCCTCGTGTCTTTCTTGATGGTCGCGCTGCTCGGCGCCGCCTTGCAGATCGTCGTCTTGCGGCCGCTGATCGGGCGCGACCCGCTCAATACCATCCTCGTCACCTTCGGCTTGTCGCTCATCCTGCAGAATTACGCGCTGTGGCAATTCGGCCCGGATTCGCGTCGCTTGCCGGCGCCGATTACCGGCCATTTCATCCTCTTTTATCTCGACTATCCCTGGTACCGGTTGGTGATCGCGGCGATGTCGGTGGCGATTATCGGCGGCTTCTGGCTGTTTCTCAAATACAATCGATTTGGTGTCTGGATCCGCGCCACCACGCAGGATCGCGTCATGGCGCAGGCCATGGGCATTCCGGTGCCGTGGGTCTTGACCGGCGTGTTCGCACTCGGCGCCGGGATGGCGGCGGCGAGTGGCGTCCTGTTCGCGCCGCTTGGCGGTGTCGACTACAACATGGGTCTCGACTGGGTGCTGCGGGCCTTCATCGTCGTCGTGGTCGGTGGCATGGGGAGCCTCGGCGGCTCGGTGGTCGCCGCCATCTTCATCAGCCTGCTCGAATCCTACGCCTCGATCTGGGTCGATCCCTCACAGGCGGTGATCGTCTCCTTCGTCGTGCTCATCCTCACGCTGCTGTTCAAGCCGACCGGCCTGTTCGCGACGCCCAAATGAAGAAACTCGACCGCCATACCGTGATCTACTGGACCGGCTTTGCCGTCATCATGGCGGTGCTGATCGTCGCGCCGCTGGTGCTGCCGCCGTTCTGGCGCCGCTTCCTCACCGAGGTGCTGATCTGGGGTCTGCTCGCGATGTCGTCCGATCTCCTGATCGGCTACACCGGCATGGTCTCCTTCGGTCATTCGGCGTTTTTCGGCCTCGGCATGTATGGCGCGGCCGGCGCGCTGATCGCATTCGCGCCCAATCTGTGGCTGGCGATTCTGTTCGGCTTGGCGGGCGCGGCCGGCGCGGCGCTGTTTGTCGCCTATTTTTCCACGCGGCTGCGCGACATCTATTTCGCCATCACCACGCTGATCTTTTCCCAGATCTTCTACGTCATCATCTTCACCTGGACCAAGGTCACCGGGGGCGAGAACGGGCTTATTTTCACGCGGCCGCACCTGACTTTCGCCTGGCTCTTCGACGTGCGCCTTGATCCGACGACCATGCACTGGTTCGTGCTGGCGGTGGTGACGGCTTCGTACTTGTTCCTGCGCCGGGTCACGCAATCGCCGTTCGGCATGGTGCTGCAGTCGATCCGCGAGAACGAGACGCGCACCCGCGCCATCGGCTTTCCCGTGCAACGCTACAAGATCGTCGCGGTGATGCTGTCCGGCCTCTTTGCCGGCCTCGCCGGCGTGCTCTACGCCGTGCAGAACGAGTTCGCCGCGCCCAATTTCGTCTATTTCATCACCTCCGGCGACACCGTGATCTTCAACGTCATGGGCGGCATCGGCACGCTGGTCGGCCCGATCGTCGGCGCCAGCTTCTTCCAGCTGTTGCGCGAACTGATGTCGCGCATTTTCGGCGACCAATTCCCTTATCTGATCCCGCTCGGCTTCATCTTCATCGCCATGATCATTTTCCTGCCGCAAGGCCTGCTCGGCTTCGCGCGGCGATGGCTCAATAAGTGACCTCCTTATGAGGCAACGGCCCCGGTGAGGGGGCCGTTGCCGAAGGATCAGTCCTTCTTGATGATCACCGCGGCGCCTTCGTGGTGATGATGGTGATGATGATGCCAGTGATGCAGATGGTCGGTCTTGACGATCACGGCTTCTTCGGCGTTCGCCGGAATCGCCGCGAAAGCGAAAGCGGCCGCCGCAACAGCGGCCAAAGCCAGGGTAATATTGCGCATTGAATCCTCCTCGGATGTTTTCAGAGTGTACGGTTACGCCAAGGACTCAATTCAAACCGCGCGCTGCCGTTCCATGAATGAGCATTCATGGAACCGGCGTTCA
Source organism: uncultured Alphaproteobacteria bacterium (assembly GCA_963703875.1). Lineage (GTDB taxonomy): Bacteria > Pseudomonadota > Alphaproteobacteria > Rhizobiales > Xanthobacteraceae > Pseudolabrys. The sequence goes on from CAVPFZ010000023.1 coordinate 353,344, forward strand.
CTCGTCATTGATGGAACGAATTACCGAGATCGGCGTGCAGCTAGTCGCAGCGCACGCTCATCCCGCCATCGACGATAATTTCCGTGCCGGTCACGAAGCGCGCTTCGTCGGAGGCGAGAAAGAGCGCGGCATTGGCGGTGTCGCGGCCGTCGCCCATAAAGCCTTGCGGAATGCGTGCCACGCGCTGTTTCAGGAGCGCCTCGACGTCGCCGCCGGCGCGCTGCTTGGCGAGCCGCGCCTCGACCATCGGCGTGTGCAGTTGCCCGGGGATCACGGTGTTCACGCGGATGCCCTTGGCGGCATATTGCACGGCCACAACGCGCGAGAGCTGGATGACGCCGGCCTTGGTCGCGGCATAGCCGACCTGCAACGCGCCGGTGAAGCGGATGCCCGAGGTCGAGCCGAGATTGACGATGGCTCCCGATTTTTGCTTTTCCATCACCGGCAGCACGTGCTTGCAGGTCAGAAACACGCTCTTGAGATTGAAGTCGATTTGCTTGTCCCAGGCTTCTTCCGACAATTCCACCGGCCCGCCATGGGCCGAACCGCCGACGCCGTTAACCAGCACGTCGATGCGCCCGTACCGGTCGACGCAGGCTTTCACCATGGCAGCGACCGAGGCGTTGTCGGTGACGTCGCACTGATGGACGACGATCTCGCCGCCCGCCGCCTTCACCTTCTCGACGGTCTCGGCCGTGCTCTCGAGGTCGCGGTCGACCGCGAAAATCTTGGCGCCTTCCTCGGCAAAGCGCACGCACGTCGCGCGGCCATTGCCCCAGCCCGGGCCGACGGAGCCGGCGCCGGTGACGAGCGCGATCTTGCCCTGCAGACGCCCCGTCACGATTTCGCTCCCGTGAGCTTGCGCGCCGCCGCGAATTTATAGAGCCGCTGCGGATTGTCGACCATCACCGCCTGAAGCGCGGCACCCGGCGCGATCTCGGCCAGGAGATCCACCAGCAGCCCGTCGTCGACCACCGGCGGCGCGTGATTGGGATGCGGCCAGTCGGTGCCCCAGACGCAACGGTCGCCGAACTCGGCCACCAGCTTGCGCGCGAACGGCACGGCATCGGCGTAAGGCGGACCCTGGCGGGTGATGCGGTCGGTGCCGCTCACCTTCACCCAGACGTGCTTGCTCTCCATCAGGTCGAGCAGCGCGCGGAAGCCCGGCTGTTCCAGCCCTAGGGCCGCGTCGACGCGGCCGATGTGATCGATCACCACCGGCACCGGCGAACGCTTGAGCGCGGGCGCGAGCTCCGCGATCAATTCGCCCGCCATGTGGATTTGCAGATGCCAGTCGATATCGGCCAGCCGCTTGGCGAGCGCCATCGCCTCGTCAATCTTAGGACCGGTCGAAAGATGTCCGACATAGTGAAAGCGTGCGCCGCACAGCCCGGCGGCGGCCAGCCGCCTGAGCTCGGCGTCGGGAACGTCGGGCGCCACCAGCGCAATGCCGCGGTAGGACCCGCCGGTGGCGGCGACGGCATCGACCGTGACGGAACTATCCCGCCCGTGGCAGTTCGGCTGCACGATCACGCAATGCTGGATGCCCAATCTTTCATGCAGCGAAAACAGCATCTCCTTGGTGGCGTTGGAGGGCGTGTAGTTGCGCCCGTCGGCGAAGGGGAACCGCGCGCGCGGCCCGAATACGTGCACATGCGAGTCGGAACTGCCGGGCGGCAGCTTCAATTTCGGCTTGCTCGGCGTCGCCATCCAGTAGGGTGGATCGGCGGGCGTGTCGGCGGTGTGCTGGGCGGGGGAGGCCATTGCGAGTGAGACCTTTTTGTACGAAGCCGGGGACGGATAGTGCGCATCTGCGCTAACAAAGTAAAATGGCCCGTGAGCGAGGCGGAAATGACGGCATTAGGCCCGAGGCAGTGATATCGTGACGGCGCCGGTCGATCTCAACGAACCCTTCGACGTGGTGGTGGCCGGCGGCGGCAATGCCGCGCTCTGTGCCGCGATCACCGCGGCGCGCGCCGGGGCCCACGTCATCGTGATCGAGGGCGCGCCGCAGTTCTATCGCGGCGGCAACACCCGCCACACCCGTAACCTGCGCTGCGCCCACGACGGCACCGCGCCGACCATGACCGGACCCTACGCCAAAGAAGAATTTCTCGACGACCTCTACCGCGTCACCGGCGGACAGACCGACGAAGTGCTGGCCAAGCTCACGGTCGCCAACTCGGCGCAATTGCTCGGCTGGATGGACGAGCAGGGCGTGCGCTTCCAGCCGCCGCTCGGCGGCACGCTCTCGCTCGGCAAGACCAACGCCTTTTTCCTCGGTGGCGGACGCGGCGCGCTCAACGATCTCTACCGCCGCGCCGAGGCGCTCGGTGTCAGCGTAATTTACGACTCGCCGGTCGTCGCGCTCAACATCGCCGACGGCTTTTTCATATCGGCGGTGGTCAAGCGCGCCAACAAGCAAATTCCGATCCGCGGCAAGGCGCTGGTCGCGGCTTGCGGCGGCTTCGAGGCCAATATCGAATGGCTCAAAGAATATTGGGGCGCGGCGGCCGACAATTTCCTCATCCGCGGCACGCCGTACAATCGCGGCGACGTGCTGCGCATGTTGCACGCGGCCGACGTCATGCCGGTCGGCGATCCGACGCAATGCCATGCCGTCGCGATCGACGCCCGCGCCCCCAAATTCGACGGCGGCATCGCCACCAGGCTCGACAGCATCGTGTTCGGCATCGTGGTCAACCGCGACGCCCAGCGCTTCTACGACGAGGGCGAGGAAACCTGGCCGAAGCGCTACGCCATCTGGGGCCGCCTGGTGGCGCAGCAGCCGGACCAGATCGCCTACACCATCGTCGACTCGAAATCGTTTCATCTGTTCATGCCGTCGATCTTTCCGGCCATTCAGGCGCCGACGGTTCGTGAGCTTGCCGCCAAGCTCACGCTCGATCCTGCGGTGCTGGAAAAAACCGTCTCGGACTTCAATGCCAAGGTTCAGCCCGGAACTTTCGATCACACCGTGCTCGACGATTGCGCCACCGCCGGTCTGACGCCGCCCAAATCGCATTGGGCGCGCAAGCTCGACAAGACGCCGTTCTACGCCTATCCGCTGCGCCCCGGCATCACCTTCACCTATCTCGGCGTGCGCGTGAACGAAGAGTCGCGCATGCTGCTCAAGGACGGCACGCTGTCCGGCAACATGTTCGCCGCCGGCGAAATCATGGCCGGCAATGTGCTGGGCAAGGGTTATCTGGCCGGCATCGGCATGACCATCGGCGCGGTGTTCGGCCGCCTCGCCGGGCAGGGGGCGGCGTCGCATGCCCACAACTGACAACCTGCGCGAAGCCGAACGGCTGATGACGATCTGCAATGCCTGCCGCTATTGCGAGGGCCTGTGCGCGGTGTTCCCGGCGATGGAGATGCGTTTCACCTTCGACGCCGGCGATCTCAATTACCTCGCCAATCTCTGCCACCAGTGCGGCGCCTGCTACACCGACTGCCAGTATTCGCCGCCGCACGAATTCAATGTAAATGTGCCGGCTTCATTGGCGAAATTGCGCAACGACAGCTACGCGCATTATGCCTGGCCGCGGGCGCTCGCCGGCGCCTTTGCGCGTAACGGGCTTATCGTCACGCTGCTGGCGGCGGCCGGCACCGCCGCCTTCATTCTGGGCTTTGTCGCGCTCAGCGATCCGGCTGCGCTCTACGCGCGCAATGGCGGCGATTTCTACAAAGTGATGCCGCACAACGCCATGGCCGAGCTTTTTGGCGTTGTCGCGCTGTACGTCATCGCGGCCTTCTGGTTCAGCCTGCGGGCCTTCTGGCGCGACATCAACGGCGACGCGCCGCGTGCCGGCTTTGCCGCCTTCGGCCGCGCCGTTGCCGACACCATGCACCTCACTTACCTGCACGGCGGCGGAGGCGGCTGCACCAGCGAAGACGACGCGCCGTCGCCGGCGCGGCGCATGTATCACCATTTCACCTTCTACGGCTTTTTGTTGTGCTTCGCCGCCACCTCGGTCGCGACGATTTATCACTACGCCTTCGGCTGGCGCGCGCCTTACGCGCTTTACAGCCTGCCGGTGCTGCTCGGCATCCTCGGCGGTTTCGGGCTGCTGATCGGCCCGGTGGGGCTTTTCATGCTGTCGCGCAAGCGCGACCCAATTTTGGTCGACGGCGCGCGCAAGGGCATGGACACAGCCTTCATCGTCATGCTGTTTTTGGTGAGTATCACCGGCTTTGCGCTGATGATCCTGCGGGACACCGGCGCGATGGGCATCCTGCTCGCCGTCCATCTCGGCGTCGTACTCGGACTGTTTTTGAGCCTGCCTTACGGCAAATTCGTGCACGGGCTCTACCGCTTCCTGGCGCTGGTCAAATACGCCAGCGAGCGCAGGCAGGGAAAATTCGTCGAGTAGGGTAGGGCGCTGCACTGCCGTCCCGCGCGGACGAGACGGCAGTGGCACTCATCGGTGAAATCGCCGGTCTATTCTTCCCGGATCGTCACCTCCGGTCCGATATGCTTTTGCATCGCTGCCGTGGCGGCGGAAAATCCGCTATGCGCCGCTTCACGAACGGCGCCATCCTGGATTCTTGAGGCCAGCGACTTCAGCGACGCCACGATGATCGCATCGAAAATGAACGGCGGATAGTTGATCGGGCCGGGGCCCGGTTTCGGAAACACGATCGGTATCTCGATGATCGGAATCGGGAAGCAATGAACGGTACCGCCAAACTTGAAACAAACGACCATGACTGTCCTCCCTCAGAGGTTCACTGGCTGCCGGTAGATGCAACCTATAGTAGCGTATTAGGAATCTACCTGTGCGCAAATGAAATTTTTCTGACAGCCGCCATCGGGCTCTTGACTTTATTCCTAGGGTATGTATTCCTAGAGCTGTCCGATCCACCGAGGGCGCTGTCATGAGGCGTCGTGCTGGCGGGACCGGATGCGGCGCCCGCGCGGGGGAGATGGAGGGACTCTGCGCCTGATTATTCCTCGGACCCAATTCACCGGCACTTTCGCTACGCGGTGCGACGCCGTTGGTACTTACGCCGGTACAATGGCGCCGCCGCCTGCAAGGCGCAAGGCCTGCCGCACGCACCGGCCAAGCGATTTTCTTTGCGCCGGTTAACGCGTCAACGGCGGCAGCAGCAGCCTCATGCCGAGCCTGGCGGCGGCCGTGCCGTGCGTGCCGCCCGGCCGGCGACGCCGGTGTTAGCTTGCTCACTTGCTAGCTTGTGCATTTGCTAGCTCGCTCACTTGCTAGCCAACTGCCGCGCGCCTCGGCCGGCCGGCGAGGCGGCAGCAGCCCGCGGCGGCTAGGCCGCCGGCGTCGAGCGCTGGCGCAGGCGGCGTTGTGTGGTGGGGTGCGGCACTGAAGGCGGCTCGACAGCGAACCATCGCCGGGAGCGGCGTGCCAGCCTAAAACCGTAGCACAGGTCCTTCTCCGGTTCACTCGCATCGAAACGCGGATGCGAACGGACCAGATTGCTATTCTGTTGGTGTTCGGCGACTACGCCTATGGATGGTGCTTTCCGGCCGCAAGCATCAAATAAGTTTTTTCGACCCGCTTTTTGCGTGTCTCCAAATCTTTCGCTGAATCTAGCCTCCCGCTCCTTCGCCCGCTCGTCCAGCAGTTGCTGTTTTTGACCGGACCGCAAACACGCCTGTCGAGGCAATTTATTACTCCGGAGTTTTCAACGGCAATAATGAGCCGATGATCGGCACCAACTGAGACGAGCGGAGTAAAGTCCGCTTGGGGTCATTCGCTGCAGAGCCAACTCACGTCCGAGCCGCCCAATGGCCGCTGTTACTCTCCAACAGATGGGGTAATCGGCCAGCTGGCGTTTCGATCGCTGGAGATTTTGGGTGCTGCGCTTCAGGCTGATGGTGGAACGAGGTCCGCATTCGCGGCCTCAAGCATCAGAAGGAGAAGCGCAGCATGGACCATTCTGCCGGACTAGACGTATCAGTCAAGGAGACCAGCATCTGCATTGTGGATGACACAGGCAGGATCGTGCGGGAAGTAAAGGTAGCGAGCGAACCGGAAGCATTGTTGGCGGTTCTGACGAACCCCGGTTATCACTTCAAGCGAATTGGACTGGAAGCCGGGCCGCTATCTCAATGGCTTTACAGTGCTCTGGCCGAAGTGGGTTTGCCGGTGATCTGTGTCGAGACGCGGCACATGCGGGCGGTGCTGAAGGCGCAGATCAACAAGACCGACCGCAACGATGCACGCGGGATTGCGCAGATGATGCGGGTTGGGCTTTACCGTCCAGTGCATGTGAAGACGCTACGCAGTCAGAAACTACGAATGCTGCTGACGCATCGCAAGCTGCTGCAGTCGAAGGCCATCGCTATCGATAATGACCTACGCGGCACGTTGCGTAACTTCGGTCTCAAGGTGGGTATCGTCGGAACGGTGAAGTTCGAGGCACGCATCAAGGAACTGGTCGAGAACCTTCCCGACCTGGCGGTGCTGGTCGAACCGCTGCTCATTGTCCGGCGCGTGCTTCGCGAGCAGTTCGTCATCCAGCATCGCCGCTTGCTGGCCATCGTGCGGGACGATGAGGTGTGCCGGCGCTTGATGACGGTCCCGGGCGTTGGCCCGGTGGTGTCGCTAACCTATCGCGCCACCGTCGACGTGCCGGCCCGCTTCAGGAAGTCCAAGTCAGTCGGGGCCGTGTTTGGGCTGACGTGTGCCAAGTATCAATCGGGCGAGGTGGAATGGAGCGGCAGAATATCACGCTGCGGAGATGAGATGATGCGGGTCATGCTCTACGAAGCGGCCCAGAGCATGCTGCGTTCGAAGAAATGGTCATGGCTCAAGGCCTGGGCGATGCAGATCGCCAGGCGTCGTGGAATGAAGAAAGCGATCGTGGCGCTGGCGCGCCGATTGGCCGTGATCATGCATCGTATATGGGTTGACGGCACTGAGTTCCGATGGACCCGGGAAGCAGCAGCGGCATGAGGCCTAATCAGGATTAATAGCGACAGGAGAAAACTCGAGCTCCACCGAGCGGTGGAATGATGTCCCTCGCGGGACGATGGATGAGGTGAGTTCGCTTGTCCGCTTGGACCTGCCGTTACATCTGACGGTAAGGCCGCCTAATAGATTGTTCCGCCTCGTCCTCGAATCCCATGATGGAAGGGCCTTGGTGCCGATTCCGAAGAGAAGCGCGAGCCCGCGGGCGACATCGATACTGCAGTGGTGGATGGTCTGAAAGTGCTTGACCCCAAATGGCCGATTAGAGAAGCGGACAAAATGTTGCAATGCCGCGATTGTCGGCTAAGTCAGAAGCGGACATCTCCGCGTGATGCGAATAGTAGATCATTTCAGATACAAACGATGTATTGAGGCTGTCTAGGCTCCGCCGGGGCGGCCTCATACAATCGAAATAGATGCAGTTCAACTCGCCTGTATTTGCCGGCTACGCATTTTGCGCAGAACCGTGATTGCCAACAAGGCGGTCACCGCATCAAGTATCGCGACAATGATGAACACCGAAGTCCAACTGCCGGTCGTCTGCTTAAGGAATGCTGCGGCCGGCCCACCGAGAATCGAACCCACACCTTGAGCGATATAGAGGAAACCGTAGTTCGTCGCGGCATATTTTGGTCCGAACGTGTCGGTCAGCGTTGATGGGAAGAGTGAGAAGATTTCACCCCAGCCAAAGAACACCAGACCTGTCAAGACGACGAACAAGGCCGGCCGATCGATGAAGGCAAACAGGACAAGAATCGCAGCACATTCCAAGGAGAATGCGAGCGCCATCGTCATCTCGCGGCCGATATGATCAGAGACCCAACCGAAGAAGGGCCGCGTCAATCCGTTGGTGAAACGTGAGAGTGTCAACGACAGCGGTAGCGCCGCCATTCCGAACACCAGCGCGTTGGCGACATTGTATTCCTTTGCGAACGGTCCGACGTTGGAGACGACCATAAGGCCGCTAGTCGACATCATGCTCATCATTAAAAACAGCAGCCAGAATGTCGGAGTTTTCAGCATTTCCGCCGGCGTAAAGCTACGCTTCGATTGCATTGTGGTGGCCGAGGCGGGTGTATATCCCGCTGGTTGCCAGCCTTCCGGCGGAATCCGCAGCCATTGCGCGGCGATGATGCCAATGACACCCTGAATAATGCCCCACACAACAAGTGTGTGCGCATAGCCGGCGCTCTTGATCATGCTATCGATCGGAAAGCTGGTAAAGATCGCACCAAAACCGTAGCCTGCGGCAGCAAGACCCGTCGCCAGGCCGCGCCGGTCGGGAAACCAGCGCACCATGAGACCGATGATTCCGACATAGATGATGCCGGTGCCGAACCCGCAAATGACACCGTAGGTGAAATACAGCGCCCAAATATTATCGACGTAACTGGAAAGCACCCAACCACCGCCCGACATTAGCGCGCCGAGCGAGATCAAGAGCCTTGGGCCGAATTTATCAACGAGAAAGGCCTGCAACGGTGAACACCAAGTTTGCAAAATAATTAGCAGAGAGAATGTCCACTGCAGTTCCGCAAGCGTCGTTCCAAGTTTCTGGTTTAGAGGCCCCGTGAACAACGTCCACACATATTGCGGCGATGAGATTGCCATCATGGCAATCAAGCCAAGCACAAGTTGACACCAGCGGTTCCAGTACCATACGGACGGAACGGTCGAAGTCGATGCAGCCATGACAAAACCTCCCCTACCCTGTTGACCAGGGCTGACCCGGCCAAGCTTCCATTATTTGCCTGTTGGTCGGGAGCCGCAATGGTGGAAGTGTCCGCCAGCGAGGCCTAATCCTACGCGGCGCAGCGCCAGTTAAGCGTCATGTGTGGACGGCGCCCACGGGTCAAGGGATTCTTTTGGCTTTCTGCTTGCGGTCGGGTGCAAGTCATGTGTCCGGCCTGTTTGTGCGGCGCTCATAGCCGCTGGCCTTGATGTAATCCGCAGATCGGGTCCCTATCATTCGCCCGCACTCAAGAGTGCTTGACCCATTAGCGGGTTCTCCCGATCCCCGGTCCAACCGGTTCGCATCAAACCATCATCACCCCCGACGTTCCTGTACGTCTTCGACGTAACTTCCCATTCCGAATGCCGGTGCCTTCAGGCCGCCACTGCGATGGTGGCGTTGATTGAACTTATCGGTGCCCGATAGGTCTCACCCCTGGCCAGCACTGCCCAGGCGACCCGCGCCATCTTGTTGGCCAGCGCCACTGCGACCACCTTGGCCGGCCGACGAGCCAGAAGCTCGCTCACCCAGGGATACTTGTCCGGCCGCGCGCGTGCGGTCCCGACAATGGATATTGCACCGAGGACGAGTAGTCGCCGCAGATAGCGATCGCCCTGCTTGGAGATCGAGCCAAGGCGCTCCTTGCCACCGGTAGAGTTCTGCCGCGGCACCAAGCCGATCCAGGCAGCAAACTCGCGGCCGGTCTTGAACGCCTTAGGGTCTGTCATCGTTGCCACGACCGCCGTGGATAGAATCACGCCGAACCCTGGAATGGCTTCAAGTCGTTTGCTGTCCATGTTGGCGCGATGGGCTTGAGCGATACGCTGGTCGAGCCCGTTGATCTGGGTCTGCACCGCGCTCAGTTGCGCAACGATCGCCTGACAGGCAAAGCGTGCGTTGCTTGGCAGCTGCTCATCGCTGCTCTTCGTCACCGCCGTAACCAGTTGCTGCAGTCCCTCATGCCCCTTCGCTGCCACCAATCCGAGTTCGGCCAGGTGGGCACGAAGTGCATTGATCAGTTGAGTCCGCTGGCGGATCAGGAGATCCCGCGTCCGGTGCAGCATCAGCGCGCTCTGCTGCTCGACACTCTTGATCGGCACAAAACGCATCGATGGCCGCGTCACAGCCTCACAGATTGCCGCCGCATCGGCGGCATCGTTCTTGCCGCGCTTCACGTAGGCTTTGACATAGGTCGGTGGCATGAGCCGAGTATCGTGCCCGAGCTTCTTGAGCTCGCGTGCCCACTGGTGCGCCGTTGCACACGCCTCCATGCCAACGAGGCAAGACGGTAAACCAGCAAAAAACTCAAGAACCTTCGCTCGACTAACACGCCTGCGGATCACCACCTTGCCATCCGCATCAACGCCGTGAATTTGAAAAACCGACTTCGCAATATCGACTCCGATCGTGCTAACCTCGCCCATGGACGGCTCCCCTCAATGTGGTTGCGTTTCGACCCAACCACCCTATGGCACTCCGATGCCGCAGAGTGGGCGCCGTCCACCGCATCATTCGCGGACGATCCAACGCCCGCCCCGATCAATGTCCGTTGTTGCTTGCCGGCTCAACCGATCGACGCAACACAGGCGTTAAATCTCTCTGCTGGGGTTTCGAATTGCAAGGTTTCCCGGGGCCGTTCGTTGAGCTGACGTGCCACTTTGTTTAGATGAACTTGCGAGTGCACCGACAGATCGGTGCCCTTGGGGAAGTACTGTCGCAGCAGACCATTGGTGTTCTCGTTTGACCCACGCTGCCACGGACTTTGCGGATCGCAGAAGTAAACGTCGATGTTGGTTGCCAACGTAAATCGTCGATGATCGGTAAGTTCCTTGCCCCGGTCCCAGGTCAGGGATTTATACAGCTCGTTCGGTAGCTTTTTCGCCTGCTTTATGAGCGCGGAGATCACCGACTGGGTGTCCTTATTGGCTACCTTCGCCAACATCACGTAGCGGGTATGACGTTCGACCAAGGTTGCGATGTAGCTGTTCTTCGACCCTGCCAGCAGATCGCCTTCCCAATGGCCAGGCACCGCTCGATCTTCAACCGCTGCCGGTCGCTGGCGGATTGAGACCAGATCCTTGATCCGCCCGGGTTTTAAGCGATTGGGGTCCACCCGCTGTGATCGACGGATCGTGCGCTTCGATCGAAGATGGCAAAGCAGCTCCTTCTTAAGCACGCCACGGGCTTGGACAAACAGACTGCGATAGATCGTCTCGTGTGACACGCGATAACGCTCGTCTTTAGGATTTGCTCTCTTGAGCCAACCGGCTATCTGCTCGGGTGCCCAATTTGATCTCAGCTTCTTGGCCACCGCTCGCCGCAACCAAGCATTGGTCGCCAACTTACAACGTTTAGGGCGACGGGCTCGAGCCCAGGCCTGGTCGTCCGCCAAAGCCGCCCGGTAGCTATCATAGCCGCCATTGCGCTTGAGTTCTCGGCTCACCGTCGAGGGCGAGCGGCCCAGCAACCGGGCCATCGATCGTGCCGATTGCTGTCCCGCAATCGCTCTGGATATCTCTTCGCGTTCCGGCAGCGTCAATGCCAACCGCGATCGACGCCGCAGCGCAGGGCGAATCCCCCCGTGCGGCGCCACCTGGTTATAAATAGACGACGACGGCTTACCAAAAGCCCGCCCGATCGCTTTGAGCTGCTCCCCGCGCTGCCAGCGATCCCACAACTGCGTCTTCTCGGCCGCAGTGAAACCTCGACGAAATCTCTGTTCCATCGGCACACTCCATCTTGTCCCTCTAAGATAAAGTGTTGCAAAACTCGGTTGCTCTCGACTGTGGGGCCCAGCAGTGGATATTGGCCGTTCTCTTATGCCACGCTCCGATTGAGGGAGCTGGCGTACCACTGCCTCGGCACCAACGCCTTACTCGACGCTATGCTGGGCACGCGGCTGCCAATGGTGGTGGGGCACGGCTGAGTAACTTGACGAGCCGCCTCAAATTCTCCGCGGTTGCGGTGAGCAAGACCTCGTCCCTGACGCCGCTGAGGCCGCGCAATCTAAACCGGTCGAGCCGCAGGATGCGCTTCATGTGCGCAAACCGCATCTCGACCTTCTTTGCGCTCGCGGTGTGACTGTTCGAAGGCTTGCGTATTGGCCAGCGCGCGGACGCGATCGCGTACATCCTCGTCAAGATCGCGGGTGACCTTGCGCATGAGAGCGGTCGTGCACTTTGGCTTTAGCGAGCAGGTCGAGCAGTCTACTTGCTGGCCCGGTAGTGCACGATGTGGCCCTGATCGATGTTGCCGGTACTGGTCGACTCCGCGCCACCGGCCAAGTGTAGATATTGCGCGCCGGATCAAAGACGAAGTCCGCTCGGCTGAAGGTGCCATCGGGGCGTGCCGACTTATCCCATGCCGGAATGTGCGGAGTGATCTTGCGATCGACTAGCCAGCCTTCAGCAGCTTGACCGCGCCATAAGCCGTGTCGCCTGCAGACCCTGGGGCTGGAAATCAAAACGGCGGCTGACCCGGTCCATCATGGTCTGGGTAACGGCGAGTTCCTCAGTACGGTTGGCGCGCGTGCCCTCGGCGTCGACAATGATCCCCGCCTTGTTGTCGATCAGATAGTTCGCATCGTAGGCAAAGAACGGGTTCACGCCCGGCCTGGCCACCCAGGATGCCTGCGGATCGGTCAGCGAGACCTGTTTGGGAGGCTTGCCTCGGCTACCGCCGCCGCTGCTCGATCCGCCACCGTCTTCACCGTCACCCTTCTCATCATTGCGGGCAGCATCGAGGGCCGAAAGATACTCTCGAACCGCATGGGATATCGTCGGCCATGCAATCGGCTGGTCGCCGGGGAGGCGCTTCATCTTGTCTACGTCAGCCTTGATCAGGCTGGCATCGATCGAGAACGCTTCGCCGCCAACCAGCCCGGCCGCGATACACATCGCCACCACGCCCTCGAACACCCGGCGCAAGGCATCGCTCTCGCGGAAGCGCTCGTGCCGGGCTCGACAGAATACAGAATGATCCGGGATCTTATCCTGAGAGTCCGACTTGCAGAACCACCGGTATGCCAGATTGACCCGCACCTCGGCGCACAGCCGCCGCTCCGAGCGGAGCGCAAACACGTAGCCCACGATCAGCATCCGGATCATCAGAACAGGATCAATCGAAGGCCGGCCCGTGTTTAAGTAGTAGGTGCAAGCTCCTTATGCACCCAACCCAGATCGAGCACGCCATCGATCTGGCGAACCAGATGATCGGGCGGCACCACCTCGTCGAGATCAAGGACATAGAAGAACTGGCGTTGCTCGTCTTCCTGCCGCCCCATCATGCGCCGCTCCCGATGATGATCGACTTAAATCAAACGGAATCACGGTTTCATGAGTGCTTCAATCCGACTTTTGCAACACA
>CAVPFZ010000024.1:0-18916 GCA_963703875.1 uncultured Alphaproteobacteria bacterium
CGGATCGCGGCGATCGAGTTCGTCCATGATTTCGCAGGCCTTGGCGCCGGTCAGGGCGGCTATAACGAAGACCATGAATTCTACGGGTATAGGATGCCGATCTGACTAATCCGCTGACGTGAACCGTCGGGCGGCCGGTGTTATATGCCTGGGATGGGCTAACGTAAGGACCGAGCCATGGTCAAGACGTTCAAGGTTGGCGATCACGTAAGTTGGAATTCGGAAGCCGGCCGGGTGCGTGGGAAAATTGTCAAAGTGCATCGACGTAACGTTACCTACAAAGGTTACGTTCACCATGCCAGCCCGGATGAGCCGCAATATGAAATCAAGAGCGATAAAACCGATCATGTCGCCTTGCACAAAGCTGCGGTACTGAGACGCCTCGACTAATCGCTGGGGGCGAATGTTATAATGCGGTGGCAGGAATGGCTCTCACGTTCTTCACCATCGGTCATTCAACGCGCTCGATCGGCGAGTTCATTGAATTGCTTGCCGCTTCAGAAATCGGTCTCGTGGTCGATGTACGCACGGTCCCGCGCTCGCGGACAAATCCGCAATATAATCGCGAAGCGCTTCCCGCTTCCTTGTCCGGTTCTCAGATCGCCTATGAGCATATTGCTGAACTCGGTGGCCTCCGGCCGCGCTCCCGGGATATTGCACCCAGCGTCAACGGCTTCTGGGAAAATCAGAGCTTTCACAACTACGCCGATTACGCGATGAGCGCCGGCTTTCAGTCGGGCTTGGCCCGGTTGCGCGAGCTCGGCAACGTGCATCACTGCGTCGTGATGTGTGCGGAGGCGGTGTGGTGGCGGTGTCATCGCCGGATCATTACCGATTACCTGCTGGTAGCCGGTGAACAAGTGTTTCACATCTTTGGGCCGAGCAAGATCGTACAGGCAACCTTGACGAAAGTTGCTAGGTCACAGTCGGATGGAACGCTGACCTATCCACCCGAGGCGACCGAAGTGAACCGCATAGACGATTCAATGCTACTGCCTTAGCAATTTAAGCGAGGCGTCTGTTAAACTTGCTAGATAGCGCCACAAAGCCCGCTGATGATTGCCTCGAGCGCGCGCAAGGCATCAACTGTGCCGTCTGCTTCGCCTTTCTCAAAGTCTTGTTCTGTTACTGCCATCGTGTTTGTCAAGCTGCTAGAGAGCCACACGTTTCGCAATCTGCCAATGACGAAATATAGCAAAACAGCCCGTCAGACCACGCCTGTTGGCCAGCCTAAGACGACGAGTCGCGCTGTAATCTCCTATTGCCAGCAGATTGAAATTAAAGGTCTAATGTTGCGTTAGAGGGAGGAAAGCCATGACGAAACAGAAGTTTGCGTCGTTACTCATATCTGCCGCACTCGTTGGTGGTCTTCTCGCCAGTTCAGTGACTTCAATTTTGGCCGCCGACAAGGTCATCAAAATCGGCGCCCTTTTCCCCATGTCGGGCCCGGGATCCTATTTCGGAGTTCAAGACAAACAGGGGGTTGAGCTCGCACTCGAGCAGCTCAATAAGTCAGGAGTAAATGGCTACAAATTCGAGGTTCAGTACGAAGATTCGGCCTGTAGCCCGCTGCCCGCAACACAAGCGGCCAAGCGCCTGCTCGATCAATTCAAACCCGAAGTCGTGATCGGCGAGGAATGTTCGGACGCAACGCTTGCCGTCATGCCGATCATGGACCAGGCCAAGGTTCCGCTGCTCAACGCCGGCTCCTCTTCGATCAAAGTCACCGAGCCAGGCAATCACTGGACGTTTCGCATTATGCCGAACGAAGTGATGCAGGGCGTCGATATCGCGACAAAAGCCTACAAGCAGTTCAACGCGCGCACGGCGGTGCTGCTGCACGAGAATACCAATGCCGGTATCGGCAATGCGAACGTGTTTGCTGAAACTTTCACCAAGCTCGGCGGCAAGATTCTCGCCGATATCGGCTTCGGCCGCGACGTCAATGACTTTACGTCAATTGCGACCCGCGTAGCCGGTCTCGGCAAAGTCGATGTGATCCCCACCTACACGCTGGAAGGCCAGGGTTTGAAGATCACACAAGCGCTCGCGCAGGCCGGCGTCGTCAAGGGCGGTGGCGGCCATGCCATACAGCTCGGCACCATCTGGCTGCCCTTCGGCTTCGAGCAAAAGGCCGGCAAGGCGGCGATCGGGTATATCCGCATCGTCCAGTTCGACCCGACCGACCAGCGCGATGTCGTCAAAAAATTCATCGCAGCGTTCAAAGCCAAATACAACGCCGATCCGACCCATCTCAACGCCCACGCCTACGATCAGATCATGCTGATCGCGGACGTGGTGAAACGCGGCGGCAAGGACGCCCAGTCCATCCGCGACGGACTTGCTGCGACGAAAGGCTTCTCCGGCGTGACGGGAAGCGTAGAATTCGACAAGACCAATCAGAACACCAAGATGGATACGATCCACTACATGGAGACTCAGGCGGACTTGTCCTGGAAGGCCGTAAAATAAAACTAGCCTTGCGGACATGCTGACCGTCATCCTCCAGCAGGGGATCAACGGCGTCATTGTGGGTAGCCTTTACGTGCTGGTCGCGTTGGGGCTTACCCTCATTTATGGCGTACTGGTCCAGATCAATTTTGCTCACGCCGATATCGTCACGCTCGGAGCGTTCAGCGCCTATTTCGTAACTCACCTGCTCAGCGGCAATTATTTTGCCGGTATTGCGGTCGCGTTAATCGTCGGGGGAGCCCTGGGATGGCTGGTGAACGCTGCCATTTTTGCGCCCTTGCGCGAACGCGGCAGCGAGCTATTGCCGCTGATTGCGACCATTGGCGTCTCCATAACCCTGCAAAACGCGATGCTGATCCTGCTGGGCCCCATCCCTTACGCATTCAATACACCCTACAGCGATAACGTGATCCGTTTCGGCGGCATTTTCCTGACCGTGCAGAGCGTATTGATCATCGTTATCTCTACGATTGCGATCGGGCTGCTCTATGCCTTCATGAGGTTCACCTTTCTCGGCAAGGCGCTGCGCGCGGTTTCGCAGGATCGCGAAACGGCGGCCTTGATGGGAATCAATCCCAATTACGTCATCATGCTGACCTTTGTCATCGCGTCGGCGCTCGCCGGCATGAGCGGCGCATTGCTGGGGCCCGTGCTGGTGCTGACTCCATTTGCCGGCACGACCGTCATCGTCAAAGCCTTCGCCATCGTGATTATTGGCGGGTTCGGCAATGTCGAAGGCACCATTATTGCCGGGCTGATCGTCGGGCTGATCGAGAGCTACACCACGCAATTTCTCGATCCCGGCTTGATCGACATTGTCGTCTTCGCCCTACTCCTGCTTACGCTCGCCGTGCGGCCTACCGGTCTTATCGCCGAAAAGCGAGAAGAAAATGTCTAGTCCCGCAACGATTGAGCCGCCGTCAGCAAGTATAGGCCGCTCCATTTTCTCGTCCCGACGTTTTTGGTTCGTCATGGCAGCGATCGTGATTGGTCTGCTACCGATGATCTTTTCAGATTCTTATTGGCGCACAAACTTGATCGTTAGTGCGATTAATGTGCTGCTGGCGGTCGGATTGGATTTCGTTCTGGGCTATGCCGGTCAGCTCAACCTCGGCCAATCGGCGTTTTACGGCATCGGTGCCTACGTCTCAACGCTGTTGATTCTAAAGCTCGGCATGCCGTTCTGGCTGGCTTTTGTTTGTGGCGTCTTACTCGCGGGGCTGGCCGGCATGCTGCTGTCGATCTTTGCCGTTCGACTGCGCGGGCATTATCTGGCGATCGCATCGCTCGGCTTTGCTGTTATCACGTACCAAATTTTTCTCAACTGGATCAGCCTCACGCAAGGTCCGCTCGGAATTTATGCCATCCCGCCGCCGCCGCCGTTGAAAATTCCGGGCTTGCTGGCGATTGAATTCAATAATCTTGCGAACCTTTTCTATCTGGTCGCCGGGTTTGCCCTGCTGACTTACATATTGCTTGACCAGTTGGTACGCTCCCCGCTCGGAGAAACATTAACAGCGATTCGAGAGGACGAGGTTTCCGCCGCCTCGCTCGGAATCAACTGCCAGAAATGGAAAGTGCTCGCTTTCGGCATCAGTTCCGCGGTCGCGGGTGCCGGAGGCTGCTTCTACGCGAGCTTTGTCGGTACGCTGGTGCCGGATGCATTCTTCATCACTGAGTCATTCACCATTCTCGCAATGGTCATTGTCGGCGGCATGGGAACGCTGATCGGCCCGGTCCTGGGAGCCATATTGCTGACGGTTCTCCCGGAGTTATTGCGGGGCATCGGCGATTTGCGCCTGATCGTATACGGAGTTTCGGTCACGTTGGTCGTATTGTTTATGCCGGGTGGCATGGTGCAGGCCGGGCAGCGCATCGCGGCGCGTCTGCGGCAGCGTGCGTGGGCCGAAGACACGGCGGGCCGGACATGACCCCCGCCACGCTTTCCGCGCACACGCCCGCAAGCCATGGTGCCGGTAACGCCATTCTGTTTCAGGCGAACGATTTGCAGAAGAGCTTTGGCGGCGTTCAGGCCGTGCGTGACATTTCGCTAAATATTCCCCCCGGCATCGTGTTTGCCATTATCGGGCCGAATGGTGCGGGAAAATCAACGCTTTTGAACCTTATGAGCGGCCTTTACCAGCCGGATGCTGGCACGATGACGTTCGGCGGAATTGATTTGGTGGGCATGGCCGCACATCGACGCGTACGGCACGGGCTGGCGCGAACATTCCAGAAGATACGACTGTTCAAGCAATTGTCGGTCCTGGAAAACGTTATCGCCGGATTTCACACCCGTCACGACGTCTCGGCGTGGCAATATATCGTCCACGGTGCCACCTTCCGCCGCGACCAAAAGCGCTGCCGTGACGAGGCGATGGAGCTTTTGACCTTAGTGGGGCTGAGCGGCCGGTCGCAGGTGACCGCCGGCGCGCTGTCCTATGGCGAGCAGCGCATGCTCGAAATCGCCCGCGCGCTAGCGACTGCGCCGCGTCTGCTGATGGTTGACGAACCTGCCGCTGGCCTCAATGCGGTTGAGGTCGATGCGCTGCTGACGCGGATCGCAAAACTGCGCGACCGCGGCATCACAGTCGTGATGGTCGAGCATAATATGGATCTGGTGATGAAAATCGCCGACCGGATCATCGTCATGGACTACGGCCAGTATCTGTTCGAAGGTGCGCCGGCCGAAGTGCAAGGCCACGCCGGCGTTATTGCCGCCTATCTCGGGGCCGAAGTCCAATGACCGCCCTGCTCGAAGCCGAAGGTCTCGAATTGGCCTATGGTCAGGTGCCCGCCTGCCGGAACATCAACTTCCACGTTGAAGAAGGCGAAGTCGTCACGCTGGTGGGCGCAAACGGAGCCGGAAAATCGACTACGTTGCGGGCGGTCGCCGGCGCGCTTTTGCCGCGTGCGGGCACGATCCGGTTCCAGGGCCGCGACATCACCCGCCTGCGGCCGGACGAGCGCACCGGTCTCGGCATTGCGCTAGTGCCGGAAGGCCGCCATGTGTTCCCGTTCCTGACCGTGCGGGAAAATCTCGAACTCGGTGGCTTCAAGTTTCGTAATGAAGGCGCCAAGGTGCGCGGCCTCATCGAGCGGATGTTTGCCATGTTTCCGAAGCTGAGCGCGCGCTCGTCGCAGAATGCAGGCACACTCAGCGGCGGCGAGCAGCAGATGCTGGTGCTCGGCCGCGCGATGATGTCGGAACCGCGTCTGCTGTGCCTGGACGAGCCTTCGCTCGGGCTCGCGCCCATGATTGTACAGGACATTTTCCGCACGATCCGGTCTATCAATGCTGCCGGCACCAGCGTTCTCCTGGTCGAGCAGAATGCGCGCTATGCGCTTGAGACGGCGAGCCGCGGCTATGTTTTGCAGACTGGATCAATAATCGCATCGGGGTCATGCAGCGCCTTGAAACAAGATGAGCGCGTCCACCAGGCCTATCTCGGTCGCGCCGCAATGGCGCCCACGGCATCAGTATCGCCGTGACGCAACCGGCCCTCATCGGCAAGGTCGCGATCGTCACCGGAGCCGGTAACGGGATTGGCCGCGCCATTGCTACGCTATTCGCGTCAGCCGGCGCCGCGCTTTTGTGTGCCGATATAAATTCAGGCATGGCAGAGGATACGGCGCAAACGATCGTCCGCGCTGGCGGTCGCGCACGGGCGCAAACCTGCGATGTCAGCCTGGATGTCGACGCCCGCGTCGCCGCAATAGCGGCGCGTTCGACCTTTGGCCAAATCGATATTCTGGTCAATGCCGCGGCGACAGACGACCCGAACGGGACGGTGATCGATATCGAACCTGCCGTGTGGACGCGGGTATTTGCCGTCAACGTCATGGGCGCCTATTTGATGAGCCGGGCAGTGCTGCCGGCGATGATCGCGGCGGGTGGCGGCAATATCATCCATATCGCGTCACAGCTTGGCCGAGTTGCCGCCCCGGCCCGGGCGGCCTATTGCGCGTCGAAGGGCGCGATAATTCAACTCGCCAAAGCGATGGCCGTTGACCACGCCGCGCAGAATATCCGGGTCAACTCTCTGTCGCCGGGCGCGGTCGAGACCCAGCGACTGGTGCTGCGGTTCGGCGATATGGCAACCGCGCGCCGCGTCGCCGGCCCCAAGCATCTGCTCAACCGTCTCGGCCAGCCGGACGAGATCGCCCAGGCCGCCCTGTTTCTCGCCAGCGATGCGGCGAGCTTCATGACCGGCGCCGACATGTTGGTCGATGGCGGATATACGACGACCTGAAGCTAGCGGCCAAGGATCGCTGAGACGGTGGCGCGTGGATCGCGCTTGCGCCAGGCCCCGACATCGACGGTATGGAAAAACTCGGAGACGTGCTGGTTGAAGGCGGCAGGATCTTCAAGATTGATGGTGTGACCGGCGTTCGGCATGACGATCAGCGCGGCGGTCGGAATGGCCCGCTTCATCAGAATTCCAGGTTCCAGACAGGGCCAATCCTCGTCGCCGGTCATTATCAACGTCGGCACAGTGATAGCCTTCATCTTGTCGACAAGGTCGAACAAAGACGGCCGCCGTTTCTGCACGCCGCGCATGGTGCGCGCCGCCCCTTCGGTCGAGTTCTCCGCGAGTTGGTCGGCGAATTCGCGCCAGCCGCGCGGGTCCTTGTTCTGGAATTGCACCCGCGTTGGCCCGAGCGCGTAACCTTCGGCGGCCTTGGCCATGCCGAGCTTTTCGAAATTCTTGGCAGCGGCTTCGGCTTCCTCGGCGAATTGGCCGCGCTTGTCGGGAGTGGCGCCATAGCCGCAGCCGGCGACTACCAGCGAGCGGGCGCGTTCCGGATAGCTGAAGCCGAAATGCAGCGTCGCAAAGCCGCCCATCGACAATCCGACGATATGCGCCTTGTCGATCTTGAGAGCGTCGAGCACCGCACGTATGTCGTCACGCGCCCGCTCCTGTGAATAGCGCTCCCCGTCTTCAGGCACGTCGGAGGGCGAATAGCCGCGCGCATTGTAGGCAATGCAGCGGTAGCGCTGGCCGAAATATCGCATCTGCCCTTCATAGGAGCGCAGATCGGCAGCGAATTCATGCACTAGGACGATCGGAATCCCGCTGCCGACCTCTTCGTAATAAAGCTTGATCCCATCATCGGTTGTCAGATGCGGCATAATTGCCCTCGCATTGTCAGAAGTTGAAGCTGCGCGCCGACACGCCGGCGTCAATCGTCACAACCGATCCGCTGTTGTAGCTGCAGTGGTCGGAGGCCAGGAAGGCGATCATGCTGCCGATCTCGTCCGGCGTGCAGGCGCGGCCGAAAGGCAACGGCTTGAACAGTTCGCGCCAGTTGCCGGCGTCGCCAGTCCGGTCTAACGCCTTCTTCTTCATGAGGCCGACCAGCCGCTCGGTCTCGACCGGACCGGGATTGACCGAAATGACCCGGATTCCATCGCGCGGGCTGACGCTGCCCAATGACTGACTGAAGGCAGTGAGCGCCGCATTGCCGGCCACGCCGCAGATATATTCAGGATCGTGCGTTTGGGCGGCATTTCCGGTGACATTGATGATCACGCCCGCACCGCGCGCTTGCATCAGCGCATAGAAGGCACGACACATGTTGATATAGCCGAAGACTTTGAGATCCCACGCCTTGCGCCAGGTCTTTTCGTCAATGTCGAGAAGCTTACCGCCCGGAATGGCGCCGGCATTGTTTACCAGAATGTCGATATGTGGAAACTCCGCCGCCAGTTTATCGACGTTGCGGCAATCCGACAGATCGCTGGCGACGGTATCAATCTGGACTTTGGCCGCCTTGCGCGCGATTGACTCCTTCGCGGCCGCGAGATCGGCGGCGGTGCGTGACACAAGAATGACGTTGCAACCCTCTTGCGTCAAAGCTTCGGCCGCGGCGCGGCCAATGCCCTTGGAGGCGCCGGTTATTAGCGCGCTCTTGCCTGCCAAATTAAGATCCATCGGCGACATCCATGACGGGGGTGGCAACAACGCCCGCGTGAACTGAGCTGAATTTTGATTTCCGGCAGGCCTGAAACTTCGATCGCCGAACTATGACGGCGACCGGCGGGCGGCGCAAGCGCGTGTCAGCCCTCGCTATGCCGGCTTGGCGACACGCTCGGCCACCATTCGGCGGATGCCTTCCTGGTGATCGATGCGCGGCGCAAAGTTGAAATCTCGCTGCGCCGGCCCGATATCGACCGGTCCCCGTTGAACGCGCGGGCGCGTGTCGTCAATCACGAGTTGCACGGGCCTGCCGGCTTTGGCCGCGGCTTCGGCAAAGCTTTCCAGCGTGACTTGCTCGGGGTAAGCGAGGAAATAAAACAGTTGTCGGCGTCGGTCAGAGAAACAGGCTGCCACAGCGGCGTCCGCAGCGTCGTCGATATAAATGTAGGGCCAGTCGGTCACTGGCCCGACCGGCGCTGGCTTGCCGTGCACTGCCGCGGCCACGATATCGTCCACAACAAACCGCGTGCGCCGGCCCGGCCCATAAATGCTGGTGAAGCGCAGCGAACAGAGATCGAGCGGAACCCGCCGCCACAGTCCGCCCAGCACGATGTCCATCGCGGCTTTCGATGAGCCATAGGCATTCGTCGGCCGAAGCGGGAAATCGACGCCGATCGGCTCGGCCTCATAGAATTCACCCACTGCCGATACCGATGAGCAATAAATAAAGGTCTTCGCACTTCCAAGCGACGCCAACAGCAGGTTGAGACTGCCTGCAACATTGATCTCCATGACACAAGCCGGATCATCACTAAGGACCATCGGGCCTGACACCCCGCCGCAATGAATGACGTGAGAAATCCGCTCCGCGCGTAGCAATTCGCTGAGCCGTCGCCGGTCTGACAAATCGTCGATAACATGGCGTCGTGCCGCATCGGGCGCCGGTGACGGATCGAGCCCGACTGCGTGATTGCCGGTGGCCAGGAGGCGCGCCATGACGGCCTCGCCAAGAAACCCACTGGCCCCCGTTACCAATATATTGGCCATGGCTTCACCGTCACACGATCTTGGCGTCTCGCAACCGCTGGATATCGGCATCGCCGTAGTCCAGCTCGCGCAGGATTTGCTCGGTATGTTCGCCGGCCGCCGGTGTCATTGCCACGATGCGCGGCGGTGTGCGCGATAGATTGACGGGCTGACCGACGATCGCAATATCGCCGCGTGTGGCATGATGACATGGAACGGCGATGCCAAGATGTTGAACCTGTGGATCGACGAAAACCTCGTCCATCTTGTAAATTGGCCCCGCCGGCACGCCGGCCTGTTCCAGGCGTTCAAGCCACTCGTCCGATTTGCGCGTCAAGAATATTGCATCGAGCAATGGCATGAGCTTGGATCGATTGCGAAACCGATCAGCCAGCGTTGCGTAAATTGGATTCTCGGCGAGATCGGCGCGCTCCAGGACCTTGCACAAAGCGCGCCATTGGCCGTCACCGCCGACGCCAATATTGATGTAGCCGTCGGCTGTTTGCATGACGCCCATTGGCGTTGAATAGGGATGTTCGTTACCGGCTTGGCCCGGCACTTCAGTATCCACCAGGTATCGTGCGGCCTGGAAATCCATCATGGCGATCTGCGACTCCAACAGCGAAGTCTGTACCCATTGCCCAAGCCCTGACCGCTCGCGCTCGGCGAGCGCAATAAGAATTCCAGTCGCCGCATAAACTCCAGTCGACAAATCCGCGACGGCAATTCCGGCGCGCACCGGACCGCCGCCGGGCAAGCCTGTCACCCACATCAAGCCGCCCATTCCTTGCGCAATTTGATCGAGACCCGCGCGCAGGCGATAGGGCCCGGTTTGCCCGAAGCCGGAGATCGAGGCGAGAATAATGCGCGGATTGGTGTTGCGCAGCGTCTCATATCCGATGCCGAGCCTTTCTTTGACGTCGGGGCGGAAATTTTCCACCACCACGTCCGCGCGCTTTGCCAAGCGCAGAAAGATCTCGCGGCCTTCGGTTTCTTTGAGATTAAGTGTCAGTGAACGTTTATTGCGATGGAGATTGAGCATGTCATAGCCGTCTCGTGCACCGCTCATTCCCTCGTTTGGATCGACCCCCGGCGGAGCGTCGATTTTAAGAACGTCGGCGCCAAAATCCGCCAGAATACGACAGCAGGTGGGGCCCGCGCGTGCACGTGTCAGGTCAAGCACGCGCAGATGCGAGAGCGCCGGCGAGCAGGCTGGACCAGTCATGCAAGCAACCCTCCGCTGCTGCCGAAAAGATCGCGAATTGCGATTGGAATACGTCCATGCCAATCGGTCTTTTCCTGCACCCGGACGGCAAGTCCAATGAGAGCAAAATCACTGCCAGCGCGGCCAACCATCTGCAATGCGACCGGCAGTCCACGATCGTCAAAGCCTACAGGAATCGATACGGCGGGAAATCCCAACATATTCACGAACCGGGTATAGCCACTCAGTTCATAGAGCCGGCGCGCGCTGAACGTTGGCGAAGCCGGATCGACCTCCGCAAGCGGTGGTGTGCGGATCGCCATCACGGGCAGAAGCGCCGCATCGGCGTTGCCCAGAATGTGCGCCTCAAACTCCTTCACAAGCCGCGCACGGGCGGCGCGGCTTGTTGCGAGCGTCGCATCATCAATGGTCAAGCCCTTGGCAAGCCGTCTGCGCAGAATTGGGTTGATTGCCGAGTGGTCGAGCCGGCTCGCATGAAATCTCGCCGCTTCACCCTGCATGACAATGATGGCATGCGCATCGATCGCCTTTATCGCCGCCAATCCCTCGACCTGCCCTATGGCGACGCCGCAAGCCTGTATGGCGTCGATCCCATGCTGGCAAGCATCGCGCACCGACGGTTCCGCGCCGCCAAGAGCGGCGGTTAAAACGACCACACGCTCAATGTCATCTTGCGGTGCAGCGCTTGTTGCCAACAGCGCGGAGGCCTGCGCGAGATCGGCGGCGCCGCGCGCAAGCAGGCCGACGCAATCAAGAAACGGCGCAAGTGGCAAGGCCCCGGCAACGCTCACCGCCCCCCAGGTCGGCTTCCATCCGGTGACCCCCGTGCAATGCGAAGGTATGCGAATCGATCCACCAGTATCCGAACCGAGCGCGAAGACCACCGCCCCGCTGGCCACCGCAACCGCTGATCCTGATGACGATCCGCCCGTGATGAAATCATGATTCCACGGGTTTCGCGGGTAGCGGGAAACGGCGTTGTAGCCAGACGGCTGGTAGGCAAGCTCGGTCATCGCCGTAAAGCCGATCCGGCATGCGCCAGCATCATCGAGGCAGCGCAGAACATCCGCGTAGCCGCTCAATCCAAAATCAAGACCATCGGCCAAGCCGCCTTTCGGCCGATGTTTCGGTGCGACCAACAAGTCCTTGGCGGCGTATGGGATAAATGCAAGCACGCCGTTGGCGGACGGCGCGATGTCGGACCGTTGTATGTCGACGAAGGCGTGCAGTCGTGGCTCGAGTTGGTAGGTTCTTTGAACCGCGGTCGCGGCGGCAATGGTCTGCGTCGGTTTATCGAGCGCTGCCCAGTTCAAGAAACGGGCGCTAGTGGTCATGGAAGGGCGATTTCCCGCGCAACACAATATATGACACCAGCGCGTTGGAAACTTGGTTTAACTCTCGGTTTAAACCGATTGTTGGGCGTGACGACCTGCCATACCTTATCGATCACTTTGACGATGATCGTTTCGTCATGGCCCCTAGAACTTTCGCACTGGGTGTTCATAATGGAAAACCGCAATGTAAGGCCGGATTTCGCAAGCAGAACTTTTTTGTGACGTTCGCTAATCAAAGCCGGCTGTGAGGCACCCCATGAAGGTCAAGCGTATCGAGCATATCGCGATTGCCGTCAAAAGCACGGCCCAGTTTCGTGAAATATTCGAAGCCAAGCTCGGTTTCAAGCTCGAATACGAAGAATATCTCCCACAGTACAAGACGCGGCTGGCGATGTATCCGGTCGGGCAGACTTATATTGAACTCTTAGAGTCCGATGACGACACCACAGAGACTGCGCGCTGGATTGCCGATCATGGCGAGGGCCTGTTTCACATTTGTCTTGAGGTCGAAGACATTGAGCAGGCATTGGACGAGCTGAAACGAAAAGGTGTCAAACTCATCGATGAGCAACCACAAATCGGGCATGCCAATTCGCGTATTGCGTTCATCAATCCGAAATCAACCGGCAACGTTTTGATCGAACTCGTGGAGCTAGCGAGCCCAGACGGTCCGTCCGTTCCATAATCGACCTTATGCGAATCCAGAACGCTTACACAACGGCGAATAATTCCTGGTTACGTAGTCTTCAGAGGTTTGAGAAATTCAATCTTTGCTACTAGCGGCCACTATGAAAAATGTCGAGCGAGCGCATCAACCGAAATAAGCCTCGCGCACTTCCGCGCGGTCCCTGAGCTCGGCGGCCGCGCCGGCCGCGACCACACAGCCCTTCGACAAGACGTAGCCGTAGCTCGCAATAGCGAGCGTTTGATGCACGTTCTGTTCGACCAGAAACACTGTGATACCCCGCTCGTTGATCTGGCGAATGATGTTGAAATTTTCCTTCACCAGCAGCGGCGAGAGGCCGAGCGAAGGCTCGTCGACCAGCAGCAGCTTGGGCGCGCACATCAGTCCGCGGCCGATCGAGACCATGGCCTGCTCACCACCCGACATGGTGCCGGCGAGCTGCGTGCGGCGCTCGGCGAGGCGCGGGAAAATGCGCAGGATGTCGGCCACGCGGCCCTGCGTGACGGCATCGGAGGTTTCCTGATAGGCGCCGACGCGCAGGTTCTCCTCGACCGTCAGCTTGGGGAAGACCTTGCGTCCCTCGGGGATGCAGGCGATGCCGGCGGCGACGATCTTGTGGGTCGCCAGCCGCGTGATGTCGGCACCGTTGAAGACGATGCGGCCGGCGCGCGCCGGCGTCAGCCCCAGGATCGAGCGCACCAGCGTGGTCTTGCCCGAGCCGTTGGAGCCGAGCAGGCAGGTGATGCCGCCGGCTTCGACCGCGAGCGATACACCTTGTAGCACGTCGGCCTTATCGTAGGCCGTGGTGACGCCGTCGATTTCGAGCATCATCGCCATCATTCAACCCCGAGATAAGCTTGCTGCACCTGCGCGTCGGCGGCGACGGCGCGGTATGGGCCGTCCGCGATCTTGCGGCCAAAGTTGAGCACGACGCAGCGGTCGGTGATGCGCTCGATCACGCCCATCTCGTGCTCGACGATGATGATGGTCAGGTTCTTGTTGCGCTCGCGCACCAGCAGGATGTCGTCCATCAGTTCGGTGGTTTCCTCGTGCGTCATGCCGGCCGAGGGCTCGTCGAGCAGCAGCAATTTCGGCCCACTGATCAGCGCGCGGCAAATCTCGATGCGGCGGCGGTCGATCATCGGCAGGCCCTCGGCCGGCTCGAACATGCGGTCCGCCAGCGCCGGCTCGAAGACTTCGACCAGCGCGCGGGCCGAGCGGTAGTTCGCCTCGAACTCGCGCTTGAAGTCGCCGCGCCTGAACAGGTTGAATAACAAGCCCTGATTGAGATGCTTGTGATTGCCGATCATGACATTATCGAAGATCGACAGCGGCAGCGACAGCCGCGAGCGCTGGAAGGTGCGGGAAATGCCGGCCTGATAGATTGCGCGCGCGCGCGCCTGCGTAATGTCGGCGCCGTCGAACGACACATGGCCTTCATCGGCGCCATAGATCCCGGTGATCACGTTGAAGAACGTGGTTTTGCCGGAACCGTTCGGCCCGATGAGGCCGAGAATTTCGTTCGCTGCAACGGCGAGATCGAGCTTGTCGAGCGCCAGCACGCCGCCGAACCGCTTGGACAGACCACGCGCTTCGATGAGATGCGTCATGGACGCCATCCCGGAAAGTAACGGCGCACCGGCCGCGGCAGCAGCCCCTCGGGCCGGAACAGCAGCACGGCAATGACCATCAAGGCATAGAGCAAAAAGCGATATTCCTGGATCGTTTGCAGCTTTTCGGGCACCACCACGACGATGAAGGTGGCGACGATCAGGCCCCAAGGGTTGCCGATGCCGCCGAGCAGCAGGATCGACACCAAAATGAGCGAGTCGGCGAAGGTGTAGTTATTGGGCGCGACGAAGCTGCCGACCATGCCGAACAGCGCGCCGGCGATGCCGATCAGGAAATTGCCGATCAGGAACGCCGTAATTTTCCAGCGCACAATGTCGAGACCGAAGCAGCTCGCCGCCGTCTCGTCGAACCGCAGCGCGTCGAGATTGAGCCCGACCCAGGAGCGTTCCAGCCGGCGCACGACGATAAAGGCGCCCACCAGCAGCAGCAGGCTGACGACAAAATAGTTCATGTAGAACGACAAGGTAACGCCGCCGATCTCGATATTGTCGTTGAACGACCAGCCGAGGATCTTCATGCCCTTGACTTGCATGCCCTGCGGCCCGCCGAGCACATCGTTGACCTCGAGGAAGGTTTTGAACAGCAGTGCGAATGCAATCGTCACCACCGCCGCATAGTGGCCGCGCGTGCGCAGCACCGGCAGCAGCAGCAGCGAGCCGATCAGCGCCGCCAGCAAGCCACCGATCAGCAGCACAATGAGATGCGGCACGGCGGTGTAGGCATTGAGCACGGCCGAGGTGTAGGCGCCGATACCGAAGAACGAGGCGCCGGCGAAATTGAGCACGCCGGCATAGCCGAACTGGATGTTGAGCCCAAGCGTCGCCACCGAATAGAGCAGCACCGTGATGACCAGCAGCAGCACGAAATGGTCCTCGTGGAAAAACGCGGCGACCGCGAGCAGCGCGACAATGGCGAACAGCCCGAGCGCGTCCTCGTGGTCGGCGAAGGAGCGGCTGATGCTGTCGAACACCCCAAGCCATGCGGCCACGACCACCCCGGCGATGCCGAATGCGAGCAACGAAATAATCAGCGCCTGATTCTCCGCGGCCAGCAGCGCTATCAGATAGGCCGTCGCCGCCGCAAGCGCGAGCAGTCCCGGCCAAAATGTCGCGTGCGGTTTTTGCGCCGCCGTCATCGGCTCACACCCGCTCGCTTATTTTTTCGCGGATCAGGCCGGTCGGACGCCAAGCCATGATGGCGATGACGACGGCAAAGGCGAAGACGTCCTTGTATGCGCTGGTGAAGGGCAGAAGCACGGTGCCGACGGTCTGCAAGCCGGCAAACAGGAAGCCACCGAGGATCGCGCCGTAGATGCTGCCCAATCCGCCGATGATGGCGGCGGAAAAGCCGATAACGCCAAGATAAAGCCCGATGCCGAAATTGACCTCATTGTAATAAAGGCCATCCATCACGCCGGCGAAGGCGGCAAGCCCCGACCCTATCGCGAACGTGACGAGGACGATGGCGGTGAAGTTGATGCCCATGGTGCGCGCGGTCTCCTCGTCCTGTGCGACGGCGCGGATCGCCAGCCCAAGCTTGGTGCGATTGAGCAGATATTGCAGCCCGACGATCACCGCGACGCTGGCCGCCAGCATCAGTACATTATCGAGACGCAGGTTGAATTCACCGAGGTCGATCGAGCTGCGCGGCAGCAGCGCCGGAAACGGCTTCGGATTGGCGCCCTGCGGATAAAACAGACGCACGCTTTCGCGCAGCACGGTACCTAGCATCAACGTGATCAGCAGCGTGTTGAGCGGCGGCGCCGAGCGCAGCGGCATGACCAGATAACGCGCAATCAGCATGCCGAGCAGCGCCATGGCGAGTATCGCCAGCACCAGCATGACGACGAGATCGAGCCATTGCGAGGTGAGCCCGAGGGCATTCAGGCCCGCGAAGGTCGCGAGCGCGGTGAAGGCGCCGACGGTCAACACGTCGCCATGTGAGAACTGGATGACGTCGAGCACGCCGAAAAAAAGTGTGAAGCCGACCGCCACCAGCGCATACATCATGCCGAGCATGAGCCCGTTCATGACGTATTGCGCGAACAGCCCGAGATCCATGTCCCTGGTCTTAAGCGGAAAAGGCGGGGCCGCGCATTACACGGCCCCGCCCGGGATTACTTCTGGCCCGGCAGCTTGCGCTTGCCGGTAGCGTATTCGCTATCGTCCCATTCGACGAACTTGCCATCCTGAACGACGTATTTCGTGATCACGGCCACGGTGTTCTGGCCGTGGTCGTCGAACGAGATATTGCCGACAATCGAGGGGCGGTTTTTGACGTTTGCCAGATCGGCGATGACTTTCTTACGGTCAGGACCGACCTTCTCGATCGAATCGAGGATCATGTTCATCGCGGCGAAGGCGAAGGCGCCGTAGGCTTCGGGCGGGTTGTCGTATTTCTGGGCGTTGTACCTCTCCATGAAGAACTTGCCGCCCGGCAGCTTGTCGGTCGGCGCACCCTCGCGGAAGGCCAGCGTGCCTTCGGCCAAGGGCCCGAGGCCCTGGATGTAGGCGTCGGACACAATGCCCGAAGTGCCGTCGAACACCGCCTTGATGCCGAGCTTGTCCATCTGTTGGCGGATGCGCACGCCGATCGGGGTAAGCCCACCGAAATAGATCACGTCCGGATTGAGCGCCTTGATCTGGGTGAGTTCGGCGGTGAAGTCCTGCTGGTCCGCCGTGACGCCGAAGGTGCCGACGATCTTGGCCTTGCCGATCTTGGCCAGCGCCTCGCTGAAGTATTTATTGTGACCTTTGCCGTAGTCGGTGGTGTCGTGGATCACCGCCACGGTCTTGTAACCGAGCTTGGAAATCAGCTCCGCATTGGCGTCGTTCTGGTTGATCATCGTGCCGTTGACGCGATGCACTTCGGCATATTTGTTGCGGTAGGTGATGTCGGGCAGCACGGCGCCCCACACAATCACCGGCAAACCGAACTTGTGATAAGTGTCGACGGTCGCGATCGCCGTCGATGAGCAGTAATGCGTTGCGGCCGCGATGATGTCCTTGTCGGCCGCCATCCTGGTGGCGACCTGCACCGCCACGTTCGGCTTGCATTCGTCGTCGAGCACGACGAGCTCGTATTCGTATTTCGCCTTGGCGTCGGCGTTGCGCAGCTTGACGGCTAGATCGGCGGAGTTGCGGCCGCCGAGGCCGTTGACCGAGACGCCGCCGGTGAGCGGGCCGATGAAGCCGACTTTCACCTTGTCCTTGGCGCTGGCCGCGCCGATTGCGAGCGCCAATGCCAATGCCGTAAGTCCGGCCGTAGCCAATTTGCCAGTCCTAATCATCACCCCTACTCCTCTTTTGAATTTTTCATCCGCGTGGCGGCCGTCCCGGCGCGACCCTTGGCGTCATGTTCGCGCAGCCAGGGGGTAAGGGCAAGCAGGCAAAAGAGCGCAAATGACGATCAGTTTGAAGGCTAAGCCCGTGTTCACGGCGCACTTCGTCGAGAAGGACCGTGAGGCCGCCCGCGCAGCGCTGCAGATCGTGGAGACGCAACGGCGAATCGCCGCGTGACGCTCCTTGAACCGAACGGGCGGATAAGCGAGAGGGGTAGCCGGCATGTACGTCGCCTGAAGTCATGGCCCATCTGCAGGCGGGTCGCCTCGCTGTCGATGTCCTCGTCGATGAGCAAGTCCTTGCCGCCGTGCCGCAACGAGTGTCCGACTTCGATGTTCATGCCGATCGCGCCGGCGTCGCGGAGAAGATTGTTGATCCGCTTGGAGGCGGTGTCGGACGGATCGGCGCACTGCTGCAGCTGGCGGAAGATGAAGTCTTCCCCCTGCACCATCGCCCACTCGGTGAAGCCGATGTCGCGGAAGAAGCGGTGCAAGACGAAGAAGCGCAGGCTGGCGTCGGTCTTGTAGGGCACATGGCGGTACTGCTTGCGCGCTTTGTCGTAGACGATGCCGTTGACGCGGACGATGTCGACGCCGTGCTTCTGGCTGATGTCGCAGCCGCAAATCCACGGCACGATGCCGATGCGCCGCGTCGACGTGAACGCCACCGGCGGGATCATGGCGTCGTCGAGATAGCCCGAGCGCACGCCGAGATCGAACACCTTGTCGAGCTTCTCGTAATCGAGCGCCTCGCGCTTGACCGACGGCTTGGCATTCTTCGGCCAGCGGATGCGCAGGCCGGCGAACGGATTGTGAAAGCGATGCGTGAGTGCGCCGGTCGCGAAGATCGTCCGCACCACCTGGAAGTAGCCATCCTGCAGGGTCTTGAGCGCGAGCGGCTCCCAGCATTTGAACTCTTTGTTGCGCGCGATCAGCCATTGCGGGGTCATGTGCTGCAGCGCTTCGTGCTCCTCGCCCTGGCGGGTGTATGCGACCGGCAGGTACTGCAGCAGGCTGCCGAAATCCTGCAGGTCCTTCGCGAAGTACGCGGTAGCCGGCTTGTTGCCGAGCAGCTCGCGGAATACCCCGGCGCGCAGCCTGGTGGTGCTCAGCGTTGCACGGTCAGCGCCGGCGTCTTTGCGCATGGCGACGTATTCGTCCTCGAGCTGGCTGAATAGCGGCGCCTGCCCGGCCGCGGGGGCCGGCTGCGGCGCCGTTGCGCCGGTCGCCGGTGTCCGCGGCGCGACGCTCGCCACCGCGGCGAGTGCGGCGAGCGCATCG
>CAVPFZ010000025.1:0-42711 GCA_963703875.1 uncultured Alphaproteobacteria bacterium
TGCCTGACTTCAGCGTTTACGTATTGCTGGCTCATGGGCACCGCAAATTTCGGCACCGTTGGTCTCGACTGGCAGCAGCGGGTCAACTGGGACCGGCTGCGCAAATACCGCACCGAACGCGCACGCGCGATGATGAAGAAGCATGGGCTCGGCGCCGTGCTCTGCATGTACGACGAGAACGTGCGCTACCTCACGGGCACGCTGACCCCGGGTTGGAACCGGCTCAAGCCCGGCCTGCGCTACGCCATGCTGTGCGGCGACGGCGCGCCCATTCTGTTCGAGCAGGGCGATCTCGGCTTCCAGATCGAGCGGCACTCGCCGTGGATCCCGAAAGAGAATGTACGGCACTCGTTCGCCTGGATCAAAGGCGCGGCCGGTCCCGCATCCACCCAGCAGGTCAACAAGTTCGCCACCGCCGTCATCCAGGCGATGAAGGACAATGGCGTCGCCGGCCAGAAGCTCGGTGTCGACTTCATCGACATCAACATAATTCAGGTTTTCAAGGAGAAGAACATCAATTGGACCGACGGCATGAGCGCGATGATGGACGCGCGCGCGGTCAAGAGCGAGGACGAACAGGAATGCTTCCGCATCGTCGGCGCCATCGGCGACGCCACGCATTGGGAGTGCATGAAGTTCCTGCGTCCCGGCATCACCGAGAACCAGGTGACCGCGCATCTGATGGAATATCTCTACAATTTCCCGGGCATGGAAGACGTCGAGGACGTGATCGTCTCGTCCGGCCCGAACACCTGGCCGAACTGGCGCAACTTCTCCGACCGCATCATCCAGCCAGGCGACATCGTGTTCATGGATTTGGCCGCGCTGACCTGGAACGGCTACAAGTCCTGCTATTACCGTACCTATTGCGTCGGCAAGGAGCCGAGCCAGGAGCAGAAGGATACCTACGCCACCGCGCTCAAGTGGCTCTACGACTCGATCGGCGCGGTGAAGGTCGGCGCCACCACGCGCGACATCGCGCTGAAGTGGCCCTCGGCGATGGAGACCTGGGGCTACGAGGACGAGGACCAGGCGGCGGCCAATCTGTGGGGCCACGGTCTCGGCCTCGCGCAATACGATCCGCCGGTGATCTCGCGCATCTGGTCGCTCGACCACCCGATCGAGATCCAGGAAGGCATGACCTTCGCGCTCGAGACTCAGCACGGCAAGCGTTTCCGCTACGGCGTGCGCATCGAGGAAATGCTGATCGTCAAAAAGAACGAGATCGAGATCGTATCGAACTTCCCGGTCAAGCAGATCACCGTGGTCGATCCGCTGCCGGGCTACGGCGATCACGTGAAATGACCTGATGGACAGGTTTGTCACTTCACTCGGCGATGCCGCAGCGACCGACGCTGAAAACGTCGGGCCGAAGGCGGCCAATTTGGCACAACTCGGCCAAGCCGGGTTGCCGACGCCGGGCGGCTTCGCGCTGACCGCGGCGGCCTATCATCGGCAACTGCGCCATCTCGGCATCGCGGATTTGCTCGCGCAGTACAACGCCGCCGATCTGCCGACGTCGCGCAAGCTGTCGGTGCAGATCAGGCTGGCGCTGTATGAAAAGCCGATCGCGCCGGAAATTCTTGAGCCGCTGCTGGCGGCTTGGCGCGCGCAATGTGCAACCGGTGCGCTGGGTGTGGTGCGTTCCTCGGCTCTGATCGAGGACCGCAAGGGCGCCAATTTCGCCGGCCAGTTCGAAAGCTTCCTCGGCCTGACCGACGAAACCGAATTCCTGACCGCGGTGCGCGCCTGCTGGGCCGCCTTATGGACCTCGCATGCGCGCCGCTACATGGACAATCACGGGCTGTCACCCGCAGACACGGCAATGGGCGTGCTGACCCAGCCCCTGATCGCGGCGCGCGCCTCGGGCGGCGGCTTGAGCGAAACGGCCGAGGGACAGATGCTGATTTCCGCCACCTGGGGGCTGGGCTCGGCGATTGCCCAAGGCGAGGTGGTGCCGGATCGCATCGTGCTTTCCAAAAACGGCTTCCTGCGCACGATCGAGCCCGGCCGCAAGGGTCATCGCGATACCTGTGAGCATGGCGTGTCCGCGCCGCAGTTGGTGCCGGACGACATGGTGAACGAGCCGTGCCTGACCGCGGGTGAGGCGGTCACGCTCGGCCGTCTGCTGCGCAAGGCGGAACAATTGGCGGACGGACCGGTTGAGATCGAATGGGCAATCGACGGGGACGGCTTTAAACTGTTGCAATCGCGGCCGCTGCACATGGAGCCGGCAACAGTGCCCGACCAGATCTGGCTGGCGCATCCCGGCATCAACGGTCATCCCGCCGGCATCGGCTGGGGCTCAGGCCGCGCCGTGGTGGTGAACTGCGAATGTGAGTTGTCGCGCGTGGCGCACGGCGACATTCTGGTGACCCGCGTGGCGGGTCCGGCGCTCAGTCACATCCTGCCGCGCGTGGCCGGCGTGGTGGCGGAACTCGGCGGCTCGACCTCGCATCTTGCTTCGCTGGCGCGAGAGCGCGGCATTCCGATGGTGCTGGGCGTGCTCGACGCCACGCGCAAGATTCCGGACGGCTCGCAATGCGCGGTGGACGGCGTCGCCGGTATCGTGCGGTGGCTGCGATGAGCGGCAAGCCGGAAAAACAGCCGCGCGTCTACGTGACGCAGCCGATCGCGCCGAGCGCGCTCGATCGCCTGCGCGCCATCGCCAGCGTCACGATCAACAAGGATTCGAGCAAGATCCTCGCTCGCGCCAAGCTGATCGCGGCGCTGAAAAAGTGCGATATTCTGTTTTCATTCCTGCACGACAAAATAGATCGCGCGGTGCTGGCGGCCAATCCGAAATTGCGCATGCTCGCCTCGATGTCGATAACGCCCGACAATATCGACCTCGCGGAGGCGACCAAGCGCGGTATTCCGGTGACCGTGGTGCCGCCGATCGTGACGGAAGCAACCGCCGATATTCATTTCGGGTTGATGATCGCGGTGGCGCGCCGCATGAAGGAAGGCGCCGCGCTGGTGCGTGCCGGCAAGTTCCCCGGCTCGCAATCGAATCATCTTGCCGGCAGTTTCGTGCACGGCAAGACCATCGGGCTGGTGGGCGGCGGCGGCCGCATTGGCCTGGCGACCGCGCGGCGCGCGCTTGGGTTCGGCATGCGGCTTATATATTGGAGCCCGCGCCCGAAGCCGGAGGCCGAACGCGAAACCGGCATGAAGCGTGTCACGCTTGATCAATTGTTGGCGGAATCCGATTTCGTCTCGCTGCATCCGCCGCTCAACGCCGAGACCCGGCACATGATCTCGGACCGCGAATTCGGCCTGATGAAACCGACCGCCTTCATCATCAACGCTGCGCGTGGTGCCATCATCGACGAGAAGGCGCTGGTGCGCGCTCTCAAGAGAAAGAAGATCGCCGGCGCTGGCCTAGACGTGTTTGAGCACGAACCAAATGTGCCGCCCGCGCTCAAGGCCATGAAAAATGTCGTGCTCACGCCGCATCTCGGCAGCGGCGTGATGGAAGTGCGCGACATCATGGCCAATATCGTGGTTGACAATATCCAGGCGCTGATCGACGGCCATGTGCCGCCGAATTGCATCAATCCGCAGGTGATAAGGCGGTCCTGACGGCGTCAAACTTACCGGGAGGGATATCATGGCGGATTTGCCCAAGCTCGACGTGGTGATCGGCAATAATTTCGGCCATTTGCCGATGTTTATCGGCGCGGAAAAGGGCTTCTTCAAGCAGCACGGCGTCGACGCCAAGATGCTGGTGGTCGACACCGGCACCGACATGGTCAACGCCATGCATGACGGCCGCGCCCAGATCGGCGACATGAGCACCACCACCTATCTCAAGGCGGTGCACGCCGGCGAACCGTTCAACGTCATCGGCCTGATCATGAACGACGCCACCAGCGACCATTGCGACGACCCGCTCGCCATCGTCACCAAGAAAGGCACCGGCGTTGCCGCCGGCAAGATCACCGATCTCAAGGGTAAGCGCATCGGGTTGGCGCGCGGGCAGACCTCGGACGAATATTTCAAGATGGTGCTGCGCCGTGCCGGACTGCCCTACGAGCAGGTGACCATCGAGAACATCTGGTCACAGTTCGGCCTGGCGCCCGCGCTCAAGGACGGCAAGGTCGACGCGGTGGTGTCATGGGAACCTTATGTGACGCAGGTGCTGACCGAGGTGCCGGACTCCTATGAGGTGATCCGCGGCGGCCAGCACATGTCCTATGTGATGGTGGCGACCGCGCACGGCCCGACCATTGCGAGCAAGCCGTCGGTGGTGAAAAGCATCGCCGCCGGCCTGGCCCAGTCGTCGCACTTCACCCGCAACAATCGCGACGAGGCGGTGGAGATTTTCGCCAAATGGGTGCCGGGCACCGACGTCGCCATCGGCAAGAAGGGCGTCAAGCACATTTCATTCGATCCGCGGCTGTCGCCGGCTGTGCTGCGCGCCTTCGAGAACGCCGAGGACCAGGTGCTGCACAACACGCTCAAGGGGGCGGCGCGGCTCGACGTGCCAAGCCTGTTCAAGCCGCAATTCATGGCCGAGGTCGAGAAAGAGCACCCGGAATATTTCGCCGATTTGCCGAAGTTGAAGTAACGGGGCGCCGAAGCATAATCGCGCCCAAGAGGTTCGATCATGATGACGACCAGAGAAATTCGGCATGTCGTGCGCTTCAAGGCGAAGCCGCAAGTGATCTATCGCGCGCTGATGAACGCGAAGAGGCACGCGGCGTTCACCGGCGCGCCGGCGAAAATCGATCCTAAAATCGGCGGCAAGATCGCGGCCTGGGGCGATCACATTCGCGGCGTCAATGTCGAGCTGATCAAGGGCAAGCGCATCGTGCAGGCCTGGCGGACGCGGCACTGGCCGAAGGGGCAATATTCGATCGCGACCTTTGAGCTGAGGCCAGCCGGCGGCGGCACTGTCCTGACGTTCACGCAAACAGGCGTTCCGGCCAAGTATGCCAGGAAGATCAACCGGGGCTGGAAGACGCACTATTGGCAACTGTTGAAGTCGGCAATCGCGCGCGGTCTTTGACGCGCCTATTCCGCCGTCCAGCCGCCGTCGATGACCAGCGAGGTGCCGGTCATCAGCGCGGAGGCCTCGCTCGCCAGGAACACGATGGCACCGGTCAAGTCTTCCAGTTGGCCGAGGCGGCCGAGCTTGATGCGCGCCAGCGTGTCCTTGCGGAAGGCCTCGTTCTGAAAAAACGGCCGCGTCATCGGCGTCTCGATGAAAGTCGGCGCCAGCGTGTTGACGCGGATCTTGTGCGGCGCAAGGTCGATCGCCATCGCCTTGGTGAAACCTTCCATCGCGTGCTTGGTGGCGCAATAGACCGTGCGCGTCGGGCCGCCGACGTGGCCCATTTGCGACGACATGTTGATGATCGAGCCGGGTTTCCTGGCCTCGACCAATTTGCGCGCCACGGCCTGGGCGACGAAATAGGCGGCGCGCACGTTGAGCGAAAACACGAAGTCGAAGTCCTCGACTTTCACGTCGACGAACGGCGCCGGCCGGTTGGTGCCGGCATTGTTGATCAGGATGTCGAAGGGGGGCTGCGCGGCGACGGCCTTTTGCACCGCTTCCACATCGCGCACGTCGAGGGTGAGGGCCTCGGCCTTTTGCCCGCGGGCGCGGATCGCGTTCGCCGCTTCCTCGATTTCCTTTTTGGTACGGGCGGCGAGCGTGACATGCGCGCCGGCGTCGGCCAGCGCTGACGCCGCAGCCAGCCCGAGGCCGCGTCCCGCGCCGGTCACCAGCGCGCGCTTGCCGTCGAGACGGAACGACGGCGTTTTGGTGAGTTCGACGGTCACTCGGCGGCCTGCGCGTAGGGCACATTGCGGCCACCGTAGCGGCGCACCCGCACGTTGGCCTGCTCGGCGTGCGCGAGGAAACCTTCCAGCACGCAGAGCCGCGAGCAGACTTCCCCGATCCTGGCGCTGGCTTCGTCGGTCAGCACCTTCTGATAGGTGCAGGTCTTGATGAACTTGCCGACCCACAAGCCGCCGGTGAAGCGCGCATTCTTTTTGGTCGGCAGCGTGTGGTTGGTGCCGATCACCTTGTCGCCATAGGCGACGTTGGTGCGCGGCCCGAGGAACAGCGAGCCGTAATTTTTCATGTTGTTGAGGAAGTAATCCGGATCGCGCGTCATCACCTGCACGTGTTCGGACGCGACGCGGTCGGCCTCGGCGACCATCTCGTCGACGCTGTCGCAGACGATCACCTCGCCGTAATCCTTCCAGGCTTGCCCCGCGAGATCGGCGCTGGGCAGGATTTTCAGCAGACGTTCGACCTCGCTCATCGTCTCGCGCGCGAGTTTTTCCGAGTTGGTGATCAGGACAGCCGGGGAGGTGGGGCCGTGCTCGGCCTGGCCGAGCAAGTCCGTGGCGCAGATTTCGCCGTCGACGCTGTCGTCGGCGATGATCAGCGTCTCGGTCGGCCCGGCCAGCAGATCGATGCCGACGCGGCCAAACAGTTGGCGTTTCGCCTCGGCCACATAGGCGTTGCCGGGGCCCACCAGCATGTCCACGGGCTGGATGCTTTCGGTGCCGAGCGCCATGGCCGCCACCGCCTGCACGCCGCCCAGCACGTAAATGTCGTCGGCGCCGCCGAAATGCATGGCCGCGACGATCGCCGGATGCGGGCCGCCCTTGAACGGCGGCGCGCAGGCGATGATGCGCTTAACGCCCGCGACTTTCGCGGTGACGATCGACATGTGCGCGGAGGCGACCATCGGATAGCGCCCGCCCGGCACGTAGCAGCCGATCGAGTTCACCGGGATGTGGCGGTGGCCGAGCACGATGCCGGGCAGCGTCTCGACTTCGAGATCGTGCATTGTGTCGCGTTGCTTCTGCGCGAAGTTGCGCACCTGCGCCTGCGCGAACTTGATGTCCTCGAGGTCGCGCTTGCCGACCTGTGCGATCGCTTTTTCGATCTCCTGCGGCGACAGCTTGAAGTCCTTGGGTGACCATTTGTCGAATTTTTCCGACAGCGCTCGAATGGCGCCGTCCTTGCGCTCATCGACCTGCGCCAGAATGTCCTCGACGGTTTCGCGCACCTTGGCGTCGGCGGCCTTGATCGCGCCGGCGTCCATTCCGCGCTTGAGCCAACGGGGCATGGGAACTCTCCTTGTTGTCTTCTTATTCCTCCCCAGAAAGGGGCGATGCTGCGCCTGCAGTCTACTCCATCACCGGACGGTTTTTCAGCCTCTCCAGAATCGCGTCGAAATAGTCCCGATGCGTGCGGCACGACATCTCTTTTCCAACCAGTTGGCTTAGAAGCTTGGACAGCCGTTGATCGAGACGCAAGTCGACAAAGAACAAGGGCCGCAGCAAGTCTATCGCCATAGCTTTGTCGCTGGCCTGCTGCGCGCGCCCCGAGACTTCCGAATTCGCGGAAAGTTCAAAATCCACACTGGTGACAAACGGCATGACGCAGGCCGCCCGGATGGCGCCGTGTTTGATATTCTTGCTCAAGCACAAGTCGATGGGATGCACCGGGCCGCTGCGAAGTTCGGCGTCGAGGATTTCAGCGACTTTTTCAATGGCGCGGGGTCCGACAAAATATGAGTTCCCGCCCGAGAAATTTATCGTCTTGAGATCCGCAACCGAAAAATCGGCCGGCCCGCGTCGCATTTTTCCACCCAGAACGTCTAAAAGAACGGAGATTACGGCCGGAATCGGCACAACGATGATGTCGGTATAGACGATGTCAAATTCATCGAAGATGCCTTTGCCGATCAAATGCGTCATGACCGGACCGACGTGGCCGGACAAGTCGGTATCATCCTCGAGAACGTGTACCGGTTGCCCAACAGACATCAGGCTCCGCAGTGCGCCTATGTGGGACATCAGAGTCGCTACTTCGCCCGACACGAGACGCGACGATGCAGATGGCTGCAGCGCTCGGCCATCGAAGGCTGGAAATCGCCGATAGCGCTCCAGCAACTCGAGTTTGCGAAGCTGCGCTTCGAGATGAGTTCGCCGTTGTATGCTGCGTTCGAGATTTATATAGACGCCTCGAAATGGCAAGTCCGGCGGCCCTCGAAGAATCCTTCGAAGCGCTCGGCTTATCGCTATTCTCCCCTCGCGGAGGGGGGATAAAATCATTTTATCGCTTGCGGATTGATCGGCGAGCCGGTGCCGCCGGTGATGATCAGCGGCGGACCGCAGAAGAAGAACTCGTAGACACCGTCGTCGGCGCAATCCTCGGCCAGTTCCTTGAGATAGAAAATCTCGCCCATGCACAGGCCCATGGCCGGGATCACCACCCAATGCCAGGGCTGGTTGGCCTCGGTGGTTTCGTTGGGCCGCACCTCGACGCCCCAGGTATCGGTGCAGATCGCGGCGATCTGCTTGTCCTGGCACCAGTAGCAGTTCTCGAATTTGACGCCGGGTGCATCGCCGCCGGCATAGCCGCCCCATTTTTTCTCAGCCAGGCAGCGCTCCATTTGCCCGGTGCGGATGATGACAAAATCGCCGCGGCCGATGGCGACGTTCTGGTCCTTGGCGCATTTGTCGAGTTCGTCGTTGGAAATGCTCTCGCCGTCCGCCATCCACTTGACGCCGCGGAAGCGCGCGATGTCGAGCAGCACGCCGCGTCCCACCATCTTGTTCTTGGAGTGCTCGATGCCGAGCACGTTGAGGCCTTTGGCGTCGACCATCTTGGCTTCGTGGCCGTTGTAGCCTTTGTCCTCGTAGAAGATGTGACCGAGCGCGTCCCAGTGGGTGGCGCCTTGCACGCACAGCATCAGCGTGTCGTCGGCGTAGCGAAGCTTGTTCCAGTCCTGGCGTCCGGCGATGGCGTCGGTGCCGGTGGCGAGCATCTGATGGATCGGGTTGAAGCGGCCGCCGAACAGACCGGTTTGCGGCCCCGTGCGGTCGAGCGGGATGCCGAGCGCGAACACCTTGCCGGTACGGATGAGGGAAGTCGCCTTGACGATGTCCTCGGGCGTCACGTGATTGAGCGTGCCGATCATGTCGTCTTTGCCCCAGCGGCCCCAATTGCTGAGCTTCTTGGAGGCTTCGGCAATCGCTTCTTTGCCGACCTTAATGTCCATGAGCATTTCCCTCGTTGATCGTTTTACGGCACGCGCTTGTATGAAAAGGCGGTCCTCGGTGTTTTTAATATTGCGCTGGAGGAAGGCGTTTCAGCAAGTAGAGATGAGCGCGCGTTGACGAAACGCCGGTAAATTTCTCATGATCAAAATTGGAGAGCCGGCCAAGGCGAGCCGGACCAACGCACAACGGAGGATACAACCATGAAACGAAGCTTGATCGCTGCCGCTGCCTTTATCGCGGCGCTGGTATTGCCGGCGCAGGCCGCTACCATCGTGGACGAGTGGGCGAGCGTAAAACAACCGGCCGCGCCTACGCTCAAGCCGGTCACGGTCGATCCGAAGACCACTGCGCTGCTGATGCTTGACTTCATGAAGCAGAACTGCGCCAAGCGGCCGCGCTGCGTGGCGAGCCTGCCGGCGATGAAGAAGCTGCTGGGTGAAGCACGCGCGGCGAAGGCGCCGGTGATCTATTCAATCATCGCCAACTCGACCACTGCGGATGTGTTGCCGGAGGTTGCGCCGCAGGCGGACGAGCCGCATGTGCTGTCGGGCCCCGACAAGTTCCTGCACACTGATCTCGAGAAGATTTTGAAGGACAAGGGCGTCAAGACCGTGATCGCGGTGGGCACCTCGTCGAATGGAGCGGTGTTCTTCACGGCGTCCGGCGCCGCGTTCCGCGGCATGAGCGTCATCATTCCGGTTGACGGCATGACGTCGGCCGACGCGATTGCCGAATATGCGAGCGTGCTCGATTTCCAGACCGCGCCGCTGGTGTCGAACAAGACGACGCTCACCCGCAGCGACATGATCAAGTTTTGATTCTTCATCCCTCCCCTTGCAGGGGAGGGATTAGACCTTCCCCAGCGCGCGGAGAATCTTGTCCGGCGTGAACGGCATGTCGGTGAGCGGCTGCGCGCCGAGCGGGCGCAGCGCGTCGTTGATGGCGTTCATGACGCAGGCGGGCGCGCCGGCGGTGCCGGCTTCGCCCGCGCCCTTGGCGCCGAGTTCAGAGTCGGCGGTGGGTGAGGTCACGTGGCCGCATTCAATGTCGGGCATTTCCGCCGCCATCGGCACCAGATAGTCGGCCATGTTGCCGTTGAGCATCTGCCCGCGCTCGTCATAGAGGCATTGCTCGAACAATGCGGCGCCGATGCCCTGCACGACGCCGCCGCGAATCTGCTCATCCACCAGTTGCGGATTGATGATGGTGCCGCAGTCCTCCACGCACCAATGTTTCAGGAGCTTGACGAAACCGGTGTCGGTGTCGACTTCGAGATAGCTTGCCTGGACGCCGTTGGTGAAAGCGAACGGCCATGCACGCGGCACGTAATGGCGTGTCGCCATCAACTCGGCCTGGAAGCCGGGCGGCAGCGTGTCGGGACGGAAGTAGGCGACGCGTGCCAGTTCCTCAAGCGGCAGGCGTTCGATGCCTTTCGCGTTATCCACGACGACGCCATTGCGGATGTCGAGGTCTTCGGGCTTGGCCTGTAGCATGGCGCCGGCGACGGCGAGCACGTTGCCGCGCAGCGCCTTGCCGGCCTGCCAGGCCGCTTCGCCGCCGATGCCGGCGGCGCGCGAGGCCCAGGTGCCGCCGCCATAGGGCGTGTTATCGGTATCGCCCGTGATCACGCGGACTTTGTCGATGGCGGCGCCGAACGACGTGGCCACGACCTGCGCCAGCACCGCTTCGGCGCCCTGGCCCTGCTCGGTGACGCCGGAGTGCACGATGATAGCGCCTTGCGCGTCGAGTTTGACGGTGGCGCCGTCCTGCGAGGTGATGCGGGCGCCGCCGACGCCGTAGAACGCGGCGGATGGGTTGGTGACCTCGATGAAGCTCGCAAAACCGATACCGCGATAGATGCCCTGCGCGCGCAGCTTTTTCTGCTCCGCGCGCAGTCCGGCGTAATTCATCATCGAATCGAGATGGGCAAGCAACTCATGATGCGAAAGCTGCTCGAACTTGAGTCCGGCGGCGGAGGCGCAAGGATAGGCGTCGTCCGCGATCAGG
Organism: uncultured Alphaproteobacteria bacterium; assembly: GCA_963703875.1. Taxonomy (GTDB): domain Bacteria; phylum Pseudomonadota; class Alphaproteobacteria; order Rhizobiales; family Xanthobacteraceae; genus Pseudolabrys. The sequence continues at coordinate 11,044 of CAVPFZ010000025.1, forward strand.
TTGCGCCGGCGGATTTCCAGCGGGTCCATGCCGATCTTCGCCGCCGCGAGTTCGACCAGACCTTCGGTCACCGCCACCGCCAGCGGATGGCCGACCGCGCGGTACTGGCACATGACGTTTTTATTGGTGAACACCACGCGCGCCTGCGCGCGATAGTTCGGGCAGGTGTAGGGCCCGCCCACCAGATTGACGACCTGGTTGGCTTCGATCCCCGAGGTGCGCGGATAGACCGAGTAGGGGCCGATGCCGGTCAGGTCGTCGATCTCGAAGGCGGTGATGGCGCCGTCGCTCTTGACGCCGATCTTGGCTTTGACGCGGTGATCGCGCGCGTGGATGTCGGTGACGAAACTCTCGATGCGGTCGGCGACGAACTTGACCGGCCGTTTGAGCAATTTCGACAATGCGACGGTCGCCATCTCGTCGGCGTAGGTATGCACCTTGATGCCGAACGAGCCGCCGACGTCCTTGGTGAGCACGCGCACTTGATGCTCATCAATGCCGAGATGCTTGGCGAACAGGTTCTGCATCATGTGCGGCGCCTGCGTGCCCTGGTAGGCCGTCATGCGCCGCTCGCCTTCGTTCCAGTCGGCGACGATGGAGCGCGGTTCGGTGGTGACGCCGGTGTGGCGGCCGAACAGGAAGGTGGTTTCGACCACCGCATCGGATTCCGCGAAAGCCTTATCGACGGCGCCGACGTCGAGCTTGCGCTCGAAACAGAGATTGTCGCCCAGCGATGAATGGATTACCGGCGTCCCGGTATCGAGCGCGGTTTCCGGATCGGTGACGGCGGGGAGGGCCTCGTAGTCGACCTCGACCAGCTCGCAGCCGTCCTCGGCCTCGGCGCGCGTGCGCGCCACCACGGCGCAGACCGCCTCGCCTTGCCAGCAGGCGACATCGACCGCGATGGGCGATTGCGGGGCGGATTTCAGGCCCTTCAAATGTGTCAGCACGCCGACCCAAGGCGTCATTACTTTGGCCAGTTCCGCGCCGGTGACGACGGCGATCACACCGGGGGACTTCTTCGCCGCCTCGCCCCTGATCGATTTGATGCGCGCATGGGCGTGCGGCGAGCGCACGAAGGCGACATGCGTCATGCGCGGCAGCGCGACGTCGCTGACATATTGTCCGCGGCCTTGCGTCAGCCGCTGTATATTCGGCCGCGGCACCGAGCGGCCGATATAGGAGTTCGGCCGGTCGAGCGCGGTCAATACAGGCGGCGAGTCGTCGGCGATTTTCATAAGGGCTACAGGAACCGCGTCGGCCACAAAATGGTGCGCCACATGTGCGCCGACGGGCTGTTGTCGAGGCCGAGGCCTTCCTTCGGCTGTCTGAAATGGCGGCCGATGATGTCGACGAAGTCGTCGAGATTGACCTTGGCGTTCGGATCGAACGAATAGATATCGTTCATGCAGATCAGGCGCGACGTCATGTACCACTTGTGCTTGCGCGCGCGCTGGTACTCCTCGGCGATGTAAGGCTCTGGCTTGTAGTCCGGGCCGAACAATTCCTTGTAGAGGTCGGGATAGCCATAGCCGACCAACTCGTCGGGGAAGAAGCGCAAGGCCTGATGCGATTTTACCGCCCAGGCCACTTCCTCGTCGACGTAAGGCTCGATCATCTGCGCGCCCCAATAGCCGTGGTCGCAGCGGATGAAGCTGACGATGGCGATATCGTGCAGCAGGCAGGCGAGCACGACCTTTTCCGGCTGGCCGCCTTTGAGCGCGTGCGTCGCGCTTTGCAGCAGATGCGCGGTGGAGGCGAAACGGTGGCGGAAATAATCCACCAGCGTCGGCTTTTCCGGCATAGGCGGCAGCCGCGGGTCCTCGCCCATCAGAAAGAATTTACCCGGGTGCCTGGCGCGCATCGCGGGGCTCGTATCCATCTCCACTCTGCCGTCCATCATATGGGCGATGGTCGACTTGGTGATGATGCGCTCCATCTCGTGCATTTTCTCTTCTTCGAGTTCGTCGGCGCGTTCGGACACCGACAAGGGGCGAGGGTGCTCGTTCATGGTGATCTTCCTTTCGCACGCGTGTGCGCGACCGCTTCCACGGCGTCGATAATGGCCTGATAGCCGGTACAACGGCAGTAGTTGCCTGAAAGATGTTCGCGGATTTCGTCACGGCTCGGCAGGCTTTTATTGTCTTTCGCACGTTTCAGCAGGTCCTGCGCCGCCGCGATCATGCCTGGCGTGCAATAGCCGCATTGCAGCGCGTTGCGCCGCTCGAAGGCCATTTGCAGGTCGGCGACCTCGCCGGAATCGGACAGGCCTTCGATGGTGTCGACCTCGGCGCCGTCGCATTGCACCGCCAGCATCAGGCAGCCGCGCACAATCTCGCCGTTGACGCGCACGGTGCAGGCGCCGCACACGCCGTGCTCGCAGCCGACATGGCTGCCGGTCAGGCCCAAATCCTCGCGCAGGAAATCGACCAGGGTCCGGCGCGGCTCGATACGTTCGGCAATTTTTTCACCGTTGACGGTGAGTGAAATGTCGATGGCATGGCCGCTCATGCGCGCGCCTCCATCAGTTGCGCGGCCACACGACGCAGCAACACGCCGGCGAGATGCTTCTTCACTTTGCCCGTGGCCTGCACGTCGTCTTGGGGTTCGAGATCGAGCGCCGCGACCGCGGCGTCGACGCTGCCGCTTGCCAGCGCCGCTTCGGCTTTGCGTGCGCGCATGGGCGTGGCGCCGACGCCGAAAAAAGCCAGATGCACGTCGTTCAGTTTCCTGCCGTCGGCGCGCGCGCTGGCGGCCAAGCCGACGATGGCATAATCGCCGTGGCGGCGCGCCAGTTCGGTGAAACCGGCGCGCGTGTCCTTGCCGGCGGCCGGCACGCGAATGGCGGTCAACACATCCTGTGGCCCGAGCGCGGTCTCGAACAACCCTTGAAAGAAATCCTGCGCTCGAATGGTGCGCTTGCCCTTTGGTCCGCTGGCGTCGATTTCGGCGTCGAGCGCCAACAGGCAGGCCGGCAATTCGGCGGCCGGATCGGCGAAGGCGATCGAGCCGCCGAGCGTGCCGCGGTTGCGGATGGCGGCGTGGCCGATATGCGGCATGGCACGCGCGATCAGCGGCGCGTATTTGGCGATCAGTTCGGAGCGTTCGGCCTCGGCATGGCGCACCAGCGCGCCGAGCTCGACCTTGCCGTTCTTGTGCGCGACGCCGCCGAGCCCGCCAATGCCGTTGATGTCGATCAACAGGCTCGGGGCGGACAACCGCATATTGAGCGTGGCGATCAGGCTTTGCCCGCCGGCCAGCAGACGTGCATCCTTCTCGCCCAGGAGCGCAACCGCTTCCTCGATCGAGCGCGCCTTTTTGTAGGCAAATGGCGCCGGCTTCACGCGACCTCCCGAATATTTTTTCTTATTGTGACTGGGAACGGGGGCAGGTCAATGTATAAAGCCGGCACAAAAATCACGGGAGGCAGCATGCCGAAGGAATTCGAGGGAAAAGTCGTGGTCATCAGCGGGGGCAGCCGCGGCATCGGACGGGCCATTGCCATCGCCTTTGCACGCGAGGGCGCGCAGACGGTTCTGGCGGCGTCCAGCGCGGCCAATCTTGCGGAAGGCGCGAAGGCGGTCGCCAAGGCGGGTCCGGAGCCGATGACGGTTGCCGGCGACTTGCGCACGCTTTCGGCCTGCGAGCAGCTGTTCAAGCAGGTCAACGAAAAGTTCAAGCGCTGCGATGTCCTGGTCAACAATGCCGGCGCGACCAAGGGCGGTAAATTTCTCGATCAACCGGACGAGGCCTGGACCGACGGCTTCGCGCTCAAGTTTCACGCCGCGGTGCGATTGACGAGGGTATTTTGGCCGCTGCTCAAACAGGCGCATGGCAATATCGTCAACATCATCGGCGGCGCGGCGCGCACGCCAGGTCCCGATTTCCTGATCGGCGGCGCAGTCAACGCCGCCATGGCGAATTTCGCCAAGGGCCTGACCGCGATGGGCAACCGGGACGACATCAACATCAACGTCATCCATCCCGGCCAGACGCAGACCGACCGGGTCGAGCAGTTGTTCGCGCAATTTGCCAAGGCGCAGAACAAGACCGTGGAGCAGATCCGCGAGGAGGCGCTGGTCAAGAGCGGCCTGCGCCGCATCGGCCAACCGGAGGACGTGGCGGAACTGGCGCTGTTTCTGTGCAGCGCTCGGGCGCGCCACATTCACGGCACGGCGATCGCCGTCGATGGCGGCGGCACGCCGGGGTATTACTGAATTTGTCATTCCGGGGCGCGAGCGAACCCGGAATCCAGAGCCACGCACGGAGGATTCTGTCCCTGGATTCCGGGTCCGGCGCTAGGCGCCGTCCCGGAATGACTAAATAAGGGTTTTCACAATATCGATCGACCGCCGCAGCAGCGTCATCGAGGCTTCCAGCGTGCGGAAGGCGGCGTGCGCGGTCAGCGTGACATTCGGTAATTTCGCGAGAGGATGGTCGGCTTTCAGCGGCTCGTTGTGAAACACGTCGAGCCCGGCATGGCGGATGTGTCCGCTTTTGAGCGCCGCGATCAGCGCGGCCTCGTCGGCCAGCGCGCCACGCGCGGTGTTGATGAAGATGACGCCCGGCTTCATGCGCCCGATGCGTTCCGCCGACAGGAAGCCGCGGGTCTCGTCGCCAAGCGTCAAATTCATTGAGATCACGTCACTGCGCGCCAGCAGGGTGTCGATATCCACCAGCGGCACGGCAATGTCGGCATGTTTGGTGCGGTTCCAGCCGACCACCCCCATGCCCATGCCCTTGCCGATGCGCGCGACCTCGCGGCCGATGCCGCCGAGACCGATCACGCCCAGCGTCTTGCCGAGCAACTGTACGCCCTCGTGCGGCGTCCAGGTGCCGGCGCGCACTTCGCGGTCCATGCGCGCGACGTCACGCGCCGCCGCCACCATCAGCGCGATCGAATGCTCGGCCACCGCGGTATCGCCGTAGCCCTTGATGATGTGCACCTTGATGCCGCGCGCTTCCAGTTCGCCGACGTTCATGTAGCTTGCGGGCCCGGTGCCGAGAAACACGATGTGCTTGAGCTGCTTGCAACGCTCGACCAGCGGCGTCGGCATATAGGAGTGGTCGTCGATCGCGATGTCGTAACCGGCCAGCACCAGCGGTAGTTCGTCGCGCGCGAACGGCTCGCGGTTGACGTCGATCTTGGGATCGTCGGGACGAATGACGCGCGCCCATACGGGCGCGAGCTGGTCGTTGCAGTCGAGGAAAATGGTTTTCATGTCAGTGCGCCACGATCGGCTGCGCGGCCAGCGCTGGTTGGCGTGGCGAAACGTCGGTAAAGATTGAGCCTTCCTCGAACCATGACTTCGGCGCCGGATGGCCCCAAAGCGTCTGCCGCTGCGGATCGCGCAGCGACCAGCGCAGCGGCTTGAAGTCCGGATCGACGGTCAGATAATCGGAGGTGAACAATTCGACGCGGTGGCCGTCGGGATCGCGCACGTAGAGAAAGAAGGCGTTGGAGATGCCATGGCGGCCGGGCCCGCGCTCCATGTTGGCGAGGAATCCGGATGACGCCATCACGTCGCAGATGTGCAGGATGTCGAGCGCGCCCGCGGTCCACACGCCGATATGGTGCAGCCGGGGCCCCACGCCGTTGGTGAAGGCGATGTCGTGCACATTGCCCTTGCGGTGCATCCACACCGCCCAGAGTTGCGCATCGGGCTCGTCGGTCTCGGTATATTCGGTCAGCCGGAAACCGATGTCGTTGTAGAAATCGTAGGATGCCTGCACGTCGGGCGTGAAGCAGTTGATGTGATCGATGCGCTGGATGCGCGCGCCTTTGTGCTGCGCGTATTGCCGCAGCATCGAATCGGACTGGTCCATGCGGGCATAGAAGTCGATCGGCATGCCGACGCCGTCAACCGTGCGCAGCGTGCGGCCTTGATAGGGCACGTCCGGAAACGAGGTCGGCAATCCCTTGCGCGCGAAATAAAACGCGGCGCGATCAAGGTCTTCCTCGCTCGCGAGCTTGAAGGCGGCGGCATGGACGTGAGGCGCATCGGCCGCGCTCAGTACGACGGAATGATGATTGCGCTCTTCGACGCCGCGCAGATAGAGCGCGTCCTTGTGCGCGTCGGTAACCAGGTAACCCAGGCAATCGACATAAAAGGCGCGCGATTTGGCCAGATCGCGCACGCCGAATTCGACGTGGCTGGCGCGCACCACGTTGAACGGCGGATTGAGGACGGGCGGGCGAACCGGCATGGCAGGTTAGACGTTAAGAGCAATGAGTTGTGGCATTCGCTTCCCCGGCGTTGACGGCCCCGCGCATAGCGAATACATCAGCGCGCTCCGATCATCCCGCAGCATATAGCCGAACCGCAGACGACTCCATGCCGTGCGGGCGCGGCGAGGCCTGGAAATTCGAATGAAACTGGCAAGCTATAGAGTGCGCGGGCGGGAGAGCTTCGGCGCGGTCGTGGGCGAGGGCGTTGTCGACCTCAAGACCCGGCTCGCGCCGCAATTTACCAGCGTGCTCGATCTGCTGCGCGCTGACGGGCTCGATGCCGCGCGCGCGGCGGTGCGCGGGGTGCGCGCCGATTTCCCGCTGGCCGAACTGGAATTCCTGGCGCCGGTGCTGGCGCCCGAGAAAATCCTCTGCATCGGCATCAATTACGCCAACCGCAATGCCGATTTCGGCGACGCCGAGCTGCCGAAATATCCCAGCATGTTCTATCGCGCGCCCGGCTCGCTGGTCGGCCATCAGGGAAAAATCGTGCGGCCGCATGAATCCGAGCAGCTCGATTACGAAGGCGAAATCGCGCTGGTGATCGGCCGCCAAGGCCGCCGCATCGCGCACGACCGCGCGCTCGATCATGTCGCCGGCGTCACCTTGTGCAACGAGGGCACTATTCGCGACTGGCTGCGGCACGGAAAATTCAACGTGACGCAGGGCAAGAACTTCGACGCCACCGGAAGCATCGGGCCCTGGCTGGTGAGCGCCGACGAGCTTGATCTGCGCCAGCCGCTGCACATCACGACCAGGCTCAACGGCGATATCGTGCAAGACGACACCACCGCCAGCATGATCAAATCGTTTTCCGATCTGATCGCTTATGTCAGCACCTTCATGACGCTCAAGCCCGGCGATATCATCGTCACCGGCACGCCGATCAAGCTCGGGCCGAAATCCGATCCGCCGCGCTGGCTAAAACCGGGCGACGTGGTGGAAGTCGAAGTCCCGCAAATCGGAATTCTGCGCAACATCGTGGTGGCGGAAGCATGAGCGAGGCTCGCAAGAAGGTTTGCATCATGGCGTGGCCGGCGGGGCATTCGCGCTCGCCGCTGATCCACAATTACTGGATCAAGCAACATGGCCTCGACGCCGAATACGACCGCGAGGCGGTGCCGCCGGACAAATTCAAGGACTTCGTCACGCATTTGCGCGAGCACGGCTATGTCGGCGGCAACGTCACGGTGCCGCACAAGGAGACGGCGCTGGCTTTGTCGCTGCCGGACGAGCGCGCCAAGGCGGTCGGCGCCGCCAATTGCCTTTGGTACGAAGGCGACATGCTGCGCTCGACCAATACCGACGTGGAGGGTTTTCTCGGCAATCTCGACGCCGTCACACCGGGCTGGGATCGCGGGCTGGAGACTGCCATGGTGCTGGGCGCCGGCGGCGGCGCGCGCGCCGTGATCTTTGCGCTGATCCAGCGCAATGTCGGGCGCATCTACGTGATCAACCGCACCGTCGAGCGGGCGCAAGCCTTGAAGAAGAAGTTCGGCGCGCGCGTCCACGTCGCTAAGCGCGATGAAACCACCGGACTGCTCGGCGGCGCCGGTCTGCTGGTTAATACCACGACCTTGGGGATGGTTGGACAGCCGCCGCTGGAGATCAATCTGCGTTGTCCGGCCTCGCTGGTGGTGGCGGACCTGGTCTACGCGCCGCTGGAAACAGAGCTCCTGAAACTGGCGCGCGAGCGCGGCCTGCGCACCGCCGACGGGCTCGGCATGCTGCTGCACCAGGCGGTGCGCGGCTTCGAGCGCTGGTTCGGCATCAAGCCCGAAGTGACACCGGAACTCCGCGCGCTGGTCGAGGCCGATATTCGTGGGCCCGCGCCCGCGGCGCCCCAACAAAAGGGGCAGCCACCGGCCAGGAGCCCCCGGCGGAATAAGTAGCGCGACGAGGGGTTCTCCGCCTGAAGAGCCGGCGCCATGACGCCGGCCGGCAGCGGGAGGACATAATGCTTCATTTGAATATGACACGCGCGCTCGGCGCAGCGATTGCTTTAAGCCTGATGGCGGCGGCCGCCGTCGCGCAGCAGCCCGGCCGCATCCGCGGCCAGATCGAGAAGGCCGACGGCGCCATGCTGTCGCTCAAGACCCGCGACGGCGCCATGATGAATGTGAAGGTCGCCGACGACGCGCGCGTGTCGGCGCTGGTAAAAGCAACGATGGCCGACATTAAGACCGACAGTTTCATCGGCATCGCCGGCATCCCGCAGCCGGACGGCAGCATTCAGGCCTTTTCGGTGCACATCTTTCTTCCGGCCCAACGCGGCGTGGTGCCGGACCGGCATGGTCCGTGGGACGCCAAGCCCGGCAGCACCATGACCAACGCCTATGTAGAGAACATGGTGGCGGCCAAGGACGGCGAAACGCTGACGGTGAAATACAAGGACGGCGAGAAGAAAATCGTCATCACGCCGCAGACGGTGATCGCTGCGGTCGCGCCGGGCAACAAGGACGAGCTCAAGGCGGGCGCAAATATCATTATTTTCGCCTCGGAGAAGCAACCGGACGGCTCGCTGCTGGCCAAGGTCATGTATGTCGGGCGCACCGTCGCGCCGGCGATGTGAGGAAAATCGCTTTGAAAAGGATCGCGTTCGCCGCTGCGATATTGGGTCTCGCCGGCGGCGTTTGGGCTCAGCAGCCGCAGACCGTGCGCGTGAGCGGCACGGTCGAGAGCTTCGACGGCCACGTGCTGGCGATCAAATCGGCCAAACTCGGCGAGGTGAAAGTCAGTCTCACTGGCGACGCTGCGGTGTTCGGCGTGTCCAAGGCTACAATCGCCGATGTCAAGCCGGGCGCCTTCGTCGGTGTCGGCGCCATGCCACAGCCTGACGGCAGCCAACGCGCCATCCAGGTGACGGTGTTCGCCGAGGTGCAGCGCGGGCAGGGCGAGGGCCACCGACCGTGGGATGCGCGCCCGAACAGCACCATGACCAATGGCGCCGTCGAGCAGACGGTGACCGGCGTCGATGGTCAGGTGGTCATGGTCAAGTACAAGGGCGGCGAACAGAAGATCGTGGTGCCGCCCGACGCCAAAATCCTGGCCTATGCGGTCGGCGATAAGGCCGAACTCAAGCCCGGCGCCCATGTCGCCGTCATTCGCGCGCTGAAGAAGCCTGACGGCTCGCTTGAAACTAACCGCGTCAATGTCGGACGCGGCGACGTGGTGCCGCAATAGCTGGCGGGCGGCTCAGCGGCCGTGGAGTTGCTTGCGGCCGCGCGGCGTGAGCACCAGCCGCGACGCCTGCATGCTGCTGCCGTTCTGAAATCGGACCAGGCCGTCGGAAATCGCGTCTTCCCAGATCGACAGATGCGGGCAGCTTCGCCGCCAGGCTTCGGCGTCGGCATAGCTGCGCGGCGCCTCGTCGACCCAGGCGAGGAACTGCTGCGTCAGCGCGTGCGCGGCGGCTTGCATGGCGAGGGTCATTACACCCGCGCGCGATTCATTTCAATTCGAGACCGGCCGCTCGACCGTGGTGATGTCGACCTTGGATTCCAGCGTCTGGTGCACCGGGCATTTGTCGGCGATCTCCATCAGCCGCTTGCGCTGCTCGGCGTCAAGCGGGCCTTCCAGCGTGATGGCGCGGTCGATGTGATCGACCTTGGTGACCTTGGTGTCGCAATTCTCGCAATCCTGCGCATGAATCTTTTTCTCGTGGCTCAGCCGCACCGAGACGTTTTCCAGCGGGATGTTCTTGAAGTCGGCGTAAAGCCGGATGGTCATCGAGGTGCAGGCGCCCAAGCCGGCCAGCAGGAAATCGTAAGGCCCGGGACCGGAATTCAGCCCGCCCAGCTTGACCGGCTCGTCGGCGAGCAGGCGGTGCGGCCCGGTCAGGATCTCCTGCTGGAATTTTCCGGCGTGGGTTTCGCGGACGAGGACGAGGCCTTCCAAGACCTGACTCTCGGTCATGATTTCCGGCTGCTCGAGATAGCGCTCGGCCCAGGCGGCGATCACATTGGCCACGTAGACGGCGTCGCTCCTGCCGCTGAGCAGATGGTCGGCGCCCGCGAGCGAGACGAAGCTTTTGGGGTGCTTGGCGGCGCCGAAAATATGCGAAGCATTCTCGATGCCGACGGTGGCGTCGGTCGGCGAATGAAATACCAAAAGCGCCTTGCGCAGATTGGCCAGGCATTCATCGAGCTTTTTCCCGGCCACGTCGTCGAGGAATTCGCGCTTGATGCGGAACGGCCGCCCGGCCAGCGCCACTTCGACCTCGCCCTGCGCCTTGATCTGATCGACCCGATCCTTGAACAGGCCGACGACATGCGAGGGGTCGTAGGGCGCGGCGATGGTGACGACGGCGCGCGCGTCGGCAATGCGGTGCGCGGCGGCGAGCACGGCGCAGCCGCCCAGGCTGTGCCCGATCAGAATCGCCGGCGCGGCCTGCATCTTGCGCAGATGATCGGCGGCGGCGACCAGGTCGTCGACGTTCGAGGAGAAATGCGTGTTGGCGAATTCGCCTTCGCTCCCGCCCAAGCCGGTGAAATCGAAGCGCAGCACGGCGATGCCATGGATCGTCAGCCGCTCGGCGATGCGCTTGGCCGCGAGGTTGTCCTTGCCGCAGGTGAAGCAATGCGCGAACAGCGCGTAGGCCGTCGGCTTGCCGAGCGGCAAATCGAGCACCGTCGCGAGCTTCTCGCCCTTGGCATTGGGGAAATCGAAACGCTCGCTGCGCATGGGAGGCCTCGTGGATTCGTCGGGTCGGCCTTATGTATACTCCTTGGTGGATGGCCGCCCGTGACAAGCGGGCCATTGACGTAAATGTTATCGATGGCCTGTTGCTGCCTCGGAGTATGGAATGAGTCTCGTCGACACGCGTTTCGATCAAATATTCCCGGTGCTCGATGCCAGGCAATTGGCGACCGCCAAACGCTTTGCCAGCGGTGAGGCCCGGCAATTCGCGCCGGGCGAGCTTGTCTATGACGTCGGCGTGCGCAATGCGCCCGCCTGGCTGGTGCTCGCCGGCGGGCTCGAGGTCATGCGCCGCGACGGCTTGCATCGGCATAGCTCGGTCGTTCTACTTACCGAGGGTCAGTTTTCCGGCGAAGTCAGTCAGCTGGCCGGCCGCGGCACCCTGGCGATGGCGCAAGCGGGCGCGCAGGGCTGCACCGCGCTGCCGTTCGACGCCACGCATATCCGCGCGCTGGTGATCGGCTCGGCCGAGCTCGGCGAGACTGTCATGCGCGCCTTCATCCTGCGTCGCGTCGCGCTGATCCAGGAGGGCGGCGTCGGCTCGCTGCTGATCGGCCGCCCCGGTTCGCCCGATTTGGTGCGGCTGCAAGGTTTCCTGTCGCGCAACGGCTATCCCTACACGGTGCTCGACGCAGCCTCCGACGAGGAAGCGCGCGCGGCGGTCGAGCGTTTCGGCGTGCAGCCTAACGAGTTGCCGCTGATGATCTGCCCCAACGGCTCGTTCTTGAAGCGGCCGACCGATGCCGAAGCCGCCACGTGTCTCGGCATCACGCCGGAGCTCGACCCCAAGACCGTCTATGACGTTGCGGTGGTCGGCGCCGGCCCCGCCGGTCTTGCCGCCGCGGTCTATGCCGCGTCCGAAGGCCTGTCGGTGATCGTGCTCGATCAGCGCGCCATCGGCGGACAGGCCGGCGCGTCGGCGCGCATCGAGAACTATCTCGGCTTTCCCACCGGAATTTCCGGCCAGGCGCTGGCCGGGCGCGCCTTCAACCAGGCGCAGAAATTCGGCGCCGAGATCGCGATCCCCCTCGAAGTCACGCGGCTTGATTGCGGCGGCGCGCCGTCGAAACCATTCCACCTCGACATCGATGGCGGCAATGCCGTGCAGGCACGCACCGTGGTGGTCGCCTCCGGCGCGCGCTATCGCCGTCCGGCGATCGCCAATTTGTCCGACTTCGACGACGCCGGCGTCTCCTATTGGGCTTCGCCGATCGAGGCGAAGCTCTGCGAAGGCGAAGAGGTGGCGCTGATCGGCGGCGGCAATTCGGCCGGGCAGGCGGTGGTGTTCCTGGCGCCCAAGGTCAAGCGGCTGCATCTGGTCGTGCGCGGCAAGGGCCTCGAAGCCAACATGTCGCGCTATCTGATCGACCGCATCAAGGCGTTGCCGAACGTCGAGCTGCACACCGGCACCGAAGTGGTGGCGCTTGAGGGCGACCGCTCCTCGGGTTTGACGGGCGCGACGTTTCGCAACCGGGCGAGCGGACAAGACCACAGTTATTCGTTGCGCCATCTGTTCCTGTTCGTCGGCGCCGAACCCAACGCGGAGTGGCTGGCGAACTGCGTCGTCGTCGACGGCAAGGGCTTCGTCGTCACCGGGAATGGCTTTGCGGCCGCGGCGGCCCGCGTGCCGCTGCCGCTCGAAACCAGCATGCCCGGCGTCTTCGCCATCGGCGACGTGCGCGCGGCCTCGACCAAGCGCGTCGGCGCGGCCATCGGCGAGGGCGCGGCGGTGGTGGCGCAAATCCACCAGGTGCTGGCGGCCAGCGGCGCGGCCTAGCTTTTTGGCAAGGATGCCCAATTTTGGCGCAAGATTTGCTTGCTTTAGGCCGTCAATAAATTCGCGCCACGACCAAGGAGTTAGCCATGACAAGGGATGGTCTCACCGAGAAGCTTCTCGACATCAAGCGCGAGAAGGGCTGGACCTGGAAATACATCTGCGGCGAGATCGGCGGCATGTCGCCGATCCTGGTGACGGGGGCGATCCTCGGCCAGATGAAACTGACCAAGCCGCAGGCCGCCGCCGCGGCCAAGCTGTTCGGGCTCTCGAAGAGCGAACAGGCCTTGCTCAACGAAGTGCCGTTCCGCGGCACCGGCACGCCGATGCCGCCGACCGACCCGCTGATCTACCGCTTCTACGAGCTGATCATGGTCAACGGCCCGGCGCTCAAGGCGCTGATCGAGGAGGAGTTCGGCGACGGCATCATGTCGGCGATCGATTTCGACATGGACATCACCCGCAAGGCCGATCCCAAGGGCGACCGCGTCAGCCTCGGCATGACCGGCAAGTTTTTGCCGTACAAATATTACGGCGCGACGGGGAACGCGTTGGCGGTTGGGTTGAAGGAGGAGTAGGGGGCGGGCGCGTTGTCATGAAAACGCCGTCGGTACGTCCGCTCCATGTTCGCTATTGCCAAAATTGCGGACATTCATTGGCACGGCGCGAATGTCCGCTAAGCGCGGCGGGTTCAACCGGTCAATGCAACACGGCTTGTAGTCTATCGGCAGGGCTTTCAAAGCCCAAGGTTTTTCGCGGTCGTTGATTGAGCCGCAGGGCGATCTTGTTCAGGTAGCCTTGAGAGAAACGCGAGAGATCTGTTCCTCTCGGAAAATATTGTCGCAGCAAACCGTTGGTGTTCTCGTTGCTGCCGCGCTGCCAAGGGCTGCGTGGATCGCAGAAATAGACCTGTACGTTGGTGGCGACGGTGAAGCTCTTGTGGTCAGCCATCTCCTTGCCTCGATCCCAGGTCAGCGAGCGGCGCAACTCCCGAGGCAGTTTGCATACGTGTTTACCGAGCGCGGCTACCACGGTCGCCGTGTTCTTGCTCGCAACCTTGAGAAGCATCACAAAGCGAGTATGGCGCTCGACCAGCGTCGCGATGTGCGTGTTGTTGGCTCCGGAGAGAAGGTCTCCTTCCCAGTGGCCTGGCACGGCGCGGTCCTCGACCTCGGCCGGCCGCTCGCGGATGGAGACCATATCGACGATCTGTCCCAGCCCGCTCTTGGTGGTGCCGCTCTGGGCTTGGCGCATCTGCCGCGCTTTACGCAGGTGCGCCATCAGCTCCTTCTTCAGCACACCGCGGGTCTGAATAAAGAGACTCCGATAGATCGTCTCGTAAGATACCTGCATGCCCTGGTCGGCTGGGAATTGCCGCTTTAGCCATCCGGAGATCTGCTCCGGCGACCATTGGAGCGCGAGCTTCTGCGCGACGCGCCATCGTAGCTCGCCATGGCGCGCCAGGCGACAAGGCTTCGGGCGCAGCACCCGCTCCCAGGCGCGCGTATCAGCCTCGCTTGCGCGGTAAGCGCTGCAGCCGCCGTTACGCCTTGTCTCTCGACTTACCGTCGAGGGCGATCGCCCGAGGCCCTGTGCGATCCGCCGTATCGACTGACCGGCGGCAATGCCGCGCGAGATCTCTTCGCGCTCCTCAAGTCTCAGCGCTGCCGCAGCTCTCCGGCGCGGCACCGGGGCGATTCCTCCATTGAGAGCCAACACCCGATAGACGCCGCTCTTGTTCCTTCTCTCAAGCGCTCGTGCGATGTCCGCCACACATTGACCGCTCCTCCAGCGCTCCCACAGCTCAGCCTTCTGCTTCGGCGTGAACCATGTCCGTGCAGTCCCCTCCATATGCGCACCTCCTCATCTGGCAAGATTAGAAGGTGTTGCGTCGATCGGTTGAACCCACCACCAAGAGCAGACATTCCCATCCCGCCAAGATACAGACAACCTGTGTGGGCAATGGAGCTAGAGGGCGACCAACTCGGCAAGCTTGGCCGCGACGTCTGCCATCGGCTCTTCGGCGGTGTCCAGGCCGTTTCGCGAGGCGAGCATGGGGCTGACTTCGCGGAGAGCTTCGTACGCCGTGTTATGCACGATGGGAACAAGCTGGTCACGCGCTAGGAGTACCGAAAGCTCCTTGTCTGCGACGCCCGCTGCTGGGAGGCGCTTCAGCAGCGCAGGGGTCACTAGCACGATCCCGATCCACGACTTCGTCAAGCCCTTGTCGATAGCGCGGAGAAACGGCTCGCCGAGGCCAATGTCATTCTCGCTGAACCAGACCGAGACATCGCGTGCCACGAGCAGATCGTACAGCTCCTTGGCGACCCCCTGCCGGTCGTCCCACGCGTGGCACAGAAAGATGTGCCGAAGGTCGGGCAGGGACGCTCGCTTCTCAACGGTCTCGCGGATTGGCGTGAGCGCTCGCACTTCCTCAGGCGTGTAAAACTGAGACGAACCGGCTCCCGACCAGCGTGGCTTTGTGCTGCGCCTGGACCCGCCGCTGCTCCTGCCGCCCTCGCTACTCCCCCTTGCGGGGAGTAGTAGGACGGGTACGAGTACGACCTGTAGCCGCCGCCGCATGCAGGGCAGTTCGCTCGACCGCTCGCTGTGCGATGGCCATATACTGGTGCTGTGCATCTAGCCATGTGGCCGATGATAACGGGAACAATCGCCGCTTTCAACCGCTAGGCGCAAAGCGACTTCGCCCCCTCGGCTGTGGCCCCGGATCGGCCGCCGCGGTGAAGAGCGTTCGGATCGCCACAGCCCCGACCCCACTTCGTAGGCTGGGTTAACGCCGAAGGCGGCGTAACTCGCCACGATATCGCCAGTTGCGAGTCGCCGTGGTGGGTTACAGCGCTTTGCGCCTAACCCAGCCTACACGCTGACCGCCTAGAAGGACGTTCCTTCAGTCGGTCGCAGCGGAATACTTGAACTGTGCAATCGCGGAATAAGCGAAACTCTATTCAATTTCTGCAGCATCCGCTCGATGCTCTTCTTAGATAAGAAGTGTGAGATGCTCGGTCCGAGAATGATTTTTTCGACTAGGTTGTCAAGCGCCAGATTAGGAGCGCTTACCCCCGCAATATGTCCAATCGTGTATTTCAGCTTGGGCTCAACTCCGCGTTTCCCAACGTGATAGGCAAAATATTGCGTGAGCAAGCCGGTCGGGTCACGTTCCGGAAAATAGATAACTCGCCATTCGCGCTCTTCGGAAAATCCAACGTGCTTGGAAATAAGCGCATAATATTTGATGTACCAAAATGCCGCAAAACTGGCGACGTGTAATTGATTGTCCGCAAGACCCATCGATAACGTTAGTTGCGCCCATGCATCCAACATTGCGGTTAGCTCGGCGGTTTGAGCTTGGTTCGTCCGATAATTCACTTTGCAAAATACGAGCGGGGATGTTGGAACCGCTGCTACTTTTTCCGGGTCAAAAACAATCGCGACCCCGTTTCCGTGTTGGCCGTATCCGCGCCACATTGATAGAAGTCCGTCTGTGTCGTTCTTGGCGTGCTCACTGAGGCAAAAAACGTATGTGTCCAGTGAAACACGTTCGTCAAATTGACGAAAGTAAATCATGAATGCTTGATGCAGAAGCTTTGCACGTTGGTCGTTGCCGCCAGCGGTCGTAAGGCGTGCGGGGTCGGAAAATAGTCTTTGTCCTTCTAACATCCCAAAACGTAATTCCTGTAGATCGTTCATAAACAACGGATTTGAAAACCAGATTTGATTTGTCTGAAATATGCTTTCCATCACAGGAACAGACGTATAATGAGCCAATAGAAGTTTTTCCGGAGCAGCCTCACTCGCTATGAAGCGATGTAGGGGTTCGAAACGAGGTAAGGCATCTTCATTCGAAATTGATTTTGATCCGGCCATAACAAATTGGTCCCCTTAAAGACCTCGACCGCTAACCGCCGCGCCTACAACAACCTATATAAGAACGTTCAAAAGCACCAACCCTCCCGAACACCCCCCATGAAACACATCGGCTTCCTCTCCTTCGGCCACTGGACCCCGTCGCCGCAGTCGCAAACGCGGACGGCGTCGGACGCGCTGCTGCAATCGATCGAGCTTGCGGTGGCGGCCGAGGCGCTCGGCGCCGACGGCGCCTATTTCCGAACATCAAGTAGGCCGCGCTCGCACCGCTGAAGCCTTTGGCGAGCGCAGCCGCATCGCCCAAGTCGGCCGTGAACGCTTCCGCGCCTTGCGCACAAAGCGCTGCAGTCGCCCCGCGTCGCGCCCAGCATGCGCACCTTCTGGCCCTTCGAGAGCAGGGAATTGGCAATGATCGAGCCGGTGTGCCCGGTCGCGCCAAAAATCACATACCTGGGGTCTGTTCCGAGAGCCGCCTTGTCTTTTAGGTCTTTTAGGCTGTTCATGTTCGTTTCTCCTTTTATTAGGTACACCCTCCCAGAAACTCAGCACTCATGCCGTCTCGCCGCCTTTGCGGTTAGATCCGGGCTCTGCCGCCGTCAACGAACAGCTCGATACCGGTGACGAAACTGGAGTCATCCGACGCCAGAAACAACGCCACCTTGGCAACTTCCTCGGGTTGCCCCATACGTCCCATCGGGATGGTGGACACGATCCGCGCAATCACATCTGCAGATTGCCGACTCGCCAGCGGCGTATTGATCGGACCCGGACTAACAACGTTTGATCGGATACGACGGTCCTTCAGGTCTGTCGTCCAGGTTCGCACGAAAGAGCGGATGGCAGCCTTACTCGCGGCGTAGACGCCGAAGGCGGCAGTACCTTTAACGCTCGCGACAGAGCCGTTGAGAATGATCGAGCCACCGTCGTTGAATAGCGGCAGGGCCTTTTGCACCGTGAATAATGTTCCCTTGACATTGATGTCGAAGAGCTTGTCGAAATGCTCTTCGGTGACGGCCCCAATCGGAACAAAGTCGGCAACACCGGCGTTGGCGAACACAATGTCAATTCGCCCCTTCGCCTGAGCGACGGTCCCGAAAAGTCGATCAAGGTCAGCCAGGTTGGCAACGTCTCCCTGAATTCCGAAAATGTTGGTGCCGATTGCCTTCACGGCCTCATCGAGTTCCTTCTGGCGGCGGCCGGTGATAAAGACGAACGCGCCCTCTTTGACGAACAGCTTTGCCGTCGCCAACCCAATCCCTTCCGTGCCGCCGGTGATGACCGCCACTTTTCCTTGCAGCTTGCCCATGATCGTTACTCCCGTTGGCCGACTACGCAGCTTGACGTTCCGTTAAGCGTTGGTGCCGCCGTCGACCGTCAGGTTCGCACCGTTGATGAATGACGACTCCGGACCGGCGACGAACGCGACAAGCGCCGCGACTTCGTCGGCCTTTCCATACCGACCAAGCGGAACGGCCGCCTTCTGGCCGACGGCCCACTCGCCTGAGGCGGGGTTCAGATCCGTATCAATGGGCCCCGGTTGAACGTTGTTGACCGTAATGCCTCGCGCTCCGAGCTCACGCGCCAGCCCTTGCGCGAACAACTTGACGGCCCCCTTGGTTGCCGAGTAGGGCGCCATGCCGGGCATAAACACGCGCTCACCCAGGGAAGAGCCGATCATGATAATTCGCCCGCCGGTCTTCAGGTGCTTGAGCGCCGCCTGCGTCGCGACAAACACACCGCGGACGTTGACGGCGAACACGCGATCGAAGTCGGCGAGGGTCGTCTCCTCGACGTTCATCGGAATGGCCGTGCCGGCATTGTTCACCAGTATGTCGAGCCGGCCAAACGTCGCGACCGTCCTTTCGACGGCGTTCCTGACTGCGTCGGCATCGGCGGCGTCCGCCTGGATCGCGATCGCCTTTCCGCCGGCGCCGGAGATTGCTTGGACAAGGCTCGCGGCAGCGTCCGCGCCTTTGGAGTAGGTGACGGCGACACTGGCCCCGTTGGCGGCCAGGCGCTTGGCGACCGCGGCGCCGATGCCCCGCGAACCGCCGGTGACGAGCGCGACCTTGCCTGCCATTGGTCTTTCCTGCGTGGTGTTCATCGGATGCCTCCTTTTTGGGTTGAACCTGGTGGAAGGGACCGTCAAAAGTCCGTGTCGAACACGTGATCGTCCCGGCTCTTTCCAATCCTCCACCCGTTGAATCTCACCCACCCAAATAATACGTACGTCCGTATTACTCGTCAAGGGGGGTTGCGTTGGTTTCGGTAGGTGTCAGAGCCGCATCCCCACGTTCCTCTTCATCGACGATCACGCCGGCCGGCTTCGGCGAAGCCCGCCGCGAGTCGGTTTCCGCCATCGAATCGCTGGGCAAGCGGCTCCGCGGGAAAATGTGAGCGGCGGCTGAAAAAGCCCCCGTCATTTGGGCGGCTGGCGTACGGCGTTTTCGCCAAACAGCTCGTGATCGGCGGCGTGTCTTTTTGACTGTCGACGCGAGATGCCGGCCTCGATGGCAGTGCGCCATTCACGCGCGTAACCGCGACAACCTTTGAACCGGCACATGAACGGCTTCCGGCTTGGGTGCGCCGGTCGATTTGACAGATGGGCTCGCCGCGCGTCAGCGGGTCCCTCTCCTTGAATTCACCCAAATCATGACGTGTCATCAAGTGCAGATTCACGGGCACGCGGTCTATTTGAGCCACGGATGCAGCTTGTGCGCGGCGGCGTCCTCTGCCTCAGTGACCGGAAAGAATTGGTCCCCCTGCTTCAAGTACAAGATCCGCCAGGCGCGGTCTGATAACTCTCGATTGCTCGCATCCGCCATTAGAGCTTTCAGGGCCGCTGCGCCGTCCGGTCCGAATTGGAGCAGAGAGTTCCCCAGCAGCCGCCACCCCCATGCGCGGTCGGTTCGTTCGCACCCGTCGCCATACTGACGAAAAAATTCGACCGCCTGTGCCAGGGCTTTTACTCGTCGGTTGTCCTTGGCCGGCAAGCGGGCGTGCATCGAAGCAAACAGCGTCGCTGCGCGGACTTGCACGGCGTGGGACGGATCCTTCTGCATCACCGTGCGAATTGTCTGCGCCACCTTTGTGATCGCCCCGAAACTGCTGCTCAGATTCACCATGGCGAGTTCGCGGGCGTATTCGCCGTCGCCGTCTCCGTCGTCGTGCAGTGCAATCTCCGTCAGCGAGTGTTCCACTTCGGCCGTGGCGGGCGCACCGATCAGCGTGAAGTAATACAACGTCAACTCGCGAGTCCGCGGGACTCGGATCCCGCAATCGCGGGACGAGCAGTTTCTTCAGCGTCGCACGGCCCGGTTCGGTGGCTGCCCATTTCCTCAGGGCCTGCGGCACGGCCCGGGAGTTGAATTGGAACGTGCTCTTTGGATCGAATGCCGCAACGAGCAATGTCTGCATTATCTCCGCGTCGCTCGCCTCGGCCAGGGCCATGGCGGCGAGACACCGCACCGTGTTTTCAGGATCGTGGAGCGCCTTGAGGGCAGCGTCCTTGAAGGCAGCGTCCTCGAAGAGGGTGGCGGAGGCCCCCTGCACTTTGTGCTGGGCGATGGTCCTCAAGGCGATCCGGCGGACATACATGTCGGGATCACTCACCGCTTGAGATAACTGTGCCGGGGTCAGCGGCTGTTTTGCTTTGAGTGCCAACGTCAAGACTCGGCGGCGAGCGTAGACATCCTGACTGGCCAGACTGTCAATCGGTTCCGGCGTCAGGACTTCGTCGGGATAATCAATCCAGTGCTCGCTGTCGTAACCGCTTTCGATCTCGCGCCCGAGAAACATCACCCGCGGCATTTTGGGCGGCAACTTCCCGCGGCTGCGAAAGACCGTCAGCCGCACCGGCGATTGCTGCTCGTGAATTCTTGCCATGAGGCGCGCGATGACCGCATCCGACGCCGGCGTGAACAAATTGATTTCGTCCACGACGTCCCCTTTCAGCCAGTCGTCTACGGACCAGCGGAAGTTCCCCGCCGTCTGCACGCCACCGTTGACGTTCCACTGCATGGGCTTTTCCGGATGCTGGCCGTGGACACAGACGGCAATCTGCTTGCCGTGGGCCGCGAGTTGCTGTTTCAGCAATCGCAGAAACTGAGTGAGATGACGTCCGCGCATGTGTCGCCAGGCGTTCCGGTCGAACTCTTCGCGGCGGATATCGACGCCGTATGCTTTGCGAAACTCCTCCACGATTGGAGCTGTAGCCAAATTCGTCTTCGTACCGCTGCGAGAAGTTTTCTGCATAAGTCAGGAACGAGATGCCGTCATAGTTGCCTTCAACGACATATTTCGTCAGGTAATTGGCCATCGCCTGGCGGGCTTCCGGATAGGCGAATTCAAGCGGGCCTCCTTGACGCCACGTCCCCCAGCGATTTGCCGGCGCCGATTCCGGATGGTCCACCCTTAACTTGTCTTCGACGGCATAGGGAAACCCGACGTAGCCGGCATCCGCCTGCGAACCGTTGTCGAACAGGCCGTAAGTCAACCAGATCTTCATGCCGCGCCGGTGCGCCTCTTCCACCGCGATGCGGTTGGTGCCGACAGTGCGATACTGTAGATCCCGCCACCAATCCCAAATCTTGGCGAACTGGCGATTCTCCGGCCGGATCACGAACTGTTTGCCCCACACTTCGTCCTGGCCGCCGCGCCACCAGATGCGTTCGACCTTCCATTGCTGTTGAAGCGTGTGAAAGGCCATGGCAATGGAGGCACGCGAATCCAGCGGCGGGAAGTCGAGCAACTCCTGGGTATCACCCACGCTGAAATAGACGGTGCGGGGATTGCCGTCGGGCGGTTCCGCTGCAAAGCAGAACTGACTGATTCCGTTGGCGAGAACCCAGAGGATTGCGAAACGGAATTGCCACGAATTGATCATTGATCTCATTTCTTCAAATGATCTGAAATGGTCGACCGACGTTTCCAGTGCGGCAGATTGTACGTAACACAAAACGATGCCCGCACACCATAGTCGACGTCTCGAAGAGACGTGCGGCGGTGGCCGATGGCTGCCGCGGGTTCACCGCCGCCCCGCGGCTTTGCTGCGTCGGTCAATGTGACCGACCTAGAACAGCTGCTGCGCAGGTTTCGCCTGAGCGCGTCTTGGCCGCACTCCTTCAGCGTGTCGGATCGGTAGGCGATTTGCTTTAATGCGCGAGCGGGGCATGACGCGACGTGTGGCGCAGATCCGGTCGCCCAAGATTCAGGCAAAGGCCGAGGACTGATGCGATACCGAACATTGAGCGCTTGGGCTCTCGCTGCGATCATTGTCGTCGCGGCCGGCGGACCATCGGTGGCGGCCGATTCTCGCCAGGCGCCGCCTCCGTCCATGACGAAGTTGGCCGAGGCGCTGGTCATGGCTTCCCTGCCCGACGGGAGACTGATCGGACTGACCGGCGGGGAGGAGGCGATCGCGCGGCATTCCTCGGACGGAGGGCGAACCTGGAGCGCACCGCAGAAGCTCTTTGCCATGCCGAAGGACATGGGCATTTGGGGTCTGCACTACGCGCTTTGCGACCGTGATGGCGAATTGCACCTCTTCTACACGACGGACGCCAAGACGGCGGGGAAAAGCTTTCACGAGATGCGGTTCGACATTTATCACGTCGGCTCCGCAAACGGACGCACATCGTGGAAGGCGCCCGTGCTCATCCGCAAGGGATACCATGGGTCGATGCTTTCGGCGATCCAGTTGAGCGGCGGACGGCTGATCCTCCCCATCTGCTACTTGACTTCGCGCGTGTGGAGCAACCGCGGCAAGGGCCCCGACGCCTTTACCGATATGGGCCGCTTCAGCTCCGGAGTCGTCTACTCGGATGACGGCGGCGATTCGTGGAAGCAGTCGCCGATCGAGCTCAAAGTCGCGTCCCCCTACATCGGAGCCGACGGAATCATCGAGCCGATCGCGCTAGAACGGAAGGACGGGCGAACGTGGCTGTTGCTGCGGACGCAGCTCGGACGGTTCTTCGAGTCCTTCTCTCACGGGGTCGCCACGTGGAGCAGGCCCTCGCCGACGTCGATCTTGTCTTCGGATTCTCCGCCGAGTCTCACCCGGCTCAAAGACGGCCGCGTTGTCCTGCTTTGGAACAATTGCTTGCGGTTCAGCTATGCTCAGGGAGGCCGCCACGTGCTGCACGGAGCCGTCTCTGAAGATGATGGTTGCACTTGCGCGGCTATCGAGAAGTGGCCCGCAATCCGTTCGTCGACGAGCCGCCCCCAGCCAACGGGGATCACGGCGTCTCGTACACGTTGCCAACTCTCACAAAAGACGGCGACATCATTACTCCGATTCAAGTCGGAGGCACGCGGCGGGATGTGGCTTTTGCGATTGAACCCGGAGTGGCTTTATCAAAGCAGCCGCACGACGGATTTCTCGTCGGGAGCCGGGGACTGGCACCACTTCGGCACGAAGGGGGTTGAGCTCGTGTCGCACCCCGACAAGCCGGGAGCGAAAGTGCTCCAACTGCGCAAGCCCGAAGCGAATTGGCCATCGGCCGCGGTATGGAACTTCCCGAACGGTTTGAGCGGCCGCTTAAAACTGCGCCTGAAGTTGAAGTCGGGCTTCGCCGGCCTTCGCATCGGCCTCACGGATCATTTCTCCGTCCCCTTCGATCCAGAGGACGGCTGTCACAATCTTGTCAACCTGCCGATCGGGCCTGATGGTCGATTGGGGCCGAAGAGCATGACGCCCGAAGAGTGGCACACGCTCGAACTCCACTGGTCTTGCAAAAAACAAGATTGCCATATTCTGGTGGATGGCCAGTCGGTGGAGACTCTGCCGATGCAGCGGCGAACGAGCGGAGTGAACTACGTTCGTCTCGTCTCGACTGCCGGTCAGACCGATGCCGCCGGCTTGTTGCTCGAATCCGCCGAGGCCTCCGTGTTCAACTAGAAACAGCTCGACCCCTATTCCGTAAAGGCGCTCCCCGAGAGGCGTTGAGTCGGTCGATGTGACCGATCCGTTCAAGCACCGCCGTTTACCTGTCCGACGGAGCTCCGAAAAACGGTCGTTTTGGGGGAGTTCCGGGAAATGCGTTGAGAATTCGGCGAAGGCGATGCCAAACAGCGGAGCGATCTGTCGGCCGAGCCCCAATCCCTGGGGAATCGCCATTCTTACATCGCTCATCGCGGGCATGACAAATTGGACAGACGAATTCTCAACTTGAAGGACCGGCCCCCAAAGTGCGAGGACGGGGTATTCCGGGACGCAGAGCCGCAACGTCGGTTTCGTAAATCAGTGCTGCGAAGGTTCTCAGAAAGTCATCGAGCGGCAGGTCAAAGAAACCGTGATTAATCGCGTAGCGACTGCCAGCTCCGCTGGACTTCCCGTTCGGATTCCAGAGGTGGACGATGGACGCTGTTCTGCGTCGTAACCGACAACCGTGTAGTCATGATGGGCGTTAATCTCAGGCGGCAATCGGCCTGCCGCCGTCGCCGCGACCATCAGCGAGTGGTTCTCGACCCTCGATTTCATCAGCCGATCGAGCTTGCGCGTAGCCCAGGCATCTCTTCCTCGTCCGGCGGGACTTTCTCCTCTTTGTCGTGCCGGAACGTGATGAGTGTTCCGACATGCTTCGAGAACAGCTCGATCGTCCTGCGGGCGTCTCCACCCCGGGCGATGATGTCGATATCCAGATCGTCGGGTAGCCTTTTTGCGCCCCGAGCCAAATGACGCAGACACGCCTCGCCGTAGGCCTTCTCCAGGATATTGAGCCACATCCCCTGGTTTTCTGCCGTCGATGTCATGCGCGATTTCCGTGTCGCTCATTCTGCGAACGACAACCTTCGGACCACCGGGAAAGATGACCTGCGCGGAACCATTCGGAAATGGTCGGGATCATTTGCTTTACGGCGTCGGGTATCCCGCTGGATCGCCGAGCCGAGGGTGGCAAGGAAAAAGCAGTCGCCGATACCACCCTGGGAGACGTGCTCAATTGAGGGAACGCAGTTGTCGACGAAAACCTCGCGCGATGTTTGAGAGATGTGACGGTACAAGAGGCCAAAGACTCTATCGAGCTTCAGCCCGGCAGTCCCATCTGCGCCGGGCACCACGTCGCTCTTAGCGATTGCTGCCTGCTGGGGATGCTCGCGCAAGTAAAGATGCAGCGTGGCGACGGCCGCGGCGACGCGCCCCCTGATGTCGGGCCGGATCACGAGGAAGTTGACCTCTTTGCGGGTGAGCTGATCATCCCCGTCGTGGTCCCATCTTAAGAAATTCGCCCGCATAATTTCCGGGAAGGTAAGCAGCGTCGGCGGGGCTGCCTTCTTGACCGTTTTCGCGTGGGACGCGGAATGCTTCTCGGCTGCCTTCCGCTGAACCGGCTGCGGGGGGTCGGTGTCGTCGTCCGACCTGGCTCCGACGGAGCAGGAGAGGCCCACCGCGATAACCAGGCCGAAAGTTGCAAGTCGGGAAGAATTGGATCGCAAGATTGTAGCCCACTCGATTTGCTGGAAAGAACAACGAACGCTGTGAGCAGCGATATCGATCGCTCGGCGAAGACCGCATCTTTACGGAAACGCCATTTCTACATTCCCTAATCGCCAACGAGACACCAAGCGGACAGAGAATTTGGCAGTTCGCGCGAAGTTTTTGCACCCGGCTTGTGGTGCAACCTGGCCGTCACGACGAAGAGTCCGTAGATAAGCAGCGACAGCCGGCAACGAATGTTGCGTAAGAAATCGTGACGAACCGCGTGCTCATCATCTAATTATTGCCTTTTTGGGCTCCTCACCGAGCCGGTGGCATTTGCGGGACCCCCCGGCTGCCGTCGGCAATTCGCGGACGCATTGAAGGCACGGTCGATGTGACCGACGCGTGCCCGTGCGCTGAGCTTTCCGCGAAGCCTTCCTGCGACTTCTCGCTTTCAGAAAGCATCCTGGCCTTCACTCCCTTCCGTTTATTTCGCAGCAAGTTGCGGTAGCTATCGCGCTGCTGTTGCTGCACGCCGCTTTTGCTTCGTTCCAAGTTTTCCAGCAGCGAGTTGGGGCGCGTTTTTAGCGGGAGCGGCCTGCTGCGTCTTTGCGTCGTCCGGCGGTGCGGGGGCCTGTGGCGAGGCGGGAGGCGATCCGAGTCTTGTCGTGCCGCGGAAAAATGCGTAGCGGCTCGTGTCGGCCCGCGCGATGACGGTTGTGGTGCCGCGAATGGCATCGGCCTTGAACAGGCCGCGAAGGTCTGTTTGACCGGAAATAAAGTCCGTATTCTCGCTGCCGATCACTTTGACCAGGACTTTGCCCGCGTAGCGGTCGGCGACGACATTTCGTGCCGTCACCCGCACGCGACCGCTGGCCGCCTCCTCCTGCACGGCAAGTTCCAGCGGCGAGACGAGCACCAGGCCGCTGGCATAGTCGTCTCCGCCTCGACAAACCAAGAGGTAGTCGCCTTCGTTCTTGAGAGGCAGCGACAAGGTCTTCTCGCGATCGCGGTAGTCCTTGCCGTTGCCCAATTCGAGTGACAGTTCATGGAAGGGTCGAATGCCCACGAGATTGATGGCCGCGATCTTGGCCAGGTTCCGTTGAAGCAATCCGAATTTCAGCAGGTCGACGCGATAGACCTTGAGATCGATTCGTGGAATGTTGCGATAAGTCAACGTGACCTGCGACGCCTGATCTGGCCGCAGAGTGACCACCTCGGGCAGCGACAGGCGTCGATGCACGAAGAAATCGATCGCCTCCCGCGCATCGGGGAACTTGTCCTGCACTCGTTCATAAGCCGCCAAGGCCTCTGCCGGCTTTCCCAAACTGTGAAAGATTCTGGCCCGTGATATAAACCGCCTGCCACTTGTTTTCGGCGGGCACCAATTCACCCGTGCGCGGGTCCTTGTGCGTCATTTCGGCGACCTTGCGGCAAGTCGCAAGTGCGTCGTCGCTTTGGCCCAGCTCGTATTGGCTGTAACCAATCACATACCAGAAGCTGTCCGCTAACTGCGCTGTCGGGATACCTTGCGATGGCGCGGCGAAAACGGGCGATGGCGGCCGGGTACTTTTCGAGGTCCAGAAATGCGGAAACGGCGGAGAACGTCGCCTGGTCCGCTGCGGGATCGTTGGGCCAGGTGGCCACGAAATGATCGAGCATGTTGATCGAGGCCGCGATTAAATCGATGCGCGTGAGGCCCGCCTTCCGCAATTCGTCGTTCGTGGAAGCGCCGGCGCCTTGCCGTACACCTCTTGTGCCAGGGCGTACGTGGCCGTCGCGACGTAGGATTCCGCCGGATATTCGCGCAACAGGCGTTCCATCACTTGGAGCGAGGCGCTGGAATTGGCCGCGGTCGTCGAGGAAGCCGGCGATTTGGCTCTCTCGCTGGAACACGGCTTCGATGGTCGCCCGGTAAACGAGGAAGCTGCGTTCGTATTCGCCCAAGGCTCGGTAGGCCAGCGCGATGCGAAGAATCGAATGGAAGTCGATCTCCACGTCGGGCAGCTTTTCCTTGATGATCTCGAAGTTCTCGACAATCGACTGGTCTTGCCCCGTCGCCAGCGCCGCCTTAAACAGGGCTTGCACCGCTTCGCGGTATGGCGCGTCTTGCAGGTGATACTGTTTGAGCAGCCGCGTGAGATGCTCCGCACCCTCCGCGAATTTTCCCTTGGCAACCAGGCGTTTGCCGAATTCGAACAATTCCCGCGGCGTCAACTTGTATTCGTCACGCGAGCGGACGCTCTTGGGAAGTAGCCCTCTTCCTCTGCTACACAGCGCGCCATGATGGCGCAGGGGATATCCGCTTCGGTCATCGGGTCGTTCGCGCGGCGAATTATCGGCCCGGCTTCCGCGTGACCTCGGGGTCGGCGGAAGACCGGGTCTGCCGCGCCTTCACCGCCATCCCACATCCTGAGAGACCGCCGTCATGACCGACGCCGCACGCGACTACAGCCAGACTCTGTTCCTGCCCAAAACCGACTTTCCCATGCGCGCCGGGCTGCCGCAGAAGGAGCCCGAGATCCTTCGCGCGCTGGGAGAAGCTCGGCCTTTACGCGCGCCTGCGCGAGGCCGCCAAGGGCCGGCCGAAGTTCGTGCTGCACGACGGCCCGCCGTATGCGAACGGCAACATCCATATCGGCCACGCGCTCAACAAGATCCTCAAGGACGTGGTGACGCGCTCGCAGCAGATGATGGGCTTCGACTTCGAACTACGTGCCGGGCTGGGACTGCCACGGCCTGCCGATCGAGTGGAAGATCGAGGAGGAGAACTATCGCTCGAAGGGCAAGCCCAAGCCCGATCTCTCCGATCCGGCCGCCGTGGTCGCGTTCCGCAAGGAATGCCGCGCCTTCGCGACGCACTGGATCGACGTGCAGCGCGCCGAGTTCAAACGGCTCGGCGTCGAGGGCGACTGGGCGCACCCCTATTCGACCATGGATTTTGCCGCCGAGGCGCAGATCGCGCGCGAGCTGATGAAGTTCGCGAAGAACGGCACGCTCTACCGCGGCTCCAAGCCGGTGATGTGGTCGGTCGTGGAGAAGACCGCGCTCGCCGAGGCCGAGGTCGAAGTCCGCGAATATCGGAGCCTCGTGACATCCTGAGCTCATGAACACCACGGCTGCCCGCCACACACCGGCTCGTCAGGAAGCCGGAGCTCGCCGGCCTGACGTCGTGCCATCATTTTTAGCTCTTTCGGAAAACTGGCAAATTTCGGTTACGGCGAACAGGCCGTGACGATAACGAGTTGCTCCTTCTGTAGCTCGAGGCAAAGGCCGCCCGTCGAGTCACATCGGCATCATCTGTCAGTTTCGCGGGCGGTCGCGAGGTATGCCGTTACCGTCACGTTATTTGCGGAGTAGCCAGACAAATCTCGCGTTTCCCGAAATTGCCGGGCAAAGGAGAGTCTGGCGGCCGACGCCGCCGGGTCGAGAGCGCCAACCCAGCATCTTGCGTGCACGACCCCTCGCCACCGCCTCAGGATCTTCACGCCGCGATGGTGCTCGTCAGACACCAGGCCTCCTGGCTGCCGGCGAGCCACTGATCCGATCGCGGGTCCCGACGCCGCCGCCACGTCCGGCTGCGGCCCGTGGCGATCGGGTCGGCTACCTGGCAGACCCGAGGACTCCGCCGCATCGGGCAGTGCTCCGCTGCCGAGGTTGAGGCCCGGTGCCTGGCGCCACGCTAGCTGCGGAAACGGTCGAACTCCCCGGCTCTTACCCCGCCGAGAAACGCGTGCCATGGTGCCGGGACTGGAACAGTAGTACCGGCCCGGCCGAGTCCCGGCTATTGCGGACCCCGATTCGGTCGCCTCAGGGAAGATTCGCGACCTCAACGCAGTTGCCGTTCGCGTAGCTCAGCGAGCTCTTAATCCAGCGGTAGCCTGAACTCTGCCGTTCGTGCCGCCTTCTGAGCGGGGAACGCTTTTCACGTGTCCCCTTCACTGATCTTGCTGTTTATCGAATATGTGTGGATGGCGGGGATGACGAAGCTGAGGGGGGGGGGGGGGGGGGGGGGGGGGGGGGGGGGGGAAAAGGAAACAGGGCAGGGCGGAGTCAAGCGCGAGCGTGAAGTAGGTGACCCTGCCTGCCTGGGTGCCGAATGAGCCCCATTCGGTCGCCAGCGTGGCGACGAGCGCCAGCCCGAAATCGGCCTGCGTGCCATCGCGCAGAAAGGTCTAAGGCCGGCGGCGACGGAAGAGGAGGGGTACCGAAGCAGTCGACGCGCAGCCGACCGGAGCTGCACCTGATGGCAAGCGTGATAGTCTTGGCCACTCCCGTGCATAATGGCGCTGGTTACCAGGTCGCTGGTGAGCATCTGGCCCCAAATGTCGGGATCGACCCGGACCCGCCAGGCATCGATGACGGCGCGGACCTCGCGTCGGGCTTCGGCCGCCGCCGCTGGTTCCCTGGTCAGCCGGATACGGTGCTGGTGCAGTTCGGTCGGACGTGGCGGTGCCATCATGGTCGATCCTGCTCCTCGGCTGACTGGCGCAGGTGCTCATTGCAACGACAAATGCTGCTGCAATTTGCACTGCAAGACATCGGTCAGCTGACGGATATTGAACCGTGGCTTAAAAAAAAAAAAAAAAAAAAAAAAAAAAAAAAAAAAAAAAAAAAAAAAAAAAAAAAAAAAAAAAAAAAAAAAAAAAAAAAAAAAAAAAAAAAAAAAAAAACCGCCGCCTAGACTCACGGCCCATGACAGCTGACGAGCACGGGCGCCCGGAACCTCCGCCGCGGCTGACGAGGGCCACGCTCCTGGCTTCCTTGATTTCCAGCGCGCGACGCTCGAGTGGAAGTGCGCGGGCCTGGACGCGGCCGGGCTGGCAGGCGACGGTCGGGCCTCGTCGATGACGCTGGGCGGGATGCTCAAGCACCTGGCCCTCGTCGAGGACGACTGGTTCTCCTCCGTAGCTGCGCGGACACGAGGACATAGCCGCCGTGGGACACGGTGGACTGGGAGGCCGACCGAGACTGGGAGTGGCACTCCGCCGCCGACGACACGCCCGAACAGCTCCGGCGGCTCTGGCAGGCGGCCGTGGCCGGTCCCGGCCGATGGTCGCGCGACGCGCTCGCGGACGGGGGCCTCGATCAGCTGGCCGGCGCACCTGGCCGGACGGCCGGGCCCCGAGCCTGCGCTGGATCTGGTCCACATGATCGAGGAGTACGCCCGGCACAACGGCCATGCCGACCTCATCCGCGAGTCCGTTGACGGGGAGACCGGGGAGTAGCCTCTGCGTGCTAACGGCCCAGGTGGCACGCTGGCCGTCTCGGCGATCTTCCCACCTCGGCACTCGCCTTCCTGTTGGCCAGCGCGGCCGGACTGGCCGGGGCCGTAGTGTTCTAACGCGCCCGCATCCGAACACGCCAGCTGCCCTGGTCACCCTGGCCGAACTGGAAGCCGACCCGCACCCGGTGCTGGCGCGGCTGCGGTCAGCCGCGCCCGCGGTCTGTGGGTCCGGCCCTGGGGCGCCTGGCTCGTCACCGGTTACGACGCGGCCGTCGCGGTGCTGCGCGACGCCCGCACGTTCACCGTGGACGACCCGCGTTTCTCCACGGCCAAGGTCGTCGGGCCGAGCATGCTCTCGCTGGACGGCTCGCCCCTACGCCCGGCACCGCGACCCGTTCAGCCTCTTCATCCCGGCTATGACGATGTAAACGCCCGGCTGGCCTGCTTCACCCAGGCCGAGGCCGCCCGCCTGGTGTCGGCCATCGAGCCGCGCGGCGCGGCCGAGCTGCGCCGGGCCGTGGCCGGGCCGCTGGCCGTCGCGGTCATGGCCGAGGTCGCTCGGGCTCGGCCCGGCCGATCCAGCGCCGAGGTCCTGGCCTGGTACGACGGGATCGTGGCCGCGGTGCAGGCCGAGGCCGCGACGGGCCGCAGGGCGGCGGCGGCGCGCAGCGGGTCCGGCCGGGACGGCGGCGTTCGCCGAGCTGGCCGGCCGCCTGCGTGAGGTGATCGCGGCGCCGGAGTCTGCCTCGCTGCTGGCCGCAGGCCGCCGGGCCGCTGACCGAGGCGGAGGCCATCTCGAACGCGGCGGTCATGATGTTCGGCGGGATCGAGACCACCGAGGGCATGATCGCCAACGCCCTGCTGCACCTGCTGCTCACTCCCCGGCCAGCTCGAGCTGGTGCTCGCCGACCCCGGCCTGGTGCCCGCGGCGGTCGAGGAGTCGCTGCGGCTCGAGCCCGCCGCGGCGGTCGTCGACCGGTACGCGACCAGCGCGACGCCTGGCTCGGCGGCGCCGCATCCGGGCCGGTGACCAGGTCACGGTGTCCATCGCCGGAGCGAACCGCGACCCGGCGGTGTTCGCCGAGCCCGGACCTGTTCGACGTCCGCCGTCCCAACGCTGGACGGCACCTGGCCTTCGCGCGCGGCCCGCATTTCTGCCTCGGCGCCCACCTGGCCCGGCTGGAGGCGCAGGTCGCCATCGACACCCTGCTCGCCCGGCTCCCCGGGCTGCGCCTGGACTCCCCGGCACCCCAGCGACACCGCGCGGCCTGGTCTTCCTGCGAGCCGCCCGACCTGCGCGCGCGCTGGAACCGACCGGCGTTACCCGCGGTGCCGCCGCCGGCGGGCCCTCAGCCGGGCCATCGCCACGCGGCCTGCGACGGCGAGCCTGCCCGGCTGCGCGCCGGTCGCGCAAATACCTTCTGGTCGGGTACCTTCTG
>CAVPFZ010000026.1:0-4200 GCA_963703875.1 uncultured Alphaproteobacteria bacterium
GGACTATCAGTCGCCGGACAAGCCCGGTCGCTTCGATATCGCGGCGCGAGACCTTGACGGGTTCTTCCGCCTCGCCAATGACGGCAAACCAGCGCTGGTGTTTGCCGCCCATCTCGGCAATTGGGAATTGCCGGCGATATCGGCACATAGCTACGGCGTCGACAGCGCCCTGCTCTACCGCGGGCCGAACATCGCCGCCATCGACCGCTGGATCACCGAAACCCGCTCCAAGCTGATGGGCCGCCTCATTCAGACCGGCCTAAGCGCACCGGTCGAACTCGCCGAAGCGCTCGAACGCGGCGCTCATGTCGGCATGCTGGTCGACCAGTATTATGTGCGCGGCGTGCCGGTGACCTTTTTCGGGCGGCCGACGCGGGCGAATCCGCTGATCGCTCGGCTCGCGCATCATGTCGATTGCCCGATCCACGGTGTGCGTCTCATCCGCCTGCCCGGCCACCGCTATCGCGGAGACATCACAGAGGCGATTACGCCCTCGCGCGATGCCGACGGTAAAGTCGACATCGCCGGCACCATGCAGAACATCATGAACGTGGTCGAAGGCTGGGTGCGTGACAATCCGGAGCAATGGCTCTGGCAGCACCGCCGCTGGCGGCCGGAGGACGAAGTCCCGAATAAACAGGCTTGATCACGTCTTAGTCGGAAGCCCTGCCGCCTTCCAGGCGATGATGCCGCCGGCAAGATGCGACTTGTAAGAGTAGCCGGCATCCTGGGCCGCGACCGATGCAGTGATCGAACGACGGCCGGAGCGGCAGGCGAACACGACCTCCTTGCCCTGCGGATCGGGAATGGCGGCCGGATCGAAAGCCGAGAGCGGCACGATCACGGCATCGGGATAGCTTTCGACCGAGGTTTCGTTGGGCTCGCGCACGTCGACCAGCAGCATGCGCCCTTCGGTCAAGCCCCGCGCTACCTCTTCAGGCGTGAGGTTCGTTACCTCGTCGGCGCGCGGCATTTCATCGGCCATAACGCTACTCCGGCTATCCAAGATCGGTATTACTAGCTGGAATTGATCAGACGGTCACCTGGGTTCCGACCTCTACCACGCGGCCGGTCGGAATCTGGAAATAGTCGGTGGCGTCATTCGCGACGCGGGTGAGCGCTATGAACAGCCGGTCCTGCCAGCGCGGCATGCCGGAATGCGCCGCCGGCTTGAGCGACCGGCGGGACAGGAAGAACGAGGTCGACATGATGTCGAACTGCCAGCCGAGCTTGCGCGCAATTGCCAGCGCCTTGGGCACATTCGGCTGTTCCATGAAACCGAAGCGCAAGACGACCCGCGAAAACGTCTCGCCCACCGGCTCGATGCGTACCCGTTCGGCGGCGTTGATGCGCGGCGTATCCGCCGTCTCGATGGTGAGAATGACGTTCTTTTCGTGCAGCGCCTTGTAGTGTTTGAGGCTGTGCAGCAGCGCGGTCGGGGCGCTCGCCGGATCGCTGGTGAAAAACACCGCGGTGCCGGGCACCCGGACCGGCGGTTTCTTTTCCAGCCTGGCGACCAATCCTTCAAGCGGAATTTCCTGCCGTCTTGTCTTTTCGAACAACAGGCGGCTGCCGCGCCGCCACGTATACATCACCGTCATCACCAGGACGCCGAGCGCAAGCGGCATCCAGCCCCCCTCCACGATCTTGAGCAGGTTGGCGGACAGGAAGGTTAAATCGATGAACAGGAACGGCAGGATCAGCGCCAGCGTCGCAAACAGCGGCCAACGCCACACTTTATTGATCACCACGATTGCCATCATGGCGGTGACGACCATCGTGCCGGTGACGGCGATGCCGTAGGCGGAGGCGAGCGCGCTCGATGAGCGGAACAGCGCCACCAGCAGCAAGACACCGACCAACAGCAGCGTGTTCACGCGCGGCATGTAAATCTGCCCGAACAGCGATTCCGAGGTGTGACGGATTTCCAGGCGCGGCAGCAGGCCAAGCTGGATCGCCTGTTGCGTGAGCGAATATGCGCCGGTGATGACGGCCTGGCTGGCGATCACGGTGGCGGCGGTCGCCAGCACCACCATCGGCAGCAGCGCCCAATGCGGGTAAAGCAGGAAGAACGGATTATCTATGGTCTTGGGATCGGCCAGCACCAACGCGCCCTGCCCGAGATAATTGATCAGCAGCGCGGGCAGCACCACCACCAGCCAGGCAAAACGAATCGGGCTACGGCCGAAATGGCCCAGGTCCGCGTAGAGCGCTTCCGCGCCGGTCACCACAAGGAACACGGCGCCGAGCGTATAAAAGGCGACGACGCCATGATGGAGTAGAAAATAGATTCCGTAATATGGGTTGAACGAGAGCAGCACGTTGAAGTTTTGGCCGATATGCCAAAGTCCGGCAACGGCGATAGCGCCAAACCAGACCAGTGTAATCGGCCCGAACAAGGCGGCAACCTTCGCCGTGCCGCGCGATTGCGCCGCGAATAGAAAAATCAGGATGACCACCGTGATCGGAACGATGAAATCATCGAAAGCCGGCGTCGCGACCTTCAAACCCTCGACGGCCGAGAGCACCGACAGCGCCGGCGTTATGATGGCGTCGCCGTAAAACAACGCACCGCTGATGATACCCAGCAGAATGACGATCGCGCCGCCGCGGCTGCCGGCCAGCGCGCGCGAGGCCAGCGCCATCAGCGCGAGCGTGCCGCCTTCGCCGTGATTGTCGGCGCGCAGCAAGATGAGCACGTATTTAGCGGTGACCACCAGCAGCAGCGCCCAGATGATGAGCGACAGAATTCCGAGCACGACCGGCTCGCTCGCAGGCTTGCCGGGGCCGACTGCCGCCAGCACCGACTTACGCAACGCGTAAAGCGGGCTGGTGCCGATATCCCCGTAGACGACCCCGATACAACCGAGCGTGAGGGCCCAGAAGCCGGCCTTCACCGGCGCGTCGCTGCCATTGGCTGCAGCGGAGCCGCCAAGTACAGCGGCGCTAGGTTGGGACATGGGGCTTGGCCTGGAGGTTGTTGCAATGCAAAAAATTTGAGCCGCGGCTTATAACGCGGCTCTTATTGCTGCGGCACAAACATTTGCGCAAATCGAAAAATCCAGCCATGCGTAAAGCGCAGGCCAAGACGCGAGTATTTTCCTTTTGGAACAATAGGTTATGGACAGAACCTGTTGCCGATGAGCTTTACACCGTGACCTGGGTCCCGACCTCGACCACGCGCCCGGTCGGAATTTGGAAGAAGTCGGTGGCATCGCTGGCCGAGCGCGCCAGAGCGATGAACAGATGATCCTGCCAAGCCGGCATGCCCGATTTCGACGACGGCTTGAGCGCGCGCCGCGACAGGAAGAACGAGGTCGACATGATGTCGAATTGCCAGCCGTGCTTGCGCGCGATCGCCAACGCCTTCGGCACGTTGGGCTGCTCCATATAGCCGAACTTCAGCGACACACGCGAGAAATGCGCCGATAGCGGCGTGATCTGCACCCGCTCCTCCTCACCGACGCGGGGGGTGTCGGCGGTGACGATCGTGAGGATCACGTTTTGCTCATGCAGCACCTTGTTGTGTTTGAGATTGTGCAGCAAGGCGGTCGGCGCGAAGTCGGGATCGCTGGTGAGAAACACTGCCGTGCCCGGCACGGTATGCGGCGGTTTTTTCGTAAGACTGCGCAGCAGTGTTTCGATCGGCACCTCCGTGCGTCGGGTCTTGTTGACCAGGATGCCGGTACCGCGCCGCCAGGTCAGGATCAGCAGCACGAGGGTGGCGCCGAATAGAAGGGGCGCCCAGGCGCCCTCGAACAATTTCAGAAAATTGGCGGAGAAGAATGTGATATCGACAACCACGAAAGGCAACATCAGCAACGCCGCCTTCCAGAGCGGCCACTGCCAACTCCGCCATATCACGATGAAGGCGAGCAACCCGTCCACCACCATGGTGGTGGCAACCGCGATGCCATAAGCGGAAGCGAGCGCGCTGGAGGTGCGGAACAGCCCGACCAGCAGCAAGACGCCGAGCAGCAAAGCCACCGTGACGCGCGGAATATAGATTTGCCCGACATGGGAGGCCGAAGTGTGCAGGATGGCGAGCCGCGGTAGCAGGCCGAGCTGAATGGCCTGGTGCACCAGCGAATAGGCGCCGGTGATCACCGCCTGGCTCGCGATGACGGTCGCGGCCGTCGCCAGCACGATCATCGGCAACAAAAAGGCGTCCGGCACCAGGCGATAAAACGGATTCTCGAT
>CAVPFZ010000027.1:0-340316 GCA_963703875.1 uncultured Alphaproteobacteria bacterium
CAGCCCGCCATGGCCGCGCCGCCCAGAACCGAGCAGCCCGACCGACGAGGGCTCGGGGACGGACTGCCCGGCGACGCTGATTTCGCCAATGGGCACCATCCCCGTGGCATCGGGCACATTCGTGAACAACTGCTGGGTGAAATTGGCGTCGGTCCATTCTATAGAGTGTTCCCCTCAGCGCATAGATTCCGAACAATCCCGACGCGTTCGAGGCGGCCAGGAAATCCATCTGGAATAGGTTGGCTCCTGATGTCCCCGGAACGGTGGTACCCTTCCCGACGCTGGGGTTGAAGAAGAAATCGTTGGCGCCCAAATGGTTTGCTCCGTTGGTCCCCATGATGCCAAGGCCGTTTTCGCCGAAGATGTAATTGGGCGGGTCGGGCGGGGTTCCGGTCGCGGGAT
Organism: uncultured Alphaproteobacteria bacterium; assembly: GCA_963703875.1. Classification (GTDB taxonomy): domain Bacteria; phylum Pseudomonadota; class Alphaproteobacteria; order Rhizobiales; family Xanthobacteraceae; genus Pseudolabrys. The sequence goes on from CAVPFZ010000027.1 coordinate 403, forward strand.
CCTGGAACGTCAGGGTGCCGCTGGCTCATGGTCGGCGATGATTTTCAATGGAACTGCCAGCCGGACATGATGTCGTTGGGCGGGTTATCGCTGACGACGTAGACGGACATCGGCCCCGACGTCGTGCCGGCATCATGTTCAGCGGCATGCTCGACGGGTTGCTGGTTCCCAGGATGACGCCAGCCCGGCACCACAGGCCAGCAAGGTCAAGAAAACGAAGGACAAAATGAGCTTTTTCATGGCGTGAACCTTCTCCGTGAGTGGGAAATGCAAGGCAACCCGGGAATTGTGCGCCGATCGGGGCCCGTCGATGGATCGGGCCGGAGCACGACGAGCACGCCTCGGTACGGTACAATCTCAGTTCCGGTCGTCGATCCGTGATTCGCGATGACCTGTACGCGCCCTCGATATCGACCCGATTTCATTGCCGAGCGGGCCGATGACGTCGGCTGGGCGAGGTCTCCTCGATCGGCGACCCAGAACGAGATCAACCAGGGCGGCGTCCGGGGTCCCTGCCGGCGCCATGGTACGCTCGCCACGGCTGTCCGCGCAAGCACCATGGCGACGTCCGGGCGGACGGCAAGCGGCGAACCCCAGTCGCCAGGGTTTCCGCCATCAGGTCGTTGGGGAACTCGGCCGGATTCAGATCGTTCAACCCCAGCACGTGGCCGACTCGTGCATCACTACCGTCAGCGGGTCCTCATGTCCCGCCGGCACCGCCGATGGCTTGGCCGGCTCGATCGACCAGCCATAGCCGTCGGCGTCGGAGAGAGGTCGATGGTATTGCCGCCAACGACGGTGCCGCCGAGATACCCGGCGAAAGGTTGGTGATCTGGACCGTTGACGTCGTGCAACCTGGCCACGTCCTGGGCCGGGAGTCCGGCAGAAGCCCAGTCGTCGATCGCGTCCTCGAGCACGGGGGCCAGTTCGCCGGGTGTGAGCGCGGCGGCACCGCCGGTACCCGGTCCCTCGGCGGCCAACTGGGGCGCGAGGCCCGGGAGCACCGTCCCGATCTGCGGACGATAAAGGGCGAAGTCGGTCGTGTTGACGAACCATCGCCATTCATATCATAGATCTGCATCGTAGGCATGTCGTCGGGGTCTAGTCACCAAGGATCAAGAGGCCGTCGGTCGATTGACGGCGCCGTCGTCGTTGACGTCCCCCGGCAGGACGTCGAGCCGCCTCGTGTAGGTGATGATCTCGCCGTTGCCGATCGTGATCGTCACGCGGTCGGCCCGGAAATCGCCTTGGCGAGCGTGATGGTGATGCTGCTCGTCCCCGACCCCGGAGATGGTCACCGGCCCATCATTGCCCCCAGTCATTCCGGTGACGCTGACGTCGCCGGGATTGAGTCGGCGGACTGGCTGAGAGTGATCGTGATCCGGTCGATGTTGAACCAGGGGAGGTCGGTGGTGCGTCCCGCCGGGAGCAACCGCCGGCCATCAGCCGGCGGTTTAGAGTGCAGCGGACTCGGAGCCCCACTGGGCCGAGGCACCGGTGACCGTGACACTCGGCAACCGCCAGTCAGGGTGTGGCTCGTATCGGTGGAGGGTGCAAAGTCAGGCGTACCGTTATATGCGGCCTGAATTGTGTATGTTGCGGCGGAGGGAGTTCCCGCGGGTAGTTCGTAGCTAACGCTGGCCGCCCCCGCGGAGACCGGGACCGTCATTGGCGAGCCAATTGGTGTCGTGCCGCTCAAGTGAATGTCTCGGTCCCTTGATTGACAGTGCCAGCCGCACTCGTCACCGTCGCGCTTAAAGTGACGGGCTGCGCGGCCGAACTGAAAGGAACGGAAGCGTTGGCCGCGGCCGTCGCCGTCGCGTCGGCCGTGACCATCAACGCGTGGCTCAAGTCGGAAGAGCCGACGAAAGCAGGCGTGCCGCTGTACGCGGCGTCGATCGTGTAAGTACCCGGCGGCGTGCCCGCCGGCAGCGAGTAGCTGCCACTGCCCACGCCCACGGAAACGCCCACCGTCAGCGGCGTCCCAAGCGGCGATCCGCCACTCTCAATCAGTGAAGGTCAATGTCCCCGCGGCCACCGTGCCCCCGGACTCGTCACCGTCGCGCTGAGCGGGACCGACTTCGCGGCAGCATTGAAAGGAACGGAGGCGTTGGCCGCGGCCGTTGATGTGGCGGCCGCGCGGACTCTAATTCGTGCGGCTCGAGTCGGAAGACCCGCCGAAATCAGGCGTGCCACTATACTCGGCGTCGATCGTGTACGTGCCCGCGGGAGTGCCCGCCGGCAGCGAGTAGCTGCCACTGGCGGCGCCCGCGGAAACATCCACCGTCAGCGGCGTCCCAACCGGCGATCCGCCGCTCTCTATTGTGAAGGTCAATGTCCCCGCCGCCTACCGTGCCCGCCGGGCTCGTCACCGTCGCGCTAAGCGGGACGGCCTGGGCGGCGGCGCTGAAGGGCGTCGAGGCGTTGGCAGCGGCGGTGACGTGGCGGCGGCGTCGACCGTCAACAGTAGGCTCGTGTTCGGAAGACCCGCCGAAATCAGGCGTCCCACTATACGCGGCGTCGATCGTGTACGTGCCGGCGGATCCGCCGGCAGCGAGTAGCTGCCACTGGCGGTGCCCGCGGAAACGCCCACCGTCAGCGGCGTCCCGAGCGGCGATCCGCCGCTCTCGATCGTGAAGGTTCGAGTCCCCGCCGCCACCGTGCCAGACGCGGTCGTCACCGTCGATGAGCGGGACCGACTGGGCGCTGGTCGAGGGCGTCGAGGCATTGGCCGCGGCGGTTGCTGTGGCGAGGGCACCGACCGTCAACGAGTGGCTCGAGTCGGAAGAGCCGCCGAAATCAGGCGTGCCACTGTACGCGGCGTCGAGCGTGTACGTGCCCGCCGGCGTGCCCGCCGGAAGCAAGTAGCTGGCCGCGGCGGCACCGGCGACGATGTTAACCGTGACAGGATCCAGACGGGTGTCGTGCCGCTCAGGATCGTGAATGTCTCGGTGCCTTCATTGACCGTGCCCGTCGCACTCGTCACCGTCGGCGCTAAGCGGGACGGACTGGGCGGCAATGCTGAAGGGAACCAAGGCGTTGGCCGCCGCTGTCGCTGTCGCCGCCGCGCCTACGGTCAAAGCGTGACTGGTGTCAGAGGAGCCGCCGAAATTAGCCGTGCCGCTATACGCAGCATCAATCGTGTATGTGCCCGCCAGCGTACCCGCCGAAGCGCGTAGCTGGCCGCGGCGGCACAGGCACTGGCATCAAACTGTACCGGGCTGCTGACGGGTGTCGTGCCGCTCAGGATCGTGAACGTCTCGGTCCCTTCATCAACCGTGCCTGCCGGACTCGTCACCGTGGCGCTCAGCGGTACATTTTGCGCCGCCTCGCTGAACGACGCCGTGGCACTGGCCGCCGCTGTTGCCGTCGCCGCTGCATAATCGTCAAATCCTGGCTTTTATCCGTCGAGCCGCCGAAATCCGCCGTGCCATTGTAGACCGCCTCAATCGTATACACGCCAGCCGCAGTGCCGGAAGGCAGTGAATAACTTGCACTGGCGGCGCCCGCGTTCACATTGACCGTTACCGCGCTGCCGACCGGCGTCGTGCCGCTGAGGATCGTGAACATCTCGGTCCCTTCATTCACTGTGCCGGCAGAACTGGTCACCGTGGCACTAAGGGCGACTGACGCTGCACAAACGTCGCCGATGCATCGCCGCGGCTGTCGCCGTCGCCGATACGCCTACCGTCAGCGCCTGGGTCGTATCCGAAGATCCGCCAAAGTCCGCCGTGCCACTGTAGACGGCCTCGATCGTATACACGCCAGCCAGTGTGCCCGCCGGCAATGAGTAGCTGGCACTGGCCGCACCCGCGCTGACGTCGACGGTTACCGGGCTGCCGATCACGGTCGTGCCGCTTCAAGAATCGTGAACGTCTCGGTCCCCGCACCCACGACGCCGCGACGTGGTGACCGACGCAGTGAGGGTCACGGCTTGGCCGCTGGGGCTATAGGGTGCCGACGCGCTGGCGGCCGCTGTCGCCGTAGCCGCCGAGCTGATCACCAAGGGGTGGCTCGTGTCGGAAGATCCACTAAAATCCACTGTGCCGTTGTAGGCCGCCTTAATCGTATACGTGCCGGCAGCGATGTCTCACCGGTGAACCATCGTGGCGGTAGTCCCGCACCCGCGCTGACATTCACCGTTATTGGGTTGCCGATGGACGTCGTACCGCTCAGAATCGTGAACGTCTCGGTCCCTTCATCGACCGTGCCCGCCGAGCTCGTCACCGTGGCGTTTAACGATACGTTTTGGGCCGCCTCGCTGAACGACGCCGTGGCACTGGCGGCCGCTGTCGCCGTCGCTGCCGCACTAATCGTCAAAACTTGGCTTTTATCCGTCGAGCCGCCGAAATCAACCGTGCCGTTGTAAACCGCCTGGATCGTATACATTGCCCCCCGGGAGTGCCGGCAGGCAGTGGATATAACTTGCACTGGCGGCGCCCGCACCACATGACCGTCACCGCGCTTGCCGACCGGCGTCGTGCCGCTCAGGATCGTGAACGTCTCGGTCCCTTCATTCACTGTGCCGGCAGAACTGGTCACCGTGGCACTAAGAAGCGACTGACGCTGCGCCAAACGTCACCGATGCGCTCTGCCGCGGCTGTCGCCGTCGCTGCGAACCGCCCACCGTCAGCATCTGGGTCGTATCCGAAGATCCGCCAAAGTCCGGGCGTGCCGCTGTAGCGGCCTCGATGGTATAGCGCCCGCCGGTGTCCCCGCCGGCAATGAGGAGCTGGCGCTGGCGGCGCGCCGGCGCAGACGTCGACGGTGACCGGGGTGCCGACGGCCGTCGTACCATTCAGGATCGTGAACGTCTCGGTCCCTCGTCGACCGTGACCCCGGAGCTGGTGACGGTGGGCGTCAGCGGTGATCGTCAGCGGCCCGAACGTGAACGCCGCCGGTGCAATGGCGGCGGCCGTCGCCGTCGCCGCTGCGTGATCACCAGAGTGTGGCCCCGTCCGTGAACCCAAGGAAGTTGGTCGTGCCACTGTAGACGGCCTCGATGGTGTAGGTACCAGCCGAGTCACCCGCCGTCAGCGCGTAGCTGGCGCCGCCGCGCCCGCGGCGCACATTGACGGTGACGGTCTGCCGACGGGGGTCGTGCCGCTCAGGATCGTGAAGGTCTCGGTCCCCTCGTCGACCGTCCCGGCGGCGCTGTGATGGTGGCGGTGCAGGGGGACGTCTGAACGAGCGGTGCCGAAGTGGCCGATACACTCGCGGCAGCGGTCGCAGTGGCGGCGGCGCTGATGACCAGCGTCTGGCTATTGTCGCTGAAGCTGACCAGGAAGTTGGTGGTGCCGTTGTAAACGGCCTCGATGATGTAGGTGCCGGCCGGTGTCCCCGCGGGAAGCGTCGGTGGCATGGCGTCGCCCGCCACCAGCGTGAGACCGTGACGGGGATGCCAATCGACGGTCGATCCGCTCAGGATCGTGAACGTCTCGGTCCCCTCAGTTGACCATCCGCCGCGCTGGTGATCGTGGCAGCTGAGAGGGACGTCAACCGGGCGCCGGTGTTGAACGTGGCCGAAACGCTGGCGGCGGTCGCTCGCCGAGGCCGCGGCGCGATGATCACCAACGGCTGGCCCTGTCAGTGTAGCCAAGGAAGTTGTTCGTGCCGCTGTAAACGGCCTCGATGGTGTAGGTGCCGGCCGGTGTTCCCGGCGGGCAGCCCATAGCTGGTGCTCGGCGCACCGGCGCAGACGTTGACGATCACCGGGCGTGCCGATTACGGGCGTCGAGCCACAAGATCGTGAACGTCTCGGTACCCCCGTGACCATGCCGGCCGCGCTGGTGATCGTGGGTGATGAGGTTGACGCGCCTGGCCGCCGCTGTTGAACGTGGCCGATACGCTCGCTGTTGCTGATGTCGTGGCCACCGCGCTATGATCAGAACGTCTGACCCTGTCGGTGTAGCCCGGAAATTAGTCGTGCCGCTGTAAACCGCCTCGATGGTGTACGTGCCGGCCGATGTCCCCGCAGAAGCGCATAGCGTGCTCACCGGCGCGGGCAAGTCTGACATTCACAGTCACAGGGGTGCCAATCACGGTCGTGCCCAGCAGGATCGTGAACGTCTCCGTCCCCCCAGTGACCGTGCCGGCCACGCTGGTGATCTGGGTACTGAGATTGACGGATTGGGCTCCGGTGTTGAATGTCGCCGATGCACTGGCTGTTGCTGATGCCGTCGCCGCCGCGCTGATCACCAACGTTTGGCTCTCGTCAGTGTAGTCCAGGAAATTGGTCGTGCCGCTGTAGACGGCTTCAATGATGTACGTGCCGGCCGACGTCCCCGCAGGCAGCGCGTAGCTGGCACTCGCCGCACCAGCACTGACGTTCACGGTCACGGGGCTGCCGATTACGGTCGTGCCCAGCAGGATCGTGAATGTCTCCGTCCCCCCAGTGACCGTGCCGGCCGCGGCCAGCGCCCGACCCGCCTCGCGGTGGGTCAGCGCCCTCCGGGACACGGTGGTGCCCGCTTCCCGGCGTCGCGGACGAGCTCGTGGGCGAACCCGGAAGCCGGGCGCTGCTCCGCAGCACGCCGAGCCGCAGGCCCTGCTCGAGGTGGCCGAGCAGCTCCACGGGCGAGGACCCCGAGCACGGCGGCCAGGAGGTCCAGATCGACGGAGCTGCCAATGACCGCCGCCGTCCGTAGGGTGGCGGCGACGAGGGGACCGCCCGTTCGCAGCGGGCCGTGACCGCGTCCGCAACCGCGCGAGCGCGTCGTGCTGCTGGCCGCAAGCGAAGGCGGCTATCGCAGCCTGATGCGGCTATGCTCGCGGGCCTTCCTCGACACGCCGCCGAACGAGCCGACGCGGCTTAAGCTTGAATGGCTCGCGGGCGAGACCGACGGCGTCATCGCGCTCAGCGGCGGGCCCGGAGGCCCGCTCGACGCGGCGATCGTTGCCGGCCAGAGGCATCTCGCCGCCACGCGGCTTGACGCGCTGCATCGCCTGTTCGGCGACCGCCTTTATGTCGAACTGCAACGTCACGGCACGCCGAATGAGCGCATGACCGAGCCGGTGTTGATCGACCTTGCCTATAGCAAAGGCATTCCGCTGGTTGCCACCAACGAGCCGTATTTCGCCGACCGCTCCGACCATGAAGCGCATGATGCGCTCATTTGCATCGCGGAAGGACGCCTGCTGGCGGAGGGCGATCGCCGCCAGCTCAATGCCGAGCATCGTTTCAAGAGCCGCGCCGAGATGACCGCGCTATTTGCCGATCTGCCGGAGGCGCTGAGCAGCACCGTCGAAATCGCCCAGCGCTGCGCGTTTCGTCCGCTGACTAAGGCGCCGATCCTGCCGCGTTTCTCGGTCGGCGAGGGCGGCAGCGTGGTGGACGAGGCCGACGAGTTGCGCAAACGCGCGCAAGCGGGCCTCGCGGCACGGCTGGCGAGCGGCGGTGTCGCACCGGGCCACAGCGAACAGGAATATCGCGAGCGGCTTGAATTCGAGATTGGCGTCATCGCCGGCATGAAATACCCCGGCTACTTCCTGATCGTCGCCGACTTTATTCAATGGGCAAAGAAAAAAGGCATCCCGGTCGGACCCGGCCGCGGCTCGGGCGCAGGCTCGCTGGTATCTTATGCGCTCACCATCACCGATCTCGATCCGATCCGTTTCGGGTTGCTGTTCGAGCGCTTTCTGAACCCCGAGCGCGTCTCGATGCCGGACTTCGACATCGATTTTTGTCAGGACCGGCGCGACGAGGTGATCCGTTACGTGCAGGAACGCTACGGCCGCGACCAGGTGGCGCAGATCATCACCTTCGGAACGCTGCAGGCGCGCGGTGTGTTGCGCGACGTCGGCCGCGTGCTGCAAATGCCCTACGGGCAGGTGGACAAGCTTTGCAAGCTGGTGCCGCAGAACCCGGCCAATCCGGTTACGCTGGCGCGCGCCATCGAGGACGAGCCCAAGCTGCAAGCCGAGCGCGATGGCGATCCGGTGGTCAAGCGCGCCTTTAGCATTGCGCTCAAGCTCGAAGGCCTTACCCGGCACGCCTCGACGCATGCCGCCGGCATCGTGATCGGCGATCGCGCGCTGTCGGAGCTGGTGCCGCTCTATCGCGACCCGAAATCCGACATGCCGGTAACCCAGTTCAACATGAAATGGGTTGAGCAGGCGGGACTGGTGAAATTTGACTTCCTCGGCCTCAAGACGCTCACGGTGTTGCAGACCGCGGTGGCGCTGGTTAAGCGCCGCGGCATCGATATCGATCTCACCGCCATCCCGCTTGACGATAAGAAAACCTACGACCTCTTGGCGCGCGCTGAAGCGGTCGGCGTGTTCCAACTGGAAAGCGCGGGCATGCGGCGCGCGCTGCTCGACATGCGGCCCGACCGCTTCGACGACATCATCGCGCTGGTCGCGCTCTATCGTCCCGGTCCGATGGCCAACATCCCCACTTATTGCGCGCGCAAGCACGGCATGGAGCAGCCGGATTACATTCACCCGAAGCTCGAAGTGATCCTGAAGGAAACCTTCGGCGTCATCGTCTATCAGGAACAGGTGATGCAAGCCGCGCAAATCCTGGCCGGCTTCACGTTGGGGCAGGCGGACCTGCTGCGCCGCGCCATGGGCAAGAAAATCCGCAGCGAGATGCGCGCTCAGCGCGCCGATTTCGTGCAAGGCGCGATCAAGTACGGCATCGAACGTCACCAGGCCGACGCCATCTTCGATTTGCTCGAGCGTTTTGCCGAATACGGTTTCAATAAAAGTCATGCCGCCGGGTACGCGCTGGTCGCCTATCAGACCGCCTATCTGAAGGCGAATTATCCGGTTGAGTTTTTGGCCGCCTCAATGACATTGGATATGGGTAACACCGACAAGCTCGCCGAATTCCGCGCCGAGGCCGAACGCCTCGGCATCAAGGTCGATCCACCCTCGATCAACCGTTCGCATGTCGACTTCGAGGTTGACGGCAATACCATCATCTATGCGCTGGCCGCGCTGAAGGGCGTCGGCGCGCAAGCGGTGAAGGAAATAGTGGGGGCGCGGGCCGATCGAAAATTCGCCGACCTCGCCGACTTCGCCGAGCGCATCAATCCGCGTGCCGTCAACAAGCGTGTGCTGGAAAGCCTGGCGCAAGCCGGCGCTTTCGATGAGTTCGAGGTCAACCGTGCGCGCGTTTTCCCTGCCATGGACACCGTGCTTGCCCGTGCCCAACGCACGCACGATTCCGCGAGCATCGGGCAAAACGAATTGTTCGGCGGCGGCGGGCAGCGCGAACCGATCATGCTGGCGCAGGCCGAGCCGTGGCTGCCGGCCGAGCGGCTGCGCCGCGAATACGAGGCGATCGGTTTTTTCCTGTCGGGCCATCCGCTCGACGACTACGCCGCCGCGCTTAAGAAACTGCGTGTGCAATCCTGGGCCGATTTCTCGCGCGCGGTGAAAGCCGGAGCGACGGCGGGCAGGGTGGCTGGCACGGTGGTCGCGCGGCAGGAGCGGCGCACGCGCACCGGCAGCAAGATGGGTATCATCGGATTGTCCGACCCGACCGGGCATTACGAGGCGGTTATCTTTTCGGAGGGGCTGGCCGAGCATCGCGATCTGTTGGAACCGGGCACCGCGGTCCTTTTGTTTTTGTCAGCCGAGGTCCAAGGCGACGACGTGCGCGCACGCATCCAGTCGGTCGAGCCGCTCGATGCCGGCGCCGCCAATCTCAACAAGGGCCTGCGCGTGTTCCTGCGCAACGAAGCGCCGATCGAGGCGGTGGCCAAGCGGCTGGAACCGGTTGCGCGCACGGCCGCCACCAATGGCGACGGCGAAGTGAGCATGGTGCTGATGTTGGCGCAGGGCACCGAGGTGGAGGTGAAGCTGCCCGGCCGCTTCAAGGTCTCGCCGCAAATTGCCGGCGCCATCAAGGCGGTGCCCGGCGTGGTGCAGGTCGAAGCGCTGTAACGCCTTTAATAGCCGCCGTGCGGCACGGCGAAATAAAACACCAGGCCGAATACCGTCATGCCGATCGACACCGCCGCTATCGGCAACAGAATCTGCATCGCGGCTTCACGCCCGCTCAGCCCGCCGGTCCAGGTAACGAAATCGTCCGATGCCCAATCGCGGAAGGATTTGCCCAGCGCGCGCGTTTCGCTGGGCGGGGCGTTGTGCTGCCAGGTCTGCCAGAGCACGACCGGTATCGCCACGATGACCACAAAGAACAGCGTGATCATTGCCAGCGTGAGACCGTTATAGGCGCCTGTGTTGAAAAAGACCCAGATCGATAACACGAGCCAGAGCGTAAGCCCGATCATGCTCCGATAGATGAGCGGATGCAGGCCCTGATGTGCCGGATGATGATGGTTTTGATGCGTATGCGTCGACATGGCGTCCTCCGTGGTTTTGTCGCCCAGGGAAGAAGCGGCCGGTAAGGTCGCTGTGGTTTCCGTGTTTTGCGGTTAACGCATGGGGCGGCCGAGTGGTTCGAGGACCGGAACCTACGCCTTGCATCCCCAAAAGTGCGCCTATATAAGCCCCAGCATCACTCACGCGGACCGTGGCTTTAGGCCCCGACAATGGGTCAAAAAGGCCGTCCGGTGGTCCCTTCACGGGGCTCACACAAGTCCGCGGCGGATCAACCGGAGAAGATTATGGCGCTTCCAGACTTCAGCATGCGCCAGCTTTTGGAAGCTGGCGTGCATTTCGGCCATCAGGCCCACCGTTGGAACCCGAAGATGGGGAGTTACATCTTCGGCACCCGCAACAATATTCACATCATCGATCTCGCCCAGAGCGTGCCAATGCTCCATCGCGCGCTGCAGGCGGTGAGCGACACCGCCGCCAAAGGCGGCCGCATCCTGTTCGTCGGCACCAAGCGGCAGGCGCAAGACGCCATCGCCGCCGCCGCCAAGCAGTCGGCGCAATATTACGTCAATTCGCGTTGGCTCGGCGGCACGCTGACCAACTGGAAAACCATTTCCGGTTCGATCTCGCGCCTGCGCAAGCTCGACGAGATGCTCAATTCCGGCGATCCCGGCGGCTACACCAAGAAAGAACGCCTGACCATGCAGCGCGAGCGCGACAAGCTCGACCGCTCGCTTGGCGGCATCAAGGACATGGGCGGCGTGCCCGATCTGTTGTTCGTGATCGACACCAACAAAGAAGACATCGCCATCAAGGAAGCGCGCCGGCTCAATATCCCGGTCGCGGCCATCGTCGACACCAACTCGGATCCGGGCGGCATCACTTACGCCATTCCCGGCAACGACGACGCCAGCCGCGCGGTGTCGCTCTATTGCGATCTGGTCGCGAAAGCCGCGATCGATGGAATTTCGCGCGCCCAAGGCGAAGCGGGCGTCGACATCGGCGCCGCCGAGAAGCCGATCGTGGAGCCGGTCCCGGCCGCGCCGCCACCCGGCGATCTCGGATTCGAGCAGTTGCCCGGTCCGCGCGGCGTCGCCGACGATCTCAAGAAACTGCCCGGCATTTCGCCGGCGATCGAGAAGCAACTCAACGATCTTGGTATCTTCCACTACAGCCAGATCGCCGAGCTCAACGAGAAAGCCGCGCACAATGTCGGCGAAGAGGTGGGTCTGCCCGGCCGCGTCGACGGCTGGATCGCGAAGGCCAAGGAACTGACGGCGGAGTAGAAACGCAATGGCGAACATTACGGCTCAGATGGTCAAGGAGCTGCGCGAGTCGACCGGCGCCGGCATGATGGATTGCAAGGCCGCGCTCACCGAGACCAAAGGCGAGATGCAGGCCGCGCAGGATTGGCTGCGCAAAAAGGGTCTATCGAAAGCCGCCAAGAAAGCCGGTCGCGTCGCCGCGGAAGGGCTTATTGGCGTGCAAGTGCAGGGCACCAAGGGCGTCGTCGTCGAAGTCAATTCGGAAACCGACTTTGTCGCGCGCAACGATCTGTTCCAGGGCCTGGTGAAGATGATCGCGGACGTGGCGCTGACTACCGGCACCGACGTCGACAAGATCAAAGCCGCCAAAGTCGGCAGCATTACGGTCGCCGACGCCATCGCCGACACCATTGCCAAGATCGGCGAGAACATGACGCTGCGCCGCGCGGCATCGCTCACGGTCGGCAAGGGCGCGATTGGCGCCTATGTGCATAGTTCGGTCGTCGACGGGCTCGGCAAGATCGGCGTTCTTGTCGCGCTCGAATCTCCAGGCAAAGCCGATGAACTGACAAGCCTCGGCCGCATGATCGCGATGCACGTCGCCGCCTCCAATCCGCAGGCAATCGAGCCTTCGGGTCTCGACCCAGCCGTCGTGGCGCGAGAGAAGGCCGTATTGGCCGACAAGTTCAAGGCGCAGGGAAAACCGGCCAATGTAATCGACAAGATCGTCGAGTTCGGGTCTCAAGACCTACTACAAGGAAGTGTGCCTGCTCGAGCAGGTTTACGTGCACGACGACAAGAAGAGCGTCGCGCAGGCGCTGAAGGAAGCCGAAGGCAAGGCGGGCGGCCCGATCAAGATCGCCGGGTTCGTGCGTTACGCGCTCGGCGAGGGAATTGAGAAACAGGAAACCGATTTCGCCGCCGAGGTCGCGGCCGCCGCTGGTCAGAGCTGACCCGACGGCGTTACGGATCGCGCAGCAATGAGTGGCTCGGCCTTTAAACGCGTCATCGTCAAATTGTCGGGCGAAGCATTCGGCGGCCCGCACGGCTCCGGCTTCGACCAGGCCACGGTCGAGAAAATCGCCAAGGATCTGGCCGCCGGCGCAAAACTGGGCGTCGAACTCGGCGTGGTGGTCGGCGGCGGCAATATCTTCCGCGGCGTCGAAGTCTCCGAGCGCGGCGTGCCGCGCCCGGTCGGCGACACGATGGGCATGCTGGCGACTGTGATGAATTGCCTGGTGCTGGAAGCGGCGATCGAACGCGCCGGGCGCGAAGCGCGCACGTTGTCGGCGCTCGCAATGACCTCGGTGTGCGAGACCTATAACCGCAAGCGCGCGGTGAAAAACCTCGGCAAGGGCCGCGTCGTGCTGCTGGCAGCGGGGACCGGCAATCCGTTCTTCACCACCGACACGACGGCCGTCTTGCGCGCCGCGGAACTCGAATGTCAAGCGGTGCTCAAGGCCACCAATGTGGACGGCGTTTACACCGCCGATCCCAAAAAGGACCCGAAAGCCAAGCGTTACGAGAAACTGGGCCACCAGGAGGCGATCGAGAAGGACCTGCGGGTGATGGATTCCACCGCCTTCGCGCTTGCCCGGGAAAACCACATGCCTATCATCGTGTTCTCGGTCGCCGAGAAAGGCGCCATCGAGGCCGTTCTGCGCGGCAAGGGCCGCTCGACCGTGATTGGCTAGATTGACCCCGCTTCTGATCGGCGGCGTCGTGTTCCGGGGATCGCCATGGCAAACGAAACGCACGATATCAACGAGATCAAGCGCCGCATGCAGGGCGCCAGTGCCGTGCTCAAGACCGAATTATCCGGGCTTCGCACCGGCCGCGCCTCCGCCCATATGCTCGATCCGGTCATGGTCGAGGCCTATGGTGCGCAGATGCCGCTCATTCAGGTCGCAAGCGTCACCGTGCCGGAGCCCCGGCTCATTGCCGTGAATGTTTGGGACCGCTCGCTGGTGCACGCGGTGGAAAAAGCCATCGTGAATTCCAACCTCGGCCTGTCGCCCGCGACCGAAGGCCAGATGCTGCGCCTGCGCATCCCGGAACTCAACGAGGACCGGCGCAAGGAACTGGTCAAGGTCGCGCATAAATATGCCGAGACCGCGCGCGTAGCGGTGCGCCATGTGCGCCGCGACGCGATGGAAATAGTCAAGAAGCTCGAGAAAGAGCACAAGATCAGCAAAGACGATCACGACCGCTTTTCCGGCGACATCCAGAAGGCAACCGACGCAGGGATCGCCGAAATCGACCATATATTGGCGGGCAAGGAAAAGGAGATCCTCACCGTCTGAGGCCAAACCCAATGCCTGAGGCCGAGATACCGAAAAACGCCCCGTCGCCATTCGAGGAGGCGCCACGTCACGTCGCCATCATCATGGACGGCAACGGCCGCTGGGCGGCGGCACGCGGACTTCCGCGCGGAGAAGGCCATCGACGCGGCGTGGAAGCGCTTCGCCGCACGATCCGCGCTGCCGGGGAGATCGGCATCAAGTTCGTCACCATCTTTTCGTTCAGCGCGGAAAACTGGTCGCGGCCCGCCAACGAAATCGGCGAGTTAATGAGCTTGTTGCGCCGCTTCATCCGCAACGATCTCGCCGAACTGCACCGCAACGGGGTGCGGGTGCGCGTGATCGGCGAACGCAACAGCCTCGATCCCGATATCGGCCGGCTGCTGGTCGAGGCGGAAGAGCTGACCAAAAATAATGACGGCCTTACTTTGGTGGTGGCGTTCAATTACGGCGCACGCCAGGAAATCACGCGCGCGGTGCAACGAATTGCCGAGGACGCGGCGCAGGGCCGCATCAAACCGTCCGACGTGACTATGGAAACCGTCGGCGGCTTTCTCGACGCGCCGGATATCCCCGATCCCGATCTCATCATCCGCACCAGCGGTGAGCAGCGCCTGTCGAATTTCCTGCTCTGGCAGGCGGCCTATAGCGAATTGATATTCGTGCCGACTTATTGGCCGGACTTCGACCGCGCCGCGCTCGAGGCGGCGATCCGCGAATACCGGCAGCGCGAGCGCAGGTTTGGCGGCCTGGTCGCCAAGACCGGATCCTAGCCTGTGGCCGATGTTGTGCCGATCACGACAAGCAATCTTATCCTTCGCGTCGCGTCAGCGATCGTTCTCGCGCCGCTCGCTTTGTTGAGCGCCTATCTCGGCGGCTGGCCGTTCGCGCTGTTCTGGAGCGCCGCCGCCGTTGCGGTGCTGTGGGAATGGATATCGCTGGTCACCGGCCCCGGTTGGATCATTGCCGGATTCGGCTACGCAGCCCTCTTGTGGCTTGCACCGATGCTGCTGCGCGCCGACGCGGCCAACGGGTTCCTCGCCATGGTGCTGTTGTTCACGGTGGTCTGGACCACCGATGTGCTGGGCTATTTTTTTGGGCGGGCATTTGGCGGGCCGAAGTTGATGCCGAACGTCAGCCCGAAAAAAACCTGGTCGGGGGCAGTCGTCGGCACGATCGGCGCCATGATCGCGGCCGTTCTGGTCGCGAAATGTTTCGGACCGTCCAATGCCGGAACGATCGCAATTATTGCCCTGCTGCTGTCGGTGCTGGCGCAGTTCGGCGATCTCCTGGAATCTTGGGTGAAGCGGCAGTTCGGCGCCAAGGACGCAAGCCGGCTTATTCCCGGTCATGGCGGCGTGATGGATCGTCTCGACGGTTTTTGGGCGGCGGCGCTTGCCGGGTGCTTGATCGGGTTGCTGCGCGGCGGCCTTGGCGGCGCGGCAACCGGCTTGCTGGTATGGTGACCGCATGACCGTTCCCGGCATAGCCAGATCGAAACCGCAGCCGGCGGCTGCCGGCATGCGCCACGTCACCATCCTGGGCGCCACCGGCTCGATCGGCGCCAGCACCATCGACCTGATCAAACGCGAGCCCAAACGCTTCCGCGTCGAGGCCGTGACGGCAAAGCGCAACGCGGCGGCGCTTGCAAAAATCGCACGCGAGCTCGGCGCAAAGTTCGCCGTGGTCGCCGATCCTGCCGCCTACGGTGAACTCAAAGATGCCCTGGCCGGCAGCGGCATCACGGCGGCGGCGGGCGAGGAGGGCCTAACCGAGGCCGCGCAGCGTCCGGCCGACTGGGTGATGGCTGCGATCAGCGGCTCGGCCGGGCTGAAGCCGACAATGGCCGCGATCGAGCGCGGCGCTACCGTCGGGCTTGCCAACAAGGAATGTCTGGTTTGCGCGGGCAGCCTGTTCATGCGCCGCGCCGCCGTCAGCGGTGCGACGGTGTTGCCGGTCGACAGCGAGCACAATGCGATATTTCAATCGCTCGGGGCCGGCGCGCGCGAAGACGTCAAGCGGATCATTCTCACCGCGTCCGGCGGGCCGTTTCGCACCTGGTCGCTGGAGGCGATCAAGGCCGCGACACCGGAGCAGGCGCTCCGCCATCCCAATTGGTCGATGGGGCCGAAGGTCACCGTCGATTCGGCGAGCCTGATGAACAAAGGTCTCGAACTGATCGAGGCGCATCATCTGTTTGCAATGAAGCCGGGCGAAATCGACGTGCTGGTCCATCCGCAATCGGTGGTGCACGGGCTGGTTGAATTCCGCGACGGCTCGGTGGTGGCCCAGCTCGGCTCCCCCGACATGCGAATTCCGATCGCCCATTGCCTGGCTTGGCCGCGGCGGATCGACGGGCCGGCCGCCCGCCTCGATTTGGCACAGGTTCGCGAATTGACCTTCGAGGAGCCCGATTATGTCCGCTTTCCGGCTCTCGCGCTGGCGCGCGCCGCCATGGAGACGGGCGGAGCGGCGCCTACCGTGCTCAATGCGGCCGATGAAATCGCCGTTGCCGAATTTATCGCCGGCCGCATCGGTTTTCCGGCTATTACGGCCCTCGTTGAGGCGACACTGGACAAGGCTGACGGGCAGGGCCTGTTGGGCGAACCGGCTGGAATTGACGCCGCCATCGCCGTTGACCATGTTGCAAGAAGTTTAGCCTTAGGCCTCTTGCCCGAAATTGCCGTAAAGTCATCCTAGTAAACTTTGGGTAACGATACGCACGCCATGCATGGCGGGACGAGGGTGTGATGAGTTTGCTTAGAATTATGGGGGATCTAAGCGCATTTGGCGGCAATCTCGCTGGTTATCTGGTTCCCTTTCTGTTTGTTCTGACAATTGTCGTTTTCTTTCACGAGCTTGGCCATTTCCTGGTCGCCCGCTTGTGCGGCATCAAGGTTCTGACGTTTTCGATCGGTTTCGGCCCCGAAATCGTCGGCTTTTACGACCGTTACGGCACGCGCTGGAAAATTTCCGCGGTCCCGCTCGGCGGCTATGTGAAATTCCTCGGCGACGAGAATGCGGCGAGCGTGCCCGACCATGAAGCCGCGGCCGCGATGACCGAGGAGGAAAAAGCCGTCAGTTTTATCCACAAGCCGGTTGGGCCACGCGCCGCCGTCGTGGCGGCGGGGCCGATCGCCAATTTCATTCTGGCCATTGTCATTTTCGCTGCCGTTTTTGCGATTTTCGGCCGGCAAACCACCAGCGCCCGTGTCGATACCGTGCAACCCGCCAGCGCCGCCCAGGCCGCCGGCTTCATGCCGGGCGACCTGGTGGTCGCCATCGGCGGCGAAAAAATCGACAGCTTCGCCAAGATGCAGCGCATCGTCAGCATCAATGCGGGCGAGCCGCTCAATATCGAGGTCGAGCGGGGCGGCGCGCATCTCACGCTCAAGGCCACGCCCGAACTCAAGGAAATCAAAGACGGTTTCGGCAATGTGCACAGGCTCGGCGTGCTCGGCATCAGCCGCTCCATGGCGCCCGGCGACGTCAAGACGCAACGGGTCAACCCGCTGCAGGCCGTCGTCATGGGTGCGCAGGAAACCTGGTTCGTGGTCGACCGCACGCTGTCCTACATCGGCGGGGTGTTCGCCGGACGCGAAGCCGCCGATCAGCTTGGCGGCCCGATTCGCATCGCCCAGGTCTCAGGGCAGGTGGCCTCGGCCGGCTTCGTCGCCTTGATTCACCTGACCGCCGTTTTGTCGGTGTCGATCGGGCTCCTGAATCTGTTCCCGATTCCGCTGCTCGACGGCGGTCACCTTTTGTTCTATGGAATCGAGGCGATGCGCGGCCGCCCTCTTTCCGAACGCGCCCAGGACATCGGCTTCCGGATCGGCTTGGCGATCGTGGTCATGTTGATGATATTCGCAACCTTTAATGACATTCTGCACCTCGCCACCTCATGACCGTTGCCGGTCAGCAACGATTTGAGGGGAAAGGGAAACTTGGGCGGGGAAGTTCGTTTGCAGTGCCTATAAAACGCTGTACAAAGCTGGCAAAAGTGAACCCGGAAGACGGTCGATTCCGCCACGGGGGCGGCCACGAGGATCAAAAAGGCGCGTAGCGCATGGGACTTGGTGTGCGGGTTTTACGGGGACTAGCTCTTTGCTGTGTTGTCCTCGGGGGTATCTCTGTCGGTACCGGGATCGTGGGCGTGGCGTCCTCGGGCGTTGCGTTCGCGCAATCCGCCAATTCTATTGACGTGCGCGGCAACCGCCGGGTCGAAACCGCAACTATTCAGTCTTATTTCAAGCCCGGCCCCGGCGGCCACCTGACCCCCGAACTTGAAAACGAAGGGCTGAAGGCGCTCATCGCCACCGGCCTGTTCCAGGATGTGCAGATCGCTCATGCCGGCGGCCGGCTGGTTGTCACCGTGATCGAGAACCCGGTGATCAATCGCGTCGCCTTTGAAGGCAACAAGAAAGCCAAGGACGAACAGCTCAAGACCGAAGTGCAGTCGAAGCCGCGCGGGACCCTGTCGCGGCCGACCGTGCAGGCCGACGTGCAGCGGATCATCGAAATTTATCACCGCAGCGGCCGCTTCGACGTAAAGGTCGACCCCAAGATCATCGAATTGCCGAACAACCGCGTCGATCTGGTGTTCGAAATCAGCGAGGGCGGCAAGACCGGCGTCAAGTCGATCCGCTTTGTCGGCATCCACGCTTATTCGTCCGGCCGCTTGAAGGACCTCATCAAGACGTCCGAGAGCAATTGGCTCAGCTTCCTGCAAACCACCGACATCTACGATCCGGACCGGGTGGAAGCCGACCGCGATCTGTTGCGCCGCTTCTATCTCCAGCATGGCTATGCCGACGTGCGAATCGTCGCCGCGGTCGGCGAATACGATCCGGCCAAGAAGGGCTTCATCGTTACCTTCACCATCGATGAAGGCAGCCAATATCGTGTCGGCACCGTCGACGTACTCTCCAACGTGCGCGCCATCGACCCGGCTTCATTGCGCGCCGGTCTCAAGATTTCCGCGGGCAGCATCTACAACGCCGATCTGGTCGAGAAGAGCGTCGAAGCGATGACCATCGAGGCGGCCAAGCGCGGCTATGCCTTCGCCAGCGTGCGTCCGCGCGGTGACCGCGATTTCCAGCGGAAAATCATCAACCTAACTTTCGTGGCCGACGAAGGCGCCCGCGCCTATATCGAGCGCATCAATATTCGCGGCAATACGCGAACCCGCGACTATGTGATCCGCCGCGAATTCGATCTTGGCGAGGGCGATGCCTATAACCGCGCATTGATCGACCGCGCCGAACGGCGGCTGAAGAATCTGGGTTTCTTCAAAACCGTCAAGATCACCAACGAACCCGGCTCGGCGCCCGATCGCGTGATCGTCAACGTCGATGTCGAGGAACAATCGACCGGCGAATTCTCCATCTCGGGTGGCTATTCCACCAGTGACGGGTTCCTGGCCTCGGTCAGCGTCGCTGACCGCAATCTCATGGGCCGCGGCGAGTTCGCCAAGGCGTCGGTGACTTATGGTCAATATTCTCGCGGTTTCGAGCTGAATTTCGCCGAGCCCTATCTGCTCGGCTATCGCATGGTTGGCGGCATCGATCTGTTTGCGCGGCAATCGCTGGCGTCGAGCTACGTCTCCTACAACACGCTGACCTACGGCACCAATCTGCGGCTTGGCTTCGCGTTGTCGGAAGAAATAGGCTTTTCTCCGCACTATTCGATCTACCGGCAGGAAGTCACGCTGCCGGATTATCTGAACAACTGTATAGCGCCCCCGGGAGCGTTGTTTAATCCTCCACTTGGGCCTCCATGGACGACCCATACGAACCCGGTCACACCAATAACGGACGAATGCTACGCCGACGGCGAAGCCTCGCTGCCGGTTCGTATCGAGCTTGCCAACGGTCCGGTCACCGTTTCGCTGGTCGGCTATTCGCTGACATACAATACGCTCGACAATAACAAGCTCCCGACCAAAGGCCTTTTCGCCGAGTTCAAGCAGGACTTCGCCGGCATCGGCGGCAACGTGAATTTCATCCGCACGACCGCGGACACGCGTACTTACTACGAACTGCTTCCGGACATCGTCAGCGTGCTGCATTTGCAGGGCGGCATTATGAACGGTTGGGGCGGCCAGAATTTGCGCATGCTGGATAACTTCCAGATGGGTCCGAACCTGGTGCGCGGCTTCGCGCCGTCCGGCATCGGCCCGCGCGACGTAACGCCGGGCAGCACCGGCGATGCACTGGGCGGCACGATGTTCTGGGGCGCCAGTCTCGAAGCGCAAATGCCGCTTTACTTCCTGCCGAAAGAAATCGGTATCAAGCTCGCTGCCTTCGCCGACGCCGGCTCGCTGTGGAATTATCAGAGCGAGACGTCCTGGGCCGCGACTGGCGAAACGCTGCAGGTCGCCGACGACAAGACGATTCGTTCGTCGGTTGGCATGGGCTTCATCTGGGACTCGCCGCTCGGGCCGCTGCGGTTCGATTTTGCCTACGCCCTGACCAAGGCAAGCTACGACAATACGCAGTTCTTCCGCTTCAGCGGCGGCACCAAGTTCTGACCTTTGCCGCAATAGGCGGCGCGGCATGTCAGGCGCTGGCGGGTATGAGCGAGCCGGAATTCCAACGACGCGGACGGGGCCTCACGCTGGCCGAGATCGGCGCATTGACCGGTGCGCCGCCGCCGCCGTCGGCAAACCGCCGTATTGCCGATGTCGCTCCGCTCGATCGCGCTTGGCCTTCTGCCATCAGTTTTTTCGACAGCAAAAACTACGCCGCGATCGC
Organism: uncultured Alphaproteobacteria bacterium; assembly: GCA_963703875.1. Lineage (GTDB taxonomy): Bacteria > Pseudomonadota > Alphaproteobacteria > Rhizobiales > Xanthobacteraceae > Pseudolabrys. The sequence goes on from CAVPFZ010000027.1 coordinate 21,013, forward strand.
GGCTAAGACCCATGCCGGCGCCTGCTTTACGACGGCTGCGCTTGCCGAATATCTGCCCTCGGCGGTGTCGGCACTGATCGTGCGAGAGCCGTTTCGGGCTTTCGTGACGGTGGCCCGTGAATTGTTTCCCCATGCATTGCGGCCGTCCTCGCTCGCCGAACCGGGCGAGGTAGCCGGCGCTCAGGTGCATCCGTCCGCGCGGCTGGAGAGCGGCGTTACGGTCGAGCCTGGCGCGGTGATCGGGCCGCGTGTCGAGATCGGTGGCGGCACCGTTATCGGCGCCACCACCGTGATCGGAGCCGATGTGCGCATTGGACGCGATTGTTCGATCGGTGCGGGATCGGTCATTACCGATGCGCTGATCGGCGATCGCGTCATCATGCATCCGGGCTGCAAGGTCGGCCAGGATGGCTTCGGATTCATGACGGAAGGACATCTCCATCTGAAGATTCCCCAAGTCGGGCGCGTGATCATTCAGGACGATGTCGAGATCGGCGCCGGTACCACCATAGACCGCGGCGCCATTCGCGACACGGTCGTGGGCGAGGGAACAAAGATCGACAACCTCGTCCAGGTCGGCCATAACGTGACCATCGGCCGGCATTGTGTTTTGGTGTCGCAAGTGGGGGTAGCCGGGAGTGCGACGCTTGAGGATTTCGTTGTGCTGGGCGCGCGCGTCGGCGTAAATGGCGATGCAACGATCGGCGAGGGCGCCCAAATCGCGGCGACCAGCATCGTCAATGGCGATGTCCCGGCCGGAGCGCGCTGGGGCGGTACGCCGGCCAAGCCGATCAAACAGTGGTTTCGCGAAATGATCACCGTCGAACGGATGGCACGAACCAAAAACGGCGCGGCAGCCGACGAGTGAGATAACCGCCATGGACAAGCCCGTCAAAAAACTTGAATCGGCCGACATCGCGACGGTGTTGAAAATGCTGCCGCATCGTTATCCGTTTCTCCTGGTTGACCGGGTGATCGAGATCGATGGCGACGACCACGGCATCGGCATCAAGAACGTGACGTTCAACGAGCCGCATTTCCAGGGGCATTTTCCGGGCAACCCGGTCTTCCCGGGCGTGCTGATGATCGAAGGCATGGCGCAAACGGCCGGCGTGCTCTGCCTCACAAAGTTGAAATCGGTGAAATCGAACCTGGTGTATTTTCTGACCATCGATAAGGCGAAATTCCGCAAGCCGGTCGTGCCGGGCGATACGCTCGAATACCATATGACCAAAATCGCGCAGCGCAGGACCATGTGGTGGTACCGCGGCATCGCCAAGGTAGCGGGCCACATCGTTGCCGAAGCCGAAGTCGGCGCCATGGTGTCCGATTTATGAGCGCGGCCATGATCGATCCCTCGGCGCGGATCGAACCCGGTGCGGCGATCGGACCCAATACGACGGTCGGCCCCTATTGCACCATCGGTCCGCATGTGACGGTCGGCGAGGGCTGCCGGCTCATCGCGCACGTCAATCTGACCGGCCATACCGCGATTGGCCCGCGCACCGTCATCCACCCTTTCGCCTCGCTCGGCTCCCCGCCGCAGTCGGTGCACTATCGCGGCGGACCGACCCGGCTCCTGGTCGGGGCCGACTGCGATATTCGTGAACATGTGACCATGAACACCGGCACCGAGGATGGCGGCGGCGTCACCGAGGTCGGCGACCGCTGTTTTCTGATGGTGGGCGTGCATGTCGGGCACGATTGCAAAGTCGGCAGCAATGTCGTTTTCGCTAACAATATTTTATTGGCCGGGCACGTCACCGTCGGCGACAATGTGGTGTTTGGCGGCGGCGTGGCGGTGCGTCAGTTCGTGCGCATCGGCGAGGGCGCCATGATCGTAGGACTGAGCGGCCTGCGCGCCGATCTCATTCCCTGGGGCATGGCGCTGGGCTCGCCGTTCGCCCAGCTGGTCGGCCTCAATGTGATCGGCATGCGACGCAATGGCTTTACCAAGAACGACATTCATCGCTATCGCGAAGCCTTTCGGGCTTTGTTTTTCGGCGCCGGCGAATTTCGTAACCGGCTGGAGAGCGTCGCAAGCGAGTTCGGCGGCGATGTTCATGTTGGCAAATTGATCAACTTCATCCGCGCCGCCAAACGGCCATTGACAATGGCCGGCAAGATCAGCGCAGCCGAGGCCGACGCAGAGGACGCATGAGTGCCGCGCCGGCCTCGAGCGCGGAAGGCCCGCTCGCGCTGATCTGCGGCGGCGGCAGTCTGCCTTTGGCGGTGGCGGATTCGGTGGCGGCGCGCGGGCGGCACGTGCTGCTGTTTCCGCTGCACGGTGCCGCCAAGGCTGTCGATTTCGAGCGGCGGGCGCATCACTGGCTTTACCTCGGGCAGAGCAACAAGTTCTTGCGGCTTGTGCGCGCTGCGGGTTGCCGGGACGTCGTGCTCATCGGTTCGATCGTGCGGCCGGCGCTTTGGCAAATCCGTATCGATCTCACGACTTTCCGTTTTCTGCCACGCGTTCTTGCCGCCTTCCGCGGCGGCGACGATCACTTGTTGTCGAACATCGCGCGCCTGTTTGAGCAATACGGGTTCCGCTTGCTCGGCGCCCACGAGGTGGCGCCGGAAATCCTGATGCCGGAAGGCGCGCTTGGCCGCGTGCAAGCAAACGACCGCGATCGTGCCGATATCGCCTTGGGTCTCGATTATCTGCGCGCGACGGGGCCGTACGACGTCGGTCAGGCCGCCGTCGTGGCGGGCAAGCACGTGCTGGCGGTCGAGGCGGCGGAGGGCACTGATGCGATGTTGGCACGGATCGCGGAAATGCGCGCCAACGGCCGCGTGCGCGCGGCGGCCGGCAGCGGTGTGCTGGTGAAGGCGCCGAAGCCCGGCCAGGACCGCCGTTTCGATCTGCCTTCCATCGGCCCGCAAACGGTCGAAAATGTCGTGCGCGCGGGACTTGCCGGCATCGCCGTGGTCGCCGGATCGACCATCATCGCCGAGCCGGATCAGATGGTCAAAGCGGCCGACCGCGCCAATATTTTTATCGTCGGCATGCCGGCCGGGACCGGGCGATGAGCCCGCATATTTTTCTGGTGGCCGGCGAGGAGTCCGGCGATCGGCTGGGCGCCGCGCTGATCAGCGCTATCAGACGGCGATATCCAGGTGCGCGTTTTTCCGGCGTCGGCGGAGCGCGGATGGCGGAGCTGGGCGTGCCGAGCCTGTTCCCGCTCGGCGAACTTGCGATCATCGGATTTGTCGGGATCGTCACCAGCCTGCCGAAAATCCTGCGTCGCATTCGCCAAACGGCCGATGCGGTGATGACGGCCGAACCCGACGTGCTGGTCATAATAGACAGCCCGGAATTTACTCATCGCGTTGCGCGTCGCGTGCGCGCCCGGGCGTCAAAAATTCCGATTGTCGATTACGTGTGCCCTTCGGTGTGGGCGTGGCGATCCGGTCGCGCGCGCGCCATGAAACACTACATCGATCACGTGCTGGCGCTGCTGCCATTCGAGCCGAAGGTCATGCAGGAATTGGACGGGCCGCCCTGCACCTATGTCGGCCATCCGCTGATCGAACAGTTGGACGATCTGCGGCCCGATGCAGAGGCGGCGCGCCGGCGGCGCAGTGACCCGCCTTTGCTGCTGGTGCTGCCGGGCAGCCGTGGCGGGGAAATCCGCCGCATGGCGAACGTCTTCGGCGAGGCGGTGGCGCTCACCGCCGCGAGCGTCGGCACGCTGGAAGTCGTCGTGCCGGCGGTGCCTTGGCTTGCCGACGATGTGCGGGCAGCAGTGGCGAGCTGGCGCGTCCCGGCGCGCGTGGTTGTCGATGCGGACGAAAAGCACGCGGCATACCGGAGCGCGCGCGCCGCCCTCGTTAAATCGGGCACCTCGACGCTCGAGCTGGCGCTCGCCGGAGTTCCCATGGTCACCGCCTACAAGGTGCCCTTGGTCGAAGAGGCGGTTGCCCGGATGCTGCTCCAGGTCAACACGGTTATCTTGGCCAATCTGGTGCTGGGCGAGGAGCGGCCGGTGCCCGAATTCATCCAAAGGGCCTGCACGGCCGAGGCGCTTGCAACCGCATTGGTGCCGCTTTTCGCCGATACGCCGGAGCGCCGGCGGCAGATCGAGGCCTTCGGCCGGCTTGATGGCATCATGGGCATCGGCAAGGGCGCGCCCAGCGATCGCGCCGCCGCCGTGGTGCTCGATTGCGCCGGCGGTCTTAACCAACCGGAGCGCGAAACGGTGGCATCCAGGCCGCCAAAAGCGTAGTTTGCCTCGTTTGCCAAATGGGCTTAATCCCATGACCGTTAACCGGAATACCCGCCTTTGAGCCTTTCTCCGCGCGCCTCGATTACCGCTGTCCACGGCTATGTGCCGCCGGACCTGCTGACCAATGCGGAATTGGCGCGCATGGTGGATACCAGCGATGCCTGGATCACCGAACGCACCGGCATCAAGGAGCGCCATATCCTCAAAGGCGAGGGTTTGGGCTCATCTCACATGGGCGCGGAAGCCGTGCGCGGATTATTGCAGAAGACCGGCACCAAGCCGGAGGATGTCGATCTGCTCATCTGCGCGACAACGACGCCGGACATGCAGTTCCCGTCCACGTCGAATCTGATCTGCGACATGGTCGGCATCAAAAATGTCGGCTCGTTCGACGTGCAGGCCGCCTGCTCAGGCTTTCTCTATTCGCTCACCATCGCTTCGCAATTCATCGCCACCGGCGCCGCGCGTAAGATCGTGGTGGTCGGCGCCGACAAAATGTCATCGATCGTCGATTATACCGACCGCGCCACCTGCGTGCTGTTCGGCGACGCTGCCGGCGCGGTGCTGCTGGAGCCGAGCGTCGACGGCACCGGCATCATGGACGCGCTGGTCCGCTCGGACGGCTCGGGCATGATTCATCTGCATCAAAAGGCCGGCGGCAGCCGCATGCCGCCCAGCGCCGAAACGGTGGCCAAGCGCCTGCATTACGTCCATCAGGAGGGCGCCGCGGTCTACAAATTCGCCATTGCCAAGATGGCGGAAGTGTCAGGCGAGATCATGAAGCGGAACAACCTGCGCGCCGACATGATCGACTGGCTGGTGCCGCATCAGGCGAACAATCGGATCATCGAATCCACCGCCGAGCGTATGGGCCTGCCGATGGACAAGGTGATGGTGACCATCAATAAATACGGCAACACCACCAATGCCACCATCCCGCTCTGTCTGTGGGACTACGAGCCGAGACTAAAGCGGGGCGACCGGATGGTGCTGGCCGCGTTCGGCGGCGGATTTACCTGGGCCGGCATCTACGTGCAGTGGTCGTATGACGGCGCCACCGCGCCCAGGCTCAATGGCAAGGGCGGCAACGGCAAGGCTAACGGCAAAAGCGGCTAGCGTTTATTTCCTGCGCGAAATCGGCACGTAATCGCGTCGCGTCGCGCCGGTGTAAAGTTGGCGCGGGCGGCCGATCTTCTGCTTGGGATCCTCGATCATTTCCTTCCACTGCGCGATCCAGCCGACGGTGCGCGCCACGGCAAACAGCACGGTGAACATGGTGGTCGGGAAGCCCATCGCCTTGAGCGTGATGCCCGAATAGAAGTCGATATTGGGATAGAGCTTCTTCTCCAGGAAATAGTCGTCGTGCAGCGCGATCTTTTCGAGCTCCATGGCGACGTCGAGCAGCGGATCGTCCTTGATGCCGAGTTCGGCCAAAACCTCGTGGCAGGTCTTCTGCATGATCTTGGCGCGCGGATCGTAGTTTTTGTAGACGCGATGGCCGAAGCCCATCAGCCGATATGAATCGTTCTTATCCTTGGCGCGCTTGATGAATTCGGGGATGCGGTCGACCGTGCCGATCTCGCGCAGCATGTTGAGGGCGGCTTCGTTGGCGCCACCATGGGCGGGCCCCCACAGGCACGCGCAACCGGCGGCGATGCAGGCGAACGGATTGGCGCCGGACGACCCGGCGAGCCGCACGGTCGAGGTCGAAGCGTTTTGCTCGTGGTCGGCGTGCAGGATGAAGATGCGATCCATGGCGCGCGCCAGCACCGGGTTTGCCTTGTAGTCCTCGGTCGGCACCGCGTAGCACATGCGCAGGAAATTGGTCGAATAGTCCAAGTCGTTCTTCGGATAAATGAACGGCTGGCCGATCGAATATTTAAACGCCATGGCGGCGAGCGTCGGCATTTTCGCGATCATGCGCAGCGATGCGATCATGCGCTGGACTGGATCGGATATGTCGGTGGAGTCGTGATAGAATGCCGACAGCGCGCCAACGCAGCCGGTCATCACCGCCATCGGATGCGCGTCGCGCCGGAAGCCCTGGTAGAACCGACTCATCTGTTCATGAACCATGGTGTGGCGGGTGACGCGGTAGTCGAAATCGGCTTTCTGTGCGGGCGTCGGCAATTCGCCGTACAGCAGCAGGTAGCAGGTCTCCAGGAAATCGCCGTGTTCGGCGAGTTGCTCGATTGGATAGCCGCGGTAGAGCAGAATGCCCTCGTCGCCGTCGATGTAGGTGATTTTGGACTCGCAGCTCGCCGTCGAGGTGAAGCCGGGGTCGTAGGTAAACATGCCGCTCTCGCCGTAGAGCTTGGCGATGTCGACCACCTGCGGGCCGATGGAACCCTCGTAGACCGGGAAATCCCAGTTCTTATTGCCGACGGTAATGGTGCCGGTTTTCTTCTTGGCGTCGGTCTTGGCGTCCATGGTCGAATCCTCGGAAGTGGCGGCGAACGTCTATTGTGCGCTGCAAGGTAGAATGGCGCAAGATAGAGCAGGTGCGCCTGTGGCAGCTATATAGGCATGGCTCGTGACCGAGCGTTAGCCCGCTTGGTCGCGCAGCCGGGCCAGACTTTCGTCCTTACCCAGCACGGCCAGAACATCGAAAATCGGCGGCGAGGTGGTCCGCCCGGTGAGCGCGGCGCGCAACGGTTGCGCGACCGCGCCGAGTTTGAGGCCGGTTCGGTCGGCATAGCCACGCACGACCGCCTCGATCGCCTCCGGTGTCCAGTCAGCGACTGCTTCCAGTTCCGGCAGCAGCGCGGCCGTCGCGGTCTTGGCCTCGGCCGTGAGCAGCGATTTGGCCTGATCGTTCAATTCGAGCGGACGGCTGGCCCAGAGAAAGCGTGTCGCGTCAAATAGTTCAACTAAAGTCTTGGCGCGTTCCTTCAAGGCCGGCATGGCCGTCAGCAGCTTGGCACGAAGCGCGGGCGTCATTTTGCTCGCCAGTTCCTGCCCGCCGGCAATATGGGGTAGCAGGCCCTCCAGCGATGCGATCAAATCCGCGTCGGCACTGGTCCGAATGTAGTGTCCGTTGAGGCTTTCCAGTTTGGTGAAATCGAAGCGGGCTGGCGAGCGGCCGATGGCGGCCAAGTCGAAAGCAGCGATCATTTCATCGGTGGAGAAGATTTCCTGGTCGCCATGCGACCAGCCCAGGCGGACCAGATAATTGCGAATGGCGGCCGGCAGGTAGCCCATGGCCCGGTAGGCATCGACGCCGAGGGCGCCATGGCGCTTGGACAGCTTGGAGCCGTCCGGCCCATGGATCAGCGGGATATGCGCCATGATCGGCACATTCCATCCGAGCGCCTCGTAGATATGTTTCTGCCGGGCGCCATTGGTGAGGTGGTCGTCGCCGCGAATGATGTGAGTCACGTTCATGTCGTGGTCGTCCACCACCACGGCCAGCATGTAGGTCGGCGTTCCGTCGGAGCGCAGCAGGACCAGATCGTCGAGGTCGGAGTTCTGCCAGACCACGCGGCCCTGCACCTGATCCTCGATCACCACCTCGCCGGTTTGCGGTGCCTTGAGGCGGATCACCGGCTTGACGCCGGGCGGCGCGTCGGAGGGGTCGCGGTCGCGCCAGCGCCCGTCATAGAGCTTGGAGCGGCCCTCGCGGCGGGCGGCCTCGCGCATCGCGGTGAGCTCTTCGGGGCTGGCGTAGCAGAGGTAGGCTTTGCCAGCGGCGAGCAATTGCTCGGCGATCTGGCGGTGGCGCGCCGCGCGTGAAAACTGGAACACGATCTCGCCGTCCCAGGTGAGCCCGAGCCAGGTAAGGCCGTCGATGATGGCGGCGATAGCGGCTGCGGTCGAACGTTCGCGGTCGGTGTCCTCGATGCGCAGCAGCATCTTGCCGCCGAACCGGCGCGCATAGAGCCAGTTGAACAGCGCGGTGCGGCCGCCGCCGATGTGCAAAAAGCCGGTGGGGGACGGCGCAAAACGGGTGATAACGGGCTCGCTCATCGCGCGCCCTGTACCATAATTCGAGCGGAAATTGTCAGTGCAATTGACATTGAGCCAGGCGACCCGTCATGGCATAGGCCGCCTCACTGGTTGAACTTGGAATTGAGCAAGCATGGCCACCGACGTCAAGGCAAGCGTAAATCCGGCAGCGGCCGAGGCGGGGCGCGATTTCATCCGCGACATCGTCAAGGGCGATCTCGACGCTGGCCGCGTCAAGCAGGTGGTCACCCGCTTTCCGCCGGAGCCGAACGGCTACCTGCATATCGGCCACGCCAAATCGATCATCTTGAATTTCGGTATCGCGCGGGAATTCGGCGGCCACTGCAATTTGCGCTTCGACGACACCAATCCGGCCAAGGAAGAGCAGGAATATATCGACGCCATCGAGCGCGACGTGCGCTGGCTCGGCTTCGATTGGGGCAAAAACCTTTATCACGCCTCGGATTATTTCGAGCGGCTTTATGGCTGGGCCGAGGACCTGATCCGCGCCGGCTTGGCCTACGTCGACGACCAGAGTCAGCACGACATCCGCGCCAACCGCGGCACGCTGACCGAACCTGGCAAGAACAGCCCGTTCCGTGATCGCCCGGTGGACGAAAATCTCGATCTTTTCCGCCGCATGAGGGCCGGGGAATTCGAGAACGGCGCGCGGGTGCTGCGCGCCAAGATCGATATGGCCTCCGGCAATATCAACTTGCGCGATCCGGTGCTCTATCGAATCCTGCACGCGGCCCACCCGCGCACCGGCACGACCTGGAAAATCTACCCGAGCTACGACTTCGCCCACGGTCAGTCCGACGCGATCGAAGGCATTACCCATTCGGTCTGCACGCTGGAATTCGAGGATCACCGGCCGCTTTATGATTGGTTCATCGCCAACCTGAACGTGCCATCGAAGCCGCATCAGTACGAATTTTCCCGCCTCAATCTGACGCACACCGTGCTCTCCAAGCGCGTGCTCACCACGCTGGTGCGCGACGGACACGTGTCGGGTTGGGACGATCCGCGCATGCCGACGATTGCCGGCTTACGCCGGCGCGGCGTGCCGGCGGAAGCGATCCGCGATTTCATCAAGCGCATCGGCGTCGCCAAGGCCAATAGTCTCGTCGACGTCGGCATGTTCGAATTTTCAGTGCGCGAGGCGCTCAACAAAAGCGCGCTGCGGCGTCTGGCCGTGCTCAAGCCGCTGAAAGTGACGATCGAAAATTACCCGGAAGGGCAGGGAGAGGAACTCGACGCGGTCAATCATCCCGACGATGCGGCGGCGGGCTCGCGCAAAATAAAATTCGGCCGCGAACTTTATATCGAGCAGGACGACTTCATGGAGAACCCGCCGAAGAAATTCTTCCGGCTGTCTCCCGGCGCCGAAGTGCGGTTGCGCTACGCTTATTTCATCAAGTGCCGCGAGGTGATGAAGAACGCCAAAGGCGAAGTGGTCGAGCTGCGCTGCACCTACGATCCGGCGACCAAAGGCGGCAATGCGCCGGACGGCCGCAAGGTGAAGGCAACCATGCATTGGGTGTCGGCGGCGGATTCCGTTCCAGCCGAGGTGAGGCTGTACAATCCGCTGTTCTTGAGGCCCGATCCCACAGGCGGAGAAAACTTCGCCGCCGATCTCAACCCGAATTCGCTGGAAGTCCTCGCCGGCGCCCGGTTAGAGCCGGCGCTCGCCGATGCCATGCCGGAAGTGCCGGTGCAGTTCGAACGCAACGGCTATTTCTGCCTCGACCAGGCTTCGGCGGCGGGCAAATTGGTGTTCAACCGCACCGTTGGCCTGCGCGACACCTTCGGCAAAGACATGGCGAAGGAAAAGGCCGCGGGCTGACCGCCTTCGTACCCCGCCCGGAACAAGCCTGTGCGTTCACATCCGTTCTTCTAGTCACAACCTATAGCTGCGTTATCGTAAGGCCGGGTTGTGCGCGCGTTGGGGGCGCTGCGTCATGGCCGGAAATGAACCACGCCGCGCGCGCGCCAAAACGTGGGATTCTGGCACCGGCCGGCGGCGTGCGGGCATCACGCTCCCCGATCAGCTTTCCGACCGTACCGCCGGGCTGCGGCAACTGGTGTCGCAATGGGCGCTCGCCGAGGTCGCCCCGGGGCGGCTGGTGCCTTGGCTCGCCGTCGCCTTCGGCGCCGGCATCGTGCTGTATTTCACCGCCGGCCGCGAACCGTCGTTATGGGCGGCGCTCGGACTAGCCGCATTCGCCTCGGCCATCGCTTTCTTGGCGCGCCGCAGCATCATTGGTCTTCCGCTGGCGCTGGGCTTTGCCGGCATCGCCGCGGGCTTTGCGGTTGCCACACTCAACACGGCGCGCATCGCGCACCCGGTCTTGCACTATCCGGCCTCGAGCGTCGCCATCGGCGGCTTTGTTGAGGCGCGCGAGGAACGCGAACGCAGCGACCGCGTCGTGGTACGCATTCATTCAATCGAAGGACGCCGGCTCAATCAGACGCCCGACCGGGTGCGCATTTCCGTGCGCAAGGATACCGCGCCCGCGGTCGGCGCCTTTGTCACGCTGAAGGCGCGTCTCTCTCCGCCGCTGTTGCCGTTGCGGCCGGGCGGCTACGATTTCGCACGCGATATGTATTTTGCGAAGCTCGGCGCTTCCGGCTATGCGCTCGGCAAGATCACGGTTGCACCGGCGCCGGTTGCACCCGGCGCGTGGTTGCGGTTTGCCTCGGTGATCGACGGCATGCGCGAGACGATCGATAAGCGCATCCGCGCCGTCATCCCCGGCGATGAAGGCTCGATCGCCTCGGCGCTGATCACCGTCAAGCGGGACGCTATATCACCGCCGGTGAGCGACGGCTTTTATATTTCCAGCCTCGCGCATGTGCTGGCGATCTCCGGCTATCATATGGCAGTCGTGGCGGGGATCGCATTTTTCTTCATTCGCGGTGGGCTGGCGCTGGTGCCCTCGCTGGCGAGCCGCAAGCCGATCAAGAAATGGGCCGCAATCGGCGCGCTGGCGACCGGTGCGTTCTATTTGGTGCTGTGGGGTGCCAGCGTCTCGACGCAGCGCGCCTTCATCATGATCGCCATCGTGCTCGTCGGCGTTATGATGGACCGCCGCGCGCTGACCTTCCGCACCATCACCATCGCAGCGCTCATCGTGCTGTTGCTGGCGCCGCAGGCGATCGCGCATCCGAGTTTCCAGATGTCGTTCGCCGCGACACTCGCACTGATCGCGAGCTATAATTACGGCCTGCCGTGGCGCGCCAATGCCGACAGCTCGCGCACCGCGCGTGTCGCGCTGTGGGGCGGCAATGAGATCGTGGCGCTGATGTTTGCTTCGCTCGTCGCGGGGCTCGCCACTACGCCTTATGCCGCCTATCACTTTCATCGTCTCGCCCCCTACGGTGTGCTGGCCAATCTGCTGGCCATGCCGGTGGTGTCGGTGTGGGTTATGCCGATGGGCATTCTCGGCGTGCTGGCGCTGCCTTTCGGATTCGACGCGGCGTTCTGGAAACTGATGGGTTACGGCATCGACTGGATGATCGCGGTGGTGCTGTGGGTGGCGAACCTGCCCGGCGCGGTCGGTCGCATCCAGGCCTTCGGTACGGGACCTTTGTTGCTGGCGACCGCCGCGCTGCTGTTGCTCTGCCTGCTGCGTTCGCCTTTGCGCTGGAGCGGTGCGGTGCTGGCGGTCGCAGCGAGCCTATGGGCCGGGCTGACGCCGCGTTTCGATGTGCTGGTCGCGGCGGACGGTGGAGCGACCGCCATCCGGGGCAGCGACGGACGCCTATCGGTCCTCTACAACGGCCGCGACAGCTTCGCGATCAAGGAATGGCTGGCCGCCGACGGTGACGGACGCAAACCCAACGACGCAAGCCTGAAAGAGGGCGCGCTGTGCGATGCCGCCGGCTGCATCGGGCGGCTCCAGGACGGTCGCCTGGCATCAATGGCGCCATCGGTGGAAGCCTTCGCGGAAGATTGCACGCGCGCCGCGGTGGTGGTGAGTGTGCGCGAGGCGCCGGCCCGATGCAACGCTATGCTGATCGATCGCAAAATCTGGCGCGACAATGGCGCCATCGGCCTGCGCTGGAACGGTGGTCGTTTCGAACTCAGGGCCGCGCGGCCGGCGGATTATGAACGGCCCTGGGCACGGCCAACGGTCAATACAGGCGAGGTGCAACAAGCGCTTCGCGTCCGACCGCGCCTGACGCGACCCCGCGCACAGACGATCTGGAAGCGGGGGATTAGTATCGCCTGAATAGCCCGGCCAGTTTGCCCTGGATCCGCACGCGATTGGGCGGCAGGATGCGCACCTCATACGAAGTATTAGCCGGCTCAAGTGCGATCGAGGCGCCGCGGCGTCGGAAGCGCTTGAGGGTGGCTTCCTCGTCGTCGATCAGCGCCACCACGATGTCGCCGGTCTCGGCCGCTTCGGTCTTGCGGATAAGTGCGATATCGCCGTCGAGAATGCCGGCCTCGATCATGCTGTCGCCGCGCACTTCCAGCGCGAAATGTTCGCCGGCCGACAGCAGGTCGGGCGGCATGTTGATGACGTGGCTGCGCGTCTGGATCGCCTCGATCGGCGTGCCGGCGGCGATGCGGCCCATGACGGGAACCGCAATGGGGCGGGTGCTGTCTTCGTCATCGGTATCGGCGGAAGCGGCGCGCACCCGGCCGAGATCGCCTTCGATTACGCTCGGGGTGAATCCGCGCCTGCCGCCGCCGCTGATGCCGTGGGCGACCGACTCGGGTAACTTGATCACCTCGATGGCGCGCGCCCGGTTGGGAAGGCGGCGGATGAAGCCGCGCTCCTCGAGCGCCGTTATCAGCCGGTGGATGCCGGATTTGGACCGCAGGTCGAGCGCGTCCTTCATTTCGTCGAAAGAGGGCGGAACGCCGGCCTCGGTCAGGCGCTCGTGGATGAAACGCAGGAGCTCGAATTGCTTGCGGGTCAACATCTGCTTCTCCCCGTCTCGACTGGGCCCATTTGGGGTACCAGTCAGAAACAAATCATGAACGGACACTATCCGTTCCATATGTGTTCTGCAACCATTTAATTTGGAGTGAAAAAGTCGAAAGGCCGCTAAAGGGCGAGCTTAAGGATGATGCAGCGTGAACCGGAACTCGCCGCGGGCGCGTTTGGTGCACGAATTAGCAGGCAATCGGCTTTCGCCAGCGGGGCCATCAGGGAACTGTCTTGGTCGGGTAGCGGGGTGGCTATTTGGCCGTCCGGGCCGCTCGAAAGCGTCGCGCGCAGATAGTCGGCACGCTCATCATTGGCCGGTAGATCGCGGCCCAGTCGGGCCGATTCTAACTCGTGCGCGATATCATGGCGGCCGGAGAGCTTCCGGATCAGCGGCACCAGGAACAGGAAAGCGCAGACGTAGGACGAAACCGGGTTTCCCGGCACGCCCAGCACCTGCATGGCGCCGAGCTTGCCGTGCATCATCGGCCGGCCAGGCCGCAGCGCCACGCGCCAGAACGACAGATCGAGCCCTTCGGCCTTGAGCGCGCGCTGGACCAGATCGTGCTCGCCGACAGATGCCCCGCCGCTGGTGAGCAATACGTCGGCGTCCCAATCGCGGGCGCGGCGGATCGCCGCCGTGAGGTCCTCGATCCGGTCGCGGGCAATTCCGAGATCGTTCACGTCGGCGCCTTCGCCGTGCGCCAAGGCGATGAGGGCAAAGCCGTTGGAATAGACGATTTCGCCAGACGAGGGCTTGGTGCCCGGCGCCACCAATTCGTCGCCGGTGCCAAGCACCGCGACTTTCGGCCGGCGATGCACGCTCAGCGTGGGATAATTCATCGCCGCGGCCAGCATCAAGTCGCGATCGGTGAGGCGGCGGCCTTTGACGAGCAGCGTTTGGCCTTGGCGGAAGTCTATGCCCTGGCCGCGCACGTTGCGGCCTTTGACGGTCGACTTCTGAAAATCAACGGTATCGCCGTCGTGCGCGGCGACTTCCTGGATAACGACGGTGTCGGTGCCTGCCGGCATCACGCCGCCGGTGAAAATGCGCGCGGTCGCGCCCGATTTTATTTCACCGTCGAACGGATGGCCGGCAGCGACTTCGCCGATCAGTTTCAATTTGACCGGCGCCTTGGCCAGGTCGGCGGCGCGCACGGCATAGCCATCCATCGCCGAAACCGCGGCCGGCGGTTGGGTTCGCAATGCAATCAGATCCTGCGCCAGCACGCGGCCGAACGCGTCGTGGAGCACAACAGTTTCCGCCGGCAACGCGCGCGCATCGGCCAGCACGCTTTGCAACGCATCGGCGACCGCCATCAGGGCCAAGACTAGAAATCCTCCGCCCGGTAGTCGCCGGACTTGCCGCCGGTCTTTTGCAGCAGGCGCACGCCTTCGATGCGCATGCCGCGCTCGACCGCCTTGACCATGTCGTAAATCGTCAGGCAGGCGATCGAGGCTGCGACCAGCGCTTCCATCTCGACGCCGGTTTGCCCGGTGACTTTCACGGTCGCGCGGACCAGAAAGCCGGGCAAAGAATGCTCCGGATTGATGTCGATTTCGACCTTGGTGATGGGCAGCGGGTGGCAGAGCGGGATCAGCCCGTGAGTACGCTTGGCCGCCATGATGCCGGCGAGCCTGGCGGCACCCAGCACGTCGCCTTTGAGCGCATTGCCCTCCACAACGAGGTCGAGCGTCTCCTTGCGCATGATGATGCGGCCTTCGGCGATGGCGAGGCGCTCGGTCATGTTTTTATCCGAGACGTCGACCATCCGCGCCTGACCGCGCGGGTCGATATGGGTGAGCTCGGCGTCGGTCATGCGCGGCGTCTGTTTGGCCTTTAAGTCCCTCGGCTTGGATCGCCGGACCGCCGGCTTCCTGCGCCTCGCAACAGGTTTTTTAGCACGGGCCATGGGCTACTCCGCGGCGGCGCGGCCGGGCGCACGGGCGAGGAGAGCGCGGGTCGCGGCCGTGACGTC
The DNA here is from genome assembly GCA_963703875.1 of uncultured Alphaproteobacteria bacterium. GTDB lineage: Bacteria > Pseudomonadota > Alphaproteobacteria > Rhizobiales > Xanthobacteraceae > Pseudolabrys. Next base: position 36,103 of record CAVPFZ010000027.1, read on the forward strand.
CGGCTGCCGCATCAAGCTTTCGCCCACCAGGAAGGTCGAAATGCCGGTCCGGGCGAGGCGGGCAAGGTCGCTGGGCGCATTCAGCCCGCTTTCGGCCACCGCGATGCGGTCACGTGGTATTTTCGGCGCCAGCCGTTCGCTGACGGCGAGGGATGTTTCGAAGGTGCGCAGGTCGCGATTGTTGATTCCGATCAATCGGGACCGGAGTTTGAGGGCGCGTTCCAATTCATCTTCTTGATGAACTTCAATAAGAATATCCATCCCATTGATAGAGCTTGCATCCTCGATTTCATTAGCGGCGCCATCCGAAACCGCCGCCATGATAATCAGGATGCAATCGGCACCCAGCGCGCGCGATTCCACCACCTGGTAGGGCTCGTAGATGAAATCCTTGCGCAACACAGGCAGCTCGGTGGCATTGCGCGCCGCGCCGAGGAATTCAGGTCTGCCCTGAAACGAGGGCTCGTCGGTGAGCACCGATAGACAGGCTGCGCCTCCCGCTTCGTAGGCCTTGGCGAGCTTTGGCGGATCAAAATCCGCGCGGATCAGGCCTTTTGAGGGGCTCGCTTTCTTGATTTCGGCGATCAGGGCATAACCGCCGCCGGCAAGACGCTTTTCGATGGCGCGCAAGAAACCGCGTGGCGGTGGCGCTGCTTTGGCGGCCTTTTCAAGTTCAGCCAGCGAGCGCCGTTGTTTAGCTTCGGCGATTTCCTTGCGCTTATAGACCTCGATTTTGGCAAGGACGTCGCTCATCACGCATCCACCGTATTGGAGACTTTGATCAACCGGTCGAGCCTGCCTTGCGCTTCACCATTCTCGATCGCCTTGGCTGCCAGCGCCGCGCCGTCCTTCAAGCCCTTGGTCTTGCCGGCGACGATCAAAGCCGCGGCCGCGTTCAAAATCGACACGTCGCGGAATGGACCCGGCTTACCCTTGAGCACGTCGCGCAGGGCCTTGGCATTATGTTCAGCATCGCCGCCGCGCAATGCCTCCGGCTTTGCGCGTTTCAAGCCCGCTTCTTCGGGCGTGACCTCGAAGAGCCGGACCTCGCCGTTTTCGAGCGCCGCTACGTTGCTCGCCCCCGACGTGGTGATTTCATCGAGACCATCGGAACCATGCACCACCCAAACACTCTCGGCGCCCAGATTTTTGAGCACCTGCGCCATCGGCTCGATCCAGTGCCTGGAAAAAGTGCCGATCATCTGCCGCTTGACACTCGCCGGATTCGACAATGGTCCCAGTAAATTGAAGATGGTGCGGGTGCCGAGCTCGACCCGGGTGGGTCCCACGTTCTTCATCGCCGGATGATGCGCCGGCGCGAACATGAAGCCGATGCCGGCTTCGCGGATGCAGGCGCCGACCTGTTCGGCGCCCAGATCGATTTGCACACCGAGCGCCTGCAGCACGTCGGCTGCGCCCGATTTCGACGACAGCGCGCGATTGCCGTGCTTGGCCACCGGTACGCCGGCGCCCGCCACGATAAAGGCCGCGCAAGTCGAAATGTTGAATGAGCCGGAGGCATCGCCGCCGGTGCCGACCACGTCGACGGCGCCGGCTGGGGCTTTCACGCCCAGCATTTTGGCGCGCATCGTGGTGACCGCGCCGGTGATCTCATCCACGGTTTCTCCGCGCACCCGCAACGCCATCAGCAGCGCGCCCATCTGCGAGGGCGTCGCTTCGCCCGACATCATGCTGTCGAAGGCAGCGGCTGCCTCCGCGCGCGTCAGGCTTGCCCCGGTCGCGACCTTGGCGATGAGTGCTTTGAAATCGTCGGCCATAGGCTCCGGCCTCACAGCGCGGCGTGCGCAGGCGATTTGCGCGACGGCGCCGCGGTCGTCTTGCCGCGACGCAGCTTGTTCCATTCGCCGGCGATGTCGAGAAAATTTTTCAGCATCAAGTGGCCGTGTTCGGAGGCGATGCTCTCGGGGTGGAATTGCACACCGTGCACCGGCAGGCTTTCGTGCATCAGCCCCATCACCAGATGATCGTCGGTCTCGGCATTGGCGATCAACTCGGCCGGCATGCTGGCGCGCTCGACCACCAGGGAGTGATAGCGCGTCGCCTTGAACGGTCCGTTGATGCCGTGGAACACGCCCGAATTCGAATGCCTGATCTCGGAGAGCTTGCCGTGCATCGGCGCGGCACGCACCACCTTGCCACCGAAGGCTTGTCCCACAGCCTGATGACCAAGGCAGACGCCGAGAATCGGAATGCTGGGCGAGGCCTTCTTGATCAGATCGAGGCAAATGCCGGCTTCGTTCGGCGTGCAGGGGCCGGGCGAGAGCACGATCGCTTCCGGCTGCAACGCCATCACATCGGCAACCGAAATCTTGTCGTTGCGATGCACGACGACGTCCGCCCCCAGCCCGCCCAGATAATGGAGCAGGTTGAAGGTGAAGCTGTCGTAGTTGTCGATCAAAACGATCATGTTTCCAAGTCCGCGCAAGGTCTTAAGACCACGCCTGGAGGGGGTCAAGCAGGCGCTATTTGTGATAGCACCTCGGTTTGGTGCCAAGGCAAATATATCTGCTAAAACATTTGTCCAAAATCACTAAGCGTCGTTAGTTGGCTCATGGAGAATGATCCCAATCGCTTGCACAAATGTGAACGCAAGAATGAAAAAGTTGGCGATCAAAGCCGTAATGTAAGCCCCAGCGATATATTCAAAATTCCCGAACATATAGATGATCATCGCCACGACACTCACCGAGCCAAGTCCTATTAGAACGACGTGCCCGACAAGCGTCGGAGGCTTGCCGGTTTGTGCAATCCGTCGTCGCCGATACGTCAGTAATTGAGCCAACATAGGTAGCCCGAAAGCCAACGCAGAAATCTTCCGTATCCACACTTCGGGAGTTCTGTAGAACCCTAAGAGCGAAGGTACTAGTGCTCCAGCGGCCATCGTGAACAAGAGTGCGACCAAATTTCGCGTAAGAAAAATGTCAACCGAAGACAGCCGCTTGCCGGTCGTCTGACGAACAGCCAGAAAGAGAATCGAGAAGCCGGCGAACGTGATCATTAAAGTCGCTGAAGTGAATAAAAAGCTTGCCCCCGTAATTTCCACGTTCTCTCCTCCCAAATTAAAGACGCCTTTAATCCAACGAGCCCGCCGAACGCATCTTATATTCTATTTTAATTCAGGCTCCGGTGGCGGCAAGGGCACCATGTCGTGCAGCAGTTTGTCGATGTCCTTTTGCGAGACCGGCGCAGCGGTCGCGCGCGTGTTGTCGGCCGCGTTTTCGCCGATATGCACCAGCTTGGGCGTCAGCAGCACGACGATCAGCAGCAGCCATTGCGCCAGCAAAAAAGGAATGAGTGCCTTTACGAAGGGGCGGAACGGCGCCGGATTCTTCGCCACGCCTCGCACCATCATCAAGGCATAGCCGACCGGCGGCATCAGGAAACTGGACTGCAAGGTGAGCAGCACCAGCACCGCCACCCAGCGCGCGTCGGCGACGCGAATGAGCAGCGGCGGAATGACGATCGGGATGATCACGAAGATGATCTCGAAGGCGTCGAGCACGAAGGCACAGAGCCCGATCACGCCGAGCACCACTGCGACTGCCGGGACATCGCCGCCCGGAATCGCGGCGACCAGATTGTTCACCAGCCGGTCGGTACCGAGCAGGCGCAGCACCAGCGTGAAGGTGGTGGCCGCGATCAGCAGCGAGAACAGCGCGCCGGTAATCGCGATTGCGTCATGCAGCAGTTCGCGCAAGACCGGTCCGCGCAAATGGCCGCTGATCAGCCCGCCGGTGAAGAGCGCAAAGGCGCCCATGGCGGCGGCTTCGACCGCGTAGAAATAGCCGGTGGCGACGCCGCCGAGCAGCACGAGTAGCGCAACGAGCGCGATAGCGGCCAGCGCGATCTCGCGCGGTGCGGGGCGCTCGCGCGGGGCCGACGATATCGGCTGGCCGCGGCCGGCAAACCAGGCAAGGACGAAGCACAGCAGGAGAAAAATGCCCGCCGGCACTAGCGCAGCATGGAAAACATCTTGTGTGTTGATGACGCGATCGCTGCGTCCGGTCACCGTCACCGCCGTGGTGTGTGCCGACAGCATGGCGTCGCCGAGTAGAATAAGCACCAGCGAGGGCGGCACCAGCACGCCCAAGGTTGAGGCAACCGCGATGACGGCGTCGCGCGTCGCCGCCGGCACGCCTTGCGCGGTCAGCCGCGGCGCTACCACGCGCGACAAACCAAGGACGCTGGCGCCGACCGAGCCGTTCATCGGCCCGAGCAGCGCGCCCAGCACCATGCCCGAGACCAGCGGCGCCGACGCGTTCTTCGGCATCAGCGCGATACTCGAACGATAAAGTGCATCGGCGACCGGCAATCTGCCGAGCAACAGGCCCATGGTGACGTAGAGCGGCAGCGCCTGAAGCAGATCGTTCTCGAACAGATTGACCAGCCGGTTGGGCAGCGCCGAGAGCAACGGCAGCGGGATGACATCGGTGGCGATGCCGAGGAGGGCGCCGAGCGTTGCGGCGCCGATCAGAACGAAGGCGGCGGGCAGGCCGGTCGAGACGATGCCGATGCCGACGAGAATCAGAAGCGCAAAGCCGCTCCACTCCATCAGACGTCACCGGCGCGCGGGCGGAGAATATCGAGCACGGCCTGCGCAATCATCAGCACCGCCATGATCCAGATCGCGGCTTTGATGATAAAGTAACCGGGATTGAACGTGTCCGGAAACAGTTCCAGCCCGAGGACAGAATCCAACACGAAGGATTTGCTGGCGAAGATAATAAAAATCGCCCAGGGCAAAACCGCCAAGGCCGCGCCGAACTGGCGCAGCCGGTGACGCGTGCGCGCCGAGTAGCGATGCGCCAGCGCATCGGAGGCCAAATGAGTGCCGGCGCGGGTCGCGGCCGTGACGCTCACCGCCACCAGCACGGCGAAAAAAATCTGGCCGAGATCGTTGGCCTCACGCGAACAGCAGCGCACCAGGTCGCGCAGTGGCCATTGCAGGAACAGCAGCAGGATCAGCGGCAGCGCCAGCCATTGCGCGGCGGCGGTGATCCGGCCGATCAGAAGGTCGAGCCGATACAGCCAGCCCATGGCTGCCCCCCACGAGTAGCGCCATCCCCCGTCGCTATTATTGCCCGCGCTTGGCGGCGCTGGCAAATCGGCGGGCCTCTTCGGCGGCGCGAAACAAGGCCTTCGCCTTGTTGATGCACTCGGTCTGCTCGTAATCCGGATCGCTATCGGCGACGATACCCGCGCCGGCCTGCACATACATGGTGCCGTCCTTCACCAGTGCGGTGCGCAGCACGATGCAGGTGTCCATCTCGCCGGCGGCCGAGAAATAGCCGACCGCGCCGGCATAGAGCCCGCGCTTTTCCTTTTCCAGTTCGTCGATGATCTGCATGGCGCGCACCTTCGGCGCGCCCGACACCGTGCCGGCCGGAAATCCGGCCGCCAGCGCATCGAGCGCGTCGCATTGCGGGCTCAGCTTGCCTTCGACGTTGGAGACGATGTGCATGACGTGACTATAGCGCTCGACAAAAAACTGGTCGGTCACGATGACGGTGCCGATCTCGGCCACGCGCCCGACGTCGTTGCGTCCGAGATCGAGCAGCATCAGATGCTCGGCGCGCTCCTTCGGATCGGCGAGCAATTCTTCTTCCATCGCCTTGTCTTCGTGCGGCGTCGCGCCGCGCGCGCGCGTGCCGGCAATCGGACGGATGGTGACGACATTACCGCTCACCTTGACCAGAATTTCAGGGCTGGAGCCTGCCACCGCGAAGCCGCCGAAATCGAGGTAATAGAGATAAGGCGACGGATTGGTCCGCCGCAGCGCGCGATAGAGCGAAAATGGCGGCAACGCGAACGGCGCTTCGAAGCGCTGTGCCAGCACGATCTGGAACGCGTCGCCGGCGGTGATGTAATCCTTGGCCCTGGCGACCATCGCCTTGTATTCGGCCGGCGTGGTGTTGGAGCGCGGCGGCACCTCGAGCGGGCCTTCGTCGGTCTCGGCCAACGACATATCGAGTGGGCGGTCGAGGCTCTCGACAACGCCGGAGAGCCGCTCGACCGCGCGCGTCATCGCGGTCTTGGCGTCGACGCCTTTTTCCGGGCGCACCGGCGTCACCACGGTGATCGAATCCTTCACGGCGTCGAACACGACCACGATGGTCGGGCGCACCAGCACCGCGTCGGGAATGCCGATCGGATCGGGATTGGGCGCCGGTAATTCCTCCATCTGCCGCACCATGTCGTAACCGAGATAACCGAACACGCCGGCCGCCATCGGCGGCAGGCTGTCGGGCAACGCGATGCGGCTTTCGGCGAGCAGGCTGCGCAAGGCTTTGAGGGGAGGCTCGGGGCAGGGCGCAAAATGGTGCGGCTTGCCGCGCGCGTTGCGATTGACCTCGGCTTGCGCGCCGTTGGCGCGCCAGATCAGATCGGGCTCGATGCCGATGATCGAATGCCGTCCGCGCACCGCGCCGCCTTCCACCGATTCCAAAAGAAAGCTCATCGGTTTTGAGCTGGCAAGCTTGAGATAGGCCGATACCGGCGTCTCCAGGTCGGCGACCAGCGTGGTCCAGACCACCTGCGCCTGGCCGCGGCCGTACGTTTCCCCAAATGCGCTTTCCGACGGCTCGATCTGCATGTGGTTAAATTATTGCTGGCCGCCGCCGCCGATGATCTGGGTCAGCGCCTGTTGATTGACCGTGACACCGAGATCGCTTTCGAGCTTCGTGACATACGCGCCGATAATATCGTCGGCGTAGGAACTCTGCAGCGTCGTGGTGATCTGTTTGGCGGCCACGACATCCAAATCGGCCTTGGGATCGGACACCGCCGTCACGCGCAGGATAAAACGTGTGGTTTCCTGATCGCCGGTCGCAATCGCCGGCGTATCTTTGGGGGTCTTGAAGGCGGCCTCGACCAGCTTCGCCGGCGCAAAGCCACCCGGCTTGCCGCGCTGCAAGTCAACCGCGGTTTCCACCTTTAGTCCGTTATCGGTTGCAAGCTGCGCCAACGTGGTGCCAGCCTTGAGCTTGCCCAGCATCTCGTCGCTCTTGGCTTGGAGGCGATTGCCGATCTCGTCGTCGCGCCAACGTTGCGTGACCTGATCCTTCACTTCGTCGAGCGAACGGTCGCGCGAGGGTGTGATGCCGGTGACGTCATACCAGAGATAGCCGCTCGGCAATTGAAGCGGGTCATTGTCGACGCCGATATCGCTGGCAAAAGCGGCGGCAATAACGTCCGGCGACTTCGGCAGGCCGGCGACGGGTTTGCCGTCGGGCGCGCGGCCGGAACGGTCGACCGCGTCGATGGTGCGCGACTTGAGGCCGAGTTTCTTGGCGGCCTCGGCTAGCGTCGAGCCGGCGGCGCGCTCGTCCTCGAACTTGTCGCGCAGATTGCCGACTTCGGCCTTGGCGCGATTCTCGGCGATCTCGCGTTTGATCTGCGGCGCGACCTCGTCATAGGTTTTTTGCGTCCCGGGCTCGATTTTGCCGACTTGCACGAGCACCGTGCCGAAGCGTCCCTTGATGGGCGCGCTGGTCTCGCCGGACTTGAGGGCGAAGGCGGCATCGGCGACGGCTGGATCGATAATGTCGGACTTCGCGACGATACCGACATCGGTGTCGCTCGCCTTCAGTTCGCGTGCCTTGGCGATACCGTCAAAACTCTCGCCCTTGACGATACGCTCGTGCGCGGCTGCGGCCTCGTCCGCTTGCGGGAAGACGATCTGGCGCAGCTCGCGGCGTTCGGGTGTGCCGTAACTCGCTTTGTGCAAATCGTAATAATTCTTGGTGTCGGTATCGGAGACTGCGTCCGGCTTGGCGAGATCGGGCGCCGACATCGAGAGCAGCGTCACCTTGCGGTATTCGGGCGCGCGGAACACGACCTTGCGCTCCTCGAAATATTTGCTGAGCTGCTCGGGTGTTGGCTGCGGAATGTCGCCGGCTTGCGGGGGACCCAAGGTCAGATATTCAATGGCGCGTTTCTCGTTTTGATATTGATTGATGGTCTCGATCGACGCCGTCGGAACGTGGATATCGCCGCTGAGACTAAGCGCGATCTGCCGGCGCAACATGACGCGCCGCTGCTCCTCGACAAAGCGGCCTTCGGTAAACCCGGCATCGCGGATCACGGCCGCGAAGCGCGCGCGGTCGAATTTGCCGTCGGGCCCGCGAAAACTGGGATCGCTGGTGATGCGGCTGGCGATCTCGTCATTGCTGATGCCGAGCCCCAGCGCCTTGGCCTGCTCGTCGAGCGTGGTCTCGGCGACCAACTGACTCAAAATCTGCCGGTCGAGGCCGCTCGCGCGCGCCTGGTCAGGAGTGATTGGCCGGCCGGCCTGGCGACTGAGTTGCTGCAGGCGGTCGTTGTAGAATTGCCGGAACTGCTCGATCGAGATTTCGGTCTTGCCGATCTTGAGCGCGGAATTGAGCCCGAAGCCGCGAAAAATATCGCCGATGCCCCAAATCGCGAAGCTCACGACCAGGCCGCCCATGACGACGGCCATGATGCCCCGGCCGAGCCAGGTCGAGGAGGCTTTGTGGATACCGCGAAGCATGCGCGCGTTGTTCCCGGGCTATAGTGACGTGCCAATGAAGGGTGGTGGCGTCCTTATAGGGAGCAGGCCAACTCCTTGCAACTCAAGACGGATCGGCTTGTAGCATGCCCGCTCTGGCGTCCGTTAAGCGGGTCTGGTAACCGCACGCTGAGGGGTAAAAAACATGGCGCCGGCCGATTTAACGCCACTGGTGGCGGGCAATTGGAAGATGAACGGACTTGCCGCCTCGGAGGGCGAGCTCGCCAAGATCATCCATAGCGCCGGCACGCTCGCCGGCAAGGCCGAGTTGATGGTGTGCCCGCCGGCCACGTTGATCGCCAATTTCGCCGCCGCGGCACGCGGCTCGACCGTCTCGATTGGCGCCCAAGATTGTCACGCGGAAGCCTCGGGTGCGCATACCGGTGATATCGCCGCCGAGATGCTCAAAGATGCCGGCGCCGTGGCGGTGATTGTTGGCCATTCCGAGCGCCGCGCTGACCATCACGAAACCGATGCGCAGGTGCGGCTCAAAGCCACGGCTGCGCGTCGCGCGGGCTTAACCGCCATCGTCTGTGTCGGCGAACTAAAGGCCGAGCGTGCGAGCGGCAAAACGCTGCATGTGATCGAACGGCAACTCGATAGCTCGCTGCCCGATGGTGCAACCGGGGCGGACCTTGTGATCGCCTATGAGCCGGTCTGGGCCATTGGTACCGGGCTGACCCCCACGCCGGATGACGTGGCTGAGGCGCATGCGTTCATTCGCATTCGCTTGACGGTTCGCTTCGGCGCGCAGGGTGGCCGCATCCGCATCCTCTATGGCGGTTCGGTCAAACCGGCCAATGCCAGGGAACTGCTGACAATTCCCAATGTGAATGGCGCCTTGGTGGGCGGCGCCAGCTTGAAAGCGGCCGATTTCCTCGGAATCGCGGCGGTTTACCGCTAGACCGGGTCGGGGTGGAAAATAGCCGCGTGATCGTGTAGAGACCGCGGCGAATTCCTATATAGATCGCCATAAGCCGCCTGGGCGGATTGCCCGGATCGGCATGATTGATGGATTGAGAGCGGATGCAACACGTCGTTATTGTGATCCACTTAATGCTGGTGCTTGCCTTGATCGGCGTGGTGCTCCTGCAGAAATCCGAAGGCGGCGGCCTCGGCATCGGCTCGACCGGTGGCTTCATGACCAGCCGCGGTACCGCCAACGTGCTAACCCGCGCTACCGCGATCCTCGCCGGTTTGTTTTTCGCGACCAGCCTCGTCCTGTCGATCCTGGCTGGCATGAACCGCAAGCCGAGTTCGATCCTGCAGGGCAGTCAGCCCGCACCGGCCGCGCCCGGGGCGTCGGCGCCGCTCGATGCCGGCGGGATCCTCAAGCAATTGCAGGGCCCGCCCGCGGAGCCGCCTGCCGCTCCCGCCGGGCCGCAGGTGCCGCAATCGAAATGATCTGACGAAGGGCCGGGAAACCGGCCCTTCCGCGTTAAGGACCTGGGAAGCAGTGGAAGGGCCGAAAGGTCCTCGGGTGAAAATAAAAATGCCGATGCAACAGTCTCAGATCACGGCGATTTTCCGATTCACACACAGGCGCAGATCGCACATGAGTTTTTCGCGCTCGTCGAATCGATTCGGGGGGGTTAAAGGGTAGGCCCCATGGCGCGGTACATTTTTATCACCGGCGGCGTGGTCTCCTCATTGGGCAAGGGTCTCGCATCTGCTTCCCTCGGCGCGCTGTTGCAGGCGCGCGGTTACAAGGTCCGGCTGCGCAAGCTCGACCCCTATATCAATGTCGATCCCGGCACGATGTCACCCTACCAGCACGGTGAGGTGTTTGTGACCGACGATGGCGCCGAGACCGACCTCGATCTCGGCCATTACGAGCGCTTCACCGGTCGTCCCGCGACCCGGCAGGACAACATCACCACCGGCCGCATCTACCAGGACATTCTCACCAAGGAACGGCGCGGCGATTATCTCGGCGCCACCATCCAGGTCATCCCGCACGTCACCAACGCCATCAAGGATTTTGTCCGCGACGGCAATGACGGCTTCGATTTCGTGCTGTGCGAAATCGGCGGTACGGTCGGCGACATCGAGGGCTTGCCGTTCTTCGAGGCGATCCGGCAATTGGGCAACGATCTGCCGCGCCACCACGCCGTCTACATTCATCTGACGCTGCTGCCGTTTATTCCGAGCGCGGGCGAGCTGAAGACCAAGCCGACCCAACATTCGGTCAAGGAATTGCGCTCGATCGGCATCCAGCCAGATATTCTGTTGTGCCGCACTGATCGCCCGATTCCCGACGGCGAACGGCGCAAGCTCGCCCTGTTCTGCAATGTGCGCGAGCACGCCGTGATCGAAGCGCGCGACGTCGACAATATCTATGCCGTGCCCGAGGCCTACAGCGCCGCCGGCCTCGATCGCGAGGTGCTGTCCGCCTTTGGCCTCGAACCCAAAACTGATCCCGATCTGACGCGCTGGCACACCATCAATGAGCGCATCCGCAATCCGGAGGGCGACGTCACCATCGCGATTGTCGGCAAATATACCGGCATGAAAGACGCTTATAAATCGCTGATCGAGGCGCTCTCGCACGGCGGCATTGCCAACAAAGTGAAGGTCAACCTCGACTGGATCGAGTCCGACGTATTCGAAAACGAAGACCCGGCGCCGTTCCTTGAGCAGGTCAACGGCATCCTGGTGCCGGGCGGCTTCGGCCAGCGCGGCGCGGAAGGGAAAATCCGCGCGGCTCGCTTTGCGCGCGAGCGCCATGTGCCGTATTTCGGCATCTGCTTCGGCATGCAGATGGCGGTGGTGGAAGCCGCGCGCAATCTGTGCGGCATCGAGCAGGCCAATTCCACGGAGTTTGGGCAGACCAGCGAGCCGGTCGTTGGCCTGATGACCGAATGGCTCAAGGGCAATGAATTGCAAAAGCGCGCCGCGAACGGCGATCTCGGCGGCACCATGCGGCTCGGCGCCTATGATGCTCTGCTCACGCGCGGCAGCCGCGTCGCCGCGATTTACGGCGCGACCGAAATTTCCGAACGCCACCGTCACCGCTACGAGGTGAATACGAACTACAAAGGCCGGCTCGAGCAGCGCGGCATGCATTTCTCCGGCATGTCGCCGGACGGGATTTTGCCCGAGATCATCGAATACGAGGACCATCCCTGGTTCATCGGCGTGCAATTCCATCCGGAGTTGAAGTCGCGGCCGTTCGACCCGCATCCGTTGTTCGCGTCCTTCATCGGCGCGGCAGTCGAGCAGAGCCGGCTGGTGTAAGATCGGTTGCGCTGGCACGCTTCTCGGCCGATAAATCCCCACCATCCGTAACCGGAGGCACCCTCATGATCTACGAAGTGCGTCACTACATCTGCGTTCCTGGACGTCTGCCCGCGCTGTTGAAGCGCTTCGAGACAAAGACGCTGGCGCTCTGGAAGAAGCACGAAATCAATCCGGTCGGATTCTGGACCGTGCTGATCGGCGACGGCAACAACGAGCTGTATTACATACTGGCCTGGGACTCGCTCGCCGACCGCGAAAAGAAGTGGAACGGTTTCATGTCCGATCCGGAATGGATCGCCGCACGCGCGGACAGCGAGAAGGACGGACCGATCCTCGCCAAGATCAACAACAAGATACTGGTGCCGACCGCGTTCTCGGCGATGAAGTAGCAAGCCGCCGGTGGCACGCGGTCTCGATCACATCGTCCACGCCGTACGCGATCTGGACGCGGCAACGGAGCTTTATCGCAAGCTTGGCTTCACAGTCGGCGCACGCAATCGTCACCCTTGGGGGACGCATAATTACATCGTGCAGTTGCCGGGTTTTTTTATCGAGTTGCTGACGCTGGCGGAGCCGGACAAACTGGGCGGCGACGGTTTTTCCAAATTGTTCGCCGCCTATAACCGCGATTTCATCGAACGGCATGAAGGCCTGTCGATGCTGATCCTGGAATCGCACGACGCCGTGGCCGACGAGGCCGCGTTTCGCGCCGCGCATATCGCGGCGTCCGAGGTCATGCGTTTCGAGCGCGAGGGCAAGCGGCCGGACGGCACGCCTGTGAAACTCGGCTTCTCGCTCGCCTTCGCCAAGGATCAACACGCGCACGAGATTAATTTTGCCACCTGCCAGCAGCTTCATCTCGAAAATTTCTGGAACCCGGCGTTTCAGAAGCACGCCAACGGCGTGTCAGGCATCGCCGGCGTGGCCGCGGTGGCCGGCGATCCGGCCCGCCATCGCGATTTCATGGAAAATTTCGCAGGCGCAGCGGCGGTAAAGAACGGCGACGGATTTGGGATCGCCACCCCGCGCGGCTCCATCGACATGATGACGCCGGCGGCGTTCGAGCGCCGCTTTGGACTGCCCGCGCCGGACGCCTCCGGCGGAGCGCGGCTCGCGGCTTTGCGCTTTTCCGGTCGCACGCTTTCGCCCAGCCGGCAGTCAATTTTAGGCGCCGCGTTGCTGTTTGAAGGGCGTTGACCGGCGGCCTTTGCCGCTTCATGGTCCGCCCCGCGAGGGCATATTTTGGACGCAAAACCCAATTCGACCGTCACGATCGGCGCCGTGCGTTTCGGCAATGCCCTGCCACTGGCGCTTATCGCCGGCCCATGCGCTCTCGAAAGCCGCGCGCATGCGCTGGAGATGGCGGCCGCGCTCAAGGAAATCGCAGCCCGCGTCGGCATCGGCCTCGTCTACAAAACCTCGTTCGACAAGGCCAACCGCACCTCGGCAAAAGCAAAGCGCGGCATCGGTCTCGATGCGGCGCTCCCGATATTTGCCGAAATCCGCGACAGCTTAAAAATCCCGGTCCTCACCGATGTGCATGACGCCGAGCAATGCGCGCGCGTGGCGCAAGCGGTCGACGTGCTGCAAATCCCGGCCTTCCTCTGCCGGCAGACCGATCTGCTGGTCGTCGCTGCCCGGACGGGAAAAGTCGTCAACGTCAAGAAGGGTCAGTTCCTGGCGCCCTGGGACATGACGAACGTGGTCGAGAAAATCACCGGCGCGGGCAACAAAAACGTCCTGGTGACCGAACGCGGCGTGTCGTTCGGCTACAATACGCTCGTCTCGGACATGCGCACGCTGCCGATCCTCAAGCGAGAGATAGGTGCGCCGGTAATCTTCGATGCTACGCACTCGGTGCAGCAGCCGGGCGGGCAGGGCACGGCCTCAGGCGGCGAGCGCGAGTTCGTGCCGGTATTGGCCCGCGCCGCGGTCGCGGTCGGCGTCGCCGGCGTGTTCATCGAGACCCATCAGGATCCTGACAAGGCGCCGTCCGACGGACCGAATATGCTGCCGCTGAAGGACATGGAGAAGCTGTTGCGCACGCTGGTCGAATTCGACCGGCTGGCCAAGCGCTAAGCGTTTACGCGCGCAGGCTCAGATGAGCAGAACGCTCAATCTCATCGCATTCGTCGTGTTCGCGAGTTCGCTGTTCATGCGCTCGACTGATCCGGTGATTCCGCAAATCGCCGTTGGTCTTGGCGTGGAGCCGGCGACCGCGGCGCTGCTGTCGACGGCTTTCACCCTGCCTTATGCGCTGGTGCAGCCGCTGCTCGGTGCGCTGGCCGATATGTTCAGCAAGGCGCGGCTGATGCTGCTTTGCCTGTTGATCGTGGCCGTGGCCACGCTGGCATGCGCCTTTGCCACAAGCTTCGAAATGCTGGTTGGCGCGCGCATGGTTGCCGGGCTTGCCGCCGGCGGCGTCGTGCCGATTGCCTTTGCGCTGGTCGGCGACAAATTCCCGGTCGCGCAGCGGCAGGTGGCGATGGGCCGCCTGCTGTTTGCGATCATGACGGGAAATCTACTGGGCGCGACCTGCGCCGGCGTGGTGAGCGATCTGGTCGGCTGGCGCGGCGTTTTTTTTGTCCTGAGCGGTTTTGGCGCGCTGGTGCTGGCGGCGGCGGTTCCAGGGTTTCGCGGTTTCGCCGAAACGACCGGCCGCTTCGACCTTTCCGCGCTCGTGCCGAACTATCGCGCCATCTTCAGCAACCCGCTGGCAAAAATCTGTTTCGGCGCGGTGTTTCTTGAGGCGGTGTTCATGTACGGCGTCTTCCCACACGTGGCGACCATGATGCACGATGCCGGCGAAAGCCGCGCCTCGATCGCCGGCATTGTCATCGCGGGCTTCGGCATCGGCGGCGCGCTTTACAGCGTGTTGGTGTCGCGCCTGCTGGCGCTGCTCGGCGAGACCGGGATGATGCGGGCCGGCGGCGCGCTGATGGGTTTCTGCCTGTTGACGATCGCCGCGCGCGCTGTCTGGCCGATTGAATTCGCCAATTTTGCGCTGCTCGGTTTCGGCTTCTACATGCTGCACGCGGTCATACAGATTTATGCCAGCGAACTGGCGCCCACCGCGCGCGGCTCGACCATGGCGCTCCATTCGTTTTTCTTTTTTCTTGGTCAGGCGGTCGGCCCGATTGTCTACGGCGTCGGCTTGCGCAACGGCCACATCACTGAAGTTCTGTTGGTTGGGGCAGCGGTCGTGACCGCCGTCGGATGGGTCTGCTCGCAATGGCTGCGACGGCCGGCGTCAGCGGGCGAATGATCAGCCGCGTCCGCGGTAGGGCGCGACGCCTTGGTCGGCAACCCAGACATCCTTGGGCAATTTGCCGTGTTGCCAGAATACGTCGATCGGCATGCCGCCGCGCGGATACCAGTAGCCGCCGATGCGCAGCCATTTCGGCTTGAGCAGCGTCACGAGTTTCTTGCCGATGGCGATGGTGCTGTCCTCATGAAAGGCGCCGTGATTACGGAAACTCATGAGGTAGAGCTTGAGCGACTTCAACTCCACGAGATATCGCCCCGGCACATAGTCGATCACCAGATGGGCGAAGTCGGGCTGGCCGGTAATCGGACAAAGGCAGGTGAATTCCGGCGCGGTGAAACGTGCCACGTAATTCGTGTCGGCATGCGGATTGGGCACGCGGTCGAGCCTGGCCTTGTCGGGCGAGGCGGGAATCGGGCTCGGGCGGCCTAGCTGCAATGGTTTTCGTCGCATCGGCTGTTAATGCATTGTTTGTTGGCCAGATGACAAGGGGGCCATCGATCCTGTAGAAGCGCGCAGCGCATGGTCCCGAAAAGTGGGAACCGGTTTTCGGACAAGATGATGCGCCAGGAAAGCAAATGACTGCCATCACCGACATCATCGGCCGCGAAATCCTCGACAGCCGTGGCAATCCGACCATCGAGGTCGACGTCATTCTCGAGGACGGCTCGAAAGGGCGCGCCGCGGTTCCCTCCGGCGCCTCGACCGGCGCGCACGAAGCTGTCGAACTGCGCGATGGCGACAAGGCGCGTTACGGCGGCAAGGGTGTCACCAAGGCGGTTGACGCGGTCAACGGCGAAATCTTCGACGCGCTCGGCGGCATGGATGCCGAGGCGCAGGCCAAGATCGATGAGACGCTTGTTTCGCTCGACGGCACGCCCAACAAAGGTCGGCTCGGCGCCAATGCGATTCTTGGCGTGTCGCTTGCCGTCGCCAAGGCGGCGGCCGCCGCCAAGAAGGCGCCGCTCTACCGTTACGTCGGCGGCACGTCGGCGCGCACGCTACCGGTGCCGATGATGAACATCCTCAATGGCGGTGTGCATGCCGACAACCCGATCGATTTCCAGGAATTCATGATCATGCCGGTGGGCGCGCCGACCTTCGCCGAAGGCTTGCGGTGCGGATCGGAAATTTTCTACACGCTGAAGGCGCAGCTCAAGGCCGCCGGACTCAATACCAATGTCGGCGACGAGGGCGGCTTCGCGCCCGACATTAAATCGGCGGAAGTCGCGCTCGATCTCGTCATGCAGGCGATCACGAAGGCCGGCTACAAAGCCGGTGACGACGTGATGATCGCCCTCGATCCGGCGTCGACCGAATTCTACAGGAACGGATCTTACGTTTACGAAGGCGAGAGCAAGACCCGCTCGCCGAAGCAGCAGGCGCAGTACCTCGCCGATCTGGCCGCGAAGTATCCGATCGTCTCGATCGAAGACGGCATGGCCGAAGACGACTTCGAGGGCTGGAAGCTCGTCACCGATATGATCGGCGGCAAATGTCAGCTCGTCGGCGACGATTTGTTCGTCACCAACGTGACGCGCCTTGCCGATGGCATCAAGCGCGGCCTCGCAAATTCGATCCTGATCAAGGTCAACCAGATCGGCACGCTCACCGAGACGCTAGCCGCGGTCGAGATGGCGCACAAAGCCGGGTACACCGCGGTGATGTCGCACCGCTCGGGCGAAACCGAAGATTCAACCATCGCCGATCTTGCGGTCGCCACCAATTGCGGGCAGATCAAGACCGGCTCGCTGGCGCGCTCCGACCGCACCGCCAAATACAATCAATTGCTGCGTATCGAAGAGGAACTCGGCGCGCAGGCGAAATATGCCGGCCGCGATGCCTTGAAAGCGCGCCGTTAGTTTGAAAATATAACCGCAATGGATCAAACCACGGCCATCACCGGTACCGACCGCCGCCGCGCGGTCGATCGCTTATCGGCGTTCGTCGCGCAATCGATCGACGCCGCGCGCGCTGTGGAGAAGCCGTTCTTACATCTCGAATTCGACCGCGTGTTCCCCGACGACATCTACACGCAAATTCTGACGCTCAAGCCGGAGGCGTCAGATTACCGGCCGATGCACGGCCGCAGCAAATCCACCGACACCACACCGACGCGGGTCAAGATCGATCTATTCCCGGAATATATCCGCAATCTACCGCCGGAAAAACGCGCGCTGTGGGACGTCATCGGCCGCGCGCTTTGCTCAACGCCGGTCAAGCAGGCCTTCATCCGCCGGCTCGCGCCAGGCCTCTCGAAGCGTTTTGGCGCGGACTTCGCCGAAGTCGGCATGTATCCGATCCCGATCCTCACCCGTGACATCCCCGGCTACATGATCCCGCCGCACACCGACACCAAGTGGAAGGGCATCACGGTCCAGCTTTATCTACCGAAGGACGACGCCAACACCGACATCGGCACCATCTTCCACGAGCGGCTGCCCGACGGCTCGATGCCGAAGAAGACGCAGATGCGCTTTGCGCCTAACAGCGGCTACGCCTTCGCCGTCGGCACCGACACCTGGCACTCAGCAGACCCGGTGCACGATCGCGTCAAAAGCCGCGATTCGATTCTGCTGACGTATTTCGTCGACCAGGGCGCGCTCAAGGTGCTGCGCAACCGCGGCAAGCGGGTGGGCAACTTCGTGCTCAATGAAATCAGGCAGTACCTCCCGGTCTGACCGGCATTAAAGCCGCCTTAACTGGCGCCGGTTCATTTTGATCCGCCATGGTCTCCAACCGCCGCCGCCACGCCATCCTGACCGCGCTCGGGCTTTATACCTTCGCGGCGGCGTTCATCGGCTATTTCGCGGTCAACGCCTTTACCGGCAATCACGGCCTGCACGCGCAGGCCGAACTCGACCAGCAACTGGCCGCCATGCAGGACGAGCTTCGCCACCTGAAAGGCGAACGCGCGCTATGGGACCGGCGGGTGGCGCTGCTGCGGAGCGATCGGATCGATCCGGATATGCTGGACGAGCGCGCCCGCGCCCTTCTGGGCTATGCCGACCCGCGCGATCTCACTTTGCTGCTCCACGCGCGCTAACCGTCCGGCGTTATCCACCGCCCGGCCTGGTAATTTTCAGCCAAATTTTGGCTGTTTTGCGCAATGCCGTGCGGCGGCCTCGCGCTTCCGCACCCAAACGGATTAAGCTATTCAAGGGTCGCAAAGCCGAACCGACGCCCCCGTCACAACCAGCCGGACGCTTTCGCAGGGAGTGCCTATGGCCGTCGCCAAACAAAGCCCGAGCGCCGAGCCGGCCGCGCCGGTCGCCGATTTCAGCAAAGACGAGGAGTTTTCAGCCTATCGCACCATGCTGACCATCCGCCGCTTTGAGGAAAAAGCCGGCCAGATGTACGGCATGGGGCTGATCGGCGGCTTCTGCCACCTCTATATCGGCCAGGAGGCCGTGGTGGTCGGCATGCAGATGGCGCTCAAAGCCGGCGACGAGGTGATCACCGGCTATCGCGACCACGGCCACATGATCGCCTGCGGCATGGATCCCAAAGGCGTGATGGCGGAACTGACCGGCCGCAGCCATGGCTATTCCAAGGGCAAAGGCGGCTCGATGCACATGTTCAGCGTCGAAAGAGGCTTCTTCGGCGGCCACGGCATCGTCGGCGCGCAAGTGCCGATCGGAACGGGGCTCGCATTCGCCAATCACTACCGCGGCAATGACAACATCAGCCTGACCTATTTCGGCGACGGCGCCGCCAATCAGGGCCAGGTCTATGAGAGCTTCAACATGGCGGAGCTGTGGAAGCTCCCGGTCGTCTATGTGATCGAGAACAATCGCTACGCCATGGGGACCTCGATCACGCGCTCCTCGGCGGAAGTAAACCTGTCGCGGCGCGGCCTGTCGTTCAACATTCCCGGCGAGCAGGTCGACGGCATGGACGTGCGCGCGGTGAAAGCGGCGGGCAACAAGGCGGCTGCCTGGTGCCGCGCCGGCAAGGGCCCCTATATTCTTGAAATGCTCACCTATCGCTATCGCGGCCACTCGATGTCCGATCCCGCGAAATACAGGACGCGTGAGGAAGTCGAAGAGGTGCGTTCGCACCACGATCCGATCGACATGGCGCGGGCGCGCATCCTGGAAAAGAAATTCGCCAAGGAAGACGAGTTGAAGAAAATCGACGGCGAGGTGCGCGACCTGATCAATCAGGCGGCCGAATTCGCCACCCACGATCCCGAGCCGGACGCGTCCGAGCTTTGGACCAATGTCTATCGCGCTTCCAACAGTGCCGGGTAGGAAACAGTAGCTCCCATGCCGACCCAAGTCCTCATGCCCGCGCTGTCTCCGACGATGGAGAAGGGCAACCTCGCCAAGTGGCTCAAGAAGGAAGGCGACACGATCAAATCCGGCGACATCATCGCCGAGATCGAGACCGACAAGGCCACGATGGAAGTGGAAGCCTCGGACGAGGGCACGCTCGGGAAAATTCTCATTCCCGAAGGCACAGCCGACGTAGCGGTCAATACGCCGATCGCGGTTATTCTTGGCGACGGCGAAGACAAATCGGCGATCAAAGACGCCAAACCGTCGCAGCCACAAAAAGCCGCCGAATCTGCCCCGCCTGCGAAGCCTGAAAAGAGCGAAGCCAAAACCCCGGCCGCGCCTGCGCCGAAAAAAGAACAGAAAGCGCCAAAAGCGCCCGAAACCGAAGTCGCCTCCGATCCCGACATCCCGGAAGGCACCGAGATGGTCACCATGACCATGCGCGAAGCCTTGCGCGACGCCATGGCCGAGGAGATGCGACGCGACAAAGACGTGTTCGTGATGGGCGAGGAGGTCGCCGAATATCAGGGGGCGTACAAGGTCACCCAGGGTCTGCTGCAGGAGTTCGGCGCCAAACGCGTCATCGACACGCCGATCACCGAGCACGGTTTCGCCGGATTGGGAATCGGCGCCGCGCTGGCGGGGCTCAAGCCAGTCGTTGAATTCATGACGTTTAATTTTGCCATGCAGGCGATGGACCAGCTGATCAACTCGGCTGCCAAGACACTCTATATGTCGGGCGGCCAGATGGGCTGCTCGATCGTGTTCCGCGGGCCCAACGGCGCGGCCGCGCGCGTCGCCGCCCAGCACAGTCAGGATTATTCGTCCTGGTACTCGCACATTCCCGGCCTGAAAGTGATCGCGCCCTCGACCGCAGCCGACGCCAAGGGGCTGCTTAAGGCCGCGATCCGCGATCCCAATCCGGTCATGTTCCTGGAAAACGAAATCCTCTACGGCCATTCCTCAGCCGTTCCGAAGCTCGAAGACTTTGTGCTCCCCATTGGAAAGGCGCGCATCGCGCGTGCCGGCAATGACGTCACCATCGTTGCCTGGTCGATGGGCATGAGTTATGCGCTCAAGGCGGCGGAAGAACTTGCCAAGGACGGCATCGATGCCGAAGTCATCGATCTGCGCACGCTCAAGCCGATGGACACTGACACGATCGTCGGCTCGGTGCAGAAGACCGGGCGCTGCGTGACGGTTGAGGAAGGTTGGGCGCAGTCCGGCGTCGGCGCCGAGATCGCCGCGCGGCTGATGGAGCAGGCCTTCGACTATCTCGACGCCCCGGTCGCGCGCGTCACCGGCAAGGAAGTGCCGATGCCTTACGCCGCCAATCTCGAGAAGCTCGCGCTGCCCTCGGTTGCCGAAGTGATCGAGGCGGCCAAGGCCGTCAGCTACCGGTAGGTCATGCCCACCAACATCCTCATGCCCGCGCTGTCGCCCACGATGGAGAAGGGCAACCTCGCCAAGTGGCTCAAGAAGGAGGGCGACAAGATCAAGTCGGGCGATGTCATCGCTGAGATCGAGACCGACAAGGCGACGATGGAATACGAGGCGGTCGACGAGGGTACGCTGGCCAAGATTGTGGTGCCGGAAGGCACGCAGGACGTCGCGGTCAACGCGGTGATCGCGGTGCTGGCCGGTGAGGGCGAGGACGTGAAGGCGGCGGCTTCGGGCGCGGCGAAGCCTGTGCCTGCGGCAAAAGCGCCCGAAGCGCCAAAGCCCCAAGCTCCGGTTCCGAAGGCTGCCGCGCCGGCTCCGCAGTCCGCGCCAACGCCAAAAACCCCCACGCCGGCAGCGCCTGTCCAGGCGCCGCGCAGCGAGGGCAGCAATCGGATTTTCTCCTCCCCGCTGGCGCGCCGTCTCGCTAAGGACGCCGGCCTCGATCTTGCCCGCGTGCAAGGCTCCGGCCCGCATGGCCGAGTGATCGCGCGCGATATCGAGGACGCGAAATCCGGCAAGGGCGTCGCCAGGCCCGGCGCGGCGTCAGGCGGGACAATCGCGCCGTCAATGTCGGACGCGCAAATCCGCGCGCTCTACGAGGACGGCTCCTACGAACTCATCCCGCACGACGGCATGCGCCGCACGATTGCGCAAAGATTGACCGCCTCGGTGCAGACCGTCCCGCATTTCTACGAGACCATGGATTGCGACATCGGCCGCCTGCTGGCCGCGCGCGAGGAGATCAACGCCGCCGCGCCCAAGGACAAAGACGGCAAGCCCGCCTACAAGCTCTCGGTCAACGACTTCGTCATCAAGGCGCTGGCGCTGGCGCTGCAACGCGTGCCTAACGCCAATGTGTCATGGACCGAAGCCGGCATGCTCAAGCACAAGCATTCCGACGTCGGCGTGGCGGTGGCACTGCCCGGCGGGCTGATCACGCCGATCGTGCGCAACGCCGAAAGCAAGTCGCTGTCGGCGATCTCCAACGAGATGCGCGATCTCGCCGCCCGCGCCCGCGCCCGCAAGCTCAAGCCGAACGAATACCAGGGCGGTACCACCTCGGTGTCCAACCTCGGCATGTACGGCATCAAGGATTTCACCGCGGTGATCAATCCGCCGCAGTCGACCATCCTCGCGGTCGGCGCCGGCGAGGAGCGCGCGGTGGTGCGCAAAGGCGCGCTTGCCGTCGCCACCATCATGAGCGTGACCTTGTCCTGCGATCACCGCTCGGTCGACGGCGCGCTCGGCGCCGAACTGATCGTGGCGTTCAAGAAGCTGATCGAAAATCCGGTGATGATGGTGGTGTGATCCTCACGCCGGGTCGAAGCCTTTCGCCTTGAACACCGCCTGCGCCTCCGGCGACGTCAGATATTTCACCCAGGCTTTCGCCGCATTAGCCTGCGCCGCGCCGGACTGGACCGCGGCGTCGTAGGTCACCGTATAGGCCATGTCGCCGGGCAGCGGCCCGACCACCTCGACACCGGGAACCGACAACAGTTCCGGTTTCGAGTTGATCGCGATGTCGGCCTGGCCGTCAACCAACAGGCTGCCCGAGAAGCCGCCCGAAGGCGGATGCTTGGTCTTGCCTTTCATCTGCTCGGTAATGCCCATCTTGTCGATCTGCTTGGCGGTATAGACGCCGCTGGCGCCGCCGGTGGCCGGATCGGTGTAACTGACGGCCTTCGACGCCAGCAGCGCTTGCTTGAACGCCTCGGGCGTCGAGATATCCGGCTTCGGCGCCCCGGCCTTTATGCCGACCGCGAAAATAGATTTTGAAAATATCACGTCGGTGCCGGGCATGATCTTGCCGGCGGTTTTAAGGGTCTCGACATTGCCCTTGATCAGGACAAGCGCATCCGCCTGTTCGCCGGCCTGCACGCGCTTGGCGAGCAGAGAGGCGGTGCTCCAGGTAATGGTGAGCTTGTTGCCAGTCTCTTTCTCGAACTTCGGGACCAACTCCTCCAGCACGCTCTTGACGCCGACTGTGCTGAAGACCTTGATCTCGGCGGCGGATGCGAAGGTGGCTTGCGCGATCAGAAATACTGCGATAGCCGCAAAGCGGCCGGCGATCCTGCTCATGACGTTTCTCCCGGGTGTTATTGCGGGCATTACATGCCTAAATTGGGTTACATTCAATCGGGTCTGCGCGGAGGTGTGAGTGGCTGACACGAATTTCGACGTTCTGATCATCGGCTCCGGCCCCGGCGGCTATGTCACCGCCATCCGCGCGGCGCAACTCGGTTTCAAGGTAGCGATTGTCGAGCGCGATTATCTCGGCGGCATCTGCCTCAACTGGGGCTGCATCCCGACCAAGGCGCTGCTGCGCTCGGCCGAAATTTTCCATTACATGCAGCACGCCAAGGACTACGGCCTGAAAGCCGACAATGTCGGCTACGACCCGAAAGCCGTGGTGGCGCGCTCGCGTAGCGTTTCGAAACGCCTCAATGACGGCGTCGGCTTCCTGATGAAGAAAAACAAGGTCTCGATCATCTGGGGCGAGGCCTCGATCGATGCCCCCGGTAAGGTCACAGTGAAGGCGTCAAAGAGCGAGGCGCCGAAGGGCGCGCTTCCGCCCGGCTCCTACCAAGCCAAGCACGTCATCATCGCCACCGGCGCGCGGCCGCGCGTGCTGCCGGGCCTCGAGCCCGACAAGAAACTGGTCTGGACTTATTTCGAGGCCATGGCGCCCGACCGGATTCCGAAATCGCTGCTGGTGATCGGCTCCGGCGCGATCGGCATCGAGTTCGCCTCGTTCTATCGCACGCTCGGTTCCGAGGTGACGGTCGTTGAGGTGCTGCCGCAGATTCTTCCCGTCGAGGACGCTGAAATTCAGACATTCGCGCGCAAGAGCTTCGAGAAACAGGGCATCAAGATCCTGACCAACGCCAAGGTCACCAAGCTCGACAGACAAGCCGACAGCGTCAGCGCCACGATAGAAGAGCGCGGCAAAACGCAAACCATTACCGCCGAGCGCGTGATCTCCGCCGTCGGCGTCGTCGGCAATATCGAAAATCTGGGTCTGGAAAAACTCGGCGTTAAAACCGAGCGCGGCATTATCAAGGTCGACGATTACAACAAAACAAACGTGCCCGGCATCTACGCCATCGGCGACGTGTCGGGCCCGCCGATGCTGGCGCACAAGGCCGAGCACGAGGGCGTGGTCTGCATCGAGGCGATCAAAGGCTTGCATCCGCACCCGATGAACAAGGCAATGATTCCCGGCTGCACGTATTGTTCGCCGCAGGTCGCCTCGGTCGGCCTCACCGAGCAGGTGGCGAAGGACAAAAAACTCGACATCCGCGTCGGCCGCTTTCCTTTTGTGGGCAATGGCAAGGCCATTGCACTTGGCGAGGACCAGGGCCTGGTGAAGGTGATCTTCGACAAGAAGACCGGGCAGCTACTTGGCGCGCATATGGTCGGCGCCGAAGTCACCGAACTGATCCAGGGCTACGTGGTGGCGATGAATCTGGAAACCACGGAAGAAGAGTTGATGCACACCATCTTCCCGCACCCGACGCTGTCGGAGATGATGAAGGAAGCGGTGCTGGACGCCTACGGCCGCGTCCTGAATATGTGAGGATCCCATGGGCGTTCTCAGTTGGATCGTCATCGGCCTGATCGCGGGCTGGCTCGCCAAGGTCATCCTCGGCGGGCCCGGCGGCATTTTTCATAACCTCGCCGTCGGTCTGATCGGCGCCATTGTCGGCGGTTTCCTGTTCGAGAAACTCAATCTGCAGGTGATGCCGGATTTCTGGGGCAATCTGATCGTCGCCACCATCGGCGCCGTCGTGTTCCTCGCGATCTGGCGGGCCATCAGACGCGCCTGACCTTGCGGCGCCGGGCGCGCAGCCGTAAGTAACAAGAATGGCCGTCGTCTACGACATCAACAGCCCGCGTCCGCGCCATCCGGAAAAGGCGCACCGGCCGGATTTGCCCGTGCAGAAAAAGCCGGACTGGATCCGCGTCAAGGCGCCGGTCTCGCCGGGCTATTTCGAGACGCAGCGCATCATGCGCGACAACGGCCTGCACACCGTGTGCGAGGAGGCCGGCTGCCCCAATATCGGCGAATGCTGGGAGAAAAAGCACGCCACCTTCATGATCATGGGCGACACCTGCACGCGCGCCTGCGCCTTCTGCAACGTCAAGACCGGATTGCCGGGCGCGCTCGATCCCAATGAGCCCGCCCATGTCGGCGAAGCCACGGCGAAACTGGGCTTAGCCCACATCGTCGTCACATCGGTAGACCGCGACGATCTCGCTGATGGCGGCGCCCGGCATTTCGCCGACACCATCCGCGCCATCCGCGCGCGCTGCCCGCAAACCACCATCGAAGTGTTGACGCCCGATTTTCTGCGCAAGGACGGCGCGCTCGAGCTGGTTGTCGACGCTCGGCCCGACGTGTTCAACCACAATCTCGAAACCGTGCCGTCGCTTTATCTCAGCGTGCGGCCCGGCGCGCGCTATTTTCATTCGTTGCGGCTGCTCCAGCGGGTCAAGGAGATCGACCCCGCGATGTTCACCAAATCGGGCGTCATGGTGGGGCTCGGCGAAGAGCGGAACGAAGTCTTGCAGGTGATGGACGACCTGCGCTCGGCCGACGTCGATTTCCTCACCATCGGGCAATACCTTCAGCCGACCCGCAAGCACCACGAGGTCAAGCGCTTCGTGCCGCCGGACGAATTCGAGGCGCTCAAGACCATCGCCTACAGCAAAGGCTTCCTGATGGTCGCGTCATCGCCGCTGACGCGCTCCTCGCATCACGCCGGCGAGGACTTCGCGCGCCTGAAAGCCGCGCGCGCCGCCGCCAACTAGCAATGCCGCAATTCTCCACGACGCGCCGCGTCCGCCACAGCGCGGCCGAGATGTTCGATCTGGTGGCCGACGTGGAGGAATATCCGCAATTCGTGCCTCTGTGCCGCGAATTGAGAGTGCGCAGCCGGGTGCAGAAGGAAAACATCTTGGTGATCGTCGCCGAGATGACGGTCGCCTACAAACTGATTCACCAGACCTTCACCAGCCGTGTCACGCTCGACAAGCCCGGCTTGAAAATCCTGGTTGAATATCTCGACGGCCCATTCAAGAAATTGCAGAACCGTTGGACCTTTAGTACGGCCGGTGAGAGAGCCTGCGAGATCGAATTCTTCATCGACTACGAATTCAAAAGCCGCGCGCTCGCCGTGCTGATGGGCGCGATGTTCGACACCGCGTTCCGCAAATTCGCCGCCGCGTTCGAACAGCGCGCCGACGCGGTTTACGGCCGCGCCGGCGCCTGAACCTCAGAGCATACGGTAGATGTTCCACTGCGACGAGCCAGAGACCACGTAGGGCTCGAGATCCTTGCCCCATTGCTTATGGGCGTCCATCTTGCCGATCGCCTCGAAGAAACTTTCGAGCTGGGCGAGGTTTTCGACCGTGTGGTCGGTTTCGACCGTCGCCTCGCGTGCTCCGACCGTGCCGGTCAGCAGCTTCATATCGAACTTGCCGGTACCGGCTTTGGAGCCGACCTCGCGCTCCCATTTGCGCAACAGGTCGATCACGCTTTGCTTGTACCCGAACCGGGCGTCGATCTGCCATCGTGCGACGAGCATGTCGTCCTCCTGTGAGGTGTGATGATGGGTCTACTCGTCCCAGGCCTGGACCACGGTCTGGCGCTCGATCTGGCCGCCCTTGAGTTCGCACATGGCGAGACACAGCACTTTCATGCCGTCGGGATAGGCGCAGGCCTGGCTGAAGGCGAGCTGCTTGCCGTTCTCGATACTGGTTTCGACCTTGTGCGTCATGGCGCGGCTGCAGATGTCGTCCCAGAACGTGGTGATTGCGGAGCGGCCCTTGACCTCGCGCGGCTTGCTCGGCGGGTTGTTACGGTCGACGATGCGCAGCAGCGCGTCGTCGGCGTAGAAGCTCGACAGCATGCGGCCGTCGCGGGCCTCGATTGCCTGCTTGAGCGCGGCGCCGGTGACCGAACCGTTCTTAGAGATTGTCTTGGCGTCCATATCGTCCTCCTATTATGTTAGGCGGACCCGCTCCCGGGATCGGGAGCGGGCTCGTTGTTGCGCTGCTACTTCATGCCGGTGGTTTTGGCTTTCTCGCCGGCGGCGTGGAGTACCGTGTCGGTCTCGTGCTTGAAGGTGGCGAAGTCGATCTGCATACCGTTGAGCACCGTGCTCCAGTGACGGGTGATCGATGCCATCGCCACCGCCTCGCTGATTTCCTGTTCCGTGGCGCCGTTGGCCTTGGCTACCGCGGTGTGGAAATAGATGCAGTAGTGGCGGGGGATCTGCGCCGCCACCGCGAGGCCGATCAGCTCCTTGGTCTTGACGTCGAGCTTGGTCTTGGGATTGAGCTGAACCGATTTGAACTCGGTCCAGGCGCCGGCGATGCCAGATTCCGGGAACGCCTTGAAGAAACCCGGCACCGAGCCGAGCGTCTTCTGGATGTCGGCGTAAGCCGCCTGCGCCGAGGCGTCTTCGGCCTTGGCGATCGAGGCCGCCAGCCCGCTCATCAGGCCGATGCCCAGAGCGGTCGCTAAAGTGATGGCTACTCCAGTGATCTTGCGCATAGTCAGTCTCCTCTCTGTTTTGCCCACGACGCTTGTTTGCGCCGCCGGGTTACCCGCCCGATGGTTATGGGTAGAGCAGGGAGGAGAGGCTTCGCTTCGCCCTAACGGGCCATTTTGCGCATGGCCCGAACGGGCCAGCCTTTACAATCCGCGCGAGGGCGGGGCGCGGCCCAGCAAGGCTGCAGCCGCCGCACGCGTCGGCAAGTCGAGCTTGAGCAGAATATTCGCCACGTGGCGCTTGACGGTGTGATCGCTGAGCTTCAGCCGTTGCGCAATCGCCGAATTGCTCAGCCCGTCGGCGACCAGAGTAAGAACCTCCCGCTCACGTTCGCTCAGCGCATCGAGACTGGCGGGAGCGTGCGCGCGAGTGACCGGCTCAAGATGCTGCTCGGTTACCACCGCTAGCACGCGCAAGCCGCCTTCGATGCCCTCAATCGGCAAATTGGGCCGCTCGGCGAAATGCAGCGCGGCGCCGGCCACCAAATCGGTGACGACGCCCGATACCAAAACTTCGTTGGCCGCGGCGCGCACGCAAATCTGTTCGGTCACATGGACCGCAAAGCCGGCGATCGTCTCGCCGTGAATTTCGATTTCGCCGGCATGAACGCCGGCCGCGAGCCGGATGCCGAGTGCGGCAGCGGCCTCACGCAGCGCCAGCGCGCAACGCACCGCGCGCGCGGGTCCGTCGAAGCGGGCGGTTAATTCCTCGACGCTCGCGGCAACGGAATGTCCGCCGAAGCGGGCGATGATGTCTTTGGCGCTGTCGCGCAAACGTTCGAGCAATTCGCCCCATTTGCGGTCGCCGAAGCGCGCCGCCAGTTGCGCCGGCGACACCAGCCGCGCGACGACGATAGTCGCCAGCACGCGGTCGGCCACCGGCATCGGCCGCGCGCCGGTGAGAAACTCCTCGATCTCGTCGACGGCAGCGTCGACGTCCCCGGTCCAGATCGGGTGATCGCGGCCGGCAAGTTCGGCAAAGCGCGCGCCGGCGATTTTATCGGCGAGATATTTGCCGCCCGGAAACTTGATGCGGGCATCGTCGCGCCGGTGCACGATCAGTGTCGGAACGCGCACGCTACCGAGCACCGAGCGCACGTCGATGGCGGCATTCATGCGTGCCAGCACCACCGCCGCGCCCGGGCTCGCGGCCAGCCGCTCGTAGCGTGCCCACCAGGCGGTAAAGCGCGCATCCTTCGACGCGTCCGGCGCAAAGCGCGGGCAACTCGCGCCGCTGCCCCAGGAGCTTTCGATGCCGGCGATAAACCCTTCCAACGCCTCGCGTCCCATCACCCAGGTGTGGAAGTGCGCGTAGGAGCCGTAGAGCACCTGCGCGCGTGCGCTGCGGATAGGTGGCGGCGAACAAAACCGCCATGGGCCCGCCTTCCGAAGCGCCCAGCAGAGCCGCGCGCGTGCTGCCGACCGCGTCCATGACCGCGCGCACGTCGTCCATTCGCGTCTCAAGCGTCGGCAGATGGTGATTGTCGACCCGGTCGCTCAAGCCGGTGCCGCGCTTGTCGAGCAGAATAAGCCGCGTGAAGGCGCTCAACCGGTTGAGCAGGTGCGCGTAGCCGGGCTCTTCCCAGTGGATTTCTAGGTTGGACACAAAGCCCGGCACGAACACGAGATCGAGCGGCCCGTGTCCGATGACCTGATAGGCGATGCGAACGCCGCCGCTGTCCGCGTAACGGGTTTCTGGCACAGTCATGTTGCCGCCCTGCACCATGAGGCTACGTCATAACGGCTCCGCTCGAAATAGCAGCGACTGGAACTTAGAGTACTCCCCCGGGTTTGTTGTGATACAAATGCGCCTCTTACGCATAGCGGGGCGGCTATATTCGTAAGGATATTTTGTCATGGTCGACGCGACAATAAATGGCTCCGCGGCAAGCCCGACCAGCAAGCAAATTTACAAAGTCGCCCTCGCCAGCATTGTCGGTTCGGTCATCGAGCAATACGACTTCCTGATCACCGGCGTGATCGCGGCCACCATCTGGGGCGGCATTTTCTTCAAATTGCCCGGTCTTGCAGCCGTCGCCGCCGCGATCAGCGTCTACGGCCTCGGCATCATCATCCGCCCGGTCGGGGCATTTATCTTCGGGCACCTCGCCGACCGGTATGGCCGCAAGGACACGCTGGTCTATGCGCTGGTCCTGATGGGCGTGAGCACGCTCGCTATCGGACTGACGCCCGATTACGACAGTATCGGCGTCGCTGCGCCGGTGCTGCTGATCGTTTTCCGGCTGTTGCAGGGCATCAGCTTCGGCGCCGAATTCGGCACCGCCGCCACCTGGGTGGTCGAGCAGGCCGCCCATTCGAAACACCGCGCGTTCTGGGGCGCCTGGGTCGGCTTCGCCATTCCGATTGGCCTGTTGCTCGGCTTCGGCTCGGTGATTTTCACCAAGTCGGTGATGACGCCGGAACATTTCACCGCCTGGGGTTGGCGCATCCTGTTCGTGATCGGGTTCCTGGTGGCGATCGTCGGCATTTTCATCCGCCGGCGCACCGAGGACAGTTTCGTATTCACGCGTCACCGCGCTCAGAACACGGTGCTTGAAAGCCCGGCGCGGCAGGTCTGGCACGACATGCCGGGCACCATTTTGCGCACCTCGCTGGTCAACGCCATGTTCGGCGGCGCCTTCTTCCTCTATTTCGTGTTCGGCACCGGCTATATGAAAGCGGTCGGTTACACCGGCTCGACGCCGGAATATATCGGTCTGATCGCTGCAGCCTTCATGCTGATATTCATGATCATCGGCTCGCTGCTCGCCGACATGATCAACCGCCGTACCATCCTGCTGGTGGCGGCGATCGTGTTCCTGATTTTCGCGATTCCCTATTTCTACCTGGTCAATACCGGCAGCTTCTGGCTCGCGGTGCTCGCCGAGGTGATCGGCTTCGGTTTTGTGTTCGGTTTTGGCTACGGCGCGATACCGACGTTCTACACTGAGAATTTTCCGACCCGCTACCGCGCCTCGGGAGCGAGCGCCGCCTATCAGATCGCGCAGGTCTACGGCGGCGGGCTGATCCCGATCGTCGCGGGTTTTATCTTGCGCGCCTACGGCATTCACGATGCCTATCTCTATATCGGCGGCCTGGTGATGCTCTACGCCGTGCTGGCGATCTATGCGATCATTGTCACGCCGGAGACCAAGGGCACTAATCTCGAAGGGTGAGGGCGGGAGACTATTTTGCTTCCGCCATGCGCTTGAGCATCATCAGCGCCTGCAACACAGAGAGGCGCCGTACGCCGAGGCGGCCGAGATCGCCGTAGCGCATCTCCTTATGCGTGAGCGCGCCGCTGCGCGAGGCGGCGGCGAAATGCACGAGGCCGACCGGTTTGTCGGGGCTGCCGCCGCCGGGGCCGGCGATGCCGGTAATCGACACCACAATATCGGCATCGGCCTTGCCGAGTGCGCCGCGCGCCATAGCTTCGGCGGTCTCGCGGCTGACCGCGCCGTGTTCTTTGATTGTTTGGGCCGGCACGCCGAGCATTTGCTGCTTGGCTTCGTCGGAGTAAGTGACGAAGCCGCGGTCGACCACGTCCGAGGAACCGGCAATATCGGTGAGCGCGCCAGCGACCAGCCCGCCGGTGCAGGATTCCGCCGTCGCCACTTTCAAGCCACGCGCGCGGCAGGCGTCGAGCACGGCAATGGCCGCGGCGCGCAGGTCCTCGCTCATGCCGCGCTCATCATGTTTCGCTCCATGGCAGGCGCACCGTCGCCGTCGCATAAGCCGCGATGCCTTCGCCGCGGCCGGTAAAGCCGAGTTTCTCGCTGGTGGTCGCCTTTACCGAAACACGGTCGAGCCCGATGCCGGCGAGCTTGGCGATGTTGCCGCGCATGGCATCGCGGTGCGAGCCGATTTTCGGCGTCTCGCACACGAGCGTGAGATCGAGATGGACGATACGGCCGCCGCGCGCCTTCACACGCTCGACCGCGAAGGCCAGAAAGCGATCCGAGGCGGCGTTGCGCCATTGCGGATCGCTGGGCGGAAAATGCGCGCCGATATCGCCATCCGCGAGCGCGCCGAGAATGGCGTCGACCAACGCATGCAGGCCGACGTCGGCGTCGGAATGGCCGATGAGGCTGCGCTCGTGCGCGATGCGGATGCCGCCGATGGTGACATGATCGCCGGCTCCGAAGGCGTGCACGTCGATGCCGGTGCCGGTGCGTACGTCGCCAAGCGCGCTGAAGGCGATCATTTCGGCTCGTGCGAAGTCAGCTTCGTTGGTGATCTTGATGTTGCCCGGCTCACCGGCAAACGTGCTCACCTTGAGGCCGGCCCATTCGGCCAGCGCGGCATCGTCGGTAAAGTCGTCGCGGCCTGCGCTGAGCGCGCGGCGGTGTGCATCGAGCAGCGCCGCGAAGCTGAATGCTTGCGGCGTCTGTACCAGCCGCAGCGTAGTTCGGTCGATGGTGCCGCCGACCAGGCCCGCGGCATCGACGGTCTTGACGGTATCGGTGACGGGAAGGGCAGGGATCGCGGCGCCGGTTTTTCTGGCGGCTGCAATCGCGCGCGAAACGAGACCGGCGCTGGCGAAGGGCCGCGCCGCGTCGTGGATCAGCACGATGTCGGGTTGGCGCGCCGCGACCGCCTCCAGTCCGGCACGAACCGAGGCCTGCCGGGTGGCGCCGCCGATTGCCGGCGGCAGGACATCGAGATGAGCAGTTTGCCGACGATAGAGATCGAGATCTTCTTGCCGGACAACCGGCTGTACGAGGCCGACGTCTTGATGCTCCAGCAGCGTTGAAATCGCGCGGCGCAGCAAGCTTTCGCCGCCGATCGGCCGGAATTGCTTGGGCACATCTCCGCCAACCCGCGCGCCCGTCCCCGCTGCCACGATAACGGCTGCTACACCCGCCATCTTGTTGATGCTCCCAATTTCGCCGTCTCTCTATCGTGTTACGTCCGGCGCGGGAACGTGTTCTTGGGCACGCATGGTTTTTTGAACATGAACAGTTTTTTGCAGTGCAACACTTGCGTCGCTTATTAAAATGGCTAAACTCTGAGCATCAGGAGAGGGCGCCTAAATGATAGGCAGTTATCCCATTCGCGACGAAATCACTCAATTTGCTGTCAAACCACTGCGTATCGGCCCCGTTCAAGTGCCGAACAACGTCATTTTGGCCCCCATGTCCGGCATCACCGATGCCCCCTTTCGCCGGTTAGCCGATAGGCATGGCGCCGGCCTGGTGGTCTCGGAGATGACCGCGTGCGCGGCACTTGTTCAACATCATCGCGAAGCGCGCCTGCGCAGCGACGGTGATGGGATTCGCATTCATGTCGTGCAACTCGCCGGCTGCGAGGCGCATTGGATGGCGGAAGGTGCCCGCGTGGCAGAGGCGCAAGGCGCGCACATCATCGACATCAACATGGGTTGCCCCTCCAAGCAGGTAACCAATGGCGCCGCCGGTTCCGCGCTGATGCGCGACCTCGGTCATGCGCTGACTTTGATCGAGGCGACGGTCGCGGCCGTGCGCGTGCCGGTCACCCTGAAAATGCGGCTCGGCTGGGATCACGGCAGCCTCAACGCGCCCGAACTCGCGCGCCGCGCCGAACAGGCCGGCGTGCGGATGATCACGGTGCATGGCCGCACCCGCTGCCAATTCTACGGCGGGGAGGCCGATTGGCCGGCCGTGCGCGCCGTGAAACGGGTCGTTTCGATCCCGGTCGTCGTCAACGGTGACATTCGCAGCTTCGACGACGCCACGCACGCGCTGGCCGCCTCCGGCGCCGACGCGGT
This sequence comes from uncultured Alphaproteobacteria bacterium, assembly GCA_963703875.1. GTDB lineage: Bacteria > Pseudomonadota > Alphaproteobacteria > Rhizobiales > Xanthobacteraceae > Pseudolabrys. The sequence goes on from CAVPFZ010000027.1 coordinate 69,181, forward strand.
GATGATAGGCCGCGCGGCGCAGGGCCGTCCGTGGTTCCCCGGGCAGATGGCGCGCTACCTCGCGACCGGCAAGCACGAGCAAGCGCCGCCGCTGGCCGAGCAATTCACGCTGATCGATACCTTGTATGACGAAATGCTCGTTCATCATGGTTTGGCGATCGGCCGCCGTCACGCCCGCAAGCATCTGGCCTGGGCGCTCAATTCAGCGGCCGGCACCGCAGGCGTATCGAGCGATCTTCTCAAGCGCCACCGCGCACAAGTGCTCACGGCCGAGGAACCGGCGCAGGCACGGCGTTTGCTTGCCGATGCCTATGACGCCTTTGCTTGGAGAGCCGCTGCATGAACCGCGCGCATGCCGTCTCCGCCGCCGTCAATTCTCCGGCCGATGCGGTTCTGCACGCACTGCCGCATCCGGTGATCATGGTATCGCCTGACGGCAGGATCGCCGACGCCAACGTCGCCGCCGAGCAGTTTTTCGATGCGTCGATCCCGGTGCTGCGGCGCCACATGCTGCGCGATTTGGTGCCGTTCGGGTCGCCGCTTCTTACCCTGATCGAGCAAGTTCGTCAGGGTGGATCGGCGGTAAACGAATACAAGGTGGATTTGGCGACCCCGCGCAATCCGGGCGAGCGGCTGGTCGATCTTTATGTTGGACCGCTGGCGGAATACCCCGACCACGTCGTGGTGATGCTGCAGGAGCGCACCATCGCCGACAAAATGGACCGGCAACTGACCCATCGCAGCGCCGCCCGCTCGGTGATCGCGCTCGCCGCTATGCTTGCACACGAGATCAAGAATCCGCTGTCGGGCATTCGCGGAGCGGCGCAATTGCTGGAGCAGTCGGCCGGCGACGACGATCGCCCGCTCACCAAGCTGATCTGCGACGAGACCGACCGCATCGTGAAGCTGGTCGATCGGATGGAAGTATTCGCCGACGAGCGGCCAGTCGAACGCGAACCGGTCAATATTCATGTGGTTCTCGACCACGTGAAACGCCTGGCGCAAACAGGCTTCGGCCGGCACATCAAATTCGTCGAAGAATACGATCCCTCGCTGCCCTCCGTTCTCGCCAATCGCGATCAACTCGTTCAGGTCTTTCTTAACCTGGTGAAGAACGCCTCCGAGGCGATCGGCGAGGGGACGAGCGATGGAGAAATCCAACTCACGACCGCTTTTCGCCCCGGCGTGCGTCTGTTGGTGCCGGGCAGCAAGACGCGCGTGTCACTGCCGCTCGAGTTTTGCGTGAAGGACAATGGGCAGGGCGTGCCGGAAGACCTGATGCCGCATTTGTTCGATCCGTTTGTGACCACCAAGCAAAGCGGTAGCGGCCTCGGGTTGGCGCTGGTGGCCAAAATTGTCGGCGACCACGGCGGTATCATCGAATGTGAATCGCAGTCGCGGCGCACCATCTTTCGCGTGTTGATGCCGATCTACAGCGGCAACGGCGAGGCCGCGGAAGACGCGCCGCCGGTTTCGGATCCGTGAGGTAACACGATGCCGACGGGGAGCATTTTAGTTGCCGACGACGATGCGGCCATCCGCACCGTCCTCAATCAGGCGCTGTCGCGCGCCGGCTATGAAGTGCGCTCGACCGGCAATGCTGCGACGCTCTGGCGTTGGATCAGCCAGGGCGACGGTGATCTCGTCATTACCGACGTCGTCATGCCGGATGAGAATGCGTTTGACCTGATCCCGCGCATCCGCAAAGCGCGTCCCGATCTGCCGATCGTCGTTATGAGCGCCCAAAATACATTTATGACGGCGATAAGGGCGTCCGAGCGCGGCGCCTACGAGTATCTCCCCAAACCATTCGACTTGAAGGAACTCATTGCGATTGTCGGACGCGCGTTGTCGGAGCCGAAAGAGAAACGGCCGGCGAGCGCCAAGAACGAGGACTTGGACAGCATTCCATTGGTCGGCCGTTCGCCGGCGATGCAGGAAATTTACCGTGTGTTGGCGCGGCTGATGCAAACCGATCTGACGGTGATGATCACCGGCGAATCCGGCACCGGCAAGGAGCTTGTGGCGAAAGCTCTGCACGACTACGGCAAGCGGCGATCCGGGACTTTTGTTGCCATCAACATGGCGGCCATCCCGCGCGATCTGATCGAATCCGAATTGTTCGGCCACGAGAAGGGCGCCTTCACTGGCGCCAATACCCGCAGCTCCGGCCGTTTCGAGCAGGCCGAGGGCGGCACGCTCTTCCTGGATGAAATAGGCGACATGCCGATGGAAGCGCAGACGCGACTGCTGCGCGTGCTGCAACAGGGCGAATACACGACGGTCGGTGGCCGCACGCCGATCAAAAGCGACGTCCGCATCGTCGCCGCCTCCAACAAGGAATTACGAATCCTGATTCAGCAGGGGCTGTTCCGCGAAGATCTTTTCTTCCGCCTCAACGTGGTGCCATTGCGGCTGCCGCCGCTGCGCGAGCGCATCGAGGACGTGCCCGATTTGATCCGTCATTTCTTCGCGCAAGCTCAGCGCGAAGGCCTGCCGCCCAAGCAAATCGACCCGCCGGGCCTGGAACGCTTAAAAAGGCACCGCTGGCCTGGAAATGTTCGCGAACTGGAAAACTTGGCGCGCCGGTTGGCGGCGCTTTATCCGCAGGAAACAATCACGGCCGCGGTCCTCGAGTCCGAACTGGCGCAACCCGCGCTGCCGGTCGGCAGCGATGAACCGCACAGCGAAGAAAATCTCAGCGCCGCGGTCGAGCGGCATCTGACCGCGTATTTCTCAGGCTTCGCCGACGGTTTGCCGCCGGCGGGTCTGTATCACCGTGTCTTGCGTGAAATCGAATATCCCTTGCTGACCGCCGTTCTGGCTGCCACCCGCGGTAATCAAATCCGGGCGGCCGATTTGCTGGGGGTCAACCGCAATACTCTGCGGAAGAAGATCCGCGACCTCGACATCCAGGTTTTCCGCGGCGGCAATTAATCCCTTTAGGCCGACCAAAACAGCGGTTTTGCGCCGCGGTTTTGTCGCAATTCGGCAACATTGTTGTATAAAAGCATCAGTGCCGGGCTGCCCAAATCCCGCGCAGTACGCAGTCATGAGGGGCAACGCGCTCCTCCTTCCACTGACAGGGGTCCATGAGCCTAGATCAGGCTGCCAGCGCCGAGGCCGACCTCATCGCTTCGCCCGCCAGGCGCGGGGAAATGAGGGTGCTGGGGCCCATCGCGGTTGGCCTCGCACTGTTATCGGCTTTTTTCACCTTCATCGTCCTCGCCGACCTCACGCCGATACCGCCGACCCATGACGTCGTCGTCACGCTGTTGCTGGTGAACGCGGCAGCCGTGCTGTTGTTGCTCGGCGTGATCATACGGCAGGTGTGGCAGGTGGTGCAGGCGCGCCGCAGCGGCCGGGCGGCGGCGCGACTGCATGTGCGCATCGTGGGATTATTCTCCATTATCGCGGCCGCGCCGGCGATCCTGGTGGCGATCGTGGCGAGCGTTACCCTCGATCGCGGCCTCGACCGGCTATTCTCCACGCGCACGCGCGCGGCCATCGAAAATTCGCTGATCGTCGCGGAAGCCTATCTGCGGGATCACGCGCAGATCGTGCGCTCCGATATCCTGGTGATGAGCACCGACCTCACGCGTTCGAGGTCGGTGTTCGAACAAGATCACGACAAGCTGCGGCAATATTTGACCTTCCAGGCCTCGGTGCGCGGGCTCGCGACGGCGATCATTCTGGACAAAGATCTCAATGTCATTGCGCGCGCCGATCTCAAGGTCACCCAGAGCTTCGCCATGCCGCCGCGCGACGCGCTTGCAAAAATCGGCGAGACCGATCCACAAATCGTCCTGTTGCCGGATACCAATTATGTTGCGGCGGTCGTCAAGTTACGCGATTACGACAGCGACTATCTTTATCTGACCCGGTTGCTCGATCCCAACGTCGTGCCGCAACTGCAAGCGACGCAGGCGAGCGTATCCGAATATGCCGAGATCGAAGCGCGGCGCCTCGGCGTGCAGGTTGCATTCGCGTTGATGTATACCGTCATCGCGCTTACCGTCCTGCTGTCGGCGGTTTGGATCGGATTGAACTTCGCCAATCGGCTGGTGTCGCCGATCCGGCGCCTCATCGGCGCCGCCAATGTTGTCTCCACCGGCAATCTGCACGTGCGCGTGCCAATCCACCGCTCGGAAGGCGATCTCGCGCAGCTCGGCGAAACCTTCAACCGCATGAACTCGGGAACTGCGCACGCAGCGCGACGATATCATGGGCGCGCGCGACCTCATCGATAGCCGGCGGCGGTTCACCGAAGCGGTGCTTGCCGGCGCCAGCGCGGGCGTGATCGGCGTGGATGGCGGCGGTTGCGTCAGCATTCTCAACCGCTCGGCGGAAAAACTCATCGGCCGCGCCGAATCCGAGGCGCTCGGCCGCCCGCTGACCGAGGTCTTTCCGGAGCTTGCGGATTTCATGGCGGCCGCGCGGACCGGAGCGCGCACGCAGGATCAGGTGACTATCACCCGCAACGGCCGCGAGCGCAATCTGTCGGTGCGCATAACCAGCGAAGCATCCGGCGAAAGCGGCCACGGCTATGTCATCACGCTTGATGACATAACGGAATTGGTCGCCGCCCAGCGCACCTCGGCCTGGGCAGATGTGGCGCGCCGTATCGCCCATGAAATCAAGAATCCACTCACGCCCATCCAATTGTCGGCCGAACGCATTCGCCGCAAATACGGAAAGCTGATCGGCGAGGACCGCGCCGTGTTCGACCAATGCACCGACACGATCGTGCGCCAGGTCGACGACATCCGGCGCATGGTCGACGAGTTTTCGCGCTTTGCCCGCATGCCGAAACCGGTGATCGCCGCCGAGGACGTAGCCGATACCGTGCGGCAGGCGGTCTTCCTGATGCGCGTCGGTCATTCCGAAATCGATATCGACGCCGAAGTCGCCAAGAATCCGATGCCGGCCCGATTTGACCGCCGCCTGATCTCGCAGGCGCTCACCAATCTGATCAAAAACGCCAGCGAGGCGATTGCCGCGGTGCCGCCCGCCGAACTCGGCAAAGGCGCGATCAGGGTCTTTGCCGCGCGCGAAGACGACGATGTCGTGATCGACGTGGTCGACAACGGCATCGGACTGCCGAAGGAAAATCGCAGCCGGCTGCTCGAACCCTATGTCACGACCCGCGAAAAGGGCACGGGGCTCGGCCTCGCCATCGTCGGGCGCATCGTCGAGGACCATGGCGGCAGCATCGAGCTGCGCGACGCCGCCGACAAAGTCCCGGGCCAGCGCGGCGCCTGGGTGCGCGTGCGCTTTGCCGCCGCCGGCCCCGGCGAGGCCGCAGCGCCTGCAAAACAAGAAACCGTGAGCGGGTAGCGACATGGCCGCAGATATTCTGATTGTCGACGACGAGGCCGATATCCGCGATCTGGTGGCCGGGATTCTGCAGGATGAAGGCTACGAGGCGCGCACGGCACGCAACAGCGATGACGCGCTCGCGGCCGTCGCCTTGCGTAAACCGAGCCTGGTATTCCTGGATATCTGGCTGCAAGGCAGCAAGCTCGACGGGCTGCAATTGCTCGAAGCCGTCAAGCACGAGCATCCCGAAGTGCCGGTCGTGATGATTTCCGGTCATGGCAACGTTGAAACCGCGGTCGCCGCCATCAAGCTCGGCGCCTATGATTTCATCGAGAAGCCGTTCAAAGCCGATCGGCTGGTGCTGGTCGCGGAGCGCGCGCTCGAAACCTCGCGGCTCAAGCGCGAGGTCAAGCAGCTCAAGCAGATGGCGCCGCAGCCGGCCATGCTGGTCGGCCGCTCCACGGCGGTCGCGCAATTGCGTCAAACCATCGACCGGGTGGCGCCGACCAACAGCCGCGTCCTCATCGTCGGTCCCTCCGGCGCGGGCAAGGAACTGACCGCGCGCACCATCCATCAATTTTCCGGCCGCACCAACGGTCCGTTTATCGTCATCAATGCCGCCGCCATCACGCCCGAGCGCATGGAAATCGAATTGTTCGGCGTCGACCGTTCCAACGGCACGGAAGAGCGCAAGCCCGGCGCGCTGGAGGAGGCGCATGGCGGCACGCTGTTCATCGACGACATCGCGGAATTGCCGCGCGAGACGCAGAACAAGATCCTGCGGGTGCTGGTCGATCAAACCTTCCAGCGCGTCGGCGGCAGCGCCAAGGTCGCGGTCGATGTGCGCATCGTATCGTCGACCGCGCGAAATCTCGAAGCGGAGATCGCGGACGGAAAGTTCCGCGAGGATCTCTATCATCGCCTGTCGGTGGTGCCGATCCGGGTGCCGCCTCTGGCCGAGCGGCGCGAGGATATTCCCGATCTGGTGGAATATTTCATGGACCAGATTTCGCAAGCCACCGGCTTGCCGAAGCGCCGCATCGGCGAAGACGCCATGGCCGTGCTGCAATCGCATAATTGGCCGGGCAATGTTCGCCAGCTGCGCAACAATATCGAGCGCCTGATGATTCTGGCCGGCGGCGACCCGGACGCCGTGGTGGACGCCAGCATGCTGCCGCCGGACGTCGGCTCCATGGTGCCGCAGATGCCGAACGGCAATGGCGGGGAGCATCTGATGGGACTGCCGCTGCGCGACGCGCGCGAAATGTTCGAACGGGAATATCTCGTGGCGCAAATCAGCCGCTTCGGCGGAAATATTTCGCGTACCGCCGAATTTGTCGGCATGGAGCGCTCGGCGCTGCACCGCAAGCTTAAGGCGCTCGGGATCGGTTAGCGCATGTCGCGTATCGCTTACGTCAATGGCCGGTATTTGCCGCGCACGCATGCCACGGTCTCGGTCGAGGACCGCGGTTATCAATTCGCCGACGGCGTCTACGAAGTCTGCGAGGTGCGGGCAGGGCACCTTATCGACGAGCGGCGGCACATGGCACGGCTCGATCGCTCCCTCACCGAATTGCGCATCGCGCGTCCGATGTCGGCCGCCGCGCTCGCCATCGTGCTGCGGGAAACCGTGCGGCGCAACCGGGTGCGCGACGGCATCGTCTATTTGCAGGTCACCCGCGGCGTGGCGCGCCGTGACTTTCCGTTTCCGCCTGCGGGCACCAAGCCATCCGTGGTGGTGACCGCGCGCAGCAACGATCTCGCGCGCCTCGAACAGGTCGCGGAGCAGGGCATCGCCGTGGTGACCGCGCCCGACATCCGCTGGCAGCGTGTCGATATCAAATCGGTGTCCCTGCTGCCGAACGTGCTGGCCAAGCAAGCCGCGCGCGATAAAGACGCGCGCGAAGCCTGGCTGGTCGATGCGCAAGGCAGGGTCACCGAAGGCGCCTCGTCGAATGCCTGGATTGTCAGCCGCGACGGAAAACTGGTCACCCGTCCGATCGGCCGCGATATCCTCGCCGGCATCACCCGTTCGGTCGTGCTCGACGTGGTCAAGGCGCAAGGTCTGGCCTTCGAGGAACGCGCCTTCTCGGTCGAAGAGGCCTATGCCGCGCGCGAAGCTTTCGTCACCTCGGCAAGCCAGATCGTGCAGCCGGTGATCAGCATCGACGGCCGTCCGGTCGGCAATGGCGCGCCCGGTCTGGTCGCGACGGCGTTACGCCGCGAATACCATCGGCATGCCGAAATCGCGCGCTAAGTGCCGTAAAAATATCAATAAATTCAGCGGTTTGATGCCCCCGGCGCCAACTTGTGCTTGCGCGGGGGAACAGCCTGCCATCTAATGGTGGCCCCTGAGCCTGGCACCGCTTTTACGAGGGGCTAAGCGACGCATGTTGCGGAACTCGCATGCGGCGAACTCGGGCAACAAAGGTCTCGCGCGCCAGACGCGGGCAAAAAATGGAACACGGCCATGGCAGCCGAAAGAGCACAAAATCTACAAGACACCTTTCTCAACCACGTTCGAAAAGCAAAAATCCCGCTTACCATTTTCCTGGTGAACGGGGTAAAACTACAGGGCGTGGTGACCTGGTTCGATAATTTCTGCGTCTTGTTGCGGCGGGACGGACATTCCCAACTCGTCTACAAGCACGCGATCTCGACCATCATGCCCGGTCATCCAATTCAGTTGTTCGAAGGCGGTGAAGAGCCGCCGGCGGAAAAGGTCTGATTGGAAGAACGTCAACGCGACAAGCGCGCCGATCGCCTCAGCCCAACGTCGGGTGGAGAGACCGGCCGCGCCATCGTCATCGAGCCGTGGCTCAAGCGCGGGGTGAGGGGAGACGCGTCGCGTCCCCAAGCTGAACCGCGCAGCCCCGAGGCCCGCCTGGCGGAAGCCACCGGGCTCGCTGCCGCCATCGACCTGAATGTGGTGCATGCGGGCTTGATCACGCTCAATCGCGTTCAGCCCGCGACTTATATCGGCACGGGCAAGGTCGATGAGATCGCAGGATTGGTCAAAAGTCTTGCGGTCTCGGTCGTGGTGATGGATTGCCCGGTGTCGCCGGTACAGCAGCGCAACCTGGAAAAGGCTTGGAATGCGAAAGTCATCGATCGAACCGGCTTGATCCTGGAAATATTCGGCCGCCGCGCGCGCACCAGCGAAGGCGCGCTGCAAGTCGAACTCGCGCATCTCAACTATCAGAAGACGCGGTTGGTGCGGGCCTGGACCCATCTTGAGCGTCAGCGCGGCGGCTTCGGCTTTCTCGGCGGACCGGGTGAGACGCAGCTGGAAGCCGATCGCCGCGTGATCGAAGATCGCATCAAGCGCATCGAAGGCGAACTGGATAAGGTCAAGCGCACCCGCAAACTGCATCGCGACAGCCGCAAGCGCGTGCCTTATCCGATCGTGGCATTGGTCGGCTATACCAATGCCGGCAAATCGACGCTGTTCAACCGCATGACCGCTGCCAGCGTCTTGTCGGTGGATATGCTGTTTGCCACGCTCGATCCGACCTTGCGCACGGTCGCGCTGCCACTCGGCAACCGCATCATTCTCTCCGATACCGTCGGCTTCATTTCCGATCTGCCGACGATGCTGGTTGCGGCGTTCCGCGCCACGCTCGAGGAGGTGATCGAGGCCGACGTGATCCTGCATGTGCGCGACATGGCGCACGAGGATTCCGCCGCGCAGTCTCACGACGTGGAAAAGGTGCTCGGCGAGCTCGGCATCGAAGCCAGCGATCCGCGCTTGATCGAGGTCTGGAACAAGATCGACCGGTTCGATAGCGACGCGCGGGCGCGCATTTTCAATCTGGCCGAACGGCAGCCTGAAACGCGCCGGCCGGTTCCGGTATCGGCCCTGAGCGGGGAAGGCGTCGATCGCCTGATCGCTGCAATCGAGACGCGGCTCGCCGAAAGCCGTCAAACTCTCGAACTGTCGATTGATCCGTCGGATGGCGCCGGCCTGAGCTGGCTCTACCGCAATTCCGAAGTGCTAACGCGGGGCATGCGCGATGACGGGCGGCTGGGCGTGACGATCCGCGCGGATGCCGAAAAAGCGGCGCGGGTGAGGGCTAAGTTCGCCCTCTAAGGCGTTTTTTCCTGAGCCTTGGCCGCATCCCATAAGGCATCCATTTCGGCCAACGTCGCCTCTTTGGGCGTTTTGCCGCGCGCAGCCAGGGCGCGCTCGATCGAGCCGAAGCGCCGCTCGAATTTCAGGTTGGTTTGACGCAGGACGTCCTCCGGATCGGCGTCCAGATGGCGGGCGAGGTTGACCACTGCGAACAGCAGATCGCCGACTTCGGCTGCGACTTCGGATTTGTCCGGTCTTTCGAGTACGGCCTCGATCTCGTCGGCTTCCTCGCGGATTTTGGCCAAAACCGCGCGTGGGTCGTTCCAGTCGAAACCGACTTTGCCGGCTTTATTCTGCAGCTTTAGGGCGCGGGTTAACGCGGGCAGGGCGACGGGCACCCCGGCCAGAGCGCCGGTCGGGGCCGCCTCGCCGCGCTCGGCTTTTTCCTGCAATTTAATGCGTTCCCACAGGCCCTCGATCGCCTTAGCGGTGCGGCCGTCGGCATCGGCAAAGACATGCGGATGGCGGCGGACTAGTTTGGCGGTGACGGTTTCGACCACGTCACCGAAATCGAAGGCGTCTTGCTCCTCGGCCATCCGGGCGTGGAAGGCGACTTGGAGCAGGAGGTCGCCGAGTTCGTCCTTGAGGCCGTCCAGATCGCCGCGGGCAATAGCATCGGCCACCTCATAGGCTTCCTCCAGCGTGTAAGGAGCGATGGTTCGGAAGCTCTGCTCGAGGTCCCAGGGGCATCCCGTGCCGGGCGTGCGCAATGCGGCCATGATCTCGATCAGGCGGGCAATGTCGCGGGATGACTTCACGGGTTGGGGCTCTCGTCGCGGCTGGAAAAGGCGACCGTAGCAAAGCCCGCCCAAGGCAGCGACCGCCGGCATCGGATTCGCATAAGACATATTATGGAATATCCGTAGGCGACGTTACACTTGACAACCCCAACCACTAGGTATAGGCTTACAACCATAGGAGATTTCCAATGGCTAAGCCCATATATTCCGCCCCCCATTTCCACTGCGAGGACGCCGCCTTCGCCTATGTCGAGGAAAGGCTCTGGCCCAACGGCCCGGTCTGCCCGCATTGCCAGAACGCCGATACGGCCCGTATTGGCCGCTTGACGGGCAAATCCAGCCGCCCCGGCCTTCGCAAGTGCTACGCCTGCCGCAAGACCTTCACGGTCCGGATCGGCTCGATCTTCGAGGACAGCCATTTCCCGCTGCGCCTGTGGCTTCAAGCCATCCAACTCATCACGGCCAGTAAGAAAGGTATCTCGACCCGGCAGATTCAGCGCACGTTTAATTGCAGCATGAAAACCGCGTGGTTTCTGATGCACCGCGTCCGCGAAATGATGGCCCCTGCGGCCAATAGCGGCCCGCTGGGCGGCTCCGGCGTGACGGTCGAGGCCGACGATATGGAAATGGGAAAATCGCCTAAGACTCGGAAGCGTCCGGGCGGTCGCAGGGCGAATGTCAAGGTGCTGAGCCTTGTCGAGCGCGGCGGTAAAATCCGCTCGGTCATGGTTGACCATCGCGGCATCGGCCCGCTGTTTTACAAACACTTCGACCGCAAGAGCCGGTTGGTGACTGACAGTGCCCCGGTGTTCAAGTTTACCGGCGCGGCCAAGCACGAAGCGATCGATCATTCTAAGTTTGAATGGACCCGTGGCGATGTGCATACCAACACGCTCGAAGGATTTTTCTCGATCTTCAAACGCGGAATCATCGGCGTCTATCAGCGCGTCGATGCCAAGCACTTTGATCGTTACTTGGCCGAGTTTGATTTCCGCCAGAACACTCGCGCCAAGCTTGGCATCGGTGACGTTGAACGTGCCGAGATCGCGCTCGGCGGTGCAAAGAGCAAGCGGTTGACCTATGAAACAACTGCGGCGCAAGCGTGAGCCGGAACCGCCGTTCCAACTCGCTTTGCCTTTCGAGGAATAGCGGCTATATCGTCGGGCTATGGGAAGAAAACCGAACCCCAAGCCCGACGACGCCGAGCAATCGAAACGATTTTTCGATGCCGCCAAGGAACACGAGGCGGATGATGAGAAGGCGCTGGATCGTGCGGTTAAAAAGATCGCCATGCAAAAACGGTCCTCAACCAAGAAATGATTGGTTGTAGATCATCGCCTGTCGGACGCGCACATCTACTTCGATATTTAGCCGCACATAATCGGGCTGATTACTTTTATCGGTAAGCAACCGCTCGCTCTCAATCTGTAGGCCGGAAACGAGAGCGTCATCTTCCAAAAGGCAAAATATCGGATCATGTTTGGTTGATCGTCCGAGAATTTGTTCTTTGTGCTGCGGCATCGCCAAGGCATCGAGCAGCGTTTTCATTCGACCGTCGAGATCGCCAGCTTGATAGACCTTTCCTGGCGCTTCCTGCCGCAGAAAGATGATCTTTAGGCCGCAGTGAAGCGCGAAGGATTCGCGCACGAGCGGTTTATACCAAGTACCGTGTTTTTCGATTGGCTCACAAAGATCAAGAATTTCTCGCTCACCCGAACCGGCGGTATCCACAATCCGCGGATGATTAGTGATAGGCCCCGGATACAAATGATGAACTTGCGTTAGCGTGGCTCCGCCTCGTTTTGGATAATGCCGATTGTTCTCAGTCTCACGAAGGGCTGGGTGGCTGCTCCACAAGTCCTTGAGTTGGGGGTTCAGGGCTTGCCGAATATCCCATTTCGCTTGGTTCTTTGGCTTATTGGCCGAAGCCGGAAGCGGCCCGTCATAGGTCAGAGTAAATTTCACAAATGGCGCTCCAAATACGCCGTAGCCCAAGGAAAGGGCCGTTTTCACGGCGCACCGCCGATCCTACACCTAGCGGCTGGGGCCGCCAAGTGTAACGTCGCCTATCCGTAGCGGCTTTAGACTGACGCTTGTTACTTTAAGTACCGGCCATATGGTGCTCATAAATCTAAGCTATTTATAATAATGATCAAACGCGGTTCTTGCGGTCTTGATGAGATAATCTCCATGAATTTCAATATGAAGTACCGGTATGCCGACAAAATGGATTAGCTGGCGCCGAAGGACATCCCATCGAACGCCGGCTCGACATTGGCCGGCAGGCTGGCGCGCAGCGCCGCGTAGTCCATGTCGCTGTGCAGGTTGGTCAGGATGGCTCGTTTTGGCTTTACCCGGCCGATCGAGGCCAAGGCCTCGTCGAGGTTGAAATGACTTGGATGCGGCGCCTTGCGCAGCGCATCCACGATCCAGACCTCGAGCCCGGCCAACGCCGTCAGGCTTTCGGCGGGCAGGCCTTTGATGTCGGCGGAATAGGCAATATTGCCGAAGCGGAAGCCAAGCGAGGGGACATCCCCATGGTTTTGCAGGACCGGCAGGGCCGCGATCGGGCCGCCCTGCCCGTTGATCTCGACCGGCTGGCCCGGAACCAGCCGGTGCTCGGTCAAAATCGGCGGGTATTCGCTGCCGGCCGGCGTCTGGAAGCAATAGCCGAAACGCGCGCGCAGGGACTGCGAAGTCTGCTCATCGAGCCAGACGTCGACCCGGCGGCGTTTGTGCACGAACAATGGTCGTAGATCATCAATGCCGTGGGTGTGGTCGGCGTGCTCGTGGGTGAACAGCACGCCGTCGAGCCAGTCGACCGCGGCGTCGAGCAGCTGCATGCGCAGATCCGGCGTGCAGTCCACCAGGACGCGCGTGCGGCCCGCCGGTCCCATACGCTCAACCAATAAAGCGCAGCGCCGCCTGCGGTTTTTCGGCTCATTCGGATCGCAATCACCCCAACCCAAGGCGACGCGCGGCACGCCCATCGACGAGCCGCAGCCGAGAATGGTGAATTTCAAACTCATGCGGCTTGGTCGAGTTTCTGCGGCACCTTGCTGAACAGCCGGTAGAAATTTTCCGTGGTTTGATGCGCGATTTCGTCCACGGACACGCCGCGGCTGTCCGCTAAAACTTTAGCGGTTTCCGCCACAAAAGCCGGCTCGTTGCGTTTGCCGCGATACGGCAGCGGCGCGAGATAAGGTGCATCGGTTTCGACCAGAATGCGGTCGGCCGGCAGTTCGCGCGCGATATCGCGCAAGGCTACCGAATTCTTGAACGTGAGAATGCCGGTAAATGAGACGTACAGCCCCAAATCTATGGCGGTAAAAGCCAAATCGCGGCCGCCGGTGAAGCAATGCAGCACGGCCGGGAAGGCGCCCTTCCCGCTTTCCTCCTTAAGAATTTTGGTCATGTCGGCGTCGCAGTCGCGCGAATGGATCACCAACGGCAGACCGGTCGTGCGAGCCGCGGCAATGTGTTGGCGCAGGCCCTGAGCCTGCGCCTCGCGCGGCGAATTGTCGTAGTGATAGTCCAAGCCCGCCTCGCCAATCGCCACGACCCTCGGATTGTTCGTCAGCGCGATCAGCGCTTTGGAATCGATGTCAAGCTCCTCATGCGCGTTGTGCGGATGGGTGCCGACCGAGCAGAAAATCTCCGGGAACTTTTCAGCGACCGCGAGCACTTGGCTAAATTTTCGCACGCGGGTGCAGATCGTCACGATGCGGCCGATGCCGACATCACGCGCGCGTTTCACGACGGCGTCGAGCTCGCTGGAAAAATCCGGAAAATCCAGGTGGCAGTGACTGTCCACCAGCATTTTCAGGCCCTTTCTTCAGGCTCGACGTAGCGCGGGAACACCGGCGCGGGCGCCGGCAACTTGCTGCCTCCGGCGATGCGAATGCCGGCGTCAAGCTGCGAAAAATCGCGCCGTTCGGCGGGGACGGACAGGAGGTCGAGCAGCTTCGCTGCGGAGCTCGGCATGAAAGGCTGACAGAGGATTGCCACTCTGCGCAGGACTTCCGCAGTGACATAAAGCACCGTCCCCTGCCGCTTCGGATCGGTCCTGGCCAACGCCCAGGGCGCCTCGGAGGCGAAGTAGCGGTTGGCGTCGGCCACCACCGCCCAGACCGCGTTGAGCACCTGGTGGAGCTGTTGCGTCTTCATGTGCTCGCGCGCGATGCCGATCATGCCGTCGGCTGCGGCCAAGATCGTTTTGTCGGTGCCGCTGAACGCCCCCGGCGCCGGCAGCACGCCGCCGAAGTTTTTTCCGATCATCGACAGCGAGCGCTGCGCCAGATTGCCCAAATCGTTGGCGAGATCGGCATTGATGCGGTTGACGATCGCCTCGTGGCTGTAATTGCCGTCCTGACCGAACGGCACCTCGCGCAGAAAAAAATAACGTAAGGGATCGACGCCGTAGGCGTCGGCCAGCGCGAACGGATCGATCACATTGCCGACCGACTTCGACATTTTCTCGCCGCGATTGAACAAAAAGCCGTGCGAGAAAATGCGCCTGGGCACGTCGATCCCCGCCGACATCAGAAACGCCGGCCAATAAACCGCGTGAAAACGCACGATGTCCTTGCCGATGACGTGCAGCGCCGCCGGCCAGTAGCGTTTGAATTTTTCGCTCTTGGTGTCCGGATAGCCGACGCCGGTGATGTAATTGGTCAGCGCATCGACCCACACATACATGATGTGCTTGTCGTTGCCGGGCACCCGCACGCCCCAGTCAAACGTGGTGCGTGAGATCGACAGGTCCTGCAGGCCGCCGCGCACGAAGCTCGCCACCTCGTTGAGCCGTTCCTTCGGCAGCACGAAATTCGGCGTCTCGAACAGTTTGAGCAGCTTGTCCTGATAGGCCGAGAGGCGGAAGAAATAGCTCTCCTCCTCCACCCATTCGACCGGCGTACTTGTTTTGGAGGCTACGCGCACCTTCTGCTCGTTCAAGTGCGTTTCGTCCTCTGCGTAATAGGCCTCGTCGCGCACCGAATACCAGCCGGCATATTTATCGAGATAGATGTCGCCGTTCTTCTCCATGCGCCGCCAGATCTCTTCCGAGGCGCGGTGGTGGCGCTCTTCCGTTGTGTGGATGAAGTCGTCGTTCGAGCAATTGAGCTTCGCCACCATGGCCTCGAACAGCGGCACGTTGCGGTCGCGCAATTGCCGCGCGGTCACGCCCTCTCGCGCCGCGGTTTGCAGCATTTTCTGGCCGTGCTCGTCGGTTCCGGTGAGAAAATAGACGTCGTAGCCGTCGAGCCGCATGAAGCGCGCGATGGCGTCAGTCGCGATCGCCTCATAGGCGTGGCCGATATGCGGCGCGCCGTTCGGGTACGAGATCGCGGTGGTGATGTAATAGGGCTGTTTTTCGGCCGGCATTTTCGACTTTATTGAAAGACGGGGATGGCCGAGTCAGGCCATGACGGGTCAGGGAGTAGGTATCAATCGGAAGCGGCTGGGGCAAGCAAGTGACAGCAATGGCTCTCGAAGAGACAATCGGGCGCACGACTTGCCTTAATGAATCCGAGCCGTTCGTCATTGTAGATGGCGCGATAGAGCGCCATATATCCCCTGCCCCGATTCCCCTAGGAGTACGAATGACCTTCTTTCGAAGCCCCGACGTTCTCGAACGTCGCAATAACGCCGATGCCGTCAAAAAGGCCATGCTGGCAAAGTTTCGCGCCGCTGCCCAAGACCCCGCACTCGAACAGCAGCGTCTCAACCGGATTGCGATCAACGAGGCGCGCGCAGGCCGTATGGCCGAGCGTGAAGCCGCGAAGAAGGTGCGTGAGGGTGAGTTGGCCGCACAGGCTTCGCGTGCTGCAGAGTTCGCCGCGCAAGCGCAGCGCGACATCGAAAAGGCCGAGGCCGTGGCTGCTACGCAAAAGGCCGATACGGCGACGGCGCTTGCTGCCGAGCAAAAAGCCGAGCGCGATGTTCGCTACGCGGCGCGCAAGGCGGCCAAGAAAGTACGCCGGCGCGGGTACTAGCAGTTCGGGTCACGCTGCATCAATTATTGGCAGCAAACCGCTCGGCGCGGCCGCGGCGCTCGTGGACGACGCGCGACGGCAGGTCGTCACGGCGCGCCACCACGACCAAGCGCTCGACCTCGCCGTTCAGGTAGGCTTGCAGGAATTTCTGGTAATCCTTGAACGACACGCAGCCGTTCGACTGGCCGTTGGGACCGAGCATGTAGGTGTGCGCCAGCATGCCGGCGCGGCCGAACATCTTGTCCTCTTCGACCGGATTGAGGCGAATGGCCTGAACGCCGTGGAAACTCTCCTCGCGCAAGGTCAGATCATAGACATTCGGCGGCGTCGGACCGCGCATCCTGACATTGACGAAGCGCGGATCGTCCATCTTGTCATAGAGCCCCGAATGCGCCTCGAGCCGCTCGCCATTGGGCAAATAGACCGTGTGCGCGGAAATATCGTAGACCGCCGTGCGGCTGTCGCGCGCAGGCAGCGCCGCAACGCGCTTTTCGGGCGGCGGTGTGATTGCTGCGACCTCGAGCGCGACCTGAGCGCCGGTTTGATGGGCCGTCGACAGCGTGGGCTCGCGCTCGATGGGATAAGGCCGCGGCAGCGGCACGATGTTCGCCATTTCGGTCGGCCGCTTTTGCGGCAAGGGCGTGGCTATGACAGGTGTGGCAGCCGGAACCTCGATGGGAGCAAGTTTCGCGACCTGCGTTTCCTGCGGCAGAAGCGGCACGGCGCTGGCCTGCATGGAAGCGGTCGCGCGCGCCCATTTGTCCGCAAAGGTCACGTTCGATGCCTCGACTGAAATCGGCGTGTTTGGGGCGAGCGTTAGAGCCCCCGGCCCCGCCGGGGCGTCAATATGATGATTGGCGGAAAGCGACGAATTGACCATCCAGCCCGCCGCCAGCGTGACGGTTACGATGAGCAGGCCAGCGGCGGCCACGGCTCCGGCGCCAAACACAACACTGCCGCCAATAGACCGAATAACGCGTGGAATTCGGCGACCATCGCCGCGAGAGAAAATGCGGCCGTCAAACAAACGGGCGTCGTAAATCGTGGCGGCCGCAACTGTCATACGCAACTCGAACCCGATGACACACATCGACGACGTGACCGGTCGCGCCGGTTAAGACGCGTCGGCCGCAATCGATCGTTTGAAAGAGTCGGACTTCCCCATCCGCCGCCCGCACGACATGTGAGGCGGCGAAAAATTATGCATTGACTGCGGTTAATTGGGTGTAAACGCCGCGCGCGGGCGATGGATTGCATGCGAACTGGTGATTCTGGCACAAACAGGTTGCGCCGATTGAATCGGCTCGGGATCCCCGCGATGACCGCCCTGAACCGCTGGCTGATTGCGCTTCTGCTGACCGCCGCCGCGGTCACCGTCTGCTATCTCTGGATCGACCGTCCGCTTGCGCTACTCGCGCACGCCTATAGCGGGCATCGTGAGGTCTTCGCGACCGTCACCCACCTGCCCGACCCCCTCATCCCAGCCGCCTGCATTGTGTTCGTGGCGGTCGGACTTTGCGCGCTGGCCGGCCGGCCGATGTCGACCGTGAAGACCATGGCAGCGCTCTGCAGCATCGGCCTGATCGTCGGCGAATCCATCAAGAGCGGACTTAAGTTCGTCTTCGGCCGGCTATGGCCGGATACCTGGGTGCAGAACAATCCCTCGTTCATCCATGATGGCGCTTACGGCTTCAACTTTTTCCATGGCGGGCCCGGCTATGCGTCGTTTCCTTCCGGCCACACCACGGTGACCTGCGCGGTGCTGTCGGTGCTGTGGATTCTTTATCCGAAGCTGCGGCCGCTTTACGCGCTGGTCGTGTTGGCGGTCGCTGTTGGGTTGATCGGCGCCAATTACCATTTCCTCAGCGACGTGATCGCCGGCGGCTTTGTCGGCACCTCGACCGGCTGGATGACGGTCGCGCTGTGGCAGGCGCGAAACGGTCGCCCCTCATCCTGAGGCGCGCGCGATGCGCCCGGCACCTTAGGACCCCGGCATCAAAAGCTACTTGCCGCACAATTTATCGAGACCGTCGAGCGCCGAGCCGATCTCCTGGCCGTCCTTGGAGCTGGGATCCAGGTCCTGTAGCCCTTCCATGAGAGCGACGTATTCGGGGCCGAGTTTCTGGCTCATATCGTCCATCTTTTTCGACAGCGCGTCGACGGTCTTGGTGTCTTTCTTCTTGTCGGCGGCATCGATTTGATCGCCGAGCTTGGCCATCTCGCAATAAGTCTGCACCTTGGCCTTGTCGGCGCTGATCGTGGCCACGACTTTCATTGCGGACGCCTTGGTCGGCTTGGGCGCTTTGTTTTGCGCTTGCGCGCACAACGGCATGGCGGCGATCGCGATGACCGCAACGATGAACGTCAGTTTCATGGAGGCCCCCTTGAGGATTATTTGCGGGAACCAGACAGTCCCCACCCGTCGTAACAATGATAAGCCGCGCTACCACCCCCGCGAAAGGGGTTGAGGCCGCGGCATGGCTGGATTTTACCAGCCGCATGACGTCAGGCCCGGCGTATGTCGCCTGTTTAATGCTGAATTTATGCGCGATCCTAACCGCGCGCCGTTTCCGCCAGCAGCCCGAACACCGCGAACACCAACGGCTTGCGTTCGAGATTGTAAGTCTCGACGTCGCGCGCCGCGCGGTTGACTTTCTCCCATACCTCAGCAGTGCGCGCCGCCTGCCGGGCCGGACGGCTGTCACCCGATACCTGGGTCGATAGCCAAGCGTTCACCATGTCCATGAAAGCGGCGAGCGTTTGCGGCTCGCTGCCGCCGAGGGCGTCGCCGAGCGCATGTAGCGCGCGCGGATCGGGATTGGGCAGTTGTGCGAACAGCTCGAGCACGCGCTGACGCAGAGCCAGCGAGGGGCCGTCGAGGAAACCGATCGCCCGCGCCACACTGCCTTCGGCCGCCGCGGCGGCTTCTTTCACTTCCGCGTCGGCCATGTCGCGTCCCGTTGCGGCGGCAACGGCGCGTGTCAGGTCCTCGGCCGAGAGCGGCCGCAAATCGAGCCGTCGGCAGCGCGACCGCATGGTCGGCAGCAGCCGGCCGGGCGCCTGGCTGACCAGCAACAACAGCGCGCGCGGCGGCGGCTCTTCCATGACCTTGAGCAGCGCATTGGCGCTCGGGCGCTCGAGATCGTCGGCAGTGTCGACGATGGCGATGCGCCAACCGCCCTCGCCCGCGGTCGTGGCGAATAACCGTACCGCCTTGCGCACGTCCTCGACGCGGATGACGGTAAAGAGCTTGCCGGTCTGATCGTTGATGACGCGCTCGAGCACGAAAAAATCGGTTTGCGCTTGGGCGGCGAGGCGCCGCGCGACGGGATGATCAGGGGCAACCGCGAGCGAGGTTGCCTGCTGCACGGCCGCCGATTTCGGATCGGGATGCGTCAGAACGAAGCGCGCGAGCCGGTAGGCCAGCGTCGCCTTGCCGATGCCGGGCGACCCGCCGATCAACCAGGCGTGCGGAATGCGGCCGCTTTTATAAGCGTCGAGCAGTGCGCCTTCGGCCTCATTGTGACCGAACAGCACGGCGGTTTCGCGCGGCAGCAGGACTTCCCTGTCGGCGTCATCGCCGCTCACGGCGCCGCCGTCTCGGCCGCGAGGCGTTCCAGTCCGGGATGCAGACGCGTCTCGACCGTCGTCCAGATGCGCTCCGCCACCACTTCGCGCGGCGCGCGGCCGTCGATAACGACGCAGCGTTTGCGCTCTTTCTCCGCCAGCGCGAGATAGGCCTCGCGCAAGGTCTCATGAAATCCGATTGACTCGGACTCGAAGCGGTCGGTCGTCCCGGCGCCGCGCCGGCGCGTGGCGCGCGCCAGTCCGACATTTGCCGGTACGTCGAGCAGAAAAGTGAGATCGGGCATGGCGGCGCCGACGGTCACGCGCTCGAGGCTGCGGATCAGCTTGGCGTCCACCTTGCCAAGCACGCCCTGATAAACGCGGGTGGAATCGATGAAGCGGTCGCAGATCACCCATTGTCCGGCGACCAGTGCCGGCCGGATGGTGGCGCGCACGTGGTCGTCGCGCGCGGCCGCGAACAAAATCGCCTCGGTCTCGGGCCCGAGCGGCTTGGCGATGCCGGAAAGCAGGATGTGACGGATGATCTCGGCGCCGGCCGAGCCGCCTGGCTCGCGCGTCAACACGACTTCGATGTCGAGCGCATTGAGCCGGTCCGCGAGCAGTCGCGCATGGGTGGACTTGCCGCTGCCCTCGCCGCCTTCGAAGGTGATGAAACGTCCGCGCATTGCCATCGACTATAGCCGTTCGGCCCCGGCGCGTAACAGCCCGATCACCAATTCCGCCACCGCATCGATCGCACGTTGGGGCATATTGCCCTTGGCCACGTTTTCGGTGGCGTGAAGCGGCTCCTGCAAGACCAGCTTGTCGTCGCGCCAGACCTTGAGCGCGCCGATCGGCTGACCTTGCGCGATCGGTGCCGGCACCGGGCCGCGGTAGGCGATGCGTGCGATCAGTCGTTCGCCGCCGCTTTTCGGCACCAACAATTTTACCAGCCCGGATGCCTGCAGGGACACCGAGCCGCTGGCGCCGCCATAGACCTTGGCGGAGCCGATGATCTGCCCCGCGGCGAACAGATCGCGCTGCTCGAAACTGCGGAAGCCCCAGTCGAGCAGTTTCTTGGCTTCATCGCCGCGCTCCTTGGCGTCTTTGGCGCCATTGACGACGACAATCAGTCGCAAGCCGTCCTGAACGGCCGAACCGACCAGCCCGTAGCCGGCGTCGCGGGTAAATCCGGTCTTCAGGCCGTCGGCGCCGTTGACGGAGCCGAGCAACGGATTGCGGTTGGGTTGCCGGATCTTGTTCCAAGTATACTCGGTCTGGCCGAAGATCTTATAGAGCTCCGGATAATTCAGAACGATCTGGCGCGCCAGCATCGCGAGCTCGCGCGTGGTCACCTTGGTGCCGGGATCGGGCAGCCCGTTCGAATTGGTGAACACCGATTTCTGCAAGCCGATCTCGCGCGCGCGTTGCGTCATCTTCTCGGCGAACTCGGATTCGGTGCCCGCAATGCCCTCGGCTAGAATGATGCAGGCGTCGTTGCCGGACACGATGATCATGCCGTGCAGCAGATCGTCGACCGGGACTTTGCTGTTGAGCGCGGCGAACATTGTGGAACCATGCGAGGGCGCGCCGCCCTTGCGCCATGCATTCTCGCTTACGCCGTATTCGTCGGTGAGCTTGATGCGGCCTTCCTTGATTTCGTGGAAAACGTATTCGGCGGTCATCAGCTTGGCGAGGCTGGCCGGAAAAATCAGCTTGTCGGCGTCTTTCTCGTACAGCACGCCGCCGTTTTCGGCGTCGATCAGAATGGCGTGCGGCGCATTGATGATCGGCTCGTCTTTGTTGCGCGGCGGTTCTTTTTTCGCCGTGGCCGCGGCGGCCGGTTTGGCGGGCTTTGCGTCATGTTTGACGTCGTGCTTGGGCGCGGCAACGGCCCAAGCGCCAAAGGCGGCAACCAAAACAGCCGTCGCCAGGAACCGTCCGATTGCGCTCTGCGAAAACGGCATGTTCAACATCATTCGTCCGCAGGCACCGCGCCCGCGCCTAATCGACGACGATGTGGCGGAAATTTGTGGCTCAGTAAAGGCCGCGGCCGCTCAAGAACCCGGTCCGGCTATCACTGCGGACCGGGGCGTAGGCGGAAACCGGCGATACTTCGGGCTCGACGTCCGCGACTTCGCGAACATAGGACGGCGCGGCCTGCGGGCGGGCGGCGGCTTCGACACGCGGTTTGGGCGCGACGGCCGGCACATCGCGGGCGCCCTCGCCCAGCCGGAAGGGACGATCGGGCGGCGCCGGAACGCGCACCTGCGTCATCGGGCGGTTATCAAAATAAGTCGGCGCATAACCTCCGGCAGACGCCACCCGTACCTGCGGGAGGATGCCGGGTTGGCCATCGCGCAAGGTCGAGGCCAGCTTGCGGTCATCGGAGCCCTCAAGCGGTGCGCGGCCCACATATTCGACCTTCACTTTGGCGACGCCGTCGCCATAAAAGCCCAAGAGCTTGGCGGTGCGCACCGAGACGTCGATCAGGCGGTCGCCGACATAGGGTCCGCGGTCGTTGACGCGCACCACGATCGATTTGTGGTTGCTGAGATTGGTGACGCGCACATAAGACGGCAACGGCAGCGTCGGATGCGCGGCCGAGAGCGAATTCATGTCGAAGATTTCGCCGTTGGCGGTGTAGCGGCCGTGGAAGTCGTCGCCGTACCAGGAGGCCAGCCCGGTGGCGCTGTAATTGACATTTTCCTGCGGCACGTATTCGCGGCCCGCAACGACATAAGGCTTGCCGACGCGATAGACGCCGCCGCCCTTGGGTACCGGCTCACCTGGCGTGATCACACGCGCGCTGGCCGAGGTGCCGTATTTGGGGTCGACCCGGCTGGACAGCCGGCTATTGGCGCAATTCGCAAGCGCCAGACAGCAGGCCGCGAGGCCTAGCAGGCGCAGGATGCGGCTCAATCGGCCGTAGCCCCCGGATTCGCCCATGCTGCCTCAATTCCCCGATTGCGAAGCGGCCAGTTTACCTTACCGCGACCGCTTCTGGAACCGCCGGCCTGTGAGGTGGTAAATAGTTGGTTCCACTGCCACATTTTCCGGTGATGCGCATAGTCGAAATAGCCCAGGCGAGCGCCCGCTTGCAAGAACAAAGAGCTTCGATCATTGGACTAGCGCTATTACAGGCGTGTTACGGAAGGGTGGCCGAGTGGTTTAAGGCACCGGTCTTGAAAACCGGCGTACCCGCAAGGGTACCGTGAGTTCGAAATCTCACCCCTTCCGCCAGTCACGCGTTGCGCCCGAGTGGGCGCAGAAAAGGAGCGAATGGGATGCAAACCTTGCTGATCGGTATCGGGATTTATGCGGCGATATGGATCATCGTTCTATGGGGCGCACGCTATTTCGGTCCGCGCGGCGCCTGACGGCTAGATCAGAAGTCGAATATATCTGGCAGCCACGGGCCGCCGCTGGTGCGGCAGGCGCGCTGGCACATGCGGTCGCCGGCATCGGCGCGCTTGAGGCAATGGGCTTGACTGTCCTGCTCCAGGCAGGCGACGAGATTCCAGGTGGTGATGGAGCCGCAGTCGCTCCAGCAGGCGCCCGAGGCCCAAATCGACTGCGCGCGTTCGCTGGTCGGGAATGGCGGCCCGGCGCTATGCCGGTTATAGCGCCAAACCCGCGCGTCGCCGGCCGCGGCCAACGAAGCCCCGCTCAAGATCAGGGCTAAAACGAGCGCAGCAAGCTTCATGACGAATTTCATAGGCAACTTTCCGGCCCGGCAGCATAGCCCTACCGCGCCGTGGCGCCAATGCGACTAGCTCCCGGTGGAGAACTTCCGCTTGCCGGAGGCTGTCGCTATTATGACAATATTGATGACGGGGCATGCTTGGCGGGGAGCGACTGGTGAGCATTGCGGAGCAACCGGCCGAAACGGCCCCAACTCCTACCCAGAATTTCGGCACCGCAGGCATCAAGCCGTTGAACCGGCCGAGCTTTGTTGCGCGGGCATTCATGGCCGCGGTCGCGTGGGTCGAACGACTCAATCTGAGCTACAGCCGCGTCGGCAATCCGCCGATCTACGACAACCCGGTGTTTCCCTGGACCAAGCTTGTCGAGCGCGATTGGCGCGCCATCCGCGCCGAGCTCGACCGCGTGCTCGTACGCAAGGACGATCTGCCCGGCTTTCATGAGCTCGCCGCCGACGTTTCCGTCATCAGCCAGGACCAAGGCTGGAAAACTTTCGTGCTGGCGGGCTACGGCTTTCGTTCGGCTAACAATATCAAGCAATGTCCGCGGACATGGGCCGCCTGCCAGAACATTCCCGGCTTGATCACGGTGATGTTCTCGATTCTGGAGCCAGGCAAGCACCTGCCGCCACATCGCGGGCCCTATAACGGTGTTTTGCGATTGCATCTCGGCTTGATCGTGCCGGAGCCGCGCGAGCAACTCGGCATCCGCGTTGACAAAGATATTTATTGCTGGCGCGAGGGCGAAGCGGTGATTTTCGACGACGCCTACGAGCATGAGGCCTGGAACCGCACGCCGCACACGCGCGTGGTGCTGTTCGTTGACTTCCGTAAGCCGCTGCGTTTTCCGGCAAATTTTTTGAATTGGCTGCTGCTCAGCCTCGCCGTGTTCACGCCCTTTATCCGCGAGGGCGTGGATAATCATAAGGTTTGGGAGAAGAAGTTCTACGCGCAGGCTGAGGCGTGGCGCAACCGCTGACGCGTCCCTGACAGCAAGACGGCGGTTGACCCCGACGTAACCCTTGCCGTCCGGGGATTCGGCTATTTGGCGCGCGCGGCCTTGATCTCGACCCGGATCGCTTGTAGCCCCTCCCCGGCATGCTCGATCCCGATAACAAACCCGCTGCGCCGAAAGTGAGTTTTGTCTCGCTCGGCTGTCCGAAGGCGTTGGTGGACAGCGAGCGCATTGTCACGCGGCTGCGAGCGGAAGGTTATGAGCTGTCGCGCGAGCACGCCGGCTCCGATCTGGTCATTGTCAACACTTGCGGTTTTCTTGACAGCGCTAAGGCGGAGTCGCTCGCTGCCATTGGCAACGCGTTGAAGGAAAATGGCAAGGTCATCGTCACCGGCTGCATGGGCGCGGAGCCGGAAAGCATTTCGGCGGCTTACCCCGACGTGCTGGCGATCACTGGACCGCAGCAATATGAGAGCGTGGTCGAAGCCGTGCACAAAGCGTTGCCGCCGCTGCACGATCCGTTTCTCGATTTGGTGCCGCCGGAGGGCATTAAGTTGACGCCGCGGCATTATGCTTACTTGAAAATTTCCGAAGGCTGCAACAACCGCTGCACGTTCTGCATCATCCCCCGCCTGCGCGGCGACCTGGTGTCGCGCCCGGCCGGCGACGTGATGCGCGAGGCGGAGAAACTGGTGGTTGCCGGCGTGAAGGAATTGCTGGTGATCTCACAAGACACTTCGGCCTACGGACTCGACATTAAATATGCCGCGAGCAAATGGCACGACAAAGATTTGCGCGCGAAATTTGTCGATCTGAGCGCGGCACTCGGCGAATTGGGCGTCTGGGTACGGCTGCATTATGTCTACCCCTACCCGCACGTCGACGACGTCATCCCGCTGATGGCGGAACGCAAGATCCTCCCCTATCTCGACATTCCGTTCCAGCACGCTGCGCCTAATGTGCTCAAGCGCATGAAACGTCCGGCCGCGCAGGAGAAGACGCTGGAGCGGATCGCGCGCTGGCGCGAAATTTGCCCCGACATCACGCTGCGCTCGACCTTTATCGTCGGCTTCCCCGGCGAGACCGAGGCGGATTTCGAACTGCTGCTGCAATGGCTGGAGGAAGCCGCGCTCGATCGCGTCGGCTGTTTCAAATATGAACCAGTACGCGGCGCCGTGGCCAATGATCTGGCGGCGCCGGTTGCCGACGACGTCAAGGAAGAGCGCTGGCATCGTTTCATGCAGGCGCAGCAAAAGATTTCAACGCGCCGATTAAAACGGAAAGTCGGAACGCGTCAGCAGGTCATTATCAATTCGGTCGGCGCCACAGTTGCCAAAGGCCGCTCGATGGCCGACGCACCGGAAATCGATGGCGCTGTCTATGTGGCGAGCAAGCGCCCGCTGCGCGTCGGCGAGATCGCAACGGTGAAGATCGAGCGTGCCGACGAATATGATCTGCACGGAACTGTGGTCGGATTCTGATCGCGGAACTCTTGTTCCGTCCGCACAAACATGAAGATCGGAACGCGCAAGCGCCCCGCGCGTTACGCAGGCATCCAACCAAAATGGAGGTCTTGCGTCATGACATTCAAACGCTCGATATTTCTTGCCGCCATGACGGCGGCTGTCGCGCTGTCGAGCCAAGCCTCGGCAGCCACGCTCGCCGCAGCGACCACGCCGCTCAACATCCGCTCCGGACCGGGACCGCAATACACCGTGATCGGCGCGATTCCGGCGCGTGCCCAGGCCGCCGTCACCGGCTGCATCCAGGGCAGCCTCTGGTGTCAGGTGAGTTACAACGGTCGGCAAGGTTGGGTCTATTCGCAATATCTGATGGCCAACCTGTCCGGTCGCTCACTCGTGGTCGCCGAAACCATTCAAACCCTGCCGCCGGTAACCTATCAGGCGCCGGTCGAAACGACCGGCAGCGCCGCCCTGTTGCCCGCCGTCTCCGGCACGCTGATCACGCCGCCGGCCGGCGAACCGCTGGTCATCAGCCCGCCGTCCGCGGTCCAAAGTTACGTAGTCAGCCATCCGCTGGCGCCAGTCTATCTCAATGGTGAAGTGGTCGAAGGCGCCGGCCTGCCGGAAGACGTCGCGCTCACGCCGGTGCCGGGTTACGACTACCAATATGCTTACGTCAATCGCGTGCCGGTTCTGGTCCAGCCATCGACGCGACGCGTTGAATACATATACCGTTAGAGCCGATAAAACCTCATAGCGTTGTCGTGCAGCACCTTGCGCTGCTCGACTTCGCTATATTCCGACAGCACTGCGCGATAGTGGGCAAAGAAATCGGTGTAACTGGCGTGCAATTTCTCCAGCGGGAAATTGCTGCCATAGATGGTGCGCTCGATTCCGAATATCTGGATCACGTCGCGGATCCATTGGCGTGCGTGTCCACGCGTCACGCCATTGGTAAACATGCCGGGACCCGAAATCTTCGCATGCAGATTGGGGAAAGCGGCCATGGCGGTCAACGCCGCGCGCCATTCGTCGATCGCTTCCGGCGCACGCGAGGTCAGCATGCCGGCATGCACCAGGATCATGCGCACATTCGGAAACGCCTTGATCAGCTCGACCGCGTATTTCGCCTGTCCGGCATAGACTTGCAATTCGAAGTGCAGGTCGTGTTTTTCCAAGAATGCCAAGCCGCGGCGAAAATCCGAATCGTTGCAATAGTCCGCGCGGCTTGCCGCCTGGCGCACCGGGTCGGCGTCCCAATAAAGCATCTGACGTACGCCGCGCAAATTGGGAAATTGCTTTTGCGCCTTGAGCGTGGCCGCCACATCCGGATCGGCCAAATTGGCGTTGCAGACGATACCGTGCGGAAAGCCATGCTGGTCGGCGGCCGACTGCAGCCAGCGCGTCTCGTCGAGTTCGCGCCCCGGACCCCACATGGCGGTGACATGCACTGACTTGGTGACGCCCTGCGGCACGATGTCGGCGATCCACTCCTCGACCGGATAATCGCGGCGCAGGCCGAAATAATCGCCGAACATCCGCGGAATCGGCGGATCGGCCAGCCATGCCACATCTTTACGCCGCCAGATATGGTGATGCGTGTCGATCACCGGTCCACTGTAAGGCGCCATGGTCTTTCCTCACTGCAACGCGCGCACGATTTTCACCACGACGTCGGTCAGGGTTTTGAGCTCGTCCGATGCGATGGTGAAAGCGGGCGTGAGATAGATGATATTGCCGAACGGGCGTATGAACACACCCTCGTCCATAAAGAGTGCGCGCAAATGATCGAGATTGCCGATTGCGTCCAGCTCGACCACGCCGATAGCGCCCTTCACTCGGACGTCCTTGACGCCGGGCAGATTGTGGCACGGCGCGAGGCCTTGCAACAAAGCGGCGGATATGGCGGCCACCTGTTGCAGCCGCGGCTCGCTCTCGAACAGATCGAGCGAGGCATTGGCGGCGGCGCAGGCCAGCGCATTGGCCATGTAGCTCGGCCCATGCATCAGCGCCTTGGTGGAATCGTCCGACCAGAATGCCTCGAACACTTTTTTGGTCGCCACCGTCGCCGCCAGAGGTAACGTGCCGCCAGTCAGTGCCTTGGACAACGTGATGATGTCGGGCGTAACGCCGGCCTGTTCGCAGGCAAACATCGTGCCGGTGCGGCCGAAGCCGGTAAATATTTCGTCGAAGATCAGCAGCAGATCATGTTTATCGGCGAGCATGCGTAGGCGCTTGAGCACAAACGCGTCGTGAAACTTCATACCGCCGGCGCCCTGCACCAGTGGTTCGACGATGATGCCGGCGATCTCACCCGCGTGACGCGCGATCAGCGCGTCGAGCGCCGCGGTGCTCGCTTCGTCCGCGGGCAAGTCGGCGACAACGTGCTGCGGCATCAGTCCGCCATAAATCGAGTGCATACCGGCATGCGGATCGCTCACCGCCATCGCGCCAATTGTATCGCCGTGATAGCTATCCTTGAACGCGATGAATTGCGTTCGCTCGCGCTGTCCCTGGTTGATCCAGTATTGCGCCGCCATTTTCAGCGCGACCTCGACAGCGACCGAGCCCGAATCCGAAAAGAAAACGAGTGTAAGATCGCCGGACAGCAAGGCCGTCAGCCGCCGCGCCAATGTGAGCGCCGGTTCATGCGTCAGGCCACCAAACATGACATGCGGCATCTGCTTGAGCTGTTTTGCCACCGCGTGGCGGATAGACGGCTGGTTGTAACCATGGCAGGCGGTCCACCAACTGGCGACGCCGTCGATCAGCTCGCGTCCGTCGGCCAGCACGATGCGCGATCCCTCGGTGCGCGCAACGCGAAGCGGCGGCGCAGCGGTCTTCATCTGTGCATACGGGAGCCAGATGTGATCGAGGGTGGTTTTACCGCTGTCGCTCGCCATTTGGCGCTTTCCGATGAGGCCTTGGCGGGCATTTAGCCTTATGTGGTAGTGAAGGTCACCATGCATTCGCTCGATCAATTCGCGCAAGCAAAGCTCGAGGAGCTCAAGCAGCGGCATCTTCACCGCGCGCTGGCCGAGACCGTGCGCGAAAACGGCATTTGGATCGAGCGTGACGGCAAGCGGTTGCTGTCGTTTTCCTGCAACGATTATCTCAATCTGACCCAACATCCGGCGATCAAGCAGGCGGCGATCGCGGCGATCGCGCACTACGGCGCGGGCTCCGGCGCCTCGCGCCTGGTCACCGGCAATCACCCACTCTACGCGCAGTTGGAAATGCGCCTCGCCCGCATCAAGCAGACGCAAGCCGCCGTCGTGTTCGGTTCCGGCTATCTGGCCAATGCCGGCATCATCCCGGTACTGATCGGTCGCGACGGACTGGTGCTGGCGGACGAATTGTCGCACGCCTGTCTGTTCGCCGGCGCGCAATTGGCGCGCGGCAAGATTATGACGTTCCGGCACAATGATGTTGAACGTGCGCGCGAATTACTGGCCGCGCACCGCGCAGAGCACGATCACGCATTGATCATCACCGATGGCGTGTTCTCCATGGACGGCGATCTGGCGCCTTTGGCGGATTTGCTTTCGCTCGCCAACGAGCACGACGCCTGGCTGATGTCGGACGACGCGCACGGTCTAGGCGTGGTCGGCGGCGGCCGCGGCTCGAGCTTCGCCGGCAACGCGCATATTCCGGTTCCCTTGCAAATGGGCACGCTGTCGAAGGCGGTCGGCGCCTATGGCGGCTATCTGTGTGCATCGAGCGCCTCGATCGACCTGATTAGAAATCGCGCGCGCACGCTGATCTATTCGACCGGCCTACCGCCGGCCTGCGTCGCCGCCAGCATCGCGGCACTCGATCTCATAGAGCGCGAACCCGGTTATGCCGCGCTGCCGGTGCAGAAGGCCAAAGCTTTCACCAAGCGCGCCGGCCTGCCCGAGGCGCAGAGCCCGATCGTCCCGGTGATCGTCGGCGAGGAGGAAGCGACGCTCGCCGCGTCACGCATGCTGGCCGATGAAGGATATTTGGCCGCCGCCATCCGCCCGCCGACCGTGCCCGCCGGCACCGCACGCCTGCGGTTGACATTTACCGCGCAGCATCCGGACGAACATATTGCCCGGCTTGCCGATCTCGTACGCGAGCGGATCCTGAATTAATGAGCGCGTACTTCGTCACCTCGACCGGCACCGATATCGGCAAGACTTTCATCACCGCCGGGCTGATCCGCTATCTGCGCGAGGCCGGCCAGGCCGTGCATGCGCTCAAGCCGGTAGTGAGCGGTTACGATCCCTCGGTGGTCGAGACCAGCGATCCGGCGGTGCTGCTCAATGCGCTCGCAAAGCCGATCGACGCCGGCACTATCGCGGGCGTGGCGCCTTGGCGCTTCCGCGCGCCACTCTCGCCCGATCTGGCCGCCGCGCGCGAGAGCCGCAACATCGACTTTGATGATCTGATCGCGTTCAGCCGCAAGGAAATCGGCAGCTCGAACGGCATCCTGTTCATCGAGGGCGTCGGCGGCATCATGGTGCCGCTCGATGCCGAGCGCACCGTGCTTGACTGGATGGCGGCGCTACAGATTCCGCTGCTGCTGGTGGTGGGCGGTTATCTCGGAACCATCAGCCATACCCTCACGGCGCTTGACGTGCTGGCGACCCGTCATTTGAAAGTCGCCGCGATCGTGGTGAGCGAGAGCGAGCGCAATCCGATCGAACTCGGTGATACCGTCGCCAGCATCGCGCGCTTCGCGCACGGCGTCGGCGTGGTCGGCATGCCGCGTCTGCCGGGCGGTCTCAATTCGCACCCGGCCTTCGCCAAAATCGCCGCGTATTTATAACGCCAGTTGTTTAGCCCCACCATTTCAAATAGGCGAAGGTCTCGATCATGCCTTCGGTGTTGATCAGCGCATGCAGCAATATTGTGAGGATGGTTGAGCCGGTGCTCCACCGGATCCAGCCGAGATACAGGCCGAACACAAAAATCTGACCCACTACGTACCAATCATATTGCAGATGAATGATTGCCCAGAGAAAGGCCGTCACGAAAATAACAGGCCAGACGTCGCGTGGCGACTTGAGCCAGCCGCGAAACAGAAAGCCGCGAAAGATGATCTCCTCGCCTATCGGTGTTGCCACGACAACTGCGAGCCACAACCACAATAACCAGCCGCCGGCGCCGGCGGTCTTATAGATATCGATCTGGAACGGCGTGACGAATGCACGCCCCAGCAGCCAGCTTACCGCATCGCCGGCAACCATCAGCGCCACCATGGCCGCGACGCCAAAAATCACTTCGCCGCGGCGCGGCCAAATCAGGCCGAGATAGTCGACGGCACTGGCGCTGGCGCGGCGGGCAAACAGCGCCAGCAGCGCCACCTCGACCGGCGTCGAAACCGCGATAATGACTGTAATGGCCGCGCCGTCACCGCTGAAATTCGGCAAATGACCAATGCCAAGGCCGTACCAATAAGTCAGCGCAACGAGCGCTGCAAATTGGCCAACCAGTAAAGCGATGGCCGCGAGGGCGAAAGTTGCAAATCGCCCCCAAGGCTTCATCGCGCCGGTCTCCGTGATTACGGGATCAATACGACCGACCCCGTCGTTTTGCGGCCTTCCAGATCCTGGTGCGCCTTGGCGGCGTCCTTGAGGGCATATTTGTGGCTGGCTGGAATTTTCACCGCACCGGAGCCGACTTTCTCGAACAGGTCCTTGGCCGTTGCCAGGAGGTCTTCGCGCTTGGCCGCGTAGTGGTTGAGCGTCGGACGCGTGGCGAACAGCGAGCCTTTGGCCTGCAGCAGATTGATGTTGAACGCTTCGATGGCGCCCGAGGCGCTGCCGAAGCTGACGAAGTAACCCATCGGCCGCAGGCAATCGAGCGAGGCAGGGAATGTATCCTTGCCGATGCCGTCATAGACCACGTCGCACAATTTGCCGCTGGTGATCTCCTTCACTTTCGCGACGAAATCCTCGTCACGATAGAGAATGGTGTGATGCGCGCCGTTTTTCTTGGCGAGTTCGGCTTTGTCCTTGGAGCCGACGGTGCCGATCACGGTGGCGCCGACATGATTGGCCCATTGGCAGGCGATCAGGCCGACGCCGCCGGCGGCGGCGTGCACCAAAATGATCGTGCCCTTGCCGACCTTGTAGGTGCGGTTGAGCAGATATTGTACCGTCATGCCCTTGAGCATCATCGCGGCGGCCTGCTCGTAGGTAATATTGTCGGGCAGCTTCACGGCGCGGTCGGCCGGCAGCAGACGTTCGGCCGCATAGCCGCCGAGCGGCGCAACGTAGCCGACGCGGTCGCCGACCTTGATGTCGGTGACGCCAGGACCCACGGCAGTCACTTCGCCGGCGCCTTCATTGCCGGACACGAACGGCATGCCAACCGGCGAGGGATACATGCCGACGCGGAAATACGTGTCGATGAAGTTCACGCCGATGGCGTATTGCTTGAGCCTGACCTGGCCCTGGCCGGGCGCCGGAACCTCGATGTCGTCCAGCGTCAGCACGTCCGGACCGCCGTGTTTGTGTACGCGCACTGCCGCGACCATAGTTTCACTCCCTCAATGAACGGGTTTGTTGTGTTGGTGGGTTTCGGCGGGGATCATAGGCGGCCAAGCGGCCAGCGCAAGGCGGTTCGCTAGCGCGCGCCCGATACGCGCAGATTGGCGCCGTTGACATAGGAGGCGGCATCCGAGAGCAGGAACACGATGCCTTCCGCCACCTCATCCGCCTGGCCCGGCCTGCCCATCGGCAGTTGGGGTCCCACCCGCTCGATCCGGCCGGGCGGCTGGATGTCGGTGTCGATGACACCCGGTGTGATGGCATTAACCCGCATGCCCTCCTTTGCGACCTCGCGCGAGACTCCGATGACCATGGCGTCGACCGCGGCCTTGGCCGCCGCGTACCACACGCATTCGCCGGCGCCGCCGATAGTGGCGGCCATCGACGACAGCATGACGACCGAGCCGCCTTTGCCGCCGTTCTTGGTGGACATGCGGCGCACGGCGGCGCGCAAGCAAAGCATGGCGCCCAGCGTGTCGAGATCGAACACCTGGCGCATCATTTGCGCGTCGGCCTCATCAAGCCGCGAATATGGTCCGATAATTCCCGAACTATGCACAAAATGGCTGATGGGTCCGAGTTCGCGCGTTGCCGCATCGAACACGCGCTCTATATCGGCCTCGATCACCATGTCGCCGGCAAGCGCCACCGCCCTGCCGCCGGATTTCTTCACTGCATCGACCACACTCGCCGCGGCATTGGAATTGCTCTTGTAGTTGACGGCGACGTCGTAGCCGCGCTGCGCCGCCAACCGCGCGGTGGCGGCGCCGATGCCGCGGCTGCCGCCGGCGATCAGAAGCACGGGTCGTGACATGGAAAACCCCTCGAAAACGAAACCAATGCGAGCAGATCAGGCCGGGCGGCGCAACAGGCCGGCGCCGAAAAAATAAACCGCAATCGCGACCATGGGCCAGATCACATAGGGCCCGGGATTGAGGTTGTCGATCACCGCGATTGCCGCCAGCACCGCCCAGACGGCAAGTAGTGCAACGTTCATCGCGCGCATGTGACGCACGCGCAGCGGATGTAAGAATTTGACCGGCGCGAAGCTCAAGATTGCGAGCGCCGCAACCATGACGGTTGAGAGCCACGGCGGCGGCTCGAGCAGATAGAGATAAAACGCCGCCAGATTCCACACCGCCGGGAAACCGCTGAAATAATTGTCGGCGGTTTTCATCTGCCGGTCGGCGAAATAAAGCGCGCCGGTGATAACGACGACGATGCCGGCAGGGATCGCCAGGGCATTCGGCAACTGGCCGCTGGCGGCGATGGCGTAAGCCGGAACGAACACGTAAGTCGTGAAATCGACGATAAGATCGAGTGTCTCGCCCGACCAGCGCGGCAGAACTTCCGCCACCTTGAATTCGCGCGCCAGCGGGCCGTCGAGACCATCGACGATCAACGCCATCCCAAGGCAGAAGAACATCGCGGCCCAATGTTCGCCGGTCGCCAGGATCATCGCCAGCAGCGCGAGCGCCGCGCCGCAGGCGGTGAAAACATGAATAGCGAAGGCCCGGACCGTTTTTATTGGTTGCCCCAATCGAGCTTGACGATCTCGCTGGAACGGCCGGCCAGGTTCCAATTGCGCCCAAAGCCGCGGAAGCGCGACTTATCGGCGCGCGCAACGATCACGTCAGGGCCGATCCAGTATTCGCTGTTGCGGATCACGACGTTGCCCTTTTCCTTGCCGCGCACCGGCGTGATGGCGCCGTCGACATATTTCTCGATGCGCACGATGCGCGTGTCGCCCTGCGTCTCGTAAATGATCGGTACTTGGCGTACGCCGAGAAATTGCCCGACCAAAATAGAGAGTAGATGCGTGGTGCCGCCGACGCGGCCGGTGAAAATGCGCGTCAACCCTTTGACCGCGAGCGCCGAGGCCTTGTCGTCCACGAATAGCGCGGCCGTCCAGTTGCCGCGCGACATGATGCCCGGCAGATCCATCATCAGCCCGACTTTCAATCCGGACAGATCTTCGCTGTCGATATGCCCGTCGTCGATACGGATGCCGGCCCAGGTCTGGCAGCGGCCTTCGGTCGGCGGATGATCGCCGAGCGAGAGCACGCAGGGACAGAACACCGTGCAACTGCACGACAGCGCCATCTCGCCTTTTAAGGTCCAGCTTTCGGTCAACGCATTACTCCGGGCTCTTTTGTTTCTAGCTCAAATCGGACGCAGCGGCCAATGGGCCGCGAATGCGTACAGTACAAAATATGTTCCGACGACAATGAGCACGACGCCGACGGCATGCGTGAAACGTCTATCGGTGCCGAGCTTCTCGACGGTCATCACCGCGCCGAGCCCCGCCAACCAGACGACGTTCATGACGCCGACAGCGAACATCACCAGCATCATCGCCCAGCAACAGCCGAGGCAGTACAGTCCCTGGGTCAGGCCGAGCCGGAACACACCGCGCCGCGTGCTCGCCCAATGCGTGAGGAAGAACGGAAACGGACGTTGGCATTGCGTCAGGCAAGCGTGCTTGAGCGCGGAGAACTGATAGGCGCCGGCGGCGATGAAGATCGCGCCCGAGAATAATCCGCTTGCCGGAGCCATGCCGGTATCGATCAGCGCGGCGCGGGTGAGGATGAATTGCGCCAGCGTGGCAGCAGCCGCGAATCCGAGCCACACCAGCGCGTAACCGGCAGCCAGCGTGAACGGCGACACGATGCGCTCGCCTTTGCGCGCGGCTGTGTTGGCAATCTCGGCATAAGCAAGGATCATGGGCGCGGCGCTCGGCAACATCATGGCGAGCGTCATCGCGCTCCACATCGCGGCGACAATCGCGAAGTGGGTCGCATCCCAGGCGCCGCCGGTCAGCGGCCGGCACAGCGTCTCGAAGAGGCCGGCATCGGACACCATCAAGCCGAGCGCCAGCCAGCCGAGGCCGGCGAGCGCCACCACGCAGATTGCCGCCAGAACCTGCGGCCGCGCGAAAATCGCGCCGAGCCGGCCGGCGGCGGGCGAGAGGTGGGAAAAATCGTGATCGGTCGCTTCGCTCATTGCCTCTGTGAATAGCGCAAACGGCGATATGAGGGTACCGGAAGCCGCTGGCGTGGTTTCCGCAGCCGGCCGGCACGTGCTAATCGGTTAACGCGCAACGGATACGGGCGCTTTGATGCCACAAATTCAAGGCCAAAGACCTTCGGCGATCGTTGTGGGCGGCGGACCCGCGGGTCTGACCGCGGCAATCGGGCTTGCCATCGGCGGCCTCGAAACCGTGCTGGTCGGCAAACGCCCGCCCCGGCCCGACAATCGTACCACCGCGTTGCTCGCCGGTTCGGTCGCCGCGCTGGAGGCGCTGGGGGTATGGGAGCTGTGTGCCGCGCAAGCGGCGCCGCTCAAGCTGATGCGCATCGTGGACGATACCGGCCGGCTGGTGCGCGCGCCGGAGGTGAAGTTCGAAGCCCGCGAGATCGATCTCGAGGCCTTCGGCTACAATATCGAGAACCGGCATCTGCTGGCCGCGCTTGAGCAACGCGCGCGGGCGTTGCCGCTGCTCCGGCTGGTCGAGGATGAAATCACATCGATTGTGCCGGACCATGCTTCGGTGGCTTTGACGCTCAAAAAAGGCGGCGCGTTGCGCGCGCCATTGGTCATTGCGGCCGATGGAAGACGCTCACTGTGCCGGACGGCTGCCGGCATCGCGCTTGACGAACGCGACTACAAGCAAGTCGCGCTGACGGCGTGCCTGAAACATTCGCGTCCGCACCACGACAGCTCGACCGAGTTTCACACGCCGAGCGGACCGTTCACGCTGGTGCCGCTGCCCGGCCAGCGTTCGAGCCTGGTCTGGGTGCTCGACCCCGTGAACGCCGATGCCATTGCCGCGCTCGACGATGCGGACCTGTCAGCGAAGATTGAACGGGCCTCACATTCGATACTCGGCAAGATCGCAGTGGAGGCGGGGCGCGGACTTTTCCCGTTGAGCGTCGCCACCGCGCGAAAATTAGCCGACAAGCATATCGCGCTGGTAGGCGAAGCGGCGCATGTCATCCCGCCGATCGGCGCGCAGGGACTAAACCTCGGTCTACGCGACGCCGCGACGATCGCCGAGCTTGCCATCGCCGCCGGCCGCGACGGCCGCGACATTGGTGGCGCCGATGTGCTTGCTTCCTACGACAAAATGCGCCGAACGGATGTGGGCAGCCGCACCCTCGCCATCGATTTGCTCAATCGCGCGCTGCTCACGGACTTTCTGCCTGTTCAGGGATTGCGTGGCATTGGCCTTTACATGATTGACCGCATCGGACCGCTGCGCCGCGCCCTGATGCGCGAGGGCGTGGCGCCAGCCGCCACGCGCGGCTGATGCATGGGGACGCTCTCTAATCGAGCTTCGGGGCTTTTTTTGCGCCGGGCTTGCCGCGAAACTCCGGCGCGATAGGCAGCGGCAGCGCCGGAATGACTTTCCCCGATGCGCTCTCGGCGCTGTGGTCGAATAGCCCGCGTTCGACGAAATGCCGATCGCGCAAGGCGTCTTCCAAGGCGACCAAGATCGTTGTGCAGCAGTCGGCTTTGGCGAAAATCGGCTGCCATTCATCCGATGTGCGCGCCAAAATAATTTTAGCCACCGCATCGCGCGTCGCCTTCGGATCGCGCCGGTCCTCGATGAAGTCCGCTGCCAGCCCGATCGCTTGGGTGAACGCTGCCCAGAACTTCTGCTCGATAGCGCCGCACGCCACCAGTTTGCCGTCCTTGGCCGGATAGATTTGATAGCGCGGCGAGCCGCCGACCAGCCACATCTCGCCGGGTTTCGGAAAAGCGCCCGTGGCCGCGCCGATCGCCAGCGCCGCCCAACCAAAGGTGAACATGGCGTCGGTCATGGCAATGTCGAGGTGAGTGCCCTGCCCGCTCTGGTCGCGGGCTCGCAACGCCAGCAGAATATTGATCACCGCCGGAAAACTGCCGCCGGCGATGTCGGCCATCAGCCCCGGCGGCACCACAGGACGATCGGCCGGCCCCGGCTGCAGGTCGAGCAGGCCGGTATTGCCGATATAATTGATGTCGTGCCCGGCCTCATCGACGCGCGGGCCGCTTTGACCATAGCCCGAGATCGAGCAATAGATCAGCCGCGGATTGATCGTGCGCACATCTTCGTAGCCAAGGCCCAACCGCGCCATCACGCCGGGACGGAATTGCTCCATCAGAATGTCGGCCCGTTTGATAAGCGGGATCAGTTTATCGCGGTCGGCTTTGTTCTTGAGATCGAGCGTGAGGCTTTTCTTGCCGCGGTTGAGCATGACGAACGCGGCGCTGTCTTCATCTATCAGTGGCGGGAAACGCCGTGCATTCTCGCCGCCGGGCCGCTCGATCTTCAGCACCTCGGCGCCCGCTTCCGCCAGCATCAGGGAAGCCAGCGGCCCCGGCAGCAGCGTGGTGAAATCAAGAACAAGAAGGCCGCTCAGGGGCTGCATGCTTGGTTTTGCGCTACGCCAAAGGTGACCGGGCGCACCCACTTGGCGCGGCCCTTGCATTGCTCTAAACGGCGGCCAAGCCTTTTGGAAGGACTACCGTGAAACCTCCGCGCCAATTCTTTGCACCTTTGGCCATCGGCGCTCCTGCGCCGCTGCGCGAATTGCCGGTGCGGCTGGAACGCATGATCCATTTCGTACCGCCCCACTTGGACAAGCTGCGCGCCAAGGTGCCCGAGCTTGTCAAGCAGGTCGACGTGGTGCTGGGCAATCTCGAGGACGCCATTCCAATCGATGCCAAGGAGGCCGCACGCAAGGGCTTCATCGAGATGGCCAAGGCGGTTGACTACGGCGCGACCGGTTTATGGACGCGCATCAACGCGCTCAACTCCCCCTGGGCGCTCGACGACGTGACCGAGATCGTCGGTGCGGTCGGCGACAAGCTCGATGTCATCATGGTCCCTAAGGTCGATGGCCCGTGGGATATCCATTATCTCGACCAATTGCTGGCGCAGATCGAAGCGCGTCACAAAACCAAGAAGCCGATTTTAATCCACGCCATTTTGGAAACCGCGCAAGGCGTCAACAACGTGGAGGCTATCTCCGTCGCCTCCCCGCGCATGCACGGCATCAGTCTCGGCCCCGCCGATCTCGCGGCTTCGCGCGCGATGAAAACCACGCGCGTCGGCGGCGGCCATCCGGAATATAAAGTGCTGGCAGATGCACAAGGTGACGCGCCGCGCGCCGCCTATCAGCAGGACCTGTGGCATTACACGATCGCCAAGATGGTGGATGCTTGCGCCGCAGCCGGCATCAAGTCGTTTTACGGCCCGTTCGGCGATTTCTCCGATGCCGCTGCCTGCGAGGCGCAATTCCGCAACGCCTTCCTGCTCGGCTGCGTCGGCGCCTGGTCGCTGCACCCCTCGCAGATCGCCATCGCCAAGAAAGTGTTTTCGCCCGACCCAGCCGAGGTCGCTTTCGCGAAGAAGATCGCCGCAGCGATGCCGGATGGCGCCGGCGCGGTAATGATCGACGGCAAGATGCAGGACGACGCCACTTGGAAACAGGCCAAGGTGCTGCTCGATCTTGCCCGGCTGGTGGCGGCCAAGGACCCCGACATGGGCGCGCGTTATGCGCTCTAGCCTTTGCCGCAATCGTGCATTATCTGGTTTGTGACATGAACAATATTCGCATCGCCAAATACAAAATCGGCCAGGTGGTTAAACACCGGCTCTACCCGTTCCGCGGCGTTATATTCGATATCGATCCGGCCTTCGACAATACCGAGGAATGGTGGCAGTCGATCCCGGTCGAGGTGCGCCCGCACAAGGACCAGCCGTTTTATCATTTGTTCGCCGAGAACGCGGATACCGAATACGTCGCGTATGTTTCGGAACAAAACCTGCTGCCGGACACATCGGAAAAACCGCTGCGCCAT
The DNA here is from genome assembly GCA_963703875.1 of uncultured Alphaproteobacteria bacterium. Taxonomy (GTDB): domain Bacteria; phylum Pseudomonadota; class Alphaproteobacteria; order Rhizobiales; family Xanthobacteraceae; genus Pseudolabrys. Next base: position 108,421 of record CAVPFZ010000027.1, read on the forward strand.
CCGCAGGTCGCCGAAGTCTTCGTCAAGGACGGCAGCGGCACCTATCGTCCGCGCAACAGTCAGTTGAACTGACGAAAACAACAAGACGCGGGCTATGCACCCGCGCCTTTCACGTCGAGCATGACCGCCAATTTATTTCTTGGCCGGTGCGGACGCCGGAGCTTGTGCCGTCGCCGGTTGCTGAGCTTCCAGCTTCTTGCGCGCCTCTTCGGCTTTCTTTTGCAGTTCTTCCTGCAATTTGCGCTGTTGTTCCTCGACCACCTTCGGGTCGGTCGGCGGTCCGTCATAGGCCTTGGCGAAATCCGCGAGCGGCAGCGGCAGGCTGATCGGCGTGCCCTGCATGTTGATCGCCTGCAACGTGATGGTCTGACCCTTTTTCATCTTGGCGATCATGTCTTCGGTCACCGGATAATCCGACATGCAGCCGACCGGGAAGCAGATCTTGTAGGGTTGCTGCGCCGGCGTGCCCTGATCGATCACCATGCGGGTGCCGTGCGCCAACTGCATGCCGAGCGGAACGGTGACGCGCAAAACCTTAGCCTCGCCCTCCGGCTCGAACAGTTGAACGATGGCGACCGGCATGCCGTTCTCGAGGCGGCCGTCTTTGGTGACGACGCAGACTTCCTTGTTGTTGGTTTCGGCGCCCTTGCCGCAAACCTTCAGCCATGGGGAATACATGAGCTGCGGCTGCGGCGGCTCCGCAGCGGCTTGCGGCGCCGCCGGCGCTTGCGCGGGCTTCTGTTGCGCCGCCGCCGGTTTTTGCGCGGGCGCCTGTTTCGGCGCCGCCGCGGGTTTTGTCTGCGCCAGCGCGGGCCCGGCAACGGCCGCCACGAGCAGCAGCCCAACGGCCGCGAAAGACACGGTCAGCACCCGGCTCAGCGGCCGGGCCGATGCGACCCGATAAGTCATTGTAATTCGTCCTTTGTTCGCAACCATTCGCGGCCTAACGCCGGATCCGAATGGCCGCCCCTCTGACCGGCTGTCTCCCCGCGAAATGCGGCGGCAGCGTGACCCGTCAGGCTGCCTGATAACCGATATTGCCCCTACAATAAAGCCACCAATGTGCCGAAAATACGGGGCCGCTCAGGGCCTTCCCCCTGTGGTAAATTGCGCAAAACCGGAACCGAATCGCATTCGACCCCCGATCGCGCCTTCCTTGGCCGCCCCCGCGCTGATGCGCCTGCCAGCATCGCGGCGTACCGTGCTGCTTGGCGCACTTATGTCGGCGGCAAGTTTCGGCCGCGCATCGACGCAAGCGGCGACCGTACCATATGCCATCGCCATGCATGGCGAACCGGCCTGGCCGCCCGGCTTCAGCCATCCAAGTTATTCCAATGCGGCAGCACCCAAGGGCGGCCAACTGGTGCAAGGTGTGCTCGGCACCTTCGACAGCCTCAACCCGTTTATCGTCAAGGGACTGCCGGCCGCCAATATCCGCGGCTACGTGATCGAGAGCTTGCTGGCGCGCGGCTATGACGAGCCGTTTACACTCTATGGTCTGCTGGCCGAGGGCGTGGAGACCGATGCGGCGCGCAGCCATGTCACCTTCACGCTCAATCCGGCGGCGCGTTTCTCCGATGGCAGACCGGTAAACGCCGCCGATGTCATTTTTTCCTGGGCGTTGCTGCGCGATCATGGTCGGCCTAACTACCGCACATATTATGCGAAGGTCGTGAAGGCCGAGGCGCTCGACGCGCGCACGGTCCGTTTTGATCTGACCGGCGCCGACGATCGCGAATTGCCGTTGATCATCGGGCTTATGCCGGTGTTGCCCAAGCACGCGATCGACGTCGACAAATTCGAGGAGACGACGTTCGCGGCCCCTCTCGGCAGCGGCCCTTATACGGTCAGCGCGGTCAAACCGGGCGAAAGCGTCGTGTTCAAGCGCGATCCGGATTATTGGGGGCGCGATCTGCCGATCAATCGCGGCCTGTGGAATTTCGACAGCATCCGTTTCGACTATTACCGCGACGGCAATACCCATTTTGAAGCGTTCAAGAAAGGCAGCTACGATCTACGCCTGGAGACCGACCCCGGGCGCTGGCAAACCGCCTACGATTTTCCGGCGCTCGCGCAAGGCCGCGTGGTCAAGGAGGAATTTCCCTACGGGTTGCCGAAAGGCATGGATGGGTTGGTGTTCAACACGCGCCGCGAGATTTTCGCCGATGTGCACGTGCGCGAGGCAATCCTCCAACTGTTCGACTTCGAGTGGATCAACCACAATTACTTCTTCAACCTCTACAAGCGTACCGCCAGTTATTTCGACGGTTGCGATTTGTCGGCGCATGGCGTGCCGACCAATGAACGCGAGCGCGAATTGCTGGCGCCGTTTCCCGGCGTCGTGCGCGCCGACATCATGGAGGGAAAATGGGCGCCGCCGGTCACCGACGGCACCGGCCGCGATCGTGCCGGATTGCAGCGCGCCTTCTCATTGTTCGCGCAAGCCGGTTATGCGCTCAAGGGAACGCAACTGGTTCATGGCGCCAGCGGGCGGCCATTTGCGTTCGAGATTCTCACCACAACGCGCGACCAGGAACGTCTTGCGCTCGCCTTCACGCGCAGCCTCAGGCGCGCCGGCATCGAGGCGAGCGTGCGCAGCGTGGACGCCACACAATTCGAGCATCGGCGGATCGGTTTCGATTTCGACATGATGCAATACCGCTGGGAACAGTCGCTGTCGCCCGGCAACGAGCAACTGTTCTATTGGGGGTCGGCCGCGGCCACCCAGGAAGGCAGCCGCAACTACATGGGCGTCAAATCAAAAGCGGTCGACGCCATGATCGCCGCCATGTTGAGCGCCACCACGCGCGCCGATTTCGTTTCCGCCACCCGCGCGCTCGACCGCGTGCTGTTGTCCGGCTTCTACGTGGTGCCGCTTTATTTTCCACCCAAGCAATGGATCGCGCGCTGGACACGAATCAAACATCCCGCGCAGACTTCTTTGTTCGGCTACTTGCCGGAAACCTGGTGGGCCGGGGACGCCAAATGATCGCAAGCGGCGCGCAAGCGGCGGATGGCAATCGTCTGACGCTCGACGATCTGTTTCGCCGCGCCGGCGTGCGGCATGCGAATGCTGTTGCGCTTGCTGGCCCGGGTCGAAATTTCACCTTTGCGCAAGCCGACCGCGCCATATCGGCGATGGCCGCCAGGCTGCGCGCGCTCGGGCTTACGACAGACACCGTGGTGGCGTTGCAGTTGCCCAACGCAATCGAAAGTGTGATCGCGCTGCTCGGCATTTTACGCGCCGGCATGATCGCTGCGCCATTGCCGCTGCTGTGGCGCCAGCAGGAGATGGTAGCCGCGCTGTCGCGCGCCGGTGCCAAGGCGATCGTGACGTTTGACGCGCAAGCCGATACCGCCGTGCAGGTGGCGGCCGAGCTGTTTCCGATACGCGCCGTCTGCGGCTTTGGGCGTGACTTGCCCGACGGCGTCGCGCCGCTCGACGATGTGCTGACGCCCCAAACAGAATTCTTTCAACCATTCGTGCGCGCGGGCAATGCGGCCGTCCATGTCGCCGCCATGACCTTCGACGTCATTGCCGGCGGCATCGTTCCCGCCGCGCACAGCCACAGCGAATTGATCGCGCGCGGGCTTGATGTCGTGCGCGAAGCGGCCCTGATCGAAGACACCGCGTTGCTGTCGACTATCCCGGCGAGTTCGTTCGCTGGCATCTCGCTTGCCGTCATGCCATGGCTGCTCGGGGGTGGCACGCTCGTGCTGCATCCTCACTTCGACCCCGCCGCGTTCGGCACGCAATGCCGCGCCCATGAGGTCGCCACCGTCGTTTTGCCAGGTCCGGCTTTGCCCGCGATGGCCGACGCGGGCCTGCTCAACACGGCCAAAACAATTCTGGCGCTTTGGCGCACGCCCGAACAACTGGCAGCTAGTCCGCCTTGGCAAGGCAGCGCGGCGCTGGTTGACGTCGCCGGCTTCAGCGAAACCGGATTGCTGGCGTTCCGGCGCGGACTGGACGGACTGCCACGACCAAGCTTAACCACCGCGGCGCCCGCCGGCCTCATCGCGGTGGGCGGCTATCGCTTCCGCGCCGACGAGGTCGACGCCGCGGTCACGGCAGCCGACCAATCCGCCATCATCGCCGCGCTACCACACGCCCTGCTCGGTCAGCGGCTTGCCGGTAGCGCGCCTTACCCGGCCGACGTTGCGGCGGCATTGCAGGCGCGCGGCGTCAATGCGCTGATTGCCGGGGCGTTTCGTCCGCGCGGTAAAGACTCCTAAATCCTGCCAATTCCGTTGACGGGGTATTAATCGGCCGCCGCTAGGGTCGCGCCTCATTTCGTCAACGGCGTGCATCCTCATGTCCCTGCAAGGTCCGATGATCGTGGTCGCCGACCGTCCGTCGGCCGAATTGGTCGACGCGTTGAGCGCCGCCGGCGTCTTCCCGATCATCGAGACCAAATGGACCGATGCGCTGACCGCTTTCATCGCGGTCAAGCCCACTGCCGTGATCATCGCCGAACCGGGCGCTTCGCCCGACGAAGCCGTCGCACGCATGCTCTCTCGGCAGATCGCGACCGCCAGCGGCGCCATCGTCCCGGTGATCGCGCGCGTTCACGGCGACCAGGAAGCCGCCCTCCCGATCGCGTTGCCGGCCGACGCCGGCCTGCCGGTCGAGCGGTTTATTGCGCGTTTGCGTTCGGCCATGCGCGTGCGCGCTTTGCACGCGACTATCTTGCGCCGTATCGAAACCTTTGCCGCGCATAACGGCCGGCTCCCGCCACTTCCCGTTGGCGACGCGCTCGATGACGCCACCGTGTTGATCGCCGGCCGCGGCCCGCTCTATCCCAAGCTCAGCGTGGCGATGGGCGAGCGCTTCAACATGCTGGGTGCGCTCAGCGTGGAAACCGCGGCAAAGCATCTCAACGCCCGCGACCTCGACGGTATCGTGGTCGGTGATGGATTTTCCCCGCGCATGGTCGAGGCTTTCCTCACTGTGCTGGCGCAAGACACCCGCTTCCGCGACATCCCGGTCGCGGTGATCGGCGAGACGCCGCCGGAGTTTGCCGAGGTGCTGCCCAACATCGATCACGTCGACGGCGACCCGCTCCGGCTGGTCGCGCGCATGGTGCCTTTGGTGCGCATGCACGCCTTCGAGGCCAGGCTCAAGCGCATGCTCAAGACGCTCGACACCAACGGCATGTTCGACCCGGCCACCGGCTTGCTAATGCTCGACACATTCAGCCAGGAGCTCGACAAGGCCGTAGCCGAGGCCGGCGACCGCGGTACCGCGCTGTCGCTGGCGCGCTTTTCCTTCGACGGACCGCTTGACGCGCGTGCCGGCATGGACAGCGCCCGGCTGCTGACCCGCCTGATCCGCAACAACGATTTCGGCTGCCGCGACGGCGACGGCGCCTTACTGCTGGCTTTCACGCAGACCGACCTGCGCGCGGCGCATGTCGTGGCCCGCCGCATCGCCGGGCTGATCAAGAACTTCATGCTGATCCCGCAGCGCGCCGGCGACAAAGTCGCAGCTTCGGTGACGCTCGCGACGCTGAAAGCCGGCGACACGCTCGACAGCCTGATGCGGCGCGTGATGGGCAGCCAAGCGGTTGCCGCCGAGTAGTTCCGTGATTAAGTTGGCTCCTAGAGGAGCCAGCCATGCCCGACAATCAACCGGTTCGTATCGACGTCGTTTCCGACGTGGTCTGTCCGTGGTGCTTTATCGGCAAGCACCGCCTGGAAAAAGCATTGGCGCTGCGCCCGGATGTGCCGGTCGAAGTGCATTACCGGCCTTACTTTCTCAATGACTGGATTCCGCGCGAGGGTATCTCGCGCGAGGAATACCTGACGACAAAATTCGGCTCGGTCGAGCGCTACAAAGGCATCGCCCAGCGCGTCGGCGCCGCCGCCGCGGCGGAAGGGCTGGTCTACGCCTCCGACAAGATGAAGCGTCAGCCCAATACACTCGATTGTCACCGGCTGATCCGCTGGGCGGAAGCCATCGGCAAAGCGCCCGAGATGAAGCAGAAATTGATGGATTTGTATTTTACGCAAGGCGCGGATCTCACCGATCGCGAGACACTTGTGAAAGCCGCAGGCGACATAGGGCTTGACGCCAAGACCGTGCGTGACGCTTTGGCGGGCGACAAGGACGTGGCCGAGATCGAGCAGGAAGCGCTCGCCGCCAAAGAGGCCGGTATCGAGGGCGTGCCTTGTTTTAATTTCGGCGGCAAGTTCGCGGTCTCGGGCGCACAGTCGCCGGAATATCTCGCCGATGCCATCGATCGCGTGGCGCAGGCGCAACAGGCGGCGGAGTAATTACGCTGCCTTGGCTGGTGTCGCGATCGACGCCAGCTTGCGCAAGATCGCCGCGGTGCCTTGCAGGCGGTCCTCCGGCCGTTCCCAATCGTCGAAGAACACCAGCTGCTGAGCCTTGGCGTCTTTCGGGTCGGCGCGCATCCGCACGTTTGAGCCCTGGTCGCGGATATAGGCGATCAGCCCGTCCGGATTGGCGAAGATATTGTCGCGGAACGAGAGCACCACGCCCTTCGGCCCCGCTTCCAGCTTCTCGACATTGGCGCGCCGGCTTAAGGTCTTGATCGCCACCACCTGCAACAAATGCTCGACCTCGCCCGGCAGCGGGCCGAAGCGATCGACCAGTTCGGCGGCGAAGCTCTCGATCTCGCGCTCGTCCTCGATTTCGGCGAGCCGCCGGTACAACGCAAGCCGAACAGAGAGATCCGCGACGTAGTCTTCCGGGATGAGCACCGGCGTGCCGATGGTAATCGACGGTGACCAGCGGTCGGCGACCGGCGCACTGATGCCGGCCTTGAGGCTGAGCACCGCCTCTTCCAGCATCTGCTGATAAAGTTCGAAGCCGACTTCCTTGATGTGGCCGGACTGCTCCTCGCCCAAGAGATTACCGGCGCCACGAATATCCAGGTCGTGCGAGGCGAGTTGGAAGCCGGCGCCGAGCGTGTCGAGCGATTGCAGAACCTTGAGCCGGCGCTCGGCCTGCGCGGTGATCTTGTGCTGCGCCGGCAACGTGAACAGCGCATAGGCGCGCAGCTTGGCGCGCCCCACCCGCCCACGCAGCTGATAAAGCTGCGACAGGCCGAAACGGTCGGCGCGATGCACGATCAATGTGTTGGCGGTCGGGATATCGAGGCCGGATTCGATGATGGTGGTCGACAACAGCACGTCGTATTTGCCGTCGTAGAAAGCCGTCATGATGTCGTCGAGTACGGTCGGCGGCATCTGACCGTGCGCGACCGTGACGCGCACCTCCGGTACGTTCTTGTCGAGAAAATCCTTGGCGCCTGCCAGATCCTCGATGCGCGGACAGACATAGAAGGCTTGGCCGCCGCGATATTTCTCGCGCAGCAGCGCCTCGCGCACCGTGACGGGATCGAACGGCGTGACGAACGTGCGCACCGCCAGGCGGTCGACCGGCGGCGAAGCGATAATGGACAAATCGCGCACGCCGGTGAGCGCCAATTGCAGCGTGCGCGGGATCGGCGTCGCGGTCAGCGTGAGCACATGCACTTCCGAGCGCAGCGTTTTGAGTTTCTCTTTATGCGCGACGCCGAAGTGTTGCTCCTCGTCGACCACCAGGAGGGCGAGATCCTTGAACTTGATGGCCTTGCCGAGCACGGCGTGCGTGCCGATCACGATATCGACGCTCCCGTCAGCCAGGCCTGCTTTGACCTTGTTCAGTTCGGCCGTGGGCACCAGACGCGAGGCTTGCGCGACGTTGACCGGAAAGCCCCGAAAACGCTCCGTGAAAGTCTTGAAATGCTGGCGCGCCAACAGCGTGGTCGGCACCACCACGGCGACCTGCTTGCCGTTGATCGCCACCATGAAGGCGGCGCGCAGCGCCACTTCGGTCTTGCCAAAACCGACATCACCGCAAATCAGGCGGTCCATCGGACGGCCAGAGCCGATATCCTTGATCGTGGAGTCGATGGCGGTTAATTGGTCTTCGGTTTCTTCGTAGGGAAAGCCGGCGCAAAATTCGTCATAGGCACCCGGCCCGACGGAAAAGCGCTCGGCTTCCCGCGTCAGTCGCTCGGCCGCGACCTTGATCAGCTCGCCGGCGATCTCGCGGATGCGGCTCTTCATGCGCGCCTTGCGCGCCTGCCAGTTGCCGCCGCCTAGCCGGTCGAGATCGACGTTGGTCTGCTCGGCGCCATAGCGCGACAGCAGATCGACGTTTTCGACCGGCAGATAGAGCTTGGCGCTCTCGGCGTAATGAATTTCCAGGCAATCGTGCGGCGCGCCGGCGGCATGGATCGGCTGCAAGCCGACAAAGCGGCCGATGCCGTGATCGACGTGCACCACCAAATCGCCGGGGGCCAGACTGGTGGCTTCGGCGATGAAATTGTCGGCGCGGCGCATGGCGCGGCGCGGCCGCACCAAGCGGTCGCCGAGAATGTCCTGCTCGCTGACGATGGCGGCGTCGGCGGTCTCGAATCCGGCTTCGATGCCGAGCACGGCGAGCGCCACCGCCGCCTTGGGCAGCGCCAGCGCCTGCGGCCAGGAGCCGACCGGGGTCAGATTGTGCAGCCCGTGATCCGAGAGCACATGGTTCATGCGCTCGCGCGCGCCCTCGCTCCATAGCGCGATGGCGACGCGCTTGCCCGAGGCTTGTTGCGCCAGCACGTGGTTGCTCAGAGCCTCGAACACATTGGCGCCGGGCTCGGCGCGCTCGGCCGCGAAATTGTGGCCGGCGCGGGCGCCGACATCGATCACTTGCTTTGCGTCAGGCACGGCGAAGGGCGTCAGCGTCGCCAGCGCCGAGGCATCGAGCCGCTCCTTCCATTCTTTTTCCGCCAGATACAGTCGCGTGGGCGGTAATGGCTTATACGGCGGCGTCACGCCTTGTTTGAGCGCCTCGCGGCGGGTGTCGTAGTAATCCGCAATCTGCGCGAAGCGCTCATGCGCGGCGTCCTCCGCGAGATGTTCGAGCGCCAGCGGCGTGCCCGGCAGATAGTCGAACAGCGTTTCCAGTTTGTCATGGAACAGCGGCAGCCAGTGCTCCATGCCCGGATAACGGCGGACCTCGCTGACCGCTTCGTACAGCATGTCGTCCGGCGTCGCCGCGCCGAACTCGGCGACATAGCCGGTGCGGAAGCGGCGGATGGTTTCGGTGACCAACTGGAATTCGGCGACCGGCACCAGATCGAGCCCACGCAATGACGTCTCGCTGATCTGCGTCTGCGCGTCGAAGCTGCGGATCGTTTCCAACGCATCGCCAAAGAAATCGAACCGCACGGGCGAATCCATGCCAGGCGGATAAAGATCGAGAATGCCGCCGCGCACCGCGTAGTCGCCCGGTTCGCGCACGGTCGAGGCGCGGGTGAAACCGTTGAGTTCCAGCCATTCGATGATGCCGGCCATGCCGATGACATTGCCAGGCGCGACCGAGAGCGCGTGCGTCGCGACGAACTCTCGCGCCGGCACGCGTTGCAGCGCGGCGTTGACGGTAGTCAGCAGTACCGATGGCCTGTCGCGGCCTTTGACGCGCGCGAGGCGCGACAGCGCGGTCATGCGTTGCGCCACAACAGACGCATTGGGTGACGCCCGATCGTAAGGCAGGCAATCCCAGGCCGGGAATTCCATGGTCAGGATGTCCGGCCCGAAGAACGCAAGAGAGCGCGACAAGGCCGCCATGCGCTGGCCGTCGCGGCAGATGACGGTGAGCGAAATCGCCGGCGCATCGGACCGCGCCGCAGTGGCGCGCGCCAGATCGGCCAGCACCAATCCCTCGGCGCCATCGGCGACTTGCGCCAGCGTCAGCGTCTGGCCGGATTTCAACAATTCGGCGGGGGACTTCGCCATTTCAGACGGGGCCCTTGAATTCGCGCAGGCGGCGGAATAGCGGCGTGTCGATATTGCCGGGCGTCGGCTCCTGCCCGCTCACCCAGCCAAAAATTCGCTGATCGGGGATGTCGAGCCAGCTTTCGACCTCGTCGAGCTCGGCCTCGCTCAAGACCGCAATCTGCGCGTCGGCAAAGCGCCCGAGCACCAGATCCATTTCGCGGATGCCGCGATGCCAGGCACGAAACAGCAACCGCCGCCGCCGCGCATCCAGTCCTTCGCTTGAAATCCCGCTGCCGGTCACCTGTTTCTCCAACGCCGAAAACCCGGCGGGTGCCGGGTGCGGGGTTTATATAGAGGCGACCGAGGGAATTGTCATGTCCGGGCTTTAAATCCACTACAATCGGTCCATGCGCCCGCTCGTGCTCAACCCGTTGTTCGCGGCCCTCACCAGCCTGTCCGGCGTCGGGCCCAAGCTGGAGCAACTCTATGCGCGGTTGCTCGAGCACGAAACGCCGCGTGTCATCGACCTGCTGTTTCATTTGCCCTCGGGCGCCGTCGACCGCCGGGCGCGCCCCAAGCTCAACGAAGTGCAGGGTGGCCAGATCGTCACCGTCGCGGTGACTGTCGACGAACATCGGCCGGCTCCGCGCAACCGGCCGCGCGCGCCCTATCGCATCGTCACCAGCGACGACACCGACCAGACGCTGACGCTGACCTATTTCAATGCGCGCGAGGATTATCTGCGCAAGCTCTTGCCCGAGGGCGAGATGCGTTACGTCTCCGGCACCGCTGAGGTTTACGACAACATGTTGCAGATGGTGCATCCCGACCGCGTGGTGGATGAAAAGGGATTCGCCACTTTGCCTTTGGTCGAGCCGATCTATCCGCTCACCGAGGGCCTCGCTGCCGGCAATATCCGGCGCGCGATGGAGGGCGCGCTCGCCCGCCTCCCCGACCTGCCGGAATGGCAGGACGAGGCCTGGGTTTCACGCGAACGCTTTCCAAAATTCTCTGATGCACTACGTCATCTGCACCGCCCGGCCGAGCCGCACGACATCGCGCCTGAAAGTCTCGCCTGGACCCGGCTTGCCTATGACGAATTGCTCGCCGGCCAGCTCGCGCTCGCGCTGCTGCGCGCGCATATGCGCCGGCAGGCGGGGCGCGGGTCGGCCGGCGAGGGCCGTGTCCGCGCGCGCATCTTGAAGGCGCTGACCTATACGCTGACCCATTCGCAGCAAAAGGCCGTCGACGACATCGTCGCCGATCTGGCGCGGCCGCAGCGCATGTTGCGGCTGCTGCAAGGCGACGTCGGCTCCGGCAAAACCGTGGTTGCCCTGATCGCGGCGGCGGACGTCATCGAGGCGGGGCGGCAAGCCGCCTTCATGGCGCCGACTGAAATCCTCGCCCGCCAGCACCTCAACACCATCGCGCCGCTGGCCGAGGCCGCCGGTTTGCGCGTCGCGATCCTGACCGGCCGCGAGCGCGGCGGTGAGCGCGAGACACTTCTCGACCGGCTGGCGCTCGGCGACATCGATCTTCTGCTCGGCACCCACGCGCTATTCCAGGAAGAAGTGGCATTTCACGATCTCGCCTTGGCAATAGTCGACGAGCAGCATCGTTTCGGCGTGCACCAGCGTCTCGCGCTGGCGCAAAAGGGCGAAGCCGTCGACGTGCTCGTGCTCACCGCCACGCCCATCCCGCGTACGCTGGTTCTCACTTACTTTGGCGACATGGACATCTCAGAGCTGCGAGAAAAGCCGCCCGGCCGCCAGCCGATCGACACCCGCACCATCCCGATGTCTCGCATCGCGGAGGTCGAGGACGCGGTCGGCCGCGCAATCGCTGAGGACAAGCGCGCCTATTGGGTTTGTCCGCTGGTCGAGGAATCCGAAAAGATAGACCTCGCCGCCGCGGAGGCTCGCTTTGAGGAGCTACGCAGACGCTTCGGCAAAAAAGTCGATCTGGTGCACGGCCGCATGAAAGGCGCCGAGAAGGATGCGGCCATGATGCGTTTTGCCGCCGGCGAAACGCAATTGCTCGTCGCCACCACTGTGATCGAGGTCGGGGTCGACGTGCCCGAGGCCACCATCATGGTGATCGAGCACGCCGAACGCTTCGGTCTCGCGCAGTTGCATCAGTTGCGCGGGCGCATCGGCCGCGGGCCGGGCGCTTCCACCTGCCTGCTGCTCTACAAGGCGCCGCTTGGCGACACCGCCAAGGCGCGGCTCGCGATCTTGCGCGACACCGAAGACGGCTTTCGCATCGCGGAGGAAGACCTGAAACTGCGCGGCGAAGGCGACCTGCTCGGCACGCGGCAGAGCGGCCTGCCCGGTTTCCACATTGCGCGCATCGAGACGCACGGCAAATATCTCGGCGCGGCGCGCGACGACGCCGCGCTCACGCTCTCGCGCGACGCCGCGCTCATGACGCCGCGCGGCCAGGCGCTGCGGCATTTGCTCTATCTGTTCGGCAAGGACGAAGCGATCAAGCTAATCCGCGCCGGCTGAACGCCAGTGTCAGGCGCCAAGCGGATCGGGACCGAAGCGGTTCGATCCAGTGGTGCCTTTGATGCAGTCAAACACCAGCAGCACAATGAGGCCGATGCCGGTAAACGCGATCAACAGCCACCAGCCGGTTCGGTCGATGTCGTGCAGGCGCCGCATCGAGACGGCGATCCCGGGCAGAAACAGCGCCAAGGAGACGATTGCCCCGATAAAGCCCAACCCGAGCAAAGCGTCGATTATTCCAGCGACAACACTGGCGACGATGACGAACAGCGTCCAATACCAATACTCAGAGCGGGTCGCGCGGCCCGAAAATCCAACGTAATTGTTAAACCCAGACGTGATGGCTTGAACGAAATTCATAGTCTCAGCCCCCCTGTTGTATCACCCGACCGGTCAGCCTAGCAGTGCCGACTGCCGGACGACAGCGGCAAAGTTACAAAAGAGGCTAAACGTTGGGGACTACTTCACCGCCGCCGGCGACCTCGCCGCCTGCGCGGCGCGTGCGGTGGTCGCGAGCGCCGCCAGCTTTTTCTGCGGCTCCTCGCCGGCATCGGGTTGCACGACTCCGGCCGAGATCAGCAGCGTCATGGCGTTCTCCACCGAGATGTCGAGCACGACGAGATCCTTGCGCTTGACGTAAAAGAAAAATCCGGTGGTCGGGTTGGGCGTGCAGGGCATGAAGGCCGAGACATGTTCGCCCTTCGGCAGTTTGTCCAGGAGGTCGCCGCTCGGCGGCTGCGACAGAAATACCAGCGACCACATGCCGGGCGCCGGAAACTCCACCAGCGCCACCTGGCGGAAGCTCGAGCCGTTCTTGGAGAACAGCGTCTCGAAAACCTGCTTCATGGTGCGATAGATCGGCCGCACGATCGGCATGTGGCTGAGCAGGCCCTCGCCCCAGCCCACCAAAGTACGCCCGACCAAGTTGGCGGTGAGAAACCCAAGCAGCGTGAGCACGATAAAGGCGAGCACCAGCCCGGTGCCGGGGATCGGCCAGGGCAAATAGGTTTCCGGCCGGTAGGTCGGCGGAATGAATGGCCGCACCAGTCCGTCGACCCAGGTGACGATCGACCAGATCAGCCAGACTGTAACGGCAAGCGGCCCGGCCACCACCAGGCCGGTAAGGAAATAATTGCGGATGCGGCCGGCTATACCGGTTTGCGACGCGGTGGCGGCAGTTGGCGTTTGGTTGTTTTCGTTCATGGCGGACAGTCTATTCCACCGTGACCGATTTCGCGAGGTTGCGCGGCTGGTCCACGTCGGTGCCGATGGCGACGGCCGTATGATAGGCGAGCAATTGCACTGCAATGGCGTAAACCAGCGGCGTCACGGTCGAGGCCATGTCCGGCAGCACGATGGTTTCGGCATTCTCGATCGCTTCCTTGGCGCCTTTGGCGTCGGTCATCAGGATGATCTTGCCGCCGCGCGCCGCCACTTCCTGCATGTTCGACACGGTCTTCTCGAACACGCGGTCGAACGGCGCGATCACGATCACCGGCATTGTTTCATCAATAAGCGCAATAGGTCCGTGCTTGAGTTCGCCGGCGGCGTAGCCTTCGGCGTGGATATAGGAGATTTCCTTGAGCTTAAGCGCGCCTTCCAGCGCGATCGGGAAGCTGGTGCCGCGGCCGAGATAAAGCGCGTGGCGCGCATGCGCCAGATTTTGCGACATCTTTTCAATTTGCGGTTCGAGCGCCAGCGCTTCCGCCATGTGCCGCGGCACCTCGATGAGCGCGCGCACCAGTTTCTGCTCGTCGGCGGCCGACAATTCGCCGCGCGCACGGCCGGCTGCGATGGCCAGGCACGCCAGCACCGCAAGTTGACAGGTGAAAGCCTTGGTCGAGGCGACGCCGATCTCGGGTCCGGCCAATGTCGGCATCACCACGTCGCTTTCGCGCGCGATGGTCGAGGTCGGCACGTTCACCACCGACAAAACGTGCTGCTTGTGCTCCTTGGCATAGCGCAGCGTCGCCAGCGTGTCGGCGGTCTCGCCCGATTGCGAAATGAAGATCGCGAGGTCGCCTTTTTCGAGCGGCGCCTCGCGGTAGCGGAATTCCGAGGCGATATCGATTTCGACCGGCAGCTTGGCGAAGCGTTCGAACCAGTATTTCGCCACCAGCCCGGCATAAAACGCCGTGCCGCAAGCCGACAGCGACAGGCGCTTTAATTTCTTCCAGTCGAACGGCAATTTGCCAGGCAACACGACCTTTTCGGTGGTCATGTCGATGTAATGGGCGAGCGTGTGGCCGACCACTTCCGGCTGCTCGTGAATTTCCTTGGCCATGAAGTGTTTGTGGTTGCCCTTGTCGACCAGTTGCGCCGAGGCCGTCGATTTGATCACCGCGCGCTCGACGCGCCCGCCCTGCTCGTCGTGAATTTCGACGCCCTTGTGCGTCATCACCGCCCAGTCGCCGTCCTCGAGATAGCTGATGGTGTCGGTGAACGGCGCGAGCGCGATGGCGTCGGAGCCGAGATACATTTCGCCATCGCCGAAACCAATGGCGAGCGGCGAGCCCTTGCGCGCGCCGATCATCAGGTCGTCTTCGCCGGAAAACAGAAAGGCTAGCGCAAAAGCGCCGCGCAATTGCTTGAGTGCGGCCGCCACCGCCTCGACCGGCTTCTTGCCCTTCTTCATTTCGTCGGTCACCAGATGGGCGACCACTTCGGTGTCGGTTTCGCTGCCGAACTTGGCGCCGTTCATCCCGAGCCGTTCGCGTAGTTCGCGGAAATTCTCAATGATGCCGTTATGCGCGACCGCGACCCGGTCGGTGGCGTGCGGATGGGCGTTGCTTTCGCTCGGCTTGCCGTGGGTGGCCCAGCGGGTATGGCCGATGCCGATATTGCCGGCGAGCGGCTCGCTTCTCAGCCGCTTTTCCAGGGCTTCCAGCTTGCCTTGCGCCCGTCTTCTTCCGAGCGCGCCGTGATCCAACGTCGCGACGCCGGCGGAGTCATAGCCACGGTATTCGAGGCGCCTGAGCGCTTCGACCAAATGGCCGACGACCGGCTCACGCCCGATAATTCCGACGATCCCGCACATCCGTGTGGATGGCCCCTTGGTTTTAAGTTCTCGCTTTAACCGGCAACGACAAGCACATGGAAATCAAAACGCATTTCGCCATATGACAATGGCGGATATGGGCCGCAAGGTTCATTTCAAGCTCACTTGGCGGGCGATTTCGTCTTCTTTTTGCCCAAGCCCTTGAGCTGCCGCAAGCGTTTAGCCCAGCCAATCTTAATGACTTGCTCCGCCCGGGCGATGGTGAGCGCGCCGGCCGGCACGTTCTTGGTTACCACCGTTCCGGAGCCGACATAGGCGCCATCGCCGATCTTGACCGGCGCCACCAGCGCGGAATTGGAGCCGATAAACGCCCCTTTGCCGATATCGGTGCGGTGCTTGGCGACGCCGTCATAATTGCAGGTGATGGTGCCGGCGCCGATATTGGCCTCGGCACCTACCCGTGTATCGCCGATATAGGCTAGGTGGTTAGCCTTGGCACCGGCCTCGATCTTGGATTCCTTCACCTCGACGAAATTGCCGATATGCACGTCGGCGCCGAGGTCGGCTCCCGGACGCAGCCGCGCAAATGGACCAACACGCGCCCCCTTGCCGACATGGGCGCCTTCCAGATGCGAGAAGGCGCGGATCGTCGCGCCATCGGCGATGGTGACGCCGGGCCCGAACACCACGTTGGGCTCGATTGTGACGTCCCTGCCGAATTTGGTGTCAGCCGCGAGATACACAGTGTCGGGCGCAACCATGGTGACGCCGGCGTCCAGCGCTGCGGCGCGCAGTCTCTTCTGCAGCACGGCTTCGGTTTCGGCGAGCTGCGCCTTGGTGTTGATGCCGCGCATGTCGTCCTCTCCGGTTTCGATCGCGACCGCCTTCAAGCCCATATCGCGGGCTATGGCAACCGCATCGCTGAGATAGTATTCGCCTTTGGCATTGGCATTGCCGATGCGATCCAGGATCGCGAGCGTCTTGTCGCCGGAAATCGCCATCAGGCCGCCATTGCACAAACCGATCTTACGCTGCTGGTCATCGGCATCACGGTCTTCGACAATCGCCAGCAACTCATCGCCACGCGTCAGCAGCCGTCCGTAGCCCGCCGGATTCCCCGGACGAAATCCAAGTACCGCTACTGCCGCGCCCGCGGAAAGCGCCGCGCGCAATTCGGTGAGCGTTTGCGGCCGCACCAGCGGCGTGTCGGAGAACATCACCAGAATATCGTGTGGTTTTTGCGAAATCGCCTTGCGCGCGGCCAGTGCCGCATGCGCGGTGCCGCGCCGTTCCTTCTGCACGAATATCCCGGCTTTGGGCGCGACTGCACGCGCCTCTTTCGCCACGTCGTCATGGTCCGGCCCGACCACGATGGCGATGTTGCCGCCGCCGGCTTGCATCGCCGACGTGAGCACATGCGCGAGCAGCGTGCGTCCGCCGATGGTGTGCAGCACTTTCGGCAGCGCCGAACGCATGCGTGTGCCCTCGCCGGCCGCCAGCACAATCGCAAGACAGGTTCTTTTAGCCATCGGTTTTCGGCTCACGGTGTTGCCACAATAGCGGCGCACCCGATTCTGCGGGCGAATTTAGCGCGTCGGTGCGGGATCGCACGCGCTTCCAGGAAGAAAGCCAGCATTGCCGGATTCTGCTAACGTTTTCAATGACGTGATTCGCCCTGCATCGAGGTCGACCATGGCGATTGAGATCGCGCCGCCGGAACCCGATTTGACCAATCCCCGTGGGCAGGAGCGCGCGCCGTCCTCGCTTTGGCGCATAATCGCATGGGGCGGAGCGGCTACCATCGCGCTCGCCGCCGTCGCCATCACCAGCCAGACCGAGGCCGGCGGCAAACGGCTGCAGCTTGCAATCGCCTCGCTGAGCGATCCAGGGCGCGTGATCGCCGATTTGAGCGAACCGGGGGGCGGCGTGGTCGCCGCGATCCCGTCGGCCCCGGCAAAGACCGAGACATCGGCCGAGACCGAGCGCCTCGCCGCGCAACTGCGCGAGCTTGACGCCGACCGCGCGCGGCTGACCGCGCGGATTGCCACGCTCGAGCACAATCTCGAGGACATGACCGGTTCGATCAAGCAACAGAGTGAACAGCTGGCCGCCGCCCGCGCCGCGTTGACCCGCCCGCCGGCGGTGAGCGCTCCGGCCACTATTACCACCGCGCTGCCGCCCGTGGTGCCGCTGGAACTGCCTGCCATCCAAGCTCAAGCGCCGGCTGAGAACGCGCCGCCGCCTACCACTGAGACAAAAACCCAACTGGTACCCATCCCGCCGGCCCGCGTCGCCGCGAACACGCCCGCAACCGAGCCGCCGCCGGCCAAAGTTGAATTCGGCATCGATCTCGGCGGCGCCGGCACCCTGGAAGCGCTGCGTGTCCATTGGGTCGCGGTCAAAGCGAATTATGGACCTTTGCTCAACGGCCTTCACCCCCTGGTGTCTCGTCACACGAAGCAGCCGGCGGGCGTAGGCTATCGCCTGGTGGCGGGACCGCTACCGAACGCCGCCGAGGCGGCGAGATTGTGCGCCCGCTTCCCAATCACGCGCATAGGCTGCCGGCCGGCCAAGTTCGATGGCGTGCAGCTGGCCGAGCATTGAAGACGCGACGTTGTCGACGCGGCTTGGCGCCGCCATAATCTCCGAATGAAGCTGTTTTTGCCCAGCGCGCGCGCCACCAATTATCTGCTGATCGTGGGCTTCTGCTCGCTCGGTTATGCGCTCTACATCCGCTATCTTGCCATCGAACAGCCGAATGTCGGGCTGACTTGCGGCGCCGGACTCGACACCTGGCTGTGTTTCGCGCGCCGGATTTCAATCGCGCTGTTCGAGCACACGGTGTTCGGCTGGGCCGCGCTCGCCGTGGCCGCGGTCAATTTGTTGCGGCCGTCATCGGTTTTATTCGCGGCGGCGCTCGCCATCGCCTGCTTCGGCCTCGTGCTCTACAACACCTCGCTGTCGGCGCTGGCGATCGGACTGTTGGTGCTCAGCTTTGCGCGGCGCGCACCCGAGTCAGACTGAAAGCCAGCGCGGCAAACGCGGCACACAGCCAGAGCGACTGCCAGTTTGCCAAGCTTTCATTGAGCGCAATGTAGGGCACCGACAGCGCCAGCAGGCCGGCGCCCGTCCATTCGGCGACGCCGCGAGCGCCATCGGGACGTGGCATGATCAGGCTGTGCGTCAGGTACGGCACCGCCGCCGCGGTCAGCGGCGCGAACGGAAAATCGCGATAGCGCGGATCGAACACCAGGCCGAGCGCGGACAAGATCGCCAGCAGCATCGTCGCGATCATGACCACGCCGGCGAGCCGCGCGAGCGGATCGCGGCTGCGCCCGGCGGCAGGACCGAGCAGCGCCGAAAATCGCGGCAGCGGCGTACCCCGCATTACCGCAGCGCTCAGCATCGGCGGCGCCGACAGCGCGACGCCGGCAAGGCCCAGCGAAATCAGCCAGCCGCCCGCGCCGAAGGATTCAACCGGGACATTGGCGATGCTCCAGCTGATCATCGCGCCGCCCGCGATGGCGTTCGCCGTCACGGCAAACCAGCGCACCGATGGCACGGCAACATCACGCCGCGCGATGAACGCCGCGGCGAAAACGGCTAGCGCGAACAAAATTCCGCCCGCCGCCTGCCATCGCCATAACGGATGATTGAACACCGCCTCGCCCCACACGAATTTCGGTGCGCGCAAGGCGTCGTCGAGCAGGCCCCAGTGTCCGCCGACCGTGCCTTCAAGCGCGCGCTTCCACGGTTCATCGAAGGCTTCGATCACATTGACGCGGAAATTCTCACGCTTGGCGAGCGCCAACACGTCCTGGATCACCCGCGCTTGGTTGGCCGGCGACGGCAGCGCGCCCTCGCGCATGCGTCCGGCGCTCGGCCAGCCGACCTCGCCGATCACCACCTCCCTGCCGGCAAAGGCCTCGGCCAGTCGGCGGCGGATCGACTCGACATGCGCGGCCGCGTTTCGCGCCGGAATTGGAAAGTCCTCCCAGTAAGGCAGGATGTGGATGGTGATGAAATCGACCGCCGTGGCGACGTCGGGATAACGCAGCCAGTACTCCCAGACATCGGCATAGGTCACCGGCACGGACACGCGCGCCTTCACCGTGCGAATGGTGGCGGCCAAGTCGTCGGACGACATTTCGCCGCGCAGCAGAACCTCGTTGCCGACCACCACCGACAGAATGGTGCCGGGATATTTGTTGGCCAGGGCCACGGCGGTTTCGATCTGCTCATGATTTTTGTCGGCATGGCTCGACAGCCACAGGCCCTGGATCACTTTGAGGCCGTGGCGGGCGGCGATCGGCGCGATCTGGTCGAGGCCGTAATCGGTCGAATAGGTGCGCACGCAGCCGGTGATCTTGGCGAGCCGCGATAAATCGTCCTCGATCTGGGCGGCGGAGATTTTGATATTGGAATCCAGCGGAGTTTGTCCGCCGCGGAACGGCGCGTAAGACAGGCAATAGAGCTTTTCGCCCGGGTTCAGCGGGGTTTGCGGCATGGGCAAGGGCGCGCCCAGCCAGGCCCAAAAACCGGCGATCGCCAAAGCCGAGACGGCGAGGCAGGCTAGACCAAGGCGCATCGCGCTCAACCTTAAGGCGGCTGGATTTGAGAACCCCGGGCACGGCTTATCGTGCGGGCCTGGCGCTGCCAAGGTATCGCCAAGACGGCCGGCTTCTTAAGCAAACCATTGCGTGGTGCTGGACAAAACCGGTTCGTTAAGGCCAAGTTCTGGCCGAGGAAATTCTCGGGTTTTTGCGATTCAAGACGAGAGCTCAGGTGTTTAGGGCAACAATGCCGGGATGGCCGGCAGCCATCGCCGCATTCGCGTCCCAATCCGGTCCCATAGCTGACCGGACAATGGGCGGGCGGCTTTCATCAAAACCGGCGGGACAATGCCGATAGGCTCTATGTTGCGTGCGTTCGGCGTGGCTGCCTTCGTTTTCACGAGCAGCGCGGCGTTCGCCCAAAGCGGCAATGTCGCCCCCCCTGAACAGCAGAAATCGGCCGCCGACGCCGCTAAAGCCGCCAAGGAAGGCCAAAAGAGCATCGACGAAATCGCCGAGGCGGCGCGCCTGCTAACCGGGCCGGCCGGCAACCCGGAATGCGTTTGGCTCGGCCGCCGGGTGGTCAGCCTGTTATGGCGGGATGACCTCGACACCGCCTTCCGCCACCTCGACCTTTACGACCGTTTTGGCTGCCCCAGCTCGCATATTCAGGCCACTTTCCGGTGTCTGGTGCGGCAGGGCCATATCGACCCCAAGGCCCAGGATAGCCTGAATGGCCGGGTGCACATGTGCTGGCTCAACCCGGCCCTCGAGCCGACGCCAGTCGCCGCCGCGGCGCAGCCGCCGGCAACGACCGCCGGTGGAACTCCCGCCCGCTGATCGCGTTCTGCTCCTACTGAGTTCATACCGCTGCCATGTGCGTGCCAAGGAATTGCCATGTCCGATCATTACTTGAATATTTGCCTGACGCCGGGTTATGCTGCAACGCAACAGATCAAGCTTCGGCTGAGCCCAGGGGACGGGTTCAAGGGTCTGCCATCCTGCCCCAGTTGGTTATGAGTTATGCGCACCGTCGCTGCCGTGATCGCCCTCGTGGCGTGCGTGCAAGCCGGCCTGTGGGCTCTCGCGCAGGATCATCTCAGCGCACCTAATTTTGACGGACAGCTCGCGAGCGTTTCGTACGCGCCTTACGCCAGTTCCGTTAATCCGAATGAAGGCGGCACGGCGACCGCCGCGCAAATTCGCGCCGATCTGAAAATGCTGGCGCCGTTGACGCGCGCGATCCGCACCTACTCCTCGACCGGCGGCGTCGAACAGGTTCCCGCCATCGCGCAGGAATTTGGCTTGCGCGTCACCGTCGGCGCCTGGCTCGACAAGCATCAGGACCGCAACGAGCGCGAAATCCGCTCGGTGATCGATCTCGCCAAGCGTCACAGCAACGTCAACGGCATCATCGTCGGCAACGAAACCATCTATCGCGGCGAGTTGACGGTTCCGGAACTGATTCAGAAGATCCAGCGTGTCAAGCGTTCGACCACCGTGCCGGTTACCACCGGCGAAATCTGGCACGTCTGGATTGAGCACCCCGAATTGGTGTCTTCGGTCGACTTCATCGCCGCGCACATCCTGCCTTATTGGGAAGGCCTATCTGCGGGCCAGGCTGTGGATCAGGCAATCCTGGTCTACGACAAATTGCGCCAAGCCTATCCCGGCAAGCGCATCGTGATCGCCGAATTCGGCTGGCCGAGTGCCGGCTATAACATGCACAGCGCCAATCCCGGCCACGCCGAGCAGGCCGTCGTGCTGCGTGACTTCGTTTCGCGCGCCGAGGCGCTGGGCATCGATTACAACATCGTCGAAGCGATCGACCAGCCGTGGAAAACCTTTGAAGGCGGCGTCGGTCCTTACTGGGGTCTCTACGATGCCGCGCGTCATCCGAAATTCGAATGGACCGGCACGATCAGCGATCCCGATCACTGGAAGCTCGCAGGCATCGCGCTCCTGGTCAGCGTGCTGCTGTCCTTGCCGATCCTGGCCATGAGCACGGCGACGCTGTGGCAGACCATCATGCTCGCCGGCGCCGCCAATGTGGTCGGCGCGTGGTTCGCCGCCGTATTCGCCTATTGGAACGGACATTATTTCGTGCCGGGCGCCGCCTTCGCACTCGGCCTGGGCGTCGTACTGTTGATCCCGTTGATCATCATTGCGCTGGCGCGTATCGACGAACTCGCGGCCATCGCTTTCGGCCGCAAGCCGCAGCGGCTAGTCGGATCGCCCTCGCTGGTGCCGCAACTGCCCGAGGCCGCGACGCCGAAAGTCTCGATCCATCTCCCGGCCTATAACGAGCCGACCGAGATGCTCAAGCAGACGCTCGATGCGGTCGCGCGTCTCGATTATCCGAATTTCGAATGCGTGGTGGTGATCAACAACACGCCCGATCCGGCGCTCTGGCTTCCGATCGAAGAACATTGCCGCGCCCTCGGCGATCGCTTCAAGTTCGTCAACGCCCAGACCGTGCAGGGCTTCAAGGCCGGCGCGCTGCGCCTTGCCATGGCGCATACCGCGGCCGACGCCGAGGTGATCGGCGTGGTCGACGCCGACTATGTCGTGCAGCCCAATTGGCTCAAGGATCTGGTGCCGCTGTTCCGCGATCCGGCCGTCGGCCTGGTGCAGGCGCCGCAAGACCACCGCGACGGCGAGCGCTCGCCGATGCACCACGCCATGAACGGCGAATATGCCGGCTTCTTCGACATCGGCATGGTGCAGCGGAACGAATACAACGCCATCATCGTGCACGGCACCATGTGCCTGATCCGCCGCGCCGCGCTCGAAGCCGCCGGCGGCTGGTCGAGCGACACCATTTGCGAGGATACCGACTTGGGCCTCACGCTGCTCGAACTCGGCTGGCGCGCGCACTACACCAACAAGCGCTACGGCTACGGCCTGCTGCCCGACAGCTTCGAGGCCTACAAGAAACAGCGCCACCGCTGGGCCTATGGCGGATTCCAGATTTTGAAGAAGCACTGGCGCCGCTTCTTGCCCGGCGCCAGCCTGCTCACCCGCGACCAGAAGCGCGAATTCGCGCTCGGCTGGCTTAATTGGCTGGGCGCCGAGAGCATCGGCGTCGCGGTCGCCATCCTGAATATCGTCTGGGTGCCGGTCGTCGCCTTCCTCGACATCGCGGTGCCCGACCGCATCCTCACCATCCCGATCATCGCCGCGTTCACCGTTTCACTGGCGCATTTCGTGACGCTGTACCGATTGCGCGTGAACACCGGCAAAGGCCAGCTGGGCGGCTCGGTGCTCGCCGCCATGTCGGTGCAATGGACGGTGGCGCGCGCGGTCGGATTCGGCGTGATCCAGAATCGTCTGCCGTTCGTGCGCACATCCAAAGGCGGCCTGCGGCGCACCGCCGATTTCCACGCCTTTTGGGAAGCGGTTCTGGCCGGCCTTTTGATCCTCGGCGCCATCGTGCTGGTGATGACCAATTACAAGCAGGTGCGCGAGATCAATATTTTCGCCGCCGTCTTGCTGGTGCAGAGCCTGCCGTTCATCGCGGCGGTGGCGCTCGCGGTGTTCGAGCGCACGTGGCTTAACGACTTTGTTTACTGGCGCACGCTCGATGCCCGCCTCGGCGAATTCGTTGCGCGGCGTTTCGGACGCGCCTCTACCCCGGCGCCCGCGCCGGTCAAGCAAACCGAGATCGTCCAGTAAACGCGCTTCCTGCGCATGATCTTTTCCGAAAACCGGTTCCCACTTTTCGGGATCATGCGCTAGCCCGGCAGCGCGGTCTCCACCAGCTTCACCCAATACGAGGTCCCGAGCGGGATCACGTCGTCGTTGAAATTATAGAGCGGGTGGTGAAGCCCGGCGCTGTCGCCATTGCCGACGAAAATGAACGCGCCCGGGCGCACATTGAGCATGAAAGAAAAGTCCTCCGCCCCCATCACCGGCGCGAGCGAGGTATTCACTTTATCCGCGCCGGCGATTTGCGAGGCCACCGAGGCCGCGAAATCGGTCTGCTTGGCGTGGTTCTTGAGCACCGGATAGCTGCGCTTGTAGTTCAACTTCGCCTTGGCGCCGTAAAGCTTGGCGGTGCCTTCGATGATCTCGTGCATGCGCTTCTCGATCAGGTCTTGCACCTCGGGCAGCAGGCTCCGGGCGGTGCCGCGCAGTTTGGCGGTCTGCGGAATGACGTTGTCGGTCGTGCCGGCTTGGAACACGCAGATCGAGACCACCGCTGCCTCCAGCGGATCGACGTTACGCGAGACGATCGACTGCAGATTGTTGATGATCTGGCATCCCACCAGCACGGTATCGATCGACTTGTTGGGGCGCGCGGCGTGTCCACCGAGGCCCTCGATATCGATGGTGAAATGGTCGGCCGCCGCCATCTGCGGCCCGGCGCGCAAGCCGAACGAGCCCACCGGCATGCCGGGATAGTTGTGCATGCCGTAGACCTCGCCGATGCCGAAGCGTTCCATCATGCCGTCGTCGACCATCGCCTTGCCGCCGGCGCCGCCCTCTTCGGCCGGCTGGAAGATCACCACCGCGGTGCCGGCGAAATTACGCGTCTCGGCGAGATAGCGCGCCGCGCCCAGCAGCATGGCGGTGTGGCCGTCATGGCCGCAGGCATGCATCTTGCCGGGCACCGTCGACTTGTACGGCAGGCCGGTTTCCTCCTCGATCGGCAGCGCATCCATGTCGGCGCGCAGGCCGATCACCTTGTCGGATTTGCCCTTGCGGCCGTGGATGACGCCGACCACGCCGGTGCGGCCCAGGCCCGGCACCACTTCGTCGCAACCGAAGGCCTTGAGCTTCTCGGCCACGGTTCCAGCCGTGCGCTGCACGTCGTAGAGCAATTCGGGGTGGGCGTGTATATCGCGCCGCCAGGCGGTGATCTCGCTGTGCAAGTCGGCGATGCGGTTGACGATCGGCATGGGGGCGCTCCTGTGAGCCGGCAGTGTAGCAAACTGCCGGGCCCGAATGCGAGTTCAACAAGCGGCGAAAAGCGCCTATTGACCGGGCAGGCCCACGCCCCTACACAGCGCCCTGCGCGTGACCCCGAAAAGTGGGTACCGGTTTTCGGGCAAGATCACGCGCCACTGAAAAGTGACGAGCGCGTAGCTCAGGCGGTAGAGCAACTGACTTTTAATCAGTAGGTCATGGGTTCGAGTCCCATCGCGCTCACCAAATTCTCTTGAAATCATCATGGGCCGGATAGCCGCGACCATTATAAATTTTTTCCGGCTGGCGTTCTGGCCGCTGGCGGCGGCGGTTTTGGTCGTGCTGCTGCTGCAACCGGTTTATGTCTTCTCCCTCGCCTCGCTCGGCCACATCACCTCGCGCGAACGAACCGTCGCGCATCTCAATGCGGCATTCGAGCAAGGCGTCTTGTCGGACAATGGCAACCCGCCGTCGCTCATCTTCAAGGGCGGCGAGCAACTGGCCGAGTGCATTTCGCTCGGCATCGGTCTCAATCCGGCCGAGACCTCCTGGCAAAGCGCAATCATCGAGTCCTACCCCATCTTCGATGATAAGCACGAATGCGAAGGCCTGCACCGCGCCGTCACCGGCGCAGCCGTTACCTGGCAACCCTATTTCCGCTACTGGCACGGCTATCGGGTGATCCTGGCGCCGCTGGCGTCGGCATTTCCCATCTGGGTCATCAAGCTCGTCAACGCACTGATGCTCGCGGCGGCTTGCTGGCTGCTGTGGACGACATTGCGCGACTATTGCGACAAGACCGTCGCGACAATTTTTCTGCTCACCTTCGTCTGCCTGAGCGACGTCCTGTTCGTCTGGCGCACGTCCACGCACAGCATGAGCCTGGCTTACATTATTACCGGCGCCTCGCTGTTTGCCGGCGCGCTGCAAAGGAACTGGTCGCCGGCAAGCTTGATCATATCGGCCGCCGTGCTGGGCAGCTTTTTCAACTTCATCGATTTCCTGATCAACCCGCCGATGATGCCGATGCTCATCGCGTTTTTCGTTTTGCTGAACGCGCGCGCCGACGCCGGATTGCTCGCCATCGCTGCCGTCGTCGCCTGGTTCGGCGGCTATGCCGAAACCTGGGTGGCAAAATGGGTTCTGGCCTATGTGACTTTGCCGAATTCGTCGGATGTGCTTTCCACCATTCTTTCGACCGCCGAAGCGCGCACCGTCGGCGCCTTCAATGGCGTTTATCTTTTCCCGCTGGCCGCGACCGTACGCGCCTTCTTACGGGCGCTCGACCGCGTCGGTGTCGTCGTTGTCCTGATCATCGCGCTGGCGGTCGCGCGCTATGCCGCCACCGTTTCGCGCATCGACTGGCGACGCACGTTGTGGCTTTCCAGTCCGGTCCTGGTGTCGGTGCTTTGGTTCGAGGTACTTTCGAGCCATACGCAATTCCATCTCACGCCCAGCTCACGCAGTGCAGCAATGGCGATCGCCATCATCCTATCGGCAGCCGTGATCGCGATGCCACGGCGGCCATCCATAAGCGATTTATATGCGCAATTAGGAATCCTCGTGGCCAAACTGCCATTGTTGCGACCGCACAAACAATGATGCAGTGCGATCGCTTTAACAAAATCGTCTAAAATTTGTCCGCCGTGGCGCACGCGGCATTGGCCGTAAACCTGAGAAAGACTCTGCGCGCTGCGTCATTCGCCCGCAAATTTACGCCGCGGCTACACGCGCCACGTCGCAAAACTTTTGCGCAATGACCATCACAGTTTCACCAAAGGGTCGCAGCGCCGCCACGATGTGCCTTTAACCATCGAACCCACGGGGCGATGCCAAGGAGAACGAGCCATGATGCTCCAGTCCGACACGGCCAAACGCGCCGCGATCCGCTCCTTCGCCGCGCCGGTACGCTGCCCGCATTGCGGCGACTGGATGGTGGCTCCTTTAGTGTCCGAATTCGTCGAAGGCGGCGAAATCAGGCATCATTGGGAATGCGACGACTGTGGCGAAACGTCCACCACCGCGATCCCGCTCACGACCCATTGATCCTGCTCCCGGCGGAATAGCTGCTAGGCTGCGGTGTTTGCCCAACAGGCTCAATCCAGCCTGAACAGGGAGGAGCAGCAAACATGACACCGAAAATCCTGCGGACCGGCGTGGCCGCAATCGCCTTCGCCGGCGCTTTCGCCTTCGCCACCCCATCCATGGCCGCCATGGTCAATTTCAAAGCCAATTTGGACGGCAAGAGCGAAGTGCCGCCGAACGCCAGCAAGGGCACCGGCACCGTCACCGCGACCTATGACACCGACAGCAAGAAGCTGACCTGGAAGGGCAGCTACAAGGATCTGTCGGGCGCGGCCACCGCGGCCCATTTCCATGGGCCCGCCGCCCCCGGCAAAAACGCCGGCGTGCTGGTTCCGATCGCGCCGGCCACCAGCCCCCTCGAAGGCTCGGCCACGCTGACCGACGCCCAGGCCACGGCCCTGATGGCCGGCGAGGTCTACGTCAACGTCCATACCGCCGAAAACAAAGGCGGCGAAATTCGCGGCCAATTGACGAAATAACTCTTTGCGACCTACGCAGCCCGCCGGTTCCGCGACCGGCGGGTTTTTTATTGCCGAGACGGTTGGCGGCCGGCGCCTTGACGTTTTAAGGTCGGGCCGAGAACGAAAACCAGGCACAGCGGAAGCAATCATGGCTCAAGGCAACGGCTCGGCGCCCATTCTGATCTCTGGCGGCGGCATAGGCGGCCTCGCCACCGCCTATGCGTTGGCGCGCCAGGGCTTTGCGGTGCGGGTGTTCGAGCAGGCGCCCGAGTTCCGCGAGGTCGGCGCCGGCATCCAACTGGGCCCCAACATTTTCCGCGTGCTGGAGAAGATCGGCCTCAAAGACGAAATTCTGGCGGACGCCCATCGTCCGCCGGCACAGGAAATGCGCGATGCCCTCACCGGCAAGCTAATCGCCAATATTCCGCTTGCCGATGATTTCGCCAAGCGCTTCGGCCAACCTTACGCGGTCACCCACCGTGCCGATATCCACGCAACGTTCCTCAAAGCCTGCCAGAGCAGCAATCTGATCTCGCTGGAGACCAGCCGGCGCGTCGACGGTTACGAAGACCGCGGCAATGGCATCGTCGTCACGCTGGAAAACGGCGAGCGCGCCGATGGCAGCGCGTTGATCGGCTGCGACGGCATGTGGTCGGCGATCCGCGAACGCATCGTCGGCGACGGCAAGCCGCGCGTCTCCGGCCATATCGCCTACCGCGCCGTGCTCAAGCGCGAGGAGGTTCCGAAAGATCTATGGCGGCCCGACGTGGTGTTGTGGGCCGGTCCGCGCACGCACTTCGTTCATTACCCGCTGCGGCGCGGCGAACTCTATAACCTGGTCGCCGTGTTCCATTCCGACCATTACGAGGAAGGCTGGAACGCCGAAGGCGCCAAGGACGTGATGTGGCAGCACTTCAAGATGCAGGTGCCGCAGGTCACGCGCATGCTCGAGCGCATCGAGACCTGGCGCATGTGGGTGCTGTGCGACCGCGAGCCGGTGAAAGACTGGTCGAAGGGCCGCGTCACGCTGTTGGGCGACGCCGCGCACCCAATGCTGCAATATCTCGCACAAGGCGCCTGCATGGCGACCGAGGACGCAGTGATCCTGGCGGAGAAAGCGGCGGCCGCGCCGAACGATCTGCCGGCCGCTTTCAAGGCCTATGAGCAGGAGCGCTATTTGCGCACCGCGCGCACGCAAATCATGGCGCGGGTCTACGGCGAATTTTATCATGCCCGCGGCGTCACCGCGGAATTGCGCGACATGGCGGTTGGCGGGCGCAGCACGCAGGAAGCCTATGACGGCATCGCGTGGTTGTACGGCGGGCCCTAGCGCGCGATACCGAAAAGTGGGAACCGATTTTCCGCCTTCGCGAAGCCCGCTTCGGCTGGCGAAGCAAGGTCGGACAAGATCGCGCGCAAGTAAAAAGTTACTTCCTGACAATCCCCGCTTTGTCGATCACCGCGTTCCACTTTTTGATATCGCCAACCAGCCGGGCTTCGAGTTCGTTCGGCGTGCTGGCCTGCGCCACGACGCCGACCTTGGCGTATTGCTGCTTGACCTCGGGTACCGCCATCACCTCGCGGATCGCCTTGTTCACGGTGTCGATGACGTCCTTCGGCGTGGCCTTCGGCACGCCGACGCCGTTCCACGAGATCACTTCGTAGCCTTTGACCCCTGCTTCTTCGACCGTCGGCACGCTCGGCATCAAAGGCGAGCGCTTCGGCGATGACGTGGCCAGCAGGCGCACCTTGCCGTCATTGACTTGGCCCTGCACCGCCGGCGGGAAGTCGATCATCATCTGCATGTCGTTGCGCAACAGCGCCACCACGATGTCGGGCGAATTCTTGTAGGCCACGACCTGCACATTCAGCCCGGCGACCGACTTGAACAGCTCGGCGCCCAGATTTTGCGTGCCGCCCAAGAGCGTCGTGCCGATATTGAGTTTGCCGGGGTTGGCCTTGGCCGCCTTGATGAAATCGCCCAGCGTCTTGAATTCGGATGAGGCATTGACGGCGAAGACCAGGTCGAACGTGCCGACCATCGACACCATCGCGAGTTCCTTCACCGGATCGAACGGCAGCTTGTTGAACGCCGCCACGCTGATCGCGGTGCCGTTGGTGACATAGAGCATGGTGTAGCCGTCCGGGGCCGCCCCGATCACCGTGCGCGCGGCGGCGATGCCGCCTGGGCCCGGCATGTTCTCCACCACCACCTGCTGGCCGAATTTGTCGCTGAGCTTAGCCGCCAGGATGCGCGCGGTCACGTCCGCGACGCCGCCGGGCCCGAACGGCAGGATAAGCCGCACCGGCTTTTCCGGCCATTTCGCCTGGGCCGGAGCGGCCGGCGCCAGCACCACGGCCAAGGCCGCGAGCAGCGCGTAAAGCATTTTCGTCATCGTGATCCTCCCTGAATCGTCAGTTCGTTTTTTCTTATTGACCGAAACCGTAGAGCCGGGCCGGATTGTCCACCAGCAGACGCTTTTGCGCCAGCGCCTCCGGCGCATATTGCGGCACCAGATCAACGAGGTCGGCTTCGTCGGCCTCGTGGGTGGCGTTGGGGTGCGGAAAATCGGTGCCCCACAACACGCGCGTCGGCGAAGCTTCCACCAAAGCGCGCGCGATCGGCACCGCCGCCGCATAAGGCGGCATCGAAATGCGCTCGGCTCCGCTCACCTTGATCCAGCAGTTTTCCAGGCGCGCGAGCTCGATCAGCGCCTTAAAGGGCGGCTGATCGACGCCGGCGCTTGCGGACACCCGGCCCATATGGTCGATCACGAAGGGCAGCGGCAGCGCGCGTATCATCGGCGACAACGGCACGATATCGGGCGCGTCGAGATGCAGCACGACGTGCCAGCCGCGGTCCTTGATGCGGTCCATGACGCGGTTAAACACCGCCATGTCGGGTGCGCCGCCGAGGTGCTTGACGAAATTGAAGCGCACGCCACGCACGCCGCCGGCATGCAGTCGGTCGTAATCGGCATCGCCGAAGCCGCCGTCGACGATGGCGACGCCGCGGTAGCGCCGCGGGTCGGACGCGATGCAATCGAGCATCGCGGCATTGTCGGTGCCGTGGCAGCTCGCTTGCACGATCACGGCGCGATCAATGCCCAGATGGCCGTGCAACGCGCGTAGCATCTCTTTCGGCGCGTCTTCCGGCGTGTAGCGCCGGTTCGCCGCGTAGGGGAATTTGTCGCCTGGCCCGAACACATGGCAATGCGCGTCGGTCGCGCCGGTCGGCAACTTGAATTCCGGTTTACGGCGTTTGGAAAGATCGAGTGCGTGCATGATTTCCAATTCAGTGGCAGCCGGAAATATCGCTGTGATCTTGTGATCCATGCGCTCGTATTGCTCGAGCCACAGCCCGAGCGCCGTCGATTGCAGGCCGGAGGTCTGCGCCTGCCGCAAGGCGATCCGGATGCAGGCGCGGGCAAACCGGTCGCCACTCTCCAGCGAAGGCGGCGTTTCACCGCCGGCGAGCGCGGCAGCAACCTCCGCCTTCAGCCTGATGGTCGTGGGGTCGCCGTAGGCGCGCAGCAGCGCCTGGAACGCGCGATGGCGCGCCGGCTGGAACGGCGTGGGGCGGCCGAGCGCGTCCTTCGCCGGATGCGCAGGGTAAATCGACAAGCATGGCACCAAGCCCTCGGGGATCGGCTCCGTTGCGGCGTGCGTGCGTCCTGCGCTGAGCAATTTCGGCAGTACGTGGGTGTGCGGCCCCTGCGGGCTGCGGCCATCAGGCGGCGGGATCGGCTGATAGACCTCGATGCGCCCACATCGGCTCATGAAAACACGATGCGGCTGCGCAGCGAGCACGATGCGCATCGCGCTGCTGTCGGGCGCGAACACGTTTTTGCCCGCCTGCCCGCGCAAGTGCTCGATCGCCGCGGGATCGCGCAGGCGAATACAGGCGTCGACGTGTGGAATCCCGAGCCCAAGATCGAACAGCACGCTCGCTCTGTCCTGCCCGCGCAGCGCGTCACCATCGGGACCGATTTCAGTCAGCGCAGCGCGTCTATGCATTGCCGCCGCGTCCGCCGACAGACAGAGCGCGACGGTCTGGTTCCAACTCGTGCCTGCCGCCGTCTCGAACGCCAAGGGGCGCCAATCAGCGCGGGGCCTGATATGAATCCCGCCGCGCGGCGTGACCGCCGTCAGCGCCGCGAGATCGAGTGTCACGGGCTCGTCGCGGTCTCGCGTGAATTCGGCGATAGCACCGAAGCTGCCTAAGCCCCAATGGCTGTCCGGATCGGCCAATTGGCCGGCGAGGATCGTTTCAATCGCTGGAGTCATCTTGTTCATCGGTTCATGCCGGCGCCGGCAGGTCGCCGCGCGTCCAGCCTTCCTTGGTGTCGGCACGGAACGCGTCGAAGCGACCGCCCGCGATGGCCTCGCGCATGCCTGCCATCAGCGCCTGATAGTAAGCGAGGTTGATGGTCGAGAGCAGCACCTGGCCCAGCATTTCGTTGGCCTTGGTCAGATGATGCAGATAGGCGCGCGAATAAGTCCGCGCCGCCGGATGCGCGCTTTCCGCGTCGAGCAGGCGCTTGTCCTCGGCGTGCCGCGCATTGGCGAGATTGATCGAACCAAAGCGCGTGAACGCCATGCCATGACGGCCGTTGCGGGTCGGCAGCACGCAATCGAACATGTCGATGCCGCGCGCCACCGCCTCCATGAGATCGTCGGGCGTGCCTACTCCCATCAGATAGCGCGGCCGCTCCGTCGGCAGCATCGGCGTCGCCTCGGCGACGATCTTGAGCATGACGTCTTGCGGTTCGCCCACGGCAAGGCCGCCAATGGCGTAGCCATCGAAGCCGATGTCGACCAGCGCCTTGGCGCTCTCGACCCGCAGGGCGATATCATCGCCGCCTTGCACGATGCCGAACAAAGTCCGCCCGCCGCGCGCGCTTTCGAACGCGCGCTTGCTGCGCTCGGCCCAGCGCAACGACAACTGCATCGCGCGCGCTATTTCCTCGCGCGAAGATGGCAATTTCAGGCATTCGTCGAGCTGCATGGAAATATCGGCGCCCAGCAGAGCCTGGATTGCGATGGCGCGCTCCGGCGTGAGCTCCACCATGGCGCCGTCGAGATGCGAGCGGAACGTGACGCCGTGTTCCTCGAGCCGGCGCAGCGCCGACAGTGACATCACCTGGAAGCCGCCGGAATCCGTGAGGATCGGCCCCGGCCAGTTCATGAACGCATGCAAGCCCCCGAGCGCGGCGATGCGTTCGGCGCCGGGCCGCAGCATCAGATGATAGGTGTTGCCGAGCACGATTTCGGTGCCGGCCGCGGCCACCGCCTCCGGCATCAGGCCTTTCACGGTACCTTGCGTGCCGACCGGCATGAAGGCCGGCGTTTGCACTTTGCCGTGCGGCGTGACGATCTCGCCGCGGCGCGCCGCGCCGTCGGTTTTCAACAATTTGAAGGAAAAGGCTTCGCTCATTTGACCGCAGGATAAAGCAAACAAGCATCGCCATAGGAATAGAAGCGATAACCGCTCGAAATCGCGTGCGCATAGGCGCGTTTCATCACGTCCAGGCCGCTGAAAGCCGCCACCAGCATGAACAAAGTCGAACGCGGCAGGTGGAAATTGGTGAGCATCAAATCCACCGCCTTGAAGCGGTAGCCCGGCGTTATGAAAATAGCCGTGTCGCCGGCAAAAGCGTGCAGTTTTCCGTCTTCACCGGCCGCAGTTTCCAGAAGCCGCAGCGCGGTCGAGCCGACCGCCGCAATCCGCCCGCCGGAAGCGCGCGCGGCGTTGAGCGCGTCGGCCACCTCGGCCGAAACCGAGCCGAATTCGGCGTGCATTTTGTGGCCTTCGGTATCGTCGGCCTTAACCGGCAGGAAGGTGCCGGCGCCGACATGCAGCGTGGCCTTGTGCAGGGCGACGCCGCGCGCTTTGAGCCGCGCCGTCAGGCCTTCGGTGAAATGCAGCCCCGCCGTCGGCGCCGCCACCGAGCCGTCCTCGCGAGCAAAAAGCGTCTGATAATCGGCCCGGTCCTGGTCGTCGGGGGCCCGGCGCGAGGCGATGTAAGGCGGCAGCGGCATGTCGCCGCGCTCGGCTATCGCCTGGTCGAGCACCGGACCATGGAAGGAAAATGAAAGGGTTAGCTCACCTCCTTCATCTTTTTGTGAAACTTGAGCATTGAGTTCGTCGAGAAAACAGACCCTTCCCTCGGCGCCAAACCGCAAAGTATCACCGACCGCCAGCTTCTTTGCGCCCAGGACAAAGGCCCTCCAATGCGAGCCGTCGACGCGCTTGTGCAGTGTCGCCTCGACCGCCGGCTCGCTATCGCCCCGCCCAATCCGCCGGCCTTTCAGCCGTGCCGCGATCACCTTGCTGTCGTTGACCACCAGCGCGTCGCCCGGCCGCAGCAGATCCGCCAAATCGGCGATTTTGCGGTCTTCCAGCTCGGCCGCCCCATTTGGCCGCACCACCAGCAGCCGCGCGCTGTCGCGCGGGTTCGCCGGCCGCAGCGCAATGCGGTCGGTCGTCAGATCGAAGTCGAAGAGGTCGGTGCGCATATCCCCTCCCGGCGGAGGGAAACTACGCTCCCATCGTCGCCTTGACGATCTTGTCCGGATTGGTCACCGGCTCGCCCTTCTTGATCTTGTCGACGTTTTCCATGCCTTCGATCACGTTGCCCCAGGCGGTGTACTGGTTGTCGAGAAAGTGCGCGTCGTCGAAGCAGATGAAAAACTGGCTGTCGCCGGAATCGGGACTGGCCGCGCGCGCCATCGACACCGTGCCGCGCACATGCGGCTCCTTGTTGAACTCGGCCTTGAGCTTCTTGCCGGAGCCGCCGGTGCCGGTGCCCTGCGGGCAGCCGGTCTGCGCCATGAAGCCGTCGATCACCCGATGGAACACGATACCGTCGTAAAAGCCTTCCTTCACCAGTTCCTTGATGCGCGCGACGTGGCCGGGCGCGAGATCCGGCCGCATGGCAATCACCACCTTGCCCTTGGTGGTCTCGAGCGTGAGCGTGTCTTCCGGCTTGGCCATTGTTTGCGTTCCTCTGATTGCTATTGCTTCGCGTCGGCGGCGACCTGCACCTTAAGCATCTTGTCGGGATCGGCCGGGGGCTCGCCTTTATGGATCTTGTCGACCACGTCCATGCCGGAGGCCACCCGCCCGATCACGGTGTACTGACCGTTCAGGCCGGGGTTGGGCGCGAACATGATGAAGAATTGCGAATTTGCCGAATTCGGATCGGAAGTGCGCGCCATGCCGACCACGCCGCGGACATAGGGTACGTTGGAAAACTCCGCCTTGAGCGGCGGATATTTCGAGCCGCCGGTGCCGTTGCCATATTGGCCGTCGCCGGTCTGCGCCATGAAGCCGGCGATCACGCGGTGAAACGGCACGTTGTTGTAGAAGCCGTCGCGCGCCAGTTGCTTAATGCGCGCCGCGTGCATCGGCGCGATATCGTTGCGCAGCTTGACGATGATGCGGCCGTATTTGGTGTCGATCAGGATGGTGTTCTGCGGATCGAGCCCGGCCGGCAGCTTTACTTGCGCCAGAGCGGGGCCAACGCAAACAAGCGCGACGAGAACAGCGAGAATTCGGATCATGATGTCTCCCGGATTTAGGGGCGCTTAGCGCGAAAATTTCTTCTTGAGCCGCGCCGCGATGGCGGTCGGCACGAAGGCGGAGACGTCGCCGCCCATGCCGGCGATCTGGCGCACCAATGTGGCGGTGATCGGGCGCGCCGCCGGCGAGGCCGGCAGGAACACGGTCTGGATGTAGCCTGCCATGGCCTCGTTCATGCCTGCCATCTGCATCTCGTAATTGAAGTCGGTGCTGTCGCGCAAACCGCGGACCAGAATGGTGGCGCCGGCCTTGCGCGCGGCCTCCACCACCAGGCCTGAAAAGGTCACGCAGGAAAGTTCGCACTTGGCTGCTTTGGCCAGCGGGCCGCAGATTTCCTGCAACATGGCGAGCCGCTCGTCGGCCGGGAACAAGGGCGCCTTGCCGGGGTTGACCCCGACCGCCAGCACCAATTTGTCGGCCAGCTGCACGGCATGGCGCACCACGTCGATATGGCCGTTGGTGACGGGGTCGAAAGACCCGGCATAAAGGGCGGTTCGCGCCATAAACCGGGGTCTAGCCCGGCCTCCCGCCGCTCGCAAGACTGTTACCGGCCGGCCTGCATCTTTCCGGCCCCCGCCCGCGTTTCTGCTTTGAACCTCTTGCCGGATGCCCGCGACCAAACGGCAGGACACCAAACAAGACGCCAAAACAGGGGGCCGTCATGCTGAAAACCACCACCGCCGTCATGGTCGCTGCCGCTATAGCCGCTGCCTTCACGTTACTGTCCGCGCCCAGCGCCCCGGTCGACGCCGGCCCACTGGCGAAGCCCGCCGAGGCCGTGTTGAAGGACTGTACCCAGCGCGCCTGGCCCTATCTCAACTGCGTCGGCACCTCGGTCGGCAACCCGCGCATCCGGCTGGTCACCACCGATCGGCTGCGCTGACCCCGCTCAGCCCGGACGGCGCGCCAGCGACAACCAAATCCCGCCGCCGATCAGCGCCAGGCCCGACAGCCGGCCCAGCCATTTGGCGTTGGCGCGTTGCAGGAAATAACTGCGCCCGGCGCCAGCCACGATCGCCCAGCCCGCGTCGGTCAGTCCCGCCATGGTGATGGCGACCGAGCACATCACCAGCAACTGGTGCCCGGCCGGCAGATGCGGATCGACGAACTGCGGCAAAAACGCCGTGAAGAACGCGATGGTCTTTGGGTTCGAGATCGCCACCAGAAAGCCGCGGCGAAAATAGACGTGGCCGCGGGGCTCCGCCATCGCCGCCGGCGCGCTCGTCCGGCGCCAGGCCTGGATGCCGAGCCAAATCAGGTAGGCCGCGCCGATCCAGCGCAGCCATTCGAAAATCTCCGCCGCGTATTGAATGACGATGCTCAGGCCGAGCGCGATGCCGGTAATCAGCAGCGCGTTGCCAGTCGTGCTGCCGGCGACCGTGATCAACCCGGCGCGCGCGCCCCGCGTCGCGCCGGTCGAGATCACCAGCGTCACGATCGGCCCCGGCACGATCACCAGCACCAAAGTGATCAGCAGAAACGCGGAGAACAGTTCGTAGTTCACTCGCCCTCTTCCTCGGAGAGCCTCTCGACCGACACCACACGCTCGTCGTCGGCGGTGTTGAGCACGATCACGCCTTGCGTCGAGCGTCCCGCCATGCGGATGCCGGCGACCGGCGTGCGGATCAGCTTGCCGGCGTCGGTGACCAGCATCACCTGGTCGCTCTCTTCCACCGGGAACGAGGCGACGATCGGGCCGGTCTTCTTGGTCAAGGACATCGCCACGATGCCTTTGCCGCCGCGGCCGGTGGTGCGGTACTCGTAGGAACTCGAACGCTTGCCGTAGCCGCGTTCCGACAGCGTCAGGACGAATTGCTCGGCCGCCGACAATTCGACGTAACGCTTCTCGCCGAGTTCGATCGCCTTGACGGCCTCTTCGGCCTCCGGCGCCGCCTCTTCCGGTTCGGTGCCGCGCCGGATCGCGCTGGCGCGCTTGTGATAGGCCGCGCGTTCCTCGGCGGTGACGTCGACATGCCGCAGGATGGTCAGCGAAATCACGCGATCCTTGTCGGCCAGCGTGATGCCGCGCACGCCGCGCGAGGTGCGGCCGGTGAACACGCGCACATCCGGCACCGGGAAGCGGATGCATTGGCCGCCATTGGCGGTCAGCAACACGTCGTCCTTCTCTGTGCAGATGGCGACGTCCACGATCCCTTCGCCCGCTTCCAGTTTCATCGCGATGATGCCGGACGGCCGCACCTCGACGAAATCGGACAGCTTGTTGCGTCGCACGGTGCCGCTGGTGGTGGCGAACATCACGTCGAGCCCGCCCCAGGTCTTCTCGTCCTCGGGCAACGGCATGATGGTGGTGATGGTTTCGCCCGGATCGAGCGGCAGGATATTGATGAGTGCCTTGCCGCGCGCCTGCGGCGCCGACAATGGCAGCCGCCAGACTTTTTCCTTGTAGACTTGGCCCGCGGACGAGAAGAACAGCACCGGGGTGTGGGTCGAGGCCACGAACAGCGTCGAGACGAAATCCTCCTCGCGCACCTGCATGCCGCCGCGGCCCTTGCCGCCGCGCTTCTGCGCGCGATAGGTCGAGAGCGGCACGCGCTTGATGTAGCCGAGATGCGAGACGGTCACGACCATGTCCTCACGCTGGATCAGGTCCTCGTCCTCCATCTCGCCTTCTTCCTCCGCGATCACGGTCCGCCGCGGCGTGGCGAATTCCGCCTTCAGCTTTGCCAGTTCGTCCTTGATGATCGACTGGATGCGCGCGCGCGAGCGCAGGATTTCCAGGTAATCGGCGATTTCGGCGGCGAGCTTGTCCAATTCCGCCTTGATTTCGTCGCGCCCCAGCGCGGTGAGCCGTTGCAGGCGCAGATCGAGGATCGCCTTGGCCTGCTCGACGGAAAGCCGCGCCGTGCCTTTGGACGAAACTTTGTGACGCGGGTCGTCGATCAATTCGATCAATGTGGCGGCTGTGGTGGCCGGCCATTCGCGCGCCATCAGGGCCTCGCGCGCTTCGTTGGCGTCTTTCGAGGCGCGGATAAGCTTGATCACTTCGTCGATATTGGCGACCGCGATGGCAAGACCCACCAGCACATGGGCGCGGTCGCGCGCCTTGCCGAGCAGATGCTTGGTGCGTCGCGACACGACCTCTTCGCGGAACGCGACGAAGGCCACGAGCATGTCCTTGAGCGTCATCACCAGCGGGCGGCCGCCGTCGAGCGCCACCATGTTGGCGCCGAATGAGGACTGCAGCGGCGTGAAACGGTAAAGCTGGTTCAAGACCACGTCGCGCTCGGCGTCGCGCTTGAGCTCGATGACCACGCGATAGCCGTCGCGGTCGCTCTCGTCGCGCAAATCGGCTATGCCGTCGATTTTCTTCTCGTGCACCAGCTCGGCGATGCGCTCGACCATCGATGCCTTGTTCACCTGGTAGGGAATCTCGGTGACGACAATAGCCTCGCGTTCCTTGCGGATGGTTTCGAACGCGACCTTGCCGCGCATCACGATCGAGCCGCGGCCCGTCAGGTAGGCGTTGCGGATGCCGGCCTTGCCCAGGATGATGCCGCCGGTCGGGAAATCCGGCCCCAGCACGATTTTGTTGAGATCGTCGATGCTCAAAGCCGGATCGGCGATCAGCGCGACGCAGGCGTCGATCAGTTCGCCCAGA
The DNA here is from genome assembly GCA_963703875.1 of uncultured Alphaproteobacteria bacterium. Taxonomy (GTDB): domain Bacteria; phylum Pseudomonadota; class Alphaproteobacteria; order Rhizobiales; family Xanthobacteraceae; genus Pseudolabrys. Next base: position 146,917 of record CAVPFZ010000027.1, read on the forward strand.
TTGTGCGGCGGGATATTGGTCGCCATGCCGACGGCGATGCCGCCGGCGCCGTTGACCAGCAGGTTGGGAAAGCGCGCCGGCAGCACCACCGGCTCGTGCTCGTTGCCGTCATAATTGGCCTGGAAGTCGACGGTGTCCTTGTCGATGTCGTCGAGCAGCGCCATCGCCGGCTTCGCCAGCCGGCACTCGGTGTAGCGCATGGCCGCCGCCGGATCGCCGTCGACCGAACCGAAATTGCCTTGCCCGTCGATCAGTTGCAGGCGCATGGAGAAATCCTGCGCCATGCGCACCAGCGCGTCGTAGATCGCCTGGTCGCCGTGCGGGTGATATTTACCCATCACGTCGCCGACCACGCGCGCCGATTTGACGTATTTCTTGTCGGGCGTGTGGCCCTGCTCGTTCATCGAATGCAGGATGCGCCGATGCACCGGCTTGAGGCCGTCGCGCACGTCCGGCAGCGCCCGCGACACGATCACGCTCATGGCGTAATCGAGATACGAGCGCTTCATCTCCTCGGTGATCGAGACGGGTCGGATATCGGTGGGACTTTCGTCCCCCGATTTAGGGTTTTCAACGTCGGCCAAGACTGCTTCCCGCGACTATTTTATGAGCCAATTTTTCTAACTGATTCACGTCGCCCTGGCCACTCAAAATCACACGCCATACAGGCTATTTATCGTCAATATTTCAGTTAGTTATAGCTTATTTCCAAGGCCGCCGACGGCATCCCAACCGCGCCTTAATTTGACCCGCCGCGAGGCCGCCGCTACGCGGAACTTATGCCATTCGAATTCTTCATCTCGGCGCTGGTCACGTTGCTTGTCGTTGTCGATCCGCTCGGCCTGGTGCCGGCCTTTGTCGCGATCACGCAAGGCCTGCCGGCGGCCTCGCGCCGCAGCGTGGCGCTGCGCGCCTGTCTGATCGCGGCCGGCATTCTCGCCGGTAGCGCGCTGATCGGCGACTGGCTGCTGCGCACTTTGTCGATCACGCTGCCGGCGTTCCGCATCGCCGGCGGCCTGTTGCTGTTTTCGATTGCTTCCGAAATGGTGTTCGGCGTGCGCACCGTGCGGCAATCGCGTCAGGCCGAGGAAGCCATCGAGGAGCACGTGCGCAACATCGCCGCCTTCCCGCTCGCCATTCCGCTGATGGCGGGACCCGGCGCGATCACCGCCACCGTGCTGCTCGCTGGACGCACCGGCGGCGAACCGTTGCGCCTGGGCGTCTTGCTCGGCGTCGTCGCAGCCGTAATGGTGCTTTGCTTTGTCGCCTTCACGCTGGCGGTGCGCATCGCCAAACTGCTCGGCACCACCGCCAATGTCGTGCTGTCGCGCCTGCTCGGCGTGTTGCTGGCTGCCCTCGCCGTTCAGTTCGTCATCGACGGCGTGCGCGTCGCGATGGCGGGAACCTGAAGCACCATGCGGCAAAACAACGCCCGCGACTTGTCTTGGCTGCTCTTTCCTCTTGCTGCCGCGCTGGTCGTCATCGGCGCAAAATGCTGCCTGATCGCTCGCTACGGCAATCCGACCCCATTCTGGGACGAATGGGACGCTGAGGGCGCATTCCTGTTTCCCAAATATTTTGGCGGCACGCTGACGTTTACCGATCTCATAGCGCCACATAACGAGCATCGCATTCTTTTCACGCGGCTATGGTCGCTGTTGCTGCTCGTCTTGCAAGGCTACTGGGATCCGATCGCCCAGATGGCGGCCAACACATTCATTCTTGGCGCCATGGTTGCCTTGTGCGTAGCCGTCTTTCGCCGCGTGCTGCCGCGCCCGTATTGGATCGTCTTTGCGTTCGCCGCGACGCTAATCTTCGCGCTGCCCTGGACCTGGGGCAATTCATTATGGGGGTTCAGCTCGCAATGGTATTTTGTCTTACTGTTCAGCCTCGCCGGGATCGTCGCCATCGCCCAGGCGCCCGCCTTTTCGGCGCGTTGGTGGGTCGCCATGCTATTTCTTCTTTGCGGCTATCTGTCCATGAGTGGCGGCGCAACAGCTGCACTGGCAGCATTTTCGATTTGCGCCGTGCAAATGACGGTCGGTGCGCGACGAGGCTTACGCGAGCTATCGGCTCTTCTTTTGATTGCAGCCATCTCAGCCGCAATGCTGTTGGATATTCCGCACGTCACCGGCCATGCGCTGTTCGAAGCTCAGTCGACTTGGCAATTTCTCAAAGCCTTCATCGAAATCCTGAGCTGGCCCAGTGCGACGGGGATCACGTTCGTCCCCACCTTGATCGTCCTTGCACTCGTCACCTATATGCCGGCCTGGTTGGCCAGCGCCGAAACAATCATGTCACGCGCGCCGCTTTTCGACCGTCGTTGGCTCATGGTCGGCCTTACGGCCTGGATGATGGTGGAGATCGCGGCGTTCGCCTATGCGCGCTCAGCCGCCTCAATTACAGAACGTTACCTTGACGCATTTGCAGTCGGATTGGCGGTTAATGCCGGCGCTCTTTTATATCTGCTCGCTGCGCACACGAATCTTTGGCCACGGTGCCGGCTTGTCATGACGGTGATCGCCCTATGGCTGCTGCCGGTTTGCGCTGGCACGACGCTGACGCTCATCAATCATACGAGACGGGACCTTGCCGAAGCGCGAAGCCGCGCCCAAGCCGAGACAGAAAATGTGCGGGCCTATCTCGACACCGGCGATATCCGCACGCTGCAAAACAAACGCGAACTCGAAATCCCGGCCGGCGATCCGAACCACCTGGCGGGCATCCTTTCACAACCACTGGTTCGCGCTATCCTGCCGCCGGCGCTGGTCGGCGAAGCGAGCGCGGCGCGCGCGCAGCAGCGCGGCGTCGCTCGATACACCAACTACACAATGGAGGCGATGAAGAACGGCGCGCTACGTTGGGGCGCACTGCTGATCCCGCTGGGGCTTGTTTTTTTCCTCGTCGGAATCAAGCGTCAGCGCGAACCAAAGACCGCATAGCAGTGTCGGTCCACGCCACAAGCCGCCGCACCGGCTACTTCAGCGCATCGCATCCCAAAGCAACGACAGGCCCGAACAGACAAGTAAGCCGTCGATGAGCCGATGAAATGCGTTCGCGCTCAATCGTTGCACAATGGCTTTGCCGATAAACGAGCCTGCCATCACGGAGGCGCCGATGATTAATCCGGCAATGATCGACTGCCCGGGAAGCGCGCCAAGTTCGCGAAACGTGGCGATCTTGCTGATGAAAAGCGCGAGCGAACTCGCGGCCTCAGTCGAAAGAAAGGCGCCTTTGGCCAGTCCGTATGAAGTGAATGCCGGCACGCTGAGCGGTCCGGTCGAAATGACAATTCCGGTCAGGAAACCGATGAAGGCGCCCGCGACCGCAAGCTGCCAAAGCGCGATGCGCACCCTGGACGCATGCAATAAATGCCGTACCGGAACCATCGCGAGGAAAAATAGTCCCAGCGCGACGTCCACGAATTGAGGAGGCAAAACCAGAAGGGTGCGCGCGCCGAGCGCGGCAGCCGGGACCCCGGTGACGGAATACGCGGCGAAAGCACGCCAATCGACCTCGCGCCACCACGCGAACACCTTCCCGATCTTTGACATCAGTGCCGCAACCGCCATCACGGGCACGGCTTGCTTGGGACCGAATTGATAGACAAGAACCGGCAGCAGGATGATCGTCGATCCGGTGCCGACGACGCCGCTCAGCGTGCCTGCGCACACCCCGACGACCAAAATGAATGCATAGATCTCCATGCCGCGACCGGATTAGTTCGGCACTATCGGCGCACGACAGGACGATAGTCAGCAGCCTTCAGAACGGAATCTCATCGTCCATGTCGGCGGATTTGCCGGCGCCGGCCATCGCCGGCCGGCGCTCGCGCGATGCGCTCGGCCCGCTGGAGCCAAAATCGTCGCCCTCGGAACGGTCGGCCCCGCCTCCGCCGCCGCGGGTATCGAGCATGGTCAGCGACGAGTTGAAGCCCTGCAGCACGACCTCGGTCGAATATTTGTCGTGGCCGTCTTTGTCGGTCCATTTGCGCGTTTGCAGAGCGCCTTCGAGATAAACCTTCGAGCCTTTCTTTAAGTATTGCTCGACGATCTTGCACAGGCCCTCGTTGAAGATGACGACGCGGTGCCACTCGGTCTTTTCCTTACGCTCGCCGGTGGTCTTGTCGCGCCAGCTTTCCGAGGTGGCGACCGAAAGATTGGCGATCGGCCGCCCATCCTGGGTGCGGCGGATTTCCGGATCTTTGCCCAAATTGCCGACCAAAATCACCTTGTTGACGCTGCCTGCCATCGCTCTCTCCATTCCTGCTTTCCGGATCACACTACCCCGGGATCATCCGAGGTTCGCGGCTGCCGCGCGCCGCGCCCGCACTTGTCCCCGGTAAATCGCAAGCCGGAGCATTGTTCCCGTTATGTTCTAACATCAGTCGGGGCCCGCCGCAAGCCGCTTACGGCCAATTTTTCGGCTTCTCACCCGATCTTGACCAGCGCCCCGCCGTCCACCGGCAGCGCCACGCCGGTGATGAAATTGGCCTCGTCGGAGGCGAGAAACAGCGCCGCGTTGGCGACGTCCCAAGCGGTGCCCATCTTCTTGCGCAGCGGCACATGGCTGTCGCGCATCGCCGCCACCTCGGCGCGGCTCTTGACGGAATGGCGCGCGCGGGTATCGACCGCCATCGGCGTGTCCATCAGCCCGGGCAGGATGACGTTGGCGCGGATGCCCTGCCCGGCTTCGTGGATCGCGAGCTGCTGCACATAGGCGATCATCGCCGCCTTGGTCGCCTTGTAGGTGACGTAAGGATAGTTCTCGATCGCCGCGACCGAGGAAATGCCGAGGATGACGCCGGATTTTTGCGCGCGCATCACCGGCAGCACGTGTTTGCAGGCCATCACCATGCCGCGCAGATTGATGGCGACGATGCGATCGAAGGCCTCCTCGGTGATGTCTGTCGGAACCGCATCGCCGCCGGCGAGGCTCAAGCCGACATTGTAATGCAGGATGTCGATGCGGCTCCATTTCTCGCGGGCGTGCGCGATCATGTCCCGCATCGAGGCTTCGCTGGTGACGTCGGCGGCAAAGGCCTCGCATGGCGCTTTGGCGTCCTTCGCCGCCATGGCGCAGGTTTCCTGCGCCGAAGCGAGATCGCGGTCGACCGCAAGCACCGTCGCACCCTCTTGAACGAACCGAATGACGGTCGCCCGTCCATTGCCCATGCCGGTCCCCGGACCCTGGCCGGCCCCGATAACGATGGCGAACTTGTTTTGCAGCCGCATCTGAAAGCCCTCCCCGCCGCCGGACTATGCAATAGGTCAGGCGAATTCCACCATGCCGGCGTTGCGAAAGAACGCGGGGAAACGCTCCGTGGCGCACTGGCAAAACCAGCCTGTTCTTACTACGTTCCAGCCCTATGCCAGACCGCCCCCGCCCCCCGGCCCGAGACGCCCGCACGATCGCCATCCGCGGCGCCCGCGAGCACAACCTCAAGAACATCGACGTCGCCATTCCGCGCGACCAGCTGGTGGTGTTCACCGGCCTGTCGGGTTCCGGCAAGTCCTCGCTCGCCTTCGACACCATCTATGCCGAGGGCCAGCGCCGCTACGTCGAGAGTCTGTCGGCTTACGCGCGGCAATTCCTCGAGATGATGCAGAAGCCGGACGTCGACCAGATCGACGGCCTGTCGCCGGCCATCTCGATCGAGCAGAAGACCACCTCGCGCAACCCGCGCTCCACCGTCGGCACCGTCACCGAGATCTACGACTACATGCGCCTGCTGTGGGCGCGCATCGGCGTGCCCTACTCGCCGGCAACAGGCTTACCAATTGAAAGCCAGACCGTGTCGCAGATGGTCGACCGCGTGCTGGCGCTGCCCGACGGCACGCGCATCTACGTGCTGGCGCCGGTCGTGCGCGGCCGCAAGGGCGAATACAAAAAGGAACTGGCCGAGTTCCTGCGCAAGGGCTACCAGCGCGTGAAGATCGACGGCGCGTTTTCCGAAATCGCGGACGTCAAGCCGCTCGACAAGAAATTCACCCACGACATCGACGTGGTGGTCGATCGTCTGGTGGTGAAATCCGACATCGGCACACGGCTGGCGGATTCGCTCGAGCAATGCCTCAAGCTGGCCGACGGCATGGCGCTGGTCGAGCTCGCCGACACCAAGGCCTCCGGATCGAAGGCCAACAAAGGCCGCAACGAAAACGCCGAGCGCATCATCTTTTCGGAAAAATTCGCCTGCCCCGTTTCAGGCTTCACGCTGCCGGAAATCGAGCCGCGGCTGTTCTCGTTCAACAATCCGTTCGGCGCCTGCCCGGAATGCGGCGGGCTCGGCGTCGAGCAGCACATCGACGCCGGCCTGGTGATTCCCGATCCCGACGCGACGTTGCGTAAAGGAGCCATCGCGCCCTGGGCGAAATCGAGTTCGCCCTATTACATCCAGACGCTCGACGCGCTCGCCAAGCATTTCCGCTTCACCCTCGACACCAAATGGAAGGACCTAGCCAAGAAAACGCAGGACGCCATCCTCTACGGCTCCGGCGAGGACGACATCAAATTCGTCTATGACGACGGCCTGCGCGGCTACACCACCAAGAAGCCGTTCGAGGGCGTCATCACCAATCTGGAACGCCGCTTCAAGGAGACAGAGTCGGATTGGGCGCGCGAGGATCTGCAGAAATATTTCACCGACGTGCCGTGCAAGGCCTGCCACGGCGCGCGGCTCAAGCCGGAAGCGCTCTGCGTCAAGATCGGCGGCAAAAACATTTCCGAAGTCGCCGAGTTGTCGGTCAAGCGCGCCGGCGACTGGTTCGTCGAGCTGCCGAAGCATCTGACCGCCAAGCAGAACGAAATCGGCGTGCGGGTGCTCAAGGAAATCCGCGAGCGGCTGAAATTCCTGGTCGACGTCGGCCTCGATTATCTCACGCTGATGCGCGCGTCCGGCACTTTGTCCGGCGGCGAGAGCCAGCGCATCCGCCTGGCCTCGCAGATCGGCAGCGGCCTCACCGGCGTGCTCTATGTGCTGGACGAGCCCTCGATCGGCCTGCACCAGCGCGACAATGCGCGCCTGCTCGAAACACTGAAAAGGCTGCGCGACCTCGGCAACACCGTGATCGTGGTCGAGCATGACGAGGACGCCATCCGCACCGCCGACTACGTGCTCGACATCGGCCCCGGCGCCGGCATCCACGGCGGCCATATCGTCGCCGAAGGCAGCGTCGACGACCTGATCGCCGCTCCCCGTTCGTGGACCGGCAAATATTTGTCCGGCGAACTCAGCGTGCCTGTCCCCGAGCGCAAAGCCCGCTCGCGCCGCGCGCTGAAAATCGTCAACGCCCGCGGCAACAATCTCAAAGGCATCGACGCCGAGATCCCGCTCGGCCTGTTCACCTGCGTCACCGGCGTCTCCGGCGGCGGCAAGTCGACGCTGCTGGTCGACACGCTCTACAACGCGGTGGCGCGCAAGCTCAACGGCGCATCGCTCGCGCCCGCGCCGCACGACCGCATCGAGGGCCTCGAGCACATCGACAAGATCATCGACATCGACCAGTCGCCGATCGGCCGCACGCCGCGCTCGAATCCCGCAACCTACACCGGCGCCTTCACGCCCATAAGAGAATGGTTCGCCGCCCTCCCCGAGTTCGAAGGCGCGCGGCTACGAGCCCGGCCGCTTCTCCTTCAACGTCAAGGGCGGCCGCTGCGAGGCCTGCCAGGGCGACGGCGTCATCAAGATCGAGATGCACTTTTTGCCCGACGTCTACGTCACCTGCGATGTCTGCAAGGGCAAGCGCTACAACCGCGAAACTCTCGAGGTGCTGTTCAAGGGCAAGTCGATCGCCGACGTGCTCGACATGACGGTCGAGGAAGCGCTGGAATTCTTCAAGGCGGTGCCGCGCGTGCGCGACGTGCTGGCGCTCCTGCACCGCGTCGGCCTCGACTACATTCATGTCGGCCAGCAGGCGACGACCCTGTCGGGCGGCGAGGCGCAGCGCGTCAAGCTCGCCAAGGAGCTGTCCAAGCGCGCCACCGGCCGCACGCTTTATATTCTCGACGAGCCGACCACCGGCCTGCATTTCCACGACGTCGCCAAGCTCTTGGACGTGCTGCACGAGCTGGTCGAGACCGGCAATTCGGTGGTGGTGATCGAGCACAATCTGGAAGTGATCAAGACCGCCGACTGGATCATCGACCTCGGCCCCGAAGGCGGCGACGGCGGCGGCGAGATCGTCGCCCAGGGCACGCCGGAGGACATCGTGCGGGCCGCGCGCAGCTACACCGGGCAGTTTCTGAAGCCGGTGCTGGGACGGCGCGAGAATAAGCGCAGGAAAGATCCGCAGGCGGCGGAGTAGTTATCGCCTTCACCGCTAGGTTAAACCAAAGCCTAGCACTACTTTGGCAGATTTATTTGGATTGATCGGCGAAACTGGATTCCCAAATCAGCTTTTCAATGATTCGTAGGTGGTCGGCTTTTGGAGGGCCGAGCATGGTGGAGACGAAATCGAAGTGGGAAGACGAGCTTGAACGTTGGCTTGAACCGTTCCTGGCTTGCCTAGGTCACAAGGCCCGGCGGCGGATGTGTCCGCTGTACGTCTCGGGACTGATTGGACCAGGCGATCGCAAGAGCGTCCAGCCGATGGCGGCGCGGCTGGCACCGGGCGACTATGACCAGTTGCACCATTTCATCGCTGATGGCGTTTGGCATGCGGCGCCATTGGAGTTGGAATTGCTGGTTCATGCCGACCGCCTCGTCGGCGGCAAAGACGCGGTGCTGGTCATCGACGACACGGCAATGCCGAAGAAAGGCGATCGTTCAGTTGGTGTTGCTCCGCAATATGCCTCGTCTCTCGGCAAGACGGCCAATTGCCAAACACTGGTGTCGCTGACGCTTGCGCGGGGTGAAGTGCCGGTAATGGTGGCATTACGTCTCTTCGTTCCCGAGAGTTGGACGAGCAATCCGCTACGTTTGAAGCGTGCGGGTGTTCCCGTCGAGCACCGCACGGCGCGGACCAAGCCAGAGATCGCCTTGGCGGAGATCGATCGCGTGATGGCAGCCGGTATGCGCTTTGGCTGTGTAGTGGCGGATGCCGGTTACGGTCTCAGCGCGCCGTTCCGTCAGGGGCTCACGAGCCGCGGCCTGGTCTGGGCCGTCGGGATCCCTCGTCACCTGAAGGTTTATCCGGTCGGGGTAAAACTGATCTGGCCGGTTGCCAGCCGGGGTCGTCCCCGCAAGCGGCACATTCCGGATATCCTGTCGAGGCCGTCCGAAGACATGCTGGCCAATGCCAAGTGGCAAAATGTGAGCTGGCGAAACGGCACCAAGGGCCGACTGGAAGCTCGCTTCGCCGCGGTTCGCGTGCGGATCGCCGATGGACCACCGCAGCGGATTAAGGACATGGGCCAGCAGCATCTTCCGGGGGAAGAAGCCTGGCTCATCGGCGAACACAGGACGTCGGGAGAGAAGAAATACTATCTCGCCAATCTGTCGGCCAAGACAAAGCTGCGCACGTTAGCTGCCATGATCAAATCCCGATGGATTTGCGAACAGGCCCATCAGCAGCTGAAAGAGGAACTCGGGCTCGATCACTTCGAGGGACGATCCTGGCAAGGCCTCCATCGTCATGCACTCATGACCATGATCGCTTACGCGTTCCTCCAGCATCGCCGTCTCGCACAAGCGGGGCGGAAAAAAAGAATCAACGGTCCGCCCCCTCAGCCGAGCCTGCCGGCCGTACGCCAAGCCATCGTCGATCTCATCGTTCAACCACGACCTCAGCGATGCCCGTACTGCAAAAGACAAATCGGTGAAAAGCAGCGGCGTGAATAAATCTGCCAAAGTAGTGCTAGGGTCTGGACTCACAATTTGATCCAGTAGAGTGCACTGATGAGCATGGTCGCGGCAAGAAAATTGCGAGCGAGCTTATCGTAGCGGGTAGCGATACGCCGCCAATCCTTGATGCGGCAGAAGAAGTTTTCGATTTTGCGTCGCCGCCGGTAGAAGCGCTTGGGGCAATAGGCTTTCCGGGTGGCGTTGCTACGATTGGGGATGACAGGCAAGGCGCCTTCGTCCCTGATCTGTTGTCGCGCTTTTTCGCTGTCGTAGGCCTTGTCAGCCGTGACAGCCAGCGGCGGTCGTGGCGTATTCAGTATCTCTTCGACGACTTGGCTGTCATGGACCTGTCCGCCCGTCACCAAGAAGCTTAGCGGCCGGCCCTTGCTGTCGACAACCGCGTGGATTTTCGTGGTTCGGCCGCCCCGGCTGATACCGATCGCCTGATTTTTCTCCCCCCTTTTGCGCCGCTCGCCGCACGGTGAGCCTTCACAATAGTGCTATCGATCAGATACAGGCCGTCACGCCAATTGGTCGAATACACGCTTCCAAATACCGCGGCGAGACCACCGGTTGAAGCGATTATAAGCCGTCGTGTAGGGGCCATAGCGTGCCGGCAGATCCCGCCATGGCATTCCGGTCCGCAGCACGTAAAAGATCGCATTCATAATCTTGCGATCGTCCACTCGCGCGCTCTTTCGGCTCCGCGGCAGCAGCGCTTCGAGCAGCGCCCAGTCCTCATCGCTCAGATCAAATCGCATGACCCACCTCCGCGCACGGTGAATCATGTTCGCTCAAACTATTCAATCATTTATCTGGGTACAGACCCTAGGACAAAATTCCGCCACATACTAGGATTTTATTCCACACCGCCCGATCCCCCGAGGGGACGCGAACCGGTTGCTCCGGCTCGTGGGGTTTGGGCCGGCGCCCGCGGGCGTGGCCAGCAAGGCACGCACCCGGGCGGCGCCGGGGCTCCGCCCGGGACCACTACGGGTCCCTGCGAGGAGCTCGCTGACGGCGGCCGGGTCGCCCGGTCGAGTAGGCTTCAAGGCCAAGGCTTCCCTCCGGGGGCCAAAGCCCGAAAAGCCGAAAGACCCTGGCTCAAGAACCCGGCACCGAAAGCGCGGCCCGGCGCCGCAGTGAAAACGCCGAGACGGCGCGCCGAGAGGCGCCACGCGGTCGCAAGATCGCGTGACAGAAGGACTGGACCCGCGCCTTTTGGCGCGCCGCCCCCTCCCTTTTTTCGGGAGGGCAAGAAGAACGAAGCGGAAGACGGGCCTACCCGGGGCCCGGCAAAGAATACGGGTGGCGGAGCGTTGGCTACTCGCCCGCTCGTCCCCGCGAAAGCGGGGACCCAGACTGGATGCTCGCTTGCGCGGGCATGAGCGGAATAAGGAAACGCCTTCCGCACGCCTCCAACATCCCCGAACACAAAAGGACAAATCGATGAACGCTAATTCTGCCGACGACTCCCAAACGGCCGACTCCACATCCGGCCTGCGCCGGGTGAGCGACATGATCTGCCTCTGGTGTATGTGCGCCAACCCGGCCTGCCGGCGCGCGCGTGCCTGCAAGCGCGATCCGCGCCAATGCATCGCGCGCTATGCGCCGCTGGTGCCGGAAGAAGCGCGCGCCGGCGTCGTCTTCCTGCACGAAGGCCGGCGCTACGGCCTGAGCTATGACGAGGTGCTCAAGGACGCAGCCGTCGAGGTCGCCGCGGTCGAGGCCTTGATCGCGCGCGCCAACGACGCCGCGCGCAAACGCGTTTAAGGCGCCGTTCGGCGGTGTTTAGAACAGCAATGACGGGGTAAAATTTGAGCGCGCGCTCGCCACGCTTATTCCCCCACGCAATAAGGCTGGTCGCCGTCCGGATGACAAAGGCCCGGCCGGCAGGCGGTGGCGCATGCGCTCTTGCTGTAACCGCGGCTATCGCATCCGCCCAGACATGTCGCGCGGTCGGTCGTCGTGGCGATGGCGGCCGCGGCGTTCTGGTCGCCTTTCCGGGCGGCGGCATGGGCTTGCGCCGTGGTCATGGTTCGCTCGGCGGCGGAAGCGGAACCGGGCAACAACGCGGCGAGCAGGATACAGAGCACAAAGCGCATGGGCTTCTCCTTGGGGCTATCCCTTTAACGCACAAGGTGCCCCCGGGATACCGGCGCGGCGTGCGATTTTTTGGCCTAGCGCCGGCCCATGATCCAGCCGATCGCCAGCAACACGACGTCCGCCACGCCGGCGACAATGCCGTGCTTGATGTGCACGCGCGCCACGCCCGCCTCATGGCCGGGAAAAAAGCCCGGCAAGGAGTCCGCCGGCATCACGAAATACATCACGGCGACGACGATCAAAGCGATGCCAAGCACAATGCAGATCAGTTTCATGGCTGGGAATTCCTGGCACGATGCCGCAAAGCATAGCGGCCGCGGACGCCGCTGCACACCGCTGCCCGCCATGCTAGGCTACGGCGCCGTTTAACCGCGCAAGTTGAAGGGGGCCAACATGAGAAAGCCGAAGGCAAAAGCGAAACCCAAGAGCGGCGCCATCGCCATCGCCGCTGCACGCAACCCGGCCGTGCTGCCACCGCGTCACGATCCGCGCCTGAAGAAAATCTACGTCTATGACGAAGGCACCTTCGTGCTGCACAACGCCGCCGAGGTTCACAAGATCGTCATCAAGACGCCGGCCTTCGACGTCGCCGGCTGGATCGACATGTCGAACATGGCGCCGGGCGGCGACACGCTTTTCACCGAGGTGCACGTTTCGTTCGCCAACCGCAGCAACGTGCTGTTTCAGCGCACGGTGTTCTCTGGGCCGCAATTGACCACGCTCGGCGGCATTGCCAATGGCAACGACTACATGTCTGGCAGCCACATCGAAATCTGGTTTCAGCAGACGACGTCGCACGACAATTTCGCCAAGCCGGTCGAATACGCCTACCAGTTCGTCGTCGAATCCCAGTGAGGGTTCCCCTGCGCCACACAACCTTGCCTTGCAGCCTGTCCGGATGCAGACTGATCGGAGCGGGCCTCATAACCCGCGGAGGGCGACATGAAACTTACACCGGCAATGCTCATTGCCGCGGCCGCGGCGTTCTGTGCGCCGGCCGCGCAGGCCGCCGCGCTGACCGTGGTCAACGTCAACGCCCCGGCGGTCAATTGCGTGTTCGATGCGAGCTGCACCATCGTCGTCAATGACGGCACCGGCGGCCTGCAGTTCACGCAGTTCGTCGGCGGTTTTTTCCAATCGCGGGTTTTTCCGCCCGGCAAGGCCGGCACGCCGAGCGCCGGCAAGATTGCCTATCTCTACCGGCTCGACCTGACCGGCGGCAACAAATTCGCCGACTGCCTGGTCGGGCTGACGCTCAATTTCGGCCCGGTGGTCAAGCTGAATTATCTGCCGAACACGCCGGCGGATGTCTTTGTCATCACCACCGGCGGGCTGGGCAGCGACGGCATCAAATCGGCCGACCAGGAAGGCGACGTCATCATCTTCACCTTCAACACCCCGCTGTGCGGCGGCCAGACCAGTTTCTTCTTCGGGCTGGCGGCGGCCAAGCCGCCGCAGGCGGCGACGGCCACGCTGTTCGGTTTCGGCAGCCCGGGCTTCTACCAGACCGACGCCAAAGTTCCGCAGCATTAGCGGCCGGGTTGTTAAGTCCGCCGGAAAACGGCTAGTGTTTGCCGCGAGCGAAACCATCGTCATCCGGGGGCATCGATGCGCCGTCATCTCGTCGCGCTGTTTTTCATTCTGATTTGTGTGGCCGCGGGCTCGGCGCAGGCGGAGCAAGTCCGCTTCCCGAAAACCGGGCCGAATGCCTTTCTCATCAACCTGGCGCCCGGCTGGGTGACCCACGAGGATCAATACAACGGCATCCAGGTGCTGGCGCCCGACCGCCGCACTTTGCTCTATCTCTCGATCGTGCTGGACGAGAATTATAAAGACAAACCGATGATGGATCTGGCGCTCGCCATCGGCAAACCGTCGAACATCACGCAATTTCCCAAGCACGAGCCGGCCACGGTCTCGGGAAAGCCCGGCCAGGCGTTTTACGGACAGATGAAAAACGCCAGCGGCACCGTGCTCGACGTCAAGATGGTGATCATCCCGCTCGGGCCCGCGCTGTGGGCGACGGAAACGATCCTGAGCTCGCAGGGTCTCGACGCCGCGCAGATGAACGCGCTCAAGCAGGCGGTCAGCGGCGTCACGCTCGCCAACGGCCCCTAAAGATCGCAGGAGAACAAGAATGCCCGCGCAGTCCATCAAGATCGCCGCGCGTGACGGCGGCGAATTCGATTGTTATCTGGCGATGCCCGCTGCCGCCGGCCCGACGCCGGCCGTCGTGCTGGCTTCCGCGGTGCATGGTGTCGACAAGGACATCCGCGATCTCGCCGACGCCTTCGCCGCGGCGGGCTTCATCGCGGCGGCGCCCGATCTGTTCTGGCGCACGATGCCGGGGCCCCTCACCCGCGCCGACGGCGATCTGCCGGCCAAGCGCTCGCAGCCGCGGCTGGAAAAAATCAAGACCGGCGAAGCCGACATGGCGGATACGCTGGCCGCGTTGCGCCAGGTCGAAAACTTCAACGGCCGCGCCGCGGCGATGGGCTTCTGCTACGGCGGACCTTACGCGATCATCGGGCCGAAGCGGCTCGGCTACGCCGCCGGCATTTCATGCCACGGCACCAACATGATCAGCTTCATCGGCGAGCTCGACGGCGTCACCGCCCCCGTCTGCATCATCTGGGGCGATGAGGATCACGCGGCGCCCGCCGAGGTGCTCGACGCCTATCGCGCGCGCTCGGCGCGGCAGAAGAACGTCGAAGTTCACATTTTTTCCGGCGTCAAGCACGGCTACATGATGCCCGACGCCGGCGCCGCCTACGATGCTAAGACGCGCGAATTCTCGTTGCAGTGCGCGCTCGCCATTCTCGGCTCGCTGCGCGGCGGCGGCGAAGCGCTGCGCAAGGCGTCGTGACGCAGCGCCACCGCCTCTACGCCGCCTTGGCCTGCATCTCCTTGTCCTTCGCTTCCGCCCGCTTGGCGACCGCACGCTGCGCAAAACGCGCCACATAGTCGGCGAACTCTTTGCGCTCCGGAATCATCTTGAACATCATGCCGTAGCGCAGGCCTGAGCCGATCACGACGTCGGCCGCGGTAAATTGCTCGCCCATCAAATACGGCCCTTTGGCTACCGCCTTGGCGACGATATCCAGCACGGCATCGAAGTCGCGCCAGCCCAGCGCTGCGGCGCGCGGATTTTCCTTGCGTGGAAAGGCGCGATCGGTCATCGCGGGCTCAATCACGCTCGGCCCGAAAAACAGCCATTTCAGGTAGAGCCCGCGCCTCGGATTGCCGACCGGCACGTTGAGCTTGCTGTCGGGGAATTCGTCGGCGAGATAGGTGCAGATCGCGGCCACCTCGGTGATCACGGTATCGCCGTGTTTGAGCGCGGGCACCTTGCCCATCGGATTGATCGCGAGATAGTCGGGCTTGAGATTGTCGCCGTTGCTGAGGCTTAAAAGCTTGATGTCATAGGGCTGGCCGAGTTCTTCCAGCATCCACAGCACGATGGACGAGCGCGACGGCGAAGCATGATAAAGCGTGAGGTTGGGCATGGAACACCTTGCAAAGTTGGCGGTTGCAAACGAGCTTAACCGCTAGGCCGGAAATGTGCAGGGATCGTGACCATGGCTGATGTGCGCGACAATACCGAGCGGCATCGTTTCGAGTTCGACGCCGACGGCCACGTCGCGTTCTCGAACTACCGGCGCGACGGCGGCACCCTCACCGTCATGCACACCGAGGTGCCCAGGGAACTCAATGGCCGCGGCATCGGCTCGGCGCTCGCGCGCGGACTGCTCGACATCGCGCGCGCGCAAGGTCTCAGGGTGGTGCCGCTCTGCCCCTTCGTCGCCGGTTATATCGCCAAGCACCCCGAATACGCGGATTTGCTGCGTTAGGCGCGCATTTTCGCGCGCGCCGCCTAACGCAAAATTTACCCAACGGTAAGACATTGGGCCCTCGCCTCAGGTCAGGAGTTCCCGTTGGATTTTTCCGCCGGCATTGCATTTTTCTTCGGTCAGCTTGGCCGGCTGTTCTTTTCGCTCGGCTCGCATTTTTCGCTGACGTCGCTTTTTGCGGCGCTCGTGATCTCGGCGCTTTATTTCGCGTGGCAGCGTCACAAACACGGCCGCCGCATTCGCCTGAAGACGATCGCGCGCGCGCTGTTCCCGCGCCGCATCATGCGCCACGCATCGAACCAGGCCGACATCTTCTATCTGTTCTTCAACATCTTCATGTTCGGCGTCCTGTTCGGCTGGGCGGTGTTGTCCTATCAATTCATTTCGAACGGAATTATCGCAGGCCTCGTCGCGTTCGCCGGCCCGGTCGAGCCGACGGCGCTCTCGCCTTACATCACGCGCTCGGTCATCACGCTGATGCTGTTTCTGGCCTACGAGCTCGGCTACTGGTTCAATCACTGGCTCAGTCACAAGGTGCCGCTGCTGTGGGAATTCCACAAAGTGCACCACACCGCCGAGGTGCTCACCCCGCTGACCAATTTCCGCGTCCATCCGATCTACGGCTGGATCTTCGCCAACATTCTGGCCGTCTCGGCGGCGATCTCCAACGGCCTGGGCAATTACATGTTCGGCGAGACCGCGTACCAATATGCCATCAACGACACCAACATTATTCTGGTGCTGTTCATCCACGCTTATGTCCACCTGCAACATTCGCATATGTGGATTTCGTTCCGCGGCGTACTCGGCCGCATCTTCGTGTCGCCGGCGCATCACCAAGTGCATCACTCGGTCAATCCGAAGCACTTCAACAAGAATTTCGGCTCGTGCCTGGCGCTATGGGACTGGATGTTCGGCACGCTTTACATTCCCGCGCATGAACGCGAACCGCTGGTATTCGGCGTTCCCGATCACGCCGACGCCCATAGCGTGAAGGCCGAGCTGATGGACCCGTTTGTCAAAGCCGCCGGTCATCTCAAGCCGGCGTCGGCCGTTCCGGTGGCGCAGCGCAAGCGGGCTTAGTTGCCGTCGGCAATGCCCATGAGCAAATCCGCCAGCGCCTCAGGGCATGTGATGTGCGGGTTGTGGCTGGAGTTGAGTTCGGTCGCACCCCATCCCTCACGCCGGGCACGCTCGAGAAATTGCCGGAAGCGATCATCCGGCGCGTTGCGCGCGCAATAAATGTAGTGGCGCAGCAGCGTAAGCGCGCCGTTTTGCAATTTAAGTTTATGTTCGAAGGTTTTGGCCGGCTGCGGCCGCCGCAACGGCGTGCACCAGGCGCGGTCGTCGGGCGCGGTATCGGGCGGCATGTCCATCGGCGGGATAAAACCGTCGGGTGACGGCTTGCGCTGCGCCCGTGCCGCGGCCGGCAGCAGATCAATGACACTGTCGCCGTCGTTGGGCACGAAAGCGTCGATGTAGATCAGCTTCGCAATCCGCGCTCGCGCGCGATCGGCCACGCCGGTCGCGACCATGCCGCCATAGGAATGGCCGATCAGGGTGACGTTGCTTAGATTCTCGAACTCGAGCACGCCGAGAATGTCGGCAATATGCGTGTCGAGACCGATCTCGGGGCTCGCCAGGTGCGTGCGTTCGCCGAGGCCGGTGTAAGTCGGCGTGATCAGCCGATGCCCGCGCGCAGCCATCAAGGGGTGCATCTTCTTCCAGCCCCAGCCGGCGCTCCAGGCGCCGTGCGCGACAACGAATGTAGCCATTGTACCCCCTACTCGGCCGCCATTGCCCGTGCCCGTGGCGCTCGGCCCGGCCATCGGACGCGCACGAAATCGATCGCGACCACGACCAGTCCCGCCCCCAGCACCTGCCAGCCCGGCCTGATGCCGGCGTCGAAATTGAACGCCGCATCGAGCACGCGCAGCGGTGAAACATGAAATGCGAGGCCGATGCCGACCGCCTCGCCGATAAACGTAAGCACCGATACCGCCGCGCTGAGCGCGAGCAGCGTCAGTGTCGACAGTTCACTCGTGTCGCGCCACCAAGCCACGACGCGATAACCGATCAGCCACAGGAACAGACCGGCGGCAAACACCGGCACCGTGACGTCGGCCTTGGTCTGCTGGAAATAATGGATGAGCGCGAGCAGCGCGATGGCATAAATTATTTGATGAAGCCGCCGCCAGCGTATCCCGCCAAGACGCTTGACCATGCCATCGGTCGAGGTCGCGGCCAGCGCCGCCAGACCGAGCCAGGCGGTGCCGCCGATGATAAGATACCAGCGGTGCGTGATCTCATAGAGCGTTTTTCCAAGGCTGTAACTTTGGTCCGCTATGAACAGCGCGAGATGCGCGGCGATATAGCAAAACGCGCCCACGCCGAGCATGCGGCGCACATCAATCAGATTGCCGTAACGCGCGACGCGGCGCAGCGGCGTCACCGCGAGCGTCACGCCGAGAAAGACCAGCGCCCAGAATCCGGCGCGATGGATCAGGTCGTTGATCGGACGTGCGCCGTGCGCGATGGCACCGGCCTCGGCCAGCGCCTTGGCGAGCGGGAAAAGCAGCAGCGCCAGCGCCGCGATCCGCAGCGGCGACAGCCGCCCACGCCGGTCACACCAGATCTGCCAGGAACTTTTCATCGCCCGCGCCTAACACAGCATCGGCCAGCCGTCATAGTGCGTCGCACAATTTTACCCTCAATATATGGCGGGTTGTGCTAGCGTTTTTCACGTCCAAACAATTCGCCGCGCACGGCTGCATGCAAACAGTCAGCCGTTCGGAACGCAACCGGCGGCAAACGTCACGGGAGAAGGAGGAGCAGAGAAACCTTAAGTCACGCCACGCCGGGCCACTTCGAGGAGGCCACCGATGTTGCGAAACTTGGTACGCTCACTGCTCGTGCTCGTTCTGACCCTTATCAGTGCTGCCGCGCTCGCCCACGATGTGTGGATCAGCCGCGGCAGCTATAAAAATCCTGCGGGCGAATGGTGCTGCGGCGCCGAGGACTGCGGCGTGGTGGCGCGTGATGCCGTGAAAGCGGGCACCGGCGGTTATTCGTTGCGCGGCCCGGTCACCTACGGCATGGGCGTCACCGGCAACGAAGCGGACGGGCCGACTCGCCAGGAAAATGTCAACGAAGTGGTGCCGTACAGCCAGTCGCTGCCGTCGCCCGACGGCGCCTTCTGGCGCTGCAAGCGGCCGGACGGCTCGCAGCGCTGTTTCTTCGCGCCGCCGCCGGGCAGCTGATCGCGCGTTAATCTCGCTGGCGGGGCCGTAGGGATTCGCGCAGCATCACGCCTATGATCGCGGCGAAGCCGATGAAGACAAATGACGAGGCCACCGGATCGTGGTCGGCGACATAAACGAGCGCGGCGAGAGCTGTCGCCAGCGTGCCGAGCACGATTGCCCACATGTCTATCCAATCGATCGTCCAGCGTTCGGATCGTGCGAGCGTTGCCGTTTTGGCAGGCAAAGGAATTGGCATAACGGGTCTCCTGAGTACGGTTGCCCGCTGAATTGCAAGTATCGTGCCCGTTCTAGACCCGCGGTAAAGGCCGCCCCGCCCCGGCCTTGCGCGATGGCACTTTCACCCAGGCCTCGCCATCGAGCACAATCTCGCCGCCGACCGTGCAGTTGCAGGTCAGCCGCGCACGGGTTTTCTCCGGCATCAATTCGGCAACCGATACGCTTACCTCGACGGTGTCGCCGATCTTGACCGGCGCCCGGAAATTCAGCGTCTGTGAAATGTAAACCGCGCCCGGCCCCGGCAGCCGCGTGCCGAGCACGGCGGAGATCAGGCTCGCGGTATAGAGGCCATGCGCAATGCGGGTGCCGAACGGCGTCTTGGCGGCGAAGTGTTCGGACAGATGGATCGGATTGCGGTCGCCGGTTACTTCGGCGAAGCCGACGACGTCGGATGAGGCCACGGTCTTATCTAGCCGCTCGGTCATGCCGACCGAGAGATCCTCGAAGTACAGCGTCTGCAAATTCAGCATCGTCACGCGCCCGAAGCCCGCGGCCGGCATATCGCCCACAACACGCCGATCAACACAACATTGACCAGCGCCAGCAGCGTCAATAGGCCGATGGTCGCATCGGCGCCATGGGCTTCGATCAGCAGCGCGCCGGCCGAGGGCGCCAGCGCCTGCACGATCAGGCTGGGAAATGCCAGCTTGCCCATCAGGCGTGGAAACCGGACCGGCCCGAACAGTGCCAGCGGCAGCGTGCCGCGCCCGATCCAGGAAATGCCGTAACCGGCGCCGTAGAGAAGGATAATCGGCACCAGAAACGGGAACCGGCCGTAAAGCAGCAGCAGACCGGCGGCCATCAGCACGCAGCAGGCGATCATGGTCCAGATCGGGTGGTAGCGGGGCCCGAACAGCCGGTCGATAACGCGAGCGCCGACCTGCGCCGGGCCGAACAGCGTGCCGAGGCTCACCGCCACGGCATAGTCCACGCCCCTCGCCTGCAGGAAGACCAGCAAATGCACCACCACGATCGACCCGATGCCGGCGGCGATCGACAACACCAGCGCGAGCAGCGCGAAGATCAACGTCTCGTTGGTGGGGCGTGCCGGCAATGCAGGTTGCGCTGGCTCAACGGCGGCTGTGTTCGCAACAACTTGTTTCGGTGCGCGACGGATCACTGCCGTTTGCAACGGTAGCGCCACCAGCAGATGCAAGCTTGCGTAAACGAAGCACGCCTCGCGCCAGCCGATATGCTCGATCATGAAGGCGCTCAGCGGCCAACAGATCGTGCTGGCGAAGCCGCCGAACAGCGTCAAATTCGTGATCGGCCCGCGCGCCGCGCTGCCATAGATTCGCCCGAGCGCGGCGAACACGGCGTCATAAAGACCGGTACCCATGCCGATGCCGAGCAGCACCCAGGCGAATAGATAGACCGGCAGCGTTGACGACAAGCCGATGCCGATCAATCCCGCCGCGTAGAACAGCGAACTCGCCAGCAGCACCGGCCGTCCGCCATGGGCATCGATGATGCGGCCGACCTGCGGCGAGATCAGCCCCGCCACCAAGAGACCGATCGAAGTGCCGCTGACGACCCAACCGAGCGACCAGCCGGTATTGGCGACGATCGGCCCGGCGAACACAGCCGGGAAATAAAACGAAGTGCCCCAGGCCAGGATTTGCGCAACGCCGAGCGCGGTGATGACGGCGCGGCGGTCCAGCGCAGGTCCTTCCAGCGCTCGCCCTTGCAGTGACAAACGTTTTCCTTACTTCGCCGGGTCCATGCCCTTGGACTTGAGCACCGCCGCGGCGTCCGCACCGGAAAGATACTCTATCAACTCCTGTACCGCGCCTTTGTCTGCGACCGACACGCTCCGGCCAAGGGCATAGGTCGTGGTGTTCTGGATCTCTTTCGGCAGCGGGCCGACCAGTGTCACGCCTTTCACCGGTACAATCTCGCTGATCTGGTGCAGCCCGAGTTCGGCTTCGCCATTGGCGACGAGATCGGCGACCAAGCCGCCTTTCTTGAGCTTGGCTTTCGGGCGGATCTGGTCGGCGATGCCCAGTTTTTCCAACAGCTTGTCGACATAGATACCGCTCGAGCCGCCGCTCGCCGGATCGATATAGGCGACCGATTTCGCCTTCAGCAGCGCCTGCTTGAATTTCTCAACCGTGCCGATATCGGGCTTAGGCGCGCCCGCCTTCACCACCACGCCAACCCCGACGCTCGCAAGATTGACGCGGCTGCCGGCGGCGACCTTGCCGCTCGCGATCAATTCGTCAACCACGACTGGCGTCACCACCACGATATCGAAGGCCTCGCCGCCATTGATGCGGCCTTTCAATTGGCCGGTGGTGCCGTTATCGACCGTCACGTGGTTGCCGGTCTGCCGCTCGTAATTGGGCACCAGCGCCAGCACCACCTGTTTGAAAGCGCCAGCGGTCAGCACTTTGACCTCGGCGGCATTCGCAGCCGGCATGGCCAGACTGAGGGCTACGGCCAGCAAAGCGGCACAACGCAGTTCGAATTTCATGATTTCTCTCCCGGTGCGGCCGGAAATCTACACGATCCGTCTTTTCTTGGCGTCCAGGCCAACCGCAATTGGCCCAAACGTAAAATCGGCCGCCAGTTACCCACCAAATTGCGGTCGAAATGGCTGTTCTGCTTAACAATCAGTTACTTAAGCCATGCAAATCATGCATTGCTGCGGCGCAACATTATTGCTTTTCATTTGGCGGAACCGGACTATTTTCAGGGTCGATCAAGTCACCGGCAATGCGCCGGGCCAAAGAGAAAGAAGCTTCCTATGTTTGCCAGTCTTGTCCGTCTGATCCGTTCCTGGAACAGCTATAACCGCAGCGTGAACGAACTGTCCCGCCTCGGCGACCGCGAGCTTGCCGATATCGGCATCAGCCGCTCCGACATCGTGCGGGTGGCCTGGAACCACGCGCAGCGCTAAGCTACGCCTCAATCGAATGAAAAGCGCCCGCGTTCGCCGCGGGCGTTTTCATTTAGCGCATGATCCCGAAAAGTAGGAACCGGTTTTCGGATAAGATCATGCGCCAAGCAAAGCGCTAGCGGCCGGTTGCGGGGGCAAACGCTGCCGCCTAGGTTCAAACCATGAGCCAGGAACCGGTCCATATCATAGGCGGCGGCCTCGCCGGCTCGGAGGCGGCTTGGCAACTCGCGCAAGCCGGCGTGCCGGCGGTGCTGCATGAAATGCGCCCGCTACGCGCAACCGCCGTGCACAAGACCGACGGCTATGCCGAATTGGTCTGTTCGAATTCGTTCCGCTCCGACGACAAGGACCATAACGCGGTCGGCCTGCTGCACGCGGAAATGCGGCGGCTGAATTCCCTGGTCATGCATGCGGCCGACAACAACCAGGTGCCGGCCGGCGGCGCGCTGGCGGTCGACCGCGACGGATTTTCGGCTGCCGTCTCGGCGGCGCTCGCCGTCCAACCGCTCATCACGCTTGAGCGCGGCGAAATCGCGCTGCCGCCGGCGCAATGGAACAGCGTCATCATCGCGACCGGCCCGCTCACGTCGCCCGATCTCGCCGTTGCCATCCGATCGTTCACCGGCGAAGACGCGCTCGCCTTCTTCGATGCCATCGCGCCCATTGTTCATCGGGATTCCATCGATCTCGATCAGGCCTGGTTCCAGTCGCGCTACGACAAAGCCGGTCCCGGCGGCTCGGGCGCCGACTACATCAATTGCCCGCTCACGCGCGAGCAGTACGATGCCTTCATCGACGCACTGCTGGCCGGCGACAAGACCGTGTTCCACGATTGGGAAGCCTCGACACCCTATTTCGACGGCTGCCTACCGATCGAGGTGATGGCCGAGCGCGGCCGCGAAACCTTGCGCCACGGCCCGATGAAGCCGTTCGGCCTCACAAATCCGAAACAGCCGGATGTGAAACCTTATGCGGTCGTGCAACTGCGCCAGGACAACAAACTCGGCACGTTGTTCAACATGGTCGGCTTCCAGACCAAATTGAAACACGGAGAGCAAGCGCGCATCTTCCGCACCATTCCGGGCCTGCAGAACGCCGAATTTGCCCGCCTCGGCGGCCTGCATCGCAACACCTTCCTCAACTCGCCCAGCCTGCTGGACGGCACGCTGCGGCTCAAGGCCAACCCGGCCTGGCGCTTCGCCGGCCAGATCACCGGCTGCGAGGGTTATGTGGAATCCGCCGCCATCGGCCTCCTCGCCGCCCGCTTTGCCGCCGCCGAGCGCCATGGCGAAGTAATCGTTCCGCCGCCGCCAACCACGGCGCACGGCGCGCTGCTCGCCCACATCACCGGCGGCCATCTCGAGACGATCGATGCCGGTCCGTCCTCGTTCCAACCGATGAACGTGAATTTCGGACTGTTCCCTCCGATTGCCGCGCCCGCTACGCCGGAAGGCCGCAAGTTCGGCCGTGGCTCGGCCAAGAACCTGGCGCGCAAGGGCGCGTTGAGCGAACGCGCGCTGATCGATCTCGATCGCTGGATATCCGGTGAAACGGCCGCGGCAGCGGCGGAATAGTTTTAACTTTGAAAAATCCGGCGCGGGTCGTGCGCCGCGCGCCACAACAGCCATTGACGGCGCCAGGCTGCGATCGGTTCGAACGCAAATGGCCGATAGGCGGCGCTGTCCATCCGGCGCAACTGCGGGCCCACCAAGGCGACCAGCAAGAACGCCGGTAGAATTTCCGGCGCCGCCGATTGCAGCTTGGTTTGCGCCGCAGCCAGGGACCGGCGTGCAACGCTGCGCATCTCGCCAAGCACCGCCGACAACTGCTCACTTGCCTGCCCCGCAAAAATATCTTCGCGGTTGACCCGATGGCGTGCCAGCACATCCAGTGGCACAAAAAGCTGGCGCCGCGCCGCATGGCGCGCAAAGCCACCGAGGATTCCGGCAATCGCCGTGGCGATGGCGGCATCCAAGGTGAATAATTCCGGCGGCATCTTGCCTTCGCTGAGAATTCCGGCGGCCATGGCAAACAGCGGCGATTGCGTCTGGATGGCGTAAAGTTCGAGATCGTCCATCGTTGCCATCGGCGCATCGTAAAGATCGAAAGTATGGGCATCGATCAATTCGAGCAGCGGCGTGGCGACAAAATTATGCCGCTTCAATGTTGCCAGCAGCGCCGCCGCGACCGGGTGCGCAGCACCCTCACCGGCGCGCTCGCCCGACAGTACTTCGCGCCACCATTGCAGCCGGATTTCGCCCGGCATCGGCTCGTGCGCCAGATCGCGCACGCGCGCTATCTCGACATTGAAGGCATAGAGCACGAACAGCGCGTCGCGGTGCCGCGCCGGCGCAAATAGCGTGGCGAGATAACGGTCCCGGTCGGCCTCGCGCACCATCGCGGCACAATGCTGGTAATCGGTCGCCATGGCGCCATTCTAGCTCAATCCACGGCAATGAGCCCGGCGCCGACCCGGCGATTTTCACCGAGCAAGATGTTGTAGGTCTGCGCCGCGGCGCCGGTGGTCATGGCATCGACCGATATCCCGGCATCGCGAAACGAATCCCGCAATCGGTCCGGCAACCGCCACGGGTCGCGGCCGGCGCCGATCAGGAACACATGCAAATTCGCCGCCCGGGGAAAAACCATGTCAAGCGAGGCCGCCGTGATGTCGCGCACGTCGGTCACCGGCCAGGCCCAGATGCCATCCGGCAAGCACAAAAGCGATCCGCGATGCGACATGCCGGCAAATTTGAACCCGCCGCTGCCATAGGCGTCGATCGGTACCGCCCGCGGCAGATGCTTGCCGCCGTCCATGACCTAAGGCTTGTCGCTTTTTCTCTGCGGCGCCGTCATCGCATCGCGCCCGGTGCCGACGCCGAGATAGATCAGAATCGGCGAGGCAATGAACACCGACGTATAGGTGCCGACCAGCACCACGCCGAACATCATGGTCGCCGTGAACGAATGGATGGCCTGCCCGCCGAACAGCAACAGCGCCAGCAAGGCGAGCGACACGGTCACGTGCGTGATGACCGAGCGCGACAGCGTCTGGTTGACCGAGGCGTTGAGCAAATCCGGCATCGGCATCTTCTTGTAACGCCGCAACATCTCGCGAATTCGGTCGTAGATGACGACCGTGTCGTTGAGCGAATAGCCGAGGATCGTGAGCAGCGCGGCGATGCTGGTGAGATCGAAGTCGATTTGCGTCACCGACATGAATCCGATGGTGAGCACGATGTCGTGCACGTTGGCGATCATGGCGCCGAGCGCGAACTGCCATTCGAACCGGAACCAGAGATAAATGAGAATGCAGAAAATCGCCAAACCGAGCCCGATCACGCCGTAGGACAGCAATTCGCCCGACACGCGCGGGCCTACCACCTCGACCCGACGGTAATCGTAAGTATCGCCGAGCGCGCCGCGCGCCTTGGCCACCGCCTGCTGCTGCGCGGCGTCTCCGCCCGGCTGCTCGGCGATACGAATGAGCACATCATTGGCCGCGCCGAATTGCTGCAGCTGTACCTCGCCCAAGCCCAGTGTGCTCAGCGTCGCGCGCATCTTGGCAAGATCGGCGTCGCCGGCCTTGGTCTGCACCTCGATCAGCGTGCCGCCCTTGAAATCGATGCCGAAGTTAAGCCCGTGAAAGAAATAAAGCGAAATCGCCAAAATCGACATCAGCGCCGAAATAGGAAAGCTGATGCGCCGGAAGCGCATGAAATCAAACGTGGTGTCGTCCGGTACGATGCGGAGCAGGCGCAAACGGTGAACTCCCTTAGATCGGCACGCGTTGCGGACGCCGCCAGCGCACCCAGGTGGCGACGATCAGCCGCGTCAGGGTGAAGGCGGTGAACACCGTGGTGAGGATGCCGATGCCGAGCGTCACGGCAAAGCCGCGCACCGGCCCGGTGCCGATATAGAACAGCACCGCGGCGGCGATGAAGGTGGTGATGTTGGAATCGAGAATGGTGGCGAGCGCCCGGCTGAACCCAGCGTCGATGGCGTTGATCGGAGTGCGGCCATGGCGCACCTCCTCGCGAATGCGCTCATAGATCAGCACGTTGCTATCGACCGCGATGCCGACGGTGAGCACGACGCCGGCGATGCCCGGCAGCGTCAGCGTGGCGCCCAGCATCGACAATACCCCGAAGATCATGGCGACGTTGATCGCCACCGCGATATTGGCGAACAGCCCGAACAGCCCGTAAGTGGCGAACATGAAGATGATCACCATCGCCGCCCCGACATACGAGCTGATTTTGCCCTTGGCGATCGAGTCGGCGCCAAGCCCAGGGCCGACCGTGCGCTCCTCGATGATGGTAAGCGGGGCCGGCAGCGCGCCGGCGCGCATCAGGATGGCGAGATCGTTGGCGCTTTGGACCGTGAAGCTGCCGGAAATCTGGCCCGAGCCGCCCAGGATCGCATCGCGGATCACCGGCGCCGAGATCACTTCGTTATCGAGCACGATGGCGAAAGGCTTGCCGACATTCTCTTGAGTCACCTGCGCGAATTTGCGAGCACCGGAGGTGTTGAAGCGAAAATTGACAACCGGCTCGCTGGTGCGCTGGTCGAAGCCGGGTTGGGCGTCGGTCAGATCGCCGCCCGACACCAGCACGCGCTTTTCCACCAAATAAGGCGTCTTCGGCGCGCTTGTGCTGTAGAGCAGCTCATCATCCGGCGGTACGCGGCCCTGTACCGCGTCTTGCGCCGACGCGCCGGTGTCGACCATGCGGAAATCGAGCTTGGCGGTCTTGCCGAGCAATTGCTTGAGCCGGGTAGGATCCTGCAGGCCGGGCACCTGCACGAGGATGCGCTCGGTGCCCTCGCGCTGGATCAGCGGCTCGACCGTGCCCAATTCATTGACACGGCGCCCGATGATCTCGATCGACTGCGCAACCGCCTGCCGCACGCGTTCCACGATTGCCGGTTCGGTCAGAGTGAGCCGGAACAGCCCGCCGGCTTCGGTGCCGATGTCGAGGCTGCGCTGCCCAGTGGCGTTGAGCAAGCCGCCGAGCGGAAGCGACAGCGTGCGCAGCTTGGTCTCCGCCTGATCGGCATTGACGCCCTCGCGGATGCGCACTTCCACGCTATTGCCGCGCACCACCAGCCCAGTATAGCCGATGCGGGCCTCACGCAGCACGCGACGCACGTCGTCACGCAGCGTCTCCAGCATTTCCTTGCGCACCGCCTTGGTGTCGACCTCGAGCAGGATGTGCGAGCCGCCCTGCAAATCGAGGCCGAGCACGACGTGGCGCTGGGCCCATTTCGGCCAGCTCGCCACCATTTTTTCGGGCAGGAAATTGGGAACCGCGAACAGGCAGATGACGAGCGCCGTAAGCACAATCGCCATCGCCTTCCAGCGCGTGAAATAAAGCATGACGTCCCGACTTGAGCTGAAAAACGCTGCCGCCGGCGATCAGCCGGCCGCCGCCTCGTCCTTCACCGGTTCACCTTTGGCGCGGACGTCGGTGATCATCGATCGTACCTGACGGATGCGCACGTCGTCCGCAATCTCGATTTCGATCTGGTCGTCGTCGATCACCTTGGTGACTTTGCCGACCAGCCCGCCATTGGTGATGACGGTATCGCCCCGCCGGACGTTCTTGACTAATTCCGCGTGCTGCTTCACCCGCTTCTGCTGCGGCCGCAGAATCAAAAAATACATGATGACAAAGATCAGCGCGAAAGGAAGCAGTTGCACCATCATGTTGCCGCCCTCGCCGCCGCCGAATAGCGAGCCTTGGGCAAATGCCGTCGAAATGAACATCGAAGAGTCCCTTGAGCGTTTTGGAGCCCGCCGTTCCGCGTCCCGGTCCGGCATCTATGGTGCAATTTCGCGCGGACTATAGCGGCCGTAGCCTCAATTGCAACGCCGCAAAACCACTCAAAACCGGCCACTTTTGGCCATTTCGGGCGCTGGCTTGCCGGGACATTGGCGGCCAGCTAAGAGCAGCGCACTTTTGAAAAAGCGGCGGCCATGGCGAAGTCCAAAAAGTCAAAGGCAAAATCCGGCGACGCCGGCAAAGACGACGTGCTGGAGCGCATCGCCGGCGCGCTCGAGCGGCTGGCGCCGCAGCGCGCCGTCACGCCCGATTTTGCCGGCGCCGATGCCTTGATCTGGCAACCGGACGGACGCCGGCTGGCGCCGGTTGCGCGCGTCAACCGCGTCGAAATGTCGCTGCTCAAGGGCATCGACCGCGTGCGCGACGTGCTGGTGGAAAATACCGAGCGCTTCGCCAAGGGCCTGCCGGCCAACAATGCGCTGCTGTGGGGCGCGCGCGGCATGGGCAAATCGTCGCTGGTGAAAGCGGCGCATGCCGGCGTCAACGCCGCGTTCGCGCGCAACGCCAAAAAGTCCCCGCTTAAGCTGATCGAAATCCACCGCGAGGACATCAAGAGCCTGCCCGATCTGATGACGATCATTCGCGGATCGGACTATCGCTTCATCGTGTTCTGCGACGACCTGTCGTTCGACGGCGAGGACACGACGTACAAATCGCTCAAGGCGCTGCTGGAAGGCGGCATCGAGGGCCGGCCCGACAACGTGATTTTCTACGCCACCTCCAACCGCCGCCATCTGATGTCGCGCGACATGATGGAAAACGAACGCTCGACCGCGATCAATCCGGGCGAGACGGTCGAGGAGAAGGTGTCGCTATCCGACCGCTTCGGGCTCTGGCTCGGCTTCCATCGCTGCAGCCAGGACGAATACCTGGCGATGGTCGACAGCTACGTCGCGCACTACAAGATTCCGGCGCGCGGCGAGTCATTGCACCGCGACGCGCTGGAATGGTCGACCACGCGCGGCTCGCGCTCCGGCCGCGTCGCCTGGCAATTCGTGCAAGATTTGGCGGGACGGCTGGGCGTGGCGCTGACGGGCTAGCCTTGCGCCCCGAGATACTTGGTCGGGTCGACCGGAGTTGAGCCCTTGCGGATCTCGAAATGCAGTTGCGGCGAGGTCACGTTACCCGTTTGCCCGGCGTGCGCGATTACCTGCCCGCGCCTGATGGTGTCGCCGCGTTTGACCAGCAACTCGCTCGCATTGGCGTAGGCCGACACGTATCCGTTGGAATGGCGGATCAGCACCAGGTTGCCGTAGCCCTTGAGTTCGCTGCCTGCGTAGGCGACGACGCCATCGTCGGCCGCCTTGATCGGCGTGCCTTCCGGCACCGCCAGATTGATGCCGTCGTTCTGCGCGCCGTTCGATTTGGCGCCAAAGCCGGCGATGATGCGGCCCTTTACCGGCCAACGGAACGACGGGATGCCGCCGGCCGCTTCCGCGTTATGGGTGACGCTTTCGGTGGTCGTTTGCGGCTCGGGCGTCGCAATGCGCGCATTCTGCGCCGGCGCGCTGGCGATCTTTTCGGCCGGCACCGTGTTGGGCTTGGTCAGCTGCGGCGCCGCCGCGACCGGACGGGCGGCGACCGGGTGGCCGCCCGGGATGGTCAGTTTGTCGCCGATGCTAATCTTGGCATAGGGCTGGATGTTGTTGGCTTTCGCCAAAGCCGTGATCGTGACGCCGTGCTTGCGTGCGATGCCCAGCATGCTTTCGCCCGGCTCAACGATATGAACGCTTTCGGCGGCGCGTGGCGCGGCGGCCGGTTGCGGCGCGCGTGCCGGTTCGCGCGCGGCGCTGGCTGAAACATAACGCGGAATGACCACGCGCTGGCCCGGCCGTAACGCCGCGCCGTCGCGGAAGCCGTTGGTCTCCCTGATGGCGGAGGCCGGCACGCCGTATTTGTGCGCGATGCTCTCGACGGTTTCGCCGGAGGCGACCGTGACCGGCGAGCCGCCGTCCCAGGTCCAATGTCCGGCCGGCGCGGGCGCCGGTTCCTTGCGCGCGGGCACCGAACCGGTGACGTCGTTCGATCCGGGCCGATAAGCGCCCAGGCCCTGCGCGCCGGTGGCGACGCCGCCATTGGCGGCCACAGTCGCGGGACGGCTCGGCGCCGGCAGCGGCTGCGATTCAACGCGCGAGGTGCTCGGACGCGAGGCGATCGAGCCGGTGGTTTCCTGCGGCGGGGTCGCGCGGTTGCTGGCGTAAGGATTGGAGTCGAAGCGCGCGCTGTCCGCGCAACCGGCGGCGGCGAAACCCACCACGGCAAGGACTGCAACGTGCGGCCAATGACGCGAGCAAGCACGCGAACGAGACGGCACGCTGATGGACGACATGTGGTTACTCACCCATACGCAACAAAACTAGACTTTGAAATAAAGCAGCCGCCGGTAAATAAGGCTTTAAGGATTAGCGCTTCGTTGCAGGCGCGCGCGAGTCAGACAAAAATGCCACACCGCACGGGAACTCGATTTCTAAAAAGATCGCGCGACCGGCAAGAAACTCAGAGTTCTTTCGCCTGCCCCGGCAATAACGGCACGAAACGCACGGCAATCAGGTTTTCCCGCGCGAGGCCCGTTGTCGATTTGGTAAGCTTGATAATGTGTTGCGATCCGCCGTGCGGCCCAAGCGGCAAAATCATCACGCCGTCGTCGCCGAGCTGGTCGAGCAAAGCTTGCGGCACCTGTTCGGCGGCGGCGGTGACGACGATGCGGTCGTAAGGCGCGCCCGCCGGCATGCCGGCCAATCCGTCTCCCACAACGATCTCGACATTGTCATAGCCGAGCGCGGCGAGCCGCGCGCGCGCCTGTTCGGCCAGCGTGCGGTAGCGCTCGATGCTCACCACCTCGCGCGCCAGCCGCGAGAGCACCGCGGCCTGGTAGCCCGAGCCGGTGCCCACTTCCAGCACGCGGTGGTGCGGCCGCAAGCCGAGCTGCTCGGTCATATAGGCCACCACGAAAGGTTGGCTGATGGTCTGCCCGCAATCGATCGGCAGCGCCTGGTCCGCATAGGCCCGCCCGATGAACTCGTCCGCCACGAATTGCCGGCGCGGCACCTCGTCCATGGCGCGCAGCAACGCCTGGTCGCCGATGCCGCGGCGGCGCAGCGTCAGCAGAAACTCCATGCGTTCGTCGTTGGCAGCGTCGCGCGGCACGGCGTAACCCCTTGGCGCAAATTAGCATATCCGGGACCGATTCATGTAAGCTTACCCGGCATGGACGAATGGAACCCCAAGCGCGCGGGCGCGTTGTGCCCTTAGGGTAAGGTGATGAGCGATTCCTCAAAAGCGCAGCCACGCATTCTGGTAGTCGAAGACGAATATCTCATCCGCATGCTGCTGGAGGATATGCTCGTAGACCTCGGATACGAAGTCGCGGCGGCGGTCGGCTCCATCGCGGAGGCGAGCGAACTGGCGGCCAACGGCGACATCTCCGCCGCCGTGCTCGATGTCAATCTCGACGGCCAGGAAATCTATCCGGTCGCCGCCATTCTGGCCAAGCGCGGGCTGCCCTTCGTATTCGTCACCGGCTACGGCGAGAACAGCCTCATCGACCCCTATCGCGACCGCCCGGCGCTGCAGAAGCCGTTCCAGGTCGAGCAACTCAAATCCGCGCTCGACAAGTTGCTCCGTGCCTAGCTTCTCCGCTCGTCCCCGCGAAAGTGGGGACCCAGCACAGCTATCACTGGATTCCCGCTTGCGCGGGAATGAGCGGAAAATATTTAAGCGAATACACCCGCCAGCTTGCTCATGAACTTGTCGTCGGTCAGATCGAGCCGCAGCGGCGTGATCGCGATGCGCTTGTCGTTGAGCGCGGCGAGATCGCTGCCCTGCGCCGCGCCAGCAATGCCGCCGCGCCCGAAAGCGATCCAGTAATACGGATTGCCGCGCCCGTCGCGCCGCGCGTCGATGTGCAGGAGCTCCTGATCGCGCTTGCCCTGCACCGCCAGCACGGTGCCGGCGACTTCCTCCGGCGGGCAATCGGGAAAATTGACGTTGACCAAGACGTCGCGCGGCATGCCGGCTTTCAGCACGCGCTCGATGATGCCGGGCGCGAACTTGATCGACGTGTCCCAAAAAGGGTTGTGCTTGTTGGCGGAAGCGTAAGCCTGCGACAGCGCGAAGGACGGAATGCCGAGCACGGTACCTTCCATGGCGCCGGCGACCGTGCCCGAATAGGTCACGTCCTCGGCGCAGTTGCGCCCGCGGTTGACGCCCGACAGCACCAGATCCGGCGGCTGCTTCATGATGTGGCGCACGCCCATGATGACGCAATCGGTCGGCGTGCCCTGCACGGCAAAATGTTTATCGGCCACTTCGCGCAGCCGCAGCGGATCGTTGAGCGAGAGCGAATGCGCGACGCCGGACTGATCGCTTTCCGGCGCCACGATCCACACCTCGTCGGCCATCGTGCGCGCGATGGTCTCGCAGGCCTCGAGGCCCGGCGCATGGATGCCGTCGTCATTGGTGATGAGGATACGCATTACGTTTCCACGTCATTCCGGGACGGCGCTATAAGCGCGTTTACGCGCGTCTTCGACGCGCTATGGCGCCGGACCCGGAATCCAGAGCCAAAACATCGGCCGTCGATTTGGCTCCTGGATTTCGGGTTCGCCGCTTCGCGGCGCCCCGGAATGACAAACAACTGTTGCTGCAACTTCATCAACTTACTTCTCGATCTTCGTCACGCCGCCCATATAAGGCTTGAGCGCCTCCGGCACCACGATCGCGCCCTTGTCGTCCTGATAGGTTTCCATGACGGCAATGAGCGCGCGGCCGACCGCGACGCCGGAGCCGTTGAGCGTGTGCACGAAAGCCGGCTTGCCGTCCTTGCCGCGGTAGCGCGCGTTCATGCGCCGCGCCTGAAACTCGCCGCAGTTCGAGCACGAAGAGATTTCCCGATACATATTCTGGCCCGGCAGCCAGACCTCGATGTCGTAGGTCTTCTGGGCGGCGAAACCCATGTCGCCGGTGCAGAGCGTCACCACGCGGTAATGCAGGTCGAGTTTTTTCAGGACTTTCTCGGCGCAGGCCAGCATGCGCTCGTGCTCTTCTTTGGATTTTTCCGGCGCCGTAATCGAAACCAGTTCGACCTTGGTGAACTGGTGCTGGCGTATCATGCCGCGGGTGTCTTTGCTGGCCGCACCCGCTTCGGCGCGGAAGCATGGCGTGCAAGCGGTGAGACGTATTGGCAATTGCACTTCGTCGACGATAGACTCTGCGCACGAGATTAGTCAGCGGTACTTCGGCGGTGGGGATCAGCCAGAGGCGCGATGGCTGACCGGTTTCGGTCTCGTACATTTCTCGATATTCATCCATATCGCTTGTTATCGCGGTCATAAGACTTTCGACCGCCTCTTCGACGGTCATATCCCTGTTAAAAACTTCTCGATGTTTGGCCTGAACCGCTTTCGTTTTTTCTGGAACTCGCGCTTTCACTCTCGCCATAAGTGCTTCGAAATTAGCCATAGGAACTTGAAACTGGTCATCAATAAATTTCGGCAATTGGGCTGTGCCGCGCATAGCTTGGTCACGCACCATCAATGGTGGGTTGATCTCGGTGTATCCGTGTTCCGCGCTTGTATGCACATCAAGCATGAACTGTCCGAGCGCGCGCTCGAGCCGCGCCAATCCCTTTTGCAAAACCACAAAGCGCGCGCCGGATAATTTCGCTGCCAGTTCGAAATCCATCATCCCAAGCGCTTCGCCCAATTCGAAATGCTGCTTGGGCTTGAATGAATAGTCGCGCTTCTTGCCGAACTGATGACGCTCGACGTTACCGCCCGCATCCGCGCCGTCCTGCACATCGTCGGCTGGCGTATTGGGAAGCTCCGCGAGTTTCTTTCCGAGTTCAGAATTAGAAACATCCGCGACTTGTTCGCTCGCCTTCGTAATGTCACCCTTTAGGCGTGACACCTGCTCCATCAATTCGGATACTCGGGCCTGGTCACCTGCCTTTTTTGCAATGCCAATTTCCGCAGAGATTTTATTGATGCTTGCTTTCGCTCTTTGGGCAAAGGTCTCGTTTGCCCTCCATTGCTCGTCGAGCTTCTTTATCTCGCTGTAGATCGCCTCAGAATCGAGGTCGCGCCGTTTCAGCCCTTTCTTAAAGGCCTCCGGATGCTCGCGAATCCATTTGATGTCGTACATGAGGGCTTCTTAGTCGGATTTTGGGGGGTGGGAAAGTGACGCAGACGCGCGCCATCGCCCCTATTCTTTGCGGCGCGGGGGCGCCGTAGTCCCTTTTGTCGTCCCTCGAACAAGTCGAGGGGATGGCGCGCCAAGCGGCGCAGCCATTCTCGTAGTGCACGCACCGTTTCCAGTGCGTGGCGCCTCTCGGCGCGCCATCGCGGCATCTTCCTTACAGCGCCGGGCCGCGCTTTCGGTGCCGGGTTCTTGAGCCAGGATCTTTCGGCTTTTCCGGTGCCGGCCCCCGGAGGGAAGCCGCACGTTGAAGCCTACTCGACCGGGCGACCCGGCCCGCCGTCAGCCAGCTCCTGGCAGGGGTGCCTAGTGACCCCGGGCGGAGCCCCGGCGCCGCCCGGGTGCGGGAGGTACGTTTCGTCCCCCGCCCGCGGGCGCCGCACTTTGCTCCATCTCCGAAACGTCTCGCGAAGACGCCCTCAATGAGCAAAGCGCGTGGAATATAGTCCTTGCTAGGATTAAAGTCAAGAGACCAATAAGCGTCCTACTCACTGCACATATATTCACTGCGCCGTGAAGGTTGCCATTAGGACAGGTTGGACAATAATGCCGTGCCACCTGGCCGCGGACACCGACGAATAATTTTGATAGTAGTTGACAGCCAGCGATGCTGAAAAGCTTGTATTGGGAATTGCAATTCCGGGCGTGTATTTGAGCATCGGCCCGAATTGCAAAAGCAGATCGTTACGTCCTCCCGAAACGTGTTCGTAGCTGCGCGCCGTCGCCATCGACGTTAGGGTCAGCACGAAATCCGTATTATTAAATCGGCGTCCGAACGTGGCGACACCTGCGACATTGGCGTTGTCCTGCGTGCCTAGATCCGACATCGTTTGTCCCGCCGTGACTGAGAGGTCAGCATAAGTGCAAAAAGAGTCATTAGCGTCCGGCTTGGTGTCGGGCTTGGGCGCCGGAACATGCCCTGGCCGACACTTGCTGTCGCCATCGAGCGAGATGTTTTGACGCCCGAATGTAATCTGCGGTGTGAAGAGGTCCGCGGTCTCACTGTGAAATGTCGGCAAATAGCCAGTCAAATTCTGAAACCCAAACGACAGAGTCTGAACCGTTATCTTGCCTTGCGGCTGCGTGACGTAATGATTCGTATCAATCCAATGCAATTCGTAATCGTAGGCTCCGAGAAAAAGCTGATAGGCGCCGGTACTGGTGAGCGCGTCCGCGCTCTTTACGGGGAACTGAGAATACCGGGCTGCAGTTGCTCCCCCACTCAGAGAGACAATATCAAATTTGCCGAAGCCTGGGCCTGAATATTGCACTCCACCGGCGAAGCCATATGAAGAGTCCGAATGCAAGTTTTGGTCCGACTTGAACACATTCGTTTCGTAACTCGGATTACCAGATAAGCTAAATCTTACGGACGTCGGTTGAGCGGTTACATTGAATTTCGGAGCAGCAAAACACCTTTGCCTCAAATCTAACTTTTTTAAATTGCTCTTTTCGCGTAATTCAGGGTTCTCGGCATCTTGCCTTGCATTGAATTGCGCAAGTTTCGCGGCAGATAATTTGGAGCAATCAATTTGCTTTGCCCCTGTCGTGACTATTGTGCGCTGAAGTGGCGGCCCCAATAATGGCGCCGCATTTATTTCAAGGCTCGACTGGAGATTGAGATCGGTTTGAGCCTGTGCTTGGCTTGTCAAACCAAGGACCAAAAAGGCCGCCGTTGAAATCGCAAATCCTATTCCCAAATATGCCGATGACGTAGCTTTCCAAACGCGCATGAACGCCCCCCACACACGAAGTCCGGCGGCGAATGGTCCGAAATGAATAAACCGATGTCAACTAGAGGTTGCATTAAAATTGCGGTAATCGGATTTCTGCAAATAGTCGCGGCGTCCTATGAAAACTCGGCTCTAGCCCAGGCCATCGGTCCGAATTTCCAAACTGATATGCAGCAGCACAGTTTCAGCCCGCCCGTACCCACACCTCAAATATCGTCCGAGGGTTCGAGACAGCGGCATCGGGATGACGCAAAAGCACCGCACCGTTTGCGCATAAAGCAAAGAAAGAAATAAGCCCCGCGATGAGCAAGGCGGGTCCTATATAGTCGCGATAGGCTATTCCGCCGGCTTGCCCGCGGCGGCAGCGGCAGCGGCCGCCGCCTTGGCGGCCTCCTCGGCCTTGGCCCGCTTCTCGACGATGCGCACCGACCAGATCGAGCCCTCGTAGAGCAGCAGCAGCGGCACCGCCAGCGACATCTGGCTGATCACGTCGGGCGGCGTCAGGACCGCGGCCAGGATGAAGGCGCCGACGATGAAATAGCGCCGCTTTTCCTTGAGTTGCTGCGAGGTGATCAGCCCGATGCGGCCGAGCAGCGTCAGGATCACCGGCAACTGGAACGCCACGCCGAAGGCCAGTACCAGCGTCATCATCAGCGACAGGTATTCGCCGACCTTGGGCAGCAGCGCGATGCTCGCCTCATTCTCGGTGCCGGGCTGCTGCATGTGCAGCGAGAACCGGATCAGCATCGGCAGCACCACGAAATAGACCACCGCGGCGCCGAGCGCGAAGAAAAACGGCGTCGCGATCAGGTACGGCAGAAACGCCTTGCGCTCGTTGCGGTAGAGCCCCGGCGCGACGAACATGTAAATCTGCGCCGCCACCACCGGGAACGACAGGAAGGCGGCGCCGAACATCGCCAGCTTCAGTTGCGTGACGAAATATTCCAGCAGCGCCGTGTAGATGAATTTGGAATTTTCCGCCCCCGCCACCAGCACGAAGGGCCACACCAGGATATTGTAGATGTCGCGCGCGAAGAAAAAGCAGACCGCGAACATCACCGCAAAAGCCAGCACCGCCTTGATCAGGCGCGAGCGCAGCTCGATCAAATGCTCGATCAGCGGCGCCTTGGTGGACTCGATGTCCTCCTGAACTCATGCCCGGCTCCGGGCCTTTGAGGCGGCCTTCTTGACTGTTTTGCCGGCCGCTTTCTTGGCTGTTTTCTTAGTCGCCGCCAGCTTGGCCGGCGCGAAGTCCTCATGAGTGACCGCGGCCGGCAATTCCGGCAACGGCACCTTGATCTCGGGCAGCGGCGCGGGCGGCACATCGGCCGCCGGCGGCACGATGCCGGCCGGCAGAGTGGCGCCGTCGGGCGTCGCGCTTACGCTCTCCGCCGGCTTTGCCTCGGCCAGCGGATCGACGTTCTCGAACTCGCGCTCGACGTCCTTCTGCACCTCGCCGATCGGATCGATATTGCCGATTTCGTTGACCGAGGTGGTGATTTCCTCGGCGTGCTTTTGCAGGTCGGCGAATTCGGCCTCGCGCAGCGCTTCCTGGAACTGGCCCTGGAATTCGTTGGCCATGCGGCGGACCTTGCCCATCCACTGGCCGAGCGTGCGCAGAACGGTCGGAAGCTCCTTGGGCCCGATCGCGATCAGCGCGACGATGCCGATGACGACCACCTCGCCCCAACCTAGACCGAACATGGATTCTCCCGGAGCGTGGACGCTACGCGCTGCCGCCGATCACGCCGCCGCCGTCAAACTTCTAAGAGCGCGCGCGCTCGGTTTCGGACTTGGGCGCCGCCGCGGCGGCCGCCTGGTGGTCGATGGTCTTGGCCGGCTCCGGCTTGGTTTCGGCCGCCTTGTCGTCTTCCGACATGCCCTTCTTGAATGCCTTGATGCCCTGGGCGAAGTCGCCCATCAGGTTGGACAGCTTGCCGCGGCCGCCGAACAGAAGCATCACCACGACGATGACGATCATCCAGTGCCAGATACTTAGTGAACCCATGAGCGAACCCTCCGCGGCGACAGCGCCGTTTTGCGCGCCCCGCCATGATTTGATCTGAAACTAGGCCCCGTAGGAGGCAAAAACAAGGACTTCCGTCCTTTTCTAAGGCGAGCGTTAAGCTCCGTCAGGGGTAAAATTGTCTTAAGTTCCCGTCGCTTACACCGTCGCCCCCATCCCTTGCTGTCATGCCCGGGCTTGACCCGGGCATCCATGAGTAGCCGATCTGCGGGCAGACTTACGAAGAGCAGTCTTCGCGGAAATTGGTCATGGATTGCCGGGTCAAGCCCGGCAATGACGGCAGATGGATTACGTCTCGCCGCGCGAGGGCGGCGGCGCCAAGCCTAAGTCGAGATCGCCGGGATCGAGCCGCTCCTCGTCGTCGCGCAAGGTGCTGTCGTCCGAGGGCATCGGCACCGCGAAACCGGCCGGCAGATTGCCTTCCAGGAGGCCCGCACCTTTAAGTTCGTCGAGGCCGGGCAGATCAGTTACATCCTCCAGACCAAAGTGCGTGAGGAACTGTTCCGTCGTGCCATAGGTGATCGGGCGGCCCGGCGCCTTGCGCCGCCCGCGCGGACGGATCCACCCCGTTCGCAGCAGCACGTCGAGCGTGCCGATGGCCGCCACAACGCCGCGGATTTCCTCGATCTCGGCGCGCGTCACCGGCTGATGATAGGCGATGATGGCGAGCGTCTCGATCGCCGCGCGCGACAGCTTGCGCGTCTCGACCGTTTCCTTGGTGAGCAGCCACGATAGATCGTCGGCGGTGCGGAACATCCACTTGCGGCCGACGCGCACCAGATTGACGCCGCGCGCGGCATATTCGGCTTTCAGCGCCGCCAGCGTCGCCTTGATGTCGACGTCTTTCGGCAGTCGGCGCGACAGCGTCGCTTCATCGAGCGGCGCCCCGGCGGCAAACAGCAAGGCTTCGAGCAGCCGCAATTCTTCAGGCCGCGTTTGCGCGGCAGCGGCCGGCTCCGCGGCGGGCGCGTCGTTGTTTTGCACAATAACGAGCTTCTTGGCCACGCTCGGCATTGGGTCTTTCCCCTTATGTGTTTTCTTGCGCGTCATAGGTCAAAGCACTTCCGTTCACGCCGACCCGCTTGCGCATGTAGAGCGGCGCGAACGACTCTTTCTGATGAATCTCGGCGACGCCTTCGCGCACCAGTTCCAGCGCGGACGCAAATGAGGACGCCATCACGGTCGAGCGCAGCGCCGGCTCGACCACGAACGAAATCAGGAACTCGTCGATGCGCGACCAATCGGTCGACATGCCGATCAGCCGTTCCAGCGCGGCGCGCGCTTCGGCCAGCGACCACACCGAGCGCTTCTTGAAGCGCACGCGCGACAGCGCGCTGCGCGAGCGCTGCTGGGCATAGGCGCTGAGCAGATCGTAAAGCGTCGCGCTCCATTCCGGCTGCTTGATTTCGTCGATCGGCTCGGGCTTGCCGCGCGCGAACACGTCGCGATTAAGCTGCGGGCGCTCCATCAGCCGCTGCGCCACGTTGCGGAAAGCCTCCAGCCGGCGCAGCCGATGCGCCAGCGCCAGCGCCATATCCTCCGCGCTCGGCCCCTCGCCCGGCCCCGAATCTGGCAGCAAAAGCCGCGATTTCAGATAGGCGAGCCAGGCCGCCATCACCAGATAGTCGGCCGCCAGTTCAAGCCGCAGCTGCCGCGCCGCGTCGATGAATTGCAGATACTGATCGGCCAGCGCCAGGATCGAAATCTTCGCCAGATCGACTTTCTGCGTGCGCGCCAGCGCGAGCAACAGATCGAGCGGACCCTCGAAGCCCTCGACGTCGACGATCATCGCCGGCTCGGTGGTGCCGCGGTCGGCTTGCAGCGTGCTGTCGAAATCTTCCGCGCTCATGAACCGGTCTTGTGTTGCGACGGCGGCGGCTCGGCCTCGACCATCTGCGTGAAAATCTTGCGTGCGGCATCGACGTCGAATTGGTCCGGCGCCTTGCGTTGCGCCAGCGCGGCCTCGGCGCGCGCCACCGCCTCGCCCTCGAGTTCGGGCGCGATGCTGGCGACCGCCTCCATCTCCTTGGCGTCGCCATTGCAGTGGAGCACGACGTCGCAGCCGGCGGCAAACGCGGCGCGGCTGCGCTCCGCGATCGTGCCGGAGAGCGCCTTCATCGAGACGTCGTCGCTCATCAAGAGGCCCCTGAAGCCGATAAATCCCCGAATCACTTCGCGCACCATTGTGACCGAAGTTGTGGCCGGCGCATCGGGGTCGATGGCGGAAAAAACCACATGGGCGGTCATGCCGAGCGGCAGATGGCTAAGCGGCTTGAAGGCGGCAAAATCGGTCGCTTCCAGGGTCGCCCGGCCGGTATCGACCACCGGCAATTTATGGTGGCTGTCGGCCGTCGCCCGGCCATGTCCCGGCAGGTGTTTTACGACCGGCAGCACGCCGCCGGCCATGAGGCCCTCGGCGATGGCGGCGGCGATGGCGGCGACCTTGCCGGGCTCGCTGCCATAGGCCCGATCACCGATCACCGGGTCGCCGCCGGCGACCGGAACATCGCCTAAGGGAACGCAATCGACGTCGAGTCCAAGAGCCTTGAGGTCCGCCGCGAGCAAGCGGCCTTCCAGCCGCGCAGCCTTCAGTCCAAGCGCACGATCCTGGTCGAACAAGGCTCCCAGGCGTGCGCCCGGCGGATATTTCGCCCAATGCGGCGGCCCGAGCCGCTGCACGCGGCCGCCTTCCTGGTCCACCAAAATGGGCGCTTCCCAGCCGATGGCGTCCCGGAATGAGCTTGCCATCTCAGTGACCTGCTGCGGTGTCTTCACGTTCCTGTGGAAGATGATGAGGCCCCAAGGCTGCGCTTCCCGGACGAACGCGCGCTCGTTGGCGGTTATTGCGAGCCCGCTCAATCCGGTGATGAATGCGCGTGCCGCCATCGGCGCGGATTAGCCCGCGTCCGCGTTAAGTGCAAGCAATCGCCCGCTAATTTCGCTGGATAAGGCAGGCCGCGCCGGCCGCTTTGAGGCCGTTGCACAACGTGGCGGCGTCATTGCCGGCCAAGGGGCCAACCATCGCCCGGTAATAGGTGCCCTTCGCGCCCAACTCGACCTTGCGAATGACCGGCTGCCGGTTTCCGAGTTGGCTCGGGTACTTGGCCTGCAAGCCCCGGAACGCCGACTGCGCGTCAACTTCGCTTCGCTGCGAAGAAACCTGCACATAGCTGCCGCTGCTGCCACCCGA
This sequence comes from uncultured Alphaproteobacteria bacterium, assembly GCA_963703875.1. Lineage (GTDB taxonomy): Bacteria > Pseudomonadota > Alphaproteobacteria > Rhizobiales > Xanthobacteraceae > Pseudolabrys. The sequence goes on from CAVPFZ010000027.1 coordinate 188,080, forward strand.
GGCCGGCGGCGCCGACCGCACGATCGGTGCGGGCGCTGCCGCCGCCGCGGTGCGCATCGGCGTCCGCGGGGCCGCTGCCGGAGCTGCGTTGTTGGCATCCGGGCTCAGCGAAAGCGGCGCGTTGCCGCGCGGCGGGCTTGCCGCTTGACGTTCCATCGGTGCGGCACGCGTCTCGGCCGGGCGCGGCGGCGCCGGTTCCGGTGTGCTCGCAACCGGCGCATTGCTGGCGACCCGCGCAGGCGGTGCCGCCGGTTTGACGGGTGACGGCCCCGCCGCGCTGGCTGCGGGAGGCGCCAAGGGTGGCGCGGGCGGCGCGCCGGCCGCCATCGGCTGGCTGTCGCCCAAGCCTGCTTGATCAGGACGGATGGCGATGGTGTGGATTTTCTTCGGCTCGCTGGTCAGGACTCCGGTGCCGGCGGCCGGCGCGGCGGCCGGCGGAGCGCTGCCCTGCGCCTGCGGCGCGGGGGCGCTCTTCATCACGACCGGTTGTTCTTCGCGCGATACCAGCTTTTCATCCTTCGAGAGATCGGCCACCCGATCGGTGATCAATTTGCCCGGTGTCTTATTGGCGCTGGCCGGTACGATCTTGCTCGGCGTCGCGTCGGCCTTGATGACCGGCGGCGGCACATTCGTTCCGGACGAACCGTAGAGCGCGCGATAGCCGAAAGCGCCGGCGGTGCCGATCACCGCGAGCGCAAACACGGCGGCGACCACCAAGATGCCGACGCGCCGGCGGGGCGGCGGGGCGTCGTCGTAGATATCCTCATGCGCGGCCGGATGATACTGGTCCGGCCGATAGGGATCGGCGTGATAGCCGTCCGCCGACGCGCCCGGATAACCGGGCACTTCGTTGTCGGCGTGATAGGGATCGGGCCCGGCCGCGTAAGACGCGTTGGCATAAGGCCGGCGAGCGACAGGGGGGTCAAAGGCCGCGGCATCCGGCGCCGTCGATGCCGCGTGATAATCATTAGCGTCGTAACTCGGCGCCGCCGGCGGCGCGGCGTGCCGCGCGCTGTCGCGGCCGGAACTGGCGAACGAATTGTTTTGCCCGATCAAGCGAGCCAACTCGGCGAGCGGATCGTTGGCTGAATTTGGATTGGCGCCGGGCGCATTGCGCGGCGGCGGTACACTGGCACGATAGGGTCGTTGGATTGGGTCGTCGGACATTCGGTCCCCGATTATTGTGTGTGCGCCCTCACCCACCAAGCACGAACCCGCGTCAAAGGCGGTCCACCGAATAAGCTTTAGCGCATTTCGTCGGGCGCTTCGACCCCGAGCAACGCCAAGCCCGAGGCGATGACTGTAACGATCCCCTGCACCAAAGCGAGCCGCGCCACGGTCGTATCTGGATCATTCTGTATAATGAAGCGTAAATGAGGCAAGTCTTTTCCCCGCGTCCAATGCGCGTGAAATTCACTCGCTAATTCATAGAGATAGAATGCAATCCGGTGCGGTTCGTGCGCCAGCGCGGCGGCCTCGACCAGGCGCGGGTAAAGCGCCAGCCGCCGCAGCATCGAAAGTTCCCCAGAATCGCCAAGACGATCAAGAGCCGCGTTTTTGAGGAACCCGGCGCGCTCTTGCGGCGAAGCCGGCAGGTCGGGCATCGCCTCGCGCGCATTGCGGAACACGGATTGCCCGCGGGCGTGCCCGTATTGCACGTAGAACACCGGGTTCTCGCGGCTCGCCTCAATCACCTTGGCAAGGTCGAAATCGAGCACCGCGTCGTTCTTGCGGTAGAGCATGTCGAAGCGCACGGCGTCGCGGCCGACCTCGTCGACCACCTCGCGCAGCGTGACGAATTCGCCGGCGCGCTTCGACATCTTCACCGGCTGGCCCGCGCGGAGAAGTCGAACGAGCTGGACGAGCTTCACATCGAGCTCGGCCTTGCCGCCGCTGACCGCTTTGACCGCCGCCTGCATGCGCTTGATATAGCCGCCATGATCGGCGCCCCAGACGTCGATCATGTTGCGGAAGCCGCGGTCGAATTTCGATTTGTGATAGGCGATGTCGGAGGCGAAATAAGTGTAGCTGCCGTCCGATTTCTTCAGCGGGCGATCGACGTCGTCGCCGAAAGAGGTGGAGCGGAACAGTGTTTGTTCGCGTGCCTCCCAATCTTCATCGGCGCCTCCTTTCGGCGGCGGAAGCGTTCCTTCGTAAACCTCGCCGTTTTTGCGCAGCGCCGCGATGGTGGCCGTGACCTCGTCTTTGCCACCCTCGATCAGCGAACGCTCGGAAAAAAACGCGTCGTGCCGCACGTTGAGCGCGGCGAGATCGGCGCGGATCATGTCCATCATCATGGCGACGGCCTTGGCGCGGACGATGGGTAGCCATTCGGATTCCGATTTATCTTTCAGCTTGGCGCCGTGCTCGGCCGCAAGCGCTGCCCCGACCGGCTTGAGATAATCACCGGGATAAAGTCCGTCCGGGATGGCGCCGATATCCTCGCCGAGCGCCTCGCGGTAACGCAGAAAGGCGGAAAGCGCCAGCACGTCGACCTGCGCGCCGGCATCGTTGATGTAATATTCGCGGGTCACGTCGAAGCCGGTAAAGGCCAGCAGGTTGGCCAGCGCGTCGCCGAACACCGCGCCGCGGCCGTGCCCGACATGCATCGGCCCGGTCGGATTGGCCGAGACGTATTCGACGTTGACCTTTTGGCCCTTGCCGATGTCACTTTTGCCGTAATCTTTTCCGGCCGCCAGCACGACGCGCAGCTCCTCGCCCCAGAGCTGCGGCTTGAGGGTGAGATTGATGAAGCCAGGCCCGGCGACATCGACTTTGGTGATGAGATCGTCGGCGCGAAGCTTTTCGGCGATCTTTTCCGCCAGTTCACGCGGGTTCGTGCCGGCGTCTTTGGCCAGCACCATGGCGGCATTAGTCGCCATGTCGCCGTGGCTCGGATCGCGCGGCGGCTCGACCACGACGCGCGACAAGTCCGCGACCGGCCCGAGTTCATGCGCGGCCGCCGCGCAGACGCGGTCGAGCATTTTGGCGAACAAATGCTGGGGGGCGGCGGTCATGTCGGGCTGCGGCTAACGTAATTCAGGCGTCGAGTCAAAATGCCGCGCATGCATCGCGGCGCGGTACGCGAACACGATCGCAGGACCCAGCGTGGTACCGGGGCCCGGATAGCTGCCCGCCATGACCGAGGCCATATCGTTGCCGCAGGCATAGAGGCCGCAAATTGGCCTGCCGCCGGTGTCCAGCACGCGGGCATCGGCGTCCGTCGCAAGGCCCGTACTCACCGCGATGTCGGCCGGCCAGACCGCGACCGCGTAGAACGGCGGCGTCAGAATTGCGCCGATGCACGGATTCGGCTTGTGGGCGGCGTCGCCGTTGAAGCGGTTGAGCTCGGTCTCGCCTTTGCCAAAATCGACGTCGATACCGGTTTCGGCAAAGCCATTGTGGCGCGCGATGGTCCTGCTCAACTGCGAAGAGTTCGACGGATATTTTCGGCGCCAGTTCCTCGATGGTGTTGCCGCTCACCAGATAACCGCTGTCGACGAATTTTTCCGGATTGCGGTGGCCGGGATAAACGACGCCCAAGCCGTATTTTTTGATGAATGCAGCGTCGCAGATCAGCCAAGCCGGAATTGAGGGCGCCGTCCGGTGAGCCTCGAACATCGCCAGCACGAAGTCATGATACGAGACTGCTTCGTTGACGAAGCGGCGCCCCGCCGCATTGACCGCAATGAGGCCGGGCTTGGCGCGGTCGTAGACAAGATGCGGGAACAGCCCTTTGGTGTCATCCGCCCGCGTTGTGACGGAAACGGGAGACCACAGCCCGCTGCTGCCCTGCCGGCCCCTGATGGCGGCGCCGGCACGCTCGCCGAGCGCAACGCCGTCGCCCTGATTGCCTTCGTAACTCATCGAATGCGCGGGCACCGGCTGCGGCATGAAGGTCTCGCGAAATTTCTTGTTATGCCCGTAACCGCCGGTCGCAAGCACGACGCCTTTGCGCGTCTTGATCCGGATTTCCCTGCCGCCGGCATTCAACCGCGCGCCGGTCACGCCGTCCGGACCGCCGATCACGTCGATGATGGAGGTATCGAATAGGATCGGCACGCCACGCCGGCGCAAGCTGTAGAACAGCCTGCCGATCAGCGCGTTGCCCATCATGACGCGGGTGCCGCGCGGATGGCGCAGCCGGTCCACCAGGTAACGCGCGAACAATTTCATCGAATAAATGAAATTGGCGAACGACTGGAAACGGCCGATGAGGCGCGGAATATCCGCCTTGCCGACCATCATGCCGCCGAACACCATGAATTCCGGGATCGGCGCACGGATGCGCGCAAAGTCGGCGCCGAGCAGGCGGCCATCGAAGGGTTCGGGCACGATGGCGCGGCCGGCGACGGCTGCGCCGGCCATGTTGCTGCGGTAGTCCGGATGCGGTCCGCAGGGAAGAAAACGCACCTCGCTGCGCGCGCTCAGATAATCGATCGCTCGCGGTCCGGTTCGCAGATAGGCAGCGCGCAAATCACGCGGGTTCAATGCTCCAATGAGCGCCGTCAGATAAGTCTCGGCCTGTTCGGCGCTGTCGTTGAAACCGGCGGCCCGGCTTTGACTGTTGCCCGGAATCCAGAGCGTGCCCGCCGAGGTCGAACCGGTGCCGCCGACCTGATCGGACTTTTCGCACAGCAGCACGTCGAGACCTTCGAGCGATGCGATGAGCGCTGCGGCCATGCCGGCCGGCCCCGCTCCCGCAATCAGGAGGTCCACTTCCCGATCCGACCCGCCATCCGCCTTCATCGCAACTCCGGCGTCTGCTTGAAATACTTCGCATGCTCGATCAGCGCATAGCGGTCGGTCATGCCGGCAATGTAGTCGGCGATGCGGCGCGCACGCGCGCCTGCATCGCGCGGGTCGATACCATCGGCCCACGCGGCCGGCAGATCGGTCGGCTTGGCGACATAATGCGCAAACAGATCGCGCACCACGCCCTCAGCCTCGCTCATCACGTGCATCACCCGCTCATGCCGGTACATGCGCGGATAGAGAAAGCCCTTGATGTCTTTATCGGCGTTCTGCATGGCCGGCGAGAACGCAATCAGCGGCCCGGAGGCGCGGCGCACTTCCGCAGCCGACGGCTTGTGCGCTTTGACGCGCCGTTCGGTCTCGGCGATGACGTCCTCGATCATGCGGGTGATCAGCGCGCGGACGGTCTCGTGCGCGCGGCGGTCGGCATCGATGCCGGGCGTTTTCGCGTCGATGCCGCGCAGGATGTCGGAAATAATCGGCACCGCGGCGATATCCTCAAGCGCGAACAAATTGGCGCGCAGGCCGTCGTCGATGTCGTGCGCGTCATAGGCAATGTCGTCGGCCAGCGCGGCCGCTTGCGCTTCCGCGCTCGGCTGCGACCAAAGCTCGAGATCCTGGATTTTATTGTAGGCCAGGATCGCCGCCGGCACGCCGTGCTCGCGATAACGCACAACGGGGTGGCCTTCGCGATCCGTGAGCGGCCCGTTATGTTTGACCAGACCCTCCAGCGTTTCCCAGGTGAGGTTGAGGCCGTCGAAGGCCGTGTAACGACGCTCCAGATCGGTAACGATGCGCAGCGCCTGGGCGTTGTGGTCGAAGCCGCCGAATTCGGCCAGCGCCTCATCAAGCGCCCGTTCGCCGGCATGGCCAAAAGGCGGATGACCGAGGTCGTGCGCCAGCGCCAGCGCCTCGGCGAGGTCCTCATCGAGCCCAAGCGCGCGCGCCAGCGAGCGGGCGATCTGGGCGACCTCCAAGGTGTGCGTGAGCCTGGTGCGGTAGTGGTCGCCCTCGTGATAGACGAACACCTGCGTCTTGTGCGCCAGCCGCCGGAACGCGGTCGAATGGATGATGCGGTCGCAGTCGCGCCGGAACGCGTTGCGGGTCGGGCTTTGCGGCTCGCCATGCAGCCGGTCCCGGCTCAAGGCCGGATTGGCGGCGTAATCCGCTCGTTTGCGCCCGGTTTCGATGGCCATCTCTACCCCGCCCGGCGATTGACGTTGCGATCCGGCGCACTTAACTATCGGTAGGTCAAAAGGACAAGCGATGGACGCCAGCGTCACAGTCAGCGAACGCGCGGCCCGGCGGATCGGCGAGATCCTGAAAACGGAACCAGCCGGCAGCATGTTGCGCGTCAGCGTGGAAGGCGGCGGCTGCTCCGGCTTCCAGTACAAGTTCGGCGTGGAGCAAGCGCGCGCCGACGACGATCTCGTCATTGCCCGCGACGGCGCCGTGGTGCTGATCGATCCGGTCTCGGTCGACTACATGGCCGGCTCCGAGATCGACTTTGTCGACGACCTGATCGGCGCAGCATTCAAGGTGAAAAACCCGAAGGCCACCGCGTCCTGCGGCTGCGGCACCAGCTTCGCGCTTTAGGCTTACTCGGCGGCGACGGCGGGCGGAGCTTCCACCACTTCTTCCAGCTGCGGCTCGAGCCGGCGCTTGATCATGCGATCGAAGCGATCGAGGTAGAGATAGATCACCGGCGTAATGTAAAGGGTGAGCAGCTGCGACAGGCAGAGGCCGCCGACCACCGCCACGCCGAGCGGCTGACGCAGTTCGGCGCCGGCGCCGGTGCCGAGCGCGATCGGCAGCGAGCCGAAGATCGCGGCGAAAGTCGTCATCATGATCGGGCGGAATCGAAGGGTCGCGGCCTCGCGGATCGCGGCTTCCGCCGACAGACCGACGCGCCGGCGTTCGATCGCGAAGTCGATCATCATGATGGCGTTCTTCTTGACGATGCCGACCAGCATGACGATGCCGATCATGGCGATCACCGACAGGTCCATGCGGAACAACATCAGCGTCAGGATCGCGCCGATGCCAGCCGACGGCAGGCCGGAGATGATGGTGATCGGATGGATGAAGCTTTCATACAGGATGCCGAGCACCACATAGGCCGCAAAGATCGCCGCCAGGATCAGGATGCCCTGCCCGCGCAATAAATCCTGGAACACTTGCGCGGTACCCTGGAAGCCGGTGGTGATGGTCGCCGGCAGGCGGTCGTCGCGCTCCAGCTTCTGGATCGCGTCCACCGCCTGACCGAGCGAGAACCCAGGCTCGAGGTTGAACGAAATCGTCACCGCCGGCTGCTGGCCCTGGTGATTGACCTGCAGCGGCCCGACCGTCGGCACAAACCGGGTGACCGCCGACAGCGGCACCACGGTGCCGTTGGTGGTCTTGAGATAGACGCGCGCCAGGTCGTCGGGGCTGATCTGATATTCCGGCGCGGTCTCGAGAATGACCTGGTAGGCATTGACCGGGGTATAGATGGTCGCCACCTGCCGCACGCCAAACGCGTTGTAGAGTTCCTGGCGCACCTCATCGACGCTCACCCCGTAGACCGCCGCCTTCTCGCGGTCGACCTCGATCGTCACCTGCGGATTCTTGACATAGAGATCGGTGGTCACGTCGAGCAAACCGTGGATCTTGGCGATCTTGTCGCGCAATTCCGGCGCGATGCGGTAGAGCGTGGCGGTGTCATTGGACTGCAGCGTGTATTGATACTGGCTTTTGGACAGCTTGCCGCCGAGATTGATGTTCTGAATCGGCTGGAAAAAGATCGCGATGCCGGGGACCACATTGGCGCTCTTGCGCAGCCGCGCCGTGATGTCCGACAGGCTGCCGTGCTCGCCGCGCTCTTTGCGGTCTTTGAGCGCCACCAGCATGCGGCCGCTGTTGCCGACGGTGTTGGGACCGCCGGCGCCGACCGTCGAATTGACATAGGCCACCGCCGGATCGGCGCGCACGAGGTCGGCCACCTGGCGCTGCAGCTTGGTCAGCGCCGGGAATGAAACGTCGGTCGCGCCTTCGGTGATGCCGATCACGTAGCCGGTGTCCTCGGTCGGAAAAAAGCCCTTGGGCACCACGATATAGAGGAAGATCGTGCCGGCGATCGTCGCCAGCGTCACCATCAGCATGATCGATTTGGCTTTGAGCACGAGGTCGAGCGTCCACTCATAGGTCTTGAGCAGAAACTCGAACAGCCGCTCGAAAGCGCGCAGCACGAAATTCTGTTTCTCGCCCTCGTGATGGCTGTTGAGCACGCGCGCGCACAGCATCGGCGTGAGCGTCAGCGAGACGAAGCCCGAGACGATGATGGCCACGGAAATCGACACCGCGAATTCGCGGAATACGCGGCCGACCATGCCGCCCATCAGCAGCACCGGGATGAACACCGCGATCAGCGAGAAGGTGATCGACACGATGGTGAAGCCGATTTCGCGCGAACCCTTGAGCGCCGCCTCGAACGGGCGCATGCCGCCCTCGATATGGCGCACGATGTTTTCCAGCATGACGATGGCATCGTCGACCACGAAGCCCACCGACAGCGTGAGCGCCAGCAGCGTCATGTTGTTGATCGAGAAGCCGAAGGCGTACATCGCCGCGCAGGTGCCGACCAGCGACACCGGCACCGCCAGCGCCGGAATGACCGTGGCCGACACTTTGCGCAGGAAAAGGAAAATCACCATGATCACCAGCGAGATCGCGATCGCCAGCGTCTCCTGCACGTCATGCACCGCGGCGCGGATCGAGATCGAGCGGTCGAACAGCGGCTGCATCTGCACCGAGGGCGGCACCTGGGCGCGCATCTGCGGCAATTTGTTGCGCACCATGTCCACCACTTCGACGGTATTGGCGTCGGGCTGGCGCTGGATCGCCAGCACGATGGCGCGCGCGTCGTTGAACCAGGTGGCGATCTTGTCGTTTTCCACGCTATCGATGACGTGGGCGACCTGGTTGAGCTTGACCGGCGCGCCGTTACGATACGCGACGACGACGTTGCGATAGTCGGCGGCATGCTCGATTGCGCCGGTGGCGGTGAGCGTCACGCTTTGTTTCGGTCCGGTCAGCGTGCCGACCGGAGTGCTCGAATTTGCGCTGGCAACGACCTTGCGCACATCCTCGAGCGAAATGTTCCGTGCCGCCGCCTCGACCGGATTGACCTGAACACGTACGGCGAATTTTTGCGCGCCATAGACCAGCACCTGGGCGACGCCGGGCAATTGCGAGATCTGCGGCGCCAGCACGGTCTCCGCGTAATCGTCGACGGTCGAGAGCGGAATCGTATCGGAACGCAAGCTGACATAAAGCACCGGGAAATCGCCCGGATTGACTTTGCGGAAAAACGGCGGCGTCGTCATCTCCACCGGCAACAAGCGCGCCGCGGTCGCCAGCGCGGTCTGCACGTCGAGCGCGGCGCCGTCGATATTGCGGCCGAGGTCGAATTGAATGGTGATTTGCGCGATGCCGAGCGCCGACGATGAATTCATCGAGGAGATGCCGGCAATCGTCGACAGCTGCCGCTCGATCGGCGAGGCCACGGACGCCGCCATGGTTTCCGGGCTGGCGCCCGGAAATTGCGCGGTGATCTGAATGGTCGGAAAATCCACCGCCGGCAGCGCCGCGACCGGCAGCAGCCGGTAGGCGAAGGCGCCGAACACGATCAGCGACGCCGTCATCAGCGTCGTCAACACCGGCCGGCGAATACAGGTTTCAGAAATGTTCATGGATCAGCTGCCGGCGACCTTGGCGTTGCGCGGGTTGACGCGCGTACCGTTCGACAGCAGCAATTGACCGTCGGTGACGACCGTCTCGCCGCCGTTCAGACCGCTGCCGATGACCGACAGGTTGCCGACGGTCCGCTCGACCTTGACCGGCTGCACCTTGGCGACGTTGTCGTTGATCACGAACACAAAGCTGCCGGTCTGGCTGACCTGAACCGCGTTCGAGGGCACCACCACCGCCTGCTCGGTCCGCAGGGTCAGCTCGGTGGTAACCAGCGTCCCCGGCCAGAGCACCTCGTTCTCGTTCGGCATGGTAGCGCGAATGGTCGCCATGCCGGTCGCCGGATCGACCGTGTTCTCGATCATCGTCACCTGGCCGCTGGCATGTTTCTGGTCGCCGGGGATGATCGCTTCGATGGTGGCGGTTTCCGCCGCCAGCGCTTGACGAATTTCGGGCAGGATCTTCTGCGGCACTGTGAAGCTGACATAGACCGGCGCCATCTGATTGATGGTCGCCATCGGCGCCGTATCGGCCTGCCGCACGAAATTGCCGACCTTGACCGCGGCGGCGCTGATGCGGCCGGTGATGGGTGCTGTGACGGTGCAATAGCTGAGTTGGACTTTCAGATTTTCCAACAAGCCCTGGTCGGCCTTGATCGCCGCTTGATAGACCTCGGATTGCGTCTTGGCGTTGTCGAGATTGACAACCGGCGTGGCGCTCTTGGCCACCAGATCGGTGTAGCGGGTCACGTCGCGCTCGGCGCCGGCAAGCTGCGCCCTGTCGCGGGCGATCATTCCTTCGGTCTGGGCGATTTGCGCCTCGATGGCGCGGCCGTCGAGCGTGAATAACAGGTCGCCCTTTTTCACCTCGGCGCCGTCGCGGAAATGGACCGCCGTGATGTTGGTATCGACCCGCGCCTTGAGGGCAACACTGGCAATTGGAGTGACGTTGCCGAGCGATTCCACACGCACCGGCACGGGTTTGCGCTCGGCGGTGGCGACCTCGACCGGCACCACGCGAGCCGCGCCTTGCGAGCGCGCGGCGGCGCCATCGCTGGCCCATTGGCCGCGCACAAGCAAGACGATGCCGATCAGGGCGAGCGCCGCCACCCCAAATAGCCACTTTCGCTTCGTCATCGCTGATTGCCGGACTGGGCCGTTAAGGGCCCTGCCCAGGCGCTCCCTCATTCCGCGGAATTGGATCTGATTTCCCACTGTTTCCAAGGGGCCGCGTTGGCCGCTTTCTAGCATATAAACGGTGCTGGGTGCATATCCCTGCGCCGGCTGGTAAACACGCAAAACACTGGTTTATTCATGCCTACCCGCCGGAACTGTGAATGATACGCATTGCCACCTGGAACGTTAATTCGATCCGGCAGCGGCTGGACAATGCCCTGGCGTGGCTCAAGGAACGCCAGCCCGACATCGTCTGCCTGCAGGAAATCAAATGCGTGGACGACGCTTTCCCGCGGGAGGCGTTCGAAAGCCTCGGCTACAACGTCGCCGTGCACGGCCAGAAAGCGTTTAACGGCGTGGCTTTGCTGTCCAAATTTCCGTTCGACGAAGTGGCTCCCGGGCTCATTGGCGACAAAGATGACGTGCAGGCGCGGTTTCTGGAGGCGCTGGTCTCGACCAGAACCGGGGTGGTGCGGGTCGTCAGCCTCTATCTGCCCAACGGCAACCCGGCGCCGGGCGATAAATATGATTACAAACTCAAATGGATGGAGCGGCTTATTACCTTTTCACGTGAGCGGTTGAAACTGGAAGAACCCATGGTGCTGGCGGGCGATTACAACGTCATCCCGGCCGCCGCCGATGCGCGCCGCCCCGAAGCCTGGAAGAACGACGCACTGTTTCTTCCGCAAACCCGGGAGAGGTTCCGCGCCCTGACCAATCTGGGGCTGACCGACGCCGTCCGCGCCTCCAGCGACGCGCGCGACCTCTACACGTTCTGGGACTACCAGGCCGGGTCTTGGCAAAAAGACGACGGTATCCGCATCGACCATCTGCTGCTCTCGCCGCAGGCTGCCGACCGGCTGGCCGACGCCGGCATCGATCGTCACGTGCGCGGCTGGGACAAGCCGTCGGACCACGTGCCGGTCTATGTCGATTTGGATGTCGAAGCCCGCTAAAGCCGGCGGCTACTCGCGCCGCGTTTCCATCCAGCGCTTGAGATAGACCAGCGCCAGCGCGCGCTCGTCTTCGGTCGCCTGCCGGAAAGCGCTGTCGTAGAGCCGGTTGATCCAGTCCTGGTCGCTGGCGGCGCCGTCCTTGGCGTTGTCCTTGGCGAGCGTAAGCCACATCAGGCCGCGCGCCGCCTGGCGCGGCACATGATCGCCGGCAAACAACATGGCGCCCAGCATGGCCTGCGACTGGCACTGGCCCTTTTGCGCCGAGAGGCCGAACCAGCGCGCCGCCTGGCGCGGGTCATGCGGCGCGCCGACGCCATCGAGGTAGAGCCGCGCCAGATAATATTGCGCTTCCGGATCGCGGAAATACGAGGCCGCATAGCCGAACATTTCGCGCGCCCGGTCGGGATCACGTTTGACCGCGGTCTGGGGTATGCCGTCGAGATAATAATGGCCGAGCGCGACGAAGGCGTTGGCGACAAAGCGCGCCTGTGGCGTGTCCGGATTGTCATCGGCATGGCTGTTGGCGATGCGGCGGAAATAGTCGAACGCCTTGAGGTCGTCCTGGGTAACGCCGTCGCCCTCGGCATACATGCGTCCGAGTTTCCATTGCGCCAGCGTGTGGCCGTTCTCGGCGGCATATTGCAGCGAGTGAACCGCCTTGGCTTTATCGCCTTCCTTGAGCCAATGCGCGCCGGAGCGGAAGGCTTCCATTGCCGTCAAAGGCGGCGCAGCCGCCATTACACTGTCGGTTTTGCTGCCGTCGAACGCCATCGCCGGCGCCGCCATCAGGGCGGCACCGATCACCGCCGCGCGCAGAAAGGCTGCAACTATCCGCGCAACGTTCGGATGTCGGGCTTTCAAGCCATTATTGCTGTCGATCTTGGCGTCCATACGCGTCTTCGGGCCCCCCGGCCCCTACTATCGGCCGTCAAATGGCCTACTCGGTGGCAAAACCTTAAAGCCGCACAACGGTTTGTACCGAGGTCTGGCCGCCCTTCATGTCATGGAAGGGTATGGCCAAATCGCGGCACCACGGGGATGATGGGCGCCTAAGACTTAAATGTTCTAAACGTGTTGCAGTCTAGCCACAGCCCGGGCCCCCCCAAAATGCCTCTAACGCCTTTGCTGCGGCGCACCTTTTTCGACCGGCCGGTGCTCAAGGTCGCGCCCGAGCTGATCGGTGCCACGTTGCTGGTTAACGGCGTGGGCGGGCGGATTGTCGAGGTCGAGGCCTATCACCACACCGATCCGGCGGCGCACAGCTACCGCGGGCCGACGGCGCGAAATTCGGTCATGTTCGGGCCGCCCGGCGTGGCTTACGTCTACCGCTCCTACGGCATCCACTGGTGCCTCAATTTCGTGTGCGAGGAAGAAGGCTCCGCCAGCGCGGTCCTTATTCGCGCGCTGGAGCCGCTCGAGGGCCTGGGCGTGATGCGCCGCCGGCGCGGCCAATCTGGGGAACTTGCCGATGAGCGGCTGCTCTGCTCGGGCCCGGGCAAACTCTGCCAAGCCTTGGGCGTGACGCACCGGGATAACGGCCTGCCGCTCGACAAAGCACCGTTCGAATTGCGCGCGCGCGAGGGCAACGCCAAGGTCGTGCGCGGCGTGCGCATCGGCATCACCAAGGCGGTGGAGAAGCCGTGGCGCTACGGGCTCAAGGACTCGCGCTTCCTGAGCAAGCCGTTCAGGCCGTGACGCGAAACGCGGCATCGAAGCCGAGCGCGCGCTTGGCTTTCTCGCTCGACACCGCGCCGTCATCCTCGGCGATGTTGTAAATGCCGCGCTCGCCGCGCGTGACGGCGAGCAAAGCGGCCTGCGCCGCGGCGTCGATATGCAGAGCCGGCTTGGCGCGCTTCTCGCTCTCGAACCAGGTGCCGGGGCCGTAGAGAAAGCCATAGCGCAGCACGATGCCCTCCGGCATCGACAGCGTTGCCTGCTCGAGCGCAACGACGCCGTCGACAGTGCGCCTGCGCGTGCCGTCCGCGTCCACGTCGAGCGGGTCGGTTTCGACGCGCTCACCCTCGCCCGGCGCATAAACGAAAGCGATGCTCTGCGCGATCAGCCGTATCACGCCCGCCGCCTTTGCCGCGGCGACGAGATTGCGCGTGCCATCGATGCGCAGCCGCGCATTGCATTCGAGGCCTTCCTCGTAGCGCGGCGTGCCCGGCGCATAAGCGAGATCGGTGAGCTGATGCACGACCACATCGGGCGCGGCGGCCTTGACGGCGCGCGCAAGCGCGGCCGCGTCGAACACGTCGACCACCACCAACTCGGCGCCGAGGGCTTGCAAGGCTGCGGCCTTGGCGGCCGAGCGCGTGGTGCCGACAACGCCGTGGCCGGCGGCGCGCAACAGCGGCGTCAGCCGCCGCCCGATAGCGCCACCGGCACCGGCCAGAAATATTCGCAAGGCGGCTTCAGCCGATCGTCAGCGGATCGGGCCCGTATTGGTTCGGCCCTTGCTGGCCGGCGCGGATGTAGACGAAGATCAAGGCCGCGAGCGCGACCAGCGCGCCGATGCCGGAGAGCGTCAACGATATCACCCCCAGCAGGTACGCGAACTGGAACAAGAACAGGTCGAGGCTCGACAGCAGCTGCGCCAGGATGAGCGGTATGATCCAGAGAAAATTGTACCAGCCCGGATAGCCGACATCGTGGAACCGCTTGCTGCTGATGCAGAACTGCGGCCACAGCAAAATGAGAAAGATCGCCAGGTCGGCAAACAGGATCATTGTCACCGGCATGATGAACAAGGCGACGTAGACGAGTATTCGCAGGACGATGCTGACGCCGATGAGCGGCAGCACGCCATGCAGCCAGAACTGCTTGCGCGAGATGCGGCCCTCGGTCGTCGTGAACAGGCTGACCCAGTAATTGTTCGATGACGGGATCGCACCGGCTCCGGCCATCGCGGCGCCAAAGCCGCCCGGTCCGGCCGCGTAACCCCGCGGGGCGGCCCCATAACCCGCCGGCCCGCCGGCGGCAGCCCTCTGCTGCGGGGCGGCGGCACGTTGCGGCGGTGCAGCATTCGGCGGCGGCGGATTGTTGACGACGAAAATGTCGATCGGCTGGCCTTCCCACATCTGGAACTCGACCATTTGGCCAACCCGGACCTGGCCGTTGCGAACCTCGCTGGTCCAGTAGCTATAACGCTGACCGTCGCTGGCCGAGACCTGCCCGTAAGTGCCGTCCGGCGCGACCGCGGAAATTACGCCACGCATACTCAATCCCCCATGTATTGCCTGCGGATGATACTGACCACGCACCCGGCCCTGTCAAGGTTAGGCTGCGCCCTTAAGCCGCTCCAGTGCCTCGGCGATTTTGGCTTTGCGCGCCACCGCCTCGGCGCGCTTTTCTTTTTCCTCGTCGACGACTTCTTCTGCGGCCCGCTCCATGAATTTCGGATTATTCAGCTTGGCGTCGGAACGCGCGATGTCGGCGTCGGCCTTGGCCATTTCCTTGGCGAGACGCGTGCGTTCGGCCGGTATGTCGATCAACCCCGCAACGGCCAAGCCGATTGTCTCGTCACGCACCACCAGCTGTATCGTGCCGGCCGGATATGAGGGCTCCCTACGAACTTCGGAAATCCGAGCCATCCGATTGAGAAAATCAGACCAGCGCTGCGCTCTACTCCAAACCTGATCCGACGCCCCTGCCAGGATTAGCGGAAGCGGCACATTCACATTCATCTCCGCGCGTAGTGAGCGAATTGCGGTGATGACATCGACAACCCACCCGATCTCAGCCTCAGCCTTTGCATCGTAAACTCCAGGACCTGAGGGCCACTCAGTTAAAGCCAGCAAAGTAGAACGCTTTGGCCCCTGTTCGGCCGTCACTGCCCAAAGCTCTTCGGTGATGAACGGCATGAAGGGGTGCAGCAATTTCAAGATTTCATCGAGCGCCCAGGCGGCCATCGCGCGCGTCTCGTCCTTGGCGGCGCCATCGGCGCCGGTCAGCAGCGGTTTCGACAGCTCGACGTACCAGTCGCAATAGACGTTCCAGACGAAGCGATAGGCGGCGCCGGCGGCATCGCTGAAATCGGTACTCCGCGATCGCGGCGGTAATCTCGGCCGCAGCCTTCGCGGTCTCGTGCGCGATCCAGCGGTTGAGCGTTTCTTTCGCGGATTTCGGATCGAAACCTTGAACCCGCGCGGCGCCATTGAATTCGACAAAGCGCGCGGCGTTCCACAGCTTGGTCGCGAAGTTGCGGTTGTTCTCGACGTCCTGCGGCCCGAGCCTGATGTCGTGACCCGGCGCGACATTGCGCGCCAGCGTGAAGCGCAGCGCGTCGGCGCCATATTCATCGATGACGCCGAGCGGATCGACGACATTACCCTTCGACTTTGACATCTTGGCGCCAGTGGCGTCGCGCACCAGGCGATGGATGTAGACGTCGTGAAACGGAATTTCGGGCGCGCCGTTCTCGTCCTTCATGAAATGAAGGCCCATCATCATCATGCGCGCGACCCAGAAGAAGATGATGTCGAAGCCGGTGACCAGCGCCGAGGTCGGATAGAAGCGCTTGAGCTCTTTGGTTTCGTCGGGCCAGCCGAGCGTCGAGAACGGCCACAGCGCGGATGAGAACCAGGTGTCGAGCACGTCCTCGTCGCGCGTCAGCGCGGCCTTCTTGCCATAGTGCCTGTCGGCCTCGACTTGCGCTTCGCCTTCGTTCAGCGCGACGAACACTTTTCCATCCGGCCCGTACCACGCCGGGATCTGATGACCCCACCATAGCTGGCGCGAGATACACCAGGGTTGGATGTTTTCCATCCAATTGAAATAAGTCGTTTCCCAATTCTTTGGGATAAAGATCGTCTTGGCCTCACGCACGGCGGCAATCGCCGGCTTCGCCAGTTCGGCCGCGTTGACGTACCACTGCTCGGTCAAATACGGCTCGATCACGACGTTGGATCGGTCGCCGTGCGGCACCGCGTGCGTGACCTTCTCGATCTGGTCGAGCAGGCCAAGCGCCTCGATGTCGGCAATGATGCGCTTGCGCGCTTCAAAGCGATCGAGCCCCCGATATTGCGGCGGGCAGTTCTCGTTCATCTTGGCTTCGGGCGTGAACAGATTGATCAGGCCGCCATTGAGCTGCTTCTTGAAATAATCTTTGTCGCGGTGGCGCAACCAGACTTCAAAGTCGTTGAAGTCATGCGCCGCCGTGATCTTGACCGCGCCCGAACCTTTTTCCGGATCCGGATATTCGTCGGTGATGATCGGAATCAGGCGCTCGGCCAGCGGCAAGCGCACGAGTTTGCCGACCAGATGCTTGTAACGCGCATCGTCGGGGTGCACGGCCACCGCGCCGTCGCCCAGCATGGTTTCGGGCCGCGTCGTGGCGATGCAGATGTATTTCGTCGGGTCTTCCGCCAGCGGATAGCGGAAGTGCCACATGTTGCCCTTGGTCTCGATCTGCACGACTTCCAGATCGGAAATCGCGGTGAGCAACTTGGGGTCCCAATTGACCAGCCGCTTGTCTTTGTAGATCAGCCCCTCGCGATAGAGCTCTACGAAAACTTTGAGAACGGCGCGCGACAGCCCCTCGTCCATCGTAAAACGCTCGCGCGACCAGTCGCACGACGCGCCGAGGCGCTTGAGCTGGTTGACGATGGTGCCGCCCGACTCGGCCTTCCATTCCCACACGCGCTTGAGGAACGCCTCGCGCCCCATTTCGCGCCGGCCGGGCTGCTGACGCTCCATGAGTTGGCGTTCAACGACCATTTGCGTCGCGATGCCGGCGTGATCGGTGCCGGGCTGCCACAGCACGTCCTTGCCGCGCATACGCTCGAACCGGCACAAGACGTCCTGCAGCGTGTTGTTGAGCGCATGGCCCATATGCAATGAGCCGGTGACGTTGGGCGGCGGAATGACGATAGAGTACGGCGCGGCTTGAGCGCGCTCGGGCCGGCCAGCGCGAAAGGCGCCCGCCTCTTCCCATTTTGCGTAAATGCGGCCCTCGACCTCCGAGGGTTGATAGGTCTTATCGATCATCGCGGTTTGTCTAAATCCTATGGCGCGCTAGAAAGCCCGCCGCCCCACCGAGTGTCAACTTTGCCGGAATCCCAAGCCAAATCGAGCGGCAGCGCCACCAGCGCCATCACGCTGCTGGCGCTCGCCTCGTTCGCCGCCCAGGCCATGGTGCGCTCGACCGATTCGCTGCTGCCGCAGATCGCCGCCGATCTCCATGTCAGCGTCGGCTCGACCTCGATCATCGTCACCGCCTATCTTCTGGCACACGGCTCGGTCCAGCTTGTGATCGGGCCGATCGGCGACCGCTTCGGCAAATATCTCTGCGTTTCGATCGCCGCGGCGTTTTCGACCGCCATGGTGATCGCATGCGGGCTCGCCCCCTCGCTGCCGGTTTTGGTAGCGGCGCGGCTGGCCTGCGGGCTCGCCACCGGCTGGATCATTCCGTTCGCGCTCGCCTTCGTCGGCGACGTCGTCCCTTACGCGCGCCGCCAGCAGGTGATCGGCCGCTTTTTGTCCGGACAGATCCTCGGCCAGTTGTTCGGCCAGGCCGCCGGCGGCGTGCTCGGCGACTGGTTCGGCTGGCGCAATGTGTTCTTCATTCTCGCCGCCCTGCTCGCGGCCGCCACGCTCGGGCTGTTCTACGAGCTCATGCGCAATCCGGTCACCCACGCCGACGCCACGCCGGCGGAACGCGGGCGCGGCTTTGTCGCGGACTATCGCGCCGTTTTGAGTTCGCCCTGGGCGCGCACGGTGATCGTCATCGCCTTCATCGAAAGCGGCGCCATGTACGGCGCCTTCACCTATGTCGGCGCCGATCTGCACCTGCGCTTCGGCGTCGGCTTCACGCTGGTCGGCCTGTTCGTGGGCACGTTCGCGATCGGCGGATTGATTTACAGCCTGTCGGTGCGCGTGCTGGTCAACCGTCTCGGCCAGATCGGCATCGCCACTAGCGGCGGCGTCTTGCTGGCGCTTGCTTACGTCACGCTCGCCTTCGCGCCGCACTACTGGATCGCGCCGGCCGCGATCACGCTGACGGGGCTCGGCTTCTACATGCTGCACAATACATTGCAGACCAACGCCACGCAGATGACGCCGGCAGCGCGCGGCACCGCGGTCGCGATCTTCTCGTCGGCCTTGTATCTCGGACAGACGGCGGGCGTCGCGGCCGGCGGCGCGGTGTTCGACCGCTTCACCGCGGTGCCGCTGTATGTGATTTCCGGCGTCGTGCTGCTGGCGCTGAGCCTTTGGTTCGCGCGCCAGCTAAGGCAGCGGCGTAACGAAGCGGCCCAATGAAGCGGCTTAAGGCCGGCCGCGCGAGACGCGCTCGATCTCGGCGCGCACGATGCGATCGACCACGCCCGGCAGATTGTCGTCGAGCCAGGATTTCAGTAGCGGACGCAGCATTTCCTTCACCAGATCCTCGAGCGTGCGCGCATTCTGACCGATCACGGTTTGCGCCAGGCTATTGAACGCGCTGTCGACGGCCGCAACGGTCGCGTTCGAAATCAGCGCGCGATCGGGCATCGGGGGCGGCGCGGGTTCAGGCGCCGGCGCTTGCGGGGCGGGTTTACGCTCCTCGATGATGCGCAAGGCGGGTTCCACGGGGGCGTCGGGCGCCCGTTCGGTGAAGACGACGTCGGACTCGGCATCGATGGTGCGGAAAGTCGGCGCGGGATCCTCGTCGCCGGCGGGTGCCGCCATCGCCTCGGTCAGATCGAGCACGTCGCCGGTGGGCGGTTCGGCATCGGCCATCATGGCATCGACGGCATCCTGATTATTGGCGACAGCTGGCGGTGGTGGCGCTGGCGGCAGCCCGGTCCGCTGCATTGTTGCAGGCCGGCCTGGAACGGATGCGGCGGGTTCGGGCGACCTCGCAACCTTGCTGGCATCGTCATCGGCAATAATGCGCCGGATGGAGGCCAGAATTTCCTCCATCGAGGGCTCTTGGACCTTTGCCGATTGGGTCATTCCTGCATTCCCGACCGAACTGTCATACCCCATCGACACGCCCAGCCGGCGCCGGCACAGGCGAATCGCCGCTTATGTCTCTTTTATACGCCAGCACCATGGCAGTGTAGCAGGCCGAATTTCGGCGCCCTGCAATGACCTGTGGACGGTTCAGCGTCCGTCCGGCGTGCGCACGCCGGCCCAACTGTCGCGCACCTGCTGGTAATGCACCTGGGCGTCGTAGACCGGCACGCGCAGGCCGAGCACCTCCGGCGACAACCGTCCGACCGCCGACAGCAGTGTGTAGGACGCCACCACCCGGTCGTGCTGAGCGGTCACCACCGCGACGCGGGCGTTCACCAAAGTCTGCTGCGCCGTCAGCACGTCGAACGTGGTGCGCTGGCCGACGCGGGCTTCCTCGCGGATGCCGTTGAGGGCGATCGCCGCGGCCTGTACCTGAGCCTGCGTCGCCTCGATATTGGCCTTGGCCGCCTCCAGTTGACCCCAGGCCTGCACCACGGCCTGGCGCGCGGTATCGCGCGCGGTATCGAGATCGATACGCTTCTGCCCGAGCGTTTCCTTGGCCTGGCGGATCAGGGAATATTCGGCGCCGCCCTGATAGATCGGCACGCTGAGTGTGCCCAACACCGACGCGTTGTAGGCATCCATGGTGCTCAGGCTCTGCGTGCTCAGCCAATTTTTGGTGTAACTGCCCTGCACCGACAAAGTCGGATAGAGCGCGCTCTCGGCGACCTTCACCGCCTGCTGGGCAACGTCGACGTTGTACTGCGCGGTGGTCACCGCCGGATTGTTCACGATGCCCGTGCCGACCGCCTGCGTGACCGCATGCGGCGAGAAGCGATCGACCGGCGAAGCCGCCGCCAGCTTGCCCGGATTGGTTCCGATGACCTGCCGGTAGCTTGCGGCCGAAGCGGTATAATTGGCTTCCGCGGTGAGCACCTGCGAGCGTCCCGCGGCAAGGCTTGACTCGGCCTGCGCCACGTCGGTGCGCGTCACCTCGCCGACATTGAAACGATCGCGGGTCTGCCGCAGTTGCTCTTGCAGCACTTCGACGTTGCGGCGCTGCAGGTCGAGAATCGCGGTGTCGCGCAGAAGATTCATGTAGGCGGTCGCCGCGGCGAGCAGCACCGTCTGCTCGGTGACCCGCAAGGTCGCGCGCTGCGCCAGCACCGCGCTTTCGGCCTGGCGGGTTTTGCTGGCGGTCTGGAAGCCGTTGAACAGCGTCTGGGTGATGGTGCCGCCGACTTGAACAGGTGAATTGTAGCCGCTCAGCTTGGAATAGGTTCCAACTCCGGCGGTGACGGACTTCGTGGTCGTCGACGACGTCTGCTCGCCGCCGATCGCCGTCGCCGCAAGCTTCGGCCGGTAGCCGGACAGCGCCTGCGGCACACCTTCGTCGATGGCACGCGTGGCCGCGCGCTGCGAATTGAGCGACGGATTATTCTGATAGGCCTGCACCAACGCGGATTCGAGCGTTTCGCCACGCGCAGGCGAGATCATGGGCGGAATAGCCGCACATGCGGCCATACCGGCAACAAATCCACCGATCCAGAGAGTGCGACCCCGAGACGACATTCCAACCCCAACCTTCACGCGACCGGCGCAAGGCGTCCATAACGCTAAAACGCAAAGTCGGGAACCTTATTCGGCCCCGTCGCGTGTTAAAACCCCCAGATACCCCCCCGAATAGAAAACGTACCAACTGGGGATTTCCGGCCACGTTTGGAACCAGCGTGATGCTAAAACGCAAAAACCGGCGTTTTAGCGAAGCCCGGCAACAGCGCGGCAGTGGCATCGAAGATCGCCCGGCCACCGACTTCCGAGCCGCTACGTCGATAAAGCATGGCCTTGGAACCCGGGCCCGAGCCGAGCACGCAAACCAATCGGCCGCCCTCTTTGAGCTGCTGGCAGAGCGCATGCGGCACAATCTCGGTCGCGCCCTCGAGCACGATTGCATCATAGGGCGAGCCTTGCGGCCAGCCTTCTGCCAACGAGCCACGCACGACGGCGACATTCTGCAACGGCGCGAGCGCCTCGCTCGCCGCCTTGGCGAGACCGGAATCCTGTTCGAGCGCGACCACCTGTCCGGCGACGCGGGCGAGCACCGCGGCGGTGTAGCCGGTGGCGCAACCGGCATCGAGCACGCGGTCGGTCGCGTCAAGTTCGGCTGCCTGGATCAATTTGGCCAGCACCATCGGCTTTAGCAGCCGCCGGGTCGCACCAACCGGAACGTCAAGATCGAGATAGGCGAGCGCGGCCGAAGCCGGCGGCATGAACCGCTCGCGCGGAACCTCGAACATCGCCGAGATGATACGCAGGTCGGTGACGTCGGCGGTGCGGACCTGCCCGTCCACCATATGGCGGCGCGCGGTGGCGAAATCGGTCATCGCTATCCTCGACAAAAGCCGTGAGAATCCGGGACTTTTGTGCGGCAAGCTATCGTAAAAGGCAAGCGAACCGGCGGCGTTGTCGCGCGCCATGGGCTGCTATATAGGCAGGGGTTGAACGGCGTGTCCGACGTTAGTAGCGGGTGCACCTTCTGATACTAATGGCCACGTGGCGGAGTGGTTACGCAGAGGACTGCAAATCCTTGCACGCCGGTTCAATTCCGGCCGTGGCCTCCACAGCTTTGCAAAGTTACGGCGCTTTGTTATAGGCCCGTTGCCCGCGGTTTCGGCCTATTCCCTGGTAGCTCAGCGGTAGAGCGTTCGACTGTTAATCGAAATGTCGCTGGTTCGATCCCAGCCCAGGGAGCCATTTTGCGTCGGCCTGCGGCTCAGAAAGGCTGACAAACTAGAGCACGCCACGGCCCAGATGCCCACGATCAGCCCCCTGCTCACCGATCTCTACGAGCTCAACATGGTCCAGGCCTATCTGGACCGCGGCGAAGGCGCCGAAGCCGTCTTTGAATTTTTCGTGCGGCGGCTGCCAGCGCGGCGCGGTTTTCTGCTGGCCGCCGGCCTGGACGACGCACTCAATTATCTTGAAACGCTGAGATACTCCGCTGCCGAGATCGACTGGCTCAAGAGCACCGGGCGATTCCGTGAAAATCTGCTCGACTATCTTTCAAGCTTCCGTTTCACGGGCGACGTGCATGCGATGCCGGAGGGTAGCGTGTGTTTTGCCGGCGAGCCACTCATCCGCATCACTGCACCGTTGCCGCAGGCGCAACTGGTTGAAACGCGTCTCATCAATATTCTGCATTTTCAGACGCTGATCGCGTCAAAAGCCGCGCGCATGGTGCTGGCAGCGCCGGGAAAAATTCTTTCGGATTTCGGACTGCGCACGGCGCATGGCGCCGAGGCCGGGCTTTTTTCTGCACGGGCGAGCTATCTCGCCGGCTTTGCAGGCGCGGCCAATGTGCTCGCCGGCGAGCGTTATAGCGTGCCGATTGTAGGCACCATGGCCCACTCGTTTGTGCAAGTACACGACGACGAAATGACCGCGTTCGAAAATTTCGCGCGCGCACGCCCCGAGGGCGTCATCCTGCTGATCGACACCTACGACACCGAGCAGGGCGCGCGTAAAGTCGTTGAGTTGGCGCCCCGCCTCAAAGCCGACGGCATCGCCATCCGCGGCGTACGCATCGACAGCGGCGAGCTCACAGCCAACGCGCGCAAGGTGCGGCGCATCCTCGACGATGGCGGATTGCGTGACGTCATTATCCTGGTAAGTGGCGGCATCACCGAAGATATTCTGCAAGCCATGATGAAGGCGAACGCGCCGATCGACGGCTTCGGCGTCGGCGTCAATCTCGCGGCTTCCGTGGACGTCCCGGCGCTCGACTGCGCTTACAAGCTGCAGGAATATGCCGGCAAGCCGAAACGCAAGCTGTCCGAAGGCAAGGCAACCTGGCCCGGCCGCAAGCAGGTGTGGCGTGCTTACGACGCGGACGGCCGCATGAAGGGCGACATCCTGTCGCTGGAGACAGACAGGCAGCAAGGCGAGGCCTTGATCGTGCCGGTGATGCGCGCCGGAAAGCGTATCGGGTCCTCTCCGACGCTGACGCAAATTCGTGAACGCGCTGCGAACGAGATGGCGCGGCTACCGGAGCCGTTAAAAAGATTGGAAACCGGCTTTGAGTACCCGGTTGAAATCGCCGACGCGCTCAAATCGCTGGCGATTAAAGCGGATGAAAGAACGCGTTAGTGCGCACTTCGTCTGCGCGTGATCTTGTCCGAAAACCGGTTCCCACTTTTCGGGATCACGCGCGCGTCCCCGCCCTGTTCCAGCCGCGCGCGCCCTCGCCGTAGATTTCGTGACCGGTGTCGGTGACCACCACGGTGTCCTCCAGCTTGATGAAGCCGCGCGTCGGATGCATGAGCGTGGTTTCCACCGATATCACCTCGCCGGCTTCCAGCGGAAGTTCGGCATCGGTCGCCGGATAGGGCACCGGGCCGCGATTGGTGAGCCGCGGCGCTTCGTGGCTGACCAGGCCCATGCCGTGCGCGAGAAAATCGAAATGATTGTGGTGCTTTGATTTTGCCGTCATCGCCTCGCCGGCGGCGTAAATGACAGAGCCCATGGCGCCGGCTTTGATCGGTTTCATCGCCGCGCGCTGGATGCTTTCGATTTCGGCCAGCAGATCGTTCAACTCGGCGTCGGGCTCGCCCTGGATCGCCATGCGGCAGATATCGCCGATGTAGCCGCGATAATTGCCGCCGCTATCGATCGACATGATGTCGCCCTTCTCCCATTTCTGGTCGGAGGGTCCGCGGTTCATGCCGGGGCCGCAGGTGATCAGGCAATATTCGAACGTAAGGCCGCGATTGGTTTCCTCACGGCGCAGCGCTTCGACCACCTCGGCCTTGGTCGTGCCGGGTCCGTGATTGGCGATCACCGCCTGCATGGAAGCGAGCACGGCTTCGGAGGCGATTTTCAGTTTCGCCAATTCGTCGGTTGATTTTTTCACGCGCTGGCGTTCCATCACGAACACCGCATCCACCCAATCGGCATCGGGAAAGGCCCCGCGCAGCACGATCGAGGCGTCGTAAGGAAGAAATCCGAACTCGGCGGCGAGGCGTTTGGTCTTCAGTCCGGCCTTGCGGATGTAGTCGACCGCCTTCTGCATGGCGTCGACCGACCCGCCGGTCGAGGTCTGTGTCTCGTTCGTCCACAGCGGTTTGTTCTGAGTTTGAAATTTCTCCAGCCGGTGGCCGAAATAGGCCGCTTTTTCCGGCGCCCCCTTGGGATAGACGAACGCCGGCAGGTAACGGCTGATGCCCGTCGCATCCATGTAGTCGAAGAAATTCGCGCGATGGCCGCCAAGCAGATATTGCACGTTGTGTTTGGAGGTTGCGACGATCACGTCGATGCCGGCCTCATCCATCAGCCGGTCGAGACGCTTGTGATCGAAGGGAATTTTCAGACCGCTGGAATGCTGGGCGCTGACGTTCATGGTGGTGGCTCCGGCTAAACCGATTGTTACGGCCAGACTATTGCCAGAGCTCCCGGCTCGCAAGTCTCGCCCCCGCGGCCAGCGTTTCCAGCTTGGCCCACATGATCGAGGGGTGTACGCGGCGGTGGAACGGTCCCTGC
This sequence comes from uncultured Alphaproteobacteria bacterium, assembly GCA_963703875.1. GTDB lineage: Bacteria > Pseudomonadota > Alphaproteobacteria > Rhizobiales > Xanthobacteraceae > Pseudolabrys. The sequence continues at coordinate 213,167 of CAVPFZ010000027.1, forward strand.
GCGAAACCGCAATCGGTGCCGGCGATGACGTTTTCTCGCCCGACAATTTTCGCCAGGCGAACAATGCGCTCGGCCACCAGTTCGGGGTGTTCCACCACATTGGTGGCATGGCTTATGACGCCGGGAATTAACACCTGCCTGGCTCCCAGCTTGGCGTCTTTCCACACTTTCCATTCGTGCTCATGGCGCGGATTGGCGCCTTCGATCACATAGGCCCCGACTTTGACCTGCAGGATCAGATCGACAATGTCCTTGAGCGGCACGTCGCTGACGTGCGGGCCCGGCCAGCTGCCCCAACAAACGTGATAGCGGATGCGGTCTGCGGGAAGCCCCTCGATCGCGTGATTGATGATGTCTACCTGGTTAGCGAGCCAGCGGCGATAATCCTTGAAACTCGCCGGCGGCACCATGCGGTCGTAGGTGACGGCGTTGCGCGCGTCGTCGAGCTGCACCAGAAATCCCGAATCGATAATCATCTTGTATTCGATGCGCATCGCATCGGCGATCGCCGCCTGCAATTCTTCTTCACTCTTGTAGAACTCGTTTTTGCGGTCGGGGATCACGCTCGCCGGCGCCGCCACCGGCAAAAACGCTTCTTCCACCTTCACGTTTTTCAGCGCGGCCTTGAAATTATCGATGTCGCGCTGCAGTTCCGCTTGCCCAGTATATTCGATCGGGCCAACGCAGATCGCTTCTGTGGTGGTCGCGACGCCGTCATGAGCATCGAGCTCTGCGTAAAATTCCGGAAAATGCTCGCGGTCGGCGCCACGCTTGAACGGATTGGCCGCTTCATGCTTGATCGGCCGCCGATCGAAACCGCTCAAACGTTCCAGCGCGTATTGCGACCAGCTGATCGATTTTCCAAATTCGCCGTCGCTCACCACGTCGATGCCGGCTTCCGCCTCCTGGCGCACGACGCCGGCGACCGAGTCGGTCAGGCATTCGTCATAGGCCTGCTTGTCGTAGGGTTTGCCCGACTGCTTGGCACGCAGGAATTCCTGCAAAGTTTGCGGGCGGATCAGGCTGCCGACGTGGGTGGTGAGAATGCGGTCTGTGCTGCGTTCCATGGACGCTCTATGCCTTCGGTGCGCGCGGAAGGCAATGCTTGGGCCGCGGCCCAATGATCCTGAACGTCAGGCTTTCACCACACCGATGAATTGCTCGAGCTTGGCTGGGTCGTTGCGCAACGTCTCGCTCGGTCCGTCATAAACGATACGGCCGCGGTCCATCACCACCGCGCGCGGCGCCATTTCGAGCGCCAGCCGCGAATTCTGCTCGACCAGAACCATCGATAGCCCGCCCGTTTGCGTCAGCCGCTTCACCGCACGCGCGAGTTCCTCGACGATCACCGGCGCAAGACCTTCCGACGGCTCATCCATCAGCAACACCGTCGGGTTACCAATAAGGGCGCGGCCGATCGCCAGCATCTGCTGCTCGCCACCGGACAACTGGTTGCCGCGGTTATCGGCGCGCTCGGCCAGCCGCGGGAACAAGTCGAATACGCTCTGCGCCGTCCATGGCCCGGGCCGCGCGGCAACCTCGAGATTTTCGCGCAAGGTCAGCGAGGGAAAGATCTCGCGCTCCTGCGGCACATAGCCCAGTCCCGCCGCGACGCGTTTATAGGTCGCCAGTGGGACGGCATCCTTGCCGTGCAGCCGAATCGCGCCGCCATGCAGCGTGGTATGACCCATGATGGTCGCCAGCAGCGTAGATTTTCCGACGCCGTTGCGGCCGATGATCGACAAAGTCTCCCCGACGTCCAGCGCCAGCCGGATATCCTCCAACACCACGGTCTCGCCATAGCCGGCAAAAATTTTGTCGAGCTCGAGCGCACGGTCAGCCATGATGGCCTCCCTTGTGCCCTTCTTGACCAAGATAGACCGCGCGCACGTCTTCATTGGCCATGATCTCTTCGGGCGTACCTTGCGTAAACACCGCGCCCTGCACCAGCACAGTGATCTGCTTGGCAAACCGGAATACAACGTCCATGTCGTGCTCGATGATCAGCACCGCGATGTCGGGATCGAGCGCCGCCACCACGTCAAGTATCAGATGGCTTTCCGACGACGGCACGCCGGCCGCCGGCTCGTCGAGCAGCAGCACCCGCGGCTTCTGCGCCAGCGCAATAGCTATTTCCACCAGCCGCTGGCGGCCGTAGGGCAATTCGCGTACCGGCTTGAGGGAATCATCGACCAATCGCAATGAATTGAGATGGTCGAGCGCCTCGTCAATTACCGCGCGCTTGGAACCGGCGGAGCGCCAGAGATTGCTGCACTCGCCGTCACGCTCGCCGATCGTCATGCAGAGATTTTCCAACACCGTCAGCCCGCGGAACAATTGATTGATCTGAAAGGTGCGCGCCAGCCCGCGCCGCGCCCGCTCGGCCTGCGAGGTCGCGGTGATGTCCTCGCCGTTGAGCAGCACCCGCCCGGACGACGGCCTGAGCACGCCGGTGATCAGATTGACCAGCGTTGTTTTGCCGGCCCCGTTGGGGCCGATAAGCGCGCGGCGCGCGCCGCGCGCCAGCGAAAGATTGATGTCGCGCGCGACCGGCAACGCGCCGAAGGCGTGGTTGAGGCCTTCTACCTGTAGCGCGTGCTCACTCACGACTTTTCCTCTTTGCCAAGTAGCGGCCTGCGTCTTCGACCAGCCCGAGCAATCCGCGGCGCGCGAACAGCACCGCCAGCACCAGCAGCAGGCCGATGCCGAATTGCCAGAAGGTCGGCGATAGTTTCGAGAAATAATCCTCCAAGACCATGTAAACCACCGCGCCAACGAAGGCGCCGTACAGCCGTCCGGTGCCGCCCAAAATCAGCATCACCATTACTTTGGCTGAGTTGTCAAAATCGAACACGGTGAGCGTCACGTAGGCATTGGTCTGCGTGAACAACGCGCCGGCGACACCGGCAATTGCCGCGGCGATTGTATAGACCGTCACGAGCCGGCGGTGCACCGGCGAACCGATGGCATTCATGCGGCGCACATTTTCGCGGATGCCGGTGAGCGCTTGGCCGAACGGCGAATAGACGATGCGGCGAACGAAATAAAACACGACCGCGAGCACGGCCAATACATAGAGATAATTGACATGGCCGTAGAGGTCGTAGTCGAACTTGCCGAGCAGCGGCGAAATGGTCAGCCCCGGCAAACCGTCATAACCGCCGGAAATATCCGAGCGCAGGTTGCCGGCCTCCTGCAGCATGATGGCGGTAGCCAGCGTCAACATCAGCAGTGTCAGGCCGCGGTAGCGCAGCAGAAACCAGCCGGAAATGAATCCGATCAGCGCCGCCATCAATGCCGCCGCCACCAAGCTCGACAATGGCTCGCTCCAGCCCAGCCGCGCGATCAGCAAGCCGACCGTGTAGGCGCCGATGCCGAAGAACGCCGCGTGCCCGAGGGTGACGATGCCGGCATAACCGAGGATGAGATCGAGTGAGAGCGCGAACATCACCCAGATCAGCACCTGGCCGCCGAAGGTCATGCGATCGGGGAATATAAAAAACGCCGCAATCGCGAGCAGCCACGGCAACGCCTCCGGCCACTGGAACCGGTGCCGGCTCACCAGATATTCGGCGGCGCGCTCGCGCGCGGCGATACGCTGGCTGCTTTTGGTCTCATTCGCGGCCATAGAACCCCGCAGGCTTGACCAACAGCACCGCGACCGTAACGGCATAGATGAAAAACCCGCCGGCGTCGGCCAGCAGATATTTTCCGGCGGTGTCGAATACGCCGAGCACAAGAGCGGCCAGCAGCGTGCCCTTGAGGCTGCCGAGCCCGCCGACCGCGACCACGATCAGGAACAGCACGAGATAGATCACCGCGAAGCTCGGCGAGAGGCCGAACAATTGGATGGCGAGCCCGCCACCGAGCGCGGCGAGCCCGGAACCGACCGCGAAGGTGATCGTGAACAATCGGTCAACATTGATGCCGACCGATTCCGCCATGCGCCGGTTGTCGACCGCGGCCCTGATCTTGGCGCCAATATTGGTGCGCTCAAAGCCGTACCAGAGCACGGCGATCAGGAAGACGCCGACCGCAATCAGAAAGGCGCGATAACTGGGGAACGCACGGAAGCCCAGATTGATGTCGCCCTCAAGCCAATGCGGCAATGGCACCGATTTCGGGATCGGCCCGTAAAAATAGGTGAAGGTCGCTATCGACATGAACGCCAGCCCGATGGTGAGCAAAACTTGCTCGAGATCGGTAGCCTTGTAGAGCCGGCGATAGAGATAGCGCTCAAAAGGAATGCTGATGAGACCGACCGCCACGGACGCGATGATGAGCGATGGAACAAAATCGATGCCAAGCGTTCGCGTCAGCGTGACGACGATATAGCCGCCGGCCATGGCAAACGCGCCGTGCGCCAGATTGACGAAATTCATCAGCCCCATCGTCACCGAGAGGCCGACGGAGGTGATGAACAGGAACATGGCATAGGCCAGGCCGTCGAACAGAATGCTGACGGCTACGATGGCAAAATGCGGCACGAGCCCCACCCCGTGTTGAAGGAAAACGCCGCCGCGGCTTTATCCGCGACGGCGCTGTAGAGTGTCGATTTAAGGCCTGACGATCAAGAGCCGCAGCGGCCCACTTTAAGCGCCTTGCACTCGTCCTTCACTGCATTGGTGGTGCCGAGGATTTTTTCGCCGAGCTTGCCGTCCGGCTTGCGATAGACCTCCATGGCATGCTCGTCCTGCACGATGTCACGGGTCGCGGGGTCGATCATCACATGGCCGCGCGGGCCATTGGTCTGCCAGCCCTTCATGGCGTCGACCACCTTGGCGCCGTCCGACAGGTTGCCGTTGAGTTTCTTGATGGTGTCGAAGATGGCATGCATGGTGTCCCAGCCTGCCGCCGACATGAAATCCGGATAGGAGTCCTTGCCGTAGGCTTTGTGCCATTCGTCGTTGAAGGCCTTGTTCTGCGGATTGCTGAGGTCGACCGCATAGTGACCCATCACGATGGTGCCGATGGCGGCGTCACCCATGTCCTGCAGCTTGTTGTCCGGGATCAGATCCATCGGACCGATCAGCTTGACGCCGGCCTTGCGCATGCCCAGTTCGCCATAAGCTTTCATTACGCCGGTCGCATGCGCGCCGGACGGAATGAAGACGTACATGCAGTCGGGATGCTCATCCTTGATCTTCTGGAAGAACGGCGTGAAGTCCGGCACCTGCACCGGCGATCCCATCGGGATCGAATCCACGATCTTGCCGCCGGCCTTCTCGAAGCCGGTCTTGAAGGCTTCGGTGGAATCCTTGCCGGGCGGGAAGTCGGTGTAAGCCATCGCCGCGGTCTTGCAGCCGATCTTGTTATAGGCATAGGCGCCCATTGGATAGGCCGGGTGCCACATGCTGAACGACAGCCGCACGATGTAGGGCGACAGGTTGGTGATCCAGGCGGTGCCGGCATTGGCGATCACCATCGGGATCTTGGCTTGCGTGATGGTCGGCGCCAGTGCGATCGCCGACGGCGAGAACACGAAACCGGTGACGAGCTGGACTTTGTCGTTGGTGATCAATTCGGTGGTGACGGTCTTGGCCACCGCGCCGGTCGGCGGACCTTCATCGCGCTTGATGATCTCGACCTTGTTGGGTTCGATATCCTTGGCGTGCAGCTTGACGTAAAGATCGAAGGCCCTGTCGATCTGGTGGCCGAGGTCCGCATTGGCGCCGCTGAACGGCAGCACCACGCCGATCTTGACCGTTTCGGCCTGGGCGGTTCCGCCCACTGTCAGGGCCAGAGCGGCGCACCCCAGCCAATGCATCAATTTCATTTCACATCCTCCCTTACGTCTTTGAATTAGTTTGGAATCCCACCAATTGATGAGCCGGCGTTCCTGCCCACTCGGCCTAAATTGGACCACTTGGCGGGCTATGGTCAATCGGCATTGTGTCACGCGACGGATTGCACAACGCAGGCCGTATTCGATTGCAGCCGGATAGGCTTGGGCAAACTCCGGCTGTTCCAAAAGCCGGGTTGCTGAAGAATTTAAAGCTTGGCGATCCGCCTCAGGCTGCCGTCTTGGCGGCAACCCGATCTATCGCGCGCACCGGGGCGCTCGGATCGTCGTCCTTGCGCTTGAGAATCATATCCCGGGTTGCGAACTCGACCCGGTTGCGCCCGCGTTCTTTGGCGATATAGAGCGCCTGGTCGGCCTGCGCCATCAACTCGGCCACGTCGAGGGTCGCGGCCTCACAATGAACCAGCCCGATGCTTGCGGTCGCGCAGACTGGCCGGCTGTCGACCTCCTGCGCGGCATGCGCGAAGCTTTCGCGAATCCGCTCGGCCACAACCATCGCCTTCTCGCGGTTCATATCGCACAGCACCGCGGCGAACTCCTCGCCACCGAGCCGCCCGAGCAGATCGGTTGCGCGCACCGCATGGCGCGCGGAATCCGCAAAAATTTCCAGTACGCGATCGCCGAGCGCATGGCCGAAGCGATCGTTGATCGACTTGAAATGGTCGAGATCGATCAGCAGCACTGCGACGGGGCGCGGATTGGCACCATGACGCTTGGCGAGATGGGCAGCGTCTTGCAGGAACGCGCGGCGGTTGGCGATGCCGGTGAGCGGATCGACCATGGCGGCGGTGCGGTGACGCAGTTCCGTGCGTTCCTTCGCCATCGCCAGCAGGATGAAGGCGATCGAGATCGTGAACAACAGCGCTTCGAATGACAGCACGGTCAGCCATACGCTGCCGAGCATATGGTTGCTCGGCGCATAAGGCAGCACCGATACCAGCGGGGTGCGCAACAGGAATAGCGCGCCATGCGCGAACAGCATGAAGATCGCCGGCCAACGCGACACCAGCGGCTCGCTGCGACCGTGCCAGAATTCATACGCGGTGAGCCACGTATAGGCGGTGATGATGCCGGAGGCGATCAACGCGCGGGCATCGACTGCATCCGCGAGCAACGGCAGCCGGCAGACCAACAGCCAAAGCACCGCACCGGTGACCAGATAGACCGGTTCGGCCGGACGACCGTCGAACACGCGGGCCCCGGTCCAGGTCACCGCGAAAGCGGTGAACAACAGCGCGTTGGCGAGATCGATTGTGATCAGGTCGGGTGCCGTACCATACATACCGAACAGCACGACCGAAGCGGCGCGGATCAGATGGGCAAAGCCCCACCAGGCGACTGCATGGATCGATGTGTTCTGCACCCAGACGAACAGCAGCAACAATCCGAGGATTGCCTCTACGTAGATCGTCACCAGGAAAAGGGTGTTGACGTCGAGGTTCATCGACCGATTCTGCCCAATTAACGCCCCGGACCCTGTTTTTCTGTTGCGGGCCTGGGGTTACGAATAGATCGGGCGCGGTAAAAAGTGATGAATGTGCCCCGGTACCGCCCTGCCAAAGCAGCGATATGGTTTCAAAGGCCTTTCGGCGTTAGCTGGCATTTGAATGGAGCGGCCCAAAGCGCCCGTAAACCGGTCCCGGGGCCGGTCTTGTCGCCTGTTTGGGGCTCCACTAGGGTCGATTTCGTCCCCATGGCCACCCGGAACCCGGCATGCAGATCCGCGACGGCATCATTGACGCCATCGGCCACACGCCACTGATCAAGCTCAGGCGCGCTTCCGAGGCGACCGGGTGCACCATTCTCGGCAAGGCCGAGTTCATGAATCCGGGCGGCTCGGTCAAGGACCGCGCCGGCCGTCAGATGATCCTCGAAGCCGAGAAACGCGGCGAACTGCAGCCGGGCGGACTCGTGGTAGAGGCGACCGCCGGCAATACCGGCATCGGGTTGGCGCTGGTCGCCAATGCGCGCGGCTATCGCACCATCATCGTCATCCCGGCGACGCAGAGCCAGGAAAAGAAGGATGTGCTGAGGTTGTTTGGCGCCGAATTGGTCGAGGTGCCGGCCATAGCCTATTCGAATCCGAACAACTACCAGCACGTCGGACGGCGTCTCGCCGATGAACTGAAGAAAACCGAAAAAAGCGGCGTCATCTTCGCCGATCAATGGAATAACCCCGACAACAGCAAAGCACATTACGTTTCGACCGCGCCGGAAATCTGGGACGACACCGGCGGCAAGATCGACGGATTTATTTGCGCGGTCGGCAGTGGCGGCACGCTCGCCGGCGTGTCGCGCTACTTGAAGGAAAAGAACAAGGACGTCGTCATCGGCGTCGCCGATCCGCACGGCGCAGCCATGTATCATCTGTTCAAGGACGGCGAACCCAAGGTGACCGAAGGCGGCTCGATCACAGAGGGCATCGGACTCGGACGTGTCACAAACCTCGTAAAGGAGATGAGGGTCGACAACGCGTATCTCATCTCGGATGAGGAAGCAGTCGGGATCGTCTTCGATCTGCTGCTGCACGAAGGCCTCTGCCTCGGAGGCTCCTCCGGTATCAACGTCGCGGGCGCGATCCGGCTCGCGAAAGACTTGGGGCCCGGCCACACGGTCGTGACCATCCTCGCCGATTTCGGCACGCGCTATCAGTCCAAGCTGTTCAACCCGGACTTCCTGCGCTCAAAAAATTTGCCCGTTCCGGAATGGCTGGAGCGCAAGCCGAGCGTCAAGCCGCCGTTTGAAAAGACCTGAACCGATGGCAACCGATTGCCTGTTCCGCGACGACAGCTATCTGAAGGAGTGTCAGGCGCGCGTGGTCGCGATTACCGAGCAAAATGGCATCGTGCTCGATCGCACGGTTTTCTATGCCAATTCGGGCGGCCAGCCGAGCGATATCGGTTCATTCACGACATCAGACGGAACGCGCATCGCGATCGACAACGCGATCTATACCGACGCCGCCAAGAGCGAAATCGCCCACGTCCTTGCGAAAGATTCGCCGGCAGCAGGTGCCCCTGCCCTCAAACCCGGCGACACCGTCACCGCAGCGATCGATTGGGACAAGCGCTATGCCCGCATGCGCATGCATACCGCGCTACATCTTCTCTCTGCCGTGCTGCCTTACGCGGTGACCGGCGGTTCGGTGGGCGACAGCGAAAGCCAACTCGATTTCGACATTCCGGAAGCCGGTCTCGACAAGGACGCGATCACGGCCAAGGTCAACGAGATGATCGCGAGCAACGCCGCCGTCAGCAGCCGCTGGATCAGCGATGCGGAACTGGAAGCCAATCCCGGCCTGGTCAAAACCATGTCGGTGAAACCGCCCATGGGCACCGGCAAAGTGCGGCTGATCGAGATCGCCAATCTCGACTTGCAGCCTTGCGGGGGCACCCATGTGCGCGCAACCGGCGAGATCGGGCCGGTGCGGGTCACGCAGATCGAAAAGAAGGGCAAGCAGAACCGCCGCGTGCGGCTCGCTCTGGCCTGATCAAGCCGCTTTCGCGGTGGCCGCGCGCTCGGCGGCGAGCAGTTCCTTGGCCGCCTTCTCGATGCCGGCCACGATCGTCTTATCCGTGAAGTTCGACAAATACGGAAACATCGGACCGGTGTCGCAAATGCCCGCGAGCCGCACAGCGTCGTGCAGCACGCGCAGCGGCGAATGGGCGTCGCGCTGATCCTCGAGCGGAATGAACCGCGCGCGCAGCCGCGCCGCTTCGTTCATGTCGCCGCGCTTGATGGCGCGCAGCAACGACATCGACAGGCCGGGCGCGACGCAGACGCTGCCTGAGGTGAACGCCTTGAGGCCGAATTTGGTGAGATGGTCGATCGCCGGCCGCTCGCCGATGCCGCTGATGACGATGTTGCGATCAACCGCGTTCACCAGTTCGCCGAGGAAGGCGTCGTTGGAAGGGTCCTCGCGCACGATGGCGTATTTGATCGCGCAGATCGCGCCGTCCTTCGTCAGCCGGCCCATGTCGGCGGCGTCGACATAGCCTTCATCTTTCACATAGGCGATCACCGGCTTTCCATAGGCGTCAGCCAACCTGCGGATGCCGGTCGCGACGCCGGCCGGCGTCGACTGCGCCTTGTGCGGCAACACCATCGCGGTCGGGAACGCATAATCGCGCAGCATGCGCAACTGCTCGTGTGCCTTGCCGTAGTCGCTGCCGACCGAGGGGATCATCCAGTCGCCGTCGCGCGCGAGACTGATCAGCAGATCGCACAGCCCGCGCAGATCGCTGAGGCCCATGTTGTAGAGATTGGCGTTGCCGCCATACATGAAGGTACGCACGCCGCCGGCACGGAGATGGTCGAGCAGACGGGTGTTTTGCACCGGGTCGATGGTCAGATCCGGGCGCCGCGCCAGCGGCGGAACCGAGAGCACGGAGGCGGCGAGATCGGCGGGGGAAACGGGCGTGGTTTTCATGGGCGGCACCTCATTCCGCTACTTGTATGATGACCTGACAACAGGGTCAATGCGGTCCGCTAGGCCGCCGTGCGTTCCTCCACCGCTTCGGTAATGGCGCGAGCGCGCGTCGTAGCGCTTAAGCAGCGCGTGCGCGTCGGGCCGCACGACCGAAGTTTCGTAATCTTCGCTGGCGAAGGCTTTGATCGCAGCCATGGAGTCGAACCACATGATGGTGGCGAACTCGACTTCCGCGCCGGCGGCGGCGCGCAGCAATTCGATGCGGCGAAAACCGGCGATCTTTTTGGCCAAAATCCAGGGAAAAATCTCTTTTTTGAGCAAGGCCTCGTAGGCGTCGGCGTTTTCCGGCGTGGTCCAGCCGTACCAAAGGCGCACAATCATCGCTAATCCTCCAACCGTTTGATGCAACCCAAGCGCGGCGTCAGCCGTTGCACTATGAGGCAGTATCGCCCAAGCTTGCCGCCCGCAATATGGAAACCGCGATGACGAATTCAACCGCGAGCAAATGGCTCAAATCCACCGAATGGCTTGCCGGCGAACTCGGCAAGCCGAATGTCGTCGTGGTAGACGGCTCCTATTATCTTTCCACCCAGAAGCGCGACGCCAAGGCGGAATATCTCGCAAGCCATATACCGGGCGCGGTGTTCTTCAACATCAACGCCATCGCCGACACATCGACCGATCTGCCGCACATGCTGCCTGGCCCCGACCAATTCGGCGCGGCGGTCGGCGCGCTCGGCATCGCCGAGACCGACACGATCGTGGTCTATGACGGCAGCGGGCTTTATTCGGCGCCGCGGGTGTGGTGGAGCTTCCACATCCTCGGCGCCAAGAATGTTTTCATTCTCGACGGCGGCTTTCCGGTATGGAAAGCCGAAAACCGAAAAGTCGAATCCGGCGAGGTCAAACTGGCGGCGAAAAAATTCGAGGTCGAAATGGACACCGGCGCCGTCGCCATGGTTTCCGACGTGCAAGCGGCGCTCAACGACGGCAACACGCAGGTCGTCGATGCGCGCTCGGCCGGGCGCTTTGCTGGCAGCGAAGCAGAGCCGCGCGCGGGGCTTCGCTCCGGTCATATGCCCGGCGCGCTAAATGTCCCGTTCACCGAGATCGTCGAAAACGGCCGTCTCGCCTCGCCCGAAAAAATCGCGCAAGTGTTCGCAAAACATGGCGTCGATACCGGCAAACCAATGATCACCAGTTGCGGTTCCGGCGTGACCGCGGTGGTGTTGGCGCTCGGCCTCGACGCACTCGGCAAGCCACTGCCACGCATCTACGACGGGTCCTGGTCGGAATGGGGCGGGCGGCCGGAATTGCCGGTGGAGAAAGGCTAGACGCCGAATTCAACGTCATTTCTGCTATATATAAATTATCGCATGTGACTGAGCTGACCGGCGCGAGGCCTTGATGATCTTCCGCCAACTGTTCGACAGCGTTTCCGGTACCTACTCCTATCTGCTCGCCAGCCGCGGCGGCGGCGAGGCGCTGATCATCGATCCGGTGCTTGAGAAGGTCGACCGTTACCTGCAATTGATCCGCGAACTTGATCTCCGGCTGGTCAAGGCGGTCGACACTCATCTACACGCGGACCACATCACGGGCCTCGGCGCGCTGCGCGACCGCACCCACTGCATCACCGTGATGGGCGAGAACACCAAGGCCGATGTGGTCTCGATGCGGCTCGCCGAGGGCGACAGGCTCACCATCGAAGGCCTGAGCATGGATGTTCTTTACACCCCGGGCCACACCGACGATTCCTACAGTTTCCGCATGAGCGATCGGGTGTTCACCGGCGACACGCTGCTGATCCGCGGCACCGGCCGCACCGATTTCCAGAACGGCGATGCGCGCATGCAATATGAATCGATCTTCGGAAAACTGCTGCGCCTGCCCGACGAGACTTTGGTGTTCCCCGCGCACGACTATAAAGGCGACACCGTGTCCACCATCGGCGAGGAGAAGCGCTACAATCCGCGCCTGCAGGTCAAGTCGATCGACGACTATGTCGCGCTGATGGCGAGCCTCAATCTGCCAAATCCGAAAATGATGGACGTCGCGGTTCCCTCCAACATGAAAATCGGGCTGGCCCAGCAAGAAATCGCGCGCCGCGGCTGGGCGCTCTCATGCGCGCAGGCGATCGCCCTGGTCGGACGGCCCGATGTTGCCTTCGTCGACCTGCGCGAAACCAGCGAACGCCAAAAGCACGGCAGCATTCCGGGTGCGCTACATGCGCCATACGGCGATCTGCCGGAGAATATCCGCGCCGGCGGCATGTTGCGCGAACTGGCGCGCGTCAGCGACAGGCGCATTATCTTTTACTGCGCCTTTGGCGAACGCTCGGCCATGGCGGTACAGGCAGCCCAAGACGCCGGCCTGATGGCCGCCGTGCACGTCGAGGGCGGCATCGACGCATGGAAGCGGGCCCAAGGCCCGCTGGAGCAATAACTCCGCGCGTCAGGCGCTAGTGCAAAATCTGGCTCAGGAACAATTTCGTTCGCTCGTGTTGCGGATGGGAGAAGAACTCGTTGGGCGTATTGGCCTCGACGATCTGCCCCTGGTCCATGAAAATCACGCGGTTGGCAACCTGGCGTGCAAAGCCCATCTCATGGGTCACGCACAGCATGGTCATGCCGTCCTCGGCCAAACCGACCATGGTGTCGAGCACCTCCTTGACCATTTCAGGGTCGAGCGCGGAGGTCGGTTCGTCGAACAGCATGATTTTGGGATTCATGCACAGCGAGCGGGCAATCGCGACGCGTTGCTGCTGGCCACCTGACAACTGGCCGGGATATTTGCCGGCTTGTTCAGGGATCTTCACCCGCTTGAGGTAATGCATCGCAATCTCTTCGGCTTCTTTCTTGGGCGTCTTGCGCACCCAGATTGGCGCCAGCGTACAATTTTCGAGAACGGTCAAGTGCGGAAACAGGTTGAAGTGCTGGAACACCATGCCGACATCGCGGCGGACTTCGTCGATCTTCTTGACGTCATTGGTGAGTTCAACGCCGTCGACGACGATGCGGCCCTGTTGATGCTCTTCCAGGCGGTTTATGCAGCGGATCATGGTCGATTTCCCCGAGCCCGACGGCCCGCAGATGACGATGCGCTCACCGCCGCTCACCCGCAGGTTGATGTCGCGCAGTACGTGGAAATCGCCATACCACTTGTTCATGCCGACAATCTCGATCGCCACGGCGTTGGTGAGCTTGGTCGGCTTGATCCGCGGCGTGGCACTTGTCGTGGCATTCATGACAACACCTTTTTTGCTTGCTCAACCATGCACTAGCGTCGGTCGCCCTTGGCAAGACGCGCTTCGGTCGCGCGGGCATAACGCGACATCGAATAGCAGAAGAAGAGGTAGAAGATGGCGGCGACCGCGTAGCCGGTCGTGCTGGTGACGGGCGTCGCCCATTTCGGATCGATGCGGGACACCTCGATGGTGTGCAGGAGATCGAACAGTCCGACGATGAACACCAGCGTCGTGTCCTTGAACAGGCCGATATAGGTGTTGACGATATTCGGAATGGTGATCTTGAGCGCCTGCGGCAGGATGATCAACCGCATCATTTGCCAATAGCCGAGACCGACGCCCATGGCGCCCTCGAATTGCCCCTTGGGGATCGCTTGCATGCCGGCGCGCACGACCTCCGCCATATAGGCGGAGGCAAACAAGGCTATACCGATCAGGGCGCGCAACAATTTATCGGGCGAGTAGGCGTCGGGCACAAACAACGGCAGCATGACGCTCGCCATGAACAGCACGGTGACCAGCGGCACGCCGCGAACAAATTCGATGAAGATCACCGAAAACAGTTTGATCGTCGGCATATGCGAGCGTCGCCCCAGCGCCAGCATGATGCCAATGGGCAAAGAGCACACGATGCCGACCGACGCGACGACGATGGTCACCAGCACGCCGCCCCACAGCACGGTATCGACGACCGGCAGGCCGATGGCGGCAAATCCGTGCAGGAGGATGAACGAGCAGATCGGTAGCACCACAAAGAAGTAGACAGGTGACAACTCGTGCCTTGGCGCTTCGAGCCAGAGCAGCCAGACCACGCCGATCGCCAGCATCGCGAAGAACACATCGACGCGCCAGCGCTCCGAGATCGGATAGGAGCCGTAGGTGAAATAGGCGAGCCGGTCCCAGACGAAGGGCCAGCAGGCGCCGATCGGGTGATGTTGCACGGACGCAAGACAGGCATCGCGGTCGGAGCCGGTCCACACCGCGTCGATGAACAGGAATCTGATCAAATCGGGGATTATCCAGAGCAGCAGCAAGGCGATGACAATCGTGAGGCCGATATTGAAGGGCGTCGATAGCAAATTCTGCCGCAGCCAGCCGAGCACGCCGGTCATCGCCGTCGGCGGCGCCCGCCCCTCGATGAGCGCCGGCTGGACGAAATGAATTTCGGCAACAGCCAGATCGCCTTCGGACATTGTCATGGCGACGCCCTCACCTTTCCACCAAGGCGATGCGGTTGTTGTAGATATTCATTCCGAGAGAGGTGGTCAGACTTATGGTCAGATAAACCGCCATCGTGATGGACACGACTTCGACCGCCTGCCCGGTCTGGTTAAGCACCGTGCCGGTGAAAATCTGCACCAGATCGGGATAGCCGATGGCGACGGCAAGCGACGAATTCTTGGTCAGGTTCAGATATTGGCTGGTGAGCGGCGGGATGATCACCCGCATCGCCTGCGGTAGCACGATCAGCCGCAGCGCGATGCCGGGGCGCAGGCCGAGCGCATAGGCAGCCTCGGATTGACCGCGCGAGACCGCGAGGATGCCGGCGCGCACCACTTCGGCGATAAAGGCCGCGGTATAGATCGACAAGCCGAACAACAGCGCGGCAAATTCCGGTCCCACTTCAAGGCCGCCCGTCAGATTGAAGCGGCCGCGCTGTGGCAGATCAAATGTGTAGGGTAGCCCGATCAAGAGAATATAAATCGCCGCCGGCACGATCAGCATCGCTGCGCCAACCATGAACACCGGTGCTTGTTGGCCGGTCGCTTCCTGTCGGCGCCTGGCCCAAAAGCGAAAGACAAGTGCGCCAATCAACCCAGCGAGGATCAACAGCCACAACAATCCCTCGCCGCTTTGCCCGATGGGCTTGGGCAGCACAAAGCCGCGATTGTTGAGGAAGGTATGGAACGGAAGCGTGTAGCTTTCACGCGTGTCCGGCAGCGCCTTGAGCACGGCGTTGTACCAGAACAGCAGCTGCAACAGCAGCGGAATATTGCGGATGGTTTCGACGTACCCGGAGCAGGTTCTCGCGACCAACCAATTGCTCGACAGACGGCCGATGCCGACGATGAAGCCAAGGATCGTTGCGATGACGATGCCGAGGCCGGCAACCAGAAGGGTGTTGAGCAAGCCGACCCAGAAGGCGCGGCCGTAGGTCGAAGTGGAGGAGTTAAATTCGATCAGCGTCTGACTGATGTCGAAACCGGCCGTGTTATCCCAAAAGCCAAAGCCCGACGCGATGTGCGCGCGCTGCAGATTGACGATGGCGTTATCGACCGCTTCGTAGACCAGAAACAAAATGATCGCGCAAAGCGCGATCTGATAGGCGACGGCGCGGACCTTTGGGTTATTGTAAAATGCAACCCGCGCGGGGGCAGAACCAGCAGGAACCTCGATTGCCATATTACCCCTCGTCGGCAGCTGGGCGCCCCCCGCAAGGCGCCTATTCCGAGCCGCTGGCGCGAACGCCGGCGGCTTGGTCTTCAGTTATCGCTTAACGGATCGGGGGGGCGTATTGGATGCCGCCCTTGGTCCACAACCGGTTGAGACCGCGGCTGATCTTCAGCGGCGAGCCTGAGCCGACGTTCTTCTCGAAAATCTCCTCGTAATTGCCGACAAGCTTGACGATGCGGAACGCCCAGTCCTTGGTGAGGCCGAGTTGTTCGCCGTAATTGCCTTCGGTGCCGACGAAACGTTTTATATCGGGATTGGTCGAGGTCTTCATTTGGTCGATGTTCTTCGACGTGATGCCCGCCTCTTCGGCGTTCAACATCGCAAAAAGCACCCATTTGACGATATCGAACCACTGATCGTCACCATGACGAACCGCCGGGCCGAGCGGCTCCTTGGAGATGATTTCCGGCAACACAATGTGGTCGTCGGGATTGGCGAGCCGCAACCGCTCTGAGTAGAGACCGGAAGCGTCGGTGGTGTAGGCGTCGCAGCGACTGGCGTCATAGGCCTTCACCGCTTCGTCCGACGTCGCGAAGGTCACCGACTTCAACTGCATGTTATGCGCACGGAAATAGTCCGCGAGATTAAGTTCGGTGGTGGTGCCTTGCTGAACGCAGACCGAGGCGCCGTTGAGTTCGAGCGCCGAGTTTACTTTCAACGACTTGCGCACCAAGAAGCCCTGGCCGTCGTAGTAGTCGACGCCGGTAAAGTTAAGTCCGAGCTGGGTGTCACGCGAGCTGGTCCACGTCGTGTTGCGAATCAGGACGTCGACTTCGCCGGACTGCAGCGCCGTAAAGCGGTCTTTCGCAGACAGCGGAACGAATTTGACCTTGTTGGCGTCGTTGAAGATCGCCGCGGCTATGGCACGGCAGAGGTCGACATCGAGGCCGGTCCATTTGCCTTGCGCGTCAGGCAGGCCGAAGCCGGCCAGACTGCCGTTGGCGCCGCAATTGAGGATGCCGCGGTCCTTGACGGTCTTGAGCGTCTGAGCAGACGCGGCTTGCGCGAAAACGATCGCGCCGAGAGCTAGAAGTGTGAGAATGCGTTTCATGGGATGGCCTTTTCAGCGCGAACTCGGATACGGCGCTCCTCGCGGGCAGACCAGCCATTCCGACCCTTGGGCCACGGCCCAAAAGCGGAAAATATCGATGTCTGGCCTATTTTCCCCACGCCTCATCGCCTTTCACCATCTGAGAACGATCAGGCTGCGGCGTCAAGGGGTTGACGCTTGCGGGCTCGGCAGCCGTATATGGCCGCCGCACGCACGCCGTCATTTTTCCACTTCAAACCGGACGCATTAGCCTAATGGCGAAGACGCCGAAAAAGCCGACCAAGCCGGAAACCCGTTTGGTCACCGCCGGCCGCGACACCAAAGGCCAGCACGGCTTCGTCAATCCGGCGGTCTGGCACGCTTCGACCGTGCTCTATCCGACGGCGGAAGATCAGGTCGCACACCGTTCGCGTTATCAATACGGCCGCCGCGGCACGCCGACTTCCGAAGCGCTGGAACAAGCGATTGCCGCGATTGAAGGCGAAGGCTGCGCCGGTGTCGCACTGATGCCCTCGGGCCTGGCGGCGATTTCGACTGCGCTGATGAGCGTCGCCGGCAGCGGCGATCACCTCCTGGTGACCGACAGCGTCTATCGGCCGACGCGCAATTTCTGCAACGGCTTGTTCAAGCGCATGGGCGTCGGGACCACCTATTACGATCCGCTGATCGGCGCCGATATCGGAAAACTGTTCAAGCCGAACACACGCGCGGTCTTTGTCGAAGCGCCCGGCTCGCAAAGCTTCGAGATGCAGGACATCCCGGCGATCGCGAAAGTCGCGCACGACAAAGGCGCGGTCGTGCTGATGGACAATACCTGGGCGACGCCGCTTTATTTCCGCGCTTTCGATAAAGGCGTCGATCTATCGATCCAGGCCGGCACCAAATATATCGGCGGCCATTCCGACATCATGTTCGGCTGCGTGTCGGCGAATGCGGCGACTTACCCCAAGCTCAAAGACACGATGAACTTCCTCGGCCTATGCGTCGGGCCCGACGATATGTACCTCGCGCTGCGCGGTCTGCGTACCATGGGGGTTCGGCTCAAGCGCCACCATGAATCCGGGCTGCGCATCGCAAGATGGCTTGAAAAGCGGCCCGAAGTTCTACGCGTGCTGCACCCCGCGCTCGAAAGCGATCCCGGTCACAAAATCTGGCAGCGGGATTTTACCGGCGCCTGCGGTCTGTTCAGCATCGTTCTCAAGCCGACATCCGTAAAATCCGTGCACGCCTTCATGGATGAACTGGCTCTTTTCGGCATGGGCTTCTCATGGGGCGGCTTCGAGAGCCTGGTCATCGTATTCGACTGCGCCGAATACCGCACCGCGACCAAATGGGCGCCGGGCGGTCCGACGCTGCGCTTTCACATCGGACTGGAAGATCCGGACGACCTCATCACCGATCTCGAAGCAGGCTTCGCGGCAATGGCGGCGGCAAAATAGGCTTTAGGCGGCGCACTCTGTTCGTTACGCCAATTACTTTTTTAACCTATTCATAAAGAAAACTCCAAATTTTATTCGATTGAACACCGCGATTATCGCGACGCAGGCGATCATGGTGGCAAGCATAAGCAAGATGATTATTGCCCTGGAATGGTGATCCATCCAAGATCCAATCATAGCCAGTGTGTACACGATGGCGGAGGCGCCAATTGCAACGAAATCACGGAAGCCGATTCTCATGTTGAGTCCTTCTTAAGTCCTTCCGGTGAAACGCCATTGCGTTTCCCACAAATCTATTAAGTGCGAATGAATCGCTAAAAATTTAAAGGTCTTACGGAAGCTAAGCGGGCGCGCCCTGCCCGCCGCTGCGGATGACGAACTGAAGATTGCGCAAATAGACGAAGACGCCGAAGGCCTGTCCGATGATGAACACCGGGTCCTTGCGGTAGAGCGCGTAGCCGAGCAGCATCAAGCCGCCGCCGATCGAGAACACCCAGAACGCGGTCGGCACCACGCTGCGCCCGGCACGTTCGGACGCGATCCACTGCACCACGAAACGCATGGCGAACAAAACTTGCGCCACATAGCCGATCAGGATTCCCCAATCGGCGTGGCCGAGGAACACGTCGTTGAGATAGCCGCCGACGGTGCGCGTGATATCGATCAACATCTGAGTTAGTCCTCCGAAACTTCCGGTATTCGTTTCTTGCGGCGGATCAGCCACCAAACGCCAGCAAGATCAAGGATGCCGATCCACAGCCGGTCCCACATCCCATAATTCGACATGCCGGAACCGCGCGGCCGGTCGATCACGTCGACATAGCCGATGGCGAAGCCCTCGCGCTTGACCAGTGCCGGCAGGAACCGGTGCAAGCCGTCGAAATAAGGCAGGCGCAAGAACAGGTCGTGGTGGAAAGCTTTCAAGCCGCAGCCGGTGTCGCGGGTGCCGTCGCGCAACACCGCGCCGCGCACCGCGTTGGCGACGCGTGACTGAAATTTCTTAAAGCCGCCCGACTTGCGTCCCACCCGCTGTCCGGCAATTAGCCCGACGCGCGGTGCCCCGGCTTCCAAGGCGCGCAGCATGGCCGGAATGAAGGCAGGATCGTTCTGCCCGTCACCGTCAAGCGTCACGATCAGGGGGGCGCGCGCCGCCGTCACGCCCGAGCGCACCGCCGCCGACTGGCCGCAGGATTGCTTGTGGCGCACGCGGCGCAACCAGGGATATTGCACCATCAATCGCTTGAGTTCGGCGTCGGTGCCGTCGATCGAGCCGTCATTGACGTAGACGACCTCGAAGCGCCATTCGCTGCCGATCGCAACCGCGATCTCGTTGACCAGCGATTCAATATTGCCGGCCTCGTTGCGCACCGGCACCACCACGCTCACCGCTGGGTCGTTGGCTTTCATCCCGGAAGCTCTATTGAGACAATACCGCGCGCGCAACGGATTTGATCCGCCGCAGCGAAGGGCCGGGCCATTGCTGCAAGATGCCATCCGGCGCGATGGAAAAGCCAAGCCGCCGCAGAGCAAACCAGCGCCGCACCAACAGCGCACCACCCATTCCGACGGCGCCGGCGGCCAGCACGTCGCTCGGATAATGCGCCGTCACGACCACGCGGCTGACGGCGATCAGCAGCGCATAGATCCACATGACCGTGCGAGCGCGCGGCCAAAGCGAGCCGAACGCCACCAGCGCCGCGAAGGCCGTGGCGGCATGGCCGGACGGCAGGCTGGCGTATTCGTTGGTCCAGTTGAATGGGCTATACAAATACGGATCGAGGCCACCGCCGACCAACGGCCGCGCCCGCCCGATCATGCGTTTTATGATGGTGTCGAACAGGCTGGGCACGGCGATCGCGGCGAACAGGAATCCGACCCGCACCATCAGGGCCGCGAGCACGCGCTGCGGCACGTGCGGCAGCGCCGGCAACGCGGCGAGCGCCAGAAACAAAACGCCAAACGGCCACAGGAACCAGCCCGATTTTCCGAAATCGGTGATTTGGTCGAAAAACCAAACGATCCATCCCGGCAGATGGCCGACCGCCCGGACTGCCGCGGCATCGAACAAAATCATCACAAGCAGCAACACCACTACGGCGAACGCTGCCACGATAGCACATTGCTGCGGCGCCTTCGGCCATGGATTGCGCAAATGAGCGCGCGGCGGGCGCGTCAGCAGGACGATTGCGGCGACGACATTGCCGGCACAGCGGCGCAGCGCGGTCTGCGCCGCACCCTCATCGCCGTGGTTGAGCCCGTTGGCTGAGCTCATGGTTTTTCCGTCGAGCGGAATATGGTGAGCGCCACCGGCCGCCCGATGCTGATGTTATACCCCTCGACGCGGCTGCCGAGCGCGTAATTCAATCCGATCGCTTCCGCCCGTTGCACAAAGCTGCGCTCGCTGCGCGCGTCGATCAGCGCGAACCGGCAAGACCCCTTGGCCAAGAATTCGGCGGCGCCGGCGCCGTCGGTGAAGCGGGTATCGGTGCCGAGCAGAAATACGGAACTCGGCTCCTGATAATATCCCGTCGAGGCCACCTGCGGTTTGCGGCAATCATTGGAGCGCAGCGCATCGGCGACTATCGCACTTGGGAACAACGCGGGCAGCGACGGAAACATCACGCCATAGACCGTCAGAGCGACCAGGACCGACGTCACCATGCCGCGTAAGAGCGAGCGCTCGGGGCCGTCGACCTCATAGAGCCGCCAGGCGAACAGGCCGACGATCGTGGCGGCGGCGGCGAACGGCCAGGCCGCGAAACCGGGTTCATGACCGATCATCATGAATCCGACGATCACCAGGATCGCAATGATCGCGGGGAATATGAACCAGCCGGCGGTGCCGCGCACCAGCCAGCAATTCCTGGACAGACCGCCGCCTTCCAGAATGCCGGCAATCAAAATCGCGATCGCCGGATAAAGCGGCAGCACGTAATGCGGCAGCTTGGTGATGACCGCCTCGAACACAATCCAGGACGGCAACAACCAGGCGAGCAAAAAACGCGTGCCCGGCTCACGCCGCGCCTGCCACACCCGCGGCGCCGCCAAACCGGCAAGGATCGAGCCCGGCCAGAACGTGACCCAGAACAACACGAAATAAAGTCCGGGCGGCGCGCCATGCGCCTCCTGCCCGCCGAAGACTTTGGCCAGCATGTCCTCGCCGACCGACTGTACGAAAAAGCTGTCGCCGGATTTGGCGACGATCGCCACGAACCACGGCAGCACCAGCAACAGCAGCCACGCGAGGCCCGCAAAAGGTCGCAACTTCCAGATCCAGCGGCCCGAATGGTCGGCAATCGACAATGCGATCACGGTCAGTCCGACGAACATCACGATCAACGGCCCCTTGATCATCACGCCGGCCGCCAGCGCCGTCCACAGGATCGCGGGCAAGTGCCAGCCAATGGCAAGATCGGGCGTGCGGCGGCTCTTCAGATAAATGCGCGCCATCGCGCCCATCGCCGCAGCGCAGGTTAAGAGCAGCACGGCATCGGTCTTGGCGAGCCGCGCCTCGACGCCGAGCAACACAGAACTCGCCATCATCAGCGCCGCCAAGAGTGCGGTGCGGCGCGTGACAAATGCGAGCGCGGTCCAGTAGGTCAAGAGCACGGCGCCGATGGCGCCGAACAGCGACGGCAACCGGTAGAGCCAGATGGCGGTACGCGCCCGCGGGATGCCGACCGTCTCGCCCGCTTTTACCGCTACCGCTTGCAGCCAATAGATGCCGACTGGTTTCTTGTAGCGGACCTCATCCTGGAAACGGATGTCGACATATTGGCCGCTCTCCAGCATCTGCTTGGTGGCCTGCGCAAAGCGCGCTTCGTCGCGGTCGACCGGCGGAATTTGGAAGAAGCCCGGCAGGAAGACGATCAGCGAAAAGACAATAAGCAGCGCGGCCGCACGCCGGTGGCGGGCGCCGGCATAGTCCAGCACCGCCGACAGGCCGCGCGCTGGGGCAATCGGTGGCCGCGCGTCATTGTTGGCCGTGCTCATCGGTCGACTTTGCTGCTGATTCCGGGCATTTGCCGGGACAATAAGCCCTGGCTCCCGCGCTGTCATTCCGCGCTGATGATAGGGTTATTGCAGGCGGACGCTCACGCTGTCGCTGGCGCCGCGGGCATCCATGACGGTGAGCCGGACGAAGCCGGGGCCGTCGGGCGCAAAGAACACGGTGCGCCGGCCACCCAGCGGGGCCAACGGCACACCATTGACCATGACGGTGAGCGGTACGGCACCGCCGGCGATCTTGAGTGCGACGGGTTCGCCCGTCCCGCCTTTGGCGAGCTCGATGCGCGCGCCGTCGGGCGGGAACATGATGCGCGGCGGCTCGGCCGCGGCGCTCATGCCGCCATCGGGAATGAAGCGTTGCAGCGGCGGCGGTAACTTGCTAGTGACGGCGAACACCGCGCCCTTTGGCGCGTGCATCAGCGGGGCGGGCGCGTTGCCACTGCGTGCGAAGGCGTCAAACAAAATTGGCGCCGCCGCGGCGCGCCCGACCAGACCGGGTACCGGCGCGCCATCGGGCCGTCCGACCCAGACACCGATCGTCATGCGGCCGTCGAAGCCGACCGACCAGGCGTCGCGGTATCCATACGAAGTGCCGGTCTTGAAAGCGATGCGCCCGGGCGACGCATTGTCCGGCGGCGGCGCACCGATCAGAATATTTCCGACATACCAGGCGGCGACCGGATCGAGCAGCCGGCGCGCACGCGGCGCCGGCCCGCCTTCGCGTTCGGTGAGCGGAAGTGCAGAGCCCTCGCGCGCCAGCCCGGTATAAAGCATCACCAGATCCGACAGTTTGATGCCAACGCCGCCGAGACCCATGGCGAGGCCGGGCGCCTCGCCCTTGGGCAGCACCAGCGCGGCGCCGGTCTGCGTCAAGCGCGTGCTCAAGCGGCTGACGCCGACTTTGCCGAGCACCGCGATCGCCGGCACGTTGAGCGACATCTGCAACGCGCGCCGCACCGTCACCGTGCCCTGGAAGGTCAAATCGAAATTTTCCGGCGTGTAGCTGCCATAGCGCGCTGGCTTGTCGTCGATCAACGTTTCGGGATGCAGCAAACCGTCCTCGAAGGCGAGCCCGTAGATAAACGGCTTGAGCGTCGAACCCGGCGAGCGCAGCGCCTGCGTCATGTCGACCTGGCCGGCGCGGCGCGCGTCGAAGTAGTCGGCGGAGCCGACATGCGCGCGCACCTCCCCGCTTTCATTATCGACCGCGAGAATGGCGACCGAAATTTGCGGGCCGAGCGCTTGCGCGCGCTCACGCGCCAGTTCCTGCAAGGTCTTCTGCAACCCCGCATCGATGGTGAGACGGTGAATGCGAAGATCGGGCTCGGCGCCGATCACCTGATCGGCTGAATGCGGCGCCAAAACCGGCAGGGGCTTGCGTTCGCGCGGTACGTCCTGCGATTTTGCGCGGGCAATTTCGTCATACGGCGCCACGCCCGCTGCCGCCGCGCGATCGAGAACACGATCGCGCGCGTCCCGCGCGGCTTGCGGAAAGCGATCGGGCCTTCGCAATTCGGGCGACTGCGGCAGCGCCACCAGCAGCGCCGCCTCACTGAGCGAAAGTTTGCGCGGCTCCTTGCCGAAATAACTCAGCGAGGCGGCGCGGACGCCTTCGAGATTGCCGCCATAAGGCGCGAGCGTCAGGTACAGCGAAAGAATCTCATCCTTGCTGAGCGCATGTTCGAGTTCGAAAGCGCGCGTGATCTGGCGCAGTTTGGCGGCAAAGCTGCGCTTTTCGCGCGGTTCCAACAACCGCGCCACCTGCATCGTCAAAGTGGATCCGCCCGAAACGATATGCCCTTGCCTTACTAATTGAAAAGTCGCGCGCGCCATGGCCGCCGCGTCGACGCCGCAATGCTCGTAGAAGCGCTTGTCCTCGTAGGCGAACAGCATTTTGAGGAACCGGGGATCGACGTCCTTGACGCTCGCCGGCAGCCGCCAGCGCCCTTCGCTGGTGGCATAGGCGCGCAGCAACTTGCCCGCCCGGTCGATCACGACGTGCGAAGTCTCAAGATTCTTGCCGAGAGGCGGCCGCCCCAGCGAATAGACGTAAGCAAGTCCGGCAAGCGCGATCAAAACGGCCGCGCCGGCAAGACTCGCACAGGTGAAACGCCAATGTTTCATTTCGGCGCCGAGATATCGATGTCGGATGTCGCGGTCCGCCCGAAACGATCGGGCCGGTACATATCCTCGACGACGGCCTGCGGCAGCACGTAGTGGCCAGGCGACACCGCGCGCACCACGTAGGCCACCGTGAACACCGGCGGGGAATCCTGCTTGCGGTCGAATGCCGCGGTGAAGCGGTCGTCGCGGAATTCGCTGTTGACCGGCTCAGCCGCGTCGGTGATCCAGCCGAGCGTTCCGGTGTCGCCCGACGACACCAGCTTCGGATTGTCGATTTCAAAGCCCGCCGGCAGATAGTCGGCGACGATCACGCGGCCGAACTGCGGGGCCGGTTCGGTCATCTTGAGCACCACGACGAAGCGCTGGTTCTGCTTGGCTTTCGTCGCGGCGGCCGGCTCGCCATCGAGCGTGAAATAATTGCGCTCAATCTTGAAGCCGCGCTCGGCCGCCGGTTCCGGGGTGAGCGGCGAGCCGCTCACCGACAATACGGCCTGCACGGTCCGGTCGCCTTTATTGGTCACCGCCAGCGCCTGATCGAGCTCATCCGCGCGCAAGCTGCGGTAGAAGGCGCCCTGCCGCGTCTCGTTATTGACCGACAGTGAAATTGCGTTGGTCTGTTTGGCGAGCGACCGCGCGGCCAGCACCAGCCAGGCATCTTCCTGCGTCGAGGTCCGACTGGTCAGTGCGCGGGCGGCGTCGATTCGCAATACCGCGTCGTCGATGGTTTTCTGCGGCGCGCGGCCCTCGGAGGCAAGCGTCACCAGCGCGGCCGAATCGCGCAAAGCCGAGCCGAAATCGTCACGCCCGAATTCGAGCTTGGGCTGCGGCGCGATCGAATCGAGTGCCGCCAGATAAACGCGGTCGGCGCGCGCCTTGTCGCCAAGCATGGCGAGCGCCGCGGCGATTTGCGCCTTGGCGATCGGTGTCGCCATCTCGTTGAGCTTGGTGTCGGCGATGTAGCGCAGGTCGCCGACCGGCGCCACGCCATTGCGCGCCAGCACATAGAGCGCGTAGGCAAGATCGCGGCCGCCGTTCTTACCGGGGTCGGCCGTGCTCGCCACCGTATTGCGCAGCCGGTCGAGCGCCAGGGTGAAGCCGGCCTGTGGCACCTCGAATTTGCGCTCTCGCGCGCGCGTGAGGAAATCGGTCACGTAAGCGTCAAGCCACGGATCGTTGCCGCCGACCGACCACAGGCCGAACGAACCGTTCGAATCCTGACGGGCCAGCAGACGCTGGATGGCGTCCTTGATTCGCGCATCGATGTCGCCGTCGAGCGCCAATCTGGCCTGCGCGGCCAGTTCGTTGATGTAAAGCATCGCCACCGCGCGGCTGGTGATCTGCTCGGAACAGCCGAACGGATAGCGGTCGAGTTCGCCCAACAGCGTGGCGATATCGAGCGATGTCGAGATCGCGACCGAAAGGCCGACGCGGCCCGTGCCCGGCACGAAGTCCGCGAACATGTCCTTTGACAATGTCAGCGTTTCGCCCTGGGCCAGCGCGCGCACGCTGCGCCGCGTCAGGATCTGATTGGCCGGCCGCACATTGAGCGGATAAGTCCGTTCGAGCGCAAAGCCGTTCGGACCCGCCACGCTTACTTTGACCGTGCTGGTGCTGGCGCCCGCCCCCGCCGCCGACACCGGCACGGAAAGATGATCGCGCTGTTTGGCGGCGAGTTTGAGCGTGAAGGGTTTATCGCCGTCGAGCTTGATGGTGCCTTCGCTGCTCACGGACAGGCTGTAGTCGCCGGCCGCGCCCTCGACATTGTCGAGTTCAAGCTGCACCGCGCCGTGGTCGCCGGTGCGCAGAAATCGGGGAAGCGTCGCGGTCAGCACCACCGGATCGCGCACGATGACGTCGCCGGCCGCCTTGCCGACTTTATCTTTGCTCCAGGCCACCGCCATCACGCGCACGGTGCCGGCGAAAGCCGGAATATCGAATACCACCTGCGCGCTGCCGTCGGCGGCGACCTTGACGATGCCGGAATAAAGCGCGAGCGGCGCCTGCGTCGGCGGCGAGCCGGTCAATTCCGCGCCGATGTCGCCGCCATTGCGGATTTGCCCGCGCGCGCCCTGCATGCCGTCGATCAATTGGCCGTAGAGATCGCGGATCTCGGCGGTGAGCTGGCGCTGGCCGAGATAATAATTATCGGGCGCCGGCGGCTTGTAATTGGTCAAATTGAGAATGCCGACATCGACGGCGGCAACGACCACGTGCGCCTCCTCGCCGGCGGCGAGCCCTGCGAGTTTGATCGGCACGTTGAGCGTGGAATTGGGCCGCAGCGTCGAAGGCAGCGTCAAAGCGAGCGCGAGCGTGCGCGCCGTCTTGTCGATCGAGAACCACTGCACGCCGATGGCCCGCCCCGGCATGCGCTGCGCCGGCGCGTCGAGCGGACGCCGCAACGTCGCGACCATGTAAGCACCGGTGCCCCAGTCGCGACCGACGGTGAGCGGCATACGAAGACTGCCCGCTTTGACGTCTTGCGACGTGCTGGATACCAGCCGGTCAGTGAACACATTGAGCGTGAGGCGGCCGGCCGTGCGCGCGGTCACCGAGACGTTCATGGCATCGCCCGATTTGTAGTCGGACTTGTCGAGCGCGACCTCGAGCAGATCGGGCGTATCGGCATTGGCCTCGGCGTAGAACCCGGCATCGAAGGTGAGCGAGGTAATGGCGCCGTTCGCCTCCGGCGACGACACTTCCAGGCGATAGCGGCCCCATTTCACCGGCATGGAAATGCGCGCCGGCTTGTCGGCGACCGTATTGACGGTGCCGTTGGCCACGCGCTCGGTGCGCTTGACCGGCTCGTATTGCCACTGGCCGCTCTGCCGGTACCACTGATAACTGGTCTCGACGCGCAGCAGTTCGTACTTCAACCCGCTTTGCGCCAGCGTCTTGCCGTCGGGCGCGGCCATCACGACGTCGAAATCGGCATTGGCGCCATCACCCAGCGAGCGCCCGGAGAAGGCCGGCTTGACGCCGATCATCGGCGCGTCGGGTGCCACCGGCAGCGTGATCTTGCGCTCGATTGCCCGGCCGCCGGATTCCGCCATGCTCACCGTGATCGTCGCGTCCAATGGGCGCGAGGTTGCCGGGATTTTGTCGAGTTTGACCGGGAACGTCGCCTTGCCGGCGGCATCGGTCGCCGGCATTTCCTCGATGTCCTGACGCACGGCCGTGACTTCATCGTCGGCCAGCCCGAACGCATAGCCGGCAAAGCCCGACCGTTCTTTCGCCGCCGCGATCGACACTGAGCCCGAGAGATCGAGATTGGAGGCCGGCGCGCCGTAGAGGAAATGCCCGTCGACGCTTAACTGCGCCGGCGCGCCGCGCGGAATGACTTTGGCGGTTGTCGACAGATCGAATTCGATGCGGTCGGCGACATAATCTTCCACCAGGAAAGTCGCCTCGCCGACCGGCGCCTGCTTGGGATCGGTAAAGGCCTTCACGTGCCAGGTGCCGGTCGAGGCGGATGGCACAATGGGCACACTCCAGTCATGGCCGCCGAGACCCTGGTCGGGCGCCAATGCGCGGCGGTATTCGACGCCGTCCGGCCGTTCCATCACCAGCGTAAGGGGCGCTGCCGCGGCTATGCCGCGCGCGTCACGCAACAGCGACGTCACGTGTACGGTCTCACCGCTGCGGTAGACGCCGCGCTCGGTGAAGACGAAAGCATCGAGGCCGGTCGGCACCTGCCGGCCGGCGACGCCGCGGTCGGACAGATCGAAGGCGGCCGTTTTCAGACTGAGGAAGGCATAGTCGGATTTGTCCGCTGCGACGATCGCGGCCGGCGCTTGGCCGCCCTCGCCGCGTGCAAGACCGGCTTCGAAATGCACGAAGCCATTTTTGTCGGTCGATTTAGCCGCCAGCACTTCGTTGTTGCGCGCAACCAGCCGCACCTCGACCGAGCCGCTCGGCTCGGCGCTCGCCAGTGAATGAATGAAGACGTCGATGCCGTCATGGCCGCTATAGGCGGTCAGCCCCAAGTCGGAAACAATGAACCATTGACTGGCGCGCTGATCGTAGTCGTTCGCGATCGCGTCATTCGGCGCGGCGGTCATCACATAGACGCCGGGTTTAAGTTCGCCGAGCGCCTGATCGACCGGAAATGCCGTGGCAACCTCGGTATTGAGCTTGAACTCGACGGCGAGTTCGCCGCCCCAAACCTTGGCGCCGCGCTCGTTGGCGAGCCGCTCGGCCTCGTACTGGGTCAGGTTGCGCTGGAAGTCGTATCCCAGCACCGTCTCGAGCAGATTGCGGTCGCCGATGCGGTAGACCGCGAGCACCACCGCGCCGGTGTTGACGCTGAGCACCGGGATGCCGCGCTGCCCGGTGCGCGGGAGCACGTAGGCCTTGCCCGAAAAACGCACGAACGGCTTGCGGTCGCGCACGAAAATGGTGAAGTCGGCGGACTTCGCCAGCGTCTCATGCACCGTCGACGGCAGACCGGCGCGCAGCGTGATCTGATAGCGCTCGCCGTGCTTGAGGCCTTCGACGCAGAGTTGCTTGTCGTTGGCCGAGATGGCTGGCTTGTCCTGCCCCGCAACCGCGACAAAAGGCGAGAAATCGGTGCGGCGGCCGGGCAGATCCTCGGAGAACTGGAAGCAGGCGCGCGGCGAAATGGCGTCGGAATCGACCGTGTAGTCGAGCATGCGGAAGCCATGCTCGGTGCGCAGCCGCTCATATTGGCCGCGCAGATCGGCGGTCTCGCGCAGTTCGAGCGAAAGCCGCATGGCATCGAGCGCGGGGCGCCATTGCTTGCGGCTCGAAAGCGTCTGGGCGAGCGTCGTCAGGCTATCCGCTTCGAGATTGCGGTCGGGTGCGCGGCTGTAGGCGATATAGGCGGCGGTCGAGGCGCGATCGAGCAGCAGCGCGCGTTCATTGTCGTCGCGCGGGCGGATCTGCAAGATGATGCGGGCGAGACGCAGCCAGCTCGCCGCATCGGTCGGCGCCACGCTGACCAATTGCCCGAGCACCGTCATGCCGGTGCGGAAGTCGCTTTTCTGGAAGGCGGCATCGGCGTCGCGCCGCAGCGTCGCCGCCGGCTTGGTGACCGCGCCGGCGTCGCTCTTGATCTGGGCCTCGAGCTTGATCGCCGCCTGGTCGAGATCGATCCGTTTGAAGGCTTTGTCCGCGGCCAGCGCAGGAAAAACTGCAAGGGTGATGAGCGCGGCGGCAAGACCGGCGCGGATGATCGTGAACATCGAGGAAGTCTCCCAGGTCGGCGACGGGTCGTCTTTATGAGTGCGCCGGCCGCCACTATCAGTTCAATGCCGGAAGGTGTCGAGGTCGTGGCTGAGACGTGTGCGGATTATGGAGGTGCACTGCGGAAAATTATCGGCTCGTCGTTCCAGGCCACTAGCCAGAATTTTTCAGAAATTGGATGAGGCATCGCAAGTGATGCCGCTAAAGCTTTAGTTTAACTAGCGAATTTCGTTCAGCCGAGGCCGGGTGGCCTTGGCATCGGCATGGCCTGTTCGATGACCCGCGCCGCTCGCAGCACCGTGCCGTCGGCCCGCGGCGCGCCGACGATCTGCACGCCCATGGGCAAGCCATTGCGGGTCAGCCCGCTCGGCACCGAGCCTGCCGGCTGCTGCGTAAGGTTGAACGGATAGGTGTAAGGCGACCAGCCGGTCCAGTCGGCGCCGTATAGGCCGTCCTCGGTCGTTTCCAGCCCGACTTTCAGCGCGGTAATCGGCATGCTCGGCGTCAGCAGCAGATCGTAGCGCTGGTGGAAGGCGAGCATCGCCTGGTGCAACTCCATGCGCGCGGTATAGGCGGCGACGTAATCGCCGACCGTGAAATTTTTTCCAAGCGCGGCGAGTTTCAGCAGGCCGGGATCCATTTGGGCGCGCCGCTCCGGCGGCAAAGAATTGGCCAGCATGGTCATGACCGGCCACCACATCGCCTGGATCAATTCGCGCGTGCACGTGAGCGACGGGTCGGCCTCCTCGAGGATGGCGCCCTGATCCTCGAGCGCGCGCGCCGCCTTGCGCGCCGCCGCTTCGATTTCCGGGTCGAGCGCAAAATCTTGGCCGAGCCGGGCCGAGAACGCCACGCGCAAGCCGCGCACGCCCGCCTCGAGCCCGGCGCCGAAATCCGGCGGCGGCGTATTCCAGGCCGTCATGTCGCGCGCGTCGGGCTGCGCGATCACCGTCAGCATGACCGCGGCGTCGGCCACTGTGCGGGTGATCGGGCCTTGGTGCGCCAGCACGTTAAGCGCCGACGGCGGATAAGCCGGCACCAGGCCGTAGCTCGGCTTGAAGCCGAACACCCCGGTGAAGGCAGCGGGGATGCGCAACGAACCGGCGCCGTCGGTGCCGAGATGCAGCACGCCGAGGCCGAGCAGCGCCGCCACCGCGCCGCCGCCGGTCGAGCCGCCCGGCGTGTAATCCGGATTCCACGGATTGCGCGTGATGCCGGTCAGCGGCGAATGGCAGACGCCGATCCAGCCGTGCTCGGGCATACAGGTCTTGCCGAGAATGACGGCGCCCTGCTCGCGCAGGCGCGCGGTCGCCGGCGCGTCGGCTTGCGCCGGGGTGGCGTCGCTGGTTTTCGAGCCGCGCCGGGTCGGCCAGCCTTTAGCCCAGACATTGTCTTTGATCGAAGTGGGAACGCCGTCGATCGCCCCAAGCGGCGCGCCGGAGCGCCAGCGCTTTTCCAATTCGGCGGCGGCCGCGAGCGCGCGCTCCGGCTCCAAAGGCATGAAGGCGTTGAGCGCCTTGTGGGCATCGATGCGGGCAAGGCAATCGCGCGCTACCTCGACCGGCGACAGTTCGCCGCGCCGGTAGGCGAGCGACATTTCGGAAGAGGTCAGGTCGGCAATGGCGGCCATGGCCGGCAGGTTAGCCGCCCAAAGCGCCGCGCGCACCTTTCAATAAACCGGCGGCGCGGGTAAACCTTGGCGCGAGGCTGAGACCCCGTAGCTCAGCCGGATAGAGCACCAGCCTTCTAAGCTGGGGGTCGCTGGTTCGAATCCAGCCGGGGTCGCCAAATTTCATCGAACTAGTGCGTCCAGGCGTCCCGCCGCTTGAACGAAAAATTGTCCGAATAGGAAATGACGCGCCGCGGCGCCGGCGGCGCTGAATCGAAGACCTGATAGGCGATGCCATGGCGCTCGCAATAGGCGACCGCCTCTTCCTTGCTGTCGAAGCGCAGGCGCAATTGCTGGCGGGTGTCGCCGGACGAGGTCCAGCCCATCAGCGGCTCGACCGTGCGCGGCTCCGCCAGATCGAAATCGAGCGCCCAGGCCTTGGTCTGGGCAAGGCCCGATTGCATGGCTGTCTTGGCGGGCTTGTAGATGCGCGCGGTCATGATTCTTTCTATCGTGTCGGTCCGCCTTCGCCAACCGCCTTCGCCCGAAGGCGGGCTTCAGCGGTCGAGAGGCTTCGGCGGCCATCCGCTACTGGAGGCCTTGTCCGCCGAAGCACCTGCGTAGGCGGATGGTCGGGGCGGCAGGATTCGAACCTGCGACCCTCTGCTCCCAAAGCAGATGCGCTACCGGGCTGCGCCACGCCCCGACGGGAGATCGGATACACGCTTGCGCCCAAACCGGCAACCAAGCCAGCAACTCAACGGTTTTTGAAGATCGGCGAGGCCACGCGGTCGCCCGGCGCAATGCCCATTTTGCGGGCCGTGCCGCCGATCACCTCCAGCACCGCCCGAACCGGCCCGCCCGAGGGCACGATCTTGGTCGACAGCGGCACGGTGTTCTCGGCGATGCGCAGGATACGGCCATCGCCACGGATGAAGATCATGTCGAGCGGAATATAGGTATTTTGCATCCAGAAGCCGACCGGCGCGTCGGCATGGAAGTCGAACAGCATGCCGCTGCCCTCGGGCAGCTCCTTGCGGAACATCAGGCCCTTTTCGCGCTCGGCGTCGTTATCGGCGAGTTCGACGGTGAAGGTATGGACGCCGGTCTTGCTGACGATTTCGAGCGTCTGCACGCCGGCCGCCCGCGCCGGGGCGGCGGCCAGCAAGGCGAAGACGACAAAGGCGATCCAACGCAAGGCGCGCATGAGCCCGCCTTTACGCGGACGAATGCCGAGCGGCAATGGGAAAAGCGCGGGGATCAGTGCGAGGCGAGACCGAGCGGCCCACCATCGGGACGGACTTCGGCCGCCATCAGGCCCTTGGGTCCGGGCCCAAAACGGACCAACACGGTCTGCCCGGGACGTAACTCGGCCAAGCCGTAACGGCGCAGCGTCTCCATGTGCACGAAAATGTCCGGCGTACCTTCGCCGCGGGTGAGGAAACCGAAACCGCGCAGCCGGTTGAACCATTTGACCATGGCGCGCTCGAGGCCGCTGGTCGGCGTCACCGTCACATGGGTGCGCGGCGGCGGCATCTGCGCCGGGTGGATCGCGGTCGAATTCGTCCATCGACAATACCCGGAACGCCTGCAAGCCCTTGGGGCGTTGCTGCACCTCGCAGACCACCCGCGCGCCTTCGTAAGCCGTCTGGAAGCCGTCGCGGCGCAGGCACGTCACATGCAACAGCACATCCGGCATGCCGTTGTCGGGGACGATGAAGCCGAAGCCCTTGGAAACGTCGAACCACTTGATAACGCCGGCAATCTCAATGAGGTCGACGCCGGTCTCGTCCACGATCTCTCTGGCCGTTCCCGGCCGGAGACTTGCCCCAGGCATTTTTGGATCAACCCCGTCCGACGCCATGACGCCGCGCGCCGCCATTTTCTGACGCCCCTTCAAGGGCGCTTCTACGAATCTACGAATTCAAGATAACACCGGCCTTCGCGCGGCAAAGTGCAAAATGGGCTTGCACACAGGTCTATGCACAGCGCAGCAGACGCAAATCAGTGCGCGATAAAAGGCGCGAGCACGTCGCCGATGTCGTGTTGCACCACCAGATCGGCGAGGTCGTCGAACTCGGTCGGCTCGCGATTGACGATGACGAGGGCCGCGCCGTTGCGTTTGGCCGTGAGCGGGAAGCCGGCCGCCGGCCACACCACCAGGGAAGAGCCAATGGCAAGAAACAGATCGCAATCGCGGCTCAAATCCTCTGCCCGCTGCATCGCTTCGGCCGGCATCGCCTGCCCGAACGACACGGTGGCGGTCTTGATATAGCCGCCGCAGCCGCAATCCGGCGGGCAGTGATTGCCGCGGCTGAATCTCTCCCTCACCCAGGACAATTCGTAGCGCTGCGCGCAGTCAAGACATACGGCGTAGGTGGTGTTGCCATGTAGTTCGACTACATCCTTGGCTGCGAAGCCGGAGATTTGATGGAGGTTGTCGATGTTCTGGGTCACCAACGCCGGCACCTTGCCGGCGCGGTAGAGACTGGCAAGCGCCCGATGCCCCCGGCCGGGTTTGGCCTGCGCGAAATTCTCCTCCATCGCAAAGCGCCGCCGCCAGGCTTCGTTGCGCATTTCCTGGCTGGCGAGAAAATCCTCGAATTGGATCGGCTGGTTCTTGGTCCACAGGCCGCCCGGCGAGCGAAAATCGGGAATGCCGCATTCGGTCGAAATCCCGGCCCCGGTGAAAGGGACAATCGTCTGCGAGCCTTCGATAAGCTCGCTTAGGCGGGAGATCGCGGTTTCAAGATCGGGTGCAATCATTATTATAGCGCCCGTTGTCCGGGCGGCCGCCCAGTCTCACGAGGGTTAAACCATGCGATATCTGCACACCATGCTCCGCGTACGCAACCTCGATGCCGCGCTCGATTTTTATGTCAACAAACTCGGCCTGAAGGAGACCCGCCGCCGGGTCGACGAGAAGAACAAATACACCTTGGTGTTTTTGGCCGGCCCCGATGACGTCGGATTGGTCGAGGAGAGCAAGAAAAAGGGCCGGCCCTCGCTGGAGGTGGAGCTCACCTACAACTGGGACAGCGAGGACTACGGCGAGGCGCGCTATTTCGGGCACCTGGCCTATGAAGTAGACGACATCTACGCCACCTGCGACCGCTTGATGAAGGCGGGCGTGACCATCAACCGCCCGCCGCGCGACGGCAACATGGCCTTCGTGCGCTCGCCGGACAAACATTCGATCGAGTTGCTGCAAAAGGGCGCCGCCAAGCCGCCGCAGGAGCCGTGGAAGTCGATGCCCAACACCGGAAAGTGGTAACGAATAACCGGCTGCTTGCCGCCACCGGCGAAGCTCTTTATAGCTCGGCCGAAATTTGCGCCCTTCGTCTAGAGGCCTAGGACACCGCCCTTTCACGGCGGTAACAGGGGTTCGAATCCCCTAGGGCGCGCCACAGTTCCATGTGACTGACATGGCTGGCATGCAGCATTGATCTGCGTTTCACGCGAAATTTAACAGAGAAATTATGGGCCGGAGATTAGCTTCCGGCTAGATTCGCGTTGTCTTGCGATGAAGCTCTCTAAGGGAGCGTCAGGCGATGATGAAAAGCAAAAACGTAGTGGCAGAGTTGCGGCGCGACGTTCACTTCGTCTGGAACGCCGTGATCGCGTTCGTGTTCATCGGCTTCGCCAGCCTGGCGGTGGCGGCGGCCCTGCTTGATTTTTTGTCGATCCACCACCGCTAAGTCGCGGCCGGCATGTAGCGATGTCGCCGCCCATTGAAGTCCTCAATTAAAAATTCGCCGTCTCCGGCGCGCCCGAGGTAATTCGGGCCGATCGGCGACTTGCCATGACCGCCCGGAATGTCGAGCACGTAAGTCGGCTGGCACAGACCCGACAGCCGCCCGCGCAAGCCTCGCATCAGGTCCTGCCCGGCCGCGATGCCGGTGCGCAGGTGCGAGGTGCCGGGCGCGAGATCGGCGTGATGCAGGTAGTACGGTTTGATCCGGCATTCGACCAGCGCCCGCATCAGGTCGCCAAGCGCTTGGGCCGTGTCGTTGACGCCGGCCAGCAGTACCGATTGCCCCAGCAAAGGGATGCCGGCATCGGCCAGCCGCGCGCAGGCCGCGCGCGCCGCGGGCGTCAGTTCGCGCGCGTGGTTGACGTGCAGGGCTACGTAGGCCGGCTTGCCTTTGACCTTGATCGCGCGCACCAGTTCGGCCGTCACCCGCGTCGGTTCCGCAACCGGAACGCGGGTGTGAATCCGCAGCACCTTCACATGCTCAATGTCCGCCAGGCGCTTCGTCACGTCGCGCAAGCGGCGCGGCGACAGCACCAGCGGATCACCGCCGGTGAGGATCACTTCCCAGATTTCCCGGCGGCTGCGGATATAATCGAGCGCGCGCGTGAGCGCCGCCGCCGATAGCGCCTTTGCTTTGCCGGGCCCGACTCTTTCGCGCCGGAAGCAGAAGCGGCAATAGACCGCGCAAACGTGCGTCAGCTTCAACAGCACCCGGTCGGGATAACGATGCACCACGCCCTCAACCGGGCTGTGCGCGTCGTCGCCGATGGGATCAAGGAGTTCTTGCGGCCGATGATCAAGCTCGTTGGCGGTGGGCACCAACTGGCGTGCGATCGGATCATGCGGGTCGTTTCGGTCGATCAGGTTCGTCAGCGGCTGAGGCAGCGCGATGGCGTAACGCGCGGCGACGGCATCCAATGCCGCGCGCTGCTCGGGCGGGACCAGACCGGCGTCGCAGATTTGCTTTGCGGTTCTCAAGGTCGACATCGTTATTTCCTCCTCAAGATTCCACCACCGGCGTCCATATCACCTGCTCGATGCGCTGCGCACCCGTCGCCAGCATCACCAACCGGTCAAAACCGAGCGCGATGCCGGAGGCCTGCGGCATGACCGCGAGTGCGGCCAGAAAATCCTCATCCACCGAATAGCGCTCGCCATGGATGCGCTGCTTCTCGGCCATCGCCGCCTCGAACCGCGCGCGTTGCTCAGCGACGTCGGTGAGTTCGCCGAAGGCATTGGCGAGTTCAACGCCGCAGGCGTAAAGCTCGAAACGTTCGGCCGCCGTGTCGCTGCCCGCTTTCGGCCGCGCCAGCGCCGCCAGCGGCAGCGGATATTCGTATAATATCGTGGCGCACCCGACACCTAGATGCGGCTCGACCCGCTCGACCAGAATACGGCTAAAAATATCTCCCCAGGTGTCGTCGGCGCCGAAGCCGACGCCGGATTTCCGGGCGGCCGCGGCCAGTTTCGTTCGATCGCCCTTCCCGCCTTCGATCGTCGACAGCAAATCGATGCCGGCATGGCGCTCGAACGCTTGCGCCACGGTCACGCGCTCCGGCGCGGCGAACGGGTCGACGGTCTTGCCGCGAAAAGCCAACTGCTTTGCGCCGGCAGCGGATGCCGCCTCGGCCATCAGCGCGGCGCAATCGTCCATCAACGTCTCGTAAGGCTCGTTGGCGCGGTACCATTCCAGCATCGTGAATTCGGGGTGATGCAGCGCGCCGCGCTCGCGATTGCGGAACACGCGGGCGAATTCGAAAATGCGGGTCTCGCCCGCCGCCAGCAGTTTCTTGGCCGCGAATTCCGGCGAGGTGCGCAGGTAAAGCTCGCGCCGCCTGCCGTCATTCCCGATCAATTCGGTGGCAAAGGCATGCAGATGGGTTTCGTTGCCGGGCGACACTTGAAGGGCCGCTGTCTCGACCTCGATAAAATCGCGCGCCGAAAACCAGGACCTCAAGCGCGCGGTAATCCGGCCGCGCGCCATCAGGAAAGGCCTACGGCCGGCATGCGGGCCGGGCAGCCAGAATGGCAAGGTCTCCGACACGTTTACCTCATGGGAAGCGGACAAAAATCGCATAGGGGAAAGACTGGCATCCCGCGCCAAGATCGCTATGGTGCAGCCCGAAACTCACCCCCAGCTCCAGGACGTTCAACGTGAAGGTCATCGCTAGTTCGCTCCGCAAAGGCAACATCGTCGATCTCGACGGCAAGCTCTATGTCGTGCTCAACGCGGAGAATTTTCACCCCGGCAAAGGCACCCCCACCACCCAGGTCGATATGCGCCGGATTTCCGACGGCGTGAAGACCCAGATGCGCTACAAGACCACCGACCAAGTCGAGCGCGCCCACGTCGAGGATGTCGAATACTCATACCTCTACCAGGACGGCGACGGCTTCCACTTCATGAACGGCGAAACCTTCGACCAGGTCGCCCTGCCGGCCGATCTGCTCGGCGATCAGGCCGTCTATTTGCAGGAAGGCATGAAGGTGAATTTGGCCATCCACGAGGGCGTCCCAGTCTCGATCGAGATCCCGCAGAAGGTGGTGCTGGAAATCACCGAGACCGAGCCGGCGATGAAGGGGCAAACCGCCTCGGGCTCGTTCAAGCCGGCGATCCTGTCGAACGGCGTGCGCACCATGGTGCCGACCCACATCGTGCTCGGCACCCGCGTCGTGGTGATGACCGCCGACGGCGCTTACGTCGAACGCGCTAAGGATTGATTTCGTCCAGCCGCTTTTCGAGAAACACGCTGGTCGCAATGGCCTGCGGCGGCATCGACGCATAAGGCTCGAAGATCGTGCAGGGCGCAAAGCCGCAGCGCTCATAAAATCGCATGGCGGCGTTCTGACGCGTCCCGGTCACCAGCCGCAGAATTGTCAGTCCGGCGGCCGATGCTTCCGCGCTCACGCGCGCCAGGATGGCGTCGGCAACACCGCACCCGCGCACGTGCGGGCGCACATACATCCGCTTAACCTCGGCAAAATCGCCAAACAACGCCACACCGCCGCAACCGATCGCTTTTCCCTCGATGCGCGCCACAAAAAATCGAATATGCGGCTGAAAAATAGCATCGAGCGAAAGTCCGTGCCGCTGCTCCGGCGCGTAATTTTCGGAAAGTTCGCCGTCGAGCTCGCCGATCAGGGCAACAACGTCATCGTCGGCCTTGAGCGCGCGCTTGATCTCGACCAGAGCCCGCGCCGTCTCAGCCATCGCCTTACACCCGCACGCTGGCGCGCACTTCCTTGGGAAACAGGTCGTCGGGCGTCAGCCGCTTGGCGGTCACGCCCTGGTCCTGGGCAAAGCGGCAGAACGCCTCGAGCGTCTTGCGGTTGGCCTCCAACCCGTAGGGAAATGGGTCGGTGCCGAAGCCCTTGCCCCACTCCGCCGCAATCGCAGCCGACCACGGCACCGGAATGCGCGAGGCGGTCAGATCGTTCATTCGCTCGAGACTGCGTTCCTTGGCCTGCTCGAAGGCCTTGAACAGGTTCATCGCCACCCACGGATAGCGCTCGAACACCGCACGCCGCATGGCGATGACGTGCATGATCGGAAAGATGCCGGTGGCGGCGTGGTATGCCATCTCGTCGTTGCGATAGTCCGGATAGAGCCGCACGATGCGGCCGCCGCCTTTGCCGAACGCGTCCGGCACGCGCGCCGAAATCGCCGCGTCGATCTCGCCCGACAGCAGCATTGCCGAAATACTGGTGTAGCGGCGCTGCGAATACTGAATGCCCTTGGGCAGCGTGAACTCGACTTTCTCCTCGCGACCGGCTTCGTTCATGCCGGCCTGAACCCATTTGATCTTGGTGAGGTCGACACCCGCGGTCTCGGCCAGGAAGCCGCGCGCGTAGATGCCGGCAGTCTGCGCCCATTCCGGAATGCCGATGGTTTTTCCTTCCATATCCTTGGGCGACTTAATGCCGCGGTCGGCGCGCACGTAGAACGCCGAATGGCGAAAAACGCGCGAGGGAAATACCGGAATGCCGATAAACGGCGAATGGGGTTGCGAGGCATAGCCGATAAATTTGCCGAACGACATTTCGGAAACATCCCATTCGCGGTTCTTGATAAACCGGAAGAAAATTTCCTCGACCGGCAACACAAAACCGGTCAGCACGATGCCTTCGGCGGCCACCACGCCATTCATCAGATCGCGCACGTGGTCGTAATCGGTGGTGGCGAGCGTCAGATGCAGCCGCGCCGTGCCGCCGTTGACGATCATTTCCGGCTCACGGTCGGCGCCGACTACTCTGCCCGCTTCGTTGATGGTCATCGGACGCCACTCTCCTGATTTTTTCCGGCGGCACCCTACACCAACGGCCGACCCTTGTATGCCGCCGGGCGATGCCGTTAACTCTCGAGGGATTTTACAGCCCGGATCGCGGGCCGCACGAGGGTTGCCCGTTGAAACGCGCCGTTCTTGTCAGCCTTGCCTTGCTCGCCGCCGGCCACGCCGCCGCCACCGAGATGGCAGCGCCGAAAGTTACGCTGAGCGAAGTCAATTGGGACGCGGCGACGGCGAGCATATCCGGCCGCGGCAGTGAAACGCCGGCCGAGGCCTTCGCACGACTCAACGCCATCACGGAAAAGCGCTTTGCGGGCATCGGCAAGAGCGCCGTTCCGGTCCTATTGCCGTTCGATGTCGAGGCCTTTCGCAAAGACGCCACCGACGGCAAGCCGGACGCCGCCAACTCCGACAAATATTTCGGCGACTTTCATCCGACAAAATTTTTCCTGCCCGGACCCGCGGGCTATGACGCCACGTTTGTCGCCAGCAAAGTCGACACGCGCTTTAGCAAGCCGGTGGTGGTCGAGATATCCGGCGCGGCTTTTGTCTACGACCTCGATCCGCCCAATAACGTGGAAAAAGAAGACACTCCGAAAGACCTGCAGGAGAAATTTCCCGGCATCCGCCGTATCTTGAGCGAGGCGCATGTGCGTTATGCCTTCGAGCGCTTCGGCGTGCCCTACGTGCTGTCGATCCAATGTTACGACATGCACCCGTCGCCGCGGCATCTTGCCTGCCGCGAGGCCGATCCGGTGGCGGTCCGGTTCCTGAATTTGCTGCGCACTGCCGGCGGGGCACCGGCAAAAATAGCGCAGCCGATAATCGACCTCCGCCGGCCGGACAAGAAATCAGATTTCACCTATTACGGCCCGGGCGATCTGATCGAGAATTCCGGCTGGCAAAAAATGCCGGGCCGCGCCGACTATCACGTCTACGCGCACATGCGGTTTCCGGTCGCCGACGCGCCCGGCTACGTCAAGTCGCAATCCTTCATGTCGTGGGGCGATTGCTACCACAGCGGCGTCGTCGGGCGGCTCGGCCGCAAGGGCGCGTCCTATCATTGCAAGCTCAACGATAAGCCGCTGGTGTTCGACGAGTCGGCAGCGGAAAATTTTACCTATCCGTGGCGCGACAATTTCTGCGAGCTGCGCGATTTTCTGGTCGGCCAATGTCCGGGCGGCTACGGCCACCAGGGTGAGGATATCCGCCCTGGCAATTGCGTGCTCAGCAACGCGGAGGCCGACCGCTGCCTGCCCTACCAACACACGGTCGCCGCGGTCGAAGACGGCATGATCCGGCGCATGCCCGGAAATATCGGCGTCTATATCGTGGTCAACACCGCGAACGAACGCGTGCGCTTTCGCTACCTGCACATGGATCCGAAAGTCATGGACGCGCAGGGCTTCCTCGACGGCCGGCAAGTCAGCGAAGGCGAGATCATCGGCAAGGTCGCGACCTGGGGCGATTTCGCGAACGGCACCTCCTACCACATCCATTTCAACATTCAGGTGTTCACCAAAAACGGCTGGGTCTGGGTCAATCCCTACATGACGTTGGTGGCGGCTTACGAACGTTTGATCGGTGGGCGCGGTACCGAGATCATGCCGGGCGAGCCGGCGCCCCCTGTTCCCGACAAGCCGCCGGTGATCTTGCATCCGGAGGCCGCGCCAGTCACGCCCTCGCCCACGGCGTCGGCTTCGCCGGAGCCGCCCAAAGTTGAAAAGAAAGTCGAAAAGAAAGAAAAGGAACAAGAAGCCGAGCGCGCCGGACCGCGCCGCCATCATCGTATTCACAGGCGGCACCGGCACCATCACGGCGAATAGCGCGCCGATTGTTTGCGCGAGCGGCGTGACTACAATGCCGCATGCAGCGAATCTCAAGTATCGCCGCTCCGGCATCCGTAATCAGCCGCCGCGCCTTGCTGGGCGCGGCCGCGAGCCTTGCGATCGGCGGACAGGCTCTGGCCGGCCAGACGCCGGCCTTTGCCCATTGGGTGGCAGGTTTCCGCGCCCGCGCCATTCGGCGCGGCATTTCCGAAGCGACGTATGACCGCGTGATGAACGCCGTCACGCCCGACACCAGCGTCTATGCGCAATATCGCGCGCAGCCGGAATTCACCGAGCAAGTGTGGCAATACATCAACCGCCGCTGCTCGGACTGGCGCGTCATCACCGGCAAGGAACGCGCGAAGGAATATGCCGGACTGCTGGCGCGGCTCGAACGTGACTACGGCGTCGACCGCTACATCATGCTCGGGCTATGGGGCATGGAATCCTCGTATGGCGACGTCATCGTCAACCCGAAATATATGCGGCCGGTGATCCCGGCGCTGGCCGCGTTGGCCTTCGGCGAACCGCGCCGGCGCGCCTACTGGGAATCCGAACTGCTCAACGCGCTGGCGATCGTCGACAAAGGCTGGTCGCAGCCCGCCGAGATGATCGGATCGTGGGCCGGCGCCATGGGTCACACCCAATGGATGCCGGAGGTGTGGCTCCATATGGGCGTCGATTACGACCGCGACGGCCGCGTCACGCCGTTCGGCAAGCCGGACAATTCGCTCGCGGGCACCGCACGCTATCTGGTCGAGCGCGGGAAATATCGGCGCGGCGAAGCCTGGGGCTGCGAAATAAACCTGCCCATCGGTCATGAACATCTCGCCGACAACCACACCATGCGGGCTTACGAGAAATGGCAAGAGCTCGGCGTGCATCGCGCCGATGGCGCAGCCTACGCGCGGCCCGGCGATCAGGTGAAGCTCTGGCTGCCGGTCGCCGGCGGGCCGGCGTTTCTGATCGGACAGAATTTTCGCGCCGTCTATTCGTACAACCCGTCCACCAGCTACACCTTGGCGCTGCTTCACCTCGGCGATCTCATCCGCGGCGATCCGCCGTTCCGCCAGCAGTTTCCGGGCGGCGAGCGCGTGCCCACCATCGACGAAGTCAAGGAAATCCAGCGCCGCCTCAACGCGCTTGGTTTCAGGACTGATGGCGTCGACGGCCGCACCGGCAGCGATACGGTGAAGGCCATTCTCGCCTTCCAAAGGAAGGTCGGCATGGAGCCGGCCGACGGCTATGCCGGCCTTAAGGTGCTGGCGAGGTTGCGTCAGGCCTCGTGATCCGGTTCAAATGCCGCCCTGCCCGCAACCGGGTACAGCCGGGGTCAAAAAGTGCCGAATCCCAAACGAGATAGCGTCAAAACCAATCAGGACGCCGACACCGCCAAGCTCGACCGCCCGGTCCCGGCCGGCGTCAACGCCGCCGGTTTCGGCAGCGACGTGGTGGCCGATGCGCTGCGCGCGCTCGACATCCCCTATATCGCGCTCAACCCGGGCGCCAGCTATCGCGGCCTGCACGACAGCCTGGTGAATTACCTCGGC
Source organism: uncultured Alphaproteobacteria bacterium (assembly GCA_963703875.1). Taxonomy (GTDB): domain Bacteria; phylum Pseudomonadota; class Alphaproteobacteria; order Rhizobiales; family Xanthobacteraceae; genus Pseudolabrys. The sequence continues at coordinate 255,952 of CAVPFZ010000027.1, forward strand.
AACGAGCGGCCGCAGATGCTGCTCTGCCTGCACGAGGAAAGCGCGGTCGCCATTGCGCATGGCTACGCCAAGGTCACCGGCAAGGCGATGGCGGCGGCGGTGCATTCCAACGTCGGGTTGATGCACGCCACCATGGCCTTCTTCAACGCCTGGTGCGACCGCATGCCGATGGTCGTACTCGGCGCCACCGGGCCGGTCGACGCCACCAAGCGGCGTCCGTGGATCGACTGGATCCACACCGCGCGCGACCAGGGCGCGCTGGTGCGCGGCTATACCAAGTGGGACGACCAGCCGTCCTCTCCCGCCGCCGCGCGTGAAGCCGTGCTGCGCGCCGACTGGATCGCCAATACCGCGCCGCGCGGCCCTACCTACGTTAATCTTGACGCGGGGATGCAGGAGGAAAAGCTCGCCGAGCCGGTGCCGCCGATCGATGCTCAGCGTTTCATGCCGCCGGTTGAAAGCGCGGCGCCGCCGGCTGCAATCGCCGCCGCCGCCGACTTGCTGCGCCATGCCAAGCGCCCGCTGATCATGGCCGGGCGCATGTTGCGCGATCTCGATGCATGGAACGCGCGTATCGCTCTGGCGGAGCGGCTTAATGCGCGTGTCGTCACCGATTTAAAGGTTCCGGCGGCCTTTCCGACCGATCATCCGCTGCATGCGGGTGCGCCTGGCACCATCGCGCCGGTCTCGGAAGCCGGCGACGCCATCCGCGCCGCCGACGTCATCGTCAGTCTCGACTGGCTCGACGTCGCCGGCACCTTCAAGCATGTCGGTAATGTCGGCGCCAAGGTCGTCCAGATTTCCGTCGATCATCATCTGCACAACGGCTGGAGCATGGACTATCAGGGACTGCCTCCGGTCGAGGTGATGATCGCCTGCGAAACCGAAGTGGCGGTGCCCTTGCTGCTCGAAGCGCTCGGCCCGGCCAAGCCGCACGCGGTGCAGAGTCGCAGCGCTGAGCCGTTCAAGCCGGCCGGCGACAAGCTCACCGTCGATCATCTGGCCGCCGCGCTGCACAAGGCCGTTGGCGACCGCCCCGCATCCCTGACCCACGTTTCATTGTCGTGGAACGGCGCGAGTTGGCCGTTCCGCCATCCGCTCGATTATCTCGGCTCCGATGGTGGCGGCGGCGTCGGCGGCGGCCCCGGCATTTCCGTCGGCGCGGCGCTGGCGCTCAAGGGCTCGGGCCGACTGCCGGTTGCGGTCTGCGGCGACGGCGACTTCATGATGGGCTGCACGGCGATTTGGACCGCGGCGCATTACCGCATACCGCTGCTGATCGTCGTAGCCAATAATCGCTCATTCTTCAACGACGAACTGCATCAGGAGCGCGTGGCCCACATGCGCAACCGCCCGGTCGAGAACCGCTGGGTCGGCCAGCGCATTTCCGAGCCCGATATCGACATCGCCGGCGTCGCGCGCGCGCAGGGTGCGCAAGGCTTCGGGCCGGTCAACGCAACAAGCGATCTCGCGGCCGTCTTTGCGAAGGCAATTGCCGCGGTCGACGCCGGCAACGTCGCCGTCGTCGATGTACGCGTGGAACCGGGCTACACCGCCGCCATGACCGCGGTGATGACGCGCAAGAGCGAATAGCGCGATGGCCGCGGCGGCACCGGCAAGCTCCGACGCCATTCTGGTGGTGGACAACATCGTCGTGCGCTTCGAGACCGCGGAAGGCCCGATCATCGCGGTCGACGATGTTTCCTTCAAGATCAAGCCCGGCGAATTCGTCTCGGTCATCGGGCCCTCGGGCTGCGGCAAATCTACTTTGTTCAATGTGATCGGCGGGCTGCTGAGCCATCATCAAGGAACGGTCAGCGTCGCCGGCGAGACGATTGCCGGCCCGCACCGGTCGATCGGCATGGTGTTCCAGGAGGAATCGACCTTTCCCTGGCGCACGGTGATCGACAATGTCGCCTTCCCGTTCGAGCTTGTCGGCTTGGCCAAGGCCAAGCGCATCGAGCGCGCGCGCTTCTTCATCTCGATGGTCGGGCTCGACGGCTTCGAAAACCGTCATCCGGGCGAGCTCTCCGGTGGAATGCGCCAACGCGTCTCGCTTGCCCGCACGCTCGCCTCGGAGCCGAAAATCCTGCTGATGGACGAGCCCTTTGCCGCGCTCGACGAGCAGACCCGGCTACTGCTGGGCGACAAGGTGCTGCAGATCCAGCAGCAACTCAAACAGACCACGCTGTTGATCACGCACAACATCACCGAAGCGGTGCAGATGTCCGATCGCATTCTGGTGATGACCTACCGACCCGGCAAAATGAAACGCATTGTCGACATCAATCTGCCGCGTCCGCGTACCTCGGAGATCGTCGGCAGCGAGGCTTTCGGCCGCTACGTCGCGCAAGTTTGGAGCGACCTGCGCGAGGAAGCGAGCCGCGGCCTGAAGGATGCCGAAGCCAATGCGCTGCACGACCCGGGATCATCATGACCGCCGCCGCGTCCGCAAAACCCTCAACGCCCAGCCGGTTTGCCCCAGCCGCGGTCGGCTTCGGATCGCTGCTGATAGTGTTGCTGGCGGCTGAAGGCCTCATCCGCGCCGGCTGGATCAGTCAATACATCGTGCCGCCGCCCTCGGAAATCGCCGGCAGCTTCGGCCGCTTGTTTCTGGAAGAGCATGTTGTCCGCCGTTTTCTGTTCACCGGCGGCGAATGTCTTACCGCGGGCGTCATGCTCACGGTTTTCGGCATCGGCATTGGCGTGCTGATGCATCGTTTTAAACTGTTTCAGCAGGCCTGCGAAACCTGGGTGGCGGCGCTCGCCTCGGCGCCGTTCGTGCTGATGTACCCCCTGTTCATGGTGATCTTCGGGCGCAACGCCTGGACCATCATCATGATGGGTTTCGTCTCGGCGCTGCCGCCGGTGATCCTGAAAACCATCGAGGGCCTGTCGGGCACCCGCAAGGTGCTGGTCAATGTGGGCAAGAGCTTCAATCTCACCGCCACGCAGCAATTCTGGAAAATTCTGTTTCCGGCCGCGCTGCCCAGCATTTTCGTCGGCATACGATTGGGGTTGATCTTCGCGCTCATCAACGTCGTCGGCACCGAATTCCTGATCAACTACGGCGGGCTCGGCCAGCTCATCGAGGACCTCGCCGAGCGTTACGACCTGGCCGGCACTTACGCCGCGATCTGCTTCGTGATTTTGGTGAGCGTGTTGTTTTTCATGGCGCTGGAAAGAACCGAGCGATGGCTGAGACCGGTCGATTAGTCCGCGCGCCCGCACCGCCTGTGAGCCCCGTCACGCTGTTGCGGGTGGCGATTATTTTGGGCGTGCTGGCGCTGTGGGAATTTCTCGCCCATTCCGGCTGGCTGTACCGCGATGTGGTGCCGTCTTTGCTCGCCATTGGCCGCGCGCTGTACGGGTTGCTCGCCAGCGGCGACTTCTGGTTCAACCTCGGCGTCACCGCAGGTGAAATCGGCGTCGCGCTCGCAATCGGCAGCCTCGCCGGTCTTACCCTCGGCCTGCTGCTCGGCGCCAACCGCTTCCTGTCGAAGGCTTACGAGCCCTATCTCTATTATCTCGGGCCGACGCCCAAGATCATCTTCTTCCCGATCATGATCATGTGGTTTGGAGTCGGCGTTGAATCCAAGATCGCGCTCGGCGCGCTGTCCTGCTTTTTCCCGGTCGTGCTGAGCGTTGCCGCCGGCATGCGACAAATCGACAAGATATTGATCCGCGTCGGCAAAAGCTTCCGCGCCAGCCCCTGGCAGATGGCGATGAAAATCTATCTTCCGGCCATGCGCCATCCGGTCATCAACGGCGTGCGGCTGGGCCTTGGATTCGCGCTGATCGGCACGTTGCTGGCGGAAACCAAGCTGTCGAACAAAGGCATCGGTTTCCTGATCATTCAGGCCTACAGCATTTTCGACATGCCGCGCATGTACGCCATGCTGATCGTGCTGTTCGTGCTCGCGATCGGCGCCAATGCCCTGGTCGGCCGCCTCGGCGGCCTCGACAGCATCAAGCGCGCTTAGTCCTTGGGCGGATCGAAACCGGCGTCTTTCCAGACGGTGCGGTTTCCCGGCGCGGCCATGAATTTCACGAAGGCCGCCGCTGCATCCGGCGCGGCGGCATCGGCACTCGCCGCTCCGCCGTAGACGATCTCAAAATCGATGCCTGCAGGCAGCGGGCCGACGATCGTCAGACCCTTGACGCTCGCAACTTCGCTCGCCGGATAGATGCCAATATCGGCCTGCCCGCCCGCGACCAATTGTACGCCGCCGTCGAGCGCCGGCTTGTGAATGACCTTTTTGGCCATGGCGTCGGCTATGCCGAGCTGCTCCATCACTTTGCCCATGTGGGCGCCGCTCGGCGTTTTGCCCGGCGTGGCGTGCACGACCGAACGGGCAGCGAGCATGGCTTCGCGGAATTTTTCCTTGGTCGAGATGTCCGGCTTCGGCGCGCCTTCTTTCACCACCACGCTGATGCCGACAATGCCGAAAGTGGCGCGCGCATCGGCGCGCACTTTGTTTTCCTTGGCAAGACCGTCGAGCACCGGCACCGGCAGCACCAGCACATCGGCTTTTTCGCCGGCCGCTAGTTTCTCGCGCAACGCGGTGATCACCGCATAGGTGAACTTCACTTTGTTGCCGGTCTGCACTTCGAACATCGGCGTGAGCAACGCAAACACTTCCTTCGGCGCGCCTCCGCTCATGACGTGGATTTCGGCGGCTAATGCGGACATGCTGGTCACCATGATGGCGGTTAGCGTAGTCAGAACTTTCATCGGCCCCTCCCGGTCTGAGGTTAGAGCTTGAAGGTCTCGTGCGTGCCGGCGTGAAACAGGTCCTCCGGCTTCAACAGCCGCGACGACAACCCCTGGGCGTGATGATGGTTCAGGAATGTCGCCAACGTCTTTCGATTGGCATCCAGACCATAAGGCCAGAAGTCCGCGCCCATCAACGCCCGCGCTTCCATCAGCCGCTCTTCGGCGAACGGCAACGTCACCTTGGTCGATGAGGTATCGGACAGTTTTTCCAAGGCGATGGTCTTGGCGCGCTCGAAGGCCTTGTACACGGCGCCCGGCAGCCAGGGATGGGTCTCGGCCAATTCACGCCGCACGCCGATCAGATGCATGATCGGGAAAATCCCGGTGCGCTTGAAATAATCCTTGGCCGCCGCCACCGGATCGGCAAACAGCCAGCCGACCTTGGGATCACCGCGCTCGAAGGCGGGCGGAACCCGCGGCCCGATAAAACCGTCGATCTCGCCAGCGTCCAGCATCGCCGACAGCGTGCGGCCTTCCGGCGCATTGTCGAGCTTCACGTCTTTCGGCAGCGTGACGCTAATCTTTTCCAGCCGCCCGGCTTCGGTCAGCCCACCCCTGATCCAATGGATATCGGACGGCATGACGCCGTGGTCGTCCTGCAGAATGGCGCGCGCCCAGACATTCGCCGTGAGTTGATATTCCGGCACGCCTATTTTCTTACCCTTTAGGTCGGCCGGTTTCTTGATGCGGTCAGTGCGCACATAGATCGAGGTGTGGCGGAAGGCGCGCGACACGAACGCGGGAACGCCGACATAGGGGCAATTGCCCTGCGCGGTCTTGACCGTGAAGCTCGACAGCGACAATTCGCAGATGTCAAATTCGGCATGGCGAAATGCACGGAAGAAAATTTCCTCCGGATCGAGCGCCATGAACATCGGATCGACGCCGTCGATCTGCACCAGCCCGTCGGAGAGCGGCCGCGTACGGTCATAATCGCGTACGGCGACGGATAAATTAAGTTTAGCCATGGGTTTCGTCGGCAGTGACATTCGGGGGAATGTCATAGGCGAAACAAGCGTTAAGCGCTACTCCACCCCGCGTTTTTGGGTCTTGACGTCGGGGGTCACGTCGACCGCCTGCGCGCGTCCGGTGATTTTCACCGGCCCTCGGCAGTCGGCCATGCAGGGCTTGGCGTTCCAGAAGGTCTTTTCGGTCGTCAGGCGGTCGTCGTCGTAAAAACCGCCGGCATTCGGCATCTTGAACCGGCTCCAGGTCGCCTTCGACAGCACGAATTTGTCGTCGACAATATCATTGAGGTTGAGCACGTAGGCGGTGACGGCATAAAGCTCGTCATTGGTGAGCAACTCGGCGTCGCCGAACGGCATGGCGCGGCGGATATAGTCGAACACGCTCGACACATAGGGAAAATACGAGCCGACGGTCTTGACCGGATCGTGCGAGGCGAGCGTGCCCTTGCCTTGCGCCAGCGCCGGCCAGCGGCCCGCGCTTTCGCCGAACTCGCCGTGACAAGCGGCGCATTTGTCCATGTAGACCTTCTCGCCTTCCTTGACCGAGCCGTGTCCCGGTGGCGCGCCTTGCCCGTCCGGCCGCACGTCGATGTCCCAGCCGGCGATCTCGGCCGGCGTCGCCGCATGGCCGATGCCGAAGTTGCGCGGCGCATTTTGCGCCAGCGCCGGCGCGGTGAGGACGAGCAGCAGCACCGCGAGCTTAACCGACCTCGACATTTTCGACCTCCCCCGAGGGCTTGAGCGCCCAGGTCTGAATGCCGTTGTTGTGGTAGATCGAATTGACCCCGCGGATTTTACGTAAGTCGTCCTTCGTCGGCTGCACATAGCCGGTCTCGTCCACGGCGCGCGATTGCAGCAGCAACGGCTCGCCGTTCCAATCGATCTCGGCGTAGAAGCGAACGCAGGCTTTGTCGAACACCGGCCCGTCGATACGCGCGGCGCGCCAGTTGCGGCCGCCGTCGAGCGAAACGTCGACGCGCTTGATCTTGCCGCGGCCCGACCAGGCCAACCCGGAAATCACCGTAAAGCCTTTGGCGCGCACCGGCGCCTGCGGCGACGGCGAGGTGATCACCGACTTGGCGTCCATCTCGAACGTGAACTTGCGCGCCTTGCCGTTCTCCATGAGGTCGGTGTATTTCGAGGTCTCCTCGCGCGTGTACCAGGGCTCATCGCCGACCTTGATGCGGCGCAGCCACTTGACCCAAAGATTGCCTTCCCATCCGGGCACCACCAAGCGCACCGGATAGCCCTGCTCGGGGCGGAGCATCTCGCCATTCATGCGATAGGCGACCAGACAATCCTCGAGCGCCTTGGCAAGCGGCACCGAGCGCGTCATCGCGGCAGCGTCGCCGCCTTCGGCCAGAAGCCACTTGGCATTGGCTTTCAGCCCGGCCTGCTCGAGCAACAATTTCAACGGCACACCGGTATATTGCACGCAATGCACCATGCCGTGGGTGTATTGGCAGCCGTTGAGCTGCGCGCCGCGCCATTCCATGCCGGTATTGGCGGCGCATTCCAGAAAATAGATTTTGTTGACGCGCGGCAGGCGTTTGATGTCCTCGAGCGTGAAGATCAGCGGCTTGTCGACCAGCCCGTGCAACATCAGCCGGTAATCGTGCGGATCGATCTCCGCGATGCCGCCGTGGTGCCGCTCGAAGCACAGGCCGTTGGGTGTGATGATGCCGTCGAGTTCGTGCAGCGGCGTGAAGGCGACCGAGGATTCCGGCGTCGCGGTCAGCCACGGCACGGTGCGGCGGATGACTTCCTTCTCGTATTGCGACGGATGGCCGTAAGGCCGCTGGCCTACGCCATCGCCGAGGTTGCGCGTCCAGTCCGCAATATTGGGCGGCAGATTTTTGGCGTTGTCGGCCCGCGCTGGCGCCGTGCTCGCGGCAACGATGCCGGCCGCGCCGGCAAGAAATTTGCGCCGCGAGGCGCGCGTCGCGTCGGTCGGCTTTTTCATCGGCGGCTCCCGGTTCGCTTCTATCACATTCTAATTATTGAATGTAATAGACAAACATAGTTAGGCACCGGAAATTTTCACGCTGCTGTTGGGTGTCACGCGCACCGATTTCTCGCCTGCAATATAGCGCTCGACGAGTTCCCAAACCGGCGGGCCTTGCGTTCCTTCGTTGACGCTGGCCCAGCCGGCAACCGTGTATTCCTTGCCCGGTTCGATGGCCTTGCCGGTTTTCAACAGCGTCATCGCCGAAATTCGGCTTCCGATCGGCTTCGAGATGTCGATGGCATAACCCAGCCCGCCGCAGCGCACCATGTCGCCGCCCTGCTGGTAGTAGGGATCGGGATTGAAAAGATTGTCCGCCACGTCCTCGAGCACTTCCTTGAGCCGTGCGCCGCTCATCGGCTGGCGGTAGACCTGCGGATAGGTGATGGCGGTGGCGTTGTGGATGTCTTCGACCGTGATCGCCTGCCCCGGCAGCACGCTGGTGCCCCAGCGGAAGCCGGGCGACAGCGCGATTTCGGCATCACGTTCCTTCAGTAGCGCTGCGCAGATCACGTCGTCGAATGTGCCGTTGAAATTACCGCGGCGGTAGAGCAGCGAGTCCGTTTTGCCGACCACGCGCGCCAGTTCCTTGGCATAAGGCGCGCGTGCTTTGGCAATTGCCGCCGTCATCTCGGCATCGGGCTTGATGGCGTCGGCAAACAGCGGGATCAACTTGTAGCGGAAGTTTTTTACTACGCCGTTCGCCACGTCGAGATCCAAACGCGACACGAACTTCCCGTGGCTACCCGATGCAATCAACAAGGTCTTGCCGACCTTGATCGCCTCGGGCAGCGCGTCGTGGGTATGCCCGGTGAGGATCACGTCGATGCCCGGCACGCGCGCGGCCAGCTTGCGGTCGACATCGAAGCCGTTGTGCGACAGGAGCACGACAAGCTGCGCGCCGCCTTTGCGCGCCTTGTCGACCTGGGCACGCACGTCATCCTCGCGGATGCCGAACGACCATTTCGGTATCAGCCAGCGCGGGTTGGCGACCGGCGTATAGGGGAACGCCTGCCCGAGCACCGCGATCCTCACGCCGCCGCGTTCGAACACCTTCATTGGCTCGAACACCGGCTCGTTCCATTCGGTGTCGCGCACATTGAGCGCCAGGAACGGGAAACCTAGGCCCTTGATCAGTTCCTTCACCCGCGCCTCGCCATAGGTGAACTCCCAATGGCCGGTCATGGCGTCGGGCTTGAGCAGCGCCATGCAGTCAACCATGTCCTGGCCCTGGCTTCGGTTGGCGCCGAGCGAGCCCTGCCAGGTGTCGCCGCCGTCGAGCAGCAAAACCTTGTCGCCGCGCTCGCCGCGCACGGCCTTCACGACCGTCGCCAGCCGGTCGAGCCCGCCGATGCGGCCATAACTTTTCGCCAGCGCGGTGAAATCTTCCGACGTCAGCGCATAGGCGGCGGCGGATTTCGCGTGGATGCCGAAATGCTTGAGGAAATCTTTGCCAGTCAGGTGCGGCGGCTGGCCGCGCGCGGCGCCGACGCCGAGATTGATCGACGGTTCGCGGAAATAGACCGGCATCAACTGGCCGTGGATGTCGGCGACATGCAGCAGCGTGACGTTGCCGAGCGCGTCGAATTTCAGGAGCTGATCCTGCGTCAGGCGCTGCTGCGCCATGCCGCGCGTGAAGCCGCCGCCCACCGCCAGCGCCGCGGTGGCGGCGCCGACTTGCAGGACCTCGCGGCGTGTCATCATCGCCTCAGGTCAACCCCTGATGCCCGGCACGCTGAGTTTGAGGCCCTGGCTCTGCGTTGCAAGATACATTTCCAGGTCGCCGTATTCCTTGGCGTCGGGCGGCAGTTCGTTGGCGCGGATGTTGACCTGGCACCATTGGAAGCGCTGTCGAATGTCCCAGATCTTTTGCTGGCTGGTGCGCCAGGTCGGGAAATGGTCGTACTGGCCCTTCGGCGCCGCCAGCCATTGGCCGCGGATCCAATGGTTCGCGGATTTGCCGTGACAATCGGTGCAGGCGAAATTGAGCTCGCCGAGCTTGCGGTTGGCCAGCGCCTCGCCGCGCTTGGCCGCGGCTTTCGCCGGCGGGCTCATGTCGACATTGATCGGCTGGCCGTTGGCGAGAAAGTGCAGGTAAACCGACATGGCGTGATTGTCGTCGGTTTCCATCAGCCAGACCGCGCCGGTGGTCGCCTTGGCATGACGGGTGACGAATTCCTCGACGCCAAGCACCTTGTTGAGGCGCGGCTCCCACCTCGGCATCGAAGCCGCCCAGGTCTTGAACGCCGCCACCGGATCGCTGTGGCAACTATTGCAGGACTTGCCGCCCGGCCCGTTCTCTTTCCACAGCGCCTGCGCCTTATCGATCGTCCAAAGGCCGGGATTTTCCAGCGGGTCGAGATTGTCGCGTTTCTCGACCGGGTCCGGACGCTTATCGGGATCGTCGAGCGCGGTCTTGAATGGCGCCGGCGATTTCAGCGTCTTCAGGAACGCGACCATGTCGTTGATTTCAGCCTCGCTGAACACGCCGTGGCTGCCCCAGGGCGGCATCACGGTCTCGGCGTTATAGACGCGCGGGTCGTAGATAAAATTGAACAGCTGCTCATCGGAAAGCCCGGCATTGCCGATCTCCGACAGATTGGGACCGACATTGCCCGGCAGGTTGGCGCCGCCGGCCGGACCCATCACGTGGCACGCCAGGCACGAACCGCCGCGGGTGCGGTCGGCCACCAATTTGGCGCCGTTCGCCGCGTTACCCGTGATTGATCCAGCGATCTTGCGCGGCGTCTTCGGCGCCGGCGGCGAGGAAAGATGATCGAGAGTGTTCCATTTCGCTTCGTCGCGCTTGGGCCAGCCGGCATAGCGCACGTAAGGCCGCGCCGCGGCGTCGCCTTTGAGTTCGAGCGGCGCGCGCTTGTCTTTGGCCTGCGCGTAGGCGCCGATCGCAAGACCGCACGCCCCCGCGATCAGCACGGCGGCGGCGCTCGCCAGAATCCCTCCCCGGATCATCGCATCCTCCGAACGTTATTATTGTCGTTTCTATTTGGCCGTTAGCTGACGGTGATTTTTTCTTCCGCGGTCGTGACCGTGCCGTCGTCGTCGGTCCAACTGAACTTGAAGGTGCCGCTCTCCTCGACCTTGGCGAAGAACTGCATATAGGGGTTGGCGGCGATCGCCGGATCGAGATCGGCGGAAAACACCGGCTTGCCGTTGAACTCGGCCGTGAACTTGTTGATGATCTTGCGCGGGATCGTCTTGCCGTCTTTGTCCTTGCGCTGACCCGACTCCATAATGTGCGGCATCAGCGTCTTGATCTCGATCAGTTCGCCCTTCTTGGCTTCCTTGGGCAACTTGAGCCGCGGTCTTTCTGCCATGGTTCTCTCCTGAATTTCTGTTTTAACCGCCGCAGCCGCCGATGGTGACCTTGACCAGCTTCTGCCCGGTGAAGAATTCACCTTTGCTGGTCTTGGCGATAACGACGATGTTCTGCGTGGTGGCGAGCCGGATGCGGGTCGCGGCTTCCGCTTTGCCCGACAGCGGCGTGAAGTGAAAGGTGGCAACGCCGGGATTGGGATTGCCTTCGGCCACCACCATCAGGTCGCTGACGTAATTGTCGGCGGCCATCGGCGCGTCGACCGTGACCTGCAGCGGCACGGTGTTGCCGTTCTCGGCGATCTCGGGCAGTTCGATCGAAATCTTGCCGCTCACGGCCGTCTTGCCCCCGGTGAATTTGGCGATCTGGTCGGCGGCTTCCTTGGCGCCGGCCTGCGCGCGTCCGCCCCCGCCGAGGACGGAAAGCGCAGCCGCCCCCGTTCCAAGCATCAGTGCTGCGCGACGGGATAATTGTCGCATCGGTAAATCCTCCCGCATCATTATTCGAGGGCAGTAACAACAGCCCCTACCCGGCACCGACCATAACCGCGAGCGGCGGCTGGTTCAAATTATATTCACAAAAAAGAATATACGTGTCGCCGCCGCGCTGGGGCCTGGATCAACTCGGCATCGCTTTGATGAAATCGCGGAAACTCTTGCTCTCGTACGCCTTTTCACGCACGAATCGGAACATAGCGAGGAAATCGTCGGGCCGCATATAACCGGGCGCGCGCGCGACTTCTCGCTTCTCGGGTGCCAGCGCCTGGAGCGGGCCGGCCCGCTCGGGGAAAAACTGGAAGGTCGGCGTGTAGCGCACATTATATTTTGCCGCCAACTCCTTTTCCGACAACTCGGCGCCGTCGAAATCCTTCACCCTGCGCGAACCGATGATGTTGAGTTGGAGCATCTCGAAATTCGCCTTGATGTAGTCTGAAATGCGCGGCTGCGAGAAATTGACGAAATGGGTTTCCTTGCAATAGGGGCAACCCTTGAGCTCCCACATGATGACGAAGCGTTTGCCTTGCCTGTGCGCGCCCTCCAGGTCGTCGGCGAGTTCGAGAAAGCTTTCCAAGAACCAGGGCTCCTTATAGAGCCCGTCGTCGGTCAAGATGGGCTCGGCGCGCGCGCCTCCCACGAACGCGAGCGACGCCGCGCCAATGAGCAGATTTCGTCGTGTCGTCATGATACCGATCTCGTAACCACGTGAGGCAAACCGGCCTCGCCGCCTCACCTCGCCGCGCTTATAGTCTTAAACGTAAGTAGTTTGCGTCAAAATACGGTGAAAATCGATGCCGCCCTGTATTGCCCGCGCCGCATGCCTCGCCTTTCTGCTGGTCGCGGGCACCGCCAAAGCCGGCGACCTTGCCGACTTTAATGCCGCCGCCGAGGCGGCTGAAGCGCATAACCGCGTCGCCATCGGCTATCTGCGCACCGGCAACGTCGATCTTGCCTCGATCGAAATCGACCGCCTGCGCGCGGCCTGGCGCAAGCTCGGCGAGCGCTTCGATGGCAGGCGGCCGGACATGTTCGCGGGCAACAATTATTACGTCGTCGCCATGACCGATATTGCGGCCCGGCTGATAACCGCGGACATGATGCTCAACAGCAACCACATCGACGTCTCGCGGCAGGCACTGCTCGCCATCCGGGAAGATCTCTACAAGCTGCGCAAATCCGCGGGGATCGCGGTGCTGGCGGACTGCGTTTACGACGCCAATAACGCCATGAACGCGCTCATGGGCTATGACAACCGCGATCTAGACTGGAGCAGCGCAGAAACACGCGCCGGCATCGCCAAGGACGCCGCGCGTTATGGTTCCTTGCTCGAGCGCTGCGACGGCATGGCGGGCGAAGCGGTGCAACACGCGCCGGAATTCCGCCGCCTGCTCGACGGCGCCAAGGCGAGCTTGGCGCTGATCCCCAAAGCCATCGCCACCCGCGACGGCGACCTGCTGCACCGGGTCCTCATCGAATTGCATTCGTTCGATAATTTATTGGCCTTCCGCTTCGGCTAGGGTCAGATCGACATATTCTGGTTCTGTGATACAGATTTCATCGATTTAAGAAATGATTTCCCGGCGAAAGAAATAAACTTGGCGAGCAGGCGCCGCATAACGGAATTATTTTCTCGCGCCTTGCTGTTCGGCGCTATGTTCATTGCTTTTTACTCGCCGAACGCGCGCGCGGCCGAACTGGTCATGTTCGAACAAGCCGGCTGCGAATGGTGCGAAGTCTTTAACCGCGAGATCGCGCCGGTCTACGGCAAGACCGAAGAAGGCTTGCGCGCGCCGCTGCGCCGTGTGGATACTGCTCAGCGTCTGCCGCCCGACTTGGCGTTCATCGATACGGAACGACTGACGCCGCTGTTTGTGCTGGTCGACCGGGGCCGCGAAATCGGCCGCATTCGCGGCTATCCCGGCGAGGATCATTTCTGGGGTCTGCTGGGCGTCCTGCTCAAAAAGCTCGACGCCGCCGGGAAAGGTGATGAACACGCGCAATTGTTGGGAAATACGTTGCCCTCGTCCAATTGAATAAGACATTCAATTCAAGCGAACTGGATCGCACTCTCATGGAACTGCAGCGTCAGGAGACTCGCAGCCGCGCGCAAGAGCTTGACCGCATGCTCGACCATGCCAAGCGCGCCAGCAACTTCCTTAAAGCGCTGGCGCACGAGAGCCGGCTGATCATCCTTTGCATCCTGGCCGACGGGGAAAAATCGGTGAGCGAATTGGAGCAAGAGCTTGGCCTGCGCCAGCCGACGGTGTCGCAACAGCTCGCCCGATTGCGCGCCGATGGATTGGTGTCGACGCGGCGACACGGCAAGATCATCTATTACAGCCTCGCCAGCGAGGAGGCACGTGTCGTCATCGGCGCGATCTATGACGTATTCTGCCACAAGGCAAGAAAACGCTGACCATCCCGTGACGCTCAATCCAACTTCCGCCCCTCTCCAGCCGGATGCTGCGCCGGGTGCGCCCAAGATCGTCATGCTCGATGCGGTCGCGCTGGCTGCCGCCATTCGGGCGCGGCAAGTCTCCTGCCGGGAGGTGATGGTCGCTTATCTCGATCATATCGAACGTATCAATCCGCGCGTCAATGCGATTGTCGCACTGCAAGAGCGCAAGGGTCTGTTGGCGAAGGCCGAGGAGCGCGACGCGCAGCTTCACAGAGGCGAGCCGGTCGGCCCGCTGCACGGCTTTCCACTGGCGGTGAAGGACCTCTCCCCCGTCAAGGGACTTCCGATGACGATGGGCTCGCCGATCTTCAAGGATTTTATCGCCGACACGGACAGCGTGATGGTGGAGCGCCTGAGAAAATCCGGCGCGATTTTTATCGGAAAGACGAATACGCCCGAATTCGGTCTCGGCTCCCACACCTACAATCAAGTCTATGGCTTGACACGCAACGCCTACGATCCGTCGCTGTCGGCCGGCGGCAGCAGCGGCGGGGCCGCCGTCGCGCTGGCGCTACGCATGCTTCCGCTCGCCGACGGCAGCGACTACGGCGGCAGCCTGCGCAACCCGGCGGCCTGGAACAACGTGTTCGGCTTTCGAACGAGCATCGGCCGGGTGCCGGCCGATGGCCGCGACGCCTGGTTTCCTTCGATGGGCGTGCTCGGGCCGATGGCGCGAAACGTCGCCGACCTGGCCCTGCTGCTTGACGTGCAGGCCGGATATGACGCGCGCGTTCCGTTGTCCATCGGCGAGAATGACACGCATTTCCAAGGTTCACTCAACGTCGATCTCAAGGGTAAGCGAATTGCCTGGGTCGGCGACTTTAACGGCCATATCCCTTACGACCCCGAGCTGCTGGCACTCTGCAAATCCGCGCTCAAAACCTTCGAGCGGCTCGGCTGCGTGGTCGAGGAGGCGGCGCCGGATTATCCGATCGATCCGGTGCTGCGCGCATGGCAGGTGCTTAGGTCGTGGCAGATGGGCGGCACGTTGCTGCCTCACTACAACGATCCGAAAAAGCGGACGCTGCTGAAACCAGAGGCGATCTTGGAAATCGAACGGGCGATCAAACTTTCGGCCTTCGATGTGACCGCCGCTTCGCTTGTGCGCACCGCGTGGTATCAAGCCGTCCGGGTATTTTTTGAAAATTACGATTTCATCGTCGCGCCGACAACTCAGATTTTTCCATTCGACGCCGAGATGCACTGGCCGACCGAGGTCGCCGGCCACCGGATGCAGAGCTATCAAGAGTGGATGAGTGGCATGGGCCCCATCACCATGTCGGGATGTCCGGCGCTCGCTGTTCCGGCGGGCTTCAACGACCGCGGATTGCCGGCCGGCATTCAGATCGTCGGTCCCAATCGCGCCGAGTTGTCGTGCCTGCAGCTGGCGCACGGCTATGATACGGCCACCCAATGGGTGTCTCGCCGGCGCCCGGCGCTTCTTGATCAGCCCTGAAAGGCCGATCAGCTCAGCGCCACATCGCTGAGCCGCATCTGCACGCGCTCCTCGCCTTGATAGCGATCAATGGCGAGATGCCCGGCCGCGTGCATGGCGCGGCCGCGATTGTCCAGGAGCGCGCGGCCGAGCGGCTGGCCGGCGGCGCGGAACGCGATCGCATTCACGAACTTTCCGTCGCCGGATTTGAATCGCGCGCGAATGTGATTTTCGCCGACCGGATCGGCATAGGCCAACGTATGCGCGGGCAGCGCAAGCATCGGCTCCGAATTGCCGGAGCCGTAGGGTCCCGCCTTCGCCAGCAACTCGACCAGCGCGAGGTTAGCGCCGCCGGCGCTCACCGCGCCGTCGATCAACAGCGCGCGCTCGCGCCGCGCCGCTTCCACCGATGGAGCCAGCGTGGCCTCGAGATAAGCGCGAAACGCGGCCAGTGCGTCTTTCCTAAGCGTGATGCCCGCTGCCATGGCGTGGCCACCGCCCTTCAGCAAAAGCCCCTCGTGCACCGCGCGCCGCACCGCCTGCCCAAGATCGACGCCGGCGATCGATCGCCCGGACCCGGTGCCGGTTCCCCCCGGTTCGAGCGCAATCGCAAAGGCCGGACGGCCGTAGCGTTCCTTGAGCCGCGCCGCCACCAGGCCGACCACGCCGGGGTGCCAGCCTTGCCCCGCCGTCACCACCACGGCGCCCTTTTCTTCGAGACCCAGCGCGGCCATCGCCTCGGCGTCGGCTTGCGCCACGGTTGCAATCTCGATTTGCCGGCGCTCGGTGTTCAAGCGGTCCAGTTCGGCAGCGATGCGCGCGGCTTCGGAGGGATTCTCCTCAAGCAGCAGCCGCACGCCCAGATCGGCGCGGCCGATGCGTCCGCCGGCATTGATACGCGGGCCCAACAAAAATCCGAGATGCCACGGCTCGGGCGGGCCGGACAGCCGCGCCGCATCCATCAGCGCGGTCATGCCCACATTGTCGCGGCGGCGCAGCGCGATCATCCCCTTGGCGACGAAAGCGCGATTGAGGCCCTTGAGCGGCACCACGTCGGCGACGGTGCCGAGCGCGACCAGATGCAGCAGCGACAGCAAATCCGGTTCCGGTCGCGCCTCGCTCAAAAAAATGCGCCCTCGCAATTCGCGAGCGAGCGCCACAAGCGTGACGAACACGAGGCCCACGGCGGCCAAATGGCCGAGGCCGGAGAGATCGTCGGCGCGGTTCGGATTGACGACCGCGACTGCCGGCGGCAATTCTTCATCGGCCTGATGGTGGTCGATCACCACGGTATCAATGCCGAGTTTCTTGGCTTCGGTCAGCGGCTCGACGCTGGTTGTGCCGCAATCGACCGTGATCAGCAGCTTGACGCCTTTTTCGGCGAAGCCGCGGACCGCGTCCACGTTCGGCCCATAGCCCTCGAAAATACGATCCGGGATATGCACGATCGGATCGAGGCCGCAGCGGCGCAGGTAAAACGTCAGCAGCGCCGCCGCGGTGGCGCCGTCGACGTCGTAGTCGCCGAAAATGGCGACGCTCTCGCCGCGGACAATCGCGTCGGCAATGCGGCCCGACGCCGCCTGCATCTGCGTCAGCGTGTGCGGGTCGGGTAGCAAACCCTTGATGGTGGGATCGAGATAGGCCGCAACTTCATCCGGCTCGACACCGCGTCCGGCCAGCACGCGTGCCAGCAATTCCGGCACGCCGTGTCTTTGAGCAATCGTCAGCGCCCGCGCCTGCCCGCGCTCGTCCAGGCGGTCGCGCCACGTTCGGCCGGTCGCGGATTTCTCCACGTCCAGAAATGCTCGCGGCAATGTATTGGTGAGCGGCAACGCCATGGTCGATGCTTGATCAATTCTTTGGACGATTCTTTGGACGATTCTCGGCGGATATTGATCTAAAACTTCATGTTCCGGGAGAAAATCTCTCCTGCGCTGCAGCGCGGCGGTAGCAAATTATTTCTTTCTCGGCGACGTCGTTGTTGTGCTTCGCGCAGCGGAATAGTTCAGGTTCCGGCTTTAATCGATTTGCACGCCGGTATGGACGCCATCATGCCCCAAATTCATAACTCCTCGCCCCGCGTTTACGTGATCCACGAGAACAACGACTGGGTCGTGCCGCTGCGCAAGCAGTTCGACGCGCGCAAGATTCCTTTCACCGAGTGGTTCCTCGACCAAGGCGTCCTCGACTTGCGTAGCGCTCCGCCGCCGGGCGTTTTCTATAACCGCATGAGCGCCTCCTCGCACACGCGCGACCACCGCTACGCGCCCGAACTGACCGGTGCCGTGCTGGCCTGGCTCAAGCGTCATGGCCGCACCGTGGTGAACGGCGAACGCGCGCTCGCCCTCGAAGTCTCCAAGGTCGCGCAATATGAAGCGCTGGACAAATTCGGCGTCGAGACCCCGCAGACATTGGCTGTCGTCGGCAGACAGAATATCACCGAGGCCGCACGCCGGCTCGGTTTTCCGCTGATCCTCAAGCACAATCGCGCCGGCAAGGGGCTGGGCGTGCGGCTGTTTTTATCCGCGGCGGCGCTCGATGAGCACCTCGCCGGCGACGACTTCTCCGAGTTGGTCGACGGCATCACTTTGGTTCAGCGCTACATCAAGGCGCCGCAGCCCTTCATCACGCGCGTCGAATTCGTCGGCGGCAAATTCCTTTATGCGGTGCGGGTCGATACATCGCAGGGTTTCGAGCTGTGTCCGGCCGATGCGTGCAATATTGAGTTGCCGGCGCTCGCCGGAGTTTGTCCAGCGGTCGCGCCCGGCGACAAGTTCCAGATCCTGCGCGACTTCACGCATTCGCTGCTGGCGCACTGGCAAGCCTTCCTTGCCGCCAACGACATCGGCATCGCGGGTGTCGAATTCATCGTCGACGAGAATGGCCGCTCCTACACCTACGACGTCAACACCAACACCAATTATAACGCCGACGCCGAAGCCAAAGACGGCCGCGTCGATACCGCGCGCAGCGGCATGGGCGCGATCGCGACCTACCTCGGCGATCTGTTGGCACGCGAGCGCGATACGACCGCGCCTTCGCTGACGGTTGCCGAGCCGGCCTGAGCGCCGGCTCACGTCAGTCGAGGTGGAATTTATCGAGCTGCCGGTGCTCGGCGATCACGCGCCGCACCGTGCCGGTGGCCGAGCGCATGACCACCGTCTCGGTCTCGATCACTGATTTGCCGAATTTAACGCCCGCCAGCATCGCCCCCGTGGTCACGCCGGTAGCCGAGAACAGGCAGTCGCCCCTCACCATGTCCTCGATTTCGTATTTTTTCTTAGCATCCTTGATGCCCATCTTCGCGATGCGCGCGCGTAGCTCCTCGGTGTCGATGATCAAGCGCGTCTGCATCTGGCCGCCGATGCAGCGCAAGGCTGCCGCGGCCAGCACACCCTCCGGCGCGCCGCCGGTGCCGAGATAAATGTCGATCCCCGTTTTAGGCTCGGCGCAATGGATGACGCCGGCGACGTCGCCATCGCTGATCAGGCTGACCGCGGCGCCGACCTTGCGGATGGCCGCGATCATGTCGGCATGGCGCGGCCGGTCGAGCAGGATGGCGGTGATCTCCGCGGGCTTCACGCCCTTGGCTTTGGCAAGCCGGATGATGTTCTGGTCCGCCGGCGCGTCGAGGTCGATGGTGCCTTTCGGGTAGCCCGGACCGATGGCGATTTTTTGCATGTAGCAATCGGGCGCGTGCAGCAGCGTGCCGGCCTCCGCCATGGCGATGGTGGCGATGGCGCCCGGCATGTTCTTGGCGCACAACGTCGTGCCTTCGAGCGGGTCGACCGCGATATCGACTTTGGGACCGTTCTTGGCGCCCACCTTCTCGCCGATGAACAACATCGGCGCCTCATCGATCTCGCCCTCGCCGATCACCACGGTGCCGTCGATCGGCAGCTTGTTGAGCTCGCGCCGCATGGCATCGACGGCGGCCTGGTCGGAAGCCTTGTCCTTGCCGTGCCCGCGCAAGCGCGCCGCCGACACCGCCGCACGCTCGGTCACGCGCACGATCTCGAGCGTGAGAATGCGCTCCAGCAGCAGTTCGGGCTGGACGGTGATCGTTGCCATCGTGACGTTCCCCTCGCGAATTCCGGCTTGAACGGCCTTTTATCAGTTTTTCTCGATCCGGATCACTTGCGGCGTGCCTGAGATCACCCTATCGCGCCCCACCGCGGCAAGGGCCTTGCGCACGCCATCCTCCGATGTCGCGTAAGTGATGAGGATAACGGGGACGGAACTGCCTTTGGCCCCGCCGCCTGCGCTTTTCTGATCGTGCCTTTGCACGATCAATTCCAGCGAAATCTCCTGCTCCGCCAGACGCGTGGCGATGGTCGCGGCGGTGCCCGGTTTGTCGCGCGCCAACAGCCTGATGTAATAGCCGCCTTCATGGCGCTGCATTGGCGCCTTGCGCACGGCGGTCAGCCGCGCGGCCGGCCGCCCGAACGGAGCGGTGCGCACGCCACGCGCGATGTCGCCGATATCGGAGAGCACCGCGGAAGCGGTTGCCGCCCCGCCGGCGCCCGGCCCAACCAGCGTCAGCGGGGCGATGCCCTCGGCATCCACGGTCACCGCGTTGGTCACGCCCATAACCTGGGCGATCGCGGAATCCTTGCGCACCATCGTGGGGTGCACGCGCTGCTCGATGCCTTTTGGTGTTTTCACCGCGACGCCGAGCAACTTCACGCGGTAGCCGAGTTCGTCGGCGGCGGTGAGATCGGCCGGTGTAATCGAGGAAATGCCTTCCACATAAATCGCGCTTTGGTCGACCTTGGTGCCGAAGGCAAGACTGGCCAGGATCGCCAGCTTTTGCGCGGTATCGTGGCCCTCAATGTCGAAACTCGGATCGGCTTCGGCGTAACCGAGCCGCTGCGCTTCGGCGAGACATTCGGCAAACGGCAACTTGTCCTGCTCCATCCTGGTCAGAATGTAATTGCAGGTGCCGTTGAGAATGCCGTAGATGCGCTCGAATGAATTGCCGGCCATGCCCTCGCGCAGAGTTTTCACGATTGGGATGGCCGCGCCGACCGCGGCTTCGAAATTGAGCGCAACGTGGTGTTTTTCCGCAAGCGCGGCGAGCTTGACGCCATGTTTCGCGAGCAGCGCCTTATTGGCGGTAACGACCGATTTGCCGCTCGCCAGCGCGGCTTCGATCGCGCTCTTGGCCGGATCGCCGGCGCCGCCGATCAATTCGACGAACACGTCGATGCCAGGCGCGCGCGCGAGCGCCACCGGATCGGAAAACCATTTGGCTTTGCGAAGATCGAGGCCGCGATCCTTGCCTTTCGAGCGCGCGCAGATCGCGGCGATCTCGATGGCGCGGCCGCAACGCGCGGCGAGCGCCTCTTGCTGGCGTGCCACCTGGGCGATCAGGGCGGCGCCGACCGTGCCCAATCCGGCGACACCCACTTTCAGGGCTGCGGTCATGGGATCAGCGCCGCGTGGCGAGCGGGACGACGTTGTGCAGTTGTTCCGGCCCGGATTTCAGGAAGCGGCCGACGTTGCGCGCGGCCTGGCGGATGCGCTGCTCGTTCTCCACCAACGCGATGCGCACGTAGCCTTCGCCGTATTCGCCGAAGCCGATGCCGGGCGAGACCGCGAGTTCGGCCTTTTCGACCAGCAGCGTCGCGAATTCCACGCTGCCGATGCTGGTGAACGGTTCCGGGATTGGCGCCCAGGCAAACATCGAGGCCCGCGGTGACGGCACGTGAAACCCGGCGCGGCCGAAGCTTTCCACCAACACGTCGCGCCGGCGCTTGTAGGTTTCACGCATTTCCTTGATGCAATCGTCCGGGCCGTTGAGCGCGGCAATGGCCGCGACCTGGATTGGCGTAAAGGCGCCATAATCGAGATAGGATTTCACGCGACCCAAGGCCGCGATCACGCGCTCATTGCCGACCGCAAAGCCGATGCGCCAGCCCGGCATCGAGAAGGTCTTCGACATCGAGGTGAACTCGACCGCGATGTCGATCGCGCCCGGCACCTGTAGCAGCGAGGGCGGCGGGTTGTCGTCGAAATAGACTTCCGCATAAGCGAGATCGGACAGCACCAGGATCTCGTGCTTCTTGGCGAAGGCGATCAGGTCTTTGTAGAAGTCGAGGCTCGCGACATAGGCGGTCGGGTTGGCCGGATAGCAAACCACCACCGCGGTCGGCTTCGGGATCGAGTGGATGATCGCGCGCTCAAGCGTATGGAAAAAATTCGGCGTCGGTTCCGAGGGCACCGAGCGCACCGCGCCCCCCGCCATCAGGAAGCCGAAGGCGTGGATCGGGTAGCTCGGGTTGGGCACCAGCACGACATCGCCCGGCGCGGTGATCGCCTGCGCCACGTTGGCGAAGCCTTCCTTGGAGCCAAGCGTGGTGACGATTTGCGTTTCGGGGTTGAGCTTCACGCCGAAGCGGCGCTCGTAATACTTCGCCTGCGCGAGGCGCAGCTTCGGAATGCCGCGCGAGGCCGAATAGCGGTCGGTGCGCGGCTTGCCGAGCGTCTCCCTGACCTTCTCGATGACATGCGCGGGCGCCGGCAAATCCGGATTGCCCATGCCGAGATCGATGATGTCCGCCCCCGCATTGCGGGCCCGCGCCTTGGCCCGGTTTACTTCTTCGAACACATAGGGCGGCAAGCGGCGGATGCGGTAAAAGTCTTCCATTGTCTCAAACCTTTAAGTCGGCTGCCTTCTCCAGCCGGCCGGCGTTAACCCCGGCAGGCTTTTATCACGGGTTGGTCTTTGCGCCATCCCGGTTAACCGCCCCGCTGCCGCGCGCCGCAAACGGGTGGCGGGCTTTGCCGGGACCGGCTAAAAGAGGTCCGGAGACCCGCAATGGCAATCAAATTCGGCCGCCCGCTGCAACGGAAAATCGGTTTCGTGCCGGTCGAACCCGCGACCGAGGAGGTCCCTAGCCCCCCGCTCGATCTGCCAACCCGCCTGCGGCGCAACCGGCGCAGCGAATGGGCGCGCCGGCTGGTGCGCGAGCACCGGCTTTCCACCGACGACCTGATCTGGCCGCTGTTTGTGATGGATGGCCAAAATGCCCGCACGCCAGTGCCGTCGATGCCGGGCGTTGAACGATTGTCGGTCGACCAGGCGGTGCGCGAGGCCGAACGCGCCGCCAAGCTCACCATCCCTTGCCTCGCGCTGTTTCCCTATACCGACCCGAATTTACGCGATGAGGCGGGCAGCGAGGCGCTCAACCCGGACAATCTGGTCTGCCGCACCATCCGCGCCATCAAGAAAGAAGTTCCCGAGGTCGGTATCCTGTGCGACGTGGCGCTCGATCCCTTCACCAGCCATGGCCACGACGGCCTGCTGCGCGATGGCGAAATTCTCAACGACGAGACGGTCGCCGTGCTGGTCAGGCAGGCGATCGTGCAGGCGCAAGCCGGCTGCGACATCATCGCGCCCTCCGACATGATGGATGGCCGCGTCGGCGCCATCCGTAAGGCGCTCGATGCCGAGAATTTCACCGACGTATCGATCATGGCTTATGCGGCGAAATATGCCTCGGCTTTTTACGGCCCGTTCCGCGACGCCGTTGGCTCGGCCAAGACGCTTGCCGGCGACAAACGCACCTACCAGATGGATCCCGGCAATACCGATGAGGCGCTGCGTGAGGTCGCTCTCGACATCGAGGAAGGCGCCGACATGATCATGGTCAAGCCCGGCCTGCCCTATCTCGACATCGTGGCGCGCGTGAAGGACACTTTCGGCATGCCGACTTTCGCCTATCAGGTGTCGGGCGAATACGCGATGATCATGGCGGCGGCCGGCAATGGCTGGCTTGACGGCGAGCGTGCCATGATGGAAAGCCTCATTGCCTTCAAGCGCGCCGGCGCCGATGGCGTCCTGACGTACTTTGCGCCGCGCGTCGCGGAAAAACTGAAAAAGGGCTGAACGCCCGTAGCTTCCTTCCCATCTCGTCACCGTCCGGTGATGCCTGAAATCGACGGGTAATTTTTTCCATGGGTGAATTCGCAATAGGTCAAGGCGTCTCGCGCTTCGAGGATCCGCGTCTGATCCAGGGCGGCGGCCGCTACACCGACGACATCAAGCTGCCGGGCATGGCGCATGGCGTGGTGCTGCGCTCGCCGCACGCCAATGCCAAGATTAAATCGATCGATATCGACGCGGCCAAGGCCGCGCCGGGCGTGCTGTGCGTGCTGACCGCGGCCGACATCAAAGCTGCCGGCTTTTCCGACCTGCCGGTGCCCGGCAATCTCAAGCGCCGCGACGGCTCGCCGCAATACAAGCCGCGCTATCCGATCCTGGCCGAGACTCATGTGCGCTGGGTCGGCGATTACATCGCCTTCGTGGTCGCCGAGACCATCGCGCAGGCGATGGATGCGACCGAACTGATCCAGGTCGATTACGACGTGCTGCCCGCGGTCACCTCGACCGCCGAAGCGCCTAAGCCCAGCTCGGCGCGCGTCTGGGAGGATTGCCCCGACAATATCGCCTTCGTCGAACTGGTCGGCGACAAGGCCGCGGTCGACGCCGCCCTCACGCGCGCCGCCCACGTGGTCAAGAGCCGAATGGTGGTCAATCGCGTCACGGCGGTGAGCATGGAACCGCGCGGCGCGGTCGGCGACTATCACGCCGCCGACGGGCGCTACACCCTCTACACGGCGCTGCAGCGCCCGCATCCGGTGCGCGCCGATCTCGCCAAGCTGCTCAAGGTCTCCGAAAGCAAAGTGCGGATCATCACCGGCGATACCGGCGGCAGCTTCGGCATGAAGTCGCCGATCTTCAACGAAATGCCGCTGGTGCTGCTGGCCTCCAAACTCACCGGTCGGCCGGTGAAATGGATCAGCACGCGCACCGAAGCTTTCTTGAGCGACGCGCAAGGCCGCGACAATGTCACCGAAGCGGAACTTGCGCTCGACAAGGACGGCACCTTCCTCGCGCTGCGAGTCAAGACCATCGCCGCGATCGGCGCCTATCTGCAGGCCAACATGCCGGCTTTCGTATTCAATGCCGGGACGCTCGCCGGCTGTTACCGCACGCCGGCGATCCATGTCGACATCACCGCCGTGTTCACCAACACCAACCCGGTGCGCCCCTATCGCGGCAATGGCCGGCCGGAGGCGGCCTACATCATCGAGCGCATGGTCAATCTCGCCGCCGCCGAGCTGAAGATCGATCCCGCCGAATTGCGCCGCCGCAATTACATTCCGCCCTCCGCCATGCCGTTCAAGACCGGGCTCACCTTCACCTATGACAGCGGCGAGTTCGAGAAGAACATGGACATGGCGCTCGAACTCGCCGACGCCAAAGGCTTCAAGGCGCGCAAAGTGGAATCGCGCAAACGCGGGAGACTGCGCGGCTTCGGTCTGTCCAACACCATCGAGCGCGCGGCGCCCGCCGGTACCGAGGGCGCCGAGGTACGCTTCGACCGTTCGGGCGCAGCGACCATCTTCTCGGGCTCCAACAGCCAGGGCCAGGGGCACGAGACCGTGCTCAAGCAACTGGTCTGCGACCGGCTCGGGCTCGACCCAAACGACGTGCAATATGTGCAGGGCGACACCGATCTGGTGTTCTACGGCGAAGGCACCGGCGGCTCGCGCTCCTCCGCTATGGCGGGTTCCGCCACCCACTTGGCGACGGAGAAAATCGTCGGTAAGGCGCGCGCCATTGCCGCGCATCTGCTCAAGGTCAATGCCGACGAACTCAATTTCTCCGAAGGCGTGTTTTCCAGCAAGGCCACCAACCGGACGCTCTCGATCAAGGAAATCGCCAAGGAGTTTTTCGACTTCACCAAGCTGCCGAAGGATATGGAAGCCGGCCTCTCCGCCAACGCCGTCTTTGTGGCGCCGATCGCCAATTATCCCAATGGCTGTCACATTTGCGAATTGGAAATCGAGCTGGAGACCGGCAAGGTCGAGATCGTTCGCTACACCGTGGTGGACGACGTCGGCACCGTGCTCAACCCCATGCTGCTGCACGGACAAATCCATGGCGGCATCGCGCAGGGCGTCGGCCAGATTCTGATGGAAGACATCCACTTCGACACCGAAGGTCAGCTCGTCACGGCGTCATTCATGGACTACGCCATGCCGCACGCCCATGATTTCTGCGACATCGAGGTCGAGAGCCATCCGGTGCCGACCAGGACCAATCCGCTCGGCACCAAGGGCGCGGGCGAAGCCGGCTGCGTCGGTTCGCTGCCGGCGGTATCCAACGCGCTGGTCGATGCGCTGTCCGAATTTGGCGTCAAGCACGTGGAAATGCCGGCAACGCCCGAGCGCCTGTGGCGCATGATGCAGGGCAAATAACGCTCAGCCGCAACCGGCGCCCATTTCGACGTGGTCGCGCCGCAGATTGTCCTTGGCCGCACGCTTGTTTAAATCCTTGCGCGGCAAATGCAGCCCGCATTCGCCGGAGCCGTCCTTCTCCCACCACCAGCGGCCATTGCGTTCGGGCTCACCGGGGCCAATGGCGCGCGTACAGGGCGCGCAACCGATCGAGGTAAAGCCTTTGGCATGCAGGCTGTTGATCGGGATGTCGTGTCTGCGCGCTTCCGCCAGCACCGCATGGCGCGTCCAATCGTAGAGCGGGTTGAACTTGATGAGGCCGCGACTGGCGTCGTAGCCAACGAGGCCGCCCTCGCGGCGGTTTTCGTTCTGGTCGGCGCGCAAGCCGGTGATCCATGCCGAGGCGCCTTCGAGCGCGCGGTCGAGCGGCCTGCTCTTGCGCGCATCGCAGCAGGCCATCCGCGCCTTCTGAGAACTCGTAAATGCCATCGACGCCCTGTTTGGCGACCAGCCGCTCAAGCGCGGCGCCATTCGGATAGATCGCGCGGATGCACCGGCCGTAGCGGCGTTCGGTCTCGGCCCACAAGGTGTAGGTTTCCGGAAAGAGCCGGCCGGTATCGAGCGTCACCACGTCGATATCGAGATCGTGCGCGCAGATCCAATGGAAGATAAGTTGGCCCTCGACGCCGAAGCCGTGCGTGAAAACGATAGCGCCTTCGATAGCGCGGCGAAGTTGCGTGAGCCGCTCGTCTGGCTTTAGAGACGCAAAATCATCGGCTTTAATTTTTGCGGTGACGTCAAGCATGGCGCAGTTAGCGAGTGCCAAGCCCTTGCTGTCAAAATGAAAATATTATTCGCCGTTAACGGGCGACGACGCGCCGCCGGTGCTAAAATTGAAATGCCGGGAACACAGCCTTTCCAAGGATATTTCAATACATTGCAGAAAATATTTGTCGGCGATCGGGCTGCCCTTGATCGTTCCTGCTCTATGCCGCGGCAACGATGAAAGATTTTTTCATAACGGGGGCCATTGTTCCCCGCGCGCCGCGTCATATGCCAGAAATCGCCTGCAACCGCCTTGAGAGCAAAACGCTTGTGCTGCAATCGTCACTCGACCGCGCGACCACTCTCGATGCGCACCGGCCGATAGCCGTCGGCCGCAAGCGCGGCCTTGATCTCGTCGGCATGCATGGCGTCCCGCGTCTCGACGGTGACGTCGAGCTTGGCGCCCTTGGCCGGCACGTCAAGGAATAGACGGCGGTGATCGACTTCGAGGATGTTGGCGCCGAGTTCGCCGAGCCGGGTCGCAATGGTGCCGAGCACGCCCGGCCGGTCCGGGATGGTGAGGCGGAACGAAACGATGTGGTTCTCGCGCTCGAGCTCACGCACCATGATGGACGCGAGAATGCGCGGATCGATATTGCCGCCGCACAAAATAAGTCCGGTCTTTTTGCCGGCGAAACGCTCCGGCGTGGCCAGCATGGCGGCTAAGCCGGCTGCGCCGGCCCCTTCAGCCATGGTCTTCTGCAAAGTGAGATAAGCATTGACCGCGCGCTCCAGATGCGCCTCATCGACCAAAATAATGTCGGGCACCAGCTCGCGGATCACCGGCAGCGTCAATTTGCCGACATTCTTGACCGCGATGCCTTCGGCCAAAGTCGCCCCGCCGATCGGCCGCGTCTCGTTATGCAATGCGTTCCAAACCGAGGGATAAAGCACGGCTTCGGCGCCGACGATCTCGATCTTGGGGTTCCGGGCGCGCGCGGCAATGGCATTGCCCGCAATCAGCCCGCCGCCGCCGATCGGGATTATCAGGACATCGAGGTCGGCAACTTCTTCCAGCATCTCGAGCGCGATGGTGCCTTGCCCGGCGATGACGCGTTCGTCGTCGTAAGGATGCACCAACATGAGCTTGCGTTCGGCCTGAATCTGCTCGCAGCGCTTCTGCGCCTCGGCGATGGTCTCGCCGTCGAGCACCACGTCCGCGCCATGCGAGCGCGTCGCGGCGACTTTCACCAGCGGCGTGGTTACCGGCATGACGATGGTCGCCGGAATCCCCAGTCGCGCGGCGTGATAGGCCACCGCCTGGGCATGATTGCCGGCCGACATGGCGATGACGCCGCGCTTGCGCTCGGCTTCGCTCAGGGAGGCCAGTTTGACCAGCGCGCCCCGCTCCTTGAAAGAATTGGTGACCTGCAAATTCTCGTATTTGACGTAAACCTGAGCGCCGGTGAGCGCCGACAGCCGCGGCGCGGCCAACATAGGCGTGCGCAGAACGGCGTGCTCGATCACGCGGCGGGCTGCTTCGATATCGGCAATCGTGACGGCCACGCGTTGTCTCCCGGCGGCACCATGCCGCAAGCGCGCCCGCCGTTCCAGCCGCCCGTCAGGCCCCCTTGCGTACCGACGATTTTTTCTCCATTTCCGTATGGACCGACAAAACGCTCAAACGGGCCAAAGCGCCATGCCGATCGATATCAAACCCCATGCCTACGACCCGGCCGCCAACCCGGAGCTGTTCGAGGGCGTGCTGGCGCGCCGGGTGGTCGCTTTCGTCATCGATTTCATCATCATCGCAGTCCCCGTGGTGATCGCGGCCATGTTCATTTTTGCGTTCGGCATCGTAACGCTGGGCTTGGGCTTCGCGCTCTATTGGTTGCTGCCGGGCGCCTCGGTGGTCTGGGCGATCTGCTACTTCGGGGTCACGCTGGGGAGTGCGCGCTCCGCCACCATCGGCATGCGGATCATGGACCTCGAAATGCGCACCTGGTACGGGGCACCGGCCTATTTCGTGCTCGGCGCCGTGCACGCCATCGCCTTCTGGTTCACGGTCTCATTCCTCACGCCGTTCGTGCTGCTGGTCGCCTTCTTCAACGAGCGCCGCCGACTGCTGCACGACATCATGCTCGGCACCGTGGTAATCAATAATCCGGCGCGCGCCGCCATGCGCAGCGCGCCGGCGCGATAAAGGGCCAATAAAGAGCTTTGACGTGACCCTGCGGTCGCGCGATGCTAAGCGAATCGGAAAGCATTAACGGCCTGATGACGTGAGCCAGCATTCCCGAGATACGCCGCAATTTTACCTGACCGCGCCCTCGCCATGTCCTTATTTGGACGGCCAGGAGGAGCGCAAGGTATTCACCCATTTGGTCGGCGAGCGCGCTTCCGAACTCAACGATCTGCTCACGCATGGCGGCTTCCGTCGCAGTCAGTCGATCGCCTACCGGCCGGCCTGCGAGACCTGCCGCGCCTGCGTTTCGGTGCGGGTGGTGGCGGCGGATTTCGCGCCCTCACGCAACATGCGCCGCATTGCCGAGCGCAACGAAGACGTGATCGGCGATATGCACACGCCGGCGCCTACGTCCGAGCAATATTCGGTATTCCGCGCCTATCTCGACACCCGCCACCGTGACGGCGGCATGGCCGACATGACGGTGCTCGACTACGCCATGATGATCGAGGACAGCCATGTCGACACCCGCTTGGTCGAATATCGCCGGCGCGGTCCGGACAGCGGCATCAACGGCCGTGGCGCCGGGCAATTATTGGCGGTCGCGCTCACCGATGTGCTCTCCGACGGGCTGTCGATGGTCTATTCGTTCTTCGATCCCGACGCCGGCGAGCGCTCGCTTGGAACCTTCATGATCCTCGACCACATCGAGCGCGCCAGAAGGATGGGCCTGGCTTACGTCTATCTCGGCTATTGGGTGCCTGGTTCGCGCAAGATGGACTACAAAGGCCGCTTCCTGCCGCAGGAACGCCTGATGTCCTCGGGCTGGACGCGGGTGGAAAAGTAACCCAACGGTGTGGCCTCATAAACCCGCCGCCAAAATCTGATCTGCACGAGTGGCCGAATGCCAACTGAAATTGTCCTATGGAAGGCACGATGATAAGCTCAACGAAAGTGGGGCAAACGTTCAGCCAGCAGTAGGACGGTTGACGTGAAAAGGGGGATGCAATGAGACGGAGAGTAGTCGCATTGTTGCTGGCATGCGCTGCAATTAGTGTCGCGAGTCCGCGAGCCGACGCTGAAGGCGCGATCGCTGAGGGCATCGCCCCCGGGGGCCCCGCCAAGGGCTACCAGATCAGTTCTATGGTGAACAGGCCAACGGCCGAGGCGGCCCGCGCCGATGCCCTCGCTGCATGCAAAAAAGTTCCGGAGAAGACCGCATCGGGCGCACCACCCGACAGCGGCAACGAAAAGGCACGGGCGCATTGCGTGATCGTCACCACGTTCCGCGACAAATGCGCGGCCATGGCGGTCGACCCCAAGGATGGAACACCGGGAGTTGGGTGGGCGATTGCAGATACCCAGAAAAACGCCGACAATGAAGCGCTCGCGCGTTGCCGGAGCGTAGCCGGCGTCAGTCGCCGCAACTTCTGCGCGGTGAACCAGCGACTGTGTGATGGCACGGCAAAATAGACCCGCCTAATGCAGGCCGGGGATCGGCACGCCCAGCGTCTGCACAATCAGAAATGCATTGAGGAGCAGCACCAGCACGGTCGCAACCACGACCGCGATCTGGGTGACCGGGCCGTTGACGAATTTGCCCATGAGGTCGGGCCGCCTTGTGAACATCAGCAGCGCGATCATCGGCAGGGGCAACGCGATGCTCAAGATCACCTGGCTCACCACAAGCGCCTGCGTGGCGTTGACGCCGTAGGCCACAACCACGAAAGCCGGCACCATCGTAATGACGCGGCGCAGCCAGATCGGAATGCGGAAGCCGACAAAGCCCTGCATGATCATCTGCCCGGCCATGGTGCCCACCACCGAACTCGAGACGCCCGAGGCGATCAGCGAGAGCAGGAATATTCCGGCCGCGCCGATGCCGAGCAGCGGCGCCAGCGTGTGATAGGCGGTTTCGATCTCCGCGACGTCCGGGTGGCCGGCATGGAAGGCGCCCGAGGCCATCATCACCATCGCCATGTTGACCAGCCCCGCGATCGCCAGCGCGATCACCACCTCGTGGTTGGAGATGCGCACCAGCAGACGCCGTTCATGTTCGTCGCGACCGGGCGTGCGCGCCTGGGTCAAGCCCGAATGCAGATAGACTGCGTGCGGCATCACGGTGGCGCCGATGATGCCGACCGAGATCAGCAGCGCTTCGGCGTCGGGCATCTGCGGCAAAACCGAATGATAGGCCGCCGCTCCCCAGTCGACCGGCACGATGAATATTTCGACCAAATAGCAAAGCCCGATGATGCCGACCATGCTGCCGATGATCAGTTCGACCGGGCGGAAACCGCGACCCTCGACCAATAAAATCGCGTAGGTGATGACGGCGGTGACCCCCATGCCGGCGATCAGCGGCATGTTAAACAACAACGAAAGCCCGATGGCGCCGCCGAGAAATTCGGCGAGATCGGTCGCCATGGCGGCGACTTCGCTGACCACCCACATCGCCCAGACCACCGGCGTCGGGAAATGGTCGCGGCACATTTCCGCGAGATTGCGGCCGGTGACGATGCCGAGCTTGGCCGAGAGCGCCTGGAACAACATCGCGATCATGTTAGCCAGCAGCACGACCCACAGCAGGCTGTAGCCGTATTTCGCGCCAGCCTGGATGTTGGTCGCGAAATTGCCGGGGTCCATGTAGGCGATCGAGGCAACGATCGCCGGCCCGGCAAAGGCAAGGTAGGCGCCCGGCCCGCGGTGCTGGCCGCTGAGAATGGCTTGGGCCGCGAGGACGGTACGGTCGGTCAGCGATTTCGGTTTCGGTGCCCTCTCCTGCATCAAACTTAAGTCTTTCCTCAACCTGCAAAAAATTGGCTGTGCTAGAACTCAGCCTAGTCTAGTTGCGAATGGTTTGCAATTGCATTTGAATGGAACTTTCCGCCCTCACGCCGTGTTGCCGCTCACCTGACAGTGGGAAATGGGGGCGGCACCTCACATGAACGGCAATAGGCGACGCTTATTGTGGCTTTCCTCGTCACTGACGGGGCTTGCACTCGCAGGCCCGGCCTATGCCGCCGAGGGCGCCCAACACGGCCCTTCCCAACTGCTATTCGTCAGCCAAATCGTTCTGCTGATTGTGGTGGGCCGCCTGCTCGGCGAAGTCATGCTGCGGCTCAAGCAGCCGGCGGTGATGGGACAGTTAATCGCCGGCCTAGTGCTCGGCCCGTCTTTGTTCGGCGCCCTGCTGCCCGATTGGCAGCACGCGCTGTTTCCCGCCGCCAAAGAGCAGAAGGCGATGCTCGACGGCATCTCGCAATTCGGCATTCTGTTGTTGCTGCTGCTCACCGGCATGGAAACCGATCTCAAGCTGGTCAAGCAGACGGGCCGGGCATCGGCCTTCGCCTCGCTTGCCGGCATTGTGGTGCCATTCCTGTGCGGCGTGGCGCTCGGCGAATTGCTGCCCGATGCGATGTTGCCGGACCCCGGCAAGCGGCTGATCACCTCGCTGTTTCTCGGCACCGCTTTGTCGATTGCCTCGGTCAAGATAGTGGCGACGGTGATCCGCGAAATGAATTTCACCCGCCGCACTGTCGGCCAGGTCATCATGGCCTCCGCCATCATCGACGACACGGTGGGCTGGATCATCACCGCGATCATCTTCAGTCTGGCGCTGCAGGGCGCGGTGGACGGCGTGAGCCTGGCCAAGAGCATCCTTGGCACGCTCGCCTTCATGGGCCTGAGCTTCACCATCGGCCGGCGCCTGGTCTTCATCATCATCCGCTGGGTCAACGACACCTTCGTCAGCGACTATGCGGTGATCACCGCGATCCTGCTGATCATGTGCGTGATGGCGGCCATCACCGACCTTATTGGCGTCCACACGGTTCTTGGCGCCTTTGTCGCCGGCATCCTGATCGGCGAATCCCCCATCCTCACCCGCCACATCGACGAGCAACTGCGCGGACTAATCATCGCTTTCTTCATGCCGATCTTCTTCGGCACCGCGGGCCTGAGCGCCGACCTCACCATCCTCAAGGATCCGGCCATCCTGGCGCTGACCGCCGGGCTGATCTTGATCGCCAGCATCGGCAAGTTCGGCGGCGCCTTCATTGGAGGCAAGCTCGGCGGTCTTACGTTTCGAGAATCGGTCGCGCTCGGCACCGGCATGAACGCGCGCGGCTCGACCGAGGTGATCGTGGCGACCATCGGCCTGTCGATGGGTGCGCTCAGCCAGAACCTGTTCACCATGATCGTCGCCATGGCGGTGATCACCACCACCGCGATGCCGCCCACTTTGCGCTGGGCGCTGGCGCGGCTGCCGATGCGCAAGGACGAAAAACAGCGGCTCGAACGCGAAGAAATGGAAGCGCGCGGCTTCGTGCCGAAACTGGAGCGGCTGCTGCTCGCGGTCGACGAAAGCGCGAATGGACGGTTTGCCTCGCGCGTTGCCGGTCTCCTTGCCGGCAGCGACGCGATGCCGACGACCGTGATGCATATCAAGACCGACAAGAAAACCGGCAAAGCCGCCGCCGAGGCCGAGAAAGCCAAGGCCAGAACCGCCGCAGACACCGTCAAGGTCTTCGCCGGGCACGCTGGTCGCGCGCAAACCGAGGAGGAAAAGACCGACGCCAAGCTCGCCGTCACCACGATCGTGGAAAAAGCGCCCAAGCCGGAGGCGGTCGCGGCAGAAGCCGAAAAGGGTTATGACCTGATGATCGTCGGGCTCGAGAAAACCGTGGCACGGCGCAACGAATTCCATGAAGACGTCGCCAACCTCGCCGCCGGCTTCGAAGGTCCGATTGCGGTGGCGGATGTGCGCGACAAACTTCTCGAACATCCGTTGCACGGCAAGCTTGCCATGCTGGTGCCGGTCAATGGCACCGAAATGTCGCGCCGAGCGGCCGAGGTCGCCATCGCCATAGCGCGCGCCAGCAAGGCTTCGCTCACCGCGCTTTACGTTGCCCCCGGCGGTAAAAAGAAACGCTCGCGCCGATACGAGGAGGCAATTCTCAAGGACATCGTCGAGCTCGCGGAAAGTTATGAACTCGAGTTACGCACGCGCGTGCGCGCCAACGTCGTCGCCGAGGAAGCGATTTTGAAGGAAATAGCCCACGGCAAGCACAATCTCATCGTCATGGGCGCCGGCCGCCGCCCGGGCGATAAGCTGTTTTTCGGCGACACCGCCGCGGCTTTGCTGGAGAAGTCGGAAAAATCGCTGCTGTTCCTTGCGACTTGAACGGCCGCAAATCGAAGGCTCGCTGAACGGATCAGTCGAAGCGAAACTTAACCAAATACCAGAGTGCCTTCACGCCGTCTTTCCAGTTGATTTTTTTTCCCTCGGCCCGGTCGCGTCCATAGTAGTTGATGCCCACTTCATAGATCCGATATTTGTCCTGGCGAACAATGCGCGCGGCGATTTCAATTTCAATGCCAAAACCGTCATGTGCAAGCCGCAGCGAATCGACCAGTTCTCGCGTCATCATCTTGTAGCAGGTCTGAACATCACTCAGCTTTTGATTGAAGATGATGCTGAACAGAAATGAGATCAATCGATTGCCCATGTAGTGATGAAATTTCAAGGCCCGGTGCGGCCGTCCATAGAAGCGCGAGCCGTACACGACGTCGGCAATTTTCCGGTGCGCGACAAGATCGTACATGTCAGCCCAATCGCGGGGGTCGTATTCGAGATCGGCGTCCTGGATCACGATGACATCGCCCTTGACGGCGGCAAGCCCGGTCCGCAACGCGCCGCCCTTGCCGCGATTGCGTTCGTGAAAGATCGCCCGGATCGTTACGCTTGCTTCGCCAGTTTGCGGCCGGAAGTCGAGATTACCTTTACCGTTGACCTCGATGCCGCCCGCCGTCCGGCCATCGTCTGGGATATTGGACTTGAGCCAGTCACGCGTACCATCACGCGAGCAATCGTCGACAACGACAATTTCCTTGTTGACGCCAGGCAGCGCGTCGCTGACCAGCGCCAGAATGGACGCAAGCGTCGCGCGTTCGTTGTAAACAGGGATAATGATTGACAATTGCATGAGGCGAACAATTACCTGGTCGCGCGGAAATATTCGATGGTGCGCGCAAGACCGTCCCGCAATGTCGTGCGCGGCTGCCATCCGAGCACCGAACGCGCCAACGTAATGTCGGCCTGCCGCTGCTTGGGATCCTCCGGCGCCGGAGGCAGATATTGAATCTTGGATCGAGAGCCCGTCAACTCGATGATGGTTTCCGCCATTTTCTGCAAGGTCAACTCTTCGGGATTCCCAATATTGACGGGGCCGTGAAAATCCTCGGCGCTCGCCATCAGTAGCAGAAGTCCTTCCACGGTGTCGTCCACATAGGTGTAGGAGCGGGTCTGGTCACCCTTGCCGTAGATCGTGATCGGGCGGCCATCCAGCGCCTGAGTGATGAAATTGGACACGACCCGGCCGTCATTGAGATGAAGACGCGGCCCGTAGGTATTGAAAATGCGCGCCACCTTGATGCGCACGTTGTGCTGGCGATGATAGGCGAAGAACGCTGCTTCGGCCGCCCGCTTACCTTCATCGTAGCATGAGCGCGGGCCGATCGGATTGACGTAACCCCAGTATGTTTCCGGCTGAGGCTGCACGGCCGGGTCGCCGTAAATCTCGCTGGTAGAGGCTTGCAGGACACGCGCGTTGCATCGTTTTGCCAATTCAAGCACGTTGATCGCGCCGACGATCGTGGTCGTGAGCACGCGCACGGGATCAAATTTCTGATGCACGGGCGCCGCCGGGCATGCCAGATTGAAAATCGCATCGATCGCCGGCACGTCACCGCTGAAGGGCTGGCAAATGTCGTGATTAAGCACCTTGAACTTCGGATGACCCATCGCATTTTTCATGTTGCGATCGGCGCTCGTGGAGAAATTGTCGACGCACAAGACTTCGTTCCCGGCGTCGAGCAATCGCTCACACAAATGCGATCCGATTACACCCGCGCCGCCCGTCACCAACACGCGCGCACCTGAAACAGTCATGCTATCCAATCGATCCCATGGCGTGAGTTGATGGCGCCCGCAATGCTAACATCCCCAAATCTACCATGGCCGTCGAATGTATGAAAAGCACGCCGCGACCGTGGATATACGATGCGCAAGAATGAGCAAAACGAGGCAAGGGCGGCAGCGCTACTTGCCGTCCGCGCCACCGCCGCCATTTCCGGTCGCGCGCCCAAATTTCAGATTGGCCAGAAAGCGGTCCGGGCGTACGCGCCCGGCGTCACCGCGCTTCCCGCGCCATGGCGCAAATTCCTTGATCGAAAGCGTCGAGGTGCGTCCGCCCTCCCCGACCCATCGCAACCCGTCATTCGCCTTGAAGGTGGCGACGTCTGAAAGTCCGCCGTCCTTGTAGCGCTGCAAACGGACGCCGCGGCCGCGGCCCATTTCCGGCACCTGGTCGATCGGGAATATCACCATCTTGCGGTTGGTCCCGACTGCGGCGATCAGTTCGCCGTCGATCGTCGTCATGGCCGCCGCTTTGTCGGGCGTTTTGAGATTGAGCACCTGCTTGCCTTTGCGCGTGGTGCCAAGCACTTCGTCCTCGCCCACCACGAAGCCGTTGCCGCCATAGCTCGCCACCAGGAACTTGCGCTTGCCCTGGTAGGCCAGCGCCGCCACCACCTCGGCGTCCTGCTCGATGTCGAAATAGAGCCGCACCGGCTCGCCATGGCCGCGCCCGCCCGGAAGCTTCGAGGCTTCGAGCGTGTAGAACTTGCCATTGCTGGCGAAAATCAAAATCTTGGCGGTGGTTTCGGTCGGAAAAGCGAAACTCAAGGCGTCGTCAGTCTTGAAGGTAACGCCCGACAAGTCACTCACGTGACCGCGCAAGGCCCGGATCCAGCCCTTTTCCGACACCACGACGGTGATCGGCTCACGCACCACCATCGCTTCTTCGATGGCGGCCTCGTCGTGCTCGGGCGCTTCCGCGAAGGTGGTGCGGCGTTTACCGAGCCCGGTTTTCGGCCCGAAAGTATTTTTTATTTCCTTGATCTGCGCGGCAATCGTCTTCCACTGCTGTGCCGGCGATCCGAGAAGCGATTTCACTTTGGTGCGATCTTCGCGCAGCGCTTTATCCTCGGCGCGGATTTCCATTTCCTCGAGCTTGCGCAAATTGCGCAACCGCATATTGAGGATGGCGTCGGCCTGCACGTCGGTGAGCTTGAACGCCTTCATCAGGACAGGCTTGGGTTCGTCCTCGCGCCGGATGATCTTGATCACCTTGTCGAGATTCAAATAAGCGACCAGGAAGCCGCCGAGCACTTCCAGCCGATGCTCGATCTCGGCCAGCCGATGCTTGGAGCGGCGAAGCAGTACGTCGCGCCGATGGTCGAGCCATTCGCGCAGCGCCTCGGTGAGGCCGAGCACTTGCGGGACGCGGCCCTTGACCAGCACATTCATGTTGAGCGGAATGCGGCTTTCAAGCTCGGTGAGCTTGAACAGCGACTCCATCAACAGCTCGGCATCCACCGTGCGCGAGCGCGGCTCGATCACCAGGCGGAGATCCTCGGCCAATTCATCGCGCACGTCGGCAACCAACGGAAGTTTCTTCTCGTTGATCAGTTCGGCGAGCTTCTCCACCAGGCGCGACTTCTGCACCAGCCACGGAATTTCTGTGATCACGATGGTATAGGTGCCGCGACCAAGATCTTCTTTTTCCCAACGCGCGCGCACGCGGAACGAGCCGCGGCCGGTGGTATAGGCCTCGGCGATCTCCGCCGGTTTGTCGACGATCACGCCGCCGGTCGGGAAATCCGGCCCTTTGACGTATTTGAGCAGCGTACGGCTCCGCGCCTTCGGATTATCGATCAGAAACAACGCCGCGTCGCACAGTTCGGCCGCATTGTGGGGCGGGATCGAGGTCGCCATGCCGACCGCGATGCCCTGCGAGCCGTTGGCGAGCAGATTGGGAAACGCCGCCGGCAGCACCACCGGCTCCTCGCCGGTACCGTCGTAGCTCGGGCGAAAATCGACCGCATCTTCCTCGATGCCGTCGATCAGCAGACGCGCCACTTCGGTCAACCGCAACTCGGTGTAGCGCATGGCGGCGGCATTATCGCCGTCGATATTGCCGAAATTGCCCTGCCCGTCGATCAGCGGGTAACGCTGGGCGAAATCCTGCGCCAACCGCACCATGGCGTCGTAGATCGCCTGGTCGCCGTGCGGGTGGAAATTGCCCATCACGTCGCCGACCACCTTGGCCGACTTCTTGAAAGCGGCGCCCGGGTCGAGCCGCAGGGTCCGCATGACATGGAGGATGCGCCGGTGCACGGGCTTCAATCCGTCGCGCGCGTCCGGCAGCGCACGGTTCATGATGGTCGAAAGGGCGTAAGCGAGGTAGCGCTCCTCGAGCGCTTCCCGCAATGCAACCTCTTCAACCTGGCCCTTGTCGGGGGGAATCAGTCTCTTTCCCATGTTATTTGGGTATCGCAAGCCGCCCATATGAACAACCGATGAATGCCCGGCTCACGAGATGTGCGTGTGGAATCGGATAGTGTATATTCAACGAGGCGTGAAAGCCTTCGTGCCGTTTGGCTGCGGGGTTTGAGTGAAACCAAATCCGCTGCTAAACGTTAGCTGTCACCGATCTAGAGAGGAGACTAAAGAATGCGCGCAGTTCTTCTTGCGGCGATCGTTGCCGCGGGTATCGGATTCATCGGAACGTCGAACGCCTCGGCCGCGCCGGCCAATGGTGTTACCATCAACGAAGCCGCCACCGCGAATACCGCGGTCGTGAAGGCTCATTGGCGCGGTCGCAGCCGTTGGTGGCGTTGCCATCATCGCGGCTGGAGCTGGGGCCGCTGCTGGTAAGTTAGAAAAAGATTTGATCAAGACTTTGATCGAGAGTGGGCCGGGCGCCAAACGTCCGGCTCATTTTTTTCTACCGCGCCATGGCACCTTTTAAGGCGACTTAGTTTGTCCCCACTTGCCCAGCTTACGGACGTTGGACGGCCGCATCGGCTCGCTCGGTTCCGAGCGTAAATTCTGCGGCGCGCGGTACAAAATAAAGCAGCGGTAATAGCCGGCGTCGGACTTGTGGCTGCGGCTGGCGCAACGATCGACGCGCTCCAATTCACGCACCTCCTTGTAGAGCAAGTACGGCGCGATGGTATAGCGCAGTTCGCCGTCCGGCGTGCCGCCGAAGCGGTCGATCTTACCCTTCAGGTTCGGCTGCACCTTGAGAATGGCATTGCGCAGCGTCTCGCCCTGAAAAAAATTGTCAGGCAGTTGGTCGAACGGTCCGTCGAAATAATTGTTGACTTGGACGTTTTCGGCATAGACTCCTATCAGGATTTTGCGGTCGCGCCGATGGTCGCGATAATAGACAAACCCCGTGCGCTTGCCGACCAGAATGCGCTCGCGCGGTCCAACGACAACGTCGTCGGCCACGTCAACGGTCTCGTCGAGAATATAGAGGAAGTTGTTGACCGCGGCGTTGTAGACCAGAAAGAACCGAACCCCGAAATCGTCGAATACCGGCCCGATAAATTCCTCCGACGGCGCCAGTGCGTTGGCCGGCGGCTTGACTTGCGAAAGATCGTTGAGTTCGAAAACCACGCTCTTGTCCTTATACGTCAGGCGGTAGACGAAGCGTTCGAGCTTTTCGAGCTTGACGCCGTTCGAGGCATCGAGCGCTTGATAAAAGCCGGGCGTCTCGTCGAGCCAGCCGTTGCTCTGCTCGTAATAGGCAAATTGCACTTTGCCTTGATCGCGATCGCTGGCGTCGAGACGGATATTGCCGGCGTAGTCCAGGCCGTTATGGGCAAAAGTGAAATAAAAATAATTCTCGGTCGGGTAGATCTTCACGCGCTCCGGCAGGCTGTTGAGCACGAAGGAAAAGACCGCCATCGGGTCCGCCACGTCGAGTGTCGTCGGCCGCATCACCTGTTCCATATAGTCTTGATGCAGATGCAGCCGCGGCGCGTCGGCGGTCTGCGCCGCCGCTCCCGTCACGCCGCTTGCCAGCACGGCGAAGGCAAAGCCAAGAGCACGGCAGGGTCGCTTCATCGTTTGTCCTTTCACGCTACGCTCGGCAGCGCGCGCCCCAGCGCCGCGATGAAATGCGCCCGTTCGTCGCCCAATGCCAGCCCGCGCGGCTCCATGACATGGCGCGCCAGGAAAAACCCGGTCAGCGCGAAGCCGTCGGCGAGATCGCGGCCGTTCGGTTGCGCGTACCGGTCGCGCAAGAAGGACGGCAGCCGCAGCATCTTGTCGGCCCATGGTTCGCCGGCGGCGCGCGACACCGCACGCCCCGATTTCGGCGAGACATATATCAGATCGACGCTCGTGCCGGTCGACGCGCACTGCGTGAGATCGAGGCCAAAGCCGAGTTCGGACAATAGCTGCAATTCGAACCGCACCACCATCGGCGCGGCGAAGGACGCATCGCCGAGATGGTCGAGAATGCCGTCAAATTCGGCATAAAGCCCGGCATGCGGGTCGCGCTCGGGTAAAAGTCGCATCAGCGCCGCCAGATGGCTGACGCCATAGATCGCGTGCGGTGACGCAAAGAAGTTCGCCGCGCGCAGGTTCACGGGCTCCACCGTATAATTGCCGAGATGTTCGTCCAGCCGTGCCCGCCAGGCCGCGTTGACGGAATTACCGGTTTGCAGGATCGGCTTCATGCGCGAACCGAAACCGCCGCGCACCAGCCCGAGATGGCGGCCATGCTCGCGCGTCATCAATTCAAGGATGGCGCTCGTCTCGCCATGGCGCTTGACGCCGATCACGATGCCTTCATCGGTCCATTGCATAATCTGGTTCTACGTCACTCTTTGGGAAACTCCAGCCCCATGGCGCGGTAGCGCTCGGGATCCTCGCCCCAGCCCTCGCGTACTTTGACGAACAAGAACAGGTGCACCTTGGCTTCCGCGATCTCCGCAATCTCCTTGCGTGCCGCCTCGCCGATCGCCTTGATGGTTGCGCCGCCCTTACCGAGCACGATCTTGCGCTGGCTTTCGCGCTCCACATAGATCGTCTGTTCGACGCGCAGATCGCCGCGCCGCAATTCCTTCCAGCTCTCGGTCTCGACCGTGGAATGATACGGCAATTCCTGGTGCAGCCGTTCGAACAGCTTTTCGCGCGTGATCTCGGCGGCCAGTTGCCGAACCGGCGCGTCCGACATCTGGTCGGGCGGATAGAGCCACGGTCCCGGCTGCATGCGCGCGGCGAGCCAAAGTTTGAGATCGGCGAGGCCGTCGCCGGTCAGCGCCGAGATCATGAAAGTCGCTTCGAATTGGGCCTTGTCATTCGCGGCCTTGGTCAAGGCCAAAAGCGTATCCCGCGGCACCACGTCGATTTTATTGAGGATCAGGATTTTCGGCACCTTCACATCGGCAAGATTGTCGAGGATCGCATCCGCCTCCTCCTCGATCCCCTTGCGCGCGTCGACCAGTACGCCGACCAGATCGGCATCATGCGCTCCGCTCCAGGCCGTCGTCACCATGGCGCGGTCGAGTCGCCGCCGCGGCGAGAAAATCCCGGGCGTATCGACAAAAATAAGCTGCGATTGGCCTTCAACCGCAATGCCGCGGATCAGCGCGCGCGTGGTCTGTACTTTCCGCGAGACGATGGTCACCTTGGAGCCGACCAGCGCATTGAGCAGCGTGGACTTGCCGGCGTTGGGCGCGCCGATCAGCGCGACGAAGCCGCAGCGCGTGCCGGGCGCGTCAACCATCAAGTTTGTCCACCGCGACGCCGACGCGCGTCAGCATCGCGGCGGCGGCAGCCTGTTCAGCGGACCGCTTCGATGAGCCTTTGCCCTCGGCCGGCGGCTTATAGGGCAGCACGACCGCGACGCGGAACTCCGGATCGTGATGCGGGCCGGTGCGCGCCAGTTCGCGGTAGTCCGGCGTTGGCAAGCCGCGCGCCTGCGCCCATTCCTGCAGCATGGTCTTTGGATCACGCAGCGGGCGCAGCGGCTTGAGCATGCGTTCTTCCCAGAACTTCGCGACCAGCGCATCGGCCGCTTGATACCCGCCATCGATGAACACGGCGCCGACCAGCGCCTCGCAGGCGTCCGCAAGAATCGTGGCGCGCAGGCGCCCGCCGGCGTGGGATTCCGAATTGCCGAGCTTGAGGGCCGGCCCGAGATCCATCGCGCGCGCGACCTCCGCGCAGGTTTCCTTGCGCACCAGATCGGCCAGCCGGCGCGACAATTCGCCCTCGTTGGCCTTCGGAAAGGCGCGATAGAGCATGTCGGAAATGACCAAGCCGAGCACATGGTCGCCGAGAAATTCCAGACGCTGGTAGCTGTTGGCGCGGGTGGCGCCGCCGGCCAGCGCGGAAATATGCGTGACCGCGCGCTCCAGCAGCGTCTTATCGGCGAATTTATAGCCGATGCGATCCTCGAGCGCGGCCCTATCTTTGTCTTTCGCCTTGCGGCTCATCGCACGATCGTAAACAGCCGGCCCCAGCGGACCGAAAACGGCCATCGCCAGAATTCCCAGGCTCGCTCGCCCTCATAGACGGAAAAGAAAATGATCTGCGCCTTGCCGACAATATTCTCCAACGGCACCGTGCCGACCTGGCTGAAACGGCTGTCGGTCGAGTTGTCGCGGTTGTCGCCCATCATGAAATATTGGCCGTCCGGCACGGTGTAGACCTGGGTGTTGTCGGCAAAGCCGTTGTCGACCAGGTCGAGCGTGTAGAAGGTGACGCCGTTCGGCAGCGTTTCCTTCCAGCGCTTGACCGGCGTGGCGCGTCCGGTTTCCTCGGCCTCGACAAAGGCAGGCGCCAGCTCGCGCTTGACCGCCACGCCGTTGATGAAAACGCCGCCGTCAATCACTTGAATCTTGTCGCCCGGCAAGCCGATGACGCGCTTGATGTAGTCGGTGGACGTATCCTTCGGCAGGCGGAACACCACCACGTCGCCGCGCTCGGGCAGCCAGCCCGCCGGAATTCGCCCGGAGAACAAAGGCGGCGACATCGGCAGCGAGAAGTGGCTGTAGCCGTAGCTATATTTCGACACGAACAGATAATCGCCGACCAGCAGCGTCGCCTTCATCGAGCCGGAGGGGATATTGAAGGGCTGGAATAAAAAGGTGCGG
This sequence comes from uncultured Alphaproteobacteria bacterium, assembly GCA_963703875.1. GTDB lineage: Bacteria > Pseudomonadota > Alphaproteobacteria > Rhizobiales > Xanthobacteraceae > Pseudolabrys. Next base: position 298,643 of record CAVPFZ010000027.1, read on the forward strand.
ATCACCAGGGCGATGATCAGCGCATGAATGATGACGCGGACCGTTTCGGCAACGCCGCCTTCTTGTCGTTTTGTTCCGGATGTCACGCTCATCGGCCTCTCACGCCCCGGCGACCTTGTAGCGGCAGACCCCCGGAAGGGCAATCAAGAACCCCGCGGCGTAAGCATTTGGACTGATTGCGCTTCCGGCTCTATGCCGCCGTTTTGGGCACCGCCGTGATGATGACGATCGCCTGCGCAGTCGGCCCCTCATCGGTCAGCGACACGTCGATGCGGGCCTCGCAGCCCGCTGGCGTGATCGCCTGCAACCGCTTGAGCGCTCCGCCGGTGAGCTTCATGGTCGGTCGGCCGGACGGCAGATTGACGACGCCCATGTCGCGCCAGAACACGCCGGCCCGCATCCCGGTGCCGAGCGCCTTGGAGCAGGCTTCCTTGGCGGCAAAACGCTTGGCGTAGGTTTCCACCCGGTTAGCGCGCCTCTCGGCTTTGGCGCGTTCCGTCGGCGTGTAGATGCGGGTCAGAAAACGCTCGCCATGGCGTTCCAGCGTCTTGGCGATGCGCCGCACATCCGCGATGTCGGAGCCGAGCCCGATGATCATGAGCCCGCTCGCTTGCGCCCGCGGTCCATGGCCGCGCGCATGAATTTCACCGTCTCGGCCAGTCCTTCGAACACCGATTCACCCACCAGGAAATGACCGATATTGAGCTCGACGATTTGCGGCAGCGCCGCGATGGTCTCCGCGCTGGCATAGTCGAGCCCATGGCCGGCATGGACTTCCAGGCCGAGACTTTTGGCCTTGAGCGCGCCCGCGCGCAGCAGTTCCCATTCGACCTTGGCTTCCGCCATACGCTGCTCGATGAGAGCATCGCACCAGGAGCCGGTATGCAGCTCGACTACCGGCGCGCCCAATTCAACCGCTGCCTCGATCTGCGCCGGCGCCGCCGCGATGAAAAGAGAAACACGAATGCCGGCATGTTTGAGTTCGTGCACCACGGGCCCGAGTTGCGCGCGCTGCTTGACGGCGTCGAGCCCGCCTTCGGTCGTTCGCTCGGTGCGCTTTTCCGGCACCAGGCAGACGGCGTGCGGCCTGGTCTTGAGCGCAATCGCGGTCATTTCCTCGGTTGCCGCCATCTCGAAATTGAGCGGCCTATCGATTTCCACTTTCAGGCGCGCGATGTCGTCGTCCCGGATGTGGCGGCGGTCCTCGCGCAAATGCGCGGTGATCCCGTCGGCGCCCGCCGCGATCGCAAGCTTGGCCGCGCGCACCGGATCGGGATGGCGTCCGCCGCGCGCATTGCGGATGGTGGCGACGTGATCGACATTGACGCCGAGGCGAAGCGGGGACGCAGCCATCTCGCTACCCGTTGACCCGATCCGCCTTCGCCACCATGGGCTTGGCGCGCAATTGCGCGATGATGGCGGTGAGATGCTTGAGGTCGTAGACCTCAAGATCGATCAGCACATCGGTGAAGTCCGGCGCCCGCCGCGTCATGCGGATATTGTCGATATTGCCGTCGTTCTCGGCGATCACTTGTGCAATTTGGGCGAGCGAACCGGGCTCGTTCACCGATTGCACCGCGATGCGCGCCGGAAAACGCCGCGGTGTGCTTTCTTCTTCGTCCCAGCGCACGTCCAGCCAGCGCTCCGGCTTGTCCTCGAATTCGCCGAGCGCGGCGGATTGGATCGGGTAGATGGTGATGCCCTCGCCCGGCGTCAGGATGCCGACAATGCGGTCGCCCGGCACCGCGCCACCATCGGGCGCGAAACTCACCGGCAAGTCGCCGTTGATGCCGCGGATCGGGATCGCCGGTCCGCTTACGCCGATGCCCGGCACCTTGAATTTGACCGAAGTGAGCTTCCTCAGCCCGAACCAGCCGCTTTCGGATTTGGGCTTCACCGCCATAGCGGCGGCGCGTTCTTCCTTGTAATCGGGATACATGGCGCGCGCGACGTCGGAGGCCTTCAATTCGCTGCGCCCCACCGCCGCCATCACCTCTTCGACCGATGCCCGCGCCAGTCGCGGCAGCGCGCCTTTAAGCTTCTCGTCCGAATAGGCGATCTTGGCGCGCTGGAACAGGCGCTCGACGATGCGCTTGCCGAGCCCCGTATATTGCGTTCGCACCGCCGCGCGCGTAGCGCGCCGGATCGCGGCGCGCGCCTTGCCGGTGACCACGATCGATTCCCAAGCCGCCGGCGGCGCCGTTTGCGCCTTCGAGGTGAGGATCTCGACCTCGTCGCCGTTGATGATCTCCGATCCCAAAGGCGCGATCTGCCCGTTGATCTTGCAGCCGACCGCGGTGTTGCCGACGTCGGTGTGCACCGCGTAGGCGAAGTCGATCGGCGTCGCGTTGCGCGGTAGCGCGATCAGCTTGCCCTTGGGCGTGAAGCAGAACACTTGATCGTGGAACAATTCGAGCTTGGTGTGCTCGAGGAATTCCTCCGGGTTGGAGCCTTCCGCCAGCAACTCGATCGTGCGGCGCAGCCAGGCATAGGCGCTCAACTCGCGCGACAGCAATTCGGTCGGCGAGCCCGCCGTATCCTTGTAGAGCGCGTGCGCGGCGATGCCGTATTCGGCGAGCTCGTGCATAGCGGTGGTACGGATCTGCAATTCGACGCGCTGTTTGCCCGGACCGATCACGGTGGTGTGGATCGAGCGGTAATCATTGGCCTTGGGCGTCGAGATGTAATCTTTGTAACGGCCCGGCACCATCGGCCATGTCGTATGCACGATGCCGAGCGCCTGGTAGCAGTCCGCCACGGTCTTGACGATCACGCGGAAGCCGAAAATGTCGGACAGTTGCTCGAAGCCGACCGATTTGCGCTCCATCTTGCGCCAGATCGAATAGGCGCGCTTGCGCCGCCCCAGCACGCGCGCCTCGATGCCGCGATCGGCGAGTTTCTTGGTGAGCTGCTGCTCGATCTCCGAGATCGGATGCTTGTTGCGGTCGGCAAGCGCATCGAGCCGCGCGCTCACCACCTCGTAGGCCTCCGGATAAAGCTCGCGGAATGCCAGGTCGTCGAGTTCCTCGCGCATCGCATGCATGCCCATGCGGCCGGCGAGCGGCGCGTAAATTTCCAGCGTCTCCTCGGCGGCGCGCCGGCGCGCCTCGATCGGCATGTAATTGAGCGTGCGCATGTTGTGCAGGCGGTCGGCGAGCTTGACCAAGAGCACGCGCACGTCGTCGGCGATCGCTAGCAACAGCTTGCGCAGATTTTCCGCCTGCTTGGCTTCCTTGGTGACCAGATCGAGCTTTTTGAGCTTGGTCAGCCCGTCGACCAAGGTGCCGATGTCGCGGCCGAACAGGCTGTCGATCTCGGCCCGCGTCGTTGCGGTATCCTCAATGGTGTCATGCAAAAGCGCCGCAGCGATTGTGGCGTCATCGAGTTTGAGGTCGGTGAGGATTGCTGCCACCTCGATCGGATGCGAGATGTATGGCGCACCCGAGGCGCGGCGCTGCTCGCCATGCGCCTTCATGGCGTAGACATAGGCGCGGTTGAGCAATGCTTCGTTGGTTTTGGGATTGTAGCGGCGTACCCGTTCGATCAGATCGTACTGCCGCATCATCGACGGCTTGTGAGATTGCGCCGGCTTTTCAACGATTTGCGGAGCCGCAACAGGGCGATCCAGCGGCGCCCGGGTCGGCGACTGCTTCTGCATCCGTGGTAAATCTGAGCGAGCGCGCGCCATCCAAATGCCTCGCGGCCACCGAATTCTGCGTGAAAAACGGCTCCGGCCGCCATTTCTACCACAGATATCACGGCAATTCGCTGGCGCCGCAAGGGTTTGGCGAAGTGGTTGATAAAAAACAACGGCCGACATTGCGGTCGGCCGTTGCACCAAACTTATATGGAAACGCCGGTGGAATGCTTATTCGGCGTCGTCTTCCGGCACTTCTTCCGGCGGCGCCAGGCCTTCGAGGCCCTTGAGCAGCTCTTCTTCGGTCATGCGCTCGGCAGTGACTTCGGTATCGTCGGAATCGACGGAGGCGCCCGCGCTCGCCCCGATCAGTGGCACCTCGGGCTCCGGCTCATCAACCTCGACATATTTCTGCAGGGTATGGATCAAATCTTCCTTGAGATCGCCGGGAGAAACCGTCGTTTCCGCGATCTCGCGCAACGCAACGACGGGGTTTTTGTCGTTGTCGCGCTCGACGGTAATCTGCGACCCGGACGAGATCATGCGCGCCCGGTGACTCGCCAACAGGACGAGATCGAAGCGATTTTCAACCTTGTCGATGCAATCTTCTACGGTGACACGGGCCATCGGCTCGTCACTCCTTAAGGGGGAACTTTGTCGTGATTTCGTCCGGTAGGTAGCCCGGACGGGCTGAAAGTTCAAGTATTTTTGTCTTGGTTTAGCCGCATGCCTCTGTTACCCAAATCGTCGCAAGCAAGCCGATCCGACCCGGATTTTCTCGGCACGGCGTGATTGCACGGGTACCGAATGAATTGATCGAGGGTGCCTTTCTGTTAACGCCGATTTGATGCAGCGCTCCGCGCTTCTCGCGCGTTTGGGGTGCGCTCAATCGGAAAATTTGGTTGTATTGCGAGCAGTGAGAGACGAACCATGACAGTTCCCGGCGAAAAAATTGCTCTCTTCATCGACGGCGCCAATCTTTACGCCACCGCCAAATCGCTTGGCTTCGACATCGACTACAAGAAGCTTTTGAAAGAATTCCAGTCGCGCGGCTATCTGCTGCGCGCGTTCTATTACACCGCGGTGATCGAGGATCAGGAATATTCCTCGATCCGCCCGCTGATCGACTGGCTCGACTATAACGGCTATTCGGTCGTTACCAAGGCGACCAAGGAATTTGTCGACCAGACCGGCCGCCGCAAGGTCAAAGGCAACATGGACATCGAACTTGCGGTCGATGCCATGGAGCTCGCCGGCTCGATCGATCACATGGTGCTGTTCTCCGGCGACGGCGACTTTCGTTCGCTGGTGGAAGCCGTGCAGAAGCGCGGCGTGCGGGTGACGGTCATTTCGACCGTCACCACCCAGCCGCCGATGGTGGCCGACGAGCTGCGGCGCCAGGCAGACATCTTCGTCGATATCGTCACGCTGCAAGGCAAGATCGGCCGCGATCCAGCCGAGCGCGCCGCCCGTGAAGCGCGCGGTCCGCGCGACGATCGCGGCGAGGCGCCACACCACACGCCGCAATTCCTGCAGCGTCCGCCGGTCGCTCCGCAGCGCGCCGGGGTTACCGCCGATGTCGGCGGCGATGACGAAGAATTCGACGACTAAATAAGTGGGCGCAGCCATGCCGCAGGCCGAGCCCGGGCGCGACTGCCCGCGCTGTCCGCGGCTTGTTGAATTTCGACAAAAATGTCGCGCGAAAGAACCCTCCTGGTTCAACGCGCCGGTCCCCTCCTTCGGCCCTCTTGATGCGCGGCTGCTAATCGTCGGCCTCGCCCCCGGTCTGCAAGGCGCCAACCGCACCGGCCGGCCTTTCACCGGCGATTGGGCCGGCGATCTTCTTTACGAAACCCTCGGGCGTTATGGATTTGCGCGCGGCGAATACGCGGAGCGTGCCGACGACGGCCTGCAGATGATCGATTGCCGCATCACCAACGCGGTGCGTTGCGTGCCGCCGGAGAACAAGCCGACACCAGCGGAAATCAAGATCTGCCGCGATTTCCTCACGCCCACCATCGTCGAGATGAAAAAGCTCCGCGCTATCGTTGCGCTCGGGCACATCGCCCATAACAGCCTCGTGACGGCGCTGGGCGTCAAAAAATCGGCCGCGCCGTTCAAACACGGCGGCAAGACGACGCTCGGCGAGATCGCGCTGTTTTCGAGCTACCACTGCTCGCGCTACAACACCAATACCGGCGTGCTCACGCCCGAGATGTTTCGCGACGTGTTTGCCGGCATACGCGCATTTTTAGGGCGTGAAGTGACGGGCGCTCCGTCGTAGGCTGCCGGTCACGGATTCGAGGACGTTTCGGGGATGGCAGCCGCCGCAGTACGGACGCCCTGGTGGGCCTGGGCCTGGCCGCTTTTGGCCTGGGCGATCCTGATCGCGACGTTCATCGCCGGGACCAGCGGCCCCATAGCCGCCGCGGCCGGACTGGCACTGATCGCGACCGTCTTCGCCGCCGTCCATCACGCCGAGGTGGTGGCGCACCGCGTCGGAGAGCCGTTTGGCACGCTGGTTCTGGCCGTCGCCGTCACGGTGATCGAGGTGGCGCTCATCGTCTCGATCATGGCGGGAGCGGCGGCGGACAAATCGGGGCTGGCGCGCGATACGGTCTTTGCCTCGGTGATGATCGCGTGCAACGGCATTGTCGGCCTCTGTTTGCTGTCGGGCGGCGTGCGCCATCACGAACAGGGATTCCAGCTTGAGGGAGCGAGCGCGGCGCTAGCCGTGCTCGTTGCGCTAACCACGCTGACGCTCGTGCTGCCGAACGTGACGGTCGCCACGCCCGGTCCGGTGTTCAGCACGTCGCAACTGGTGTTTGCCGGCGTTATTTCTCTGGTGCTCTATGGCTCGTATGTTTTCGTCCAGACCGTCCGGCATCGCGGTTATTTCCTGCCGCTGAAAGGCAAAAGCAAGAAGACGCCGGCACCGCCATCCGATCGTACCGCGCTGATCAGCGGCCTCCTTCTGCTGGCCGCCCTCATTGCCGTGGTCGGGCTTGCCAAGGCGCTGACGCCGACGCTGGAAATCGCAGTCGTCTTTCTAGACGTACCGAAAGCCGTCGTCGGCGTGGTCATCGCGCTCCTGGTCCTGCTGCCGGAGGGTCTGGCGGCGCTGCGGGCGGCGCGCGCCAACCAGTTGCAGACCAGCCTCAACCTGGCGCTCGGCTCGGCGCTCGCCAGCATCGGCCTCACGATTTCCACCGTCGCCGCCGTCTCAATCGGGCTCGGTCAGCCGCTGGCGCTCGGGCTCGACGTCAAGGATGAGGTTTTGCTGGCCATCACCCTGATCGTCGGCGTGATCACGCTGGGCACCGGCCGCACCACGGTGCTCCAGGGCATCGTGCATCTGGTCATTTTCGCAACGTTCTTGTTCTTGGCGGTACTGCCGTAACCGGAATCCGGCGTGCGATGCCGACAATTCTAAATTTGATCTATCGATTCTTTTTTTAGTTAAACCGGCGCCGTTTGTTTCAAGAGTTCCCAATAAGCCGTTCCTAAGGATGGGTGATCCGATCCGGATACCGTTGCCTATTCAGGGGGGCTTTACGATGGATCACGCTACGCAGCTACCTTCGCCTGCGGAAGTCCTGCCATTCCCGCAGATGTCGCGGATGGACGAACAATTGTTTGAGACCGTTTTGAACAACATGGCGCAGGGCGTGGCCTTGTTCGATTCGGAATCGCGATTAATTTTCTGCAACATCCGCTACATGAAAATGTACGGATTGTTGCCGGAATTTGCGCGTCCCGGGCGCTACCTGCGCGACCTCCTCGTGCAGCGAATTGAGACCGGCACTTTTACCGAGGACCCGGACGAATACATCGCGCGGCTTAACGATGGCATGGCGGCGGGAGATTCTTTCGACCACACCGTCCACTTGGCCGATAGCCGCGCTTTCTCGGTCGTGAGCAAGCCCATCGCCGGCGGTGGATGGCTGGCGACCCACGAGGACATCACCGAACGGCAGCGCTCCGAAGGCCGGATCGCCCATATGGCGCGCCATGACGCGCTGACCGACCTGCCCAATCGCGTCATGTTGCGTGAACGGCTGGAACACGAACTCAAGCGCGTCACCCGCGGCGAGTGCCTAGCGGTATTGTGCCTCGATCTCGACCAATTCAAGGGCGTCAACGACGCGCTCGGACATCCGATCGGCGATGAATTGCTGAAATTGGTCGCCGACCGTCTGCGCGGTTGCACCCGGGAGCCCGATACGGTCGCCCGGCTGGGCGGCGATGAGTTCGCCATCATCATGACCCAGATGCAGGAACCGACGGACGCGGCTGCGCTCTCCAAGCGAATTCGCGAGTCCATCATCAAGCCCTACCAAATCGAGGGGCATCAGATCGTCACCGATATCAGCATTGGAATTTCCGTCTCGCCTTTCGACGCGCAGGACGCCGACCCGCTTCTGCGCAATGCCGACATGGCGCTGTATGGCGCCAAGGCCGACGGACGCGGCACCTTTCGGTTTTTCGAGCCGGAGATGAATACCCGCATGAAAACGCGGCGCGAATTGGAAATGGATCTCCGCAAGGCGCTGGTCGGCAAGGAATTCGAGCTGCACTATCAGCCGCTGGTCAATCTTCAAACGAACGACGTCAACGCTTTCGAGGCGCTGCTGCGCTGGAATCACCCCAAGCGCGGGCTGATCTCGCCGGCGGATTTCATCCCGGTGGCCGAAGAAACGGGGCTGATCGTCCCGCTCGGTGAATGGGTGCTCAAGGCCGCCTGCTACGAGGCGGTCGATTGGCCCGATCACATCAAGGTCGCCGTCAATCTCTCGCCGGCGCAGTTGAACAATCGCAATCTGCTCAACGTGGTGATCGCGGCGCTGGCGGAAACCGGGATGCCGGCACGCAAACTACAATTGGAAATCACCGAAACGGTTTTGTTGCAGAATACGTTCGCGACCCTGGCGACGCTGCACGAACTGCGTAAGCTCGGCGTGCAAATCGCGCTGGACGATTTCGGGACCGGCTACTCCTCGCTCAGTTATTTGCGCAGCTTCCCTTTCGACAAGATCAAGATCGATCAATCGTTCATTCAGGATCTGTCCAACGGCTCGGAACCGGTCGCGATCGTGCAGGCGGTCGCCAACCTCGCCAAATGCCTCAACATGACCTCGACGGCGGAGGGCGTGGAAACCCAGCAGCAGATGGACATCCTGCAGTCGATGGGCTGCACCGAGATGCAGGGCTATCTGTTCAGCCGCGCCAGGCCGGCCAAAGAGATCAGACAATTTTTTGGCGAGGGGCGCATTACGGGCGCGGCCTAATTCGGCTTCTGCAGCCAGGCTATGACTTCTTCCGCGTTCTTGTCGGGCGGAAACACCGGGTAGAACGCCTTGCTGATCGTGCCGTCGTCGATCACCAGCGCCATGCGCTTCAACAGCGTCATGCCGGAGGTGGCGAAGATCGGCAGCTTGAGCGCGCGGGTGAAGGCGAGCTTCTCGTCCGACAGGATCGCAAACTGCAGATGCAGCCGGCTCGCCGCCTCCTGCTGATAGGGGGTGTCCTGCGTGGAAAGCCCGTAAAGCTGCGCCACCCCCAGCCGTTTCAATTCGCCGAAATGGTCGCGGAACGAGCAGGATTGGGGGGTGCAGCCACGCGCGCCCGGGATATCGTTCCAGCCGGGCGGCAGATCGACGCCCGGCACGCCGGTGCGCGGATAGATGTAAACGACCGTGCGTCCTTTGAGCTTCGACAGATTGACCGCTTTGCCGTCGGTCGCCGGCAGCGCGAGGTCGGGCAAGACCGCGCCGGGAAGGTGCGCGGCGGCGCCATCATTTTGCGGCACCGGGATATTGTCCGGCAGCACCAGCGGATTATGCGCGCCCGGCGCTTCACTCATTTAGCATCTCCGTAAGACATGAATTCCATCAGCGAGCCGTCGGGATCGCGGAAATAGACCGACGTGCCCGCCCCTTTGGCGCCGAAGCGTTGCATCGGCCCGCGCTCGACCGCAATGCCGTGCGCCGCAAGATGCGCGATCGCACCCTCGATCGGCCCGCCCCATTCGAAGCACAGGTCCGAATTACCCGGCTGCACCGGCAGACGCGCGACCTCCGCCGGCGCCACGCCCGGCCCGTGCACGTTGAGTTGCTTGTCGCCAAACCGGTTGGCAAAGCCCACCGGCCGCGCCACCAGTTCGGCGCCCATCACCTCGGTATAGAACTTGTTCGAGCGCTCCCAGTCGGTAACCTTGATCACGCAGTGATCGAGTTTGGTCGGCACGGCCATCGTTTCACACCTTCTGCCGCATCAGCCGGCCGCGCTCGCGCTCCCAGGAACGCTTTTTCAGCGTTTCGCGCTTGTCGTGCAGCTTCTTGCCTTTGCCCAGCGCGATGGCGATCTTGGCGCGGCCCTTTTCGTTGAAATAGAGCCGGAGCGGAACGATGGTCATGCCCTCGCGCTCGACCGCGCCGGCGAGCTTGTTGATCTGGCGCGCGTGCAGCAGCAGTTTGCGCGGCCGCTTGGGCAGATGGTTGAAGCGGTGCGCCTGCAGGTATTCCGGAATATTTGAATTGATCAGCCAGATCTCGCCCGCGCGCGCGTCGGCATAGGATTCAGCGATCGTGGCCTTGCCGGCGCGCAGCGATTTCACTTCGCTGCCGGTCAGCGCGATGCCAGCCTCGATGACCTCGCCGATCTCGTAGTTGAAGCGCGCCTTGCGGTTATCGGCCACCACTTTTAAGCGGCGCTCGGGTTTAGCAGCCATGGTGGTCTTTATAGAGTTCAGCGCTGCTTCAGCAAATCGCGAATTTCGGTCAGCAACTGCTCTTGCTTGGACTGGGCCGGCGCCTTTTCGGCTTCCTTGGCCATCAGCCGGCCGACGGCGCGGATCGCCAGGAACAACACGAAGGCGATGATGAGGAAATTGATGACGATGGTGAGAAAATTTCCCCAAGCTAGCACCGCGCCTTGCTTTTTGGCCTCAACCAAGGTCGTGGCGGTGACCTTGGACGAGAGCGGAATGAAGTAGCTGGAAAAATCCAGGCCGCCGGTGACGGAGCTGACCAGCGGCATGATGATGTCGCCGACCAGTGAGGCCACAATGGCGCCGAAGGCCGCGCCGATGATCACACCGACCGCGAGATCGACCACGTTGCCGCGCAGTACGAATTTTTTGAATTCTGACAACATGAGTCATTTTTTCCGGCGCATGATCTTATCCGAAAACCGGTTCCCACTTTTCGGGATCATGCGCTAATTGATCAACCCGGCATGCACCATGGCCGAGCGCACCGCAGCTTGCGCCTTTTCGCTCGCCGGCACCATCGGCAGCCGCACGATATTGGGGCACTTGCCGATCAGCGACATCGCGTACTTGACCGGTGCGGGGCTGGTCTCGACGAACAAATTAATATGCAGCGGCGAGAGCTTATCCTGCAGCTTGAGCGCGGTCGCAAAATCGCCCTTCAGGCACGCGCTCTGGAACTCGGCGCATAGCCGCGGCGCAACGTTCGAGGTCACCGAAATGCAGCCGTGGCCGCCATGCGCCATGAAGCCGAGCGCGGTGATATCCTCGCCCGACATTTGATTGAAGTCCTCGCCCATCGCGGCGCGCTGCTGCGACACCCGCGTCATGTTGGCGGTGGCGTCCTTGACGCCCGCGATGTTCTTGAGTTCGTAAAGCCGCGCCATGGTGTCGACCGACATATCGACGATGGATCTGGCGGGAATGTTGTAGATGATGATCGGAATGCCAATCCTGTCGTTGATCGCCTTGTAGTGCTGGTAGAGCCCTTCCTGGGTCGGCTTGTTGTAATAGGGCGTCACCACCAGCACGGCGTCGGCGCCGGCCTTCTCGGCATGCTGCGACAGCTCGATCGCCTCGGCGGTCGAATTCGATCCGGCGCCGGCAACCACCGGCACGCGGCCGCCGGCCTGATCGACGCACCATTCCACCACCTGCTTGTGCTCGTCATGCGACAGCGTCGGGCTCTCGCCGGTGGTGCCGACCGGCACCAGGCCGCTGGTGCCCTCGGCGATCTGCCAGTCGACAAGGTCACGGAACGCCTTCTCGTCGAGCGAGCCGTTTTTAAACGGCGTGACCAGCGCGGTGAACGATCCTCGGAACCTCGTCTTGGCGGTCATGGTGTGTTCCTTGGCACGACTTCTCCACAGGCATTTCTTTGGTTCCCCATAGATACCGGGTCGCTTGCACCGATGAAAGCCCTCCAATTCGATGGCCATCATGAATTGGCGTGATCAGTCGGCCCTGCCCTCTTTTGCCCGCCTTTTTGGCTTAGGTTGTTGCTCCTGGATTTTGGGTATCCTTCGGCAAGAATAGTGGCCTAATGGGAGCTGCCGGGCGCCCGTTTAAGTCGGCGCCGGCGCGTCAAAGAGACCGGGCAAAAGACCGGACAAGGGATTGAATGGACGCGATTAAACGGAACCGCCGGGGCCTGGCCCTGGCGCTGGTGGCGAGTGGCGTCTTCGGCGCCCAGCCCGCCATGGCTGCGGCCGCGAATGTTCCCCTGCCCAAGCCACGGCCCGCCATCCATACCGCCCGGCCAACGCCGGCCCCACTCGCGCGCAATGTTCCGCTCCCGGCCAAACGAACGGCGCCCTCTGCTGCTCCGTCGGCTTTTGCGCAGGCCAGTGTCGGCCTGCGCGGCGGCATGCTCGAAAGCCGCACTTTATACAAACCGTTGACGCGTCCGGTTTCCGGGCCGTTTTCCATCGCGCCCACCACGGCCACGTCGACCGACGACATCGCGGCGGTTAAACGGGTGATCGAGGCCGCCCACAAGGGCAAGCAGGCCGACGCCGAGACGGTCGAAAACTCCATCAAGGATCCGGTAGCCCGCAAACTCGCCGAATGGGTGATCCTGCGCAGCGACAATACCAATCCGTCTTTCGAGCGCTACGCCGCCTTCGCGACCGCCAATCCGGGCTGGCCGCACGCGCCGCTGTTCCGCCGCCGCGCCGAGAACGCGCTATGGAACGACCATCTCGACGACAAAACCGTGCTGGCGTTTTTCGCCCACCATAAACCGTCCACCGCCAAGGGCAGCTACATGCTGGCGCGCGCGCTGCTCGCCCAGGGCGACCGCGAAGCCGCCGCTGCCTTGGTGCGACAGGCCTGGCGCTATGAGGACTGCAGCGGCGATACCGAGACCAGGGTGATCGAGATGTTCGGCGGCCTGCTCACGCCCGCCGATCACAAGGTCCGCATGGAGCAGCGCTTCTTTGCCGGCGACGTCGAGGCAGGCATGCGCGCCGCCAACCGCCTCGGCGGCGAGGAACCGGCGATCGGCCGCGCCCGCGCCGCGGTGATCAAGCGGCTGAACAATGCCAAGGCGCTGCTCGATGCCGTGCCGGCGGCGGCCCGCCACGATCCCGGCTACATTTTCGCGCGCGTGCAATGGCTGCGCAAAGAAAACAAGACCGAAGAAGCCGGCAAGCTGATGCTCACCGTGCCGCAGGATCCGCAAGCGCTGGTCGATCTCAACCAGTGGTGGGTCGAGCGGCGCCTGCTGGTGCGAAAGCTGCTCGACGACGGCGACCCGCAAACCGCCTATCGCGTGGCGCGCGATGCCGCCTCCCCGCCGCAGGGCAACTACCGCGTCGACCAGCATTTCACCGCCGGCTGGATCGCCTTGCGCTATCTACACGACCCGAAAACCGCCGCCGCGCACTTCGCTCATATTGATGAAGGCACCGTCAGCCCGCATGCGCTCGCCCGCGGCGGCTATTGGCAAGGCCGCGCCGCCGAAGCCATGGGCCAGCGCGCGCAGGCCAAGGCTTATTACGAGGCGGCGAGCCAGTATACCGCGACCTATTACGGCCAGCTCGCGCGGGCCCGGCTCGGATTGACCGATCTCGGCCTGCGCGGGCCGCCGGTATTCTCGCCGCAGGAAGAGAGCGTGTTGAAAAATCTCGAGGTCGTGCGCGCGGCCGAAATCCTTTACGTGCTCGGCGAGCGCGACATGCTGGCCTCGATGTTTGCAGCGCTCGGCGAAAGCGGCACCGATATCGCCGGCATGGCGGCCTTGGGCGACCTCGCCGCCAAACATGGCGATGGCCGTTCGATGCTGCTGCTCGGCCAAGGCGCCTATTCGCGCGGGCTGCCGCTCGACTACTATGCTTTTCCGATCGTCGGCCTGCCCGAATACCGGCCGATCGCGCCGCCGATCGAGCCGGCGGTGGCCTATTCGATCTCCCGCCAGGAGAGCCACTTCAACCAGAAGGTCGTCTCGAGCGCCCACGCCATGGGATTGATGCAGGTGACCCCGGAGGCCGCGATCGACACCGCCCGCAAATACAAGGCGACCTACGATCGCACCCGCCTGCTCAAGGATCCGGTCTACAACATGCAGATGGGCGCGGCCGAACTCGCCAATTTGTTCGGCGGCTATAACGGCTCCTATATCCTCACCTTCGCCGGTTACAATGCGGGGCGCGGCCGCGTGCGGCAGTGGATCGCCGCCTATGGCGATCCACGCGATCCGAGGGTCGATCCGGTCGATTGGGTCGAGCGCATCCCGCTCTCCGAAACCCGCAATTACGTCGAGCGGATCATGGAGAATTCTACAAGTCTACCGCGCCCGTTTCGGCGGCGGCAGCAAGCTGATGATCGAGGCCGATATCAAGCGCGGCGCGATGAATTGATCTCCTTCGTCTGATCGATCATCCTGCCCTCGCATGACGGCTTCCGCCTTCATATCCGCGCCCGACGGCCTCAAGCTGCACGCGCGCTGCCATGGCCGCCGCAGCGCGCCTGGCTTGCCGGTGGTCTGCCTGCCGGGCCTCGCCCGCACAGCAGCGGATTTCGACGCCCTCGCCGCCGTGCTGGCGAACGACAACGCTCGGCCGCGGCGCGTTATCGCGCTCGATTACCGCGGCCGCGGGCAATCCGGCTACGACCGCGACCCGGCCCGCTACAATTTCCAGGTCGAACTGGCGGATGTGCTCGCAGTCATCACCGCGCTCGACGCAACGCCGGCGATTTTTATCGGCACCTCGCGCGGCGGCATCCTCACCATGCTGCTCGCCGCGCTGCGGCCCTCCGCCATCGCCGGCGTGGTGCTCAACGATATCGGCCCGGTGATCGAGCCGAAGGGCTTGATGCGCATCAAGGGTTATGTCGGAAAGTTGCCGCAGCCGCGATCGTTCGAGGAAGGCGCCGAGATCCTGCGTCGGCTGTTCGACGCGCAATTTCCCAAACTGGGGCCGGACGACTGGCTGGCCAGCGCGCACCGCACCTTCCGCCAAGAGAATGGCGCGCTTGTGCCAACCTATGACGTCAATCTCGCCAAGACCCTGGAAGGCGTCAATTTCGAAAAGCCCTTCCCGCCGCTGTGGGCGCAGTTCGACGCCCTTGCCAATGTACCGCTGATGGTAATCCGCGGCGCCAACTCCGACATCCTGTCGCCCGCCACGGTCGAGGCCATGCGCGCGCGACGCGCGGCCATGGACACGATCGAAGTGCCCGACCAGGGCCATGCCCCACTCTTGGCGGAAGCGGACGCGATCGCGCACATCGGCGCTTTCGCGTCCCGCTGCCATCCATGATGGCCGGGCCGCGGGCCGCCCGGTCTGAAATTGTTAGGGAAGATGTGCTGCAACGTAGGGCTTCATTTCATCAATAGTTTTTTCTTTCTTGAAAGCAGCGATCCAGAGATCAAAGGCGGTCGGCCTTGCCCCTCCCATCGCGGCCCGAAAACCACTGGACAAAAATGCTCCCGATAATACGGGGTATGTAAATCCGCATTTATGCGCCATGAAATATTGGCCGTTTTCGAGTGATGCGCGGTGTCCATACAAGATGTCGAGTGGCGCTATCGGGCCAGCCGGAGATTGATAGAGCGGCTCCAGCAATTTGTTATTAGCGACCGCGCTGCAGACACTCTGCAAATCGGGGCAGGTCAAAATCACGAAGCCGTCGTCAGACAGCACGCGCAAAAACTCCTTAAGCGCGGGCGCAACCTCATGCGGATATATGTGCTCTATATTGTGCGAAGAAAATACTGCATCGACCGAGCCGCTCTCGATGCTTTTCATATCCGTGATCGTGCCGACAACATCCGGCGCACAGCCCGGATCGATATCGAGACGGATTTCTTGCCACGTGCCGTCATTAAAGCCTTTGGTGGTGTGTTCCTTTTTTACGGAACCGCAACCCACATGCAGAAATTTCTTCATGGTAGCGGCCCCATGCCTCTTGCCCGCCACGATCGGCTGTATGGGCGGGTCTGCGCTCAATTCAAATATAAAGATGGTCCGGCGGCAATCCGGCCTGATTCCGCTCGTGCATTTTGATGTAAGCGGCCTCAATCTGCTTGGTGAAACGCCCGGTATCGAATAAAGGCGTCGTGAGCCGGTTTTCCGACAGTTTGCGTTTGATCGTTGCCAGTTTTTCCGGCTGGCTCGCCAGTTCGATCGCCAGCGCCTCGTACGATTTTGCCGAGGTGGCTATCAGTTCCAGCAAACCGATTGCGTTCAATAGGCTGGCACCCATGCGCCCCGCAAAAGTATCGCCCATGCGTGTCAGAATCGGCACACCAGCCCACAGCGCACCGCTCGCAGTGGCGCCCGCGTTAAAGGGCGACGTGTCGAGGAACAAATCCGCCAATGGAAGTCGCGCCTGATGTTCGGGTAACGCCATACCCGGGGCAAAAATCAATCGGTCGGGAGTAACGCCGCGGGTCGCTGCTTGACGCCGCAGATTATCCTTCGCCGTTGGATTGTCCACATAGAGCCACAACACGGCGCCATCGGTCTGCCGGAGGATCCGCATCCAAAGATCAAAGACGGCAGGCGTAATTTTGTAACTCGCGTTGAAGCAGCAGAAAACGAAACCGGCGGGCGGCAGACCGGCCGCCGCGCGTGTAATGACTTTGTCGACGGTATGGTATGCGCGATCATTCGACTGAAACGTGTCCGGCATGTAGGCGATCTTTTCGGCGTAGTGATGCCGATGCGCGACCGGGATCACGGTTTGGTCGGCAATGATATAATCCATGAAATCGGCACCCATGGTGCCGGGATAACCCAGATAGTTTATCTGAATCGGCGCCGGCCGCATCGCCATGACATTGGGCCTGCTATCTTGGGTATAACCCATTAAATCAATTGCAATGTCGATCTCCTTTTCGCGCATAACGTCCACGATTTGCGCGTCGGAGAGCACCCGAACGTCGATAAAGGTCTCGAGCGCGGCTTTTATCCTCTCCATCCACCCTCCCCCGTTTGTCGGCCCGAACGAAATGCCGACTGTCTCAAAACGTTCGCGATCATGGTGCTCGAAGACACCGGCCAATAAATAGGAAACGGGATGATCGCGAAAATCGGCAGAAAGATACGCAACGCGAATTCTATCGTGATTATACCGCCCTCCCCGCCAGATCGGGTCATAAGAGGATGGGTATTTTGCTTTGTTGAATAGCTTTGCGCATTGAAGTTGTTCGTCAGCAGACGATGCAATTGGAATGAGCACAAACGGTTGAGTCACGGTCCCCTTTTCAACAGAAGATAAAAGATGAGCACATTCCGCATCAAAATTGCTCCAGTCACAGAGGTGCATTTTGGCATGAAGACGCGCACCTTCTGCGGCAGCCAAGTCAGGTTCCAGTGTCAGCGCTTTGTCAAAGGAAGAAAAAGCTTCATCGAATTGCTTTAACCCGCTGCAAACTGTTCCACGACCTATCCACGCACCGGCAAAGTCCGGCTTGATTGCAAGCGCCTTGTCGAACGCCGCCAAAGCATCCTTGTACAACATGCGCTTTGAAAAGACGGCTGCTTTTCCAATCCATGCATTGGCAAAATCCGACCTCAACATCAGTGCTTTGTCATAGGCTGCGCTGGCTTTGTCGATTTCGTTATTTTCAAAAAACAAACACCCGCGGCCATGCCAGGCTTCCGCAAAATCCGGTTTCAACGCGAGCGCTCTGTCATAGGCAACAGCCGCCTCATCGTACTCGTTCAAATTTGACAACAGATTGCCGCGGCTGAGCCAAACTTCGGCAAAGTTTGGCTTTATCGCCAGCGCTTTATCATAGGCCGCACTGGCTTTGTCGTATTGACGGTTCTTGGCAAAAACATCCCCCTGACCAAGCCATGCTTCAGCAAGAGTGGGCTTCAGCGCGAGCGCCCTATCATACGCAACCATCGCTTCATCACTTTGGTCAGTCTTCGCCAACAGATTTCCACGGCCGAGCCAGGCTTCGGCGAAATCCGGCTTTAGTGCCAATGCCTTGTCATATGCCGCATTTGCGTCGTCGTGTCGCTTGAGACTGGCAAACACATTTCCGCGGCCGACACAGGCCTCTATGAGATTCCGGTCCAATTCCAGGGCGCGGTCGAATGCGCGCAGCGAGTGATCCCACATCTTGAGTGCGACCAAAGCTTTTCCCTTGTTGCAATGGGCGCCTGCAAATCTAGGATTTATCGCGATGGCTTTATCAAAATCGGCGATCGCCTCCCGGTATCGATCCATGCCGTTGAAGACGACGCCTCGATTATTCCACGTGTCGGCGGCCGTGGGATTAATGACGAGCGCCTGGTTGAAGCTTTCCAGCGCCTCGGCTGGCCGATTTAGGGCCTTGAGAATGAGTTCGTAATTGTAGAAGGTCGCGTCTGACGTTGCGTTTTCCTTGAGGGCGCGACGCACGTATTGCTCGGCTTCCTCGAATTTCCCGAGCTGTGTCAGGGCAACACTCAACAGGTTCAGCGCCGCGATGTGTCTGGGGTGCTTCTGAAGCAGCGCTTTGAATTTGCGCTCAGCGTCAACGATCTGGCCCGATTGAAGGGCGGCCATAGCGCGTCGAAAGGTTTCATCTGCGGTAGTGGCCACTAGCAAAGTCCCTTATAAACACCAACAATCCTTCAATCTTTTGACTGCCAAATAATGAGATCTCGGCGCAAGAGAAAGTTAGCAGACTTTCGCTGAACCCGGGCCGCGCGGTATACAGGCCGCCATCATAACTTTGCCATTTGGCCATGAGCGCGGAGGCCCGCAGCATCTTTGTGATCGAGCCGAAGGGCTTGATGCGCATCAAGGGTTATGTCGGCAAGTTGCCGCAGCCGCGAATTTTCGAGGAAGGCGCCGAGATCCTGCGGCGGCTTTTCGACGCGCAATTCCCCAAACTGGGGCCGGACGATTGGCTGGCCAGTGCGCGCCGCACGTTCCGCCAAGAGAATGGCGGAAACCGACACCATCGCGCGCATCGGCGCATTCATCGCCCGCTGCGAGATGCGTTAGGCCCGTTTAGCTGCCGACAAACCGTGCGCCATCCGGCAAAGCGAAACCCCCGGCGGTTTCCCGCCGGGGGTTCTTTGTTCAAGCGAACTTCACTTCGATCAGACGATCAGGGATAGAAGTTCCTTTGCACGCGGAAGATGCCCGACCACACGCTGAGATTGCCGTAGGCAACGCCTCCAGCTCCGACGCCGCTGCCGACCGCACCAGCGGTCGTCAAGCCGGCCATCGCGCCGTCGAGGTGGTGATAGAGCACTTCGACCGAGAGATCCAGGTTTGGAACCGGGTTCCACAAGGTCCGCGTGCCGATCTGCCACGCACTGAAGTCGCGGCAGCCCGGCGCTAGAACCACACCGGCGCCGACGCCTGCGCCACCGCCCGAGGTGCACCACGCGTCAACCACGGTGCTGTTGGCTTTGTAGCTCAGGTAACCGCCATACAGCGAGCTCTGCCACATGCCGTTCCAGTGATGGGCAATGCCGGCTTCGACGTTGAAGAGAGTCGGCAGTTGCAGGTTGCTACCTGTCGTACCGGAGGTGCTGCCGAAGTAGGCATCGTCGATGTTGGCGAAGCCAACGGTGTTGCTCTGGGTGATGGCGTAGAGGTTGCCAGCACCGCGAATGCCACCGTTCGGGTTCGAGCAGTAGCGGCTCGCACCCACGCAGTAGTTCGCCGCCGCCGAGATCACGTCGCCTTTACCCAGCTGCGGGATATTGATTTGGACACCACCGCCAATCGCGTAGCCCCACGCGTCGGCCGGGCTGCCATAGGCAACGTTGGTCGCACCGAAGTAGTAGGACGCCCGGTTGTCGTGCAAGGCACCCTGGATTTGCGCGGAACCCCATGCCTGATCGGCACGCAGATTTGCCACGATGTCCGGGATGCCGATGAAACCGGCGTTCGAGCTGACATCCGTAGCCGTATTCGAGAGGCCGGCTATGGAGACGATCGAACCCGCGGCAGCGGCCGCTGCCGTAGAGTTAACGCTGACGATCGGCAGCGCCTGCTCGGTCGCGTCTTCGGCCGAGATGGTGGCCGACAGACCGTTGCCGAACGTGGCGGTGTAGGCGAACACAGGCGTGCCGCTGCCACCAGTATCCATCCACAGATACGGAGTCTGGTTGCTGAACAGGCCGGCGTTGAAGAAGTCGAAGAACGACTGCGTCTTGCCGGCGGTGAAGCCAGCGAGTTGGACGAAGGCGCGGTCGAAGTAGGTCGTGCTGCTGCTGCCGAGGGGCGCACCAGAGTATGTCGCCGCCGAGACGCCGCTGCTGGCGCCCTGCGAACCACCAACCTGGTAGTCGCCGGTGCTCCACTGCCAGCCGCCGCGGCCGTAAGACCGCAACGTGCCGTATTCAGTCTGCGACCGAGCGTCGAAGCTCATGATAATGCGGGTACGGGTGATTTCGCGGTTGGTGCCGCGCACGTCGTAGTTGCCGTTGAGCGGAATGCCGAACGAGCCGTTGGCATTCCAGTTTTCTTCGGCGCGCACGAAGCCGCCGACCTTGAGGCAGGTATCGGTGCCGGGGATGTAATAGAACCCTGCGCCGTACAGGCTACAAATCTTCACGTATTGGACCGGCTTGGCCTTTACGGGAAGATCGGCAGCCTGCGCCCCGGACAACGCAACGAGACCCGCTGCGGAACCGAGGAGAAGGCTTTTCACCATCTTCATCTTGAACCTCCAGACATTGTTTCTCTTGAGAGGGTTCCGTATCCGCCCAGTGCGATCGGCACCTGTGGAACTTCCCCGTGCTCCCCGCTGTCCAAAAAAACGTCCCTCACCAGTCGGTGCGATCCGTTGACTCGGAAAGCGCAACAGGGGGATGCCCCCCTCCGTCGCATTGCCGACATTAAATCAACAGACCTGAGGCGCAACGAAGAAGCGCCCTTCCCACAGGGTCCGGAAGCGTTTTTCGAGCGAGTGTTGCGCAAAAAACACGCATCCGTGAACGCCCCCGCCGCCCCGGCGGCAAAGCCTACAACGGATCCCACGCGATCATATTTTCTGCTTTATTTTTAATGCGTTATGGGAATTTTCCGAGACACTTGGCGGTCCCGGCATCGCCACTCTGCTTACCCAGTTCTGGACAGATGAGGCATTTTCGAGCCGTTTCTGACGGCTCTCGCCGGAGGCCCGCCCAATTTGGCGGCATTTGATGCCATTTCGGCATCGCCCCCGGCCGGCGCGGATTGAGATGACACGGCGCCCTCAGGAACGGGTCCGCCTCCCGACATCCGCCGGCCGGAAGGAGAATCGGCCTCCCTTCGACCCCGAGACGCGGCGCAAAAAGAATCACCCAATGGCCGGGATGAGCCGACTTGCGCGCGAAGCAGGATGGCGGAGCCGGAGGGATTCGAACCCATAGGCCCGGCTTCGCCGGGCCGTCACCGCGCGAGGCGTCGCGCTCAGCGCGCCGCCGCGCGCCAAAAATCGAGGGTTCGAATGGATTATGTCGATAGGCTGGCGGAGACGGAGGGATTCGAACCCTCGATACGCCTTTGGAGCGTATAACGGTTTAGCAAACCGCCGCCTTCAGCCACTCGGCCACGTCTCCGCGTACCGGATTGCTTATGCTTCCAGCGATTCCGCGTCAAACGCCGTCTCGCGATCTGCCGCCATCGAAAATCGGCGCAGTCGCTTGCGGGAAAATTTGCGGCACCGCTGCATCAATTCGTCGCGCCTGGGGTTAATATGAGAGGAAATGCTCTCGGAGTAATGCCAATGCTCAAACGGAATATGGGATTGCTGGCCTTCGCGCTGCTGGCGATGGTTACGCTTGCTTCGCCGTCACGTGCTGAAATCCAGTATCCATGGTGCGCGCTTTATTCAGGCGGACGCGACGGCGGCGGAACGAATTGCGGCTTCTCGACCTGGGCGCAATGCCGGGCAACCATCAGCGGGATCGGCGGCACCTGCGTAGCGAACGCCGCCTATCCCGCGCGCGCGGAAGAACCGGTCAGAAGGTACAAGCGGCGCCACAAGCATCATTACTGATGCCGCGCGCGACGCTGCCTTAGGCGGCGGCGCGCACCTCAATCATCGGCGCCGCGGCCGGCGCTTGCGGATAACTCTTGAGCCAATCGCGCGCCGCGCGTTGGGCGCGGCCGATCTCGGCGTCCGCCATCTGCTCGGCGATCTCACGGCGCAACTGCGCCGCGTCGGCGTGTCCGCGCAGCGCCGCGATGTTGAACCACTTGTGCGCCTCGATCAGATCGACCGCGACGCCCGCCCCGGCCGAATAGTTCATGCCAAGCGCAAAGCAGACCTCCGCGTCCGCGGGCTCGGCGGCGCATGCCGCAACTTCGATAGCCATTTTAATCTCCCCATTATCGCGCGCGGTCCGCCCCCAGCGGCCGCGTCGCTCACGTCCCTGTCGCCCGCCGATTTCTTCGCCGAGCGGGCCGATCATGGTGAGAAGATTTGAATGACAGTTTAAACGTCGCGATGAATCGATGATGAAGACGCCTCGCGGCGGTTACGCGCGAATTGTCGAAAACGCCGTGATATCGACCTCAAATGAGGGTCGCGACCGCACCGGTGACGGACCGCTAACCGCGATGATTCAGGGCTGACTAACCACCGGGCGATTTCACCCCGCCCGCGCCCGCTGCCCGAACAGCACCGCCTGAACTTTCGGATCCTTCATGTCGATACCCTGGCGCAGCTCGAGGCCGAGCGCCATGCCGCGCTTGACGGCGGGCCGCGCCTTCATGGTCTCGAGCCAGCGCCGTAAATTAGGAAACTCGTTGATGTCTTGCCCCTGCCGCTCCCAGCCATTGACCCAGCCGACCAGCGCCATATCGGCGATCGAATAGTCGCCGGCGATGAATTCGCGGTCTTTGAGGCGGATGTTCATGACGCCATAGAGCCGGTTGACCTCGTTGATGTAACGATTGATCGCATAAGTCAGGGTCTCGACCGCGTAATTCTTGAAGTGATGCACCTGTCCCGCCATCGGCCCGACACCGCCCATCTGCCAGAACAGCCATTGATCGACTTCGACGCGCGCGCGCTCCTCGCGCGGGTAGAACTTGCCGGTCTTGCGGCCGAGATATTGCAGGATCGCGCCGGATTCGAAAATCGAGATCGGCTTGCCGCCCGGCCCGTCCGGATCGACGATCGCCGGCATGCGGTTGTTGGGCGAAATTTTCAGGAAGTCCGGCTTGAATTGCTCGCCCTTGGAAATGTTCACCGGCACCAAAGTGTAAGGCAGACCGCATTCTTCCAGCATGATCGAAATCTTGAAGCCGTTCGGCGTCGGCCAGTAATAGAGCTCGATCGGCTTCGCACGTTTTTTGGCCGCTGTGGCCTTCGACTTCACCTTGCCCGCCGGTTTCGATTTCGCCTTGCGCGCCATTGCCCTGCTCCCTGCCAATGCCTTGGCATCTGAGGTAAGGCCCGCGCCGGCAAACCGCAACTCGCCGGAATGCCCGTCAGACCGGCGTTTTGCGCTCATCCGGGGGCCGCATACTGGACGAATACAACCTCAGATGGTTATTATGGTTGCGCAAGTTGCAAGCAAGCAGCTCATCAAAACGGGGGGATTCCATGTTCAAAATCATCGGCGCCACAGTGCTCGCGGCTGCTCTGATCGGCGCACCGCTGGCCGCGATTGCTCAAACCACACCGGCCACGCAGACCGCCGCGCCGGAGAAGAAGCAAGCCAAGACGAAAAAGCCGCCGACGCCGGGCCAGATGGCTGCACGTGAACGGATGCACAAGTGCGCCGCCGAGTGGAAGGAAGCCAAGGCCGCCGGCAAGATCGAAAAGGGAATGAAGTGGCCGAAATATTGGAGCGCGTGCAACAAGCGGCTCAAGACCGCCGGCTGAGCGCCGGGCGTTTTGAAAAAATCTTTCGCGCGCGGAATTCTCGATAGCGCGCGCAGCAAGCGCGCATCAATGGCGAGGGCGTCGGCGAGACTTTAAAGTCTCGCCGACGCCCTCTGTTGTCATCGAACCGGCGCGCCGCGGAACAACTGCATTGCGCTCGTCACTCCGTCGCGCGCACCGGCCCGTATGACGCAATCTTCGAAACGTTTAAGTTCGAAGATCGAGAAAAAGCCCTAGAGCTTCTTCTTCTTCTTCGCTGCTTTCTTTCTACGTTTCGCCATTGCTGCCCTCCTAGCCATGAAACATGGCGGATGTCTGCATTAGTACGGTCGCGGATCGACACGCACTACATGTCGTTTACACCAGCAAAATGAAAAAAACAGTGACTCGGGCTTGCGCAAGCGCCCGCGCGCATCGACGAGCGCACAGCGCGACGGTAATTTGATTCAGTCGCGCGATGTTGCGGCGCTTGGCAACAGTGCGCGGCGCGCATCGATCGCAAATCGAAAACATTGTAAAACAGTCGATAGAATAAGGGCTTTTTGCATGCGCGTTTTTGCACATGAACCGCCGCGATCGGAAAATATTTCGTCTGAGCGTCACGAATTGTCATCAGCGTTGCGTGCAACGCCGACATCTTCACAGGCGAAAATTTTTTTCACAATTTGCGTCGCAGACAGCGCGCATCGGCCGGATTCGATCAAAAAACGAGCGAATCAGCGCCAAGTGATTCGCGGCGCGCGCGCTCTTTGAGGTTAACTTTTTCGTTCCGTGATCGCGTCGAACATGTTTCGAGCCGGAGCTTGCGTTACGCGCGCAAAAATTCCGCGCGCGATTGCCGCACTGCACACAAATTTCGTGCGCGCGCAACGAACGTGTTGCACGTCACAGCCCGAGTTTCTTTTTCAAAATGTCGTTGACCGCTTGCGGGCTGGCTTTGCCGCCCGACGCCTTCATTACCTGGCCGACGAACCAGCCGATCGCCTTCGGATTGGTTTTGGCGTCGGCGACTTTGTCCGGATTCTTCGCGATGATCTCGTCCACCGTCTTTTCGATTGCGCCGACGTCGGTGACCTGCTTCAGGCCGCGTTGTTCGACGACGGCGCGCGGATCACCGCCCTCGCTCCACACGATTTCGAAAAGATCCTTGGCGATTTTTCCCGAAATCGTGCCGTCGGTGATCAGATCGAGGATGGCGCCTAGCTGCGCGGCGCTGACCGGCGCGGCCACGATGTCGCCGCCTTGCTTGTTCAACCGGGCAAAAAGTTCGTTGATTACCCAGTTGGCCGCCGTTTTGGCGTCGCGGCCCTTGGCCACCGCCTCGAAATAATCCGCGGTTTCGCGTTCGGCCACCAGCACACCCGCGTCATAGGGCGAGAGCGAAAACTCGCGCTCCAAACGCGCTTTCTTGGCGTCGGGTAGCTCCGGCAAATGCTTGTCGAGTTCGTCCACATAAGCCTGATCGAATTCCAGCGGCAGCAAATCCGGATCGGGGAAATAGCGGTAATCATGCGCTTCTTCCTTGGAGCGCATCGGCCGCGTCTCGCCTTTGCCGGGATCGAACAGCCGCGTTTCCTGATCGATGGTGCCGCCGCCCTCGATAACCTCGATCTGCCGGCGCGCTTCGTGTTCGATCGCCTCGCCGATGAAGCGGATCGAGTTCATGTTCTTGATCTCGCAGCGCGTGCCGAGCGCAGCGCCGGGTTTGCGCACCGAGACGTTGACGTCGGCGCGCAACGAGCCCTTCTCCATGTCGCCGTCGCAGGTGCCGAGATAGCGCAGGATCGAGCGCAGCTTGGTAAGAAAGGCTTTGGCCTCTTCGGCCGAGCGCAAATCCGGCTTCGACACGATTTCCATCAACGCCACGCCCGAACGGTTGAGATCGACGTAGGACAGCGTCGGACCGAGGTCGTGCAGCGATTTGCCGGCGTCCTGTTCCAGATGCAGCCGCTCGATGCCGATGGTGACCGCCTCGCCGCCGGAAAGATCGACGATCACCTCGCCCTCGCCCACGATCGGCTGCTTGTATTGGCTGATCTGGTAGCCCTGCGGCAGATCGGGATAGAAATAATTCTTGCGGTCGAACACCGACTTCAGATTGATCTTGGCGTTGAGCCCGAGCCCCGTGCGGATCGCCTGGCGGATGCATTCCTCGTTGATCACCGGCAGCATGCCGGGCATGGCGGCATCGACCAGCGAGACGTGGGAATTGGGCGCGCCGCCGAATTCGGTCGCAGCGCCGGAGAACAGCTTCGACTTCGAGGTCACCTGGGCATGCACTTCCATGCCGATGACGACTTCCCAGTCGCCGGTTGAGCCTTTGATGAGCTTGCCGTTTTGCTTGGCCATGACGCCCGTGTATCTATCGCGGCCCGGCCCGTCCGACTAGACTTGCGCCGGCAAATTAAAATGACGCCGGGGGCTGGCATGAGGACCAAAACCGCCATTGCTGGCGCGCTTTTACTCTCGGCCTGGGGGAGCACGATGGCGAGCGCCGTTGAAATCACCGTCCTGTCGACGCAGGCCACCGAGAAATCCTATCGCGAGCTGGTGCCGCAATTCGAGAAGGCCACCGGCCACACGGTCAGGACCACCTTCACCGGCACGCTCGACGCCAAGAAGCGCATCGCGGCCGGCGAATCCTTCGACCTGCTCATCATGTCGAGCCCCGACATCGACGCGTTCCAGAAATCCGGCACGCTGACGGCCGGCAGCCGCGTCGACCTCGCCAAATCCGGTGTTGGCGTCGGCGTCAAGGCGGGCGCGCCCAAACCGGATATTTCGACCACCGAGGCGTTCAAGAAGACGCTGCTGGCCGCCAAATCGATCGGCTATTCCACCGGCCCAAGCGGTGTTTACGTCATCGGCCTGTTCGAGCGCTTGGGGATCGCCGATCAGGTCAAGCCGAGGCTCAAGCAGACGCCGACCGGCGTCTTCGTCGGCACCATCGTCGCCAGCGGCGAGGTCGAAATCGGCATCCAGCAGGTGAGCGAAATGTCGACTTACCTCGGCGTCGATTACGTCGGCGCGCTGCCCGCCGACATCCAGAAGATGACGATCTTTGCGAGCGGCATCGCCGCCAAGGGTAAGCAGCCGGACGCCGCGCGCGCACTGGTCAAGTTCATCACGTCGCCGGAAGCGGCAGCCGCCTTCAAGAAGCGCGGCATGGAGCCGGGCTGACGCTCTATCGCTTTAGAATTGCGATTTGACGAGGTGCCACCACCATGGGTCCGCAAATTGAAATGCGCGTCGTCGTTGTTACTCAGCAGGCGAGCGCTTGGATGTGGCCGTGCTCGGCGTATTCCAACAACCGACGATCGCGAGTCATGAGTTGAAAGCCGTGCTCCCGCGCCGTGGCCGCTAAAACACGATCCGCAGGATCGCGTGGCGGTTGACCGGGCAGGAAAGATGCAGCGATCAACACGCTCGGCACCATGTCCGCAAGCTGCAATCCGGGTGCCTGCATCAGACGTGCAAACCACCGCTCCGGCGTCATTTGCAGATTGAGCCGACCGCCCGAAACCAACAGACCGATTTCCCAGGCGGTTATCGGCGACACAAAGATTGTCTCGTCGAGCGAGCGCGCTCTCGCCAAGGCCTCTTCGGCTCCAGCCGCCATCGGCTCTTGCGCCGATATCCAGATAACGGCGCACGTGTCTAGAAGCAGCGACGGCTCCATGGTCAGTCCTTGTCATCCCACGAGCCGCCACCGTAGGCGACCTCACCCCACTTCGGATCAGCCGGCTCGGTGAGATCAACGCCCGGTGCAATCGTGACAGTGCCTTTCATCCAGCCGATGAGAGGGTGTTTCGATTTGTCCTCACGGTTTGGCGGAGCCGCGTTCTTGCCAGTCGCGGGCGCGGGCGCGCCTACTTTGCGGAACACCAGTTTCCGATTTTCGACGTCGATCTGCTCGGTCTCGAATCCGGCGTCGAGCCAGACCTGAGTCATCACGTTATTGGTCGTGCTGTTGCTCCACCACGCTGGATATTGCTGTGATTTCGGCAGCCTCGTGCCGGTTATCCGTTCAATTTCGGAGAACGTCATCGGGATAAGCGTTGCTCTCTGCTTTCGCAGATAATCGCCCAATGGCTCATATTTGCCCATGTTCACCGCCCTCCTATGCTTACGTAATGTAAATTACATGTAACGTAAATAGAATGTCAAGTGATAATTACCACCACACCTTTGGCGTAAACCGCCCCGCCGCCTGCTCGATCACGCTGCCGAGCGAAAACAGCGTCTCCTCGTCGAACGGCCGCCCGATCAGCTGCAAGCCGAGCGGCAGGCCGTGCGCGTCGAGCGCCGCCGGCACCGCGATGCCGGGCAAGCCCGCCATGTTCACCGTCACCGTGAACACGTCGTTCAAATACATCTCGACCGGATCGGCGTGGCCCTTTTCGCCGAGCCCGAAAGCCGTCGACGGCGTCGCAGGCGTCAGCATGGCGTTCACGCCGGCCTTGAAGCAGGCCTCGAAGTCGCGGGCGATCAGCGTGCGGACTTTCTGCGCGCGCAGATAATAGGCGTCGTAATAGCCGGATGAGAGCACGAAGGTGCCGATCATCACGCGCCGGCGCACCTCGTCGCCGAAGCCCTGCTCGCGCGTCTGCTCGTACATGTCGATGACGTCGCGGCCCGGCACGCGCAGGCCGTAGCGCACGCCGTCGTAGCGCGCGAGATTGGACGAGGCCTCCGCCGGATTGACGATGTAATAGGCCGGCAGCGCGTACTTCGTGTGCGGCAGCGAGACCTCGACCAGTTCGGCGCCCGCGGCTTTGAGCCACTCGCGCCCCTGTTGCCAGATCTTCTCAATCTCGGCGTGCATGCCGTCGATCCGGTATTCCTTCGGAATGCCGATGCGCAGCCCCTTCACGGACTTACCGACCGCCGCCTCATAATCCGGCACCGGCAGATCGGCGCAGGTCGTGTCCTTGGGATCGTTGCCAGCCATTGAGCGCAGCAGAATGGCGGTGTCGCGCACGCTGCGCGCGAAGGGGCCTGCCTGATCGAGCGATGAAGCGAAGGCGACGACACCCCAGCGCGAGCAGCGCCCGTAAGTCGGCTTCATGCCGACCGTTCCGGTGAAGGCCGCCGGCTGTCTTATTGACCCACCCGTATCGGTTCCCGTAGCGCCCAAAGCCAAGTGCGCCGCCACCGCCGCGGCCGAGCCGCCGGATGAGCCGCCCGGCGTCAGCGGCGTCTTGGCGCCCTTCCTGCGCCACGGCGAAATCACCGGGCCGAAATGCGAGGTCTCGTTCGACGAGCCCATGGCGAACTCGTCATTGTTGGTCTTGCCGAGCAGCACCGCGCCGTCGCGCCACAGATTGGCGGTCACCGTTAAGTCGTAAGTCGGCACGAAATTATCGAGAATGTGCGAGCACGCCGTGCTTCGCACACCTTCCGTGCAGAACATGTCCTTGATGGCGAGCGGGATGCCTTCCAGCGGCCCGGCTTTGCCGGCGGCGATGCGCGCGTCCGAAGCTTTGGCCATCGCGGAGGCGCGCTCCGGCGTTTCCAGCACAAAGGCGTTAAGCGCGCGCGCCTTCTCGATCGCCGCGACATGCGCGTCCGCCAGCTCCATCGCCGAGAAGGATTTTTTCTTCAGCCCGGCGCGCGCCTCGGCAAGCGTGAGCGAATTCAAGTCGCTCACGGCTTTGTCACGGCAGGTTTGCACTCATCCGGAACGGGGGGCGCATCGGCCGGTGCCGGTTCGGGCGCCTCGCAAGCAAAACGCTCCGCCTGTTCGCGCAGAATCCGCTCGCGCACCTCCGGCGGCAGCGCGTCGATCATGTTCCAGAAGCTCATTTCGCAAGCGATGCACATTTATTCGACCACCTTCGGCACCAGGAAGAAGTGATCCTCGCTCTGCGGCGCGTTCTTCACGATGTTTTCGGCGATGCCGCCGTCGGTAACCACGTCGGCTCGCTTTTTCATCGCCATCGGCGTCACCGAGGTCATCGGCGCGACGCCCTCGACGTTGACTTCCTGAAGCTGCTCGACAAAGGCCAGCATGGCGTTGAGCTCATTGCGCAGGCCCTCGACCTCGCTATCGGCGACGGCGATGCGCGCCAGATGCGCAATGCGGCGGACGGTATTGGCATCGACTTCAGACATACGGCCCTCAACTGTGTTCTTTAAGTAAATCGGTTCGCCGCGTTTTGCCAGCATCCTGTGTAGTCCGCACATCCCCCGCCAAAGCAAAAACAGCTACTATCCCGCCATGAGCCCTGCCCGCCATCACGGCCGCTACCCTTACTCGCCGATCACCGCGCGGCCGGCCTATGACTGGCCGGGCGGTAAGCGGCTCGCGGTCTATATAGGGCTCAACCTCGAATGGTTTTCGTTCGGCGAAGGACATGGCGCCGAACTCGCCCCCGCCGCCCACCAGCCCGACGTGCTCAATTACGCCTGGCGCGACTATGGCAACCGGGTCGGCGTTTTCCGCCTCGCCGATCTGTTCGGCGCGCTGAAACTGCCGGTGTCGCTGCTGGTTAACGCCGAAATGTACCGGCACGCGCCGCAGGCCATCGCAGCTTTTCCCGGCGCCGAGATCGTCGGCCACGGCCGCAGCAATTCGGAACGCCAGGGCACGCTCGGCGAGAACGACGAACGTCTATTGATCGAAGAAACCACCGCGGCAATCGAAAAACATTCCGGCCAGCGCCCGCGCGGCTGGCTCGGACCGTGGATATCACAGTCGCACGTCACGCCCGATCTGCTGCAGGAAGCCGGCTACGACTACTTGCTCGACTGGGGCCACGACGATCAGCCGGTCTGGATGAAAACCCGCAAGGGCCGCATCCTGTCGGTGCCCTACCCGCAGGAGCTCAACGACATTCCACAGATCGTCGCGCGCAAACGCGAAGGTTCCGAATTTGCCGACATGATTGTCGACGCTTTCGACGTCATGCAGGCCGAATGCGAGCAGCGCCCGCTGGTGATGGGCATCGCGCTGCACCCTTACATTGTCGGACAACCGCACCGCTTCAAGCATCTCAGGCGCGCGATCGAGCACATCGCCGGCCGTGCCGATGACAGAGTCTGGTTGACGACCGCAGGCGCCATCGCCGCCCATGCCGCCGCTCTGCCGGCGGGTATAGTTCCGTAATTACATCGCTTGGCTCATGCCGCGGATGCGCCGCGCCAGCACGCCCATGATGTAGGTGGCGAAGTTCGGCACTTCGTCCACCATGAAGCGGAACGTGCGCGGCTCGATCAGCGACAGCTCGCAGGCCTCGCGCGCCCGCGCGGTCGAGGAGCGCGGCTTGTCGTCGATCATCGACATGAAGCCGAGCGCCTCGTTTTCCCCGATGGTCTCGATGACCTTGTCGCCGATCATCATGTCGATGACGCCCGACTGCACGATATACATGCACTCGCCGGTGTCGTCTTTATTGAAGACCACGCCGCCGGCCGGCACCTTGATGGTGGCGCCGGCGCTCTTGGCAAAGGCCCGCATGTCGATCTCGGCGCGCTGGCGCTTGCCGCTGGCTATGTTCATTGCATTCCCCCGTGACAAAATCCGGCGATCAAACGCCTATGTGAAATCGAATTTTATCCCGATGCAAGAGATTTCGCCGCGTGTTATCGCTTCGCCGATGGCTGTCATATTTCCCCTAGTGGAGGGCGCCGCGCATTTTGGCGCGCGCGGCTCGTTGATCGGGCTCGACCTCGGCACCAAGACCATCGGCGTCGCCTCCAGCGATCCGGACCGCCGGCTGGCGGCCGCGGTCGAGACCATCGCGCGCACAAACTTCACCGCCGACGCCCGCCGCCTGCTGGCGCTTGCCGCCGAGCGTTCGGCGGCGGGTTTCGTGCTCGGCCTGCCGGTCAACATGGATGGCACCGAAGGCCCGCGCGCCCAATCGACCCGCGCCTTCGCCCGTAACTTTTGCAAGCTGACCGAATTGCCGATCGCGCTGTGGGACGAGCGGCTCTCCACCGCCGCCGCCGAACGCGAACTGATCGGCCACGACGTCAGCCGCAAAAAGCGCGCGGCGGTGATCGATCAGCACGCCGCGATGTTCATTCTGCAAGGCGCGCTTGACCGTCTGGCGAACTTAAACAAGCGGCGCGAATAAAAACGAGGGCGGGCCGAAGCCCGCCCCCAAAGTTCACGACGCCTCACAAATGACTAGCAAGCGCCGTAGTCGGTCCGCCCATAACCGCCATCCGTCGCGCACGACGGGCGGCTGCTTGAACGATACCGATAGACCGTCGGGCCCGGCTCGTAGGCATATGAGTCATAGGGGTTCGCCGCATAGGCATAGCCCGGGTCGTAGGCATAGCCCGGTCCGTAATAGTCCGGCCCGTAATAGCTATTGGCCACGGCCGCCCCGATCAGCGCGCCGGCCGCAAAGCCGGCCACCGCTGCACCACCACCGTGGTGCCAATGGCCGTGTCCGGCCCAACGCGCCTGGCTCGGCGTCGCCGCCGCGAGCGCAAGTGCGCCGGCCAAAGTCACGGCTCCTGCGTACTTGGTAAATGTTCTCATGATGCCTCCTGGTCCGAAGTGGATTGATCCGGCGCGCGCCGGGACGACTGGGATGGCAACCCCGGAACCGCAACAGCGTTCCGCCTTCACGCGGCATTGCGATCACAAAGGTTTTGAACACAAAGCCGTGATGGCGCTTGCGCTAACCTTGTGGATCGATGTCGCAGCGACCCCTTGCCGGGGCCGGAACTTGCGCCTATAGACCTGCCTTTAATGAACATCGCGCCGAAATCCTCGTTCGTCCTCAGCAGGCGCCATCTGTTGGGGATCGAAGGATTTTCCCGCGAGGATATTTCCGGTCTGCTCGACCTCGGCGAGGAATTCGTCGAACTTAACCGCCAGGTCGAAAAAAAGCGCACCTCGCTGCGCGGCCGCACTCAGATCAACTTGTTTTTTGAAGTCTCGACCCGCACCCAGTCCTCGTTCGAACTGGCGGGCAAACGGCTCGGCGCCGACGTAATGAACATGTCGACGAGTTCGTCCTCGATGCGCAAGGGCGAGACGCTGATCGACACGGCCATCACGCTCAACGCCATGCATCCGGACATCCTGGTGGTCCGCCATCAATCCTCCGGCGCCGTGGAACTACTCGCCAGCAAGCTCGACTGCTCGGTGATCAATGCCGGCGATGGCGCCCACGAGCATCCCACCCAGGCGCTGCTCGATGCGCTCACCATCCGCCGCAACAAAGGCGGCATCGAGGGCCTGCTGGTTGCGATCTGCGGCGATATCCTGCATTCGCGCGTCGCGCGCTCCAACATCATCCTGCTCAACCAGATGGGCGCGCGCGTGCGCGTGGTCGCCCCCTCCACACTCTTGCCCCCCGGCATCGAACGTTTTGGTGTGGAGGTTGCAAGAGACATGCGCGAAGGTTTGAACGGCGCCGACATCGTGATGATGCTGCGCCTGCAGCGCGAGCGCATGAACGGTTCCTACATTCCCTCGCTGTCGGAATATTTCCACTACTGGGGTCTCGACGAAAAGAAATTGGCTTACGCCAAGCCCGGCGCGCTGGTGATGCATCCGGGTCCGATGAACCGCGGCGTCGAGATCGACAGTATCGTCGCCGACGGCGCGCAATCGGTGATCCGCGAACAAGTCGAAATGGGAGTGGCCGTGCGTATGGCGGTGCTGGAAGCGCTGTCGCGTAATCTGCCGAATGCATGATGCTGTCTGACCGCCGCCCGATCCTGCTCGCCAACGCCCGGATCGTCGATCCGTCGCGCGACTTCGATATCGTCGGCGACCTGTTGATCGCCGACGGCACCATCCGCGAAGCCAAGAAGGGTATCGGCGCCGCCGGCGTGCCGGAAGGCACCGACGTGATCGACTGCCGCGGCAAGCTGGTCGCGCCCGGCCTGATCGACATGCGCGCCTTTGTCGGGGAACCCGGCGCCGGCCACCGGGAGACGCTCGCGTCCGCCAGCCAGGCCGCCGCCGCCGGTGGCGTCACGACGATTATCTGCCAGCCCAACACCTCGCCCGTCATCGACGATCCGGCGACGGTCGATTTCGTGCTGCGCCGCGCCCGCGACACCGCGATCGTGCACGTGCATCCGATGGCGGCGCTGACCAAAGGCCTCGAAGGCAAGGAGATGACCGAGATCGGCCTTTTGAAGGCGGCCGGCGCGGTCGCCTTCACCGACGGTGACAAAAGCGTGACCAACGCCCAGGTGATGCGGCGCGCGCTGACTTACGCTGGCGATTTCGACGCCCTCATTGTGCACCACACCGAGGATCCCGATCTGGTCGGTGACGGCGTGATGAACGAAAGCGAATTCGCCGCGCGTCTCGGGCTGCTCGGAATTCCAAAGGCCGCGGAAACGGTAATGCTCGAACGCGACATCCGGCTGGTGGCGCTATCGGGCGGCCGCTATCACGCAGCCGCGATCAGTTGCGCAGAATCGATCGAGGTATTGCGGCGCGCCAAGGATGCCGGCCTTGACGTGACCGCTTCGGCCTCGATCAATCACATCACGCTCAACGAAAACGACATTGGGCCGTACCGCACGTTTTTGAAACTGTCGCCGCCGCTGCGCGCGGAGGGCGACCGCAAGCTGCTGGTCGAAGCGGTGGCGAGCGGCCTCATCGACATGGTGATGTCGGACCACAATCCGCAGGACGTCGAGACCAAGCGCCTGCCCTTCGCGGAAGCCGCCCCCGGCGCGATCGGGCTGGAAACCATGCTGACCGCCGGTCTGCGGCTGGTGCATTCCGGCGAGATCGACTTGACCGCGCTGCTGCGCGCCATGTCGAGCCGACCGGCGGAAAGGCTCGGGCTGCCCGGCGGCACGCTCAAGAGCGGCGCGCCGGCAGACGTGATTGTGGTCGACCTCGACATGCCCTGGGTGCTCGACCCGTTAGAGCTCAAATCCAAATGCAAGAACACGCCGCTCGACGAAGCGCGCCTGACCGGCCGCGTGGTGCGCACCATCGTCGCCGGCCGCACCGTCTACGAATACGTATGACCTCCGCGCTGGCTTTTGTTGTCGGCTACCTGCTCGGCTCAATACCGTTCGGACTTATCCTGACGCGGGCCACCGGCGCGCCAGATATCCGCGCCATCGGTTCCGGCAATATCGGCGCCACCAATGTGCTGCGCACCGGACACAAGGGGCTGGCCGCAGCGACCTTGTTGCTCGACGCGCTCAAAGGTACCGCCGCCGTTTTGCTCGCCGCTCATTATGCGGCACCCGAAGCGGCGCTTGTCGCCGCGCTCGGCGCTTTCCTCGGACATCTGTTTCCGGTCTGGCTCAAATTCAAAGGCGGCAAGGGCGTCGCCGTCTATATCGGCCTGCTGATCGGCCTCTATTGGCCGGCCGCGCTGATTTTCATCGCGCTTTGGCTGTGCGTCGCAGCCATCTTCCGTTATTCATCGTTGGCGGCATTGGTCGCCAGCGCGATCACGCCGCTGGCCCTGTGGCTGCTGGACCGCCCAAACGCCGCCGCATTATTCCTGCTGCTGAGCGCCCTGCTCTGGGTCATGCACCGCGCCAATATCGGCCGGTTGCTCAATGGCAGCGAAGGCAAAATCGGCGCGCCCGCAAAATAATCCCCGGTTGTAATTCATAAAATCGGGTTGTAGGCCGCGCGCGCTTGCGCGATGCTCTTCCTGTAACCGGCCGGGGGCGGTGTTGGGTGATCGCGTAAAACTGACCGGCGAG
The DNA here is from genome assembly GCA_963703875.1 of uncultured Alphaproteobacteria bacterium. GTDB lineage: Bacteria > Pseudomonadota > Alphaproteobacteria > Rhizobiales > Xanthobacteraceae > Pseudolabrys. The sequence continues at coordinate 333,989 of CAVPFZ010000027.1, forward strand.
CTGGCTTCTGGCTGCTCGTTGCGGGATTTGGCTTTCAATTGACAGCTGATTGGATGGTCTGACCGGCGCTAGGTGAGCTTGCTACCTAATGCCGCGAATTCGTCGCACTCGGCGAGCCCGACTTTCCGCCAAGATTGCAGATGATCGACGATTGCCCGCCGCTATTGGCGGTGCGCGGCAGGCCCGCCGCATTGATGCGTCCGCTGGTCGCCATCGTCGGCTCGCGCAACGCCTCGGCCGCCGGCGTAAAATTCGCCGAGCGCCTGGCGCGCGACCTCGGCGCTGCGCGCTTTGTCACGGTGTCGGGCTTGGCGCGCGGCATCGACGCCGCCGCGCACCGCGCCAGCCTTGCCACCGGCACTATCGCGGTGCTGGCCGGCGGTCATGAACGGATCTATCCGGCCGAGCATGCGGCGCTTTTGGAGCAGATCATTGCCGAGGGCGCCGCCGTCTCCGAAATGCCGCTCGCCTGGGAGCCGCGCGCCCGCGATTTTCCCCGTCGCAACCGGCTGATCTCGGGGCTCTCGGTCGGCGTGGTGATCGTTGAAGCGGCGCGCCGCTCCGGTTCGCTGATCACGGCGCGGCTCGCCGGCGAACAAGGCCGCGAAGTGTTCGCGGTGCCGGGTTCCCCGCTCGATCCGCGCGCCGAAGGCACCAACGGCCTGCTCAAGCAGGGAGCTACCTTGGTCACCGAAGCGGCCGACGTGATCGCGGTGCTGGAACCGATCCTGGGGCGCGGCTTCGATCTGCCCGCGCAGGAACCCGAGCCGGACACACAAGGCCCGCTCGATGTTGAGCCGGGCGAGGACGAGCGCACCCGCATTACCGGCCTGCTCGGGCCGACGCCGGTCTCGATCGACGATCTGGTGCGGCTATCGCGCTCCTCGCCCGCGATCGTGCGCACAGTGCTGCTGGAACTTGAAATCGCCGGAAGGCTTGAGCGCCACGGCGGCGCCTTGGTGTCGCTGCTATAAGATGCAATACCAGTCGCCATGCAACGAACCACACGATTGTTCACCCGTCTCGCCGCATTGACGCTTGCCGTCATCTTCCTGGTCGCGCCGGCGCGCGCACAAGAACCATCCAAAGAACAGTCCTTCGCCGCCTTCGAGGCCGAGCTGTGGCCGGACGCGCAGGCCAAAGGCATCACGCGTGCCACCTTTGATCGCGCTCTGAAGGATGTCACACCGGATCCCCGCGTGATCGCCGCCACCAAACGGCAACCGGAATACGGCAAGCCGGTCGGCGCTTACGTCAACGACGCGGTTTCAGCCGGCCGCATAACCCGCGGCCAGAAGAAAGCCGGCGAGTGGACCAAGACCTTCGACGCGGTGGAAAGGAAATTCGGCGTCGAGCGTTGGGTGCTGATCGCGCTTTGGGGCATCGAAACCGACTACGGCGCCGAGAAGGATCACTGGGACATATTCCGTTCGCTCGCCACCCTTGGCTACGTGCGCTATCGCCATCCTTATTTCCGCAACGAGCTGCTGGTCGCTATGCGCATCATGCAGGACGGGCATTTCGGACGCGACAAGATGGTGAGCTCCTGGGCCGGCGCCATGGGCCAGACGCAATTCATGCCGACCAACGTCGTCGATTATGCCGTGGATTTTTCCGGCGACGGCAAAGCCGACCTCTGGAGCAATGTGCCGGACGTGCTCGCCTCGACGGCCAATTATCTCGCCAAGGAACATTGGCGGCGTGGCTTGCCCTGGGGCTTCGAGGTCGCCGTGCCGAAAGGCTTCGACTATATGAAGAGTCGCGGCACTTTCGCGGAATGGACCAAGCTCGGCGTGCGCCGCGTCGACGGCAAGCCTTTCCCGGCCTCCGGTCCCGGCATTTTGTTTTTTCCGAGCGGCGCCAACGGCCCGGCCTTCCTGACGACGGAAAATTATCCCGTGCTCAAGGAATACAATAACTCGGATGCCTATGTGATCGCGGTCGGCCACCTCGCCGACCGCATGAATGGCGGCGCGCCGATCAAGACGGCCTGGCCGGCCGACGACCACCCGATGTCGCGCGATGCGCGAATCGCGCTGCAGAAAAAATTGTCATCGCTCGGCTACAAGGTGCTCGATTTCGAAGGCCATATTGATTTCGATCTGCGCGACAATATCCGCGCCGAGCAGCAGAAGATGGGAATGCTACCGGATGGCAACCCGACCGCGGCGTTTCTTGAGCGGCTTGGCGTCAAGCCTCGGTGATCAACGGCCGTTTTGGCTATGGCGGGTTTCGTTTTCCGCTTCGAGCCGCACCATTTCAAGCAAGTAGCCGATGGTGTCGAGGCCGCTGCGGCGCGCCATGGTCGCGAGGTCGGCCGACAGGCTCGCCACGTAATTGGCGACCTGAATGCGGTTGCCGGCGTCACCCAATGAGCCCTGTTCGGCCATGGCGGCAAAAATACACAGGTCGCGAATGAAGTGTAGCCTTTAAATTGATTTCTGTTAAAAATACATCTGATGGTTGTAATTGGACGCAGAGGGCCTCTTTGATGCCCGAATTGGCTGTTCATAAACGTTTTCCGGGCACCCTTATTTGACAGTAAGGGGTGCCTTCACCATGTTCCGGCCAGAGCTACCGACAAATTCGACGCGGAATCGCGTCGAAGTCGGCAGTGACGACGGGCACGTCGATCCGGGGCAGGGTGCGGGTCAGGTCCAGCGTTGCTAGATCTGGTAGGAGCGCTGCCTGCGTGGCGGTGACGCCGCGAACAGTTCGCACCACGTCGCCCGCTGAGTAATCCGACGATCGGACCAGGCTGGACACCAGTGCCGGATCAGCGCGCCGTAGGTCTGGTTGTGGTCACTCCGCCGAAGTTGGAAGCCCAACGGACCCGGGTGCCGAACTGTTTCGGGTCAGGTGTGGAGGTGGCCCGATAGCCTCCAGCTGCCGGGTGGCGCGCCTGTTGCCGCGTTGCCGGGCTGTGTTCACCGCGAATTCGTAGGCGCTGCTGGCAGCGGCGACACCGTCGATATCGATCCCGATCGCCACGAATGCTGCCACCAGGTCCGGCCGCTGCGCCGCAGCGTAGGCGCCGAGGGTGGCTCCGAAGGAGAACCCGGCAACGGTGGGCTTCCTGTCGAATCGGTTACGGAGGAATTCGAGGAGCGACACGTGTCGGCCACCATCAGATCCACGGTGATGCTGGCCTGACTGTGTCCCCGGAGCGACCGGCCGCAGCCCCGCTGGTCCCAGTAGACGACGGTGAAGTCTTGTTCCAGGCCGAGGAGCTGCTCGAAGCGGCGCGCTTCGTTGATCATCGGCAGGCCAGGGCCTTGCTGGATCAGCAGGAGCACCGGGTTGGAAGCGTCCGCCCCGCGAATCCGGATCCACTGGGTGGTGCGCCGGCCTGGATCGCCTTCAGCGTGTCGATCGCCATCTTGGTGCCTGGCACGGCTACGCGCTCGCCAGCGTCGGAGCCTGGCCGGTGGCCTGGGCCAGGCGGCTGGCCGCGCCCGGGTCATGGGCGGGCAGGATCACCAGGTCCGGATGTGGTGACGCATCTTGTTGACCATGGCGGTGGCTTCCCGCAGTCGGCGGCGGCTGCCGACCCCGGGGACGTGGCCGGTCTCGAGCAGGTGCACGTCGTAGGTCACGTCGCCGACCATCATCAGCGGCGGCCGGCCCGGCTGGCGTACAGCAGCGACATCGAGCCGGGCGTGTGCCCGGGCGTGGGCAGCAGGACCAGGCTGCCGTCACCGAACAGGTCCTGACATGACCGGAACGGGGCCAGGCCCGGGTCGTCGGTCGGCTCGGGCTCGATCCGGCGCCAGCGCAGGCCGGGCAGGTCAATGTGGCGGGTCATCAGGCCGCGCGTCTCGGGGCGCAGGCCGGACAGCGTGTCCCACTCGGTCTGGCTGACCACGATATCGGCCTGGCCGAGCTCCCCGAGACCTCCGATGTGATCCTGGTGGAGGTGGGAGAGGATCGCCGTGTGCACGTCACCGGTTGCGTATCCGAGCCGGCCCAGGCCGGCCTGCAGGGTCTCTTGTGGACCGATCTCGAAGCGGGCCAGCCGGTCGTAGAAGCACTTTGGCGATGCCGCCGGGGAAGTAGTCGGGGTCGGTGACCGAGGCTCGGTCCTGTCCAGTGTCGAACAGCACTACTCCCTCGCGGTGCTCGATGACGTACGCGTTGATGGGTCGGGGTCCCGTCCACTGGCGTGAGGTGAGCAGCCGAAAGGAACATGGGTCGCCAGGTCGACGACACGTTGGTCAGGTCGGACCTGCACGTGGCCGGTGCTGACCACTGAAACCCGGCGTATTGGATCGCTGAGGTTCATCTTCATATCTCCCGTTTCCATCTCGATGAAGTCGCTTAAAGACACTGCTTCGAAACGTTTTCCCGGTGTGCTTGACTATTGATTGCCGGGTGAGTCACCTGATGCGCGATCCAGTGATTCTGGCCAACCATGACGGGGCCCGGCGGGTCCCGTCGATGTGTGGATCCGATGGCCGTTACCGAGCATGCCGAGGTGGGTGTGCTGGAAGTGGTCGTCGTACTTGAGCCCGTAGCCCATCAGCCTGTCGACCGCGATGTGAGCCAGCCAGACCAGGCCGAGTCCCAGAATGAGCGGCCGTTGCTCCACCACCCCCGACCGATGACCAGAGCCGGTACCGGTGTGGTGTGGGCAGAGTTGTAGATAACGGCACCGACCCGGCTACCACCCCGGTAGCCGGTCATAGCCAGGTGGGAGCGGACCATGCGGCACCAGCCACCAATGCTGTCGTGTAGTCGCATAGGCGATCAGGGCACCGACGAGGAGGGCCACGACCTCGAGGCGCAGCCACGCTCGCGGAGCGCCCGTTACCGTCCCGTTCGGCGCGGATGTAACGACCTGGCTGATCGGCGCGGTGGTCACCCGCCGATGCCCCGTTCGGCGACAGCGGAGTCCACGGCCTTGAGGAAGCGAAGGATCGCCTCGGTCGTGAGATCGGGCTGCTGAGACTGGGGATAGTGACCCGGCTTCTGGAATCATCGACGACCTCGGCGTCAAGGTCTTCGCGATCCAGTCCGCCTCTGCGCGCGGGTCCGGGAAGTCGGGGTCCCGATCGCCCATCATGACCAGGGTCGGCGCGCTGACGTCGCCCAGTCGCGCCTGCGCGGGGTGTGGTCGGTCCGTGTCGTGAGCGAGAACGCCTTGGCGTACCCGGCCGGCGCATGCTCGCGACCACTCGATCGCGGTGCTCCTCGAAGTCCTCGGGCCGATGCCCGGCATAGAGCTTCGGCATGTATGACCTCCAGGTGCTGGAGCCCAGGGCCGAGCCATCGCCACCCGCAGGAGCACACGCTGCAGCGTGCTCATCTCCCCGTTGCGAACGAACGGGCCGACGAGCACAAGGCGCGACCAGCTGCGGATGCTGGGCGGCGGCGAGCGCAGCGTGCCCCGCCCCCATCGAGTTGCCGACAATCACGGCCGGACCGCCCAGCTCCTGATCAGGGCAAGAGATCGCCCGCCGTCTCGACGTCGCCGTAGGAGGTGAATGTCGCGTCGCTGTCGCCGTGCCCCCGCAGGTCCGTGGAGGCGACCCGGTAGCCCGCCTGGCAAGGCCGGGGCCAGGAACCGGTAGGCGCCTCGTAGGTCGCCCATCCCGGGGACGAGCACCACGAGCGGGCCGGGGCCTGCCACGTCGTAGCCGATCTTTCCTTCCGGACGGGCTGAAATTGAGTTCCGTCGGTTGGAGCGGTCGTGCTCGGGCTCATGGCTTGTGTTCCTTTCGTTCTGTCTCGGGCGATCCGGCGAGGACATGCGAGGCGATGGTGGTTCGATCGTCGTGGGCCGGAAAGCGCCGATTGCGATACCAGGCGACGGTGGTGGCGATGGCCTGGTCGAGTGGGGTGCCGGTCTCCTTAAAGGTCGCTTCGTACTTGGTTGTGTCGAGCACGAAGGACTGGTCGAACTGGTAGGTCATCTCGACCATGGACCTCAGCACCGGATTGACGAGACCCAGAGCACGGAGGGCGATCTTGGACACCGATCGGCTGTCGACCGGGTGCCCGACCTCGTCAGCGATCAGTTCGAGTACCCGCCGGGTAGTGACGGTCTCTGGTCCTGGTAGGTGCCAGACCTGATCTGCCGCCCGCTGGTCGGTGCCCAAGGTGGCCAGCCCCGGGCGATGTCGGGGATGTAGCTGTAGGTATGGAGGAGTTCTGGATTGCCGATGAAGTCGGCCCGCCGTGCCGACAGTGCGTTGCCGAAGACGCGCTCGCCGAGCGTGGAGCCGTCGGTGACGCCGGGTCCGAAGAAGTCCGAGGCCCGTCCGATGGCTATATGAACCCGTCCGGCGTCTCGTGCGTCAAGCACCCTTGGGTCATAGCGGCCCGGGTC
>CAVPFZ010000028.1:0-13382 GCA_963703875.1 uncultured Alphaproteobacteria bacterium
AATTTGTCCTCAGACCAGCGGCGTGACCGCGGCTGTGACGCAGAACATTGAGACGCCTTTTAAATACCAGATCCGGCCAAGCGCTCAGGCCAGACGTGTTCGGCATGGCGCCCTGCACCACTGCCAATCTCCTGATATGCGATCCGGACATCGCTGCTTTTCGCTAATCGGGGCTCCGGTCTCGAGCAGTTTCATAAGCGCCACGCCAGATCGCGCCCCTCGAACGTATCACATGGCGAGACAATGCAAACGTCGTCGCCGTTGTAGTCGCCGGCTTGCGCCACGCTCCAATTGCCCGGTAGCGTGCCGACCGCCGCCGCCGACGTCACCTGCGCGTCGTTGGTCGGTAGCTGGCTGTATTACGTTCATTCAAAATGTAAACTGTAGATGCTGAGATTTACGGAGAGAGCTAATCATGGAAACAAAAATCGACGAGATCGGCGATCACATGTATCGCCTCTCTATCTTCGTGCCTGACATCGCCCCGCCCGCAGGCTTTACCTACAATCACTTTCTCATTCTCGGAGATGAGCCACTGCTCTTTCACTGCGGGAAGAGAAAAATGTTCCCGCTGGTGTCAGCCGCCGTGGCCAAGATTACTCCCATAGAGCGGCTGCGCTGGCTCGGCTTCGGCCATTTCGAGGCCGACGAGTGCGGTTCAATGAATGAGTGGCTTGCGGCAGCGCCTCGAGCCCAGCTAATGCACGGTATGGTGAGTTGTCGGGTTTCCGTCGCCGACATGGCCGATAAGCCACCACGCGTACTGTCCGACGGCGAAGTAGTCGATATCGGTGGCAAGCGCATCCGTTACATCGACACCCCGCATGTGCCGCATGGCTGGGATGCCGGCATTTTATTCGAAGAGACGACCGCCACGCTGTTTTGCGGCGATTTGTTCGCTCATCTTGGAAATCCACCTGCGCTGACTGGCAGTGACATTGTCGAGCCTGCAATGGCCGCCGAAGACATTTTCCATGCGACGAGCCTCGGTCCAACAACGGCGCCAACTATTCGCAAGCTAGCCGATCTCAAGCCAAAACGATTGGCCGCGATGCATGGCTCGTCGTTCTCCGGTGATGGATCAGGCGCGCTGCGTGCGTTGGCCGATCACTACGAGACGCGCCTGCGGGCAGCAATCGCCGGTTAAGCCGCAATATTCGTCTCGACAGCAAAGTAGGAACTTCCTGGCGGGACCGGACTTGAGCCTCGTCTTGAATACTCACGAGGAGTTCGTTATTGCCCCATCGCGCCGTTTCGCGACGCCGCGGCAATTCAGCGCTTCCGGAACGAAGCGGAGATTGCGCGAGACGCGCTTACAGAACTGGATGTGAGTACGCGCCCCACCATCACGGCGACGGCGAGTTGCGCGCGCAACTGGTCTGGCAGGCGATCTGTTGGCTGGCGCAATTGATCGAGCACGACGTGCTCGCACTGGCATTGCTGGTGGTCGTCGCGGCCCCGGTCGGCGGCACGCCGGGGACGACGCACGTGGTCTGGCAGGTCGCCGCCTGCGCGTTGCAGACCATCATGCAGTTCGTGGTCGTCGAGGTTTGCGCCAGGCGCATGCCGCGCGCTGACGCCGCGCCGGTGTCCGCCGCGCTCGCCAGCATGGCTATGAAGATCGCCAACAGAACGGCCGACCGGCGCATGACTGCCCTGCCCGCTCCCACGATGTCGGAATCATCATAGCCGCTTCGGAGCGCCGGCGAAATGCGCTGCGCGCGCTCGAGCGCAATCGTTTCAGATTGAATTGATTGGCGCTCTAACATTTTGATTGAGCATGATCTTTTCGGAAAACCGGTTTCCACTTTTCCGGATCATGCTTTAAGCGGTCAGGATGTAGTCCCGCATGGCGGCGGAGTCGCGCTCCATCTCCTGCAAGCGGTGCTTGACCACGTCGCCGATCGACACGATGCCGGTGAGCCGGCCCTGATCGACCACCGGAACGTGGCGGAATTTGCCCGCGGTCATCCGTTCCATGATGGCGGAGATGGTCTCGCCCGCATGGCAGGTGGAAACCCGGCGGGTCATCGCCCCGCTCACCGGCTCGTGGAGCGCTTCGGCACCCCGTTCGGCCAGCGCCCGCACAATGTCGCGTTCGGACAGGATGCCGGCGATGCGGCGGTCAGCGCCAAGAATGAGCACCGCGCCGATGCGCTTCTCGGCGAGTAGTTTTACCGCTGCCGCGAGACTGGCACTGGGTTCGATCGTGACGACCTCGCGGCCCTTGCCCGCAAGGATGATGCTGACGGTCATGGTGGCCTCCCTGGACTCCACGGCGCACTGGCGCCCGCCTTGGGCGGATCGACGTCATGGAGGTGCTTAAACCAATGTCGAGGAGCGCCGACTGGTTCCAACCGCGGTCTGCGCCGCGATCCTGGCCCGCGCGTCGAGCCATGCGCGAAGCCACATGGTGCAGCGCGGCAGGGAAAAAGAGAGCCTCAGTTGGTCGGCTCGGTGTCCAGTTGCGAGTGCGGATCGACCGGGTCGAACAGGTTGAACAGGAAGAGACCGGCGAAAAAGCCGCCGATATGCGCCTGCCAGGCTATTTCCTGCCCTTCCCCGCCGCCGATCGGCACCGCCGCCGACGCCGGACAAGGCGTTGAGCCCCAGCCACACCACCAGAAATAACAAAAACCGTAGGTCGGTCAGCGTCGCAAACAGCGGGGTCGCCGGGACCCGGTAGCCGTCGGTGTTCTCGCCGGCTGGTCGAAAAGCCCCGAGCGGACCGCCTTGCTGGAAAACAAACCGCATCGCTGCCGCCATGGCCCCCGAGATCGCCGCCGAGGCGCCGATCATCGGCACCATGGCGCCCGGATGGCTGAGGAGATGGGCGAAAGCGCCGGCGGCCGCCATGACCAGCATGAACAGGGTATAGCGCCAGGCGCCGAAACGACGCGCCAGCGCCGTGCCAAACGGCAAGAGCCACGCCAGGTTGAGACCGAGGTGGAGAAGATCGGCGTGAAGGAAGGCGTAGGTAAAGAACGTCCACAGTTCGGCACCGAAACCGCCCGGCAGGGCAGTGCCGGCTAAGATCCCACTGTCGTAGCGGGCCGGAATGAAGGCAAAGGTCAGGAGAAATTCGGCGTCCTGCTCGTCGCTGAGCGCCCACAGCCGAACCACATGGACCAGGACGAGCACAGCGACCGTCGCGATCACGACCGGCGGCACGTTGAAAATGGGCTCGTAACGTCGTGTCACCGGGACGGCACCTGCGTTTGGTGGAAATAGGCGGTAGCGGCAGGCCCGGCAAGCGGCGTGGCCAAACGGCGCACAACGCCCGCTCCCATAACAAAAGGGAGGGCGGCGCCCTCCCTTTTGCACCCGTTTGCGCGGTTTCGCAGCGACGTCGATGATGCGGGCACAGCCGCCATCGTTTTGCACGCCCCCGCCGTGTCCGCGGGCGCAGCGCCGTCGCTCACATCAACCTCGCCTCCCTCTAGGTGATAAAGCCATTGTCCAGGCCAACGCGCCGGTGGGCGATGGTTGGTGTGAAGCTTCCGTGAGGCAACCCTAGCAGCCCGGCGACCACCGCCAACATCAACGTTTTGTTAAGATTAATTCCGCGTTAGCGCCGCCGCGCGGCGGCGGCACGGCCCGCCGGCACGCGGCCTGCTCCTACCCCTCTCGCGCAGCCAAACAAAGCAATGCCTGTCCCGATGAGGGACAGCTGGTGGCTGTGGCGTGGTGACGGGAGCGGGCGACCATGAAGCACGCAGCGAGCCGGGAGCTCTATGCCTATTGGGAGGAACGGCGCGGTCGGCGGCCGGCGCCCGAGCGCGCCGACATCGAGCCTGGCGCCATCCGTCAGGCGCTCAGCGATACTTTCATTCTCGACCTGGGCAGCGCCGCCGAAGGTTATCCATTTCGGCTGGCCGGCACGCGGGTCTGCGCCCTGTTCGGTCGCGAGCTCAAAGGCGAATTTTTCGTCAGCCTGTGGGACACGGTCAGCCGGCGCCCCATCGCCGACTTGCTCGCAATCCTGGCCGACGAGTGCGTCGGCACGGTCGCCGGCGTCCAGGCCCACAACAGGGCCGGCGATGCCATCGACCTGGAGCTCTTGTTGCTGCCGCTCGGCATCCGCCGGCCGAGTCTCGCGCGCACCATCGGCGTTCTGGGGCCGCTCAAGCCGCCGCAATGGCTCGGCACCAGTGCGATCGGCGCCTTGACGCTTGGCGCCCGCCGTCACATCGGCGCGGTGTCGAAGACCAGCCTGCTGCCGCGGTTCATGGCGCCGCGCCGCGGCCTTGTCGTGCACCAGGGCGGCCGCTCTTAGCTGGTCGCTGCCGATGGCGCTGGCGCCGCGAAACGGGAAAACCCTTATCAATTGCGAATAACGTGCCGTTAACATCGCGCGCCTTAAGGTTGCCGGCGGAGGCGACAGGCGCAGCATCATGGCACTCGTTGAACGAAGGACGAGTTTGCGGGCCCTGAGCGAGGACCGCCGCCGATTCCAGCGCGTCAAGGTCAACCTGCTCGGCCGTTACATGCTGGCGGACCGGCGCGAGTTCCCATGCCAAGTCATCGACATGTCGCCGGGCGGCATGGCGCTCATCGCGCCCGTCGGCGGCGCGCCGGGCGAGCGCATCATCGCCTATGTGGATCACCTGGGCCGTCTCGAAGGCCACATCGCCCGTCTTATTCAGAACGGATTTGCGATGACCATCGCGGCAACCGCGCGCAAACGCGACAAGCTCGCCGCCCAGCTGACCTGGCTTGCCAACCGCCATATCCTCGCCTCGCCGGAAGACCGCCGTCACGGCCGCATCGCGCCGCGCAACCCGATGGGCCGCCTGATCATGCCGAACGGCGTCAACCTGACTTGCCGCGTCATCGACGTATCGCAGTCCGGCGCCGGTATCGCGACCAATGAGCGGCCACCGATCGGCGCCCTGGTCACGCTGGGCAAGGTGCCGGGCCGGGTCGTGCGCTACCTCGAGGACGGCTTCGCCATCGAGTTCACGCGCCTGCAGCATCCCGATTTTCTCGATGACAACGTGACCGGCGAGTAAAGGCCGGCGCCAAGATTGTCGTCGCCGCGCGGCGATCCGTCGGAGCGCCCGATCGGCATTCTGCGCGATTTGCGCCCGCTCCTGGCGCGCCACCGCGCGCCGCAAGATCGGCTCCCCCATGGCGGATAATGCCGCGGTCATCGCGTTTCGTGCGCGGTCCGGACAATTTGAATCAAAATAGAATAATTCGAATTTTATACAATATTCGCGACAGTATTCGCTGATTTTGTCCGTCTCTTGAATTGTTTTTACTTCAAATTGAAGCACTCGACTTAGCGGCACTGCAAAAGCTTTGTGCGAAACGTGACCCTGACGAGATGGGAAGGGGTCACATGGGTTCGCCCAACAAAAAGATCAGGCGGAGCGCGGCTGCGGGCGTCATCGTCCTGGCGCTGTTCGCTTCGTCGACCGGCAGCATGGCGCAGGAGCGCCCGCTGTTTATCGGCACCGGCGCGACGACGCGTCCGCCGATCGGCTGGGTCGAGTTCTGCGTCGAATACGATCCGGAATGCAAAACCAAACCATCGACGCCGCGCGACGTCGTGCTGTCGACGCCGGCCTGGAAGGATCTCCAGCGCATCAATCTGTGGGTCAACACCCACGTCAAACCGATGACCGACATGGAGCATTGGGGCGTCGTCGAGCGCTGGAATTATCCCGATGACGGCTACGGCGACTGCGAAGACTACGTGTTGGCGAAGCGCCGCATGCTGATGCAGGCGGGCTGGCCGCGCGAGGCGCTGCTGATCACCGTGGTGCGCGACAAGAACGGCGACGGCCACGCCATCCTCACGGTCAAGACCGACAAGGGCGAGTACGCCCTCGACAACCAGACCGACGACATCCTGCTGTGGTCGGACACCGGTTACCGCTTCGTCAAACGCCAGTCGCAAGCCGATCCGAACGTGTGGGTCGCGCTCGGCGAGCCGCCTGCTGCGCCCGCCACCGCCAGTTCACGCTGAACCAAACACAGGAGCTCCGCGGCCCGGTCACGTCCCCACCCCTCCCCGTCCCCAGACCGGGTCGCGCGCGGCCGGCTCTCCCCCAAGAGCCGGCCGCACCTTTTTGGTCCATAGAAAGCCAGGGTTTCTTGCATTTTTTCCGTATGTCCGTGCTCATTCGTGACGGGACGAAGCGCGAAAGTGGCGCTAACATGTGGGGAAAATCCGGGGAATTCGAGCGAAAGAGGCCATGCCCGACATCAAAGGCATCGCGCATTTCAGCATTCCGGTCAGCGACGTCGACCGGAGCACGAAATTCTATACGGAAATCGTCGGCTGCAAGTTTTTAGCCCAGCGACCCGACAAGGTCATCACCTTCCTCGACGCCGGCGGCGTGTGCGTGTTGCTGATCAAGCGGCCGGCCCCGATCATCAAAGGCCCGCTTGATATGTCGGACGGCGTACACCACGCCTTCATGGTCGACGCTGCGCAATACCAGGCCGCGGTGGACGGCTTGCGCGCGAAAGGCGTCGACGTTTTCTTCGAGGAAGACCGGCGCGGCGGCACGATCGACGGGCCGCGAGCGTATTTTCGCGATCCCGACGGCACGGCGTTGGAGTTTATCAATCGTACCGCGTATGTCACCGACAAGTGAGCAGGCTGATGACGCGCCAACCTCGATAACGGCGCTTTTCAGCGTTTGACCCCGCTTGAGACATCTTGCCGGAAAGGCCAAATGGCGGCAGACTTGACGTTCATAGGGGGTCCATCCGGCGCGAATTAGCCGATGCGGGATCATCTCCATGCGGACTTTAACTGTCTTTTTTGTCGTTGCTACTTTACTAATGGGATTTGCGCCGTCGAGTGTTGCAGACCAAATGGCCAATCCCGATGGTTCAAACAAGGGCTCGCTGAACCAGCCGCTGCCCCATCAGCCACCGCCCGCACCCCCAAAAAGACCACCACAAGAACAGCCAAAAAGGGATTGAATTCTGCTGCATGCCAGCCGCGATTATCGTCGCCGCAGCGCCGCGCAGATCAAGCAGCCGGCCGAAAATCGGCGTCGCAATCGCGTTAGGACGAAGTTGATTCCGAATGCGATCGACAGCGTGCCGCGGCCGAAGCCGAGTGCCTCGGTGATCGGCTTGATGAAGAGGCTGGCGCTGAACAATTGTATGGTTCCCGACGAGAATATCAGCGCCAGGGCCGAGGCGCCGGCGATCCACCATCTGCTCGTGAACATTGCCGTCCTCCCACTTTCAGCGATATCGCGCCGAAATTCGCCCTTGTTATGTCACCTTGGGCCGTCATCCGGCCGGCCCTGATCGTCTTGCAATCAACCCGCCCAGAGCGCTTTCGACGCGAGACGCGCTCCCTCCACCAGAGCCGAAAGCTTCGCCCAAACCAGATCATCGTGCACGCGCGTGCCTAACCCGCAATCGGTTCCCGCTACTACATTCTCTCGCCCAACCGCGTCGGCGAAGTTTCGAATCCGCCGCGCGATGAGTTCGGGATGCTCAACAAGGTTTGTCGCGTGGCTGACCACGCCCGGCATGATGATTTTTCCAGCGGGAAGCTTGACTTCTTTCCAGATCGTCCACTCGTGCTCGTGACGCACATTGCCGGCCTCGAAACTGTAGGTCTGCGCCTGCACCTGGAACACGAGATCGATGACCTCCTTCAGCGGCAGATCATGAGTGTGCGCGCCATGCCAACTGCCCCAGCAAAAATGGTGACGCACGCGATCCTCGGGAATCCCGGCGAGCGCGTGGTTCAGCGCATCGATGCGGATCTTGAGATAGCGGCGATAGTCTTGAATGCTCGGCGCCGGCTTGATCATGTCCCATGATGTCACGACACCGGGATCGTCGATCTGCAGGATGAATCCGGCGTCGACGACGGCGCGATATTCCTCGCGCATCGCGTCGGCTAGATGTGAACTTTCAGGAGGTTGTCCATTCGGTCCTGACCAGGAACGCTGATGTTGCCAAACCTCAGTGATTCGCGGGGGACCGAATGGACACGCACAAGAATGCTCGTCTGACGCCAAAAGGTCGAGAGGAAATGGTACGCGCGGTGGTGGATGGTGGATTGACCAAGTCCGAAGCGGCGCGGCGCTACAACACCACGCCCAAGACCGTCGGCAAATGGGTGGAGCGCTTCCGCAAAGAAGGCGTGGAAGGCTTGTGCGACCGCTCGTCGCGCCCTCATTCATCGCCAGACCAAACTCCGCTCGCCACTGGCGACGCCATCGAAGTTTGGCGTCGCCAGCGCTACACGGGCGCGCAGATCGCCGCCAAAGTCGGCGTCTCGCCCGCAACCGTCAGTCGCATCCTCCGGCGGCGCGGGCTCAATAAACTCGCGGCGCTGGAGCCGGCCGAGCCGGTGCGGCGCTACGAGCGCGACAAGCCGGGCGAGCTCATCCACATCGACATCAAAAAGCTCGGCAAGTTCAACCAGATCGGCCATCGCATCACCGGCGACCGCAGCGGCCAGAGCAACAGCCGCGGGGTCGGTTGGGAGTACATCCACGTTTGCATCGACGATCACTCGCGCATCGGCTTCGTCGACATCATGCCCGATCAGAAGAAGCGAAGTGCCACAGCCTTCCTCAAGGCCGCGGTCGCTTATTACGCAAGCCTCGGCGTCACGATCGAGCGCGTGATGACCGACAACGGCTCCTGCTATAAATCCTTTGCTTTCCGCCGCGCCTGCAAGCGTCTCGGTCTCCGGCATATCCGCACCAAGCCCTATACGCCCAAAACCAATGGCAAGGCCGAGCGCTTCATCCAGACCAGCCTGCGCGAATGGGCCTACGCATACGCCTACGAAAACTCTCGCCAGCGAAAACAGCAGCTGCCAACCTGGCTACACCGCTACAACTGGCATAGGCCGCACGCCGGCATCGGTGATAAAACACCCATCAGCAAACTCGGTCTCACCGAGAACAACCTCTTGAGGTTCCACAGCTAGAGCGAACACAAATTCCTCTTCGTTGCCATAATGCTCGTCGTAGATGAAATGATCGAGCCAGCCCGGGGCGAACACGCAGATGAAAGCCTCCTCGGCGCCGCCGGCGGCCTTCAGGGCTTCTTTGAAGACATCGATCTCGCGCCGCAGAGCATCGGTTGCCCGGCCCTTGATCGGGCCGGTGACGACCATTTTCTTTTGCGAAGGAAAAAACCGCGGCTCTTCGCCGGGCACGCAGAATGCCGTGCCAACACGATCCATATCCTCATAGAGCTTTGGAAACGTGTCGCGTTCGCGGGTCTCTTCCCGTCCCGATCCGCGTTCGCCCGGCCGCAACTCGCGCGCCGTCACCCCGCTGAATTGCTGCCCATAGTAGAGAAAGTTCCGGCCGTTCCAGAACTCGCCGTCGCCGACGCAGTCGATTCCGATCTGAACCTGCTTTTTGATCACCTCCACGACTTGCGGGGACGCGCTGTCGAAGCCCGCCGCTTTGGCCGCAGTGGTCGCCACTCCCACGGCCGGCAACCTGCCGCAATGGGACGTTCTGATGGAGGTTTCGCTTCGCTGCATGGCGGTCTGGTCCTTGTGCCGCTTGATGCTATCGCATGGCTCCGGACCGCGACAGAACCGACATTCCACGCGCCGGCGGATGTTGCTTCCGATGCGGAACGTTTGTCACGACTGGTGTTCCGCGGCCTCGCACTTTGCCGTAAGCGGACCGGGCTCTTGATCTGGCTTCAATGCCGAAGAGGCGCTCCGCCTTTTCCGCATCGCAAAATGTCGCGCATGGCCCTTCGCGACCGATATTGCGCGTGACTTCGGTAATTTGCGGGTTCGCCGGCGTCGCCGTCGTCGGGATGCGGCGGATCACGCCTTGTCGGCTAACCTGCAAATAATTGATACTTTCCGGAAAACGATCTTGCACGATCGAAGCGGGTGATAGCATTTCCGCGAGCCAAGACGGAACTCGGCGTTCACGGGTGAGTTGCCGGAAGGCCGCCCAACCAACGCATGTCGCTTCCCGCTCGAATTCCGATGATTTCCGATTTACCCTCGGCGGCGGCAAATGGTCCGTGATTTGGAAATCCCGTAGGCCGGGTTCAACGAACGACGATGATCAAAGACCTTTGGTACAAAAATGCCGTCATCTATTGCCTTTCCGTCGGCACATACATGGACGCCAACGGCGACGGCATCGGAGATTTCCAGGGGCTGATGCGGCGGCTGGATTACCTGCAGGGTCTCGGCGTGACCGCCATCTGGCTCATGCCGTTCCAGACTTCGCCCGGCCGCGACGATGGCTACGACGTTTCCGACTATTATGGAGTCAATCTGGCCTATGGCACGCTCGGCGATTTTGTCGAGTTCACCCACGGCGCCGGTCAGCGCGGCATCCGCGTGATCATCGATCTCGTCGTCAATCACACCTCCAGCGAACACTCGTGGTTTCAACAGGCGCGGCGCGACCCACAATCGAAGTATCGCGATTGGTATGTCTGGTCGAAAAAGCGCCCAGCCGATGCCAACGAGGGCATGGTGTTTCCCGGCGTCCAGAAGACAACGTGGTCATACGATGGCGTCGCCAAAGAATGGTATTTTCATCGCTTCTATGATTTCCAGCCGGACCTCAATACTTCAAATCCCGAGGTGCAGGCGGAAATCCTGAAAATCATGGGATTTTGGATTCAGCTCGGCGTCTCCGGCTTTCGCATGGATGCCGTCCCCTTCGTGATCAGCACCAAGGGCGCCGACATCGGCAAGCCGCGCGAGCAATACGACATGCTCCGCTCGTTTCGGGAATTTCTGCAATGGCGCGTCGGCGATTCGATCATTCTCGCCGAGGCGAATGTGCTGCCGCGGACCGACATGCAATATTTCGGCGATGCCGGCGACCGCATGCACATGATGTTCAATTTCCAGGTCAATCAGAACCTGTTCTATGCCATGGCGGCGGCCGACGCGCGGCCGTTGGCGACGGCGATGACAAAGACCGCGAACCATCCGGCCACCAGTCAATGGGGCAACTTCCTGCGCAATCACGACGAGCTCGACCTCGGTCGGCTGAGCGAGAGCCAGCGCCAACAAGTGTTCGCGGCATTCGGGCCGAACCCTGGGGATCAGCTCTACGGGCGCGGCATCCGCCGGCGGCTTGCCGCCATGCTGGGCGGCGACCGCCGCCGTATCGAGCTGGCCTACAGCTTGATGTTCACGATACCGGGCACTCCGGTCTTGCGATACGGCGACGAACTGGGGATGGGCGATAACCTCAAGCTGCCGGAGCGGGTCTGCTGCCGTACCCCGATGCAGTGGTCGACCGAACCGAACGGCGGCTTCACCAAAAGCAAAAAGCCGATCGTGCCGGTGATCGACCATGGGCCGTTCGGTTATCAGCACGTCAACGCTGCCGACCAGCGCCGCGACCCGGGCTCGATGCTCAATTGGACCGAACGTATCATCCGGATGCGCAAGGAGGTGCCCGAGATCGGCTGGGGCGAGTTCAAAGTTCTGGACGTGGGCGACAAAGCGGTCTTGGCCGTGCGTTACGATTGGCGCAACAACTCGGTGTTGTTTCTGCATAATCTCGCCGCCGATCCCCGCGAGATCGAGTTTTCAACCGGCCTTAAAGACGAGGATGGCTGCAAGCTGATCAATCTGTTGTCGGCGGAACACAGCCACGCCGACAGCCGTGGCAAGCACCGCATTTGTCTGGAGGCTTATGGCTATCGCTGGTATCGGGTCGGCGGCTTGGACTATCTGTTGAAAAGAAGCGACTTTTAGGCGCCCGCTTCAGACCGACCTTAAAGGCTCAGAACAAAGATGGCGCCCTCGTTGCCGCGCAGCTTCAGGTCGGAGGCCGTTCCCTGGCGATCCATTGAGGTCGACAGCACCACGGACGACCCGGCTAATTGTGGCGCGCTCAGGCGGCGGCTCTCCGGTGCGAAGTTGAGAGCGATGACCAATTTCTCGCTGCCGTGCGACCTCTCGTAGATCAAGACGTCATCGTCGGCGCTGATGACCCTGGCGTCCCCTATGCTCAATGCACGATGGCGTCTACGGATTTCGATCAGGCGATGATAGAGCGCGAGAAGCGAATGACGGTCGTGCTGCAGACACTCGACATTCTGAGTTCGATAATCCGGATCGAGCGGCAGCCAAGGTCTGCCGGTCGTAAAGCCTGCGTTGGCTGCGCCAGTCCACTGGAACGGGGTTCGACAAGGATCACGGCTTACGCCGATGCCGGGTTCGTTCTTCGCCCAGGGGTCTTTGGCAAACTCCGGCGGCACTGACACGCGACCCAGTCCCAGCTCATCGCCGTAATACATCGTCGGGGTGCCACGCAGTGTCAGCAGCAACATTGCCGCATTCCGCGCCTGCGCCGCGCCGACGCGGGCGGCGACCCGCGGCTGGTCGTGGTTGCCGAGTACCCAGTTGGGCCAACCGCCGGGCGGCAGCGCCTTTTCATAGTCCATGATCAGGGTGGCAATTTCCTGCGCCCGCCAGGTGGCGTGGATCAGCGCGAAGTTGAAGGGCAAGTGAGCGCCCTTGAGGTCCTGGCCGTAATAGGTGACCAGCCGGCTGAACGGCAGGTAGATCTCCCCGATCAGGATGCGGTCGGAATACGCGTCGAGCACTGCCCGCATCTGCGCGATCAGGTCGTGGATCTCCGGCTGGTCCGCGTTGTAAAGCGAGAGGTAGCGGTTGATCGCCGGCTGCGTCGCCCGGTAGTCCGGATTTAGTGGATTGTCGCGCAACGCCGCGTCCTTGATGAGCAGCCACGCCACGTCGACGCGAAAGCCGTCGACGCCGCGGTCGAGCCAAAAGCGCAGCACCTGAAACATCGCCTCCCGGACTTCGCGATTGCGCCAATTCAGATCGGGCTGTTTAGATAAGAAACTGTGCAGGTAATACTGGTTGGTATCCGAATCGAATGTCCACGCAGAGCCCCCGAATTGCGAGACCCAATTATTGGGCGGCAGGCCGCCGAGTTTGCCGTCCCGCCAAATGTACCAATCGCGCTTGGCATTGTTTCGCGACGACCGGCTTTCCGCAAACCACGGATGCTCGTCCGAAGTATGATTAGGAACATAATCGAGGATGATCTTGAGGCCGCGCCGATGAGCCTCCTGCAGAAGAGCGTCGAAATCCGTCAGCTTTCCAAAAACCGGGTCGATGTCGCGATAGTTCGCAATGTCGTATCCGAAGTCGGCCATGGGAGATGGAAAGATCGGCGATATCCAGACGGCGTCGACGCCAAGCCATGTGAGATAATCGAGGCGCTCGCGGATGCCGTTGAGGTCGCCGATCCCATCGCCATTCGAGTCCTGAAAAGAGCGCGCGTAAATTTCGTAGATTATCCCCCGTTTCCACCAAGCCTCTTGCAGCAATGTTGCACCCCCTGTAGCCGCCCTCCCCCGCATGCCGCTTGCAAAAGCAAAAACACCGCGCCGCTCGACGAGGG
>CAVPFZ010000029.1:0-99821 GCA_963703875.1 uncultured Alphaproteobacteria bacterium
AAGGCCGGCGAGGAACAGCAGGACGACGCTGGAGCCGGCGACGGCGCGGAGGGTCTGATCGCGGTCGAAATGGCTCGAGCAAAACCGTTCGTTTGCGTTGGGAACGTTGGTCGCGCTACGCGACGCGGCCACCGCGCCTGTCAAAATGGCTGATGAAATTGGACGACGAACGCTGCTGTCGAAATCAGCTACATTTTCTCGCGGTGCTATGAGGCCGAAATCGTCGAAGCGTGCGTACAGACTGCTCGCGATGGCCGGTCGCGCCGCCTCGACATCGATCTTACAGTCGACGACGAGGTAACGGGGGTGAAGGGTGCGGCGCCGCGATGGAGATTATCGTCTGGCGGCCAAAACCCGCCTTCTTGAATGTGGCGCGTGCGATCGTGGCCGGCAAGCACGACGTACCCTTGATCATCGAGGACGGCGAAGGGGACGAGTTTCTCAAGAGCATTTGAACACGTCTTCGCGCCGAAAGACACGCTGATTCTGGTTGGCGCGACCGCGCTCGCGGCGGAGCTGGCTGCGATTGCTCGGCGCCTGGATTTTAACGTCGTCGTGGTCGATCCACGACCAACCTTCGCAACCAAGGAGCGGATACCGGACGCCTGCGAGATCGTGCGCGCGTGGCCCGATGACTACCTGCCGCGGGCGCTCTCAGAACACACGCCGATTGTGATGCTCTCGCACGACCCGAAGTTCGATCTCGCTCGGCTACTTCTGCTGCGCGCTCGACTCGAACGCTCCGTATATCGGGCTGCTGGGAAGCTGCCGCTCGCAAGCGGCGCTTCGGCGGCATGACCACGCATTACGGCAAAGGCACCGCGCAACGCACCTGCGCCGCCGCCGACCGCACCGGCCATGCCATGCTGCACACCATGTACGGCCAGGCGCTCAAGCACGCGGCCGAGTTCTACATCGAGTATTTCGCCATCGACCTGATCATGGACGACGAAGGCCGCTGCCGCGGCGTGATCGCGCTCAATATGGATGACGGCACCATCCATCGCTTTGCCGCCAACATGACCATCATTGCCACCGGCGGATATGGCCGCACCTATTTCTCCTGCACCTCGGCGCACATCTGCACGGGGGATGGCAACGCGATGGTTCTGCGCGCCGGCCTGCCGCTGCAGGACATGGAATTCGTGCAGTTCCATCCGACCGGCATTTACCCCGCCGGCTGCCTGATCACCGAAGGCTCACGCGGCGAAGGCGGCTATCTGGTCAATTCGGAAGGCGAGCGCTTCATGGAACGCTATGCGCCGTCGGCCAAGGATTTGGCCTCGCGCGACGTGGTGTCACGCGCCATGACCATCGAGATCCGCGAAGGCCGCGGCGTTGGCAAGGAAAAGGATCACCTATTCCTGCACCTCGATCATCTCGACCCCAAGGTGCTGCACGAACGGCTGCCCGGTATCAGCGAGACCGCCCGTATCTTTGCCAATGTCGACGTGACGCGCGAACCGATTCCGGTGCTCCCCACCGTGCACTACAACATGGGCGGCATCGCCACCAATTATCACGGCGAGGCGTTGACCAAGAAGAATGGCGACGCCGACACTGTCATTCCGGGCCTGATGGCGCTTGGGGAAGCGGCTTGCGTCTCTGTGCACGGCGCCAACCGGCTGGGCTCGAATTCGCTGATCGATCTGGTCGTATTCGGCCGCGCCGCCGCCCATCGCTGCGCCGAATTGCTGTCAGCCGGCGACAAGCAGCCCGAACTGCCGAAGAATTCCGCCGACCTGTCGCTGAGCCGCCTTGATAAATTCCGGCATGCCTCGGGCGGCACGCCGACGGCGCAATTGCGGCTCAACATGCAGAAAGTGATGCAGGAGGATTGCGCGGTATTTCGCACCGGTGAGGTCCTGGAGCAGGGCCACAAGCGTATTCATGACATTCGTGCCGGCATGACGGACGTGCACGTCAGCGACCGTTCGCTGATCTGGAATTCCGATCTGATCGAGACGCTCGAACTCGACAATCTGATCGCGCAGGCGGTCGTCACCATGGATTCGGCGGAAAACCGCACCGAAAGTCGCGGCGCCCATGCGCGCGAGGATTATCCCGATCGCGACGACAAGAACTGGATGAAACACACGCTGGCGTGGATGGACGACAAGGGCAAAGTGAAGATCGATTACCGCCCGGTGCACGCCTTCACCCTCACCAACGACATCGCCTATATCGAACCGAAAGCGCGCGTCTACTGACGCGAGGGACGAACCGCCATGGTCGAATTCACGCTGCCGAAAAACTCCAAGATCACGCAGGGGCAAACCTGGCCGCACGCGCAAGGCGCCAAGCGCGAGACCGAGTTCCGCATTTACCGCTGGAATCCGGACGACGGCGGCAACCCGCGCGTCGATACCTATTACGTCGATCGCGACGATTGCGGACCGATGGTGCTGGACGCGCTGATCTGGATCAAGAACACCATCGATCCGACGCTCACCTTCCGCCGCTCCTGCCGCGAGGGCGTATGCGGCTCCTGCGCCATGAACATCGACGGCACCAATACGCTCGCCTGCACCATGGCGATCGACCACGAAAAGGCGCCGGTGAAAATTTATCCGCTGCCGCACCAGCCGGTGGTGAAGGACCTGGTGCCGGACCTGAAGAATTTCTACGCGCAATACGCCTCGATCGAGCCATGGCTGCACACCACCTCGCCGACGCCTGAAAAGGAATGGAAGCAGAGCCATACCGACCGCGCCAAGCTCGACGGCATGTACGAGTGCATTCTGTGCGCCTGCTGTTCGACGTCGTGCCCGAGCTATTGGTGGAATTCGGAGCGCTATCTGGGACCCGCGGCGCTGCTACAGGCCAACCGCTGGGTGCAGGACAGCCGCGACGAGGCGACCGGCGAGCGGCTCGACAACCTCGAGGACCCGTTCCGGCTCTACCGCTGCCACACCATCATGAATTGCTCGAAGGCCTGTCCGAAGGGCCTCAATCCGGCAAAAGAGATCGCCGTGTTGAAAAAGGCGATGGTGGATCGCCAGGTCTAGCGGAACGTGGACGAGCCCGCGCTCGATTTCACCGGCGTCACGCTGTCGCCGCAGAAAGAAACGGTGCGCGTGTTCTACAAAGAGTTATGGGACCATGCCGACAAGAGCCTGATCCCGCGCATCTTTCACGACGGCTTTACCTTCCGCGGCTCGCTAGGCCCGACGCTTATCGGCCATGCGCAATTCGCCGGCTATGTGGACTGGGTGACCGGTGCCCTCGGCCAATACACCACCGATATTCTGGCGCTGATCGAGGAAGGCAACCGCGTCAGCGGCAAAATGCGGTTTCACGGTTTCCACCGCAAGGAACTGTTCGGCGTACCACCCACGGGCAAGCACGTCTGGTGGACCGGAATGCCGATCTTCACCTTTGAAGACTCAAAAGTGCGCGACCTCTACGTGCTCGGCGATATTCACGGGCTGATCGAACGGCTCAAAGGCGTTTAATCGCATTTTGTGCCGTAGCAGAGCTTTTCCAGCTCGGGGAACGGCTTATAGGCGGCCTTGGCGCACTGGCCCTTGTCGGCCTCGACCAATTGGTTGAGACGGCCGCCGAAGAAATAAGCGACGCGTTCTTTGGTCCCGACGTAAACGCGGTTGACGTTGCGGGCGTTGTAGCGGACGCAGGCGGTATAGCGCTGATCGGCGCCGAGCGGGGCGAGCACCGGATCGGAAATAAACGCCTCGCGCACATTGGTCGGATCGTCCAGCGTATTTTTCAGGGTATCCAGAATTTCCGATTTGAAAGCGGCCGGAAAGATATTGGGCTCCACTAAATCCGGCGATTTTCCGCCGCAGGCGGCGAGCACCAAGCCAAGCGCCGCGCCAAGGGCAACGCCAAGAGGAACGCCAAGCGCCGGCGCCAACCGCCAGGGGCGTGCGTTTTTGCCCATCGAATGTCTCCTCGTCGCCGCGGCGGGATTATTTCCCCGGCCTGCAACCCCGTCAATCGAGCTTGAGCTTCTTGCGCCGCTGGGCGAGCGTGCGCAGCCGCAGCGCGTTGAGCTTGATGAAGCCCTCGGCGTCGCGGTGATCGTAGGCCACCGCGCCTTCCTCGAACGTCACCAGGTCCCGATCGTAGAGCGAATATTTGCTCTCCCGCCCGACCACGGCGACATTGCCTTTGTAGAGCTTGAGACGCACGCTCCCGGTGACGAACTCCTGGCTCTTGTCGATGGCAACCTGCAACATCTCGCGCTCCGGCGCGAACCAGAATCCGTTATAGATCAGCTCCGCATACTTCGGCATCAGTTCGTCTTTGAGATGCGCGGCGCCGCGATCCAACGTGATCTGCTCTATGCCGCGATGGGCGGCGAGCAGAATGGTGCCGCCCGGCGTCTCGTACATGCCGCGCGACTTCATGCCGACGAAACGGTTTTCCACCAGATCGAGCCGGCCGATGCCGTTGGCGTTGCCCAATTCGTTGAGCTTGGTGAGCAGCGCCGCCGGCGACAATTTCTTGCCGTCGATCGCCACGGGATCGCCGCGCTCGAAGTCGACGGTGATAACGGTCGCCTTGTCCGGCGCCTTTTCCGGATCGAGGGTGCGTGAATAGACGTAGTCGGGCACTTCCCTGGCGGGATCTTCCAGAACTTTGCCTTCCGAGGAGGCGTGCAGCAGATTGGCGTCGACCGAAAATGGCGCTTCGCCGCGTTTGTCCTTGGCAATCGGGATCTGGTGCTGTTCGGCGAACTCGATCAGCTTGGTCCGCGACGCCAGATTCCATTCCCGCCACGGCGCGATCACGGTCACGTCCGGCTTGAGCGCATAATAGGCGAGCTCGAAACGCACCTGGTCGTTGCCCTTGCCGGTGGCGCCATGGGCGACGGCATCGGCGCCGACTTTCTCGGCGATCTCGATCTGCTTCTTGGCGATCAGCGGGCGGGCAATCGAAGTGCCGAGCAGATATTGCCCTTCGTAGAGGGCGTTGGCCCGAAACATCGGGAAGACGTAATCGCGCACGAATTCCTCGCGCAGGTCCTCGATAAAGATGTTTTCCTTCTTGATGCCAAGCAGCAATGCTTTCTCGCGCGCCGGGCTCAATTCTTCGCCCTGGCCGAGATCGGCGGTAAAGGTAACGACCTCGCAGCCGTAAGTGGTTTGCAGCCACTTCAGGATGATCGAGGTGTCGAGCCCGCCCGAATAGGCGAGCACGACTTTTTTGGATTTAGCCTTTGCCATCGCGATGCCGGGCTTTTCGCCCGCCCGTGCCTAAATCATTGAAAGTGCGGGGACTATAGGGGGAATGCTTGCGCGCGCAAAGCGCCTATCCGGTCACATCCTGATACACATCCATGTCCGCGCTGCCCGCCAAAATAGCGCGCCAGCCTTGCAGAAAGGTGCGCACCATCGGGTCGCTTGCCACCTTTTGGCGGTTGAGCTCGAGCGCGGCGTCGGCCGCGTATTCGATCTCGATCGTGAGCTGGGCCGGATCGTCGACGTTCTGCAACACGCGAAAGCCCGCGCCGCCAAGCGTCCGATAGAATGGCGCGGCGCTGCGGATAAGCGGAAGCACCTGACCTGCATCGCCCAACGCCCGTATCTTGATTTGCAACACGCGCTTGAGATGGTTCTCCGCCATGAGGATCAAAGCTCCGATTTGCGCTTGCTGAATATTCCAGCGATCGATGTTGAAAACCGTTCGAGTGCCCGCTCGACCGCCTCATCGCTCAGCCGCGTGCGCGGCCAGCGGTAGATCAGGCCGTGCACGATCCAGATGATCAAGAATGTAAACACGCCGGCAAAAACGGTGTCGGTCAGGAAATGCGCTCCCGCCACGATACGCA
This sequence comes from uncultured Alphaproteobacteria bacterium, assembly GCA_963703875.1. Taxonomy (GTDB): domain Bacteria; phylum Pseudomonadota; class Alphaproteobacteria; order Rhizobiales; family Xanthobacteraceae; genus Pseudolabrys. The sequence goes on from CAVPFZ010000029.1 coordinate 5,795, forward strand.
GCACCGCCATTCCGGTCCCCAACGCCAACGCCGCACCGTAAGCGAGCGCGCGCCATTGCGGTGGCGCCAGCGTGGCCGGTGCCAACGTCCAGAACGCGCCGGACACGTCGCCTGACACGAACGAACAGTTCTTCGGGCAGTCGCCGCGCGGGTCCCACCAAGCCACGAAATGCTGGTCGCCGCCGAATTGCGTGACGTCGATCGGGCGCGGCCGACCCCAGTGATCCTTCAACAAAACATTCGTGAACAACCCGGGCGCCAACGCCAGCGTCGCGATCAGAAAGACGATCGCACGGCCCGATATCAAGAGCTTGCGCTTGGGCAGCAGCAGCTTGATGGCGAGCGCACCCAGCACCGGCAGGATCAACATCGTTCCGATCCAGATTCCGATGTCGCGCGCCATTCCGATTGTGTCATCGACGCGCAATCCGAATTCGTTGCTGCCGCGCTTGATCGCGTAAAACGGCGCGGAAATCATCAGGTCAAACTGCGGGTAGAACCCGAACACCGGGCCGACAACGGCGGCGATGGCGAGCGCGACGATCAGGCCGGTTCAATTCATGCACTTGCATCCCGGCTATTTGCGTTCCGGTCATTTGCGGTCCGGCGTTCGCGCCAGCGGCCGGCGTTGCGGCCGGCAAACAGCCAGTAGGTAAAGCCGAACACGACACCGACCGCGGCCGCGATCTCGGCTTCGCGCGAGATCGGCGCTGGCGGGTGATCGATCGATTCCTCATAAGTTGTCGTGAAGCCGGCGCTGTAATAGCCGAGCAGCAGGATCACGGCGCCGGTCGCCGCCTGGATCAAGAGCGAGCGAATCGAAAATATTTCCGCCAACACCACGGCGATCAGAATGGGCAGGAAGCCACCGGCCATGGTGACGCCGGAGGTGACAGCTGCGGTGCCCCAGAAAAACATGTGTTCGACCGGATCGTGGCCGAGCATGTTCAGTTCAGCGGCGAGCAGTGCGATCGTGGCGGCAATGCCGGCGGCCATCGCCGCCATGAACAGGGCGAAGAAAATGACGATGATGCGGCCCAGCAGCGCCACGCGCTAATCCGTCATCGCCATGGCGCGCAGCGCCATGCGCTCGCGGGCGGAAAGCTTCTCGGTGGCGCTCTTGAGTTGGCCGCAGGCGGCCAGAATATCGCGCCCGCGCGGGGTGCGCACCGGCGAGGCGTAGCCCGCGTCGAACACGACGGCTGAGAACTTCTCGATCTGTTCCCAATCCGAGCATTCATACTTTGTGCCAGGCCAGGGATTGAACGGAATGAGATTGATCTTGGCGTGGATGCCCTTGAGCAGCCGCACCAGCGCTTTGGCATCCTCGATGGAATCATTGACGCCCTTGAGCATGACGTACTCGAAAGTGATGCGCTTGGCATTCGATGCGCCGGGGTAATCGCGGCAGGCTTCCAGCAGTTCGTGAATCGGATATTTGCGGTTGAGTGGCACCAGTTCGTTGCGCAGTTCGTCGCGCACCGCGTGCAACGACACCGCCAGCATGCAGCCGATCTCGGCCCCGGCGCGTTCGATATTCGGCACCACGCCGGAGGTGGAAAGCGTAATGCGGCGTTTGGAAATGCCGATGCCATCGCCGTCGGCGACGATCAGCAGCGCGTCGCGCACGGCATCGAGGTTGTACAGCGGCTCGCCCATGCCCATCATGACGATGTTGGTGATACATCGTTCGCCCGCCGGCACGACACCGTCGGTTGGCCGCGTTCCGCCCGGCCAATCGCCGAGCCGGTCGCGCGCCACCATCACCTGGCCGACGATTTCGCCGGCGGTGAGATTGCGCACCAGCCGCTGGGTGCCGGTGTGGCAGAACGTGCAGGTCAGCGTGCAGCCGACCTGGCTCGACACGCACAACGTGCCGCGCTCGCTGTCGGGTATATAGACGCATTCCACGTCGTGCGGGTTCTCGCCTTGAATTTCTCCCGGTAGACGCAACAACCATTTGCGCGTGCCATCAACGGAGACCTGCTCGGCCACCACTTCGGGACGCGCCAACGTGAAGCGCTGTGCCAAGGCCGCGCGCAGATCTTTCGACATGCTGGTCATTGCGTCGAAGGAAGTCAGGCCGCGGAAATAGATCCAATGCCAGAGCTGCTGTACGCGCATCTTGCGCTGCGCTTCCGGCACGCCGATCGCGCCCAGTGCCTCAGCCAACTCAATGCGCGACAAACCGATGAGCGACGGTGTCTGCGGCGCAACATAACGCTCAAGCGGCGTCTTCTCGACGAAGGCCGCCGAGGCCGGTGCTGTTTCTACTGTGGTTGCCATGGGCTCAGGTCGTCGTGTCCGCGCCGGCGCGGTGCTGACGGCAATATAGGGCGCGTGCACCCTACTTGCACTCCTCCGCCACCTTGTCGAGCGCCTGGTCGAGCCCCTTGAGCGAGTACGTGTCGGTGGACTTGGTGCCGTGCGTGGACACGCTTTTGATCACCAGACTGGCGCCTTTGCGCATGGCGCCAACCATTTGCGCTTCCTCGGCGGCATTCTTGACCCATGTGCCGTCGTTTTGGGAGTACATCACGTAGCTCGCCGTGCCAACGGTAGCCGTCGCGTCGACGCCGGGCTTCTGCGGATAGCCGACGATCATCGATACTTCATTCTTCACCTTCTCGGCCGGACGGCTCGAGACGAAGGCATAGGACGGATCTCGCTTCTTGTTAGCCGGATCGGTCACCGCCGAGGTCGGCTTGGCGAGCGCGAAGCAGACCAGCTTGCCGCCGGGCGAGGCCTTGTACGCGCCCCAGTCGCCGAACTGCCCAAGGAGCACCGCCTGCTCGGTGGGATCCGACCTCGCCGGTTTCTTTTCGGCCGGCTTGGCAGGCTTTTTCTGCGCCTGTTGAGCGGGTTTGGCCGGCTTGGCCGGTTGGGTCTGCGCATAGGCGGCCGTGCAACAAACCGCGGCGGCGGTCAGCAACACGAGCGCGGGGCTTTGCCAAAGCGTCTTCATCATCGGCTCTACCGGTTGAAGTGAACGACGGCGTTCATGCCGCCCCCAGGGATTGGCGGATATTAGCCCATTAAATGCGAATGTCGGCAAGGAGAAGGCGGCATTCCCTCGCCACCGGCGCGATAGGCCGAAACGAGCGGCCCCAAACCCCCGGCACGGCGTGCTAGATAGCCGCCATGAAAGCCCTGCTCTGCACCCATTACGGCGCTCCGGACGACCTCGAACTTACCGACATCGCCGACCCGGCGCCCGGACCGGGCGAAGTGGTCGTGCGCATCCACGCCGCGGCGCTCAATTTTTTTGACACGCTGATCATCGCCGGCAAATACCAGACCAAGCCATCTATGCCGTTTTCGCCGTCGGCAGAATTCGCGGGCATCGTCGAGAGCCTCGGCGCCGGCGTGACCGCTTTCAAGCCCGGCGACCGCGTGCTGGGCTATTCCGGCCATGGCGCGGCGCGCGAGCGCATCGCCATCAAGACCGAGCGGCTGGTCAAAATTCCGGATGGACTCGACTTCAATCGCGCTGCGGGGCTTTGCGTTACTTATGGCACCACGTTTCACGCCCTCAAGGATCGCGCCCGGCTCAAAAGCGGCGAGATACTGGCTGTGCTCGGCGCTTCCGGTGGCGCCGGTTTGGCCGCGGTCGAACTCGGCAAAATCATGGGCGCCCGCGTGATCGCTTGCGCCTCGTCGGCGGAGAAGATCGCCTTCGCGCGCAAGCACGGCGCTGATGACGGCATCGATTACGGCAAGGACGACCTCAAGGAGGCGCTGCGGCGCGCAACCGATGGCCGCGGCGCCGATGTGATTTACGATCCGGTCGGCGGCGCTTACGCCGAGCCCGCGTTGCGCTCGATCGCCTGGCTGGGGCGCTATCTCGTGGTCGGCTTCGCCGCCGGTGAAATCCCCAAGCTGCCGCTCAATCTCGTGCTGCTCAAAGGTTGCGACGTGCTCGGTGTGTTCTGGGGCTCATGGATCGAGCGCGATCCGTCCGGCCACCGCGCCAACACCGAACAATTGCTGGCGTGGTGTGCCGCGGGAAAATTGTCATCGCACGTGCACGCGGTTTATCCGCTTGAGCAAGCCCCCGCCGCGCTCAAAGCCATCGCCGGGCGCCAGGTGATGGGCAAAGTCATCCTGCGTCCTTGAAATTCAACCCGCCAGTTTATCCATCGCCTCGGCGAGCTTGATGTCAAGCTCGGTCACGCCACCGGCGTCGTGGGTGGACAACGTCACGTCCACTGTCTTGTAGACATTGAACCACTCCGGATGGTGATCCATTTTTTCGGCCACCAGCGCCGCGCGCGTCATGAAGCCGAAGGCCTGGTTGAAATCCTTAAAGGTGAATTTGCGGGTGATGGCGTCGCGGCCGGACACCTCCGACCAATGGGCCAACTTGCCCAAGGCGGTTTTGCGGGCGTCGCCCGTCAGTTTAGTCGCCATTTTCAACCCCTTGCTGCATTCACCACGATAACGCCATTCGACCGGAAAGGCTCCATGGCGCGGTTGCGTTGCGGCATTTGGTAGCTATATTCCGCTCAAATCGCGGGCCCAAAAGGGCCCGCGCTTGGTTTCAGGAACCTAAGCGCATGATCCCGAAAAGCGGCATCCTGCGCCGGCAAAAATAAATGAATCTTCGTAACGTCGCCATCATCGCCCACGTCGACCACGGCAAAACCACGCTGGTGGACCGGCTGTTGCAACAATCCGGCGCCTACCGCGAAAACCAGCGCGTGGTCGAGCGCGCCATGGATTCCAACGACCTCGAGCGCGAGCGCGGCATCACGATCCTCGCCAAGGCCGCTTCGGTGCTGTGGAAAGACACCCGCATCAACATCGTCGATACGCCGGGACACGCCGATTTCGGCGGCGAAGTGGAGCGCATCCTCAACATGGTGGACGGCGCGCTGGTGCTCGTTGACGCAGCCGAAGGCCCGCTGCCGCAAACCAAATTCGTCGTCTCCAAGGCGCTCAAGATGGGTCTCAAGCCCATCGTGGTCATCAACAAAGTGGACCGCTCCGACGCCCGCGCCGTCGAGGTGGTGAACGAGGTGTTCGACCTGTTCGCCGCGCTGGACGCCACCGACGAACAGCTCGATTTTCCGATTCTGTACGGCTCGGCCAAGCAGGGCTGGATGGCGGCCAAGCTGGACGGCTCGCACAATGACGGCATGCAGCCGCTGTTCGATCTCATCCTCAGCCACGTCATGCCGCCGGTTGTGGAAGAAGGGCCGTTCCGTCTGCTCGGCACCATTCTCGAGGCCAATCCTTATCTCGGACGCCTGGTCACCGGCCGCATCACGTCGGGATCGGTGAAGCCGAATCAAGCCGTGAAAGTGCTCGACCACGACGGCAAGCTGATCGAGAGCGGCCGCATCACCAAGCTGCTCGCTTTCCGCGGCATCGAGCGCGTGCCGGTCGACGAGGCGCAGGCGGGCGACATCGTCGCCATCGCCGGGCTGCCGGAGGCGACCGTCGCGATGACGATCTGCGACCCGTCGGTCGAAACGCCGATCCCGGCGCAACCAATCGATCCGCCGACACTGGCGATGACGTTCCGCGTCAACGATTCTCCTCTCGCCGGCACCGAGGGCAGCAAGGTCACCGGGCGCATGATCCGGGACCGCCTGCTGCGCGAGGCGGAAGGCAATGTGGCCCTGCGGGTGCGCGAATCCGACGACAAGGACGCGATGGAAGTCGCCGGACGCGGTGAATTGCAGCTCGGCATCCTGATCGAGACCATGCGGCGCGAAGGTTTCGAGCTTTCGGTGTCGCGACCGAAAGTGCTGATGCGCGAGGATCCCAAGAGTCGCGAACAACTGGAGCCGATCGAAGAGGTCGTCATCGACGTCGACGAAGTTCACTCCGGTATCGTTGTGCAGAAGATGTCGGAACGCAAAGCCGAGTTGCTAGAGATGAAGCCGTCCGGCGGCCATCGCCTGCGGCTGGTGTTCCACGCCCCGACACGCGGCCTGATCGGTTATCAGGGCGAACTGCTTACCGATACACGCGGCACCGCCATCATGAACCGGTTGTTCCACGGCTACGCGCCGCACAAGGGGCCGATCCAGGGCCGCCGCAACGGCGTGCTGATATCGAACGATCAAGGCGACGCGGTCGCCTACGCATTATGGAATCTGGAAGACCGTGGCCCTATGATGATCGAGCCCGGCTGGAAGGTCTATCGCGGCATGATCGTCGGCGAGCACACGCGCGACAACGACCTGGTCATCAACGTGCTGAAGGGCAAGCAACTCACCAACATTCGTACGACGTCGAAAGACGAAGCGGTGCGCCTGACGCCTCCCATCAAGATGACGCTGGAAAAGGCGTTGGCCTATATCCAGGACGACGAGCTGGTCGAGGTGACGCCGAAGTCGATCCGGCTGCGCAAGAAGTTGCTCGACGAAACCGATCGCAAGCGCGTTGACCGGGCAAAGGCCGCCGCCGAAGAGACGGTGTGACAGCCTGCCGGGCTGCCCTGAACTGTCCCATCCTGGGACGAATCGAATCCAAAAACCGAATCATTTGTCGCGGCAAGCCGGCCGCCCGAACGCGTCACAAATGTCGCACGCGCCCGGAGTTCAGACGCCATCGCGCGGTTTTTCAGCGGCCGTAGCGTGTTTTGCGCCATTCTGTGACCAGTAATCCACACCGTTCAGCGATCGTTAACTATAGGGCTTGAAGGCCGCAAGGTTCGTTGCTTGTATTCCGCAATGACGACGACCCTCATAGAGATTCGCCGTGCCAAGGCCGCCGATGCGGTCGACGTCGCCGCAACTCATGACGAGGCATGGCGGGCCGCCTATCAGGGCATCATCCCGGGCAACGAACTCGACAAGCTGATCAACCGGCGCGGACCGGATTGGTGGAACTCGGCCATCCGCAAGGGCAGCCGCATCACCATCCTGCAATTCGGCGAACAGATCGCCGGCTATGCCAATTATGGGCGTAACCGGGCGCGCAGCCTGTTCTATGACGGCGAAGTCTACGAACTTTATCTGCGTCCCGAGTTCCAGGGGCTCGGCTTCGGCCGCCGCCTGTTCACCGCCGCGCGCAAGGACCTCATGCAGAGCGGCTTGAAGAGCCTGGTGGTCTGGGCGCTGTCCGACAACGAGCCGGCGGTTGAATTCTATCGCGCGCTCGGCGGCCGCGCGGTCGCCCGCTCCTCGGAGCGCTTCGGCGCCAAGACGCTCGATAAGGTCGCCTACGCCTGGCAGTGAGGCGTCTTCGTAAAATCTGATTTAAATTTGCGGCGGCGGCAAACCGTTTTGCGCGCAGGCGGCACGCAGCGTGTTGAGCAGCAAACAGGCAATCGTCATCGGTCCGACGCCGCCCGGCACCGGCGTCAGCGCGCCCGCCACCGTCGCCGCCTCGGCATAGGCGACGTCGCCGACAATCCGCGATTTGCCGCCCTCGCCGGCAATCCGGTTGATGCCGACGTCGATCACGGTCGCGCCGGGCTTGATCCAGTTGCCGCGCACGAACTCGGGTCTGCCGATCGCGGCAATGAGCAGATCCGCCCGGCGGCAGACCGCCGGCAAATCCTCCGTCTTGGAATGGGCGATGGTGACGGTGGCGTTCTCCGCCAGCAGCATTTGCGCCACCGGTTTGCCGACGATATTGGAGCGGCCGACCACGACTGCCTCCAGACCGGCAAGCGAGGCATGCACGGTTTTGGCGAGCCGCACGCAGCCGAGCGGCGTGCAGGGTACCAGGCCGGGCAGGCCGCTCGCCAGCCGCCCGGCGTTGAGCGGATGAAATCCATCCACGTCCTTGTCGGGATCGATGGTGGCGATGACCTTCTGCGGATCGATCTGCGGCGGCAGCGGCAGTTGCACCAGAATGCCGTTCACCTTCTCGTCGGCATTGAGCCGCGCGATCAGACCGAGCAATTCGGCCTCGCTCGTGCTCGCCGGCAAATGCTGATCGAACGGCCGGATACCGGCTGCGGTCACCGCGTTGGACTTGTTGTTAACGTAGATTTTGCTGGCGGGATTCTGCCCGACCAGGACCACGGCGATGCCGGTCGCGATACCGCGGTCGCGCAACAGGCGATGAACGGCATCCGTCACCTTGCCGCGCAAGTCGGCCGCGATAGCCTTGCCGTCGACGATGCGCGCGGTCATGGCAAGCCGCCCGACTTCAGGAATTTAGAAAACGTTCGGATAGATGTACCGGATGATTATGTTTTGTAGCAACAAAATGAGCAGGATCAGGATCACCGGCGAGACATCGATGCCGCCGAGATTAGGCAGCATCGAGCGGATCGGCCGCAGCAGCGGCTCGGTGACCCGGTATAGGAAGTCGCCAACCATTGCCACCACCTGGTTGCGGGTGTTGACCACGCCGAAAGCGACCAGCCAGGACAGCACGGCGGCGGCGATCAGCAGCCAGATATAGATTTGCAGGAGCAGCAGAACGATATCGAGAACCGAGCGCATGGGCTTCCGCCTGTTCGAGTCGGGCGGAAACTAGCGGGTCGCATCACGTTGAACAAGCCGAACGGGCGGCGGTCCCGCCCAACGAGTCGTATCCTTGACAGCCCGAGAGGTGGGTCCTAAATGGCGCCCACTCGCTGGAAACCGCGCAAATCCGATTGTTGCGTGACTTGGCGGGGCCGTAGCTCAGTTGGGAGAGCGCCTCGTTCGCAATGAGGAGGTCAGGGGTTCAAATCCCCTCGGCTCCACCAACCTTCGCGGCTAACGCCGCTTCGGTTGGTAAGCTAATTCTCACCCGCAGCCGACTGCTCACGGATCGTCGCCGCTTCGAACGGAATGACGATCTCGCAGCGCACGCCGGCACGTTCGAAATACAGCCGGGCGCTGCCGCCGAGTTCGGCGGCGATGCTGCCTTCGATCAGCTTGGAACCGAAGCCCCGCTGTTGCGGCTCGCTGACCACCGGCCCGCTTTTCTCGACCCAATCGATGCGCAGCACCGGGCGGCCGCCTGTGCCGTTTAAGTACCAGCGGATTTCGACCGACCCACCCGGCAACGACAGCGCGCCGTATTTCGCCGCATTGGTGATGAGTTCGTGGAACACCATCGCCAGCGTGAGCACCGCGCGCGGGCGCAATACGATGTCCTCGCCGCGCAACACGATGCGCTCCGAATCGGCGCCGGCATAAGGCGCGATGCTGGCCGACAACAGTTCGCGCAGCTCGGCGCTTTCCCAGTGATGCCGGGTGAGTTGGTCGTGCGCCTTGGAGAGCGCGATCAAGCGTCCCTCGAAACCTTCGCGAAAGGTCTCCGGGGTGGACGCGCCGCGCGCGGTTTGCGAGGCCAGCGATTGTACGGTCGCCAGCGTGTTCTTCACGCGGTGATTCAATTCGTCGACCAGCAGTTTCTGCCGCCGTTCCGCCGCCTTGCGCTCGGTGACGTCCTGCACGACGCGCACCAGATAGAGCAATTGGCCGTCGCCGGCGCGCACCGGCGACGAGCGCACCGACATCCAGATCACGCGGCCGTCCTTGCGGACGAAACGCTTCTCCACCGAATAGAATTCCAGTTCGCCGTTGACCTGTTTGCGGAAACCATCGCGGTCCGCACCGGTGTCGTCGGGATGGGTATGGGTAAACATCCGATTGGCGAGCAGGTGTCCGCGGCTATAGCCGGTGATGGCGCAGATCGCCTCGTTGACCCGCAGGAAGCGCCCGTCGGGCGCCACTTCCGAGATGCCGATGGCGGCGTGCTCGTAGGTCGCAGCCAGACGCTGCTCCTGCTCGAGCGTGAGCCGGCGCGAATGATCGAGCGCGGCGTCGGTACGCTTGCGCTCGGTGATGTCGAGAAAACAATTGACCGCGCCGATCAGTTCGCCCTTGGCGTTGCGCAGCGGATCGATGTTGAGTGAAACGATCACCTCATTGCCGTCCATGCGCTTGACGATGCGCTCGACGTCGCGCGCCGGCTTCCCGGTCGCCAGCACCTCGGCCAATTCCGACCGCTGCAGCGGCGTGCCGTCGATATCGAAGAACCGGGCATTCGCGGTGAATTGCTCGTGCGTCTCGCCGAGCTGCGGAACGTGGCCCCATATCGCCACGGCGTGGCGATTGTACTGGAGGATGGTGCCCTTGGCGTCGCAGATGAAGGTCGCGATCGGCAGCATGTCGAGAATGCCGTCCGAGGCACGCAGCATGGCGCCTAACGCCGCAGGGGGCCGCCGCGCGCCGGGCGGGCCGTTGTCGTTTGAATCGAGCATCCGCTGAGCCTCCGAGCGGCGGCCGTCGGCTCCCCCTTAAATCCCCCGCGCAACGATCAGACCGGGCGCGGCTTTGTCAATGGTTTCGACGGCCGCGGCCGGGTTCCATCGGCCGGCGATAACGCAAAAGCGCATCAAGTCGCGGCGGCGAGGGGCTGGGTAGCCGGTTCGCGGCCCAGCCAATGATCGATGAAGGCGGCGAGCCAGTTGCGCGAGGCATGATCGTGCACCGCACGGTCGGCGATATGCTCATGCCGTTGCTTGGTGCCGGGAAGCTCCATGCGATGCGCGCCGCGCACCAGCCAGCGATACATCATGGCGTGCGTGACTTCGGGATGGAATTGCAGCGCATAGCCGGTGCCGGAACGGAACGCCTGCACCGAAAACGCATCGCCCTCGGCCAGCAGTTCGCCGCCGGCCGGCAGATCAAAGCCCTCACGATGCCACTGATAGACATGGTCGGGCCAATCGACGCAGACCTTGCGCCCGGCTTGTGTCGGACGGATCGGATAATAACCGACCTCGGCATGGCCTTGCGGATGCGGATAGACGCGGGCGCCGAGATAGCGCGCCATCATCTGCGCACCGAGGCAAATGCCGAGAAAAGGTTTTTTGTCGCGTAGCGGGACGCCGATCCAGTCGGTCTCGCGGCGCAGGAAATCTTCGTTGTCATTGGCGCTTTGCGGGCCGCCAAAAATCGCGGCGCCGGCGTGATTGTCCATGGTCTCCGGCAACGGATCGCCGAAACGCGGCCGCCTGATGTCGAGCGGGTAGCCGAGTTTCCCCAACACCTGGCCGACGCGGCCGGGCGAGGAATGCTCCTGGTGCAGGATGAGAAGGATCGGATTCAACATGGCGATGTTCTGGCGATTCCACCGAGTACTAACGGCTTTGCCGGCGTTTGCAATATGAACCGCGGGAGCCGGCTATGTCCGTTGCGCGATCCTGCGCCGGATCTGGCGAGCGGCCACGGCCGCCAACAGCAATCTGCGCGGAATAAGCCGGATCAGCAGGATAATCAGCTTATTGAGAAGACCCGGAATGATCGTCCGCTCGCCCCGCATCAGCCCGCGGTAACCCGCCTTCGCCACACGTTCCGCCGACAAGATCAGAAAATCCGGCGCCAGTGAGCCTCCTTTGGCGCCGGCGCGCATTGCGAATTCGGTCGGCACCGGACCGGGGCACAAGACACTCATTCGCACGCCGCGCCGTTTCAACTCGTCGTGCAATGCCTCGCTGAACGACAACACATAGGCCTTGGTCGCGTAATAGACCGCCATGCCCGGGCCCGGCAGGAAGCCCGCCATTGAACCGACATTGAGAATGCCGCCGCGGTTGCGCGCCAGGCTGTCAAGAAAGGCCAGCGACAGGGAGGTCAAGGCACGAATGTTGAGGTCGATCATCGCCAGCTGCTCGTCGCGGTCGAGCGAGGCAGCGGTGCCGATTAGGCCAAAGCCGGCGTTGTTGACGATGAATTGCGGCTCGAGCCCATGCGCGGCGAGCGCATCGCCGATTGTCTGGACGGCGTCGCCGCGCTGCAAATCGGCGACAATCACCAGCGGTTTGCCGCCGCCGGCGGTTGCGATTTCATCGGCCAGCGCGTGCAGGCGGTCCTCGCGCCGCGCCACCAGCGCCAGCGCATGGCCGTGGCGCGCGAACTCACGCGCCAGCGCCGCGCCGATGCCGGACGAGGCGCCGGTGATGACGGTGACGGGGCGAAGAGTGCTCATCCCTTACAACTATAGAACCGCTCGTCCCCGCGAAAGCGGGGATCCAGGGCAAATGGGTCCGCCCCGATTGTAGTCCCGGATTCCCGCCGCTGCGGGAATGAGCGGAATATGGGTCAGGCAATCTTCGGATCGAGGCCTTCCAGCGAACGCCGCGCCGGTTCGACGCCCCAGAAATAGACCGCGACGATCTGAATCACCACCAGAACGATCATCAGCCAGATCACGCCCGGCAAGCCGTAGTGAACCATCAGATAGCCGACCGCAAAGGGCGAAACGACAGTCGCCGCCCGCCCCAGCGTGTTGCAGATGCCGTTGGCGCGCAGCCGGATTTCGGTCGGGAACAGTTCGGGCGTATAGACGCCGAACAGCAGCGCGGTCTGTATGTAGATCGCCACGATCAACACGGCGCCGACGCTCAACACGATGGCCGGATCGGAGCCGGCATTGAAACGGGCATAGATCCATCCGAACACGATGGTGAGGACAGAGCCCAGCATGATGCTCCAGCGCCGCCCGATCGCGTCCGACAGATAGGCGCCGAGCGCACAGCCGACCAGCGAAGCCCCCGCCAGCACGACCGTGTAGCCGAGCGAGTTGGCGATGGTCAGGCCCTGACGCAGGAAAAACTGCGGCAGGAAAATGACGAAGCCGAAGATCAGCGTATTGATCGTGATCAGAAGCCAACATCCGACCAGCAATCGTTGCAGGATCGGCGGCTTGAACATCGAAGCAGCTGTAAGCTGCGGCGCAGGCGCGGTAATTTTCGGCGCCGGCAGCGCGCCGGCGGTGGCGCTGACGTCCTTTTCGATGTTCAACATCAACGCTTCCGCCTCCGCGTCGCGCCCTTGTGCTTCCAGCCAACGCGGCAACTCCGGCAAGTTCTTGCGCAGGTACCACACGACCAGTGAACCGAGACCGGCAATGATGAACATTGGACGCCATCCCCAGGTCGGGATGATCAAATAGCCGAGGATCGCGGTGACCGGGAATCCGCACACGGTGAGAAAGGCCATGAAGGCGAGCCAGCGCCCACGCGTTGCCGGCGGCACGAATTCGGTCAGCGTCGAATAGCCGACCACGATCTCGGCGCCCAGGCCCAGCCCCTGCACGAAGCGGCAGATGATGAGTTGCGTCATATCCTGCGCGAAGGCGGCGGCGAGAGATGCCAGTCCGAAGATCAGCAGATTGATCTGGTAAGTGAAGCGCCGGCCCATTTTGTCGCCGACAAAACCGGTAATCAGCGAGCCGATCGTCATGCCGACAAAGGTCAGGGACAGGAACTGTAAATTTTGCGGCAACGTCGAGAATTTGGTCTGGATCGTGGACGCCAGCACGCCACCGGCGACGTAGAGGTCGTAGCCGTCGAAGAACATGCCGGCGCCGACCAGCCAGAAGATGCGGTAGTGGAACGACGAGATCGGCAGCCGGTCGAGACGCGCGCCGGCATTCACTGCGCTGGCCATTGGATTTTCCCCCTGCGGACCGGATGTTGGGTCACCGGTCTTGTTGCCCACGGCGCATGGTAATGGAGACGGCACACGGGCGCTAGCGCCCGCGCGGCTGGCCGCAAAGATTTCGCGTCCACATTGAAGACTGGCGTTGGTGAGGAAAGACCGCGCCCTCAAATTCGAAAGCGCGAATGCGAGGCTACTCGATTGCCTTGCCCTTGCGGTAACTGTCTTCCAGCAGCTGGATATTATTCAGCACGTATTTATTGCCCGGATCCTGGCGCTGGGCGATGTTGAGCTTCTCGCGTGCGCGCTTGTAATCGCCGCGCAGCATGTAGGAATAGCCCTGGTTGTTGAGAATTGCAGTGGTCGGCCCGAGGATGCCGATAGCTTGAGCGTAGGCGCGGTCAGCAAGATCGAAGCGGCGCAGGCGGTCGTAGGACGCAGCGAGGCCGAGCCACGCCTCGGCGTCGCGCGGATGCAACTCGGCCGCTTTGCGGAAATACTTCTCGGCCAGTCCGAAATTGTTGGCACGGTACTGCTTCTTGCCGAGGTTCAAGTCGTCGTTCGGATCGCTGCCGAGCAGTCCGGTTTGTGAATCGGCTGGCACGCCCGGCGGAAGCGATTGCTCTTTGGCAACATCCTCATTCGCCGGCGCGGCGGCAAAGGCTTCGGTGCCGTCCGTTTTGCTTTCGAAGGGATTGGAGAACTTGCCGGAAGCGCTGCAGCCGGCCAGCCATAAGGCGGCCGCGCCAAGAAAAGCAACTCGAAAAACAACCCGGGCAATTCCAATACGCATGACAAAGCCTGACTGAAACGCCCGTAGCTGGGACAGGGATTAAGCTAAGAGAGCTTGGTTAAGAAATGCTTCACCTTCTGCTTTGGCGCGGCAAATCAGAAAAAATGGTTGACGTGGAGTCGCACGAACACCGGCAGCAAGATGACCACGAAGATCGTCGGGAAGATGCAGACCATCATCGGCACGGACAGCTTGGCGGGCAGCGCATAGGCCTTTTCCTCGGCGCGCGAGAGCCGCTTATGCCGCATGTCGTCGCTATAGACCCGCAAGGCATCGGTGATGCTGGAGCCGAGGTCGATGGATTGGTTGATCAGTGTGGCGAAGGCTTGCGCCTCCTCCAACGCCAGCCGGTCGGCGAAGTGCTCAAGCGCATCCTTGAGTGGGCGGCCCGCGCGCGTCTCCAGATTGGTCATGTGGATGTTGGCGGACAACGAAGGATAGCTGTCGCCGAGCTCGCGGCCGACCCGCTCGAGCGCGGCTTCCATCGACAACCCTGAGTCCGCGCATACCACCAGCAGGTCCATGAAATCCGGGAAGCCGCTGCGGTGCTCGACCTTGCGGGCGCTGATGCGCTTGTCGATATAGATGCTGGGGCCGACATAGCCGATGATGCCGGCGACGATCACCAACAGCCAGAAGAATGTGTTGCCGTGCGACCCGAGCATCGGCCGCGCGATGAAAACGGCGGCGGCCAGACCGACGGCAAGTGCGGTGCGGGTCAGGAAGAAGAAGGCGACGCCGCGCGGATCGTAAACGCCGGCCTGGATCAGCCGCCGGCGCAGCGCCTTCATGTTCTCGTCGTTGGCCTCTGAATAGTGTTTGGTGGTGTATTCGATGAGCTGGCCGACGGCCTTCAGGCTGGTATAGCGCAACGAGCGCTTGGAATTGGCGTTTTGCTCCCAGTCGTCGGCGATGCGCGAGGTCCGCCGCTTGACCGCGCCGCGCACGCGCGCGAAGGCCATCACCGAGAACGCCATGGTGCCGGCGGCAAGAAACACCAGCAGCGCCATCATCACGGTGGAGCTGTCGTGCGAAAAGTTGGCAAACGCGGCGGACACCATATGCATCGATCAGACCCTGAAATTGACCATGCGGTACATGATGAAATTGCCGATGCTCATCCAGACGCCGGCCAGCACCAGGCAGATCTTGGTCAGGTCCTCGCTCCAGACGCTGCCGTAGAAATTCGGCACCAGGAAGTTGATGACCGCGAACATCGCGATCGGCAGCGACGACAAGATCAGCGCCGAGGCGCGGCCTTCCGCCGCCAGCGCGCGAATTTTGCGGCGCATCTTGAAACGGTCCCGGATCACCGAGGACAGGTTTTCCAGAATTTCGCCGAGGTTGCCGCCGGTCGAACCCTGGATCGCGACCGCGGTCACGAACAGCGGCAGGTCGTCTGTGCCGACCCGGAAATAAAGATTGCGCATGGCGGATTCGAGGTCGGCGCCGTAGGTGATCTCGTCGGTCACGGTGCCGAATTCGCTGCCGATCGGATCCGGCTGTTCCCGCGCCACCATGTTGATGGCGATCGGGACCGGATGACCGGCGCGCAGGCTGCGCACGATGATGTCGATGGCGTCGGGAAACTGCGCGGCGAACTTCTTCTGCCGCCGGGAACGCAGGAATCGCAACACAAGATACGGCAGCACAAAGCCGGCAAACAACGCGGCGAAGACGGCATGCAGCATTTGTCCGTCGAACGTCACGGCGCCGATGAACGCGGCGACCATACCGATGACGATGAGCAGAATCAGACGGCCGAAGCCGACGGTCAGTCCCGATTGCAGCACGAGCTGGTTGAGGTTCACTAGCGGCAGCCGGTATTCGCCGCCACTGGTCAGTCCGCGCTCGCGCCGCAACTGCACCAGCACCGCGGAGCGGTCGGTCTTGTCGTCCATCATCTTGAGGCGGCGGTTGATGTTATGGCGGTAGGACGCCTTGTTGTAGAACAGCAAATAGCCGGCTTCGGCCATCATCGCAGCCGAAACGCCGACCAGCAGATAGATCAGATAGACCGGATTGAAGTCGAACATCGAAGTCATTTTCCTTTGAGCATGATCTTTTCCGAAAACCGGCGCCCACTTTTCGGGATCATGCTCTAGAGCGGCTGCGAGGGGTCGAAGAAGTTGCCGGGCAACTTGACGCCCTGATTGACCAGATGGGTCAGGAAGCGCGGGCGCACGCCGGTGGCGGAGAAATGGCCCTGTACCGCGCCGTCGGGCCCGGTGCCGGTGCGCACGAATTTGAAAATTTCCTGCATCTGGATGATGTCGCCTTCCAGGCCGGTGATCTCGGCGATCGAAGTGACCTTGCGTTTGCCGTCGGACTGGCGGGACAGCTGCACGATGAGCTGGATGGCGCCGGCGATCTGACCGCGGATGGACGCCACCGTCATCGGCAAGCCGGCCATACCGATCATCTGCTCGAGACGCGAGATGGCGTCGCGCGGCGTGTTGGCGTGAATGGTGGCCATCGAGCCTTCATGACCGGTGTTCATGGCCTGCAACATGTCGAAGGCTTCCTCGCCGCGGCACTCGCCGAGGATGATGCGGTCGGGACGCATGCGCAGCGCGTTCTTGACCAGTTCGCGCTGGCGGATTTCGCCCTTGCCTTCGATATTGGGCGGCCGCGTTTCCATGCGGCCGACGTGCGGCTGCTGCAACTGGAGTTCGGCGGCGTCTTCGATGGTGATCAGGCGTTCTTTTTCCGAGATGAAGGCGGACAGCGCGTTGAGCATGGTGGTTTTGCCGGAGCCGGTGCCGCCGGAGATGATGGTGGTGATGCGTGATTTGACCGCCGCCGCCAGCAAGTCGGCCATCGGCGGGCGCAGCGCACCGACCTCGACCAGTTTGCCGAGATGCAGCGGCTTCTTGGAAAATTTGCGGATCGAAACCAGCGGACCGTCGACGCCGATTGGCCGCACTGCCACGTTGACGCGCGAGCCGTCGAGCAGACGCGCGTCGCAGAGCGGATGGGATTCGTCGACGCGGCGGCCGACCGCCGCGACGATTTTATTGATGATGCGCAGCAGGTGGTTCTCGTCCTTGAAGCGCACCGGCAGCCGTTCGAGGATGCCGTGGCGCTCGACATAGACGCATTCATGGCCGTTGATCAGGATGTCGGCGATGCTGGCATCCTTGAGCAGCGGCTCGAGCGGGCCGAGACCCGTCATTTCATCGAGAATTTCCGAGACGAAATCGGAAAGCTCCTGCGTATTCAGCGCCAGCCGCTCGGCCAACACGTATTGCGACACCAATTGCTGGACGTGCCGGCGGATTTCCTCGTCCGGCAGCTTTTCCAGCGCCGACAGATTGATTTCCTCGATCAGCTTGCGGTGCAGGCGCACCTTGGCATCGAGCAGCTTGTCGCTGAGCAGCGGATTGGCGGATTGCGGCTGCAGAGGCGGCGCCTGCTCCGGCGGCATCTCCGGCAGCGGCGTCCAGGCCGGAGCGCCGGGCGCGTCCGGTGAGGGCTGCTCGCTTACCGACGGCTCCGGTACGGCTGCGCGTCGGGCTGTGAAACGGCCGGCCATCGCTTCGGTCCCTTTACTGCGCGACGGAAAGATTGAACTTCTTCAGCACCGGCGCGGCTTTGCCTTCCGCCTCCGGCTGCTTGGCGGGATCCACCACCAGCTTCTTGAGCGCCGCCGTGACTTTATTGCCGGCCTTGACCTCGTCGAGCGGCACGCCGCGATCGATTGCTTCGCGCACCAGCGCATAGTCGTTGGGGATCGCCCCGCTGAAGGCGTCGCCGAGCGTCGCTTTGAGGTCGTTGAGACGCAGAGCGGACGAAAACATGCGCTGCTCGAAGCGGTTGACGATGACCTGGGGATGGGGTCCCTCGCCCAGCCGTTCCTTGATCGCCGCCACCAATTGCTTGGCCTGGCGCAGACTGGGCACGGTGGTTTCGCTGACGATGTACAAATGATCCGAGCCGAGCAGCACATCGTCGGTCCAGGAGAACCAGGTGCGCGGCATGTCGAACACGACATAATCGAAATTAGTCGAGACCAGATCGAGCAGACGCGTCACCACGTCCGGATCGAACGAGCGCATTTCCGCCGGCTGGTTGCGTGCCGCGACCACGGCGAGACCGGTCGCGTGATATGACAGCATGACCTCGAGCAATTGCCGGTCGAGACGATCCGGCCGCGGCTCGATTTCCGCCAGGTTTAGACGCGGTTCGATATCGAGATAGTCGGCCACCGCGCCGTTTTGGAAATTGAGATCGAGCAGACAGGTGGAAGGCTTTGCCCGCTGGCCGCCGCTGTTGAGCATGATCATCGCGGTCTGGATCGCCAGCGTGGTCACGCCGGCGCCGCCGACCGCGGGAAGGAACGTGTAGATTTTCGCCTCGGTCGGCTCGACACCGCCGGACGAACCCTTGCCGACACGCGCGCAGGCGCGCACCAAATCGATCGCCGGCACGGGTTTGACCAGGAAGTCCGCGATCCGCATCTGCAACAGCGTGCGGGCAACATTTTCATCGAAACTCTGGGTCACGGCGATCACCGGCGGCCAAGCCCGCACGCGCGCCATCAGTTTGGCCAGCGCCTGCATCTCATCGGCGCGCCCGGCATTGAGATCGACCACCACGACCGCGGCGCCTTCCACATCGAGCGCTTCGCCCTGTTCCGCGATCCGCCCTGTCACCACGACGAGATCGATCGCGCTCGAGGCGCCGAACGTGGCGCGCACGGAGCGATCGAACTCGGCGTCGGCGGTGACGACCACCACGCGGGTACGAGTCGAACCGGAATCGTGGCTGCGGCCTAGTCGCATGACGTCGATTGATCCCGGTTACTTCACCGGCGCAGGCGGCGGCGCCGCGGCCGGCACTGCCGGCGCCGCGCTATTGCCCGAGTCCGACTGGTAGCTTGCGGATGACGTGCCGATGCCCTGTGGTTTAATGACCTTGTTGGCGCGATAACGCGCGACGGCGCTTTCCATCCTCTCGCCATTGTAGGCGATATTCCGGTCGGCGCTGGCGCGCGGCCAGGGATCGACCATCTGGGTGGCCTCGTTGGTGGCGACCGAATTGCCGCCGCCGAGCGAGATGGTTTCGCGGCGGTCGAGATATTCCGAGCAGCCGGTGAGCGCGGCGAACAGCGCCGCGAGCGCGAACCCGCGCAGCATGTTATTGGATGGCCGCATCGGAAATTCTCCCTGGAAGATCGAGCATGTGCCCGGTGAATGGACGGTCGCCGGCCGCGGCAACACGAGCCGTGATGGGCGTGAGTGCGAGCGCCTGCGCGCGCGTGACTTCGGTCTTGCCGAGCAGGAAAAAATCCGGATCGTTGGGCGACAGCGAATCGTCGGCCGGCGTTTTGACCACGTCGCCTGGCCGCGTCGGCCGCACCAGATGCGGCGTCACAATGATGGCAAGATCGGTCTGGTTCTGTTGATAGGATTTGCTGGAAAACAGCGTGCCCAGCACCGGCACGCTGCCGAGCCAAGGCAGTTGATCGATCGAGTTCTGGTTGTTGCTTTGCAACAGGCCGCCGATCATGAAGCTCTGGCCGTCGCGCAGTTCGATCGTGGTCGAGGCGCGCCGCACGATTAGCGCGGGCACCGAGATGCCGTTTGCCACCGAGATCGTGTGGGTGGTGTCGATCTGACTTCACCTCCGGTTCGATCTTCAGGTTGATCACGCTGTGTCCGAGTACGGTCGGCGTGAATGCAAGGCCGACGCCGTATTTCTTATAGTCGACGGTGATCTGGCCGAAGCTGCCGGCCACCGGAATCGGATATTCGCCGCCGGCCAGGAAGCTCGCGGTATCGCCCGACAACGCGACCAGATTGGGTTCGGCCAGACTGCGGGCGATGCCCTTCTGCTCGAGCGCGTTGAGCGCCACGTCGACCGTGGTGGCGCCGTTGACAATGCGACCGATCGCAAAGCCGAACGGCGATGCCCCTGAGAGCACGCCGGCGGCAACTTCGCCGGGCGCGAGAGTGTTGGCGTTGGCCGGCACCGAGAGCGGCAGGCTCCCGGCGGGTTGCTGCGACCCGATATTGGCGGTCGCGTATTTGTTGAACACGTTCCACTGCACGCCCAGCTCGCGGCCTGCGGTGCGCGAGATCTCGATGAAGCGCACTTCCAGCATCACCTGCTGCGGCTGCATCACCGAGACCGAATTGATGATCTCCGGGCCGAACTGGCGTGCGACGGTGACCGCCTTGTCGAGGGTGGCGGCATCGACCACCTCGCCCGACAGCATGATGCGGCCGTTCACGCTTGAGGCCTGCAGATGCGACCCGCCGAAGCGGCGCTTGAGTTCGTTGGACAGCCGGGTGATGTCGTATTGCACTTCGACGTCGAAGATGCCGATCAGCTTCTTGCCTTCGGCATAGACCGACACGCGGGTGGTGCCGATCTTCTTGCCGAGGATCGACAGCGTATGATCGGTGAGCGGATTAACGTCTGCGACCTCCGGATCGCCGACCATGACGTCGACGAAGCTGGTGGTGGTGCGCACGTCCTGCGACTTGCCGATGGTGACCGTCACCATGGCAGTATGGGTGTTACCGCTGATCTGGATGGTGCGGTCTTGCGCATGAGCGTCGCCGATCGCGAATAGCAGCGTCGCCACCACCGCGACCGCCAAGGCGATCGCCAAGTCGCGCAGCCAGCTGCCGCCGACTGACATCCTGTCCGAGCGCCGCCAGGCGAAGCCGGCGGCAAATTCGTTTTTGTTATTCACGGCACACTCCCCCGCACTTGATTGACCCCAAGATTTGACCCCAACATCGACGCCATGTCCGGAATTACCGGACCTCCACTTTCTGACCGATCGTCATGTCCCCACGGCTGCCTTCGACCGGCACGGTGTAATCCTGTTTCGCCGTCGCGCGCGTGACCACCACCGTCGTGGTCGCGTCTTTGCCGGAGCTGACCGCTTCATTGGCACTCAGATCATTGAGCGTGATTTTGCGCGTCTTCATTTCGGCGCTGTCGCCGGCTTTGCGCAGCAGCAGCGACAGATTGCCGACCGACGATGCCAGCCAGACTTTTTGCGCTTCCACCGTGCTCACTTCGAGCGTGACCGACTTCGCCACCGCCGCCTTGGCGACGCGCTCGTCGGCGGACTGATCGACCGCCAGAACTTTCGTGTTTTGCAGAACGACTTCGGTGGTGGCGGAGCCCTTGTCGATCTGACGCGTGAGCACGACATCGACGCGGTCGCCGGGCAGCACGAAGCCGCCGACGCCTTCCACATCGTTGACGCGAATGGTCACCGCCTTCATGCCCGGCTTGACCAGCGCCGACAGGGTCGCGCGCTGGCCGGCGCCGGTGATCTTGAGCGCCAGCACCGGCTCATGCGGTTCGATCGCGGTGAGAACGACGCGGCGGCCGCCATGCAACAGGTCGCTGATCTTCTTGAACGCGCCGGCCGGCATCGACTCCGCCGGCCACGGCACTTCCTCCAGCATCGAAGCATTGAGTTCGGTGCCAAAGCGCAGCGGCTGCTTGGCGACGACGACGGTTTGCATCGCCACCTGCTTTTTGTTTGCCTCGAAGTTCTTCGCCTGCATGCTGGCCTGGTTGTTGAGCCAGACCTGCGCGATGAATACCGCAAGCAGGCCGAACACGACGGCGAAGGCGATCATGACGATGGTGCTGGCACGCAAGGCTTTTGTCCCGTTTGACGCGATCCGAAAATTTGTGATCGCGAGACTAAGAGGGACAAAGTATTCAATTGCTAATTTCGACAACGCAATTGGAGCTATGCTGAAGAGCGGCTGAATTACTATTGTTTACGTTTCGTGTTTGGCGCCGATAAGTTTAGAGTAACCTTGCGCGCTATTAAGAATACCGCATGATAACCACGCGGGGGCCCGCGACGATCGCTCGCTCCGCGCCCGCGTGAAGCGGTCGAAAAAGGCCAGCAAATACGGGGCGTGGGGTCGCCGCGGCCCACCGTCCATCGTCGGGGCGGAACACGAACGGAGCAAATATAGGGTTACCGAAAAGCTTTCATCGGCGTTGCCCGGTCCACGCGCTTGCGGCAACATGCGCGACGCCGCGACAGGCGCGCCAAAAACCTTCAAGGGAGAATTCGTCAATGCCGGGCCCGCGCATCAGTTACATCGATCCAGCAACGGTCAAAGATCCCGCCATGACCGCCGAATTCGAGCGTTGCGCGCGCGAAGGAACCCCGCGGCCGGAGAGCCAGGCGATCCGCGCTCATGTGCCGGCGACATTCTGGTCGTTCGCCAATACCTGGCGCGACGTTTTCAAGAACGGCGTGGCCGATCACAATATCAAGGAGCTGTGCCGCATTTACGTATCGCGCTCGGTGTTGTGCGAGTTCTGCGGCAACCAGCGCTCGATCAAGGCGGCCAAGGCCGGTCTCAAGGAAGACGATTACTCCGACTTGATCAATTTCGAGAGTTCGAAGCACTACGACGACCGGCAAAAAGCAGCACTGGCCTATGCCGAGGCGATCACCTGGGATTTGCCGGCCGGGGACGAATTATGGGCGCGCCTGCACAAGCATTTTAGCGAACCCGAATTGGTCGAGATCGGGTATTTCGTCGCCATCACCATGGGCCAGCAGCGCTGGTTGCGCACGTTGAACATCGAACACCACCAGATTCTCGCCGGCAGCGACGGCTCGATGGCGCCGGGCTTCGAGACCGAAGAAGCGCTCAGGCGTTCCAAGCAGGCCGCCGACTATTGGGCCAAGATCAATCCTAAACCAGCCTCACAGGCCGCCGAGTGACCCAAGCAGCGGCGCTATCCGCGATTCGTCCGTCGGCTTCGCAGGCCGCCGAACCCCGCATTCGCGTCAAGGGTCTGGCCAAGCGTTACGGGAACCTCGAAGTTTTCCGCAACATCGATTTCGACGTGGCCGAGCGCGAGATCGTCGCCGTGGTCGGCCCCTCCGGTTGCGGTAAGACCACGCTGCTGCGTTGCATCGACGGGTTGCTGCCCCACGATGCCGGAGAAATCTGGGTCGGCCAGGAACGCGTCGAGGAGCCGATCGCCGGCGTCGCCATGGTGTTCCAGCATTTCGGCCTGTTCCCGTGGAAGACCGTGTTCGACAACGTCGCCTATGGTTTGCGCATGGCCGGCGCTTCGAAAACCGAGATTGAGCGCAAGGTGCCGGAATTCATCAAGCTGGTCGGGTTGACAGGCTTCGAGACGGCGTTCCCTTATCAGATGTCCGGCGGCATGCAGCAACGCTGCGGGCTGGCGCGCGCGCTCGCGGTCGAACCGAACGTGCTTCTGATGGATGAGCCTTTTGCCGCGGTCGATGCGCAGACGCGCGAGATCCTGCAATTCGAGCTGCTGCGCATCTGGGAAGAACGGCCGACCGCGATGGTCTTCGTCACCCATTCGATCGAGGAAGCCGTGTTGCTCGGCCATCGGGTGATCGTGCTGAAGGGGCGCCCCTCGAGCATCCACGAAACCATTACCATCGATCTGCCCAATCCGCGCACCCGGGAGACGTTGCGCGAGCCGCGTTTCGCCGAGTTGCGCGAACAAGTCTGGGGCACGCTGATGCGGGAGGCGCGCGAAGCCGAATTCGTACTCGAACGCTAAACAAGAAACTTTAGATCAAAGGGAGGATTCCATGCGTAGAACCCTAAGCCTGATGGCCGGCGCCTTGCTGGCCGCTGCTTTGATCGGCGCCGGCCCGGCGACGGCTCAAGGCAAGAAAGTCGTCATCGCCATTCCCGGCATTCCACCGATCTTTTCAGTCACTATCGCCTACGTCGCGCAAAAGCAGGGCTTCTTCAAGAAGCACGGCGCCGATGTCGAGATCCGCCCGTTCGACAACGGCACCGCGGCGGCGCGCGCGGTCGTCGCCGGCGATATCGATCTGGCCTGGTCGCCGACCCCGCCGGTGATCAACCAGGTCTCCAACGCCGACGTGCCGCTGGTCGCGATCTACGGCATGCCGAACCCGGATTGGGTCATCGGCACCACCGACGAGGGCAAGACCTGCAAGGATCTCGTCGGCCAGGACGTCGGCGTCGATTCGATCAATGGCGCGCGCTCGGTGGCGTTGCGCTCGATGCTTACCGGGTGCCCCGGCGTGAAGATCGAGGACACCAAGCAGATCGCGCTCGGCTCCGGCCCCGGCCCGGCGATGCTCGCCGGCCGCCTGCAATTTGCCGTGCTGCATCTCGACGACCTCGCCGAGATCGAAGCGCAGGGCAAAAAGCTGCACATCCTGCTGGCGATGAAAAACACCAATCCGACCAGCCACTATCTGTCGCTGGTCGTGCGCAAGGATAATCTCGCCAAGAACCGGGATGCCATCGTGCGCACGCTCGCCGGTCTGATCGAGGCCGCGCATTTCATGCAGGACCCGAAAAACGCCGACGCGGTGGCGGAAGCAGCATCCGTCACCGGTCATAATGCGGCCGTCAACAAAGCCGCGCTCAAATCGTTCCTGGGGATCGATTTTTGGGCGGCCAAGGACGACGGCCTGCCCCGTAACAAGCTGGAAGCGACCGCCAAGCTGATGAAGAAGATCGGCGCCATCAAGCCCGAGAAGGAGCCGGTGAGCTATGACAAGCTGGTCGACACCAGCGTCTGGAAAGACGCCAACGCGATGGTGAAATGACAACCGCTGCGATCCGGCGCAACGCGCCGTTCTGGATCAGTCTGGCCGCCGGCATCGCCCTCTGGGAGATCGCCGGCCGCAGCACCAGCGCGGCCTTCATGGTGCCGTTCTCGGAAACGTTGGTACGGCTCTGGCAGCTGGTCACGACCGGGCAATTCATCGCGCAGTTCCTCGACTCGGCAACGCTGTTCCTGACCGGCTTCGTGCTGGCGCTCGTGGTCGGCATTCCGCTCGGGGTGCTGCTGGCGCGCGTGCGCCTGCTGCGCATCGGTATCGAGCCCTACATCATGACGCTCTATGCCACGCCGATGGTGGCGCTGATCCCGTTCATCCTGTCGATGATGGGCTTCGGCTTCGCACCCAAGGTACTCGTGGTATTCTTGTTCGCGGTATTCCCGGTGCTCTACAATACCGTGGAAGGCGCGCGCAGCATCAAGCCCGAAATGATCGAGGTGGCGAAGTCGTTCCGCTCGAACGAATGGTCGCTGTGGCGTGAGGTGATGCTGCCTTACACGCTGCCCTACACCATGACCGGCGTGCGCCAAGCCATTGGCCGCGCGCTGGTCGGCATGGTCGCGGCGGAGTTCTTTTTGTCGTCGACCGGTCTCGGCCAACTCATCATGGGCGCGTCGCAAAATTTCGACACCGGCGGGGTGTTCGCCTCGATCCTCATCATCGGACTTATCGGCGTCGGCTTGATGCGGCTCGGCTTGAAGATCGAACAACATTTCGCACGCTGGAGGCAATAGCGCATGATCCCGAAAAGTGGGAGCCGGTTTTCGGATCAGATCATGCGCAAGGAAAACGCATGACTGAATCGGCCATCGGAATCTCTGCTCCGCTCGCGGCGCCGAAAGCGCCGGCAGTCAACGAGCGCCTGCTCGGCACGTTCGTGCCGCGGCTGATATGCGGGCTGTTCATTCTACTGGCGTGGGAATTCGTGGTGCGCGCGCTCGCACCCGGCTATGTGGCCAAGCCGACGACCGTCGTCATGGCCGTCCCGCACGTCATCACCGATCCGGCTTTCCTCAAAGCCACCGCCGCCTCGCTGACGGCGGTGGCCGAAGGTCTCGCCATCGCGCTGGTTTTCGGCACCATCATCGGACTTCTAATGGGGCGCATGCCGATGTTCGAACGCGCCATCCGGCATTACGTCAACGGTTTTTACGCCGTGCCGATGATCATCGTGCTGCCACTGTTCTCGCTCTGGTTCGGCTACTCGGGCGCGACGCGCATCGCCACCATCATCTTCGCCGCGATCTTCTCCATCATCGTCAATGTCGCTGACGGAGCGCGCTCGGTGCCGCGTGAATTCCTCGAAGTTGCCCGCTCGTTCCGCTCAAGCCGCCTGCGCATGCTGGGCGAGATCGTCCTGCCGGCGTCGATGCCCTATCTGCTGGCGGGCTTCCGGCTCGCCGCCGGCCGCGCGCTGATCGGCTCGACAGTATCGGAATTTTTTCTGTCGATCGGCGGGCTTGGCTATTACATTCTCTACAACTCGCGCGCCTATCATCACAACGAGGCCTTCGTCGGCGTATTGCTGCTTGCGGCCTTCGGCGTCGGCTTCGAATTGCTGGTGAACTGGTGCACGCGGCATTTCATGCCGTGGTATCGGCGCGGCGCATGATCCCGAAAAGTGGGAACCGATTTTCGGACAAGATCATGCGCCAAAAAAACGAGAAATCCAGCTAAGTCATCTGGGAAAACTTCGCATGTCATCCGATCCCCTGCTCAAGGCCGCGATCGCGCATTGGGGCCCGCGCTTTGTCGCCAACGGCGTCGTGCTGACCGACTTTGAGGAGGTCACCGGCTCGATGGCTTCTTACAACGACTGGTGCCGCGCTTGGTCGGCGCGCGCTGCGCACCACGAGCACATCGGCCGCGAGGCGCTGGCGCGCAAGCATTTCCTGACCGCCGGCGAATGCCTGCAGCGCGCCGGCGTCTACTATCATTTTGCTTCTTTTCTGTTCGTGCACGATCAGGCGCAGATGAAGGCCGCGCACAAGAAGCAGATCGAATGCCGCCAGGCCGCGCTGCCTTACTTAAATCCGCCCGGCGAGCGCGTCGAAATTCCCTATCAAGGCAAAGCGTTGGCCGGGATCTTGCGCAAGCCAATCGGCGTGGAAAAGCCGCCGGTGCTGGCCATGGCGGTCGGACTCGACTCAACCAAGGAAGAAACCGACGCATACGAGGCTCCGTTTCTGGCGCGCGGCATCGCGACGCTGGTGTTCGAAGGCCCCGGCCAAGGCGAGGCGCAATACGATTTCCCTATCCGCGGCGACTATGAAGTGCCGGTGAAGGCGGTGCTCGATTACATCGGCACCCGGCGCGATCTCGATAGCGCACGCATCGGCATGTGGGGCGTGAGTTTGGGCGGCTACTACGCGCCGCGCGCCGCGGCGTTCGACAGGCGCATCAAGGCCTGCGTCGCGCTCGGCGGCCCGTTCAATTTCGGTTCGGCCTGGGACGGCCTGCCGGAACTGACGCGCGAAGCGTTCCGGGTGCGCAGCCATTGCAAGACACAGGACGAAGCACGCAACAACGCGTTGACGCTGTCGCTCGAAGGCGTGTCGCAAAACATCACTTGTCCCTTGTTCATCGTGAACGGCCGGCTTGACCGTATCGTGCCGGCCAAAGATGCCGAGCGCTTGGCGCGCGAAGCGAACGGCCCGGTCGAGTTGATGATGATCGAAGACGGCAACCACATCGCCACCAACCGCGCCTATCGCTGGCGTTCGCAAAGCGCCGATTGGTTGCAAGAACGGCTTAAATAAAGCGCAGCTCAGATAATGGCGAAACCGCGCGGGATCGCGTGCAGCCGCTCGACGCCCGACTTGCGGACTATGACCATCTCGCCGGTTTGCACGCCGGCCTTGCCATCGCGCGTCACCACATTGGGCTGAATCACCACCGTCTGCCCCTCGCGAAACGGCTCTTGCGTTATGGGTCCGGCCGGGCGGCTCTGGCTGCCGAGGATCGGCGGCAGATAGCCGCCGCCATAGCCGTGCAGCAGATCGTCGATAATGGTGAAGCCGGCATCCTCGATCACGCCTGAGGCTTCGATCACGTCGGCCGGCGTCGCGCCGGCTTTCAGCACGGCGGCGATGGCGTCGAAGGCCGCATCGGCCGCCGCGTGCAAATCGCGATAGAGTTTGTTCGGCTCGCCCAAGGCGAAACTGCGCAGCACTTGCCCTGGATGCTCCCAGAACGCCGCGCTGATCTCCGCCACTACCGCATCGCCCTTCTGCAAGCGGCGCGTCGTGGCGAACTGTCGCGGCACACCGAGATCAGGCGCGCTCATCGACGTCGTGCCGATGTAATGAATGACATTGGTCGCGCCCTGCGAAATGTAAGCGCGTTCGACCAGATCGCCGAGCTCGCGTTCGCTTAATCCAGGGTTCAATCCATCGCGCAGCGCCGCCATACCGAGGTCCGAAAAATGCGCGCCGATGCGCAGCCAATCGATCTCCTCCGCCGACTTCACCTGACGAAGCTTGATATAACCCCGATTGAGATTGGCGATATTCGGAAAGCGCGTTGCCAGAACCGTATGCTGCTCTGCGCTGAGCGGGCCGACATAGGCGATGCGCTCCGAGGCCGAGGCCCGCGCTTCCAATACGGCCAACGCCGCCTTGATGCAGGACTCGCCGCCCCAGACGACGTCGGCTTTGTCGGCGACGAGGCTCGCTTGCGGCGCGTGATTGACATATTGCACGAACAGCGCGTCGCGCTGGCCGGGCGTTAGCACGCCCACGGCTTCGGCGGTCACCGGCCATTGCGTCAGCCACTGTACCACCGAGCCGAACCGATTCAGACCGCAGAAAATCAGATGATCGCACTCGTGTTCGATGAGTAGCGCTTCCATCGCCGCGCGCCGCCGCGCCATCTCGGCTTCGGAAAAGCGCGGGACCTCGGCTTCGACGATGCGCGCGAGATGGGGTGGCAGCGTCACGAGGCTTTCTTCGGCAGCGCCACGATCATATCGAGCTCGATACGCGCGCCCGGCGAGGAGAGCTGATTGATGCAGACCGTGGTGCTGGCCGGACGCCAGTCGCCAAAATACTTCGCCATGGTGGCGTGCATGGCGTCGGCCTCGCGGAAATCGGTCAAGTATTTCGTCACCTTCACCACATCGCGCCAGGTTGCGCCGCTCTGATCGAGGATCGATTTGATCGCTTCCATCGCCCGCGTGGTCTGCTCCTCGATCGAATGCGGATGCACATGTTCAGCATCATCATGCGGATGCTTGTGATAGAGCGGCGAGGCCGTCGCGCCCGACAGAAACATCAGGTCGCAGGCGCCGACGATATGCACCGCCGGCGCGTAAGGCATGGTATGCGCCTGTTCGGGTTTGGGGTGCACCGGCTCGAGCTTGAAGCCGCGTTGCGGCTCGGTTCTCACATTCATGCGGGTCTCCCGGCGCTTCCATTGTCATGGCGATCCCGCTTAGGTTAGCACAGCGCCGACAACCGGCTAGCAGGAGCCTCTATGCCTTCGACGATCCTCGATTCCGCGGTATTCCGCGACATTTTCACCACGCCGGCGATGCGCGGGGTGTGGTCGGACGAAAACCGCGTGCAAAAATATCTCGACTTCGAGGCAGCGTTGGCCGTCGCGCAGGCCCGCCTGAAGATCATCCCTCAGGCAGCCGCACGCGAAATCGTCAAAAATTGCGACGCCAAGAAAATCGATATGGCCAAGCTGAAAGAAGCGACCGAGCGGATCGGCTATCCGGTGCTGCCGGTGGTGCAGCAGTTGGTGAAGTTGTGCAAAAACGGGCTCGGTGAGTGGTCGCATTGGGGCGCCACCACCCAAGACATCACCGACACCGCCACCATCCTGCAGATCCGCGAGGCGCTCGATCTCGTCGAGAGTGAGATCGATGGAATATCCGCCGCGCTCGCCAAGTTGGCGAAAAGATACCGCGACACCCCGATGGCCGGCCGCAGCAATCTCCAACAGGCGGTGCCGATCACCTTCGGCTACAAGATGGCGACGCTGCTCGGCGCCTTCGAACGCCACAAGCAACGGCTCAAGGAATTGCGCCCGCGCGTACTGGTCGCCGAATTCGGCGGCGCCGCCGGCACTTTGTCATCGCTCGGCAAAAACGGCCTGAAAGTGCAGGCCGGATTATGCAAGGAGCTCGAGCTCGGACAGCCCGACATTTCCTGGCATACCGTGCGCGACCGCATCGCCGAGGTCGGCTGCTTCCTCGGGCTGGTCACCGGCACCTGCGGCAAGATCGCCTTCGACGTAAAACTGCTGATGCAGACCGAAGTGGAAGAAGTCTACGAACCGTTCCACGAGGGCCGCGGCTCGTCCTCCACCATGCCGCAGAAGCGCAACCCGATTTCGTCGGTCTATATCACCGCGCAGACCGCGATGGTGAAGCAGCTCGTCGCCGCGCTCCTGGAAGCGATGGTCGAAGACCACGAGCGCGCCACCGGCCCGTGGGAAATCGAATGGATCGCGCTGCCGGAAATCTTCATGCTCTCAGCCGGCGCGCTGGCGCAGACGCGCTTCCTGGTCGAAGGCTTGCAGGTCAATGAAAAGAAAATGCGCGAGAATCTCGACATCACCAATGGCCTGATTATGTCGGAAGCGGTCATGATGGGTCTGGGCCCGACGCTTGGCCGCAACAAGGCGCACGATCTGGTCTATGACGTGTGCCGCCAGGTGGTCAAAACCGGACGTCCGCTGATCGATCTTCTGGTCGAGGACAAGGAGATCGGCAAGCACGCCAGCCGCAAGCAACTGGAGACGATGGTCGATCCCGCCAATTATCTCGGCGTCGCCGGCGAGATGGTCGATCGCGTGCTGAAGATGCGCAAAAAGTAATTTTGTCGGCTAAGGCTTTGGCATCGTCTTCCAGATCGCCATGGCCACGGCCAGGGTCGCGACGCCGATGGCCAGAAATAGCGTCGAAATTCTCACGCCGGTCTTTTGCAGGATCGACACCAGCGCGGTCCCGCCGGTCATGAAAGCCGCGTTGAGCACGTTGACCGCCGCCACCGTGCGCGCGCGGTAATCGGGGCCGGCCCAGGCCTGCACCGCGGCGAAAGCCGGGACGATAAACAGGCCGCCGGCGATCGCGAGGCCGGCGAGATCGAACGCAATCCTGACGCCCAGCGCCGACGCGAATACCGCCGACGGCGGCATCGGCGCGAACGGCCGCACCGCGTCGAGCGTCGCATAGCCGATGTCGATCGCGCTTAGGCCGAGCAGCACCGCGCCGGCAAACGTGATGCGCAGCTCGATGCGCCCGCGCGCGAGTATCGCGGCAAGCGCCGAGCCGACGCCGACCGCAACCGAGAACAGCGCGAGATAGACGGTGACGGTTGTCTCGTCGGCGCCGATCAAACGCTTGATCAGCGGCCCCATCAGCGCCATCACCAGAATCCCCACCAGCCAGAACCAGCTCGTCACCATCGCGCCCCACCGCAGGCGGCTGTCCGACCACAGATGCCGGATCAATGCGATAGTAGAGGTGACGACGTTGAACGAGACTTTCAGCCGCGGCGCGCCTTCCCCGGTTGGCGGAATAAGCAGGCTCGACAGCCAGCAGGCGACGGCGAACACCATTACCAACCCGGACAGCAGAAACTCGACGCCCTCGCCGCGGCCGGCCGCGACGCCGGCGATTATGGTGCCGAGAAGAATCGCAATGAAGGTCGCGCCCTCGACCAGCGCATTGGCGGCGGGCAATTGCGCGCGTTGCAGATGGTCCGGCAGGATGCCGTATTTGATCGGGCCAAACAGCGCGGCAATGACGCCGAAACCGAACAGCGCGACGAACAGCATCGTCACCGACGGCAACAGGAAGCCGACGACCGCGATGGCGGCGACCGCGATCTCGGTGACTTTCAGCTTTTGCGCCATCCAGGCCTTGTCGTTGCGGTCGGCCAGTTCGCCGCCGAGGGCCGACAGGAAAAAATACGGCGCGATGAAAATCGCGCTGGCGAGCGTGATCAGCGCGTCGGAACTGCGTCCGTCGCGCGCGAACAACAAGACGAAGACCAGTGATGTCTTGAGAAAATTATCGTTGAATGCCGCGAAGAACTGGCAGCAGAACAACGGCGCGAAGCGCCTCGACAGCAGCAAGGGCGGCATTGCGCCATTATTGCAAAGTTCAGGAGCGCCGTAGCGCCCGCTTTGCAATAAAAATGGGCGGCCTACTGGCCGCCCAAGTCATTCCTTCAGACAGAAACGCAGTACGAAATCAGAGACGGAATTTACCGCCATTGGCGGAATCCATGACAATCGCGGCGAGACTCAAGACAACGGCGATGACGGCGGTAACGGTGAACAGTGCGGCCCACATGGCATAGCCTCCTCGTTGGCGCGGTTGCGCGCGGGAAGTCTGGCCGGGGCAACGCGCAAGGGTGGGTTTGGTTCCTGGGTTTTTTGCGCCCGGGAATTTTGGTTATTAATCAACCAGATGGAACCGTAAAATTCGTGGCGAAAACGCCAAAATTTGGTGCCGGCGGAGGGATTTGAACCCCCGACCACCCGCTTACGAAGCGGATGCTCTACCGCTGAGCTACGCCGGCTGGAACCAGGCCACTGATAGGGGCATGGGCCCGGAATGGCAACATCATTAGCCTGTCAGCGAAACAGCTGCATGAAACGCTGCCAGGACGCCGGCGGCGGCGGCGTTGTGGGTTCCGGCACCGGATCGCTCTCCAGGGTCGAATCCGGGCCGGGATCGTCGGGTGCATGCACCAGCGGGATCACCGGTTCGACGGCCTTCGCTTTCGTTGCCGGCTTGGCCGCGGCTTTGGCCGATTTGCGCGGTGGCGCCGCCGCGGTTTCCAATGCGGGCGCCGGTTGCGCTTTTGGCGGCGGCGCCATCTCGATCACCGGCCGTGCAACGCCGATCTCCGCCAGCGGGACCTTCCACACAAATCCGTCAAGCCGGCCGCTGGGCGACACCGGCATCCAGCGTTCGGACACCGTGCCGTCCGCCGTCCAGGCCGGGTCGCCGGAAGCGCGCATGGCGCGCGCCATCCACTCGCGCACGCGGCCTTCATCGCCATGCTCGCTCTCCTCGATCTCCGCCATCAAGGTCGCGACCCGCCGGGTCGGCGCCGAAAGATACGGCGCCAGCGCCGCGCGCGCGGCCGCGAACTCGCGCGCATCGAGCGCGGCACGCGCCACCGCCAGCGAACCCTCGAGCTGGCCCGGCACCATGCCGGCAAGCTTCTGCATCCGCGCAAGACGCTCGCGCGCGCTGTCGCCGAGCCGCAGGTTCGCATAAGCCTCGGCGATGTCCGGATGCGGATTGATGCTCCAGGCCTTCTCGAGAATTTTACGCGCCCTGCGCGCCTCGCCCGCCTCCGCCAGCCGCCGACCGGAGAGCGCCGCCGCCGGCACCAGATCGGGCGCGAGCTTGACCGCTTCCAGCACCGCCACGCGCGCGGTATCGCGGTCGATCTCTTCCAGCGCCTGCGCGCGGGCCGTAAGCAGCACGGCGCGCTGACGGCGGTAGACGGCCTTCTCCAGCGCGGCCTTCATGGCATCGAGTGCGTCGAGCGCGCCCGCCCAGTCGGCGGCGGCGCAGCGATAATCGAGCACAGCCTGTCCAGCCCAGGCCGGCGCCGGCGACGCCCTGCCCGCTTCCTCGGCGGCGAGCCGCGCGGCCCGCGGATCGTCGCGCCGCTGCGCCTCGATGTAGAGCCCGCGCAAGCCCAGCAATTTGGTGTCGTCGCGTTCGGTCATCGCGCGGAAGGCGCGCTCGGCGCCGTTGCGGTCGCCGGCCATCTGCGCCGCTTGCGCGGTGAGCAGCAACGCCAGCGGATCGCCGGGCGACAGCCGCGCCGCGTCGTCGGCCGCCTTGCGCGCGATGCGCAGATCGCCGGCGCCGACCGCGATCAATCCACGCGTAATGGCGAGATAGCCTTTGACCGCACGGCGGTGGCGAAAAAACAAAGAGACCTGCTCGGGCGAACGTAGAATCCCGCGCACGATCGTCCACAGCAGCATGAGAACGGCCACCAGCGCCACGAGCGCGAGCGCGGCCACCGTCACCGATGTCTCGATCCGGTAACCCATCCAGGTGATGGCGACGTCGCCCGGCCGGTCGGCAAACCAGACGCAGCCGGCCGCGAGCACGGTTGCCGCCAGCAGGAATATGATGACGCGGATCATTGCGCCCCCGCCTTGGGTCCGGATGGACCAAGCGCGCGCGCGGTATCGGCGGCGTAGCGGTGCGCCGCCGCCAGCGCGGCTTGGCGTAATCTCGCCTTGGCGATCCAGACTTGCGCCGGTGCGCGGGTCGCATCTGGCAACTTGCCGAGATCGGTGAGCGCGGCCGGGATGTCGGCTTTGGCGGTATCGATCTCGATGCGCGCCAGCACGGCCGGCACATCGTCGCCGGGCGGCGCATCGATCGGCCGGATTCGCACCAGTTTACCGGCATTGGCCTCGAGTCGCTTGAAGAAGCCGTCTGGCGGCGCCTGCGCGCCGGAAATCTTGAGCATGGCAGGCAGCCGCGCGCGCAACTCCTGCGCGAGCGTTTGCGCGCTCGGTATTCCGATTTCGGCGAAGGGCGCGAGCGATGCCATGTCTTTGTCGGAGGCGCCGAGCGACTTGGCTTGCGCGAGTTCGGCGGTAAACGGCGCGCCGCTCAGCGCGGCATCGCGCAACGCCGCCGCGCTAAGGGCCAGCCGCGCCGCGCTGTCGGCGCTGGCGGCCCTGGCGATGTCGTCGCGCGCGGCTGTGGCGGATTGTTCGAGCGCGGCAAGGCGCTTTTGCAAGGCGTCGAGCTCGGTAGGCGAGATGCCGGCCGCGCCATTTTTTATCGTGTCTTGCACGCTGGTCCGCAGTTCCGTAACCGCCTTGCTGGCCGCGTCCGCGCGCATCAGAGCCTGACCCGCATTAGCGGCAATGTCGTCGCTGCGGCGGTTGAGCGCGGTGAGCGCGATACCGAGCGATTTCATGGCGTTGTCGGCGGCCGCCAACCGGTCGGCCATGCCGGCATCGCCGGCCGGCATTTTGGCCACTGCGTCCTCGATCTTGCCCACGCGCTGGGCGAGCGCATCGATCGATTTCGTATCCGTTACGCCTGGCGCGGTCGCATAACGTACCGGCAGCAACCCCGTCAGCCAGAGCGCGGCTAGAATAAGTGTCATGGCGAAAGCGCCCGCCGCCCCGGCTATATAGGTTCCGGCGTTGATTGGGCTGCCGAGTAGGCTATCGGGAGTGGCAGCTGGCGGCTCCGGCGCGGAAGAAGGCGACGGATCGGACGGCGGCGATGCCGCCTCCTGCGCTGGCGGCACTTCGGTGGCGGTGAGGTCGATGGTGGGCGCCGCGCGCTTCTTGCGGCGCGTGCCGGGGCTCGCGTCTTCGGCCGCGTTTTGGGGCGTTTCCGGCGTCGTGCGCTTATCGGCCATGCTGATCCCTAGCGATTCGGCCCACCCGCCCTGAGGAAATAACGCAAATGGCGCGAGCGCGCCAATCAAGCCTTGGTCGCCTCGCAAAGCACGATCACCGCTGCTTCATCCGGCCGTTTGGCGATAGCGACATGGCTGGCGCCCGTCTGCACCAGCGGCTCCGCGATCTGCGCCGACAGGCAGAGATGGCGTACCGCCATCGCCTGTTCGGTGATGCCGGCCTGGGCCGCGCCGGCGACGTAATTGTCGGCGCTGCGCCTGGAAAAATGCAGCACCGCATCGACCTCTCTGGCCTTGAGCGCCGCCGTCAGCGCGGGCGGGTACGGTAGGCCGACCGCGCGATAGACGATCGCCATTTCGGCTGCGATGCCGCGCGCGACCAGTTCGTCAATAAGATCGACGGCTCGGTCCTCGCCGGCAAGATAAAGCAAGGGCGCCGCCGCATCGGCACGCCGTGACGCGATCAGCCGCACCAGATCGCGCACGTCGCCGCCGGCCGAGGTGACATTGGAAAACCCCACCTCGCGCGCCGCGTCGGCGCCGCGCTGGCCGACCGCGAACAACGGCAGCCTGACGAGCTTGTCGCGCGCCGGATGGCCGGCGATGGCGGCGGCCGCATTGGCGCTGGTGATGATGACGCCGCCCCAGCCGCCGGAAAATTCGGTCGCCACCGGCTCGATTCGCAGCAGCGGCGCCACCAGCACCTCGTGGCCGCGCGCGCGCAAGGCGGCGGCGGTGCGTTCGCTATCGGCCAGGGGACGGGTGACAACAACACGCATGGGCTAATCGAAAAATCCAGGGCCAGCATATTGCTTCAAGGCGCGGCCGGCGTCGGCGCCGATGGTGACCGCGCTCGCCCGCGGGCCTGCGATCGCGGTTTCATGCGCGGCGCTGCCATCGGGCTTGGCGATCAAGCCGCGGAATTGCAACACGCCGCCTGACAACACCGCGTGGCCGGCAATCGGTGTCCTACAGGAGCCGTCAAGCTCGGCCAGAAACGCGCGCTCGCAGGAAACCGCCGTCGAGGTGTCGGCGTGATCGATTCGCGCCAAAAGTTCGCGCGTGCGCGTATCGTCCGCGCGCGTCTCAATGCCGATGGCGCCCTGCCCGGCGGCGGGCACAAATTCCTCCGCGCTCATGATCTTGGTCGCGCGGGCCGCGAGCCCGAGCCGCTTCAATCCGGCGAGCGCGAGAATCGTGGCGTCGACCTCGCCATCATCGAGCTTGCGCAATCGCGTCTCGACATTGCCGCGCAGCGGCACCACACGCAGATCGGGCCGCGCGCGCCGGGCGATCGCCTGGCGGCGCGGCGAGGTGGTGCCGAGGCTCGCGCCCTTCGGCAATTCGGCGATGCTGGCCGCCTTGCGGCTGATGAACACGTCGCGCGCGTCTTCGCGTTCGAGGCAAGCCGCCAGTAGCAACCCCGCCGGCAACACGGTCGGCATGTCCTTGGCCGAATGCACGGCGAGATCGATGCGGCGGTCGAGCAGCGCTTCTTCGATCTCTTTGGTGAACAGGCCCTTGCCGCCCTCTTCCGCCAGCGAGCCGTCCTGAACGACGTCTCCGGTTGTGCGGATAACAACGAGTTCGATCGCCTCCTCGCCTTGTCCGAGCCCCGCCGCCAGCCGCGCACGCACCATGCGCGCCTGCACCAGCGCCAGCGGGCTGCCGCGCGTGCCGATGCGCAAGGGGCCGGATTGCGTCATATTACCTCTCGATGCTAGGGCACCTTTTAACGCATGATCCCGTGTAAAAGGGAGAGTTACCTTTTGTCGTCATTCCGGGACGGCGCGCCAGCGCCGGACCCGGAATCCAGGGTTACATTGATGACCGAAGGTATGGCTCTGGATTCCGGGTTCGCTCGCCATAGCGCGTCGAAGACGCGCGTAAACGCGCTTATGGCTCGCGCCCCGGAATGACAGTGGGATGAGAAAAAATGATCGTTCTCGGCATCGAGACGACCTGCGACGAAACCGCCGCCGCGGTGGTCGAGCGCGACGCCGCTGGCCGAGGCAAGATCCTGTCCAATATCATCCTGTCGCAGGTCAGCGAGCACGCCGCGTTCGGCGGCGTGGTGCCCGAAATCGCCGCCCGCGCCCATGTCGAGGCGCTCGATCTCATCATCACCAAGGCCATGGCCGAGGCGAAATGCTCCTATGACCAGATCGACGGCGTTGCTGCCGCCGCCGGCCCCGGGCTGATTGGCGGCGTGATCGTCGGGCTGACCACGGCGAAAGCGATCGCGTTGGTGAAGAATAAGCCGCTGATCGCGGTCAATCACCTGGAAGCGCATGCGCTCACCGCGCGGCTGACCGACGACACGCCGTTTCCTTATTGTCTGTTTCTAGCCTCCGGCGGCCACACCCAGATCCTCGCCGTGCGCGGCGTCGGCGATTACGCGCGACTCGGAACCACGCAGGACGACGCTATTGGCGAGGCCTTCGACAAAACCGCGAAGCTCTTAGGGCTAGGCTATCCGGGCGGCCCGCAGGTCGAGAAGGAAGCCGAGCGCGGTGATGCGGCCCGCTTCGCGCTGCCGCGCCCGATGCACGGCCGCAAGGAGGCCGATTTTTCGCTGTCCGGCTTGAAAACCGCGCTGCGGATGGAAGCTGAAAAAATCGCGCCGCTGTCGGATCAGGACGTGGCCGACCTGTGTGCAGCTTTCCAGCAAGCCGTGGTGGAGGTGGTGCTCGACCGGTTGCGTGCCGGCTTGCGTTTGTTCCGCGCCCAATACGGCGCGCCAACAGCGTTGGTCGCCGCCGGCGGGGTTGCCGCCAACCAGGCGATCCGCAAAGTGCTGCACCGTCTCGCTTTCGAGGTCGGCACCGTACTGGTGGCGCCGCCGCTCGAGCTGTGCACCGATAACGGCGCCATGATTGCCTGGGCGGGCGCTGAACGTCTGGCGCTGGGCATGACCGACGGCATCGACATCGCGCCGCGTGCGCGCTGGCCGCTTGACGAAATTGCCGCGGCGAAAGGCAAGTCGCAGCGCACGGCGGCCTACAAGTGAGAGCGCGCGCATGACCATCCAGAATATTTCCGTGCTCGGTGGCGGCGCTTGGGGCACGGCGCTGGCGTTGACCTGCGCGCGCGCCGGGCGCAGCGTGACGCTGTGGGAATTGGACGCAACCAACGCCGAGCATCTCGCCAACAAAGGTGAAAGCCGTTTTCTACCCGGCGTGAAGCTCGACGACACCATCAAGATCACGCGCGCGCTTGGCGAGGCGGCGCGAGCCGACGCGGTGCTGGTGGTGGTGCCGGCGCAGGCCATGCGCTCGGTGATGAAGTCGCTGGCCCAGACCATCGCCGCAGGCACGCCGGTAATCGCCTGCGCCAAAGGCATCGAGCACGGCACGCACAAATTCATGACCGAGATCATCGCCGAGTGCGCGCCAAAAGCGGTGCCGGCGATTTTGTCGGGCCCCAGTTTCGCCGCCGACGTGGCCCGCGGCAAACCGACCGCGGTGACGGTCGCGGCGGCGGACGACGCGATGGCGCGCGGCCTTGCTCATGCGATCAACGCCGGCACCTTCCGTCTTTATCACTCGACCGACGTGCGCGGCGTCGAGATCGGCGGCGCCGCGAAAAATGTGCTGGCGATCGCGGCCGGCATTGTCACCGGGCGCGGCCTGGGCGCCAGCGCGGCGGCGGCGCTCACCACGCGCGGCTTCGCCGAATTGGTGCGCTTCGCCAAAGCCTACGGCGCCAAGCCGGAAACCATGATGGGCCTCTCCGGCCTCGGGGATTTGATTCTCACCTGCTCAAGCCCGCAGTCGCGCAATTTTTCGTTCGGCGTAGCACTTGGAAAAAATGAGAAGCCCGGCGAAAAACTGGCCGAAGGCGCCTTCACCGCGCCGGTGCTGCTGGAAATGGCGGCCGAGAAAAAAATCGAAATGCCGATCGCGGCCGCGGTCGCCGCGCTATTGGCAAAAACGCTGACTGTGGACGAAGCCATCGGCTCGCTGCTGACGCGGCCGATCAAGGCGGAAGAGTGAAATGGCATACTGGCTGATGAAATCCGAACCCGGCGCCTGGTCGTGGCAACAGCAAGT
This sequence comes from uncultured Alphaproteobacteria bacterium, assembly GCA_963703875.1. Classification (GTDB taxonomy): domain Bacteria; phylum Pseudomonadota; class Alphaproteobacteria; order Rhizobiales; family Xanthobacteraceae; genus Pseudolabrys. The sequence goes on from CAVPFZ010000029.1 coordinate 44,959, forward strand.
TAAAAGCGGCAGCAAGGGCGAAGCCTGGTCGGGCGTGCGTAATTTTCAGGCCAAAGCCAATCTTATGAAAATGAAGAAAGGTGATCGCGCTTTCTTCTATCATTCCGGCGAGGACAAGGCGGTCGTCGGCATTGTCGACATCGTGCGTGAGCATTACCCCGACCCGACGGCCAAAAAGGACGAACCTTGGGTGGTGGTCGATGTCAAAGCCGTAGCGCCGGCGGCCAATCCGGTGACACTGCAGGCCATCAAGGCTGAGCCAAAGCTGAAGGATATGGTGCTGGTCAAGAATTCGCGGCTGTCGGTGCAACCGGTTACCGACGCCGAGTGGAAAATCGTTTGCAAAATGGGCGGATTATAGCCGGAGGCGCGCCATGACTTTCGCCGGCATCAATTACTGGGCGGTTATTGTAGCGGGCGCCGCCGGATTCGCGTTTGGCGGCGTTTGGTATCGCCTGCTGGCCGAGCCCTGGAAAGCCGCGCACGGCTTCACCAGCGCGCAAATCCGCGCCCATCACGGCCGCGGCGCGGCGCCCTGGCCGCTGATCCTCGCGCTCGCCGCCGACCTGATCATGGCCTGGATGTTGGCGGGCGTCATGGGTCACCTTGGCGCTGTGACGATCAAAAACGGCGTGATTTCCGCCGCCTTCATCTGGTTCGGCTTCGTCATCACCACGCTCGCGGTCAACAACACTTTCGGCATGCGCAAGCCTTCGCTGATCGCCATTGATGGCGGCCATTGGCTGGCTGTTTTGCTGCTGATGGGCGCGATCGTCGGCGCCTGGGGCGTCTGAGACCCAACCAAAGTGGAACTCTCCGCGCTTGTCCCTTGCGCTCACGCCATCGCATAATGGGGCCAACCAGAAACGAACGGCAGCCCACGGCATTCAATGTGGGTGGGAGGAAGTGCGATGTCCGACAAGATCTATGACGTTTCGCCGCAATGGCAGAAGCGCGCCTTCGCCGACGCCGGCAAATACCAGGACATGTACGCGCGCTCGATCAAGGACCCGGACGGCTTTTGGGCCGAGCAGGCCAAGCGCCTCGACTGGAGCAAGCCGTTTTCCAAGATCAAGAATACCTCCTACGCGCCGGGCAATATTTCGATCAAATGGTTCGAGGACGGCAAGCTCAACGCCTGCTTTAACTGCGTCGACCGCCATCTTGAAAAGCGCGGCGAGCAGACCGCCATCATCTGGGAAGGCGACGACCCCAAGGACGACAAGAAAATTACCTACCGGCAATTGCACGCCGAGGTTTGCAAGTTCGCCAACGTTCTCAAGAAACAGGGTGTGAAGAAAGGCGACCGCGTCACGATCTACATGCCGATGATCGTCGAAGCGGCTTACGCCATCCTGGCTTGCGCGCGCATCGGCGCAATTCATTCCGTCATCTTCGGCGGTTTTTCGCCGGATTCGATCGCCGGCCGCGTCGAGGACTGCAAATCGACCGTCATCGTCACCGCCGACGAGGGGGTCCGCGGCGGCCGCAAAATTCCGCTGAAGGAAAACGTCGATGCCGCCTGCGAGAAAGTCGGCGGCGTTACGAGCGTGATCGTCGTCAAGCGCACCGGCGCCGCCGTCAACATGAAAGCGGGCCGCGATGTCTACTACGACGACGTCGCAAAGAATGTGCCGGCCGAATGCCCCTGCGAGGAGATGGGCGCGGAGGACCCGCTGTTCATCCTCTATACGTCGGGCTCGACCGGAAAACCAAAAGGCGTGCTGCACACCACCGGCGGCTACCTTCTGTACACGTCGATCACACACCAGTACGTGTTCGACTATCACGACGGCGACATCTACTGGTGCACCGCGGACGTCGGCTGGGTCACCGGCCACAGCTACATCGTCTACGGGCCGCTTAGTAACGGCGCGATCACCATGATGTTCGAAGGCGTGCCGAACTATCCGACCACGTCGCGCTTCTGGGAAGTGTGCGACAAGCACCAGGTCAACATCATCTACACCGCGCCGACCGCGATCCGCGCGCTGATGCAGGGCGGCAACGATCCGGTGAAGAAGACCTCGCGCAAGTCGCTGCGGCTGCTCGGCTCGGTCGGCGAGCCGATCAATCCAGAAGCCTGGGAGTGGTACTATCACGTGGTCGGCGACGGCCGCTGCCCGATCGTCGATACTTGGTGGCAGACCGAAACCGGCGGAATCATGATCACGCCGCTGCCGGGCGCGACCAGGCTCAAGCCCGGCTCGGCGACGCGGCCGTTCTTTGGCATCAAGCCGGAAATCGTGGATGCCGAAGGCAAGCCGCTCGAAGGCGCCGGCAGCGGCAACCTCTGCATCACGGATTCCTGGCCGGGACAGATGCGTTCCGTCTACGGCGATCACGACCGCTTCGAACAGACTTATTTCTCGACCTACAAGGGCAAGTACTTCACCGGCGACGGCTGCCGCCGCGACGAGGACGGCTACTACTGGATCACCGGCCGCGTCGACGACGTGATCAACGTCGCCGGCCACCGCCTCGGCACCGCCGAAGTGGAAAGCGCGCTGGTCGCGCACGACAAGGTGTCGGAAGCGGCCGTGGTCGGCTATCCGCACGACATCAAGGGCCAGGGCATCTACGCCTATGTGACGCTGATGGCCGGCGAAAAGCCGTCCGAGGAATTGCGCAAGGAACTGGTGCAATGGGTGCGCAAGGAGATCGGTCCGATCGCCTCGCCCGATCTGATCCAGTTCGCGCCCGGCCTGCCGAAAACGCGTTCCGGCAAGATCATGCGCCGCATCCTGCGCAAGATCGCCGAAGACGAATCCGGCAATCTCGGCGACGTGTCGACGCTGGCCGACCCCGCCGTGGTCGACGATCTGGTCAATAACCGGCAGAACAAAAGGGTGGCTAAAGCGGGGGCGTAAGCGGGTTACAATCGCCGTTTTTAGTCGTCATTTACGCTATTTCGAGCTTTCGCCCGAACCGGCCGCGGCCGGCATTAATATCCGCCCGTCAACGGTAGCGGGCGTGAGCAATGTCGGTTGTGTTGAAGCGGACGGTACTTTTTATCGCCGTTATTTTGTTTGCGTCGTTGCCGGCGGTCGCCGCCCATGCCGCGACCCATGCCGCCACCCATGACGTGGTTGCGATCTCGGGTTTCCAGCCCGGCACCATCGTGGTCAAGACCAGCGAACGCCGCCTCTATTATGTGCTCGACGGCAATCGCGCGCTGCGCTTTCCGGTCGGCGTCGGCAAAGCCGGGATGACCTGGACCGGCCTCGCGCGGATCGAAGGAAAATTCGTGCGGCCGGCCTGGCAGGCGCCGCCATCGATCCGCCGGGAAAATCCGCGCCTGCCCCGGGTTATTCCCGGCGGCGCGCCCAATAACCCGATGGGTGAGGCCGCGCTTACGCTGCGCGGCGGCGAATATGCCATCCACGGCACCAATCACCCGGAGCTGATCGGCGGCTTCGTCTCGCACGGCTGCATCCGCATGTACAACAGCGATATCCGCGAACTCTATCGCCTGGTCGCCGTCGGTACGCCGGTGATCGTCGAGCGCTAGCGCATGGATTGACGCGTCGCAGCGCGTCAAAGCTGTGCGGTTTTTAAGATTTTTTCGCGCTTCTTCGCGCCGCAGCCACAATTTATGGCAATGAAGGGGGCATGGCGCGACCGCGCACCTCCCCGCAGCCGGAAGTCCCCGGCCTCGCCGCCCGAAGAATCGCCGCCGATATTCTCGACGGCGTCCTGCGGCGGAAGATCGCGCTCGACGAGCAACTGTCGGGCAAGGCCGCCCATCCGGGTCTCGCCACCCTCCCCGATCGCGACCGCGCGCTCATGCGCCGGCTCACCGCCACCGTGCTGCGGCGGCTCGGCACGCTGCGGCAACTGCTGGGCGGTTTTCTCGAGAAAGGTTTTCCCACCGAGGCGCCGCGCGTTGAAACCATTCTCCTGATCGGCGCCGCGCAGATCCTCTGGCTCGAAGTCCCCGATCATGCGGCGGTCGATTTGTCGGTGCGGTTGGCGCAGGCCGACCGCCGCGCGGCGCGTTATGCCGGGCTGATCAACGCGGTGCTGCGGCGCGTGACGCAAAATCGTACCGCCATGCTGCCGGCCCGGGTCACGCGCGACACGCCCGAATGGCTGGTCAAACGCTGGACCAAGCGCTATGGCGCCGAGACCGCGCGCGCGATCGCGGAAGCCAATGGCCATGAGCCGGCGCTCGATCTCACCGTCAAGAGTGACGCCGAGTCCTGGGCCGAGCGGCTGCGCGGGCGTGTGCTGCCGACCGGAACCGTGCGCACCATCGCGCATGGCGCGATTTCGCTCTTGCCCGGCTTCAGCGAAGGCGCCTGGTGGGTGCAGGATGCCGCCGCCTCGCTGCCGGCGCGCTTGCTCGGCGACGTGCGCGGCAAGCAGGTCGCCGAGCTGTGCGCGGCGCCGGGCGGCAAGACCGCGCAGCTGGCTTTCGCCGGTGCGCGCGTTACCGCGGTTGACCGTTCGGCGGCGAGGCTCAGCCGTCTGCTTGAAAATTTTTCGCGACTGTCGCTGCAAGCCGAAACCGTCGTTGCCGACGTGCTGGAATGGCAACCTGCATCGCCCAGCTTGTTCGACGCCGTTCTGCTCGACGCGCCCTGCTCCTCGACCGGCACCATCCGCCGCCACCCCGACGTGCCGTGGCTCAAGAGCGAAGCCGACCTCGTGGTCCTCACGTCCTTACAGCAGCGCCTGCTCGACCGCGCGGTGGAACTGCTCAAGCCCGGCGCAACGCTCGTTTATTGCGTCTGCTCGCTGGAGCCGGAAGAGGCTGAGGATCAGATCGCGGCTTTGTTGGCGCGCGATCCGCGCGTCGTCCGATGGCCGGTGACGGCGCAAGACGCGTGCGGGCGCGCCGAATTCATCACCGCGGACGGCGATCTGCGCACTTTGCCGCCGCAACTGCCGGACCCCGATCCGCGCTGGGGCGGCCTCGACGGATTTTATGCCGCCCGGCTCACGCGAAAAACGCCTTAATCCGCACACCAGACGGGCATATTGGAGCTTGGGCGACCCTTCGCTATCGTGTGGGCCGCGCGAGAGAATCAGGACACTAGGGGGACGAACGCCTTCATGACGCGGGTTTCGGTCGCGGAGCGATCCAGGCTCTCCGTGCTTATCGGGCGCCGCGCATTCCGCAGCCTGATTGGCCGCATCGGCACGCACGCCCTGCTGCGCTGGCGCTTCGGCTCGACCGCCACCGACCGTCTGGTGATCGCGCCACAAGATCTGCGCACCGCCGACGCCACCCGCGCCAGCGAGATCTACGCCGGCCGTTTCGCCTTCGCCGGCAAGGTCGTGATCTGCGACAGGCGATCTCCATTTGAAATGACGCCGCCGTCCGATGAATGGGCGGTGATGCTGCTTTCGTTTTCCTGGCTGCGCCATTTGCGCGCCGCCGACAGCGCCATCACGCGTGCCAACGCGCGCTCGCTGATCGACGACTGGATCAATCTGCAAGGCGGCTGGCATCCGGTTGGCTGGCGCGTCGATATTCTGTCGCGCCGCGTCATTTGCTGGCTGAGCCAGGCGCCGTTCGTGCTGCAGGACGCCGACGCGCGTTTCTACCGCCGCTTCATCCGCAGCCTGTCGCGGCAGGTGCGCTATCTGCGCCGCTCGCTCAAGCAGTCGCGAGACGGTTTGCCGCGCCTGCAAGCGGTGATCGCGCTCAACTACGCGACATTATGCATGCAGGGGCAGTCCGGCGCGCTGCGCGGCAATGTGCGGCGCATGGCGGAGGAACTGCGCCGCCAGATCCTGCCCGACGGCGGTCACATCAGCCGCAATCCCGGCGCGCTGATCGACTTGCTGGTGGACTTGCTGCCGCTGCGGCAGCTTTTCTCCGCGCGTCATTTGCAGCCGCCGCAGGCGCTCAACAACGCCATCGACCGCATGATGCCGATGCTGCGTTTCTTCCGCCACGCCGACGGCAACTTCGCGCATTTCAACGGTATGGGCCCGACGCCGGTCGATCTGCTCGCCACCGTGCTCGCCTATGACGACGCGCGCGGTACGCCGGTCTCGAACGCGCCACACTCCGGATACCAGCGCATCGATGCCGGGAATACCGCGCTGGTGATGGATAGTGGCCGGCCGCCGCCGCTGGCCCTGAGCCAGGAGGCGCATGCCGGTTGCCTATCATTCGAGCTGTCGTGGACTCTGCACCGGCTGGTCGTCAATTGCGGCCTGCCGGCTGTCAACAAGGAGAATTGGCGGCAGGTGGCGCGCGCCACGGCGGCGCATTCGACCGTCACCTTCAATGACGTGTCGTCTTGCCGTTTCCTTGAGGCTGGTTCGCTGCGGCGGCTGCTGTTCGGCATACCGATCGTGACGGGGCCGCGCGACGTCCGCGTGACGCGAGAGGAAACGCCGGAGGGCGCGAACTTACTCGCCTCCCATGACGGCTATGCCGACGATTTCGCCGTGATCCATAACCGCTTGCTGCGACTGAGTCCCGATGGCCTCGTCCTCGACGGCGAGGACAGTTTCACCCGCACTGCGGATGCCGGCCAGTCGGCGGACACAGCCGATGAATTCGCCATACGCTTTCACCTGCATCCCTCGATCAAAGCCAACCGGCTGTCGGACGGCCGCGGCGTCATTCTGTTGCTGCCGGACAAAGAGCTATGGACATTCAATACCCACGGCGACTCGATCAAGATCGAGGAAAGCGTGTTCTTGTCGAGTTCGGACGGCCCGCGCCGCACCGTGCAGATTGTGATTTACGGGCGTGTACGCGAAACCTCGCGGGTGCGCTGGACTTTCCGCCATAGCCCACCGGTGCCGCCGGGCGCCCGTCCCGAGCGGGCGGATGAACCGGAATTGCCGCTGTGATGCTTGTGGACGCTGCTTGCGCGATGAATACCCATTCGCCCGCTTCATATGCTAGCCCGTAGCTCATGATCAGCCATCCGCGCCGCATCACCCGCGCTTTGCTGTCGGTGTCCGAAAAAACCGGCCTGGTTGAACTGGCCACGGCGCTCGCCGGCTACAATGTCGAACTCATCTCCACCGGCGGCACCGCCGCGGCGCTGAAGGCCGCCGGACTGAAAGTGGTCGACGTCGCCGAGCTGACCGGCTTTCCCGAAATGATGGATGGCCGGGTTAAAACGCTACATCCGAAAGTGCACGGCGGGCTGCTGGGCGTCCGCGCCGACAAAAAGCATGCCGACGCGATGCAAACGCACGGCATCAAGCCGATCGATCTTTTGGTGGTGAACCTCTATCCGTTCGAGGCAACGGTTGCGAAGGGCGCGCCGTTCGAGGAATGCATCGAAAATATCGACATCGGCGGGCCGGCAATGATCCGCGCCGCCGCCAAGAACCACGCCGACGTGACCGTCGTGGTCGAGCCCGCCGATTACGAGAAAGTACTGGCCGAGCTGAAGCAACACGCCGGCATGACATCGCTTGAGTTGCGCCAGAAGCTCGCCGCCAAGGCTTACGCGCGCACCGCGGCCTATGACGCCGCGATTTCCAACTGGTTTGCCGACGCTCTCAAAGAAAACGCGCCGGACTACCGCGCTTTCGGCGGCAAGCTCATTCAGCCCCTGCGCTATGGCGAGAACCCGCATCAGAGCGCGGCGTTTTATCGCAGCCCGAGCGAGCGCCTTGGCGTGGCGACGTCGCGCCAGCTGCAGGGCAAGGAACTGTCCTACAACAACATCAACGACACCGACGCGGCTTACGAATGTGTCGCCGAGTTCGATGCCAAACGCACCGCGGCTTGCGTGATCGTCAAGCACGCCAATCCCTGCGGCGTAGCGGAAAGTGGCAATCTGCTCGACGCTTACAAAAAAGCGCTGGCCTGCGACTCAACGTCCGCCTTCGGCGGCATCGTGGCGCTCAACCGCACGCTCGACGGCGATGCGGCCAGGGCGATCACCGAGATTTTCACCGAGGTGATTATTACGCCGGACGCCACCGAGGAAGCGATCAAGATCGTGGCGGCCAAAAAGAATTTGCGCTTGTTATTGGCCGGCGGCCTGCCCGATCCGCGCGCCGGCGGCTTGGCGGTGAAGTCGGTGGCCGGCGGGCTATTGGTGCAATCGCGCGACAATGCGGTCGTCGATGACATGCAACTGAAAGTCGTCACCAAGCGCGCGCCGAGCGAAACCGAGCTCAACGACCTGCGCTTTGCGTTTCGCGTCGCCAAGCACGTCAAATCGAACACCATCGTCTATGCCAAGGGCCTCGCCACCGTCGGCATCGGCGCCGGGCAAATGAGTCGGGTCGATGCCGCGCGCATCGCCGCGCTTAAAGCGCAAGACGCCGCGAAGGAATTAAAGTTGAAGGAACCGCTGACCAAAGGTTCGGTGGTCGCCTCCGACGCGTTCTTTCCGTTCCCGGACGGCCTACTGGTCGCCATCGAAGCCGGCGCCACCGCGGTGATCCAGCCCGGCGGCTCGGTGCGCGATGACGAGGTCATCGCCGCCGCCGACGAACACAACGTCGCGATGGTGTTCACCGGCACGCGGCATTTCCGCCACTGATTACTCCCGCGCCAGATCGCCCAGCAGGCTCGCCGCCACCGACAGTTTCGACAGCGTCAGCCCCGAGCCGGCGATCTCGTGGATCGCCGCGCGGATGCGCTCGACCTCCGCCTGGCGCGGCTTGATCCATTCGTCGACCGCGCCGGCGCCGGCGACACCATTGCCGACCATGGCGGCCGTCAGCCGCCGCTCGGCGTCGCCGATCGAATCGAGCGCGCGGTCGAGCGCCAGCCGGTCGAAATAGTCCGACACCACGATGCCCGGCACCGCGCCGGCGACGCGATCGAGCTGGAAGAACGCCTCGGTGGCGAAATAAGTCGCGGTCACTTCGCCCACCGGCTTCTTGGCGCGATCCGCCACCAGCACGATATCGGGCGCGGCCTTGAGCACGGCCAGACTGGCGATGCGGCGCGCCAGATCGTCCGGGACGCCAGCGCGCGTGAGCTCCGCCACCTTGGCGTCGCGCGCGGCAAGTGCCTGCTTCGACAGCGCGGTATCGAGCGCCGCCGCCACCTGCGCGATGCCCTCATGATAGTGCGCGATGATCGTCTCCAGCCCTTGCTTGAGATCGACATTGCGCAGGAACCAGACCAGCCGGTCGAGCAGCAGATCCTGCACGGCGGCGTAGAGATCGAGCTGGGTCTTGCCGGAAATCTTGTTGTCGAGCGCGTCGACCTCGCCGTTGAGCGCGATGAGATCGAAACTGTTGCGCACCGCGGCAAATGCCGCGGCGATGGCCGGCGGCAAGGCGCCGGTCTGGTCGGCGATGCGCACGATCAGCGTGGCGCCGCCGCGATTGATCATCGAATTGGTGAGCTGCGTCGCGATGATCTCGCGCCGCAGCCGGTGCGCGTGCAGCGCGTCGTCATAGCGCTCCGACATTTCCTTGGGGAAATAACGTTCCAGCTCGCGCCCGAGATAGGGATCGTCCGGCACGTTCGAGTCGAGCAACTCGCTGTAGAGCGTTAGCTTGGCATAAGCCAGCAGCACCGCGAGTTCGGGCCGCGTCAGCGGGAGATTGCGTTTGCGCCGGTCGGCGAGCGCGATCTCGTCGGGCAGAAATTCCACCGCGCGGTCGAGATGGCCACGCTGTTCCAACGTCTGCATCAGCCGCTGCTGAAAGCCCAGATCCTCCAGGTCGCGCCGCTGCGCCAACGAAAGCGCCAGCGTCTGCTGATAGTTGTTGCGCAGCACCAGCCGCGCCACCTCGCCGGTCATCTCGACCAGCAGCGCGTTGCGCGCTTCCATTGTCAGCGCGCCGGTTTGCAACAGCGGACTGAGCGCGATCTTGATATTGACCTCGACGTCGGAGGTATTGACGCCGGCGGAATTGTCGATGGCGTCGGTGTTGAGCCTGCGGCCGGCGAGCGCCGCCTCGATGCGGCCGCGCTGGGTCATGCCGAGATTGGCGCCCTCGCCGACCACTTTGACACGCAGTTCGCCGCCGGTAATGCGGATGGCGTCGTTGGCACGGTCGCCTGCGGCGTCATCGCTTTCGCTCGCGGCGCGCACATAAGTGCCGATGCCGCCGAAGAACAAAAGATCGACTTGCGCCTTAAGGATCGCCTTCATCAACGCCTGCGGCGTAGCGGCTTCGGGCACGCCGAGAAGTTTCTGCGCCTCGGGGCTGAGCTTGATTTCCTTGGACGCGCGCGGATAGATCCCGCCGCCTTTGGAAATCAGTTTCTTGTCGTAGTCCTGCCAGCTCGAGCGCGGCAGCGCGAACATGCGTTTGCGCTCGGAGAAACTTGCCGCCGGATCGGGATCCGGGTCGATGAAAATGTCGCGGTGATCGAACGCCGCCACCAGTCTGGTGGTGGTCTCGCGCAACATGCCGTTGCCGAACACGTCACCCGACATATCGCCGACGCCGACCGCCGTGAACGGAGTAACGCCGATATCGATATCCATCTCGCGGAAATGCCGCTTGACCGATTCCCAGGCGCCGCGCGCGGTGATGCCCATCACCTTGTGGTCGTAGCCGGCGGAACCACCGGAGGCGAAAGCATCGCCCAGCCAGTAGCCGTGCTCGACCGAAAGTCCGTTGGCGATGTCCGAGAAGGTGGCGGTGCCCTTGTCCGCCGCCACCACCAGATAAGGGTCGTCGCCCTCGTGCCGCACCACGCAATCGGGCGGAACGATACTGCCGTCGGACCGGATATTGTCGGTGATGTCGAGCAGCGTCGAGATGAACAGCTTGTAGGTCACGATGCCTTCCGCCATGAACTGCTCGCGCGTCGGCGACTTCGGCATCAGCTTGGGCACGAAGCCGCCTTTGGCGCCGACCGGCACGATCACCGCGTTCTTGACCTGCTGCGCCTTCACCAGCCCAAGAATTTCGGTGCGGAAATCCTGCGGCCGGTCGGACCAGCGGATGCCGCCGCGCGCCACCTTGCCGAAGCGCATGTGCACGCCCTCGACGCGCGGCGCATAGACGAAAATTTCATAGAGCGGGCGCGGCAGCGGCATGTCGGTGATCTTGCCGCTCTCGAATTTCACAGCAATGAGCGCCTTGGGTTGGCCGTCTTTGTCGGTCTGATAGAAATTGGTGCGGATCGCCGCCTGCACAGCGTTGACGAAGTGGCGCAGAATGCGGTCCTCGTCCAGGCTCTCGACTTTCTGCAATTCTTCCTCGATGCGCGCGGCGATTTCCTTTTGCTTGGTATCGCGCGCTTGCGCGGCATCGGGGCGCGGATCGAAGCGCGCGTGGAACAGCGCGACAATATCGCCGGCGAGGCCGGCGTGCTTCACCAGCGTCGCCCACATGTAGTCCTGCGAATAGGGCACGCGCACCTGGCGCAGGAAGCGCGACAGCGTGCGGATCAGCGCCACGTCGCGCCACATCAATCCGCCGGAAAGCGTCAACGCGTTGTAGCCGTCGTTCTCGGCCTGCCCGCGCATCACCATCAGGAAGGCGGCTTCCAGCCGCGCCTTGCCGGCGTCGAGCTCGATGGCGCCGCCGTCGGCGCGCTCCAGCAGCATGTCGTGGAACCAGGCGTCGTGGCTCCCGTCACCTTTCGGCTCGATGTGGTAGGTGCGTTCGTCCACCACCCGGAAACCCATGTTTTCCAGCACCGGAACGCGTTCCGACAGCGGCAGCGGGCGCGCCAGGCTCCAAACTTTCAGGCCAACCGCGCGCCGGTCCTCCTCCATCCGGTGATGGAAATCGACGCCGAGCGGCCGCTGTTCGCTCAGGCTTTCGATCAGGCGGATATCGCCGGCCGCAATCGCCGGCGCATAGGCTTCCTGGAAACCGGCCGAGAACGCGTCGCGATAGCGATCAAACAACGCGCGCACTTTGTCCGGCGGATTGACCAGCGCCAGCGCCTGCCCAAGCCCGTCGGTCCACGAGCGCACGATTGCCCCGACCTCGCGCTCCAGCGCAGCCTCGTCGATCTCGGGCGCGGAGCCGCTGGAGCGGCCGATAATGAAGTGCACGCGCACCAGCGGTCCTTCCGGGAAGAACGGATAGAACGCCGAAACGCGTCCGATGAAGGCGCTCGCCAGATAATCGCCGATCCGTACGCGAATGTGGCTGTCGTAGCGTTCGCGCGGCACATAGACCAGCACCGACACGAAGCGGTCGAAACGGTCGCGCCGCGCCAGCACGCGCACGCGCGGCCGTTCGTCGAGCTGCAGGATGGCCAGCGCAAAGCGCGAAAGCGCTTCCTCATCGACCTGGAACAGCTCGTCGCGCGGATAGTTTTCGAGCACGCTCGCCAGCGCCTTGCCGGAATGACTGCTGGGGTCGAAGCCGGCGCGCGCTTCCACGTTTGTGATCTTGCGGCGCAAATAGGGAATGCTGTGCGCGGTGCGCGTATAGGCGGTCGAGGTGAACAGCCCGACGATGCGCACCTCGCCGGCCAGATTGCCGGAGGCATCGAAATGCTTGATGCCGATATAGTCGAGATAGACGCGCCGGTGCACGTGGGCGTGGATATTGGCCTTGGCAATGATCAAGAGCCGCGGCTCTTTCAGGAACGCCATGATCTCCGGCGTATACTCGAGCAGCTCGTTGCCCTGCTTGAGCACGCGCAAATCGCGCGAGCGCATGATGCCGAGCGCGCTATCGTGATCCGGCGTCAGCGCCTTGCCGTCGAAGCTGTAATTGCGCACGCCGATGAACGTGAAATTGTCGGTCAGCAGCCATTGCAGAAAGGCGATGGCTTCGGCGATTTCATCGACCGGCAGCGGCGGTGGATTGGTTTCAAGTTCCGCGACACAGGCGTTGACGCGGTCGAGCATCGGCCGCCAGTCCTGCACCGCCAGCCGCACCTCGCCGAGCACGGCGGTGAGCGCGCGCACCAAATCGGCGCGCGCGGCCTCCTCCGCGATCGGCTCGAGATGAATGTGAATGAAGCTCTCGCGCGTGCCTTCCGTTGAGGGCGCGCTCAGCGCCTTGAGCTTGCCGCCCTCGCGCTGCACGCCGAACACCGGATGCACCACCAGCAGCACGTTGAGCCGGCGCTCGGCAATTTCACCCATCACCGAGTCAACCAAAAACGGCATGTCGTCGTTGACGATCTCGATCACCGTCACTGACTTGCGCCCGCTTGACTCTTTCAACGCGACGCTCTCGCAGCGGATTTTCGACGCGCCCGGCGGCCGCTCGCGCAGAAAATCGAAAGCGTGCTCGGCCAGCACGGCGAGATCGGCCGGCGCGTAAGCCAGTACATCGTCCGCCACCGCGCGCTCGTAGAGCTGCGCGGCGAACGTCGGCGGAATGTCGTTGCGGCGCGCAGCCAGCGCCGAGCCGGCTTGCTCGGTCACGGCGTGCGCGGCGCTGTCGCGTTGGCTGACGGGAATATCCACGGCCATGGAATCATGCACCGGTTGCCGGATTCGGTCGAGCATGGAATGGGGTTTTCACTTTCCGTGGCGGGCGCGCGGGAGCAAGACACCACTGGGTGACGGCGCCGTGACGGCATTGCAAAACAGGCCGGGCTTACCGGGCTAAGCTGCTGACACAAAAGACGAAAGCCGGTCGCGCCGGTATATCGCGGGCAGCCAGAACATTGTAGTCTTGAGCGCCTGACGGATCATCCAGGAACGCGGGAAATGAACAAAACCAAGAAGTCCGCCAAAACCGCCGGCAAGGCCGTGCTGCTGCAGTCGCCCGCCGGCCGGCCGGCCCCGCTCAAGGCCGCGACGCCAGCCGCCGACGATGCGCCGGTGATCGCGCTCAATCTGCCGATGGCCAAGCTTTCGCCCGCCATGGCCGCCTATTTCAAGAAATGCCAGGACAAGCTTGGTTTCGTGCCCAATGTGCTGGTCGCTTACGCCTTCGACATGACCAAGCTCGAGACCTTCGTCGCCATGTACAACGATCTGATGCTGGGCGAGAGCGGATTGTCGAAGCTTGAACGCGAAATGATCGCGGTCGCGGTGTCGTCGCAGAACCGCTGCTACTACTGCCTCACCGCCCATGGCGCCGCGGTGCGGCAATATTCGCGCGACCCACTGCTCGGCGAGCACATGGTGATGAATTACCGGGTGGCGCGGCTTTCCAAACGCCAGCGCGCCATGCTCGACTTCGCGGCCAAGCTTACGGCCTCGCCGTGGAGCGTGGAGGAAACCGACCGCGAGCGGCTGCGCCGCGCCGGGTTTTCCGATCGCGACATCTGGGATATTTCAGCGGTGGCCGGCTTCTTCAACATGTCGAACCGCGTTGCCTCCGCCACCGACATGCGGCCGAACACGGTCTATCACGGGCAGGCGCGGTAACCTCCGTCATGGATGGCCGGGACAAGTCCGGCCACGACAAGAGAGCAATGAACCGCTTTATTCACATCCTGTCGTGCATCGTCCTCCTGCTGAGCGCCGCCGCTCACGCCCAGGTCGCGCCGGTCTCGCGTCCTCAAGTCATTCCGCCGGCAACACCGATCGTCGCCCCCAACGGCATGGTGGTGGCGCAGGAGCGCCACGCCGCGCGCATCGGCGTGGAAATTCTGAATCGTGGCGGCAATGCGGTCGATGCCGCGGTCGCGGTCGGCTTCGCGCTTGCCGTCACGTATCCGCGCGCCGGCAATATCGGCGGCGGCGGCTTCATGGTGATCCATCTCGCCAAAAATCGTAGCTTGGAAAAGCGCGACATTGCGATCGATTATCGCGAGGCCGCCCCGGCGGCGGCGACGCCCACCATGTTTCTCGACGACAAGGGCGAACCCGACCCGGCCAAATCGCGCGACAGCGGATTGGCGGTCGGCGTGCCCGGCACCGTCGCGGGCCTCGCGTTGGCGCACCGCAAATACGGCTCCGGCAAACTCTCGCTCGCCGAGCTGATCGCGCCCGCGATTCGTCTGGCGCGGCAAGGCTTCCCGGTCGAAGACGACATCGCCGATTCGCTGCCGCAATCCGCCGCGCGGCTGGCGCGCTGGCCGTCCTCGGCCAAGATTTTTCTCGATGGCGGCGCGCCGCGGCACGAAGGCGACCGCCTGCTGCAACCCGATCTCGCCGACACCTTGCAAGCCATCGCGCAAAACGGCCCGGCCGCTTTCTATCACGGCCGCATCGCGGATCAAATTGCCGCCGCGGTGCGCGGTGCCGGTGGCATCATGACCGCGGACGATTTGAAACATTATCGCGCGGTCGAGCGTGAGCCGGTGCGCGGAACCTATCGCGGCTACGACATCGTCTCCATGCCGCCGCCGTCATCCGGCGGCGTCTGTCTGATCGAGATGCTCAACATCATGGAGGGTTACGATCTCAGCCAGCTCGGCCGCGACGCGCTGGCCTTGCATGAAACGATCGAAGCGATGAAGCGCGCCTACGCCGACCGCGCCGTATACATGGGCGATCCCGACGCGGTGAAAATGCCGGTCGCCGGGCTGATGTCGAAAAAATACGCCGCATCGCTGCGCGCCGGCATCGCAGAGCGGGCGACGCCCTCGGCCGACATCCGCGCCGGCAAGCCGGCCGATTTTGAAGGCAGGAACACCACGCATTTTTCCGTCATCGACCGCGACGGCAACGCGGTGTCGAACACCTACACGTTGAATTTTTCCTACGGCCTTGGCCTCATCGCGGAGGGCACCGGCATATTGCTCAACAACGAGCTCGACGACTTCACCGCCAAGCCGGGCGCCGCCAATGCCTACGGGCTGGTCGGCTTTAACGCCAATCTGCCCGGCCCGGGCAAGCGGCCGCTGTCCTCGATGACGCCGACCATCGTGCTCAAGGACGGCAAGCCTTTCCTCATCACCGGCTCGCCGGGCGGCAGCCGCATCATCACGGCGGTGCTGCAAGTCATTATGAACGTGATCGATTTCCATATGCCGATCGACAAAGCGGTGAGCGCGCCGCGGCTGCATAACCAGTGGCAGCCGGATGGCACGTTTGTTGAGCATGGCTTTGCGCCCGATGTGATCGATGCGCTGAAGGCGCGCGGCCATAATATCGTGGCGGCGCGGCCGTTTACCTCGGCAAATTCGATTGAGGTCATGACCGATGGTCATGTTGTCGGCGCCGCCGATACCCGCACCCGCGGCTCCCTCGCGGCCGGATATTGATCGACTACGAGGCTTTCAACACCGCTGGCGCAATGGAGCCGATGCACAGCGCGTTGAGATTGGGGCGCACCAGCGTCATCAACGCTTGCGGATGATTGCCGACTTCCGGCAGATAACCGATCACGATGTTGTCGATCAGATCGCGCGCCGTGGTGTCGTAGATCGACAGCCGCCGCTCCGACTTGTCGATGCCGCCGCGCACATAAGGCGGATCGACAGCCGTCAATCCGTATTTGGCCAGCACCTCGTGCAACTCCTGCTGCGGCGTCTTTCCGCCGGCGGCAAGATGCTGATAGTTCGGACCGCCGACCGGCCGCGTGTGGCATACGGTCACGGCGTCGATAATGGCGATGCGCGTCCAATCCGGAATCTTGGTCGGCCAGATAAAGTCCAAACCCCAGCCCGTGAGATTCGCGTTGAATGAGGGCAACATCTGCTTCAGAAATTCGCGGCTGAAGCAGGGCGCCATGATCTCGACGAAGTTGGTGAAGCGCAAATGGAACGAACGGTTACGCAGCGTGATCAGATGGCCAAGATGACTGTCCGGTGTCAGCGCCGGTTGCGCTAGCGTCAGCGCATGCTTCTCGACAATGTCGAACAGCGAATTGATGCCGGCCTTTGTCGCTCGCAGATCGTCATCGGGCAGCCATACCCGCTCGTAGCCAAATATGGTCTCGCCGTGTTTTTTGATGAGGTCGTGCAGCGCCGGCCACTTCGGACCTTTGGAATCGATGCGTTGCACATCGTCCTCACGATAGCGTCGCGGATCGTCGCCGAAATAATTAACGATCAAATCCCAGTTGCGTTCAGCCGGACCCGCCAGCCATTCCTCGTGCAGCGAGGAATC
Source organism: uncultured Alphaproteobacteria bacterium (assembly GCA_963703875.1). Taxonomy (GTDB): domain Bacteria; phylum Pseudomonadota; class Alphaproteobacteria; order Rhizobiales; family Xanthobacteraceae; genus Pseudolabrys. The sequence continues at coordinate 61,791 of CAVPFZ010000029.1, forward strand.
GCCCGCGCGCGCAACGACCAGATTTTTCCGGCTTGCCATCTACCCCTCCACCGGTTCGTCCGCACCGGATCGTTGCGGCACCAAAGACGGGCTGCTCTGCCATTCCGGCTCGACCGCCCGTCCGGTCAGCATCGGCGCGACTTTCTTCTCGAACAGATTCAAGGCCGCGCCGATCGCCTGATGCATATCCAGATAGCGGTAGGTTCCGAGCCGCCCGGCAAAGATCACGTTCGGTTCAGCCTCGGCCAGCTTTTTGTATTGCTGGTAGCGCATTTTGTCGTCGTGCCGGCCGATCGGGTAAAAAGGCTCGTCATTGTGTTTCGCGAAGCGCGAATACTCGCGCATGATGAGCGTCTTGTTTCCCGCGCGGCGCTCCGGGTGCAGATGCTTGAACTCGTGGATGCGGGTGAAGCGCACGTCGGGGTCGGGATAATTGACCACAGCCGCGCCCTGGAAATCCTCGACGTCGAGCCGTTCGATTTCGAAATCGAGCGTGCGCCATCCCAGCTCGCCGAATTTGTAATCGAAGTAGCGGTCGACCGGCCCGGTAAAAACACACAACGCACTCGGATCGAGTTTCGCGCGCACGTCGAAATAGTCGCAATTCGTCGTCACTCGAATCAGCGGGTGCCGCAACATCTTGTCGAAAATGACGGCGTAGCCCTCGGCCGGCAACCCTTCGTACAAATCCGAAAAATAAAAATCGTTGAAGCTGAAGCGCACCGGCAGCCGCGAGATGATTTCCGCCGGCAGCAGAGCGGGGTCGGTTTCCCATTGCTTAGCGGTGTAGCCCTTGATGAAGGCTTCGTAGAGCGGGCGACCGATCAGCGAGATCGCCTTCTGCTCGAAATTCTGCAACGCGCTAGTTTTTTCGGCTGCGGTCTGCTGCGCAATGAGCTTACGCGCGCCGGCCGGATCGAGATCGAGATCGAAAAACTGATTGATTGTCATCAAATTGATCGGGATCGTATAGGTCTTGCCTTTGTGTTTCGAAAAAACACGATGCCGGTAATTGTTGAACGAAGAAAACTGCGTGATGAATTTCCACACTGTCTCGTTCGATGTATGGAAGAGATGAGAGCCGTATTCGTGATATTCGATACCGGTCTCGCCATCGACGCGCGAAAAAGAATTGCCTCCGACATGGCTGCGGCGCTCGAGCACCAGCACCGGCAGCGCCAATTCGGTGGCGACCTTGTGCGCGATGGTCGCGCCGCAAAATCCAGAACCGACGACGATAAGGCGAGGCGTGAGCGAGGAATCGAGCGCGAACGATGTCGTGCGGCGCGGCATAGCCCAATCCCGACCGGCGCATGAAAATTGCGCCTTCCCGCATTTTTTCTAGGGCTTTTATGGTTAGCGATTGGTTAATGCGGCATCCGCACCTTCGGCGCGTCCGTACCGCATATAAGAAGAACAATTGGAGCGGGCGAAGGGATTCGAACCCTCGACCCCAACCTTGGCAAGGTCACAAACCGTTAGCCATTGTTAGAAACATTTCCTCACATCGCCCTCTCGTTAGCGAAGGCCCGAGAGCCGCCAATGAAGAAGGCGGTGCTGCCGGTGCATTAATTAAGCTCTTAATTCTGTCTGGTGCGCGCCGCAATGAAATACCAAGCTCGCGCGCAATGAGATTACCACCGACGCGATTGAATTGCCTGGCGTGCGCACCAAGAACAGCTTGCCGCATATCATTACGATCACTTCGATGATCCGTCGGGTGCTCGACACATTGCCCAGCACCCGCAAATTTGTGCTCAATGGCGCCGATCGTCCATTTGGTGACATAGTGGTACGAAGGAAAAGGTCGCGCCAGCGATCCGGCCTTGGACGCTCCACGACCTTCGCCGGAGCTTTGCAAGTGGATTACAGCGCCTTGGCGTGGCTCCGCACATTGTCGAGTTGGCGTTGAACTATCGCGCTGGGACGTTCTCCGGTGTGGCCGGAATCTATCAGCGACAACGCTATGCGAAGGAAGTTCGCGAGGCATTCGAGCTGTGGTCGCGGCATATCGAAGCCCTGACAAGTGAGAGGGCCGCTGCCGCGTGAGGCACACGGCGACCACGCGATCTTATAAACTTAGTGCGCCCGGTGCACCGAGCTCTAGCAATCTATTCTGATGTCAGCCGTTTGCTATAGCTGGGAGCGCCGTGGAAGGGTCGTTGGTACTGCGATTCTCTAGCGCCCTTACCGCAATCGCACCAAGACGTGCGGGTTCTAGGATTATCAAAAGCTCGTCGACTGAGACAGGCACGCTAAAAAGATATCCTTGCGCATAGGTTGCGCCACACTTTACAATGAATTCAAACTCTTCCGTTCTTTCAACGCCCTCAACCACAGTTTCAAACCCAAGTTCGGTCGCGAGCATCAACCCAATTTGAACAATCGTTCGCTTGTCGCGGTCCGACGCGAGGCCGACCACAAGAGAGCGATCGAGCTTTACAGTGTCGAACGGAAGACGGGCGAGCGTCGCAAGATTAGAATAACCGGCGCCAAAGTCGTCAATCGCAAGCCGAACGCCTAATTGGCGCAATCTCATTATGCTTCTGCTGACGTTCTCGAGATCGCGCATTGCTACCAATTCTGTAATCTCCAACTCAAGTTTCGACGGGTCAAATCCAGCAGCGCCTAGCAGCTTCTCAACCTCATCAACAAGAAATGGATCTTCAATGCCAGCGGCCGAAATATTGACGGCCAAGACAATATTAAGGCCAGCATCTACCAGAGGGCCAATCTCTTCAACGGCCTTTTGCAAGACAAATCGATCAATATCTCGGATTAAACCTGTCTCTTCTGCGATCGAGATAAAGCGCTCGGGGGGGACGTTGCCAAGTTCGGCGTGGTGCCACCGCGCAAGGGCCTCCACCCCATAGACTCGTCCGTCCTGACAGGAAACGATCGGCTGGTATTGCACCGAGAGCTGCCTCGCCCGAACCGCCATCTTAAGATCCTGCTCCAAGGACAGCCGCGTCCTAGCGGTCTCTGCAATTTCAGAAGTAAAGAACGCGAACGTACTTCGTCCCCGCTGCTTTGCGACATACATGGCGAGGTCCGCATTTTTCAAAAGCTCTTCATAGTCAGCACCATCCGCCGGAAAGACGGTTATTCCTATACTCGCGCCAATACTCACGTAGGAACCGTTGACTTCGAACGGAAGACAAAGACATTCCAAAAGACCTTTTGCTATTCTCCCAATGACTTTACAGTTCATTTCACCCGGAACGATCATGACGAACTCGTCACCACCGACACGGCCGAGCGTGACCTCATCCACGCTCCCTCCTCTATCGGCGGCCAATTCCGATAAATATGCTGTAAGTCGTTCGGCGACCTTGCGCAAAAGCAAATCACCGCTTCGATGGCCTAAGGAATCGTTGATTGCCTTGAAGCCATCGAGGTCAAGAAACCACAGCGAGCTAAATTGCCATTTTCCCAAGATTTGGACCGCATCCAGGCGAAACTTCTCGCGATTCGGCAATCCCGTTACACTGTCGTAAAATGCCAACTGGCGAATTTTCCCGATGCTCGCGCGCAAATGTGCGAGCATGTGTTCGAAGGCCAGGCCCAGCCTGAAGATTTCGCCGACGCCGACCGGCTTAAACGGCATATCAATATTACCCGCCGCAATTGATCGAGCGGCAGACGCGAGTGCCGACAATCCAAAGGTTGCATGTCTCACTCCGGCTAAGAGTGCGAGAATGAGCATGAGTAGCGTAACAGCAGCAACGATTAGGAATTGCTGCATTAAGCCGCGCGTTTCAGCCGCGCCAATCCGAAACATCTGATCGCGCGTCGCAGTAACGACTGAAGCATCGCTAATCGTGCATACTTTGAGCGAGGCATCGTGATCAGCGCAACGCGCGACCTTAGTGCCGTCGTCCGAGTGGATAAGACCATGATTGTCGCGATTTATTAGCGAAAACCGCGCCTTCGGGCCAGCAGTGGATACCATTTCACTGCCGTGCATGATGACGACACCCACGTTAGACAACGAGGAGAAGCTCTCCAAGGTAGGTTCCGTAGGGCTTAGCAATCTGAAACCACCCAGAGCGCCAACAAGCTCCCCAAAATCATCAAAAACCGGTTCAAACGCCTCGTGGGCGATCGTCAAATGCGCCGGCAATCCCAACGCTTTCAGCAACCCGGGCGCTATTGCATAAGTGCCTTGGTAACCCTGCGGATGCGAGCGACTATTATTCTTGAGTACGGAATTAATCTTCGGCGCAAGATCTGAGTTGCCGATTTCTGCATTGATTGCCAATAGATCGAGCGCTTCGTTCACGCCGATTGGGATGCCGTCCACATCGAACGCAATTAAGCGCTCCATGTCGGATGTTTTGGCCACCGACGCCAATAGCTCGCGAATAGTGATGTCGTTGTGCGAGATGACAGCTCTTGCGATGTCGCTGCGCTGAGCAAGTTGGCGGAGGCGTAGTGCGATATCTAATCCGATCGCGTCGATCCGGGCGCGGGCCAGTTGCGCCTCGCCGTCAAGACGGTCCGATAGTTGGCGTGCGGACAAATGGCCGAGCGCCTCGGCTTGCTTCTGGAGCCCGACGTCAAGCCGCAACATGGCCAGGCCTCCGATCGTCGCAAAGGCGAGTACGCCTGTCGCAAGGACCGTGACGACAAGTCTAGCGGCGATCGTTGACAGAAACGTGTGCATCCTTTGTCGGCCCCACCCAACACTAGCAAGCGGATGTCGACAATCCGCTCGGCAAATTACAACACCTAGTCTTAATGTGTCGTCAGAGGTGGAGATGAAATTCCAATCGTGCTTACTAACTTGCGGTAACTATGATCCACATGCGGATAGCCTCGTGCTGCGAGATCATTCAATTGCGACGCTTCTCTTTTAGAATTTTTCAACTGCAATATGGCGTAACGTAGGATTTACAGATGCTGCTGCAAAGTTGCTCAATCTCACAGCTCAGGTGTTGCTACATGCGATCAATGTTTTCCTCTTTTGTGCCAGGCGCGCCCATCATTGTGGTGCTCGCACTGTCTTGCCTTCTAAGCCCAGTCATGGCCGACGTTGTCGAGTTACAGATCGTCGGAACCGGCGACGGCATTGACCTGCTGCGAGCGCTCGGATCCGACTTTATGGAACAGTCAAAATCGATCCACGTCGAGATTCCACCTAGCATTGGCTCGGGCGGAGGAATTGCGGCCGTGGGCGCCGGAAAATCAGTGCTTGGGCGGGTCGCACGCAAACTGACAAATTCCGAGATCGCGTCAGGCATCATTTATCGGCCGATCGCGAGATTGCCGTCAGCTTTCTACGTTCATCCGGGTGTCGGCGTGACAAATCTTACGACCGACCAACTACGTGGCATCTATTTCGGACAAATTACCGATTGGTCGCAGGTTGGAGGCGCGCCTGTTCACATTCGTGTCGTTCGCCGCGAAGATACTGATAGCACATTGACGGTATTGCGCCAGATGATGCCAGGCTGGAAGGACCTCGAGATTACCGAAAAATCAAAGACAGCAACGACGACACAAGAAGCGATCGAGACCGTCCGCGAAGTCGATGGAGCGATCGGCTTCGGCCCGTATTCGATTAAACTCGAACCGGACGTGTCTGTTTTGAAAATTGATGGTCGTCATCCACTCGATCCCGCATATCCTTCGAGTGTGGAGCTGGCGCTGATCTACAAAAATGCAACAGTGACGCCCGCTGCCCGCGCCTTCACCGACTATGTGAACAGCGACAAGGCCCATTCTGTGATTTCAAGGCTCGGTAGCGTTCCCGTCAAGCATCAGGAATAGAGCCGCAGCAGTGCATCCTGAGGATGTCCGTCGTTACCGCCGCTCGCGAGATCGCTCGTGTTGGCGCTCGCCCCTCGAGACCGGTGAAGGCGTTTTTCGTGGGTCCCCGCCATCGACCAAGACCGGTTGGTAAATGCTTTCGGCCACCGATGGCTGAGCGATACTCGATTTTGCAAACGGGGCCCTGAGCATCTGAGTCAGACGATCGGCCATCGACAGCTTTTGTGCTCCAGGCAGAAATGGATCGGCATAGCATCTTGCCCGCCCCTGCCGGGCTTTGGTTTTGACAGCATCGACCAAGCCCGGTGGGCCCGCAACGTAGACCGTGTCTTCGAGCCCCAGCGAAGGCAGATAGTTCGTTGGTACCCCCGGAAGCAGCGGTCGTGACGAGCCGATTTCGGTTGTCGTGATGATTTCCCGCACGCCGTCGTCGACAAGTCTTTCCAATGACCTGGCCATATAGATGGAGGCAGGGTTTCTCGCGCCGGCGATGACAATGAGATCGCGATGGGCTTGCGTGCGGCGCGCGAATGACGCAATCGACCAAATCGGCGCCCAGCCAGTCCCTCCCGATACAAGGACGAGAGGGCCGGTTCCCTCACGCAGAAAGGCCTGCCCAAACGGTCCGCGCACATGGACACGATGGCCGACCCGTATTGTCGCTCCGATCTGGGTTGACACCAGCCCGCGCTGATAACGGCGAATGTGAAAGACGAGCTCATTCGGCTCGCAACTGCCATCCCAGCGCACCGTCTGGCTGAAATCCCGATCCGGAAACCCTGAGAACTTCACATTGAAATATTGCCCCGGTCGATAGACAATTGGCTCGACAAGTGCGACGACAACTTCCACCACGTCCGGTGCAAGATTCGATATTTCGGTAATCACTCCGGCGCGTCTAGTGACCGTCGGGACCTCTTCGAACTCGATCTCTGCATCGCCTTCGATAGTCGCAGTGCAAGCGAGAACCGTTCTACCGTCACCGGTCCCTTGATCGTCAACACTGCCGCCGACCACGGTGACACGGCAGGTCTCGCATTGGCCGGAGCAACAATCGTGCGGGATGACGGTCCATCCTCCAAGCGCCGCATCCACGAGCGTTTCGCCAACGTTCGCCTTGATGGCATGTCCATTGACAATCAGCTTGCATGACGAAGCCATTTGCTCGGTCATTCCTGAACGATGAGGCGCACGGGCCTCGGATGACGCGTGTGCCTGGTCTGGGTGTGATCAAAAACCGAGACCCAGATGTAGAGGACCCGGCCGGGTACGAAATCTTGGTCGTATTTGCTGCCAGTTACCAGATTGCGGCTGGCGATAAGCGTCCAATGTCCGTCTTGCCAATGTGCAGCGCCGCTTACGTCGGCACGGTCGCCGCTATATTTTCCTAAATGGAGCACCCCGGGAATGATGGTGCCGACCGGGATCTTCGCATCGGCCTCTGGCGAATACGGCACGGAGTCATCTTCGGTCATCCACCATTTGGAACCGTCGTCGACGCTCGCATCCGGATTAGGGTCCCAGTGGCCCATCGCCTTCTGAGTGGCGGCAAGATCTTTTGGTAGCCGCTTCACGTGGACCGCCTGCCCGACGTGATATTCCGAAGGGCGTAGCGCTTCGAAATTGTAAACGTAGTAGGCATTGCCTGGATCACCCCAATAGCCGCCTTGGTAACGGGCTAGCTGCGATGCCTCAGCCGGCGTCGGTTCGCGCGGTGGCCCCATATACATGTCGTCGACATGTCCACTCAGGCCGCCCCGTGACGGCTTCCACTGCCACATGTCGACCATGTGACCGTCGGTGTAATGGAGGCCGCGCCCGTTACGCGACCCGGGAAAGTCAGCAAGGGGCTTGGAGCCGAAATGAGCGACGCCACCTGATCCGAATCGGGCGCTCGTCGAGAAAATGACGGCGAACTTGTCTTCATAGAAATCCGTGACGTCATCAATGTACGGATTATTGCCGATGTGATGCCATCCGTCGGCCTGCTTGATCATTGGCAGGCGTCTCACGGAGCGAGAAGGATCTTCCCATCGGAATGCAAAATAAGCCTTTTTATCATCGTGAACCGCGCGGATTTCGACGAGCGACTCTCCTGTACCCCCTAGGTTGATTCCCTGGAAGGTGCGAACGCGCACTACAGGCGCTTGCGCCCAAACCGGATCGTCAAGCAGGCGCTCGAGCTTAGGCCCGACGCCGACGCGGCGCATAACTAGCGTATCGCGTGTCAGCAAATCCGTTCCGGCAAGCGCTGCTACCACTGCCACTCCGCCGACTACCCCTATCAGAAGCGGGCGCGGGCGCATTGCTCGCGTTACGACGAGCTTCGTCGGTCGTACAATGCGCAGCAACTGCCAGATGCCGCCCGTCAGATAGTGCGAAGTAACGTGAGCAAAAATGTAACCGAGCGCGATGAAAGCCAGGGTCGAATGGATATAGATCAGCCAATTGCCGTAACCAAGGTAGAGGGCAATGCCCGTCCCAGTCATTACGACAACAAGTGAGTAAAGCAACCAATGCAAAGCAACATTAAGAGCGGCAAACTTGAGTTTTCGAGCCGCCGGCAGCAGCAATACCTTTAGCCTTTTGGGAGCGGCGCGACGCGCGAGCGCACTCCGCCGCATGTAGAGAAGGTAACTAGTGGCGCAGAAAAACAGCGTGAGCCCAGCGAAGAAATGCCAGGACCAGATCTCACCCTGCGGCAAAATCGGTGTGAGCCATTTTGAAACCACAGCCTTCGGGTTATCGGAGGCGATGCGAATGCCCGTGAAGAGACTGATCAAAAAAGTAGTTGCGGTTGTCCAATGAAGCAGGACCGTGCCGAAATCACTGCGCGGGTGTTTAAAACCGCGCGCTTGCTCTTCACTTGTTTCAGCTTTGCTAACTAAAGAGTCGCCGTTGGCCAATCCACCTGGTAACGGCGTCTTCCGAAACGCGACGCGTGTCAGATCAGACATTTCGACCCCGGTGGTGAGACGTTGTTCGCCGCCTGACTTTTAATGCATTAGACCAATTATATTAAGCAAAAAAATGCCAAAACCATTAACCATGTTAACCTCGGCACAATCGGACATAATTAGATCTGCATTAAATTCGCACCACCGTATTTTCCCGAAATGTCCCCTAAAAAGTCAGCTGCCCTTCAGTCGCGGAATGAGACGGTGCAACTGGCGCTTCGGAAGCCGCGCGAATATCGATACTTACGGGTCTCTCAGATACCGCACCTAATCTCTCGGTCGCTGCTGTGCTCAATCGTGGAGACGCGCGCATGTGCCGATTTTTTGGATCATCATCATTTTCGGCAAACAGACTCGCGCCAGATCATATTGATCCAGCGACAATCCGCAGCAGTTTGCCGCGACGATTTCAGCCGACATCAAGCTGTAGGCTGATGCGCTGCGCATCGAAGGCATTCAAGCGCAGTAAGTCAGACGCCAGCCTTCCAAATGAAATCACGTACAAAGACGCCGATTCTTATTGCCGGTGGTGGGCCAGTCGGCCTCGTCGCGGCGTTCGCGTTGGCGCGGCAGGGCGTTCACGTTTTCGAAGCAGAGAACCGCGTCAACGATGCGCCGCGCGCGGGGACAATCCATGCCGCTACACTGGAAATCTTGGCCGAGCTTGGGATGATCGACGACGTCATTAAGAACGGCTTGGTGGAGCCGCTGTTTAGTGTCTGGGAACGTCGTTCCGACCAAATCATCGCCGAATTCGACTACAACATGTTGAAGGATGACGCGCCCTATCCGTTCGTCGTGCAGTATGAGCAGCACAAGCTAGCCGACCTGGCGATCGAACGGCTGCGGACCTATCCGCACTTGAGGCGATGCTCGAAGCCGGGGTGAAGAACCTGGTGTTCTCTTCTACTGCGGCGGCCTACGGCATTCCCGCCACAGTTCCTATCACGGAAGATCAGCCTTACGCGCCGATTAATCCCTACGGCGAATCAAAAGTGATGGTGGAGAAATGCTGGAATGGCTGGACCGTTACCGCGAATTCCGCAGCGTGCGCTTGCGTTATTTCAATGCCTGCGGCGCGGAACCGGAGAGCGGCTTGGGCGAGCGGCATGATCCTGAAACACATTTGATTCCGGTTTGATTCTCCAGCGCCGTGCAAACCGGTAAACCGGTTACGCTGTTTGGTGACGATTACCCCACGCCCGATGGCACTTGTATTCGCGACTATATACACGTCAGCGACCTGGCCGAGGCGCATATTTTTGCGGTGGACTATCTGCTGAAAGGCGGCGCTAGCGATGTGTTTAATGTGGGCACGGGTACGGGCAATTCGGTGAAGGAAGTGCTGGCGGCCGTGGAAGCGGTGACGGGGAAAAAGGCGCCGTTCGTGATGGGTCCGCGCCGCGAGGGAGATCCGCCTAGTTTGGTTGCGGATTCGCAAAAGCTACAGCGGAAGTTGGGTTGGCGGCCGAAACGCGCGGAGTTGACGAAGATTGTGGCGGATGCTTGGGGTTTTGCGGAGCAGGTGAAGTAGCGGAGCCCTAGGCGGTGATGGTTTGGCGGTAGATGGCGTCCAGCACGCCATTAATAAACGAAAGCGATTCGTCGCTTGAGAATTGCCTGGCGAGTTCGAGCGCTTCATCGATGATGACCGGCGCGGGGAGCGCCTGCTGCTCCATCTCGAAAATCGCCAGCCGTAAGATGTTGCGGTCCACCACGGCCATGCGCGACAGCCGCCAGTGCTGCGCTTTTGCCTCAATCTTCTTATCAATGACCGGCGCGTCGGCTACCGTGCCGCGCACCAACTCCTCCATGAACTTATCCGGTTTGGGCTGGGTATCCTGCTCGGTCTCTTCGGAATAGAGCGTATCGTAGTAATGCGCGATGGCGCGGTCTATGGATTCACGGCCGCGCATGTCCCATTCAAACAACACCTGCAATGCGCGCTTACGCGAGCGGTGCCTGGCCGCCATCTAGCTCGGTTCCTTGGCGATCGGGTTTTGCAGTTGCCGAATCAGGTTCGCGAGCTCGATCGCCGCTTCCGCGGCTTCGGCGCCTTTGTTGCCGCTCTTGCCGCCCGCGCGGTCCATGGCCTGCTGCATGTCGTCGGTGGTGAGAACGCCGAAAGCCACGGGCACGCCGGTATCCAAACTAACGCGGTTGAGCCCATCGGCCGCGCCGCCGGCGACATAGTCAAAATGCGGCGTATCGCCACGCACCACCGCGCCCAGCGCGACAATGGCATCGCAATGCGGGGCTAAATGCTTGGCCGCCACGGCTAATTCCCAAGCTCCGGGCACTTTGACAAAACGGATATTTTCATGCGGGCAGCCGTGCTTTTCCAGCACCTCTAAAGCGCCTTTGGCAAGTTGCTCCGTGATGAACTCGTTGAAACGGCTCACCACCACGCCGATGCGCAGATGGCTGGCGTCGAGAGATCCTTGAAACGTTCGATAGGGCATGAAAAGAACTGGCGCGCACGATGCGAACGCTCGCTATGGGATAATTCGGGTTTACCCCTCAGTCTAGCGCAACATGGATCCCCGCTTCATCCGGAATTTTTCTATCATTGCGCACATTGATCACGGAAAATCCACGCTTGCCGATCGCTTGCTGGAGTACACAGGCGCGCTTTCACAGCGCGAAATGATGGCGCAGGTTCTCGACACTATGGACCTGGAACGTGAGCGCGGCATCACGATCAAGGCGCACGCCGTGCGGCTGAATTACAAGGCCGACGATGGCAAACTGTATGAGCTCAACCTGATCGACACGCCCGGCCACGTCGATTTTACATACGAAGTTTCGCGCAGCCTGCAGGCCTGCGAAGGCACGCTGCTGGTGGTGGACGCTTCGCAAGGCGTGGAGGCGCAGACGCTGGCCAATACTTATCTGGCGTTGACTCACGATCTTGAAATTATTCCGGTGATCAATAAGATCGATCTGCCGTCCGCCGAGCCGGAGCGTATACGCGAGCAGATTGAACAGCTGGTGGGGTTGGATGCAAGCGATGCGGTGCTGGCCAGCGCCAAGAACGGCATCGGCATCAAGGAAATTCTAGAGGCCGTGGTGGCGCGCGTGCCGCCGCCCAAGGGCGATCCAGCGGCTCCGTTACGGGCGTTGATTTTCGATTCCTGGTTCGATCCCTATCGCGGCGTGATTATTCTCACGCGCATCGTGGATGGTGTTCTGCGCAAAGGCCAGAAGATCCGCTTGTGGTCGAACGGCGCGACCTATGAAGTGGACGGCGTCGGATACCAATCGCCCAAGCCTGTTCCCTGCGATGAATTAACCGCCGGCGAAGCAGGGTTTCTGTTTGCCAATATCAAGACTGTCTCCGATGCAAAGATCGGCGACACCATCATCGACGATGCAAACCCCGCCAGCGAAGGGCTGCCTGGGTTTCAGGAAATTAAGCCGATGGTGTTCGCGGGCCTTTATCCTATCGAATCGCACGAGCATGGCTTGCTGCGCGATGCGCTGGAAAAACTGCGCTTAAACGACAGCGCGTTTAACTTTGAGCCGGAGAATTCGGTGGCGCTGGGGTTTGGCTTCCGCTGCGGATTTCTGGGCCTGCTGCATCTGGAAATTATTCAAGAGCGGCTGGAGCGCGAATTCAATATTGATCTGATCACCACGGCCCCGGGCGTGCGCTACCGCGTGACCAACACGGCGGCGAAGTGATGGAAATCAACAATCCGCAGAAATTTCCCGATCCTTCGTCCATCAAGCAGATTGAAGAGCCCATTATCGACGCCACGGTGATTACTCACGAAGAATATATCGGCGAGATTTTGAAGCTGCTCGAAGAGAAGCGCGGCGTGCAGAAGAAGTTCGAATATATCGGCGGCGGCCGCGTGCTGTTGTTATATGAAATGCCGCTGAATGAGATCGTGCTGGATTTCTACGATCGTTTGAAATCGGCCTCGCGCGGCTATGCGTCGCTCGATTATCAGTTGTCCGGCTACCGCGTTTCGCCCATGGTGAAGCTCGACGTGCTGGTGGCGGGCGAGCCGGTGGACGCGCTTTGCATGATCGTGCACCGCGATTATGCGCAAGAACGCGGAAGACGCTGATTGAACGGCTGCGCAAGCTGATTCCAAGGCAGATGTTCGAAGTACCGCTGCAGGCGGCGATCGGGGCGAAGGTGATTGCGCGCGAAACTATCTCAGCCATCCGCAAAAACGTGCTGGCAAAATGCTACGGCGGCGACATTTCGCGGAAACGCAAATTGCTGGAGAAGCAGAAGGAAGGCAAGCGCCGCATGAAGCGCGTGGGCCGTGTGGAAATTCCGCAGGAAGCGTTTCTAGCGGTGTTGAAGGTGGGCAGCGAATCCGGCGAGTAGCCGTCAAAACGGGAGTTCTTCCGTTTTTGGTACTTTTCCATAGCCAGAGTATTGATTTTGGGAGCGCATACAGCTTTATACTAGTGAAGCAGCCCTAGCTTGTCCCGCGGGCCTCTGCGGCGAATGAGGCGTATTTATTCCATGGACATGCAGTCGCTAGCTCTCTCCGTCAATAACAAGCTGTCGCGCAATGGAAACGCTATATGGCGGTATGTGCGAGGGGGGCCCGGCCACTTTTTGATGTACGTGTTTGGCCGTTTCCGGGGGATTCGCTCCACGGTAGTGTGGGCCTACAAATTAAGGTCCAAGGCGGTGGCAGTTCCCGGCGAAGCGTTCGTTGACGATTTGGACTCCAGCCAAGCGGTTCGTGCTCTTTCAAAAGATGGATACGCTCCCGGCCTGCGCCTGCGGGCAGACGTTTTGGAAGAACTGCAGCGGTATTCGTCAACCGTAAACTGTTTTGGCGAGGAAAATTTTCGGCTACCGTTTTATCTCGACGACAGAACCGCGGCGGAACAGCGCTACGGCCGGAAGCTCAAGGTGGGGCGGTTTGACGATGTATTGCAAAGTTGTCCGGCAGTGCGGGGTTTGGCTTCAGATCCCACGGTGCTTGCCATCGCGCGCGGGTATCTGGGCACGGAACCTGCTTTGCTGGGCGCGCGCATGTGGTGGAGTTTTGCCTCTGAGGCGGACGCGGCCCAACAGCGGTCGCTGGGCCAAGGTTTCCATTACGATATAGACGGCTACCGGGCACTGGCATTTTTCTTCTATCTGACGGACGTAACTCCGGCCAGCGGACCGCACATTTGCGTGCGCGGCAGTCACACGGAAAAACCATTAAAGGCGTTAGTGTCTCTGCATAAGAGCCGGAGCGATAGCGAAATCGCGGCGTGGTACGCAACGGAAAGGCAAACGGTGGTGTGCGGAGCAGCAGGAGAAGGGTTTGCCGAGGACATATTCTGCTTCCACAAAGGCCTGCACCCGGAAAGCGGAGACCGGCTGATTCTGCAGTTACGCTTTGGCCTGCGCAATTACGACGCCAAGGGCGATTGATCAAGCACCGGCGGCGTTCGATTTTATAGCGCTATCCCGGTCGTTTTCAACGATCTGTTTTCCTACCATGGCGCCCTCTTCCCAAACCTTTCTATGAAGGCTGGAGACGTATGGGTTATTCACGGTCCAGCCCCGATAGCCGGCTTCAAAGCCAGCATGGAACGCTTCTGAGTAGCCACGGACGCGGGATTTGGGAGTCGAGTTTTCAACGAAGGGCAAGGGGCCGCGCTGTTTGTCTTTCAGCGCAAGCTCGGCTTGATAGGAATAAAATTCGTGTATGCCATCCTCCAGGCATCCGGTGACGTCGGATGCCATCATCGCCATATTGGCAACTCCGGCGGCTTCCTGGGTAATGGTTTCGCGGATCTCCGGCGGTATCGGGGTCAAAACCGGCGGGCGCAAACAAAAACCGATGACGGCCAATAGCTCATTCGCTCCATCCTTGGCGTGCTGCGCCAAATTGAGGGCTTGGTCAATGTTCCAGCCCGCGCCGTAATCGTTAGCGCGCAGCGCTTTTTCCATTAGCAGCGCGAACGCCATGATCTCAGGGCGTATATCGGAAAAACTCAACGGTTTATCTGGCATGGGCCTTACTTCCGATTATTGACGAGCGCTCAAAAAAGTCCGGCCGAGGAGAGGCAGCCTCTCATTCAGTTTATAAGGGGATGTTTCCATGCTTCTTTTTCGGCATGGTGTCGGTCTTATTCGCGAGCATGCGCAGCGCGCGAATCACCTTCGGCCGCGTCTCGTGCGGCTCAATCACGTCGTCCACATATCCGCGTTCGGCGGCGACAAACGGATTAGCGAAGTGTTCGCGATACTCATCTATCTTCGCTTGCCGCGCCTCTTCCGGATTAGCGGCTGACTGCAATTCGCGCTTGTAAAGAATATTCACCGCGCCTTCGGGCCCCATCACCGCAATCTCCGCCGTGGGATAGGCAAAATTGATGTCGGTCCGCAAATGCTTCGATCCCATCACGCAATACGCGCCGCCGTATGCCTTGCGCGTGATCACGGTAATTTTGGGCACCGTTGCTTCGGCGTAGGCATAGAGAAGCTTTGCGCCATGACGAATGATGCCGCCGAACTCTTGCTCCGTGCCCGGCAGAAAACCCGGCACGTCTTCGAACGTAAGAATCGGAATTTGGAACGCGTCGCAGAATCGCACGAAGCGCGCGCCTTTGGTGGATGAATTGATATCCAGACAGCCGGCCAGGTGGGCAGGTTGATTGGCCACGATTCCGACCGTCTCTCCCGCCATGCGCGCGAACCCTACTACGATATTGCGCGCAAAGTGTTCGGCGACTTCAAAGAAGTAGGCGTCATCCACCACACGGTTGATTACGTCTTTGATGTCATACGGCTTATTCGATTCCAACGGAATCAACGTATCCAGTTCGCGGTCGGCCCGGTCTTCCGGATCTTTACTCGCCACCCGCGGCACGCCGTCTAAATTGTTCTGCGGCAGAAAGGTAATCAATTCGCGAATGTGCCGCAGGCAGTCTTCGTCATTGTGCGCCAGAAAATGCGCCACGCCGCTGACGGAGTTATGCGTCATGGCGCCGCCCAGATGCTCCTTCGTCACGTCTTCGTGCGTGACTGTTTTGATCACGTCGGGACCGGTGACGAACATGTGGCTGGTGCCCTCCACCATGAACACGAAGTCAGTCAAGGCGGGCGAATAAACAGCGCCGCCCGCGCAGGGGCCCATCACGGCGGAGATTTGCGGGATGACGCCGCTGGCGATGGTGTTACGCAGAAAAATATCCGCGTAGCCAGCCAGCGACACGACGCCTTCTTGAATGCGCGCGCCGCCCAAATCATTCAAGCCGATGATGGAGCGCCGGTCTTCAGCGCCAGGTCCATCACTTTGACAATTTTCAGCGCGTTAGCTTCTGAAAGCGAGCCGCCGAAAACCGTAAAGTCCTGCGCAAACACGAAGACCTGGCGGCCGTGCACCAAGCCGTGCCCGGTGACAAAGCCGTCGCCATCGATCACGCTATTCTGCATGCCGAAGTTCTGGCAGCGGTGCCGCACTAATTTGTCGAGCTCTTCGAAGGTGCCTTCGTCGAGCAGGAAATCAATGCGCTCGCGAGCGGAAAGCTTGCCTTCTTTATGCTGGCGTTCTTTCCGTTCCGGGCCGCCGCCTTCTTCCGCACGCGCATGACGCCGGCGTACTTCATCAAACCGGTCGGTAATCATATTTTTAGAGGACCTCGAAAAACAGGCACTTCAAATAGTGCGTCTCCGGAACAGTGAGCAAAATCGGATGATCTTGTGACTGCGTGCGCCGCTCCAGAATACGCAAGTGCTTCCCGCAGTCTAGCGCCGCCTCCGCGATGACTTGCAGCAGTTCGGCTTCGCTCATATGATGCGAACAGGAGCAGCTCACCAGAATGCCGCCGCGCTCGAGTCGCCGCAGGGCGCGCGGATTGATTTCTTTGTAGCCGCGCACCGCGCCTTCCATGGCGCTTCTTGATTTGCTGATGCAGGCGGATCGATGGCTTACTAAATCAAAGGTCCGGCGCGCGCTTACCAAGCTGGGGAGATAATCGAGCACGTTGGCTTCGCGCCAGGTGATGTTAGCCAAGCTATTTACAGCGGCGTTTGCCTCGCCGGCTTTTAATGCAGCGGCGGAGCTATCGACAGCTTCGACCGAATCGCAATCCCGGCCAGATGCAGCGCAAAGCCGCCGGTGGCGGTGAAACAATCCAACGCGCGGCCTTTTGTACCGGCGAGCCGCTAGATAATTTTCGCGTTGGTCCGAAAAGATGCCAGTCTTCTGGCCGCCCAGAAGGTCGGCATAGAGGCGCAGGCCGTTCATCTGAATCTCTACACGCTCGGGCGTTTCGCCAGCGAGCATTCCGGTGGTGAGCGGCAGATTTTCCTTCAACCGGACCGCTACGTCATTGCGCCCCACGATGCCTTTAGGAGACAGCAACTTGGTCAGCGCGCCTACTACGTCTCCGGACTGGCGGTCCATGCCTTGATCCAACAATTGGGCCACCAGCCAGTCACCGTAGCGGTCCACGATGAGCCCGGGAAGCAGATCGCCTTCCGCATCAATCAACCGGTAAGCATTTGATCCGGAAACGACTCCGTTCGCGGAAGCGCAGGGCGGCCTGCATGCGCGCGAAAAGAAAGTTTTCGTCGATGGTTTCGACTTGGCCGCTGAGGAGGCGGAGCGAGATCTGCGAAGTGGAACTGTAGTGAGCAGTTCCCAGAGAGCGCCCGCGTTGATCGACCACGCGCACCGCGGCGCCGGGTTCAGCCGATCCGTTATCAAGTACGTCGAGACGCGAAAATCCAGGGATGTCCGGAAAGTACGCGATCCGCCGCTTTTCGATTTACGCGTACCGTGGGTAAATCGAGGGACAAATTTAAACGTCCAAATTGCGGACGTCGAGCGCGTTCTCTTCGATGAATTTCCGGCGGCTCTCCACGTCTTCGCCCATGAGGGTGGAGAAAATCGGCTCGGTTTCAGCGAAGTCTTTCAGATCCACCTGCAGCAGAGTGCGGGTCTCGATGTTCATCGTGGTGGACCAAACTGTTCGGCATTCATTTCGCCCAGCCCTTTGTAGCGCTGTACATTGACTTCGCGCGTGCCTTCGTTCTTCACGGTAGTCAAGCAGATCGCGCCAATTCGGCAGCGTTTGCGCGCTGGCCATCTTTCACCATCGTAAACGGCGGCGTGTTGTAGCTCGCAACCTGCTTCACTTGCGCGCGAAGATTTGCGGAACTCGGGCAGCGCCAGAAATTCGGTGTTGATCATAGCGCAGTCGCGTTGGTCGGGTCTTTATAGCCCACCATCCAGGCCGAATGTTCTTCTTCGCGCTCGACGATCACTTCCAGCTTCACCGCGCGCAGGCGCTCCGCTACCGTCTTCACGCTTTCCTCATTCTGCAGGTCGGCTTTGGTGTCGATGCGGCAGAGTCGACGTCGGCCAGAACGTCCACCACCCGCGGGTCGCGCACGCGGCGCTCCAGGCGCTTGCTGATACTGCGCCAATTCATCCAGCGACATCAGGAAAGCGCGCAGTTCGGCGCCTTCGATCTTTACGGACTGCGCCGTCCGCGCTGGCCGATCTCAACCGTCAGATTTTCGGTGGCGCGGCGCAGAATTTCGCGCGTGAATTCCTTATCGTCTTTGATGTATTTCTCGCTCTTGCCTTTCTTGATGCGGTAGAGCGGCGGCTGCGCCACGAACACTTTGCCGCGCGTAATCAACTCCTGCATATGGCGGAAGAAGAACGTCAGCAGCAGCGTGCGGATGTGCGAGCCATCCACATCGGCGTCGGTCATGATGATGATCTTGCCGTAGCGCAGTTTCGCGATTTCGAAGTCTTCGCCCTTGCCGATGCCGGTGCCGATGGCGGTGATCATGGCGCGGATTTCTTCGTGCGCGAGCATCTTGTCGTAGCGCGCTTTCTCGACGTTCAGGATCTTGCCCTTTAGCGGCAAGAATGGCCTGATAGCGCCGGTCGCGGCCGGATTTGGCGGTGCCGCCGGCCGATTCGCCTTCCACCAGAAACAACTCGCAGCGGTCCGGATCTCGTTCCTGGCAATCGGCCAGTTTGCCCGGCAACCCGCCGGAATCAAGCGCGCCTTTGCGCCGCGTCAGATCGCGCGCTTTGCGGGCCGCTTCACGCGCGCGCGCCGCTTCAATCGCCTTGCTGATGATCTTCTTGGTCACGGCCGGATTCTTGTCGAAGAACTCGCCCAGCTTCTCGTTGACAAGCTGGACCACATAGCCCTGAATATCGGAATTCAGCTTGCCTTTGGTCTGTCCTTCAAACTGCGGCTGCGGCAGTTTGACGCTGATCACGGCCGTCAAGCCTTCGCGCACGTCATCGCCGGTCAGATTATCTTTGGCGTCTTTGATAAGGCCCAGCTTGTTGCGCGGCGGCATTGATGGTGCGCGTCAAAGCGCTGCGAAAGCCGCTGAGATGCGATGCCGCCATCGACCGTGTTGATGTTGTTCGCGAAGCTGAAGACGTTCTCCGAATACGAGTCGTTGTATTGCAGCGCGACTTCGATCGTCAGCGTGCCGCCATTCGGCAGATCGCGGTCGCCTTCGAAATGGATCGGCTTGTCGTGCAAGCACGGCTTTGCCGCGGTTCAGGTGCTTGATGAATTCGGCAATGCCGCCGCTGTAGAAGAACTCTTCGGTGCGGATATTGTCGCCGCGCTCATCGCGTGAGAATAATTTTCAGGCCCTTATTCAGAAACGCCAATTGCCGCAGACGCGTTGGCCAGAGTATCGAAGTTGAACTCGGTCGCATCCATGATGGTGCGGATCGGGCTTGAACGTGATTTTCGTTCCGGTCTTGTTCGATTTGCCGGTGCGTGCCAGCGGCGCTTTCGGGATGCCGCGCTCATAATCCTGTTCCCAGGTCGATTTGTCGCGCCAGACCTCCAGATGGAGCGTTTCGGACAGCGCGTTCACGCAACTGACGCCGACGCCGTGCAGACCGCCGGAAACTTTGTACGTATTCGAATCGAACTTGCCGCCGGCGTGCAGCTTCGTCAGCACAACCTGCGCGGCGGAAACACCTTCTTCCGCGTGCATGTCACCGGAATACCGCGGCCATTATCGACGATCGTGATCGAATTATCGATGTGGATGGTGACGCTGACTTCGGTGCAATATCCGGCCAACGCTTCATCGACTGAATTATCAACCACTTCATACACCAGATGATGCAAGCCCCATCTCACCCGTCGACCCGATATACATGGCCGGGCGCAGACGCACCGCCTCCAAACCTTCGAGCACTTTGATACTAGTGGAATCGTAATTTTCGTTTTGAGCCACAGTTAGCCATACTTTCGGCGAATCACTAGCCGGTCGTCTAGCGGCCTTGCGCCGTTCTGCCGAATTCTTCCTTCGATCGCGCGCAATCAGATGCGCATCGGCATGACGACATAGCGGTAGACGGTGTCTCCGGGCCGCCGTGCGGGCGCAATTCGCCCGCGCTGTTCGAATCTTTGAAATGAAATTCCACTTCGGTCGTGCCCCACGGACGCAGGAAATCGAGCAGGTATTGAGCGTTGAAACCGATCTCCACATCGGGCCCGTCGTACTCAACCGGAATCGTCTCTTCACTTTCGCCGGTTTCGGAAATGGACGAATGAACTTCAACTTCGCCCTTCAGAATCTGAAGGCGAATCGCGCGCGATCGCTCATCCGCAAATTGCGCGACACGCTCGATGGCCGACTTTCAATTCGTCGCGCTGCATCATCACCTGATGCGGATGTTCCTTCGGCAGCACGCGCTCATAGTCCGGGAAATTGCCGGTCAGCTTACGGCTCAGCAGCAGGCGCTTGTCGATCCGGAAGAACAGATGATTTTCGTTGCCGGAAAACTCGATCTGTCTTGCTTGCATCGTCGCTGGCCAGCTTCTGAGATCTCGCTCATCGCTTTCTTCGGCAGCAGCGCGCGGAAGGACGCCGCTAAGACCGGGAAGTGGGATATCTTTCTCCACCATCGCCAGCCGATGGCCGTCGGTCGCGACCATCACCAGACCCGGTCTCTCGCAGAAGCAGCAGCGCGCCGTTCAACGTGAAGCGCGACTCTTCGGCCGAGATCGCGAAAATCGTGCTCGCAGATCATCTGCGCCAGGACGCTCAACGGAATTTGCGCCAGCACCTCCGGCATCTCCGGCAGTTCCGGAAAGCTCTCGCGCGACATGCCGGCGATACGCGTTCGCGAACGTCCGCAGACCAAACTGGCCCATTGGTTGTCCGCCTAGCTTCACCTGCACGTCGGCATCGGGCAGCAGGCGCACATAATCCAGCAGACGCCGCGCCGGAATGGTGCCCGCGCCCTCTTTCTTGACTCGGGCTGGGCAGGCGCAGCGGATGCCCAATTCCAGATCCGTGGCCGTCAGCCAAACCTGGTCATTGTCCGTTTCGACCAAGAATATTCGAAAGGATCGGAATCGTGGTCTTTCGTTCCACTACGCCCTGCGTCAGTCCCAGTTCCCGCACCAGATCAGACTTGCTAACCGAAAATTCCATAGCGTGATGCTTTGCGATGCTCCTCGGCTCAACATCGGCCCTATCTACTGCTCTTCCTAAACCAGGTATTTAAGAACTAAAAAGAGAACCGTATTAGTAGGGGCTGTGGAAATGTTGATTTCTCTCTAAATTATAGCAAAAAATGGAGCTTGCGTCCATTTCAGCCTGTGAATTATCTAGCGCTCAGAAGTCTGACAAACCAGCCTTGGAACAAGTTTTGAACAGCGATGCACATCCTCGATAACGCGGCATCCTGTGGAAAACGCCATAACCCTATTGCAGTGAGTCCATTAGCGCGTGGATAAGATTGTTTAAATTCTCATCGCGCTGCCGCAACTCTTCAATCTTCTGCACGGAGTGCAGAACCGTCGTGTGATGCTTGCCACCGAAATAGCGGCCGATTTCCGGCAGCGAGGCATGGGTCAGTTCCTTCACCAGGTACATGGCGATCTGCCGCGGATAGGCGATCTGCTGGGTGTTGCTCTTCAGTTTGAGCTGCGGCTGGCTGCATGGAGAAGCGCTCCGCCACCGCTCGCACGATCGAATCCACCGAGATCTTGCGCTCCGGACCGGTGCTCAGGTGCTTGAGCGTCTGCTGCGCCATCGCCAAGCGAGATGGGCTGCCCGGTGACGCGAGGAGACGGCAATCAGGCGCGTCAGCGCGCCTTCCAGCTCGCGTACGTTCGATTTGGTTTTGGTCGCAATGAAGATGCGCACATCCTGCGGCAGGCGGACGCCTTCCGATTCGGCCTTCTTGTCGAGAATGGCCATCTTGGTCTCGAGATCCGGCGCCTGAACATCGACCATCAAGCCCCCACTCGAAGCGCGACCGCAAGCGTTCCACTAGGCCGGGCAATTGGTTGGGAGCGGAATCGCTCGAGATGACGATCTGCTTTTGATGATCGTAGAGTTCATTGAAGGTGTGGAAGAACTCTTCCTGCGTGCGTTCTTTGCCGGCGATGACGTGAATATCGTCGATCAGCAAGACGTCGGCGCGAGCGGTAATGGCGATGGAACAGCGGACATGCGGTCGAGCTTGATCGAGGTGATCATCTCGTTCATGAAGCGCTCGCTGGAGGTATAGACCACGTTGAGGCCGTTGAAGTTGTCCAGCAGGCTGCGCCCGATGGCGTGCATCAGATGCGTTTTGCCAATGCCCACGCCGCCATAGATGAACAGCGGATTGTAGCTGCGCGAGGGCATCGTGGCGACAGCTTGCGCGGCGGCATGCGCCAATTGGTTGGAGGAGCCCACCACGTAGGTGTCGAAGGTCAGCCGCGGATTCAGCCAGGTTGCCGTGTTTTCAAACTGCAAGTCGGCGGCGCTGGACGCTGGCCGTTGATGATGGGCGCCTGTCGATCTCGATCGCCGAACGCGTTTGGGCGCGGCTGGACCGTTGGCCGCCGCGGCAATGCGATCTCGTAGCGGATTTTGCCGAACGGGAAGATTGCAGCTCCTGATGGCGGCGCGGATTTGGGCGCTGTATTCCTGCCGGATCCATGCCTCGGTCGTTTCGTTCGGGAACCCTGAACTGTCAGCTCACCGTCATGCAACGAGACCTTGCGCTGTGCTGGAAATCCAATTTTGGTAAGCGCCTGCGCTGAGCTTATTCGGCAAGCCAGCCTTTGATTTGTTCCCAAGCGTCATCCAAAGCCTGCAGCACTCCTCTCGTCCCGAACACAACGACAAAGATTTCCCACATCTTTTCCACTTCTGTGGAAAAGGTCGAGAATCAGTCGGTCTGAATGGCTGATTTTGTTCGTGACTGCGGTGCTGCGGTCAGACTCGCGTTGGGGGAAACCGTTTCCGTCGCTTCGGAAACCTCAGTCTATCACAGGGAACGCGATTTGCAAAGAAAATATATACACTTGTTTGTAACTCATTGTTATCAGATAGTTAACAGTTACAGACCAGCATCGACAAATGGCGTCTGAAGCGGGCATTTTCGAGGCGCTAGAGACGCTGTAAACGTTCTAACTGATTGCAATCACATGAATTGACTTCGCAACAAAGTCGTCGGAGAATGTCTGATGTAGCCTCCCACGCGGGAGTAACTCAGCTGGTAGAGTGCAACCTTGCCAAGGTTGATGTCGCGGGTTCGAATCCCGTCTCCCGCTCCAGTCGCCTTTCTCCTCCTCTCCTTCTAAGTAGAATAAATGCATTAGCCTCAGATAGTTATCGGCAATACCGATAAGGTGACAAGGATGTGGTTGTCAACAAAAATCACCGCGTATACGTCTCTACAGGCGTGAGGCGGCCCATGAAATACAAACCAAAGCGTTTAGTACTTGCCGGTTTGTTGGTAGTTCTGGGCCCATGGTTTATATTCGAAGCCAAAATCAAAAAGATTAAGGCGCGCGACAACCCCACGGAATACCTCGCTTTTAGCCGGCGCTTTCAAAAGAGGACCGCTGGCATCATGCTCTGGACCGGTTGACCTTCGGCGCGCGGCCGGGGGAATTTAGCCAACTCCGGCGCACCAATTTGGAGAAATGGATTGAGCAGGAACTTCACCCGGAAAAGACGCCGGAAAGCCCGGCTCGTTGAGCAGCTCTTGCAGCCGCTCGAAAGCCTGCGGATGAGCATTCACGATACCTTTACGCACTATCCGCCGCCGCGCACGATCATTGCCGTGGCGCGGGGCAATGCGCCGCTGCCGGAAGATCCGGAATTGCGCGCGGTGGTGGCGCGGCTGGCCGACCGGTATCTGCAAAGGACGCAGAGCGCCGCAGCCAAATCAAACGGCACTCAAGGCGCCTCCGGTCAATTGGTAAAGAATCCGGCTGACGAATCGGACTTGGAGCTGAAAGCAAAGGTCAGCCGATATTTTGACGCGCGGAGCAGATCGATATTCTCAAGAACGGCAAACCGGACCAAAAACGCCAGGTGCTGGATTCGATTCCGATGAACCGGCGGCTTGATTTCGTGTGGGCCATCCGTCCGCCAGAACGGCGGCAGTTGCTGGCGTTATCGCCGGTCGGATTGCGGCGCGAACTGATGCTGACCGTCAGTCCGGAAAACGTCGTGGCCAGCGATTTAAGCGAGGCAAGCTGTTACGCGCTATCTACAGCAACCATCAACTGCAGGAATTGCTGGTCGATTTCTGGTTCAATCACTTTAACGTTTTCCTGAACAAAGGCGCGGACCGCTACACGCTGCCCAGCTACGAGCGCGAAGCGATTCGCCCGCACGTATTCGGCAAGTTTTACGATTTGCTGCTGGCGACGGCGCAGAGTCCGGCGATGCTGTTTTATCTGGATAATTGGCAGTCGGTAGGGCCGGACGAGACGCCTCCATCGAAGCGCGCGGCGGCGAAGAGAAAGAACAAGCGCGGCTTGAACGAAAACTATGGCCGCGAGTTGCTGGAACTGCATACCCTGGGCGTGGATGGCGGGTACACGCAAGAAGATGTCATTAACGTGGCGCGCTGCTTCACCGGCTGGACCATTGCCGGCCCGCTGAAAGGCGGCGGGTTTCGAATACAACGACAAAGTTCACGACCACGGTGAAAAAGTGGTGCTGGGCCATACGATTCCGGCAGGCGGCGGCATGGATGACGGGCTGAAGGTGCTGGAGATCCTGGCGCACCATCCTTCCACCGCGCATTTCATCTCGCTGCAGCTGGCGCAGCGTTTCGTGTCGGATAATCCGCCGCCGTCGCTGGTGAACCGCATGTCCCAAACGTTTCTCAAATCCGATGGAGATTTGCGCAAGGTGATGCAAACCATGCTTTACTCCGGCGAGTTCTGGTCACAAGGGGCGTACCACGCCAAGATGAAGTCGCCATTTGAAATGATGGTCAGCGCGCTGCGGGCGACCAGCGCCAATGTCACCTCGGCGTTTCAATTGGTGAATGAGATGCAAAAACTGGGCGAGCCGCTTTACCGCAAGCTCGAACCCACCGGTTATTCCAGCGCGAACGCCGAATGGATCAGCTCGGCCGCACTGCTGGACCGCATGAATTTTTCGCTGGCGTTGGCGCAAAACCGCATCCTGGGCGTGAAAGTGGATGTGTCCGGCTGGGAAAAGCTTACGTCCAAAGATCCGATGCTGTTGTCGCGGCAAATATTGGAGCAGGACCCCGGCGCGCAGACCAAAGCCGCGATCAAAAAGATGATGGCGGATGCCGCGCCGCGCGACCCGATTCGGTAGCATGGTGGCCGGACTGACGCTCGGTTCACCCGAATTTCAAAAACGTTAGAGGCTGAGAACGCTATGCCGTCTAGAAGAATATTTTTAAAGAATTCAGCGCTGGCGATGTTTGGGGTTGGTTCGGTTCCGGCTTGGCTGTCGCGCGCTTTGTACGCCAAAGACGCGCCCGGCGAACGGAAGAAGATCCTGATCGCTATCTTCCAGCGCGGCGCGGTGGATGGGCTCAACGTGGTCGTGCCGCATGGCGAGCCGAATTACTATGCGCTGCGCCCGGGCATCGGGCTGCCTCGGCCCAACGGTACCGAGTCTTCCGCGATTGACCTGGACGGCCATTTCGGCTTGAATCCCGCGCTGCATTCGCTCAAGCCGCTTTGGGATAAGAAACAATTGGCCATTGTGGAAGCCGTGGGTTCGCCCGATCCGACCCGTTCGCATTTTGACGCGCAGGATTATATGGAATCGGGAACGCCCGGCCGCAAAGGCACGACCGATGGTTGGCTGAACCGCGCCATTGGCACGGAGCGGAATCCTTCGCCGTTGCGCGCCGTCAGCCTGAGCTCTGAGCTGCCGCGAGCCATGCGCGGTAAGAATGGCGCGCTGGCGGTCGAATAACCTGAACGATTTTCAGGTGAAAGAGAAGAGCGCGGCCTCTGCTTTTGAAAGCATGTACGGCGGCTCCGCGGACCGGGTATTAAACGGCACTGCGCGCGAGACTTTCGACGCCATCAAAATGGTGCAATCGATTCAAAAAGCGCGCTACGTTCCGGCCGATGGCGCAAAGTATCCGGGTGGCCGCTTGGGCCAGAGCTTGCAACAAATCGCGCGCATCATCAAAGCCAATGTGGGCTTGGAGGTGGCGTTTACCGATGTAGATGGGTGGGATACGCACGTCAATGAAGTGGGCGCGCGGCCGCATGAAGGGCAGCTTGCGAATCTGCTGCGCGATTTCGGCGATGCGTTGGCGGCGTTCTCCACGGATATGGGCGACCGCATGGCGGACATTACCGTGGTGACGATGTCGGAGTTCGGCCGCACCGTCAAAGAAAACGGCGACCGCGGCACGGATCACGGCCACGCCAACGTCATGTTCGTGCTGGGCGGCAGCGTGCGCGGAGGCAAAGTGTATGGCGAATGGCCCGGCCTGGCGCACGAACAACTCTATGAAGGCCGCGATTTAAACGTGACCACTGATTTCCGTACGGTGCTGAGTGAGTTGGTCATGCGGCAAATGGGAAATCGCAATATCGCCTCGGTTTTTCCCGGCTTTGATGGCCTGGCTTCACGCGGTATACTGGCGGTCTAAGTACAGCGTATGAAGCCGCAAATTTATAAAGTCGGTGACATCTGGGTGGTGTGGGTTCCGGGTGTCCGGGTTTACCGTTTTGACACGTGGGAAGCCGCCGTTAAACATGTGTTGGACACCACGGCGCGCGAAACGCCGGCGTTGGCGATGCGCGCCGGCGCTTGAAAATTATCCTAATTAATTCAGCTTTTATCGAGCGCGGCCAACAGCATCGCCCGCGCAAAACCCACGTTGTATGCGAATGCAGCGTAGCCACCGCCGCCGGGATAATTGGCGGCGAAACCAGGGTGCTCGCGATCATAATCGAGGGCGCGTGGATGTTCCGGATAAAGCATGCGCGGATATTTTTGCCGCACTAGTTCTTTCATGATGGCGAACATATCGTTTTGGCCTTCATCGATGAACACTTCCGCGTATTTTTCATACGGCTTTTCGACTTTTACGTTGCGGTAATGGATGTGGTTGATGCAATCGCGCTCGCCGAAATAGCGGCCGACTTCCACGGGGTCATGCCCCATTTCGCGCGTCACTCCACAATCCCAGGTGATGCCGTTGGCGGGGCTCGGCACGATGGCGACGAGTTTTTTCCAGCCTTCCACGGTACCCATAATTTGTCCGGAGCCGCGGCTCAAGGGCGCGGGCGGATCATTCGGGTGGAGGGCCATGCGGACGCCGGCTTCTTCGGCAACCGGAATCACGGCTTTTAAGAAGTAGGTCACGTTAGCCCACATTTCATCGAGTGAATGAGCGCCTTCATTCGGCAGCGGAGGCAGATCTTTCACGCGATCGTAATCGAAGCCGGTCAGGCCCGCGCCGCCGCGCCCGAGTTTCTCGTAATAGCCTTCGACGATGCGATGCGCGTAGAAGTTGTATTCGATTACCGGCAGACCGGCGCGTCCCGCGGCTCGAATGGACTGGATGACTTTTTCAATTTCCTCATCGCGTCCGGGCCGGCCGTAAATGGTTTTCGGGAAACCGCCCATCATCAGGTTGCCGAGGGTGAGGCCGCCTTCTTTCAGCTTGTCGATTTGCCAGCGAATCTCGCTCTCTTGCCAGGGCAGGCGCGGCGGACCGCCGGATAAAACGTGTGTTACACCTAATTGCACGACGCGCCGGATGCCCGCCTCGTCGAGCGTGCCCGCGGCAAGTTTGCCGTTGCCCATTTCCAGGCAGATTTGCGGTGTGCCTTCTATTTTGGTTACT
The DNA here is from genome assembly GCA_963703875.1 of uncultured Alphaproteobacteria bacterium. Taxonomy (GTDB): domain Bacteria; phylum Pseudomonadota; class Alphaproteobacteria; order Rhizobiales; family Xanthobacteraceae; genus Pseudolabrys. The sequence continues at coordinate 89,596 of CAVPFZ010000029.1, forward strand.
TTGCCGCTTGCGGCGTGGGCTTGTACTGCCGGTGCAAGAGTTGCGGCGCCAAGAGCTGCTATTGCTTCTCTTCTTGAGACGTTCTTCAGCATGTTCGTTTTGAATTGTATAGTAGTGGCGCTTGTATAGGAAACACGCCCCAGAAACGTATCAGGCTGCCGGTGATATTTCGATTTCCTTCGCCACGCTGGTGGGCCGCGGAACAGGATAGCCGAAGTCTTGTAAAGTTCTCAGATGTCCATCAATGGCCTCGCGAATGTTGATCTCAGTTTGCTCAAGCGTTTTGCCGGTGGACATGCAACCTGGAAGATCAGGAACGTATGCCGCCCAGTTACTCTCCGCCTGCTCAAATAAAACCGCGTACTTCACGCTCATTGTTGTTTGTCCTCCAATCCTGCTGCTTTCAAGATCGATTTTAGAGTGCCTATTGGGACGTCATCACCTGGATGCCCGGGAATCGTCACGATGTTCGGTTTCAAGGAATGCTTATAATGGCGATGGCTGCCGGTCGTTCGAACATGTTTCCAACCGTCTGTCTCAACGAGCCGCATCAGATCTCGAACCTTCACTTATTCCAGTCTAGACGGGCAAGATGGCTGCTGTTCCGTAAAATAGCGGCGTGAGCGGCCCGGAACCAAACGGTCGATCCTCATCGTGTCGAGATCGCGCCGCCATTCCATTTTGCCGCGGATGCGTCGAATCTCCGCTTGCTTGTTCAGGTGCACCAACGTTTGCAGACCGAGTTCCACAGCCTCACGCTTCGTTTTCAAACCAGTTGCGCGAAGCGCATCGCGCATCAGCCTTATCGTCGATGACAAAGGTTCGTTCGCACTGATACAGCATTATAGAAGGTAGGTGACTAGTCTTACGGAAACTTCCGCCAAAGAAAAAGAATTGAATTCGATGTCGATGATTACCACGATTGTGGTATTGGTCATCGTCACGGCGACATTCTCCGCGCTGATCGTCGTATTCTTTATACGCGCGGAAAAGAGCGAATTCTGGCAGCATATCGAAGTGCCGCGGATTCTATGGGGCACCACTGGCGTGCTGCTCGCCAGCAGCGCGACGCTCGAGGCCGCGCGGCACAAACTGCTGCGGTATGACCGGCCGGGCTTCTTTCGCTGGACCGCGGTGACTACCGGACTTGCGACGCTTTTCCTGATCGGGCAGATTATCGCCTGGTTTCAGGTTCTCAATTCCGGCATCGTGATGAAGAACAATCCGCATTCCTGGTTTATTTTTCTTTTCAGCGGGCTGCACGGCATTCACATTGTGCTGGGGTTGGCGGGGCTCGGCTATTTATTGCACCGCACGCGGCAAGCAGCGAGCGGTCCCAGGTACCAGATGAAAACGCGCGTGATTACAAACGGCGTCTCCATTTTTTGGCACTATCTCGATTTTATCTGGCTGGTGTTGTTTGGGTTATTGGCTCTTTGGCATCGCTAGCTCAAGCGCTATCCCGGATGGCGGCCCACTTCTTCACGACAGCCACCAACTGTTCGGCTTGAAAGGGCTTCGAAAGATAATCGTCCATGCCGGCGCTTAAGCAGCGCTCGCGCTCCCCAACCAAAGCATTGGCCGTCACGGCGATGATAACCGGTTGCGGGTGCGTCAGCTTACGAATCTGGCGGCTAGCTTCGAAACCGTCCATAATCGGCATCTGGCAATCCATTAGAATCAGATCGTAAGGCGTGGTTTGATGCGCATCCAGCGCTTCCTGACCGTCCGCAACCACGTCGATGTTAAAACCCGCGCGTTGCAAAATCAGTTTGCCAACTCGTTGATTGATGGCATTATCCTCCGCCATCAATATGCGCAAATGCCCCGCCAATTGTAGATCGGGCAATCGTGTTAACTCACCCCTCGGAAACTACTAAGTTTCCTAATCTACTAAGATACACCGATTACCTGGAAAGAGAGCGTGCGGCGGCTTTCGCGGTGATCTTCGTCTCGCTCCACTTTGCCGTCGCGAATGTGGATGATCCGGTTGGCATGATTGGCGATATCGTTCTCGTGCGTCACCAGCACAATGGTGTTGCCCTCGTCATGCAGGCGCTCAAACAGCGCCATAATTTCATTGCCGGTGTTGGTGTCCAGCGCGCCCGTCGGCTCGTCCGCGAGCAAGATGGACGGCCGATTCACCAGCGCTCGCGCGATGGCTACGCGTTGACGCTGTCCGCCGGATAGCTCATTCGGCTTATGGTGCATGCGCTTATCCAGATCAACCGCGCGCAGAGATTCGCGCGCCCGCTCCAGCCGTTCTCCGGAAGGGAGGCCGGCATAAATCAGCGGCAGCTCCACATTGTGCAGCGCCGACGCGCGCGCCAGCAGATTGAAAGTCTGAAATACAAAGCCAATTTCCTTATTCCGGATACGGGCCAGCTCATCGTCTTCCATATCGCTGGCCAGTTTGCCGTTGAGGTAGTAGAGGCCTTTGGTCGGCGAATCGAGACAACCGATCAAATTCATCAGCGTCGATTTGCCCGAGCCCGATGGTCCCATGATGGCTACATACTCGCCGCGCTTGATTTCGATATCAACGCCGGAGACTGCGTGAATCTCCTGGTCTCCCATGATATAGGTTTTCCAGATATCGTACGTCCGGATCACCACGCCATCCCGCTTGAGCTGCTCGCCGCGCTCCTCGCGTTCTTTGGGGCTGAGTTCGTGAAGCATCGTTGGGAAAGTGGCCATGCGCTAGCTCGCCACCGGATTGACCACTATAGGCTTGTTATCAATTTTTACTTTAGCGTCATTGCGGATCGTGCGGATGACCTGATAGCTGCCGGTTACGATTTGATCGCCTTCTTTCAAGCCGCTCAGAACTTCAATATCGGTGGCCCCGCTGATTCCGGTCTTCACTTCCCGGAATTGGGCCTTGCCGGCATTCACCACGAACACGCCTTGCAATTCTTCCTTCGCGGCTTTCAACGATGCCGGATCAGTGGGCAATTTCTGGCCGGGTTTCGGCTGCGTTAACTGGCCCTTCTGCCGGATGGTCAATGCTTGAATCGGAATCGCCAGGGCATGGGGACGCGAGTCGGTTGTGATTTTAGCCGTGCAGGAGAGACCTGGCCGCACTAGGTCTTCCGGTATATCGAGTGCGATGACCACCTTGAAATCTTTTGCTTCCTGGCTGGACGTGGTGCTTTGCGAAGCCGCGACACCGGTTGAGCGGACGATGGCCGTGTCGCCGATCTCGATTATTTTGCCTTTAAACGTTCGGTTGGGGATAGCGTCAATGGTGACATCGGCCGTTTGACCGATCTTGACGCTGACGATGTCCGTCTCATCCACATGCACTTCCGCCGTGATGATAGACATGTCGGCGATAGTCATAATGGTGGAGCCGACCAAACTCTGAATGCCGGGGACCACGGTTTCGCCCACGCGCATCGGCAGGTCTGTTACTACGCCGTCTAAGGGCGCGACGGCGTTGTAGCGGCTGAGAACATCGCGTTGGCGCGCCAAAACAGCCTGATTTTGGGTTATTTTCCGCTGGGATGACGTGGCTTGCGCGGCGGCTTGCGCGCGCGCGGCCTTGGCTTGGTCCACCTTTGTAATAGAGGACTGCAAAGTGGCCACCGCCAGATCGTATGTCACCTTCTTGGCCTCGAAGTCTTGCGCGGCGATCAGCTTGTCATTAAACAGATCCTGGGCTGCGCTTCAGGTCGCCCTTCTTCTGCTCCAGGTCCGCGCGGTCATGATCCACCTGGGCCTGCGCGACCGCAATGCTGGTCTCCATCAATTTATCGTTGGCTTCGCTCGCCGCCGAATCCGCCAAAGCGGAATTCAGGGTCGCTTGCTGCGCGTTGTAATCGGCTTGCGGCTGCACATCGGCCAACCGGGCCAGCACTTGTCCCTTCTTGACGTGGTCGCCTTCCTTTACGTAGATAGCTACAATGGGTACCGCGCCCTGCGTGTTGGCGCCTATGTTGATGTAATTCCTAGGTTTAACTTCTCCCGATGCAGTCACAATCGCCGTGAGATCGGAGTGCGATACATTTCCAGTCTGGACGGTCACGACTCCGCGCTGGCTAATCTTGATACTCGCGAATACTGAGACGCTGATTAAGAACACCAGGCCCAATAAGATGATGAATTTCCACTTTTTCTTCAAGTAAGTTTGATCTCCCCGGCTGAATGATGCAGACGGAAATAGCGCCTAGAATGTTCCCAAGGTTTTACGAAGATTTGAGAAACGCAGGCAACTCCATAACAAAAGCGGCCCCTTCATCGCTGCTTTCCACCCGAATCTCTCCTCCTTGCGCATGAACAGCCCATTGAGCGATAGATAAGCCAAGGCCTGTGCCGCCCGTGTCTCTGGTGCGGCCAGCATCTATTCTATAAAAACGCTCAAAATTTTAGCTTGATGCTCGGCGGAGATGCCGGGGCCGCTGTCAGCGATTTTTAAGATGACGCTGCTAGAAGTAAGCGAAGTTACAGACACCGAAATAGCGCCACCAACCGGGGAATATTTGACAGCATTGTGAAGAACATTAATCACGGCTTGCCGGAGCAATAGCCGGTCTCCTTTCACATGGAGATTCGCGTCGCCAGAAATCAGCAGCTTCTGTTCACGCTCTTCCGTGAGCACTTCGAAGAACGCCGCCACTTCCTGAACCAGATCCAAAGGCGAAAAGACAGTAAGATTGAGTTGGACTTGGCCGGCGTCGGACCGGGAAATCGCAAGCAGGCTTTCCACTAATTTAGTGAGGCGGCCGACCTCTTCCAGCATGCTGCCGATAGTGTCTTTGTAGCCGGCGTCGGTCTGGTTATTTTGCAGCCCGACTTCGCCGACGCTGCGAATAGCAGCCAAGGGTGTTCTCAATTCATGCGAAGCATCGGAGGTGAAGCGGCGCAGTTGCTCAAAGGAGAGTTCCAGCCGGTCCAGTACATTATTAAAGACTCGTGCCAGTTGGCCGAGCTCGTCACCGGGATGCTCCACCGGCAGCCGTTGATTTAAGCGTTCCGCTGTGATCTGTTCGGCGCGTTGGGCCATTTGCCCTAGCGGATACAGAGCCCGCTGCGCCAGTTGGTAGCCGAAGACAGCCGCAATTGCCAGAAAGAAAGGAAGCGCAACCAGGGAGGCGGCCAGAAATTCTTTCATCCGGGACCAGATTGCATCTTCGCGATACCCGAGCCGTATGACCATCACCGGGCCGCCATGCATCCGGTAATAGCGGCTGACGAGCAATATCCGGCTGCCGTCCTTCAACCGGCCAGACCGTTCAGAAAATCCCTCCACGCCTTCCCCCGCAAACGGTTTTCCCCCCAGCTCATCGTTTCCCAACCGGTCATTTCGATACAGCAGCGCGCCGTCAGGGGAGCGAATTTCCAGCAGCCTTTCGAGCAACAGGCGGGATTGCGGGTGGTTATGATAATCCTCATGCAAGGAGAGGCGGCCGTCCGGGGCGATGAAAAGCAGCCCTTCGATGGTCTCTATATCCTGAATGGCGAAGTGGCTCATCTGATTGAGCAGTTGCAAATAGAGAACACAAGCGGAGCCGGCGGCAAAAAACAATAAGACTGCCGCCAACACCAACGCATACCAGGTGGTGAGGCGGGCGCGAAACGGGAGACGCCGGAATTGCAGCACTCAGGCGCTCTCTTCGCGCAAAACGAAGCCAAGCCCGCGCACGGTGTGCAGAAGTTTTTGATTAAACCGGTCGTCTATCTTGCGCCGGAGATGCGTCACATGCACATCGATCACGTTATCGAGCGGGGTTTGACGGGCGATATCTTTCCAGAGATCACGGGCCAACATCTCCCGCGAAACCACCCGTCCCTTATTGATAAACAGATATTCGAGGATCTCGTATTCCTTGCTGGTGAGCTCAATGGCTTGCCCATCGCGGCTGACTTGCCGGCTGGTCAAATTGATTTCAAGGTCGCCTACTTTTGAGAAGGAACTGGTTTCGGCCGCGGCTCCACGGCGCAGCAAAGCGCGAACGCGCGCCAGCAATTCCGGGAAGGCAAACGGCTTTACCAGATAATCATCCGCTCCCGTATCGAGTCCAAGTACGCGGTCTTCCAATGTGTCGCGCGCGGTCAAAAGCAGAATGGGAATGCGGAAGCCTTGTTCGCGCAGGCTTCCCAAAATCTCAAATCCGTCACGGCCCGGCAGCATGACATCGAGAATTGCCAGATCAAAGGCCTGCTTGCAGATGAGATAGAAGCCTTCTTCGCCGGTGTGCGCGAGGGCCACCGTATAGCCGTCGGCTTCCAAACCTTGTTTAACCGCACTCGCGAGCTTACGCTCGTCCTCGATCACTAAAATACGCACGCTGTCATCAATTTATAGGGGATGGATAGACACGGGCAACTTAATAATTCGTTAAGCCTTCGTTCAGAAACTCTTAAGGAAAACTTAAGTTGATGATGGCGCCGTTCGGCATGAGCATAAGAGCAAGGACAGGCATTAATGATTCTGAACTTTCGCCACTTCTCTATTCTCTCTTTATCGCTGCTCATTTCAGTAGCCGGCCTGAACGCCAAAGACAAACATTCGAAAGCGCAGCCGGATGCGCCGCAAGATCAGATTGCTGTCGTCGCCCACCTTCCATTAACGGGCGGCGCGGTGACTCGTTTTCTCACGACGGAACACTACCGCCGCGACTATCTTTATGCCGAGCATGAATCGGGTAAGGCGCTCACGCTTATCAATGTTACAAAGCTGAACAGTCCGGCGGTGCTGGCGGACATGACTTATCCCACAGGTGGAAGCGACAACCTTGTCGCGGTTACCGGTAACGCCGCGTTGGTGGCTGCCACCACGAATAATGCTACGGCTGGCACGCCACAAACCTTTCGCATTATGAGCTTCACCGATCCGCTGCATCCCGCCGTTAAGCAGGAATTTAGCGGTGTCACGGCCATGGCGCGAGACGACAAGCGCGGGCTGATTTTCCTGGCGAATGCGGACGGTGTTTGGATTCTGCAAGAGAAGTACGCCATGGATCCCGCTTACGAAAAAGAGTGGGAGCACATGATGCTCGACGCCCCTAAAGTATCCCGGACCGGAATGCTGACACGCGGGAAGGCTCAAAAAGTGACTGTGTACCTGAATCAGGATACGTCTTCGAAGGAAGGCTTTAGCTATGAACAGGTATTGCGGCTGCTCCAGGAACAAGAGGTTGCCGGCGCCACGTTGATACGACTGGAGGAAGGGTTTGGAAACCACCATCAACTGCACAGCGTGACGCGCCGGCACCTGCCGGTGAAGATCGAGTTTATCGACTCTCCGGAAGTGGTGGAGGCGCTGCTGCCCGCGCTGCTGGAGCTGGTTCCCGACGGATTGATTGAAATGCACGAAACCACGATTGTGAAAGCAGCCAAACAGGAGCTGAACTTTTAACTTGAGCCCACGAGTCCCGCGAGCTTTGTTGATTTTGGGTATGGGGCTGCTTCCCTTCCCGCTCTTTTGTCAGACTCCACTGACGCTGGAACAAGCCCAACAGATTGCGCTTAAGAATCACCCGCGCATCGGCGCCGCCGCGTTGTTGGCGCAAGAGCCGGCAGTGCTGTTTCAGCGGCCAAGTCTGTTTATTATCCGCAAGCGGCCGCCAACATTACCGCGGCGGTTGCAAACGATGTCACAACTCTTTCCGCGGGCGCGCTGCAAACCTCCAGCTTGAATAGCCGGTTCGCCACGGGCGTGGGGCTGGTTCAATTGGTGACCGATTTCAATCGCACCGCAAGCCTGGTGAACGCCGCCAAGTTTCGCTATCAGGCGGCGAATGACAGCGTGCTGAATACCCGGGCGCAAATATTGCTGGCCGTTAGAAATGCCTATTTCGAAGTGTTGGGCTCGGATTCCGTATTGCGCGCGGCTCAGGCCACGCTGCAAAACAGGCAGTTAACACTGCGCCAAATCAGCGCCCTTGCACAGAGCGACTTACGCTCCAGCTTGGATGTTACGTTTACGCAGGTTTTGGTTTCCGAAGCACAGCTCGCGCGCGACCAGGCGGATACGGACGCTCAATCCGCCCGGGCAAACTTAGCCGCGGCAATGGGATCTGAGTCCGTGCAGAACTTCACCTTGGAAGATCAAGCCGCGCTGGCGGCTCCTAACCCGGATGTGCAGTCGCTGGTGACGGCGGCGTTGAATGCGCGTCCGGATCTCAGCGTGCTTGAACATAGCCGCGATGCCGATTATCAGATTGAGCGGGCCGAAAAAAAGTTGAACTATCCGACCGTCAGCCTGCTTGCCGCGGGCGGTGTGGTTCCGGAACACGATCACACCATCCCGCACGATAACTACGAAGCGGCTGGGATCAATATCAATATCCCGGTATTTAATGGCGGACTGTTTGCCGCCCGGCGCGCGGAGGCTCTGCGTAACGCGCAAGCGGCGGATAAAGATGTGCAGGATCTCTCCATTCAGATTGTCCGAGAGGTGCGAACGGCTTGGTTCAGGGCGGATAACGCCTATCGCCGGTTGAGTGTAACGAGCCAGCTAGTGGAGCAATCCAGAAGAGCCGTGCATTTGGCCCAAGCGCGGTACGACGCGGGTCTGGGAAGCATTGTCGAGCTCAACCAGGCACAAACCAGCGAAATTTCGGCGGAGATTGATGCGGCCGGAGCGAAATGCGACTATCTGAGCCGCAGTACCGAACTCGATTTCACGATTGGAGCGCTCCGCTAAAACAGGATGCAGAAGAATCGAAAGACGCGCATTGCAATTGCCTTGACAGCTTCAGGCCTGGGTCTGATGGCTACCTCCTGCGCCAGTAAAACAGAAGCAAAAGCGCCGCACGCCGATACGGATAAACCGGAAGTGGTGATTGTGCCGGTGGTTAAAGTAACGCGGAGCGCCTTAGCGAGCGACCTGGTGCTGACGGGCGAGTTTATTCCCTATCAGGAAATTGATGTGATGGCGAAGGAAGCTGGCTACATTAAGGCGATCCACGTGGATATCGGCGACCGGGTACGAACCGGCCAGCGGTTGGCGGAGCTGGACATTCCGGAGATGCAGGATGACATCGTTCGCGCCGAAGCCGAATCACAGGCATCCGAGGCCGACATCGCCACTGCGCTGCGGCAACTTGACGCGAGCACAATCGGCCAGCGATATCGCCGAGCTTTCGTATAAACGCATTCTGGATGTCTCTCCTAAAGAGCCTGGTTTGAGTTCACAAGCGACAGGAAGTGGATGTGGCGCATGCCCGGCAACTGGAAGCTGCTTGGCGCAAGTCGCCTCCGCGCAAGCGAACCTGAACACCGCGCAGCAGAAGTTGGCCATGGCTAAGGCTGGCCAGGCGCGTTGGGCCACGCTGAAGAAGTACACGATTATTTCCGCCCCGTTTGACGGCGTGGTGACCAAGCGTTATGCAAACACCGGCGCGATGATTCAGCAGGGAACGGCTTCCTCCAGCCAAGCGATGCCGGTGATTCGGTTGTCGCAGAACAATCCCTTGCGCTTGCTGCTGCCGGTTCCCGAATCGGCCGTGCCCAGCATTCGCGTGGGTGAAACCGTGGATGTGACCGTGAACGCTTTGGAGAAAACATTTCCGGGCCGCGTGACGCGTTTCGAAGACAAGGTAGACATGGCCACGCGGACCATGAACACGGAAGTAGATGTTCCCAATCACGATTACGTGTTGATACCCGGAATGTATGCGCAGGTTAACCTGCATATGCGGCAAAGTAAAGCAGCGCTGGCTGTGCCGTTGGACGCCGTGGAAGAAGCGGGCGGCGGAGCTGAAGTATATGCGGTGCGAGATGAAACCGTACGCATCTGCCGGTTCCCGTAGGCATTAAAACAGCACAGCAGCAGGAAATTCGCACGGGCTTGCAAGAAGGCGACCTGGTCATCGTTGGCCGGCATGCCGGTCTTGAAAACGGCCAGAAGGTGCAACCGAAGCTGGGTTCATTTTGACGACGTAGCGGGCCCCGGCCAGGGGAACTGAACGGTCCGTTATGTCTAGATTTGCTATTAAAACGCCTTATTTAATTGTTGTCATTTGCCTAATCATTTCCCTGGTAGGAGGCGTGGGTATTGCGCGCATGCCGGTGGACATGTTCCCCACCATGAACATTCCGGTGGTGGTGGTTGCCACCTTTTATAACGGCATGCCACCGGAACAAATTGAAGGGAACATCACTTATCACCTGGAGCGTTTCTTTACTCTGGCGAGCGGCGTGGAGCACATCGAATCCAGGTCGCTGAGCGGGGTCAGCGTCATCAAGGTTTATTTCCAGCCTGGAAGCGATGCCGATAA
>CAVPFZ010000030.1:0-243082 GCA_963703875.1 uncultured Alphaproteobacteria bacterium
ATTGACCGATGGGGTACTTTCCTTTAGTTTATTAGTATCGTCACAATGGGAATCGTGTACCCTAAAGGTACGAAATTGTGGGGCGATTCTTTCAATATTAACGGGGAACAGGACTTCCTCTTTGGCCGCATTGATGGCTGAGACGCGAATTTGAAGGGTGGGCACATAACTGTGGCTGGAATTCTGGGAACATCTGAAACCAAGACGTTGCTGTTGCTGAAGCCCGGGGCTTTTGCGCCGGTGTGGTGCGGGCCATCGACATGGTCCGCATCGCGTTGGAGGCTTTCGGCCGCCGATTTACGTGCGCAAAGAGATCGTCCACAACCGCTACGTGGTGGAAGAGTTCCGCTCCAAGGGCGCAATTTTTGTCGACAGCGAGGACGAAGTTCCGGACGGCGAGCGCATCATTTACAGCGCGCACGGTGTTGCTCCGAAGTTCGCGAGCATAGCGAAGCTGCGGGGCTGCGCGTCATCGATGCGACCTGCCCGCTGGTCACCAAGGTTCACGTGGAAGCGGTGAAGTTCGCCAGGGAAGGTTATTCGCTGATCTTGATCGGACATAGGGATCACGACGAAGTGGTGGGAACGCTGGGCGAGGCGCCGCTGGTGACCCAGGTGGTCGGATCGCCGGAGGAGGTGAAGTCGCTGACGTGTCCGATCCGGATCGCGTGGCGTATCTCACCCAGACCACGTTGAGCCTGGATGAGACGACGGACGTGATCGAAGCGCTGAAGCAAGCAATTTCCCAACATCAAGGGGCCGGAGGCGCAGGACATCTGCTATGCGACGGGAGAATCGGCAGATCGCGGTGAAGGACGTGGCGGCGGAAGTGCGATCTGCTGCTGGTCGTGGGCTCGGAAAATAGTTCGAATTCGAATCGGTTGGTTGAAGTTGCGCGGAATCTCGGCACGAACTCACACCTGATCGAGAGCTGATCGACATTCCGGCGGGATGGTTGAAGGACGTGAAGACCGTTGGGCTGACGGCGGCGCGTCGGCACCGGAATCCTGGTGGAAGAAACCGTCAAGTTCCTGAGGAATAAGGGATTTACTGATCATGCAGGAACTAGAAGTGATGCCGGAAAATGTTCGTTTCGGCTACTGCGCCGGAAATCGTTGAGGCATGCTGGCGATCGCCATGCTGGCGCTGACCTCGATCGAATTCGACAATCCGCTGCTGCTCGAATGGCACAATGCCGCCGCCGTGTTCAACGATCCGGTGCCGACGCATATCGGGCTGGCCTTGCTCTCGCACCAATTAGGCTATTTCGACATCCTGCCGCTTTACGTCGTGCTGATGCTGATGGCGCCGTTCTTCGCGCTGATCGACCGGCTGGCGCCGCAGCTGCTGCTGCCGGCGTCGGCTACGCTCTACGTGGCGGCGCTGGCGTTCCGGCTGACGCTGCCGACCTGGCCAGTGTCAGGCACCTGGTTCTTCAACCCGCTGGCCTGGCAATTCGTCTTCGTGCTCGGTTTCTCGATCGCGCGCGCCGACGCCGGCCTTGGCGCCCTGGCGCGGCGGCATATTCGCTGGGTGCGCATCGTCGCCTTGCTGCTTTTGATCTATTTCACCTACGGGATTTTATTCGACGCGCTGTGGGATCCGACCCATGCGCCGGAGCCCAAGCTATTCTTCATCCTCGACAAGACCTGGGCGACGCCGCCACGGCTCATTCAGTTCCTGTCGCTGGTCGCGGTGTTCTCCGCGGCCTTTCGCTACCTCCGCCGGTTCGCGGCGCTGCCTTACGTGCACTATCCGATGGACGCTCTAATCCGCATGTTCGCGATGCTCGGGCGCAACTCGCTCTATGTGTTTTGCGTCGGCTCGCTGCTCAGCCTGACCGCTCAATTCTTGCGTTTCATCTACCGCGGCACTGTCGGCGTCGACACGGCCGTGGTAATTTCCGGCATCATCATCATGGCATTCACCGCATGGCTAGCCGAATCGCGACAACGCGCACGACCCGCCTCGCCTGCTGTCTCGGCCTAGCGCTGAGCGCGGCGGCGCCGGCGCAGGCGCAAAACGCGGCGCCGCTCGCGCCGTTGTCGAAAGCCTGCCAGCCGGGCGCCAGCGCCACGGCCGATGAATCGCCGTTGCCCAACGTGGCGGCGGCGCTGGCGCAGCGCAAAACCTTGCGCATTCTCGCCATGGGCGCGGCGCCCGGCCGCGTCAGCGCGCGCGGCGGCTACACCGCGCTGATCGAGGCCATGCTGGCGCGCGCGCTCAAGGGCATCGACGTCGTCATGGTCAACCGCGGCGTCTCCGGCGAACTCGCCGCCAATGCCGCGACCCGCATGCGCAACGAGGTCGCGCTGCAGGAGCCCGATCTGGTGCTCTGGCAGGTCGGCACCAATGACGCGCTCGCCTACGTGTCGGCGCCGGAATTCGCGACCACGGTGCAGGACCAGATCGATTGGCTCAAGCGCCACAAGGTCGACGTCGTGCTGGTCGGCCTGCAATTCGCCAAGGAGATGCTGCGCGACGCGCATTACGTCGAGATCCGCGAGACCTTGCGCAGTCTTGCCGCCAAGGAAAACGTCATCGTGGTGCGCTTTTACGAAGCGATGCAGATCATCGGCCAGGCGCAATCCCGCGGGCCCGAGCCGGTGGCCGAGGAATTCGCGCGCGACGAGGCCGGTTACAACTGCCTGGCGCAATACGTGGCGCGCGCCATCACGCTCGGCGTCTTCGCCAAAAACATGCCTAAACGGCCGGTGCCCTGAACCAACGGCGCTTGGCGGGGTTTAACCCGGGTACTCCGATGTCCCCGGCAAGGCCCGGCTGGGCCGCCGGGGCGCCGATTTGCATTTTTGCAGCGCAATAGACTATTATTGCGGTGCAACATCGTAACAAGCCGCGGGGGCCGGGCGCGGCGAAATGGAGCGTTATGCGAAAGTCATTGGCCGTTTTGAAGAAGTGGAGCGCGATCCCGGTCGTTCGTTTCGCCCTGATCGTCTGCGTGAGCGTGCTGTGGCTGCTCGGCCTGGCCGATCAGATTTCCGATCCGCTGCAGATCGCGAAATATGTCGCCATCTCGCTGCTGATGGTCGCGGTCGCGGTGATTTGAGGCGCGAGCGGACGCCTCTCGGCTGTCATGCGCGGGCTTGACCCGCGCATCCACGATGACTCGCCCGATTTTTCAAGCCTTACTGAAAGTATTCCGCTGCTGAGCGCGCTCATGGATTGCCGGGCCAAGCCCGGCAATGACGGATTAGACGTTGCCGTCGCGCCTCAGCCCAAATTCAATTCCTTGAAGAAATCATTGCCCTTGTCATCGATGACGATGAAGGCCGGGAAGTTCTCGACCTCGATCTTCCAGATCGCCTCCATGCCGAGCTCGGGATATTCCTGCACCTCGACTTTCTTGATACAGTTTTCCGCGAGATTGGCGGCCGAGCCGCCGATCGAGGCCAGATAAAAGCCGCCGTGCTTCTTGCAGGCGTCGCGCACCTGCGCCGAACGGTTGCCCTTGGCGAGCGAAATCATCGAGCCGCCGGCGGCCTGGAACGTGTCGATGAACGAATCCATCCGCCCCGCGGTGGTCGGACCGAACGAGCCAGAAGCATAACCAGCCGGCGTCTTCGCCGGTCCCGCGTAATAAATCGGGTGGTTCTTGAAGTAGTCGGGCAGCCCCTTCCCCGCTTCGAGCCGCTCGCGCAATTTGGCGTGCGCGAGATCGCGCGCGACGATCATGGTGCCGGTCAGCGACAGCCGCGTCTTGACCGGATATTGCGACAGCTGCGCCAGCACATCCTTCATCGGCCGGTTGAGATCAACCTTGACCACCGCGCCGCCGAGCTTCTCCTGATCGGCGTCCGGCAAATACTGCGCCGGATGATGCTCGAGTTCTTCCAGATAGACGCCGTCGCGGGTGATCTTACCAAGCGCCTGCCGGTCGGCCGCGCAGGACACGCCCAGGCCGATCGGCAGCGACGCGCCATGCCGCGGCAGCCGTATGACGCGCACGTCGTGGCAGAAATATTTGCCGCCGAACTGCGCGCCGACGCCGGTCGACTGCGTCATCGCCAGCACTTCCTTTTCCATGTCGAGATCGCGGAAGGCATGGCCGTCCTCCGAGCCCTTGGTCGGCAGCTCGTCGTAATAATGCGTCGAGGCGAGCTTGACCGTCTTCATGGTCAGTTCGGCGGATGTTCCGCCGATCACGATCGCCAGATGATAAGGCGGGCAGGCCGCGGTGCCGAGCGTGAGCACTTTCTCTTTCAGAAACGCCAGCATGCGGTCATGCGTCAAAATCGACGGCGTCGCCTGGAACAGAAACGCCTTGTTGGCCGAGCCGCCGCCTTTGGCGATGAACAGCAATTTGTAGGCGTCCTCTGAACCTTCTTGGCCCTCGGCATAGATCTCGACCTGCGCCGGCATGTTCGACTTGGTGTTCTTCTCCTCGAACATGGTGATCGGCGCCAGCTGCGAATAGCGCAGATTGCGCTTGAGGTAGGCGTCGCGCGCGCCCTCGGACAGCGCGCCCTCGTCGGAGCCGTCGGTGAAAACCAGGCGGCCCTTCTTGCCCATGATGATGGCGGTGCCGGTGTCCTGGCACATCGGCAGCACGCCGCCGGCCGCGATGTTGGCGTTTTTCAAGAAATCATAGGCGACGAACTTGTCGTTGGCCGAGGCTTCCGGGTCGTCGAGAATCTTGCGCAGCTGCTTTAAGTGCGCCGGGCGCAAAAGATGATTGATGTCGGTGAACGCGGCCTCGGCCAGCGCGCGCAGCGTCTCCTGCGCGACCACCAGCACGTCCTTGCCCATCACCTTCTCGACCGTGACGCCGCCGACATCGAGCTTGCGATAGGGCGTCTTGTCGGGGCCGAGCGGAAACAGCGGCGTGTGGTGATAGGGCGGGATGGCGGGGGGCGGGATGACCGGAGCGTTCATGGGGTGTCCTAGCTTCAAATTAGCAGCTTAAAGCGTGATCTTCTCGATCCTTTCTTTCGTAATCCAAGTCAAGAACTTTGGTTCTTTTGGCGCTGAACGAGGCATAATCTTTGTTTTCGTCGCTATAACGCTGTCGTATGTGATCTGGGCTGGCATCCTTGAAATGATAGAGCGATTGATCATCGTCACCCGCAATCAAAATCGGGCTCTTTGAGGCAAGAAGATCAATAAGCGACACCTCCAACTGATTAAAATCTTGAAATTCGTCAACTAGAACCTGATCGTATGTCGGAATTTTTTCCGCCTTCAACTCAAGGTATAAGGCAGCGGCGTAGATAATATCGGCAAATCCATAGTGTTCGTAGAATACTCTTCGCCTCTTGTAGAAGGGGATGTGCTCATTTTGATCTTACCTGTTGTGGAATAAGGAATCGAAATAGATTTTCTGACCTTTAAGAATTTCCAGGTCTTCGCTGATTACCTTTGACAGTTTCGGAAACACTTTAACGCTGCTGGTGGCTGCTGACATTATACCGGGAGCAAAACTGTGCAGCGTTTTAACCTCCGAAAGCCCACATAGATCAAGGGAGAGATCTTCAACAAGCGAATTTACGAACGTAAGCGTCATTGCATTTTTCTTGCCCTGGAGAATCTCCTTAAACAAAAATGTCTTCCCCGTGCCGGGGCCGGCAACAACAATTTTCTTTTTAGATTTAGATTGCAGCACCGCGTCAACTTTAGCGCGCCGCTCTGCGCTCGCCCTAGTGTACCGCTCGTCGTCGGAGCCACTCATTTTCTAATGATAACACACGCGATGCGTGCGTAGTGAGTCCACAAAAGAGCTAACCAATATGGCCGCTACAGGCTCGGCCATGGCAAATGGTGTTCACCCCACCACCACCACTTCCATCTCCCCCTGCTGCTTCCGCGTCGGCTTCACCGTAACCCGCACGTCCTGCCCGAGCGCGATCAGGAATTCCATCAGCCGCCCGACTTAAGAATTGCCGGCGCGGTTGCGCATCAGCGCCAATTTTCTCTGTCATTCCCGCGAAGGCGGGATCCATAACCACCGCGCCCACGATTCGGACATGAAACGGCGTATGCGTCCCCGCCTTCGCGGGGACGATACTCACGATTGCCAAGCTACGACGCTGCCTCACCAGGGGCGGACGACCCGCGGCTTGTCGCCTTGAAGCTGTTGTTCCTGATACACCCGGCCATAGTCGCTCGGCGTTTCAGTTCTGGTCGAATGGTCGACCGAATAATTGTTGTTCCGCTCTTGCCTATGCCGTTCCAAACTCTCTTGCGCCCGTTGCCGTTGCTCCTCGCGCGTGATGTATTCCGCCTGGATGAACACGCCGCCATCACGGACATTCTGCGGCTGGGAATCGCAACGCCCGTCTGCGGCCGATCGGCACTGAGCCGCGGCGATAGACGGTGCAACAAGAAGCGTGGGCAGAAGAACGACCAAATAACGCATTTGCAACATGGCACCCCTCCATCAAGCGATACACGTTTTAATAGAGAACAGCGGACGATACACTTAGGCGTTCGGCCCGACAAGCGCGAGGCCCGCGTCCGGCGCGGGCGTGACAGAAGGCCCGCCTGAAACTCAATAGGATCAGTAATTTAACACCACCTTGACATTAATCTGTACATGTACAATATACTGTACATCTAATCGAGGAAGCCGCCCATGACCCACGTCTCATATACCGAACTGCGCAACAACCTGTCGGACCTGATGGACGAGGTGTGCGACAGCCGCGCGCCGCTGCTCGTCACACGGCAGAACGCGCGCAGCGTGGTCATGGTTTCCGAGGACGAATACGAAGGCCTCATGGAAACGGTTCACCTGCTGCGCAATCCGGCCAATACCAGGCGGTTGCTTGAATCGATTGCGGAAGCCAACAGCGGCCGGCTGACCGAGCTCGAATTGATCAAGCCGAAGACGTCCGCTTCCAAAGCATGAAGATCCTTTGGACGCCGAAGGCCAAGGAAGATTATCTGCATTGGAGCAAAACCGATCAGAAGATATTGGCCGCCATCAACGGCCTGATCGAAGACATCCAACGCGACCCGTTCAAGGGGCTCGGGAAACCGGAGCCCCTTAAATATGCCCTGCAAGGATTCTGGTCCCGGCGCATCACGCGCGACGACCGGCTGGTTTATCGCGTCAGCGGCAAGGGCAAAGACCGGCAAGTGGAAATCATTCAGTGCCGCTATCACTACTGACAGCGGCGCTTAAAAAATCCTCGACAATTTTAGTCTTCGCGTTTGCACTGAATTAGCAGGGCGCAGCTATAGGTTTAGACAGCCAATATACTCGCCTCCGGGGGAAAGCCACCATGCGCAAGTTCTTTTACGGCCTCGGCATACTGACGGCCGTTGCCATCGTGGCCGGCGGCGTAGGCTTTTTCATCCTGGCCCGCGACGGCGCCGCGCTCGACACGGCGAGCAAGGTCTATGTTGAGGATTCCGTCGTCGCCATAGCCGCCAATTGGGACGCGGATGAGCTCTGGAAGCGCGCCAGCCCGCATTTGCGGACGATGATGAGGCAAGCCGACCTGCGTGGACTATTCGATGCCGCCAAGGGCGCGCTCGGGCCGCTGCCCGACTATCGCGGCAGCAAAGGCGAGGCTTTGATATCCGTGATGAATGCGCAAACCACGGTGTCGGCGAAATATCTCGCCGGCGGACACTTTCAAAAGGGCGATGCCCAGCTCTAGATCGTCCTGGTCAAACAGGGCGATGCCTGGATGATCGAAGGATTTCACATCAACTCGTCGGCCCTGATGCAAAGGCTCGTGGGCGTGAGGAGTTAACAGGCGCGCATCGAATATTTAGGCACCCGACCGAGAAATTGCCGGCGCGGTTGCGCATCAGCATTTCCTTCTGTCATGCCCGGGCTTGACCCGGGCATCCATGACGGGCCGCAGCAAGAGAAAATCTTACGTAAGACCGCCGCTTCCGAACGTCATCATGGATTGCCGGGTCAAGCCCGGCAATGACACCCGAAAAGCAACCACGCTAAACGGCAAATTCGCCCCTACCCCGCCTCGTGCACCTTGCGCACCAGCGCGCCGAGTTGCGCCATGCCGTGCACGATCTCGCGCTCGCGCTCGTCGTAGGCGATGCGCTCGAAATCGTCGGCCGTCTTGAGCATCTGGTTGCGGGCGAAATCGACGCGAAGCCGCGTCGCGATGGCGCGGCATTCCAGCGCGCGGGCGCGGAAATTCAGGCTCTCGGGTCGCGGCCTCGATAACGTCGTCGCGGGTGTCGGCATGTGTCCATCCAATCCGCCCCCGCCGATTCCGTTCCATGAGATTTTGGCGGGATCATGCACCGCCACCCTGGATTGCCCTGACTTTGCCTTTTTCTCCCAAGGCGCACTCCAGCGCCTTGCGGTCCCATTTGCCCAGATCGGCCGCCGCCACGTAGGTGCTTTGCAGGAAATCCATCAGCGCGGCGTCGGGGTCGCGCGCGATCCGCATGGCGTTGTAGGGCAGCAGGAATTCGCCGAGGTCCTTGTTGAAAAACGCCGTGCCCGGCGACACCGCCGCCGCGCCGTAACCCGGCGGCGCCGGATAGGCGTAGGAATAAAACGCCGCGTAGTCGATCGGCGCGAGCCCGCCGCCCGGCCAGAAGCCGGCGCTCGACACCTCGTGCGAGTAGGCCTCTTGCGCGACGCTGTCGGGCAGATGCGGCACGCCGCCCGGATGGCGCGGCGCCGCGCGCCCGGAAAAGCGCGTCACCGCCAGATCGAACGAGCCCCAGAAAAAATGCACCGAGCTCGATTTGCCGAGAAAGCCGGTGCGGAAATGCGCCATCACCTCCTGCGCCGACAACAGCACGCGCCAGAAGCGGCTGGCGTATGGCGCGTCGTAGGCGGCGTGCACGGTGTCCTTGTCGAACGGGACGCAGTCGGCGATCTCGCAGGGCATGGTCGTAATCGTGACGGCGACGCCGAGCTCTTTGAGCGCGATCATGACGTCGGCGTAGAATTCCGCCACGCTCATCGGCTTGAGCATCAGCTGGCGGAAATGGCCGTCGCTGGTGCGCAGCCACATGATGTGGTCGATGAAATCGAAGTCGATCTGCAGCGCGCGGCCGTCCGCCGGCATCGACCCGGTGGTCAGGCCGCGCGCGGTCACATAAAGCGCGACATGCCAGGAATGATTGAGCCAGGGCGTCAGGGCCAGCCGTACTTTGCCGACGACCTGCGTCCACAATTGCAGCGTCGCGGCGGTGTCTTTCCATGCCGCGTAAGGCAGTTCGGGCCAGCGCTCATTGCTCATGGCGTCATCATGAAGCGGCCGGCGCGCCGCGGCAATGATCCGTCATCCGGGCGAATCCGGCTATTCCGCCGCCCCCGGGATTGCGGTAACCTATGGTTGCATCAACCATCGGGAGGCGACCATGATCCTTCACCGCGTTCATCTTCTCGCGGCGGCGCTCGTCTGCGCGCTCGTCCTGCTGCTGGCACCGTCCGGCGCCTCTGCCGCAGGCGTCGGCAAGCAGTGCGACGGCTTCATCGGCACCCAATGCGACAAGGGGCTGTTCTGCCAGAAGACGGCCGGGCATTGCTTCTTCTTCGACTTCGCCGGCACCTGCACCAAGGTGCCGCGTTTCTGCAACAAGATCTTCCGCCCGGTCTGTGGCTGCGACGGCAAGACCTACGGCAATGACTGCGAGCGTCAGGCGGCCCGGGTGTCCAAGTCGCACGACGGCAAGTGCACGTAGGCAGACGGAAGGCGTAGCGCGGAATGAAACGATGCGGCTTTGGCCCGGCCTGTCCGGGCCAAAGTTTTTTAAGACGTTGACGGACGCATCGTCTTCTGGCATCCGCAACGCCCGTTCGTTGCAATGCAAAGCCCGCAATGCCCCAAAGACCGTTCCGCGTCGGCCGTTCTTTCACCGGCCTCGGCATCTTCGCCACCCGAGCGATCCGCAAACGTCTCCGGATCGCCGAGTACAAGGGGCGCAAGCTCGCCACCAAGGAAGCCAACAAAATCGAGGCGCGCGGCAATCTTTACCTCTACGAAATCAACAGCCGCTGGACCATCGACGGCACGCCGCGCAGCAATATCGCGCGCTACTTCAACCATTCCTGTAATCCCAATGCCGAAATCTACGACGTCGGGCACCGGGTGTTCATCCGCACGCTGCGCGCCATCAAGCCGGGCGAGGAAATCACCTACGATTACGGCATCGACTATCTCCGCAACGTCATCGGGCTATCGAACTGCAAATGCGGCCGCTGCCGCCGGCGCCGCGCCCGTAAAGCACGCGAACGCCGCGCGCGGCTGAAGCGGCGAAACGCGCGGCGAGCGAGCAAAAGGCGAAACAGACGTTAGAGCGGATGCAAATGGGCAAGGCGGCCATACCGGTTGGCCCCTGCCCGGCGCTGCGCGGCCATGCTAAGCGGTGCGTCTTCGCTTGGGGCTTATTCACCGGTGACATCCCTCGACCAGCGCCTGCCCGCCGCGCGCGCCGACCGCGTGCCGCGCGGCATTCTCTATATGATGGGCGCGACCGTGCTGTTCGCGATCTCGAACGCTTTGGCGAAATGGCAGATCGCCAGCTACCCGTTCGCCGAGGTGCTGTTCTTCCGCGCTATCGTTTCGCTCGCCGTCTGCTCGATCCTGATTCTGCCGCGCACCGGCCTGATCGCGTTCCGCACCCACCGCCTGCGCGACCATTTCGGCCGCAGCGGCACGCAGGCGGTGGCGCAGAGCCTGATTGTTATCGCCTTCTCGCTGATGCCGCTCGGCGGCGCCATCGCCATCAACTTTGCCTCGCCGCTGTTCGCCACGTTGTTCGCCGCCTTGTGGCTGAAGGAAAAAGTCGGCCTGGCGCGCGGTTTTGCGCTAATCGCCGGCTTCCTCGGCGTGCTGCTGGTGGCGGCGCCCGGTGCCGACAGTTTCCGCATCGGCGCGCTTTACGCGCTTGGCAACGCCGTGCTGTTCGGCAGCGTCACCGCCGCAGTGCGCGGCATGACCACGACCGAGTTGGCCGAGACGCTCACTTTATACCAGATGGTGTTCCTCACTTTGTTCTTTACCTGCGCATTGCCGGTGTTCGGCTTCACCTGGCCGGGCAACCTCGATCTGGCCGCCATGCTGGTCAACGGGCTGTTCAATGCGCTGGGTCAATATTGGTGGACGCGCGCGCTGTCGCTTGCGCCGCCTTCGGCGGTCGGGCCGTTTTATTATTTCTCGATCGTGTGGGCGATGGGCCTCGGCTTTGTCTTTTGGGCCGAGGTGCCCACCTTCGCCTTGCTGGCCGGCGCGGCGGTGGTGGTCGGCTCGGGACTGTTCCTGCTCTGGCACGAGACCGGCCGAAAGCCGCCGCCGGCCGATTGAGCGAGCATCGCCGCAACAAGTTCAAGGGAGGATAATCGATGAGCCTGAACATTCGCCGCGTCGTCACCGGCCACGACGACCAAGGCCGCGCCAAGGTTTTGATCGACGAGCAGGTCAAGAACGTGTTCTCGCAGCGGCCGGGCGCGCATTACAGCGTGATCTGGATGAACGAAGATTTTCCGGCGAACAATGACGGCGATCACGATCCCACAGGAAAAAAGATCGGCACAACGATTGACAACGGCGCGGTATTTCGCGTGGTCAGTTTCGGTCCCGGCGTCTCCCCTCGTAACCACCGCACCGATTCGATCGACTACGCGGTGGTGATTTCCGGCGAGATCGACATGGAGCTCGACGGGGCCAGCGTGCACCTGAAAGCCGGCGACGTGCTGGTGCAGCGCGGCACCATCCATAATTGGGTCAACAAGGGCAAAGAGCCCTGCGTGATTGCGTTCACGCTTGTCTCGGCGAAATCGGTGACGGCCGGCGGCAAGACGCTGCCCGCGCAAGGGTGAAACGCAACGCGGACTCGCCCGTACAATTTTCGCTCACGGAAAAGTGGGCACGATGCCATCTCGCGTCACTGCGACTTGCGTGCGCGTGATCGAGATGTGTCAAAGGAGATTCCCGGCGTTTGTTAGGTTCCCGCCGCCACATATCGGGTGGTTTTTCGTACAGAGGGAGACCTAGAATGTCCGTGCTCACTAAATCCATCGCCGCCGCCGGCCTCGTATTGGCGCTCGGCACCGCCGCCCAAGCCGCCGGCGAACCTTGGGTGCTCAATGGTAATCAGGCCTATGTCGTCGATATGCAAGGTCACACCATGATCGTCGCCCTGCCGGAGATGACCAAGCACATGATGGCGAAAGCCAAGGCTGTGCCGCGTGGCACGGTATTCTTCATGCACGACGGCAAGCTGATGATGATGTTCGATCGCAACGCCGTCATCGGCTACTGACGCAAATACGCTTCGGCGTGTCTGACAAAGCAGTCCCCGGCCCCATGCCGGGGGCTGCCACATATTCTTGAAAGCAGACGGCAGCTCACTGAACCAGATTTTGGAGCTCGCGGTTCAGTTATCCAATTCCAGATAATGCCGGAAGATCCCCATCTCGTTGAATGCGATCCGGCGATCGGAATTCAGATAAGCTTCGATGCGCGGCCGCGCGATCACCTTGTCGTGGACGGCAACAACGCGCGGCACCCTCTTTTCAATTGTCTTCATGGCCGAGGGAAATGCGTAACGCAGGCCCGAGATCAACTGGAATAAAGACAGATCGACATAACTCAGCTTGCGCCCCATCACAAAAGGGCCGCCGCTCTTTTTCAATGCGGTTTCGAAGTAGCCGAGATATTTCGGCGCGCGCGTGCTCAGGAAATTTTCCGCAAAGCGCATAGCCTCGGGCTTCTGATCCTCATAATAAAGCCCGCTGCCGACCGGATGATGCGTGTCGTGGATTTCCTTCACGAAGTCGGTCACCGTGAGCTGCAATTGATGCAGCCAGAGCCGGCCGGCCTCGTCGCGGGGGCTAAGCTTCAGCCGCGGCCCGAGATAGAACAGGACATTGGCGACCTGCGCGATGACGAGCTTGCCGGCCTTCAGGAACGGCGGCGCAAATGGGGGGCGTTTGTCGCGGCCGCCATCCATCATCGCCATCATCTTGCTCATGCCGCCCCGCTCGCGCGCGACGTCGTCATATCCGGCGCCGGCATCCTCCAGCGCCATCCGCACGAATTCGCCGCGACCCTGGATTTCCGGCCAGTAGAACAGTTGGTAGCGCATGGCACACCTTTGCCGCCGTTCATCGTTGCCATGCAGTCAACCAAAACGGATATGGCCGGGACAAGCCCGGCCACACCAAAAAATTGGCGCCAAATCAGTTGACGGCGAAGCAATACATCAGCCCGTCGCCGCCGGTCGAACGCATGTCGGCCTGCGAACAGCCGCCCTCGACGCCGCGCGAAGGATGCGACGAATTCCACGACTTGGAGGCGTCATCGTCGCGCAAGCCCTGCCGGTCGTTGTGGCCGAGCATGACAGCACCTTGTGTGCTGCTGGTGTAGTTCTTGCAGGTCATGTCCTTGTCGGGCGGGAACGCGCTGCCGTCGGCCTGCGAGCCGGTGATAATGTCGTGCCGGTTGGGGGTATCGCCGCGGCCGTTGATGACCGCGCCCTTCTCCGACAGGTTGTTTTGCTTATTGAGCTTGTTGTTGGCGCTGTGCAAATCGGCGACGCTGGTCGCAACGACCACGCCCTTGGCGTTCATCCACGGGCCTTTGCCGATGCGGTCGCGCGCATTCACGGCGCCGGCGCCCTGCGTGGACAGATAGGCGTGCCAGGTCTTGCCGCCGGCGCCCGCGGCTTGCGCGAGATCCTGGCAATGCTTGTCGGCGCCGGCGAGCCCGCCGAGATCGGCACCCTTGCCCGCCCCGACGCTGGTGACAAAGAAGCTCATATTGGCCTGTTGCGCCTGAACCGGCGCCGCAGAGAAGAGTGCAAGACACGCCGCCAGTGGCGCAGCCGTCCGTAGAGCAATCATTGGAAACCTCCCGGAATTGGCTAAGGCCCGTCGCCCCGCCATTCGGGGGAGCATAACCCCGCCACGCAGCATCAATTCCGGCATCACCAAAGATTGAGCGACACGGGCTCCAACTAGCCGGCTTTGGCGCCGTATTGCGCGTCGGTCACCGCCTCAAGCCATTTCACGTGCTCGCCGCCCTTGGCCTCCTGCATGGCGATGTGTTCCATGCCGTGATCGGGCGTCGCGCCATGCCAATGCTTTTCATCCGGCGGAATCCAGACCGTATCGCCGGCGCGCACTTGCCGGATCGGTCCACCCCAGGTCTGCACGTGTCCGATTCCGGAGGCGATGTGCAGGGTCTGCCCGAGCGGATGAGTATGCCAGAATGTCCGGGCGCCCGGCTCGAAACGCACCCAGCCGGCACGCAACAGCGCGGGATCGGGCGCCTGGATGATCGGATCCTGCCACACCGTTCCCGTGAAACTCGACGCCGGACCACGGCGCGACGGCCGCGATCCGCAAGCGATGATATCCATGAACGCCTCCCGCTGTTTTTTTACGATCGCTTCATGTAGCATGAACGGCACGCATGCAAAAAGCCCGGCGTCGCCGCCGGGCTTTCTATTCAGCGAAGTTCTTCTTGATCAGGCCGACTGCAAATTGCCGGCCGCCTGCTTGCCACGCTCGGTGACGATCTCGTAGCTGATCTTCTGGCCCTCGACCAGCGAACGCATGCCGGCGCGTTCCACCGCGGAGATGTGCACGAACACATCCTTGGAGCCGTCATCCGGCTGGATAAAGCCGAAGCCTTTTTGGGTGTTGAAGAACTTCACAGTTCCGACAGGCATCTCAGTTCCTTTCACGCTTTCTGTTGAACGCCGGCCCGCTCGTCGTGCCGGCGGCAACAATCCGAGTTTTTGGGAGATCACTTGAGGCGCAGCCCAAATCGGCAGCGTGTCAGCAAGTTCAAGCCTAAAACCATGTTGCGGGCGGCGGCATAGACGGATTTCGCCGTAAGGTCAACGCCATGCGCATTTTGCGCGGCCCATATGCGTCATATCTCGCTTTATGAATTGGTAATGGCCGACTTCTATAGTTGGTCCAAGCCGGCGCCAAGCGTTAACGGATCATGAATCCCACGCCCGCGCCCGGCTCATCGGTAGTGAGGCAAAATGCACCGGGAAAAACGTAGACTTAAGCGTCAGCCCTTGCGTTACACAGCCTGGATCGCATTGACCGCCGACCAGCGGCACGGCTGCGTGGTCTCTGATGTTTCCGAAACCGGCGCACGCATTGACGTGCAGGATTCCAGCACGCTTCCAGATCACTTCGTTTTGATGCTGACCAGCACCGGTTCCGCGCGGCGTTTCTGCCGCGTGATGTGGCGCAAGCCCAATCAGATCGGAGTGAAGTTCGCACACAGTCTCGCCGAAGCCGCGGAGCCTGCGAAGCCGGGTGCTTCCACAGATGGCGTGCCCCCGCCCGAAGAGGGCGAAGATGCCAATCTTGAAGCGGCCAAGACCGCGTAATCAGGGCACGCACGCCCATAATTGACTTCAATCAACGCTACCGGATCACCGCGAAATTTCACGGCGTGACCGGAACCTATTGCCCCTCCGGAAATTGCCATCGCGAGAGATGACCGGGATGGCGCGATGAAAAAGTTCATTGCCGTAGCGTTGGTATTAGTCTTCAGCGCGGCAGCGCAAGGCAAGCCTGCCCCCGTCGACCCGCATTCGGTTGCGTTCTCGCCCGATCTGGCTATCTCGCTCGGACCGACCAGCGCCACGCTCGAGCAGGATTATTTCCGAGCGCCGCAACCAGGCTATGCCGCCGGCCGCATTTTTCCCTGCCGTTTGCGCGTGTTCGACAAGACCCGCCTGGCGCTGTCGTGCCACTGAGCGGGCGCTGATCAATCCGCCATGGTCTCCTTTACCTTGGTGACCAGTTGCTTGAGCGTGAAGGGCTTGGCCAGAAACTCGTACTTCTCTTGCTCGTCCAGATTTTTCTCGAACGCTTCCTCGGCATAGCCCGACACGAAAATGACCTTCACTTTCGGGTCGCGCCGTCGCAACTCCTTGAGCAGCGTCGGCCCGTCCATTTCCGGCATCACCACGTCCGATACCACCAGATCGATACGGCCCTGCTTTTCCAGGATCTCGATCGCTTCGACGCCATTGCCGGCTTCGAGCACGGTATAGCCGCGCGATGACAGTCCACGCGCATTGAGCGCGCGCAAGCCCTCTTCGTCCTCGACCAGCAAGATGGTGCCCTGTCCGGTGAGATCGGCGCTGGCAGCTTTCGCCGAGGCATCGGCCGCCGACACCGCAGCGGCGGGAGCATGCGTGAGCGCCTCACCTGCGCCGGCGATATGGCGCGGCAGGAAGATGCGGAAGGCGGTGTTGCCCGGCGCCGATTCCGGATAGATGAAACCGCCCGTCTGTTTGACGATGCCGTAGACCGTGGAAAGACCCAAGCCGGTGCCCTTGCCGACCTCCTTGGTGGTGAAAAACGGCTCGAATATTTTATCCATGATGTCGGGCGGGATGCCGCTGCCGGTGTCCGTCACTTCCACGAGAACATAGTCGGCGCTGGGCATGCCTTTGTAGGCGTACTTGCCGCAGTCGGCGGTGGGGACGTTCGCGGTACGAATGCCGAGCGTGCCGCCGCCGGGCATGGCGTCGCGGGCGTTGACCGCCAAATTGACGATCACCTGTTCGAATTGCGAAATGTCCACCTTCACCGGCCACAGATCGCGCCCGACCACGACGCCCGAGAACGTCACCTTCTCGCCGATCAGTCGCTTGAGCAGCATGCCAAGATCGCTCAGCGTCTCGCCGAGATCGAGCACCTGCGGGCGCAGCGTTTGCTTGCGCGAGAACGCCAGCAATTGCCGCACCAGCGCGGCGGCACGGTTGGCGTTTTGCTTGATCTGGATGATGTCCTTGAACGATGGATCCGTCGGCTTGTGCGCGTTGAGCAAGAAGTCGGTCGCCATCATGATGGCCGACAGCACATTGTTGAAATCGTGCGCGATGCCGCCGGCAAGTTGGCCGACCGATTCCATCTTCTGCTGCTGCTGCAAGCGGTTTTCCAGCGCGCGCTGCGCGGTGGTCTCCAGCGCGTAGACGATCGCCGCTTCGCCGTCGCTATCCTTATCCTCGACCGCGGAAACGAAGAAATTCGCCGACTGCTCGTGACCCTCGACCAGCGTCGCCTCGACCGGCGCGATATCGCCCTGGCCCATCGCCGCCTTGGCGATCGCCTGCGCGAGCGCCGGACGCTCGCGCTCGGCCACCACCGAGAGGATCGAGCGCCCGTCGCCCTGGCCTTCGGAGCCTTTGAGCATGGCCTCGAAAGCGCTGGCAAAGCGGGCATTGCTGCGCGCGATGCGGCCGGTCTTGTCGACGGTGGCGATCGCCATCGGGGTATTCTGGAAAAACCGCATGAAGCGCACTTCCGCCGCGCGGGCGGAATCGCTGCCGTCGTCCTTGGCCCGGTTGAGCACCAGCGTGCGCGAAGCGCCGGGGGTGCCGTCGGCCCCGAACGCCACCTTGTGGAACAGGCGCACCGGCACCGGCTTGCCGCCGCGCGTTTTGAGATCGAGATCGAGCACTTCGGTTTTGACTTCGCCGGGCGCGGCATTGAGCGTGGTGAGGAGCGCGGCGCCCTGGCCGGCGACGATGTCGCCGAGCTTGAGCGAGCCAGTGCCGACCTGGGCGAGATCATGATCGAGCCAATCCGCCAGCGTAGCATTGAGATAGACGATCGAGCCTGCCGCATCGACCGAAAAGAACCCGGCCGGCGCATGGTCGAGATAATCGATGGCGTGCTGAAGTTCCTGGAATACGTTCTCCTGGCGTTCGCGGTCGCGCGTCACGTCGGCAATCGACCACACCGTCATGCGCGCGTCCTGCTTGGATTCCCCGAGCGGGCGAACGCGCAGGCGCAGCCAGCGCGCGGTCGCGCCGGGAATGCGCACCTCCTCCTGCAAGCGGCGGCCCTCGCGCGCCGCCTTGAGCAGGCGATAGATCGTCTCCGACACGTCGGGATCGCCGACGAACACCCGCTCGATCGGGCGCACATCGTTATTGTCGGCCGCGCCGATCAGATCGAGATATGTGGCGTTGGCATAAAACACGCGGCCCGACTGGTCGGTGACCACGACGCCGTCGAAGGCGTTATCAACCACCGCCTTGAGCAGTGGGTTGGCCTGGCCACGGCCGGACAAACGCATGATGCCCGAGGCCAAGGCAAACAGCGCAAACACGCCAATGGTGCCAAGCAATGCCAAGAGCAGCAGAATGTAAGTTCCGGAATAGCTATGATCGATATAGATGGTGCCGGCGGCCGCCACGATCAGCACCAGGGCGATCAGCAGCACCATGGCGACCGAGCCGCTGCGCGGGGCGCTTTGGCTTTTGTCGAACGCCTGCCGGCCAATTGCGCCCCCTTGCCCGGGGTCTTGCCCGTCGCCGCGGTCGCTCGCCGGCGCCTGCTTTGGCTGTTCCTGGCCTGCCATGAGTCCTGAGTGCCTTAACCCACCCTACCGGCGCAAGAGCCAGCCTGCCGCAATCCCATGTCTTAAATTTCCATGTCTTAAATTCAATGCTTTGGTTTTTGCGGCGGCCTGGGCACCGCCCGGCGCAGCCGCATGACATAACCGATCACTTCGGCCACGGCCTTGTAGTGCTCGACCGGTATCGCCTGATCGACCTCGACGGTGGCGTGCAGCGCGCGGGCGAGCGGCGGGTTCTCGACGATCGGGATCGAATGCTGGCCTGCGACCTCGCGGATCTTCAAGGCGAGCGTTTCAACGCCCTTGGCGACGCAAACCGGCGCCTCCATGCCGCGTTCATATTGCAGGGCGACGGCGTAATGGGTCGGGTTGGTGATCACGACCGAGGCCTTCGGCACCGCTGCGATCATGCGCCGGCGTTGCTTGGTCTGGCGCACCTGCTTCATCTTGCCCTTGATGGCGGGGTCGCCTTCGGTCTGCTTGAATTCCTCCTTCATTTCGCGCAGCGACATTTTCTGCCGCTCGTACCACTGCCGGTACTGGAACAAATAATCTGCGAGCGCCACGATCGCCATCATGGCGACCACGGCGCCGAGCAATTTCAGCGCCAGCGTTTGGGCGAGCGGCATCACCGCCGAGGGATCGGTGCGCTCGATCGCCATGATGCGGCCGCGCTCGGGCCACATCAGCACCGTGAGCACGCCGCCGATCAATACCAGCTTGACGATGCCCTTGGCGAAGGTGGCGAGCGCCTGCTTGGAGAACAGCCGCTTCAAGCCCGCGGCGGGCGATATTTTGGAAAACTTCGGCGCCAGCACCTCGAGCGACCAGACCAATTTGTGCTGGATGATATTGCCGCCGAGCGCCGCCAGCATCAGAAGCAGAAATGGAATGGCGACCGCCGCGATGACATCGGTGCCAATCGTCTGGAACAGCCTCGGCAAAGCCGGACCGCTCATATTGATGTCGTGCGCATTGGCGATCAGCCCGCGCATGGTCGTCGTCAGTTGCGACGTCATGCCGCCGGAAAACGTCATCAGCACCAGCGTGGCGCCGGCGATAATGAACCAGGTGCTGACCTCCTGGCTCTTGACCACGTCGCCGCGTTTGATCGCGTCGTCCAGCCGCTTTTGCGTCGGGTCTTCTGTTTTCTCGGTGGTATCGGTGTTATCGGGCTCTGCCATAAGCTTGTCCGGTCAGGCGTGCGGCGCAAGGTCGCTGAGCACGCCCTCGATATAGCCGACGAAGGTGCCCATCATGGCGCCGACCACCAGCAACAGCAGCAGCAGGCCGAGCAGGATCGATAGCGGCAGGCCGATGAAAAATACCTGCATTTGCGGCATCAACCGCGACAGCACGCCCAGGCCCAGATTGAACAGCAGTCCGAACACCAGGAATGGCGCCGATAGCTGAATACCGATGCGGAACGCGGTCGCGACGACGCGCGTGACGTGCTGCGCCGCGTCGCCGACCAGCGGCATCTCGCCCGGCTGAAAGATGGTGTAGCTGTCGTTCATCGCCACGATCACCAAATAGTGCAAATTGGTTGAGAAAATCAGCGTGATGCCGAGCAGCGTGAGGAAGTTTCCGACCAGCACGCCCTGCTGGTTCTGGGTGGGATCGACCGCGGTCACAAAGCCCAGTCCCAATTGCTGGGCCACCACCGAGCCGGTTACCTGCAGCGCCGAGATCGCCAGCCGCGCGGTCAAACCCAGCACCGCTCCGATGATGAGTTCCTGAACCAGCATCACCATCACTGGCCCGAGCGCGGTCAGTTCGACGGTATAGGCCTTCTGATGCGAGGGTAGCAGGATCGCGGTCAGCACCAACGCGATGGCCAGCCGCACGCGGGCCGGCAGGTTCAATTCGCCGACGCCGGGCAGCAGCATGACCATGGTGCCGACGCGGGCGAAGGTCAGCAGGAACGCGGCGGCAATCGCCGGCAGGAATGAAATGTCGACTTTCATTGGTCTTTTTCTTTGCGCATGATCTTTTCCGAAAACCGGTACCCACTTTTCGGGATCATGCGCTAGCCGCTGACGATGCGAGCGGCTATCCGCAACATTTCCGCGTGCAGTTTCTCGGCCATGAACGGCAGCGCGATCAGCAGCGAAATGAAAATCGCCAGTATTTTCGGTACGAAAGCGAGCGTCATTTCCTGGATCTGCGTAACGGCCTGCAGCAACGAGATGACCACGCCGACGGCCAGGCCCACCAGCATGACCGGGCCGGCGACGACGATGAGCGTGTAGATCGCCTCGCGGGCGACGTCGAGAACTTCAGGTCCGGTCATTCGCGTTCCATTCTTTTCCGCCGCCCTGCTTTAAAGGCGAGAGGGAAAATCAAATCGGCATCTTCATGATTTCTTCGTAAGCCGCGATCACTTTGTCGCGCACCGCCACCACGGCATCGACCGCCACTTCGGTTTCCGCCACCGCGGTGACCACGTCGACCATGTTGGATTTTCCATTGGCCATGGCTTGCGTCTGCGCATCGGATTTGCGGCCCGCCTCGACGACGGCGCCGACGGCATCCTTGAGCATGGAGGCAAAGCTGGCGTCGGTTTTGCCGGCGGCGCCCGGCAGATTGCCAAGCGCTTGCGAGGGGTCGGCGAGCCGCGCGATGTTGGCGTAGGCGCTGGCGGCGGCGAGCGGTGAAGCCATGATTCGTTAGTCCTTATGTTTGCGCATGATCTTTTCCGAAAGCCGGTTTCCGCTTTCGGGATCATGCACCTTTCAGGTCTTGAGGATATCGATGGTGCGCTGGAGCATGCGCCTGGTCGCGGTGATCACGTTGATATTGGCTTCATAAGAACGCTGCGCCTCGCGCATGTCGGTCATTTCCATGAGCGGGTTGACGTTGGGATATTTGACGTTGCCGTTCTTGTCGGCGGCCGGATGGCCCGGTTCGTATTTCAGCCTGAAGTCGGAATTATCGATGCGCGTTTTGCCGAGCCCGACCAATTTCACGTCGAGCGTGCGATCGACTTCGGTCTGGAAGGTCGAGATCTTGCGCCGGTACGGCTCGGCGCCCGGGCTGGCAGGCGTTAAATCCGCGTTGGCGATGTTTTCCGAAATGATGCGCATGCGGCCGGCCTGGGCGCGCAGGCCGCTTGCCGCGATAGCCATGGTCTTGAGAAAATCCACGTCGGTCTCCTTCGATTATTCGCTACGAAGCCCCGCCCTTGCCGAGCGCGAGTTTCAGCAGGCTGAGGCTGCGGGTGTAGAGAGCGGTGACGGCCTGATAGTCCATCTGGTTTGCCGCCACTTTCATCATCTCTTGCTCGAGGTTCACGGCATTGCCGGTCGGGCGCACCTCGTAATTGTTTTCACCTTTGGATTTGAACGGCGTGTCGCTTTGGCCGATCCCGGCGATATGGCCGTTCTCGGTGCGTAACAGCGCGACGGTGGTGAGCGGCGGCGCGCTCACTTGCGTGGGCGCCTCGAATTTCAGCGGCGCCAGATCGCGCGAGTGGTAGCTGGGCGTATCGGCATTGGCGACGTTTTCGGCCAGCACTTCCTGGCGCTGCTGGGCCCATTGCAGCTTGGTCCGCAGCATCGACAGGATCGGAATATCGGTGATCGCCATGGGCCGGCCCTCGCAAGTCCCGTGTGCGGCCGCGCCGCACTAGGCAGACTTTGCCGGGCGTATGGTTAATGGCGGGTAAAAGAATAGGGGTTGGAACACGTCGTCCCGGAGCCCGTTTACCAAGCAAAACAGGGCGAACCCGCGGTGGGATGGCAAAAGGCCTGATATTTGTTAAGGCTCTGTTAGTAATCCGGGCGGCAAATTGTGCTTTACGGAATTAACCATTTGGGCGATTCCCATCCAAGGTGCCGCCGCACCAGCTACGGAGCGTTTTGATGTTCGAGCTGTTCGGCCCCGATATGCCGCTGGCCGCTAAATTCTTCATCGCATTTGCGGTGGTGCTCGCGCTGATCGGCCTGACCGCCTGGCTGGTGCGCCGGTTCGGCACCAACCGGCTTGGCGGCGGCGCGCGCGGACGTCAACCACGGCTGGCGGTGATCGACGCGGCGACCGTTGACGGACGCCGTCGCCTGGTGCTGATCCGCCGCGACAATGTCGAGCACCTTTTGATGATCGGCGGACCGACCGACGTGGTGGTCGAGCCCAACATCGTGCGTGCGACCGGCGGGCGCGACGTGGCGCGCGAGCCCGCCGCGCGGCAAACCCCAACGGTCGACAGCTCCTGGCCGCTGCAGCCCTTGAACGAGCCGGCGCCGCTTCCGCCGCCGCGACCCCCGCGAGCGTCCGCCACGGAGGAGCCGTGGCTGCCGCCCGAGCCCGGTGCGCGCCCGCGGCCGGCCGACACTCTCCCGGGCTTGGCCCCCGAATTGCCCACGCGCCCCAGCGCGCTCGAGCCGCCCACCGCGCCCGCGCCAGTTGCGCGCATCGAGCCGACGCCGCGCCCGAGCGTCGCACCGGTCGTGCTGCCGCCGGCGCCTGCCGAGCCCGCCGCCGCGGCGCAGAACGATCACAACCTGGCCGAGATGGCACAGCAGCTCGAAGCCGCGTTGCGCCGCGCGCCGACGCCGGAAAGCCGCCCGCCGCTAACCGACCCGCTGGCCGCGCCGCTCGCCAAGCCGGCGCCGCCGCGCGATTTCAAGCCCCGCGTCGAACCCAAATTCGAGGCTAAGCCCAAAGCCGAGCCGCCAGCGGCGGCCAAGTCAAATTTCGACAATCTCGAAGAGGAGATGGCCAGCTTGCTGGGCCGTCCGCCAGGAAAGACGTGACAGGCATTTCCGACCGCCGTGTCCGTCTTGTGACGGTGGTGGTCGGAGTAGCCGGGCTGATCGCAGCGGGCATGCAGCCCGCCAGCGCGCAGGATATCAGCGTCAACTTCGCCCAAGGCAGCGGACTGACCGAACGCGTGATCCAGATGATCGCGCTGCTCACGGTGCTGTCGCTGGCGCCGTCGATCCTCATCATGATGACGTCGTTCACCCGTATTGTGGTCGTGCTCTCGCTCTTGCGCACGGCGCTCGGCACCGCCACCGCCCCGCCCAATGCGGTGATCGTCTCGCTCGCGCTCTTTCTGACGGCCTTCGTGATGGGCCCGGCGCTGCAGAAGACTTATGAAACCGGCATCCGCCCCTTGCTCTCGAACGAGATCACCGCCGAGCAGGCCTTCGAGCGTGGCTCCGTGCCGTTGCGCGCCTTCATGGAAAAGAACGTGCGCGACAAGGACCTCAAGCTGTTCGTCGACATGGCGAAAGAGCCCGAACCCGCCAAGCCCGAGGACATCTCGTTGCGCGTGCTGGTGCCGGCTTTCATGATTTCCGAGCTCAAGCGCGCCTTCGAGATCGGGTTCCTGCTGTTTCTGCCGTTCCTCATCATCGACCTGGTGGTGGCCTCGGTGCTGATGTCGATGGGCATGATGATGCTGCCGCCGGTGGTGGTGTCACTGCCGTTCAAGCTCATCTTTTTCGTGCTGGTGGACGGCTGGAGCCTGGTGGCCGGCTCGCTCATTCAGAGCTACGGCACTTAAACCGATTCAACGCTCGAAGTGCGCCCGCCGCGCCATCAGCGCGCGCTGCGCGAAATCGATCCGGTCGGCGTTTTATCGGGCTTGACCGGCGGCTTCCCGGGCGGCGCCGATTGCGAAGTTTTTTCCTTGGATTTTGCCGGATCGGCGGGCGGCGGCGCCGCTTTATTGGTCCCGGGCCAGATCGCCGCCGAATCCGGATAGCGCTTGCGCATATCGCGCAGGAAGGCGTCGAGTAAATCGACGCTCGCTATTTTCTTGGCGATCTCCTGGAAGTCGGCGCTGGCGCCGCCGACCGGCGCGCTGACCACATCGAAGGCGCGGCGGTCCGGCGTCCCCGCCATCTTGGCGGAATATTTCTCGCGCAAGCGAGCCAGCCCAATCAACTCCTCGCCGAGCGTGTAGCCGATCGCCGCGCGCAGAATATCGAAGCGCTCAGTCTCGTTGAGCGGCGTGAAGTCGCGCCAGCGCTCGCCGTAGAGCAACTCGATCTGCTCGGCGGCCGCGCGCCAGCGCCGCGCCGCCCACAGAACGTCCGAACGCAGGCGTATGGCCTCATGGCTGTTGATATTGCCGATCAATTCCAGCGCGAGATCGTGCCGGCCGACGTCGGACAGAGCGCGCGCCTCCAGCAGCAGGCGCTGGTCGCGCAGTTCATTGGACAGGTCCGCGGTGCGCGTCGTCTGCAAGGTGGCGATCGCGCGGTCCGGCTTGCGATTCATAAGATAGATGACGGCGAGCCGGGTCGCGACCTGCGCGCGCGCGGCGCCCTGCAGGCGGTGGTCGACCTGGTGCTGGAGCAATTCGGCGGCCTGGTCGAGCAGGTCGACCGAGACCAGCCGGTCGGTGAGCCGGCGGATCATCTCGTCGCCGCGCCGGCCTATCGGCGTTAAATCCCGGTAGTCGTAGAACATGCCGAGCGCTTCGACCGGCGGCAGCGCGTCGGCC
The DNA here is from genome assembly GCA_963703875.1 of uncultured Alphaproteobacteria bacterium. Classification (GTDB taxonomy): domain Bacteria; phylum Pseudomonadota; class Alphaproteobacteria; order Rhizobiales; family Xanthobacteraceae; genus Pseudolabrys. Next base: position 24,754 of record CAVPFZ010000030.1, read on the forward strand.
TTCCCGCCCATGAACAATTCGTCGAACGTCACCGCCGCCTCGTCCTGGATCGTGCGCGTGTCGTCGGAATTGGGATGCGTCAGCAGCGCCACGCGCCAGGTGTGGAGTTCTTCGCGATAGCGCTTATCCAGCCTGTAAAGATGTGCGAGCAGCGCCAATCCTTCTGCCTCGGTCTCGTCGCCGCGCCAGATCGTGGTGAGCAGTTCGAGCGCGTTGATCGCGTCCGGGCGCGGCATCTCGCCGTTTTTCAGCTGCAGCGCGATCTCGCGCAGCCGCCCGCGCGCGGCGGCGCGCCGGTCGCTCGAGTCCGCGGCAGCGCGGTAGCTGGCGAGCGCATCGAAGTTGTGGCCGAGCGCCTGGTTCAGGCGGCCGGTCAAAACCGCCATGCCCGGCGCCATCTCGGGCGGCACACCGAGGCTCTCGATCTCGTTGAGAAGGCGGTCGGCGCCGTTGAAGTCGCGCACCTCGATGGCGGATCGCAGCGCGTTGCGCAGCGCCAGGCGCTGCAATTCGAGCGGCAGCGCGGCCACGGCGTTGTCGACGTCCTTGAAAGCGGCGTAAGCCTGCGGCCATTTGCTCTGACGGGCATAGGCTATCGCGCGCCAGATCGGCGCATCGAGTTGGTTGCCGACCCGCGGATTGGCCAAATGCTTGAGCGCGTCGGCGGGCCGATCCAGCATGACCTCGGCGACCGCCCTGAGCACGGTGCCGGTAACGTCGTCGGCACTATTCTTGTCGGACAGCGCGACATCGAGCACCGCCTTGGCTTCCGGCGCCATTTCGCGGGCGAGATAGAAGCGCGCGAGATTAAAGCGCGCCTGTTTGCGCTTGGTCGTGGGCGCCATGGCGGCGGACTGGATGAGTTTGGCCTCGCGGGTGTTGAACTTGGCCTGGCGGTCGAAACCCCAGAGCTGGGTGTCGAAGCTCAGCGCGCCGATGCTGCTGTCCAAATGCCGTTCTTGGCCGATCGCCGACGACGACAGAGAGAGCCCGCCCGGGCGGTCGATCACGATCTTGTCGACGGAAAGCTCCGCGGTGAGATCGTCGGCGAGCGGCTGCAGCACCACGCCATGAGTGGACGGCAGGGCGCGCAATTCGACAAAATTCTGGCCTTTCAGGAATCCGCGCGCCGGCCCGAGCGCGGTGATCACCATCAGCCGGTCGCCGCCATGGTCCGTGAGCCAATGGAGCTTGCTCGGCTTGTCGAACGGGATGGTGATGCTGGCGCGGCTCTTGCTGACGATATTGCGGGCAATGATCAACGGGCGGCTCGCCGCCGTGACGGTATCGGCGATGGTGACGTTCCAGCTCGGGCCGTCCGCCTCCATGCTTACCAGGCGCGGGCGCTCCAACTTGAGGCGCACGATTGCTTCGCCGTCCGCGCCATGCTCGAGCACGGCGCCGCGGATGGCGTGCGTGGGATCGTTGGCGAGCGCGCCGATATCGATCTTGGCAACGCTGTCGAACACCAGCCACACCATATCGGCGCGGCTGAATACGGCGGCCGGCGTTGCAACGACGAACGGGAACTCGGCGCGCAACAGGTCGCCCGGCTGGCGCAAGGTCACAACGACCGGGGCATCCGGATTGGGCGGCGGTGACTTTGTTTCGGCTATTGCCGGTTTGGTATCATCCTTCGGCGGGGCGGGCTCGGCCGTTTTCTGCGCCGCCTCAACCTGTGTCGATGCGCCTTCCCTGGCCGGGTTTGCCGCGGCCTGGCCGGCCGCCAATTCCGCAGCGGCATCTTTCGCGGGCACGGTCTCGGGCGGCTCGATGGCGGGGCCTGCGGGCGCCCCGGCGACGGCTTGTGACGGCTTGGCGCCCTCGCCTACAGCCTGCTTGGGCTTGGAGCTGTCGCGATCGACATCGACCACGATGCTGCGGTCCTCGCGGAACGTACGCACCTGCGGCGCGCCGTTGAAGGCAAACGTGACCGTCGTCGAAATCGTCCGCAATGTCGGACTCGATCGATTTGAGCGTCGGCGGCAGACCCGCTTTGGCATCCGCCAGATCCCATTTGATCGCCTGATCGAAATCGAGCGTCAGCTTCCCATCGGCGTTTTCGGGCACCACGTTGGCCAGGTCCGGCATGGCGAAGACATAACGGATGAAGGTCGGCTGGGTCGCGACCTTGACGCGGAACTCCTGCGTCTTCTTCTCCTTGGCGTTCACCCGTTGCAGACGCAATTGACGCTCGGCTTCGAGCGCACGGTTGGCGAGTTCATGCACCACGTCGGACGGCAGACCGGGCATGATGCCGGACCAGTTCGCCGGCAGCAGATCGACGTAAAGCTGTTCGGCGAGCGGCGTGACGTTGAGCTTGATCTGGCGCTTGAGCGCAATGCGGATCGCGGTGCCGTCGGGGTCGAGTCGCGCGGCGCTGATATAGTCCGCTGCGCCACTGCTGAGAGGATCGACGGCAATCACCACCGGCGTCTTGAACTTCACGACAACGATCGGATAGTTCAGGTTAACCGTGGCCGGCACTTCCTTTTCGAAGCGAAAGGCCAGGCGCGCAAAGCCGCCGTTGGTGGTGACCTTGACCTCGCCTTTGAGGCGCGTCTCCGCTTGCGCGCGGCCGCCGAGCGCCGGCATGAGCAAGATCAGCGCTTGCAGGATGACGGCCGGCAACATGCGGCGGCCACGCCACGGCCGCCGCGCGTGCGGATGCGCGCGCGTCCCCGTTTGGCTGGGTGGCGATGCCGTCATGCAGCCGTTCCAGCCGGCGACAATGCCGGCGGTAACAGCCTAGGGTTTGGCGTTTAACGCCGCGTTAACCGTGCGGCCAGCGGGCGCCTTTCTCAGGCACTCAGGTGCCGGCCGGCTTGCCTTCGATCTTCGGCAATTGGTCCGGATTGTGCGATTTGACGTCCGCGCGGCGGGCAAGTTCGCTGGTGAGCCGCTCGGCCGCCTCCGGCGTCATCTGCGCCAGGATTTCGGACATTTTGGCCGGCTTAATCTGGCCCGCGACCTCGGCCTGGATCTTCATGTCGAGCCGCTCCAGGATACGCGCGGCGTCCTTCGACTTCATATTTTCATACATCGAGACGAGGTCCTTGAAGCGCTGCGCCTCCGCCTTGTCGCGATTGCCCAAAGTGGTGTTGACGCGCGTCTCGACGTCCTTGATTTCGGCGAACTTGGCCTCCAGCCGCTTCTCGGTGGCCTTCAGCAGGCTCTCGCGCATTTCCAGCTCGCGGCCGCGGGTATCGAGCTCCTTGCGGCGCTCCTGCAGGCGCTCGAGGATGGCGCGCTCGCCGGCTGAGGCAAATTCGCCGTTTTTTATCGGCACGGATACGTTGCCGACCTCCAGCTTGGGCGGGTCTGGCGCCTTGTTGGAGACCTTGAGCGGCGGGCCGGCCGGCTTTTCCTCGCCGACGGAGCCGGTGATGTCGCCGGCATTGTCGCCGAAATTCAACATTTCTTTCGCCCAGGGTTGCTTGGACGCCGGCGCGGACGCGGCCGGCAGTGGGCTCGGGCCTCCGGCGACGACGATTCTCGGATAGTCGGGCACGCTCTCGCGTGTCGTGGCTTGCAGGTCGGTGCGGCCGGCGCCTTGCAGCCGTTCGGCCAGCGTGTAGCCGCCGTCGAACACCAGACCCGATACTTTGAGCGCGAACAGGCAGATCGTCGCCAACAGGACGATCGGGATCAGCCGAAAATCGCGCGCCCGGCGTTTCATGCGGCAAGACCGCGCACCCGCGCACGCGCGCGTTCGGCGAATGCTTGCGCCGCCGCGGCCACCGCCTTGGCGTCGGGAACGCCGGCCGGCGCTTGTTCATCTTGGGCCGGCCGCGCTGCGCCGATGATACGCACGAGCCGCGCCAGCAGCTGCTCGCCGGCGGTGAGCTGGCGCTCGAGATCGGCGGAGAACGTCTCCACGCGCTGCAGGCGTTGACCGAGGCTCTGCTCGCCTTCGCGCATGGTCGATTTCAGGCCGGCGATGGCGCGCTCGGCGATTTCGGTGGCGGTGATCAGTTCGGAAATGGTCGCGCGCAGCGTCTGCTCGTCAGCCTTGAGCAGGCGAAGCTGCTTGTTCAGTTTCACGCAATACAGGATCGTGAGTAACAGCAGGATCGAGACCATGCTCTCGACCAGAAATCCATAATGATAGCTCACGGCGTCTCCATTCGATTGTTGGACTCGTCCGCCTTCTCGAACATGGCGAACGTCGTCCGCGGTTTGCGCAAGGCTCTGGCGACGCGTACCGCGACGCGGTCGCCGACTTTGCCCATGCGGCCTTCGGTCAGCGCAATCTCACCGCAACGCACGGTCACCAGCGCGTCCGGCTTGATCTCGAGCGCAAGCGTGTCGCCGACATTCAGGCTCATCATTTTGCGCAGCGGCAGGCGCGCCTCGTACAACACGGCATCGACGGCGATTTGCGCCTGGCCGATTTCGGTCGCGAGATGGGCCTCCCAGATCGGATCGCGGCCGAACTTCTCGCCCATGAACATCTGGAGAAGCGTGGCGCGGATCGGCTCGATGGTCGCGTAAGGCAGCAGCAGCTCGATGTTGCCGCCGCGGTCTTCCATGTCGATGCGCAGCCGCACCAGAATGGCCGCATTGGCCGGCCGCGAGATGGCGGCAAAGCGCGGGTTGGTTTCCAGCCTGTCGATGTTGAAATTGACGGGCGAGAGCGGCTTGAAGGCGAGTTCGGCATCCGCCAGCACCACCTCGATCATGCGCTTGACCAGGTTGGTCTCGATTGTCGTGTAGGGGCGGCCTTCGACGCGCACGGTGTTCTGTCCGCGCCGGCCGCCCAGCAGCACGTCGATGATCGAATAGATCAGGCTGGAATTGACGGTGGCGAGGCCGAAATTCTCCCATTCCTCGGCTTTGAATACCGCCAGGATGGCCGGCAGCGGAATCGAATTGAGATAGTCGCCGAAGCGCACCGAGGTGATGCGGTCGAGCGAAACCTCGACGTTGTCGGAGGTGAAATTGCGCAGGCTCGTCGTCATCAATCGCACCAGGCGGTCGAACACGATCTCGAGCATCGGCAAGCGCTCGTAGGACACCATCGCCAAGTCGATGATGGCGCGAATGCCGGAATTATCGCTCATCGTGACGTCGGTCAGGCTGAAACCGAGCATGCTGTCGATTTCATCCTGATTGAGGATGCGCTCGCCGCCGCCGCCCTTGGCGGCCTGGGTGCCCTCGTTGTTTTCCTCCACCATCGCCGCCCATTGCGCGGCGGCTTCGTCGGTGCCGGGCGTCGCCAGAGGTCCGGAGGTCGCCACGACCGGCGCCGTGGCCTCTTTCTCCATGGCCACGTCCCATTCTTTGGCGAGCGTGTCTTGATCGATTTTGTCTTTGGGCGCCATGGGCTAGATCGTCGTCCTTCGTTCGATCGAATGCGTGGTCACTGGACGACGATCTCCTTGAACAGAACGGCGGTGATGCGGCTGGGCGCGACCGCGGCATTGACCCGGCGGGTCAATTCCTCCTTGAGCCGGTAGAGGCCGGCGGAGCCGTCGAGGTCGGTCGGGCGCAATTCGCGCAAGTAAGTCTGGAAGGCGTCCAACACCCGCGGCATCAGCGGCTGGATCTGGCTCACGACCTCGGGATTGGGCACTTCGAGCACGATCTTCACCTTGAGATATTGCGTGCGCTCGCTCGCCGGATTCGACAGATTGACCAGCACGTCGGGCAGATCGACGAACAGCGCCGGCTTGACCGCCACCTCCGCCGGTTTTTCGTGGCCGAAGCCTTTGAAGAAATAGAAGTAAGCGCCGCCCCCGCCGCCGCCGACCACCAGCAGACCGGCCGCCATGATCATCATCATCTTGAGCGACGGCATCTTGAACGCCGGCAGCCAGCCTTTTTTTGCCGGAGCTTGGTCGTCGCCCGCTTCCGGGTCGTCCTCGACCTCGGCTTCCGCCTGTTTTGCCTTAGCTGCCATGCTGACCCCGATCGCAACGGACGGACCCGCGCGCGGCGTCCCGGTGCGAAACGCCGCGATGGCGCGGACCCCGCGCTCCCCTGCGATCGAAGGTAGGTCGGTATGGTTAACAGATGCTTTCCCGAGCTTGCCAGGGCGGTATCTTTTGCCGGGTCGCGCTGTCGAGAGGGCCGTTTTTGCCCCGGTCAGGGCTCGGCGACTTTCATTTAACATACTGATTTAAATATATTTTGTGACTTGGCACGGCGACTGCAACGACCCTGATGCCGCCGGCTTGGGAGAGCTTGCGGCGCTCGCTTTCTGCAAGCTTGGCCTCGGGAGGGCTCAGGCGTTGTGGAAATAGAAGGGGAGAATACCGATGCAGAATACGGTTCTCGTCGGACTGTCGCGCCAAGTCGCGCTCACGCGCGAGCTTGACGTGGTCGCCAACAACATCGCCAACCTCAACACCTCCGGTTACAAAGCCGACGGCTCGCTGTTTGAGGAATATCTGTCGTCGGCCGCGCGGGCGGATCAGACCGGCAGCCGCGTGAGCTTCGTGCGCGATCGCGGCATGTGGCATGACATGAGCCAGGGCGCGGTCGAGCGTACCGGCAACCCGCTCGACGTCGCCGTCGACGGCGGTGGTTTCCTGGTGGTGCAGACACCGCGCGGCGAACGCTATACCCGCAACGGCGCGATGCAGATCAGTCAGACCGGTCAGCTTGTCACCAGCGAAGGCTATCCGGTGCTTGGCGACGGCGGCCCGATCACGCTGCAGCCCAACGACCGGCAGGTTCAGATCAGCCGCGACGGCACGCTGAGCGTGCGCGAAGGCACCTCCAAAGTCGATTCGGTGCGCGGCAAGCTAAAGTTGGTCACCTTCGATAACCCGCAACGGCTGCAAAAAGACGGCAACGGCACGTTCAACTCGACGGGCGGCGTGCAGCCGCAACCCGCGACCAAAGGCGCCCTGCTCCAGGGGTCGCTTGAGAAATCCAATGTGCGCGGCGTCGTCGAGATGTCGCGCATGATCGAGATCACCCGCAGCTACACCCAGATCGCCGGGATCATGCAGCAGCAGAACGACCTCGGCCAATCGGCGATCGACAAACTCGCCGCAGTTCCGAATTGACGATGAAGGGGAGTTGAAATCATGCGCGCGCTGAGCACCGCTTCAAGCGGAATGATGGCGATGGAACTCAATGTCCAGGTCATTGCCAACAATCTCGCCAACATGACAACCACCGGCTACAAACGCCAGCGGGCCGAATTCCAGGACCTGCTGTACGATCACGTCAGCCGGATCGGCACGCAAACCTCCGCGCAAGGCAATATTCTTCCCGTCGGCATCGATCTCGGATCCGGCGTCAAATCCGTCGGCACGCCGCGGCTGATGACGCAAGGCACGCTGACGGCGACCGGCGGCTCGCTCGATGTCGCGGTCCTCGGTGACGGTTTTTTCAAGGTTCAATTGCCGGACGGCACCTACGCCTATACGCGCGACGGCTCGTTCCAGATGGATGCGACCGGCCGCATCGTCACAGCGCAGGGCAACGTCGTGCAACCCACCATCACGATCCCGCAGAATACCACGGGCCTGACCATCAACGCGCAAGGCCAGGTTTCGGTGGTTCCGCAAGGCCAGACGACGCCCACGATCCTGGGACAGTTCACGCTGACGCGCTTCATCAATCAGGCCGGCCTGCTGCCGCTCGGCAACAACATGTACCAGGAGACGCCGGCATCCGGCACGCCGCAGGACGGCCTGCCCAGCACCGACGGGGCCGGCGATCTGCAGCAGGGCAATCTCGAACAGTCCAACGTCGATTCGGTCACCGAAATCACCAACCTGATCGCCGCGCAACGCGCCTACGAAATGAACGGCAAGGTGATTACCGCCGCCGACCAGATGCTGCAGTCGGATTCAAACCTGATGCGCTGAGGCATAATCATGATCCGCAATCTCATACTCATTGCCACGGCCCTCGCCGCGTTTTGGGCATCCGCCGCCGCCGCCGAGCCGGAACGCCCGAAGCTCAAGGCGCAGGCGACGGTCACCGGCGCAATCGTGCGCGTCGGCGATCTGGTCGACCATGCCGGCATCATCGCCAAGGTTCCGATATTTCGCGCACCCGACCTCGGCGCTACCGGCTCGGTGTCGGCCGATGCCGTGGTCGAGGCGGTGCGCGCTTATGCTTTGATCGGGCTCGATACCGGCGACCTCAGCGAGGTGGTGGTAACGCGCGCGAGCCGGGCGATCCCCGCCAGGGACGTCGAGGAACGCATCGCCAAGGCGTTGTCCGCGCAATACGGGCTCGGGCCCGCCAAGGACATCGTGGTGAATTTCGACCGCGAACTGCACGCGCTGCAGTTGGAGGCAACCGCCAAAGGCGAGCCACGCGTTGCCTACGTGAATTTCGACGCCCGCAGCGGCCGCTTCGACGCCACGCTCGACGTGCCGACCAGCGCAACCACCCGCGGCACCCTGCGGTTGTCCGGCCGCGCGGCGGCGACGGTCGAGGTCGTCACCGTGACCCGCCCGGTCGAGCGCGGCGAGATCCTCAAGACGGAGGACGTGCAGGTCGAGCGGCGTCCGCGCGACGAGACCGGCCGCGACATTGTCGGCCATGCCGATCGGGCGATCGGGTTCGCCGCCCGGCAATCGCTGCAGCCGGGACGGCCGTTGCGCGCCGCCGATCTGATGCGGCCGGAACTGGTCTTGCGCAACGAGACGGTGACGCTGGTCTATGAGGTGCCGGGCATCACGCTGACGGTGCGCGGCAAGGCGACCGAGGGCGGCGCCGCAGGCGACATGATCAGCGTGCTCAACGAGCAATCCAAGCGCACGGTGCAAGGCGTGGTGGCCGGTCCCGGCCGCGTCATCGTCGGCGCCGGCTCGCCGCGGCTGGCCGCCAATCTTCCGCCCGCTCGAACCGCGGACAACGGCGACACACGCTGAGACATTGAGTCTGTAACGCGAAGGGAAAGTCGAGTTCCTGTTCGATGCCAAACGAAACGGCGCCGTGGCGCCATTTGTGAAAGTGATGTCAATGAATGTTATTAACGTGACGCGTCACGCGGTGCTGGCCGTGATCGCAACCGCGCTGCTCTCGAGTTGCGCCGCCATCGACAGGCTTAAGAATATCGGCCAGGCGCCGAACCTGTCGGCGATCGACAATCCGACGTCGCGCCCGGGATACAAACCGGTGCAGATGCCGATGCCGGCGGCGCAGCCCGCCTCGTACAATCCGAATTCGCTGTGGCGCAACGGCTCGCGCGCGTTCTTCAAGGACCAGCGCGCGCACCAGATCGGCGACATCCTCACGGTCAAGGTCAACATCACCGATCAAGCCAATATCACCGACGAAACCCAGCGCACGCGCACTTCGGCCGAGGATTCCGGCATCACCAACTTCTTCGGCAAATCGAAAATTCCCATTTTGAACAGCGGCGTGCCCGGCCGGCTGCTGACGGCGGATTCGACCTCATCGAGCGACGGCAAAGGTTCGGTCGCCCGCCAGGAAGCCTTGCAGACCAACGTCGCCGGCGTCGTGACGCAGGTGCTGCCGAACGGCAACCTGGTGATCGAAGGCAAGCAGGAGATCCGGGTGAATTTCGAAATGCGCGAGCTGATCGTCGGCGGCGTCATTCGCCCCGAGGATATCGAGAGCGACAACACCATCGAACTCGACCAAAATCGCCCAGGCGCGCATTTCGTATGGCGGCCGCGGCCAGCTCACCGATGTGCAGCAGCAGCGTTATGGCCAGCAATTGTTCGACGTGATCCTGCCGTTCTAGTCAGTGGCGTTAAGTATCGGCTCCCGCGCCGTTTTTCGCATCTCGCGAGCGTAGACGGCGTCAACGACGCGGCCCCCGGCAACTCCCCAGCCGGGGGCCGTGGACGTTGGGGGGAATTGCAAAACAACAATGACCGGCGCAAGGCCGGGCATGGTCTTTCAATCACATCGAATCAATTGGCATTCAATCGTCGCGATAGACGCGCTCGCGCCGCTCGTGGCGCTCCTGCGCTTCCACCGACAGCGTCGCGATCGGGCGGGCTTCCAGGCGGCGCAGCGCGATCGGCTCGCCGGTCTCCTCGCAATAGCCGTAGGTGCCGTCGTCGATGCGGGTAAGCGCCTCGTCGATCTTTGAGATCAACTTGCGCTGGCGGTCGCGCGCACGCAGCTCGATCGCGCGGTCGGTTTCCGAGGAAGCCCGGTCGGCTAAATCAGGGTGATTTTGGTTTTCCTCCTGCAGATGCAGGAGCGTCTCCTTGGCTTCCTTCAGAATGTCTTCCCGCCAGTTGAGCAGCTTGAGGCGGAAATAATCCCGCTGGCGCTCATTCATAAACGGCTCTTTTTCAGACGGCCGATACGTCTTGGTCTTGGCCAACATCCCACTGAACTCCCTGTCTTTTTTATTCTTGGGTACGAAGTCCACCCTCCCGGTGCGGCAGGCTTATATACGCGCGCCCCAGCCGGGACAATAACCGAATAAAGCCGGCCGGCCGGATGATTTATCATGACATTTCAGTATCTTATGGCACGCGGCCGCAAACGGACCGCCCCGTACCCAGACGACAACGTGATCAATTCTGAACAGTTTGGAGATAGCGGGCGCTGAGCTACCGGATGCCTGCCTTGGCCAATTCGACCGCCACGCGCAGATCGATCTCGCTCAACACCGTATTGAGCCCCGGATCGCCGGTCTCCTCGGTCAGCCCTTCGGCCGCCACCTGCAAGCGCGCCAGGGTCGAGCGGTCGACGCTGCCGTCGAGCAGCGAGAGCTTGAGCGTATCGAGCACGTCGAGCGCATTGCGACCTTTGACCACGGCGCGCTTCTTGCGCGCGGCCGGATCCTCGACGCCCTGCAAGGCAATAAGCGCATCGACCGTCGAGATCGCGCGCAGCGATCCGGCGGCCGTGGAATTGCGCGGCTGCTCCTGCTCGTTGACGTTGAACGAGCCGCCGGCGCTGCGGCGCGCCGTGGCCGGCGCGGACGCCAGCGCAGCCCCGTTCGATCCGTAAATGCGCATCTTTGAAAACCCCAACCGAAACGTCGTCGGTCCCCGAATACCTCGGAACCTGAACCGTTATGGTTAATCCCCGGTAAAAGCCCCGGCAAAACTTGCCGCCTTGGCCCTTTCCTGCCGGTCCGGTGGCGGCCCCGGTTGCCCGCGCCGATTCAAAAACCGCAGCATTGCCAGAGTTTCTAACTCGTCTGGGCGCGTTGGCATGGCGTTCGCATGACAAGTGTCAGTCGAACGTCACATTGGGGAGAGTGATGACGAGGACGTTGCGAGCCGCATTGCTGGCCGTGCTATTGACCACGTTCGCCACGGCGAACGCCGGTGCTGCTTCGCGCATCAAGGACCTCGCCAATATCGAGGGCGTGCGCCAGAACCAGCTCATTGGTTATGGCCTGGTGGTCGGGCTTAACGGCACCGGCGACACCCTCAACAACATTCCCTTCACCAAGCAGTCGCTCACCGCCATGCTGGAGCGGCTCGGCGTCAACATCCGCGGCCAGACCCTGCGCACCGGCAATGTCGCCGCCGTGATGGTGACCGCCAACCTGCCGCCCTTCGGCACGCAAGGCACGCGCATCGACATCACCGTTTCCGCCCTGGGCGACAGCAAGAGCCTGCAGGGCGGCGTGCTGCTGGTCACCCCGCTGCTCGGCGCCGACGGCAACGTTTACGCGGTCGGCCAGGGCTCGGTGGCGATCGGCGGCTTCCAGGCCGAAGGCGAAGCCGCCAAGATCGTGCGCGGCGTGCCGACGGTCGGGCGCATCGCCAACGGCGCGCTGATCGAGCGCGAGATCGAATTCACGCTCAACAAATTGAGCCAGTTGCGCATGGCGCTGCGCAATCCTGATTTCACCACCGCCAAACGCATCGCCGCCGCCATCAACGACTTCATGGGCACGCCGACGGCCGAGCCGCTCGATCCGGGAACCGTCGGCATCACCGTCCCGCAGCAATATCGCGGCAATGTGATTTCGCTGCTCACCGAGATCGAACAGCTCCAGGTCGAGCCGGACCAGTCCGCCAAGATCGTGATCGACGAGCGCTCCGGCATCATCGTCATGGGCCGCGACGTGCGCGTGTCGATGGTGGCGGTGGCGCAGGGCAACCTCACCGTCACCATCACCGAGACGCCGCAAGTGAGCCAGCCCTCGCCGTTCTCGCGCGGCGGCAGCACCCGGGTCGTGCCGCGCACCAGCATCGGTGTGCAGGAGGACGGCAAGAAGTTGGCGCTGGTCAAAGACGGCGTATCGCTGCAGCAGCTTGTGGACGGGCTCAATTCGCTCGGCATCGGCCCGCGCGATCTCATCGCCATCTTGCAGGCGATCAAGGCTGCGGGCGCGATCCAGGCCGACATCGAGGTCATGTAATGGCGAGCGCCCTGCCCGTAACCGCGCCGGGACTGAGCGCGCTCGACTTGCTCAACGTCACCGCGCCGGCCGGCAAGCTCGCCGCCCCCGGCAAGGACAAAGCGCGTGCGGCGGCGCGGGACTTCGAAGCCGTGTTCCTCAACTCCATGTTCCAGCACATGTTCACCGGCATCGACGGCGAAGGTCCGTTCGGCGGCCAGGGCGCCACCGGCGTTTGGCGTTCGGTGCTTACCGACCAATATGCCAAGTCGATCGCCAAGGCCGGCGGCATCGGCATCGCCGACCAAGTCTACAAAAGCCTGATCGCGCATCAGGAGGCGCGCTCATGAACGCCCGCGCGCCGGAAACACCGATCGCCAGCGCCGGCGAAGCCGAGCGGGTGATTGGCAACCTCAACATGATCCTCGACCGCCTTATGGAGACGGTCGAGGAAGAAACCACGCGCGTGCGCGCCGGGCGTCTGCGGGAGGCGGCCGAGCTGAGTGAAACCAAGTCCGAGTTTTCGCGCCGCTACACCGCCGAGAGCGAGCGCGTGATGGCCGCCCGCGACTTGATTGCGGCTGCCCTGCCCGACGCGTTCGCGGCATTACGCAAGCGCAACGCGGCGTTTCAGGTCCTACTGCAAACCAATCTGTCGGTGCTGGCGACCGCGCAGGCGGTGTCGGAAGGCATCATCCGCGGCATCTCCGGGGAACTGGCGCGCAAAAGGGCGCCCTCGACCTATGGCGCCACCGGTCGCGCCAATGTGCCGGCCGCCAAGGCCAGCCAGCCGCTGGCGATCAGCCGGACTTTATAAAGTCCAATGATGTGAGGCGGCGCTTAGGTCTTTGTCGAAACGGTCAGGCCCGTCACCGTGTCGATCTGCGTGCCGTCGGCCAGCGTCATGATATTGGTGCTGGTGTTGAGATAGGCGCCGTTGCCCAGCTGCACGATTGACGCGGGGTCCACATATTTCAATCCGGTCGTGATGTCGTATTGCGTTCCGTCCGTCTCGGTGAGGATGTTGCTGGTGGTGTCGATCGTCGATCCGTCGGGGAAGTAAATAACGGGATCGAGGGTGTTTTTCGGCTGAACTTCCTGCTGCTTAGCGGTCAGTTGATTTAGCGCATCTTGCAGCTTTTTCGCACTGGCCTGCTGCATATTGGTCGCGGCGATCTGCGCGACCAGGCTTGACGCATTTGTCAGGCTGGTTTGCGAAATCGTCGCGAATGCATTCGCGGTGTTGGAGCTCTGCCCCAGAAACGAATTGATGCTGCCGTCGGCGGTAGTGGCATTTTGCAGCATGCCCAACAGGCCGCCCTGATTTTGATTGTTTTTGATCGCGGTGATCGTATCGGCGATCCAATTCGTCGCCGAACTCGAGCTTGCGCTCGAGCTGTTCAGGGTCGATGCGCCGATGGCCGAAGTCATACGCGTCTATTCCTATGGTTTAAATCCATAGGTGAAGACGGTTAAAGATTGCTAACCGTTATCGAGTTGTTAATGGCGGCAATGGCCGGCCGCATTGCCTCATATGACAGCAGATAGAGGCTTTAATCGCGCAACCTCCCGGCGGACACGTCTTCAATCCAATTTCAAGCGAAGCGAGCGCGCGACGCCGGCCATAAGCCGTTAACCATACTCTTTTACGGCGCGTTTGGGGCCGTATGCGATGACATTTGCCGGTCTACTCGATCGACGCGTCTAACCGCCAGTACGGCATACTCACCAGAAAGGTACCCAAAAATGTCTAGTATCGTTCTCTCCGCGGGTGTTCGTTCGAACCTGCTGCAATTGCAGCAGACGTCGAACCTGATCAACACCACACAGACGGATCTGGCCACCGGCAAGAAGGTCAACTCCGCGCTCGATAACGCCAGCAGCTATTTCACCGCGCAAGGCCTCGACAGCCGCGCCAACGAGCTGAGCGGCTTATTGGACACCATGTCCAACGGCGTCAGCACCATTCAGGCTGCCAACAACGGCATCACCGCGATCACCAAGCTGGTGCAGTCGGCGCAGGCGCTCGTCAGCCAGGCCCAGCAGGCCGGCAACACGACGACCCAGGCGGCTCTAGCCACCCAGTTCGACGCGCTGCTGACCCAGATCAGTCAGCTCGCCGGTGACTTCGGGCTTCAACGGCGTCAACCTGCTCGGCGGTTCCAGCCTGACCATCAACCTCGACGAATTGGGCACCTCGAGCGTCACCGTGTCCGGCGTTACCTACACCGGCAATACGCCGCTGAGCATCGCCACCTCGACCAACAATTGGGCAGCCGCCGGCGATATCAGTGCAGCCTCGACCGACCTGAGCAACGCCCTCACTTCGTTGCAGACCGAGTTGCAGACGCTGAGCGCCAGCCTGTCGACCGTGCAGATCCGTCAGGACTTCACGAATGCGATGATCAACACCCTGCAAACCGGCTCGGACAACCTCACTTTGGCCGACTCCAACCAGGAAGGCGCGGACCTGCTTGCCTTGCAGACCCGCCAGCAGTTGTCGACCACCGCGCTGTCGCTTGCTTCGCAGTCCGACCAGAACGTGCTGCGGCTGTTCCAGTAAGCGTTTCGGCAAATCCGATACAAACGGCGGCCCTCGGGCCGCCGTTTTTTTGTCCCGATTTATTTATGGTTAACGAAATCCTAATGCCGATAAATTTAACCGTCTATCAACCCTAACAACTCATTATCGGCGGCAAGCGATTTGGCCCTGAAAAGGTGAGGAGCTTGCCATGAGTGACATTGTACTTTCGAGCGGGGTCCGTTCGAACCTTTTGCAATTGCAGCAGACATCGAAGTTGATCGACACAACGCAAACCGATCTGGCGACCGGCAAGAAGGTCAATTCCGCGCTCGATAACGCCATCAGTTTCTTCACCGCGCAGGGCCTCGACACGCGCGCGAATAACCTGAGCAGCCTGCTGGATTCCATGTCCAACGGTGTCAGCACCATTCAGGCCGCCAACAACGGCATTACGGCGATTACCAAGCTGGTGCAGTCGGCCCAAGCCCTTGTCAGCCAGGCCCAGCAGGCCGGCAATACGACGACCCAGGCGACGCTGGCGGCCCAGTTCGACAGCCTGCTGACCCAGATCAGCCAACTCGCCGGCAACTCGGGCTTCAATGGCGTCAATTTGCTCGCCGGCAATACCTTGACCGTCAACCTCGACGAAACGGGCAATTCGAGCATCAGCGTGACGGGCGCCGACTACACCGGCAACACGCCGCTGAGCATCGCCACCGCGACCAACAACTGGGCGTCCGCTTCCGATATCAGCGCGGCGTCCGCCGCCCTGAGCAGCGCGCTGACCTCGTTGCAGTCGGAATCCCAGACGCTAAGCTCCAGCCTGTCGACCGTGCAAGTCCGCCAGGATTTCACGTCGGCGATGATCAACACGCTGCAAACCGGCTCCGACAACCTCACGCTGGCCGACAGCAACGAAGAGGGCGCAAACCTTCTCGCCTTGCAGACCCGCCAGCAGTTGTCGACCACCGCGCTGTCGCTCGCCGCGCAATCCGATCAGAACGTGCTGCGGTTGTTCCAGTAGCAGCCATCTTCGGCGGAAGCGGCCGCAAGGAGCGGCACTGAATGGGCCTCAAGGTCGAGCTAAAACCCGGCGAGCGGTGCATTCTCGGCGAATGCCTGATCACCAATGGCGATCAACGCACGCGGCTTTTGGTCGAAGGGCAGGCGCCGATCCTGCGCGAGAAAGACATCATGACGCCGGCGCAGGCCGACACGCCCGCCAAGCGCATCTATCTTTGCGTCCAGATTATGTACACCTCGCGCGATCCGCGCTTGCATCATGAAACGTTTTTCTCGCTGATGCGCGATCTGGTGCAGGCGGCGCCGAGTTCCTGGCCCCATATGCAGGCCATTTGCAATCAAATCCTGGCCGGCCACATGTATCAGGCGCTCAAAAGCGCCAAGACACTCATTGCCTACGAGAAGGAGCTCATCGATCATGCAACAAGCAACCCGCGCCTACGGCAAGGTCGCGAACCAGACCGCAAGTCCGCGTGAACTGGAAGCCGATCTGCTTCTGAGCGCGGCCGCGCGCCTGCAAGCCATTCGCGACGGTTGGGACGACAAGAGTCCCGATCTCGACGCGGCGCTGCTGTATAACCGAAAGCTGTGGTCGGTCTTTGTCACCTCCGCCACCAGCACGGAAAATCCGCTGCCGGCCGGCCTGCGCCAGAACGTCGCCAATCTGGGAATCTTCGTGTTCAAGCAGACCTTGGCGGTGCTGGCCGATCCGAAGCCGGAGAATCTCGGCTCATTGATCAACATCAACCGCGAACTGGCGGCGGGCTTGCTCGCCCGCGCCTGAATTGCGGCATAGCGTAAAA
Source organism: uncultured Alphaproteobacteria bacterium (assembly GCA_963703875.1). GTDB lineage: Bacteria > Pseudomonadota > Alphaproteobacteria > Rhizobiales > Xanthobacteraceae > Pseudolabrys. The sequence goes on from CAVPFZ010000030.1 coordinate 41,363, forward strand.
AAACCGCGGCATTGGCCGCGGTTTTTTATTGTGGGACCGGCGATGAGCCAGGTTATCCGGTGACCGGCGCCAGATAAGTCAGCAGATTAAGCTGCGCCATCCGCGCCGTTACCGTCAGCGATGCCGACAGGCTCGTCTGCAACGACAAGATCTCCGCCCCGACCTGGTTCTGATCGACGCCCGTGATCGACTGCAACATGTCGGTCAGCGTGTTCGAGGTCTGCTGATGCTGGCTTTGCGCAGCATTCATGCTGGTCTGAGCGTTCGCCAGGCTCGCCTCGATATCGGTGATATTTTGCACGCCCGGGGGCGCGCCAAGAGCCTGGTAGACGCGCTGATTGAGCGCGGTGTAGCTCGCCGACGCGTTCGGATCGCTTGCCGAGTAAGTCGTCGCCGCGAGCGCCGCGATGCTCTGCACAATCTGGCGAATGCCTTGCTCGTTGGCTTGCGTCCCATAGGAAACCGTCGTGGTCGGATCGATCAGCGCGGTCTGGCTCGATCGCACCGAACCGGAGCTGGCGGCGCCGGTGTACCAGGACACCGTGTTGGCCGCAGTCCCGTCGACCAGCGCTGTCGCCGTCGCCGGGGAGCCGCTGACCCGCTGCGGCGGATCGTCAAAGAAGTCGTTGGATGCCGCCATCGCGGAAGCCGCCGACAGCGATGTCGCTCCAATTTGCGTGATGCCGGCGCTGAGTGCGGCCTGAAGATTGGCCGCGGTCGCCGCCGGGGTGGCGCCAATGGTGAATTGGTTGGCCCCGGGCGTCGCCGAAGTGGTTGCCGTGAGCTTCAACGTCTGACTGGTACCGTCGGGCAGGGTAAACGTGTAACTGATCGTATCGCCGTTGTTCGGATTGCTCGCGCCCAAGGTGACCGAAATCGTGTCGAGCGCGCCGGTCGGACCGCTGACCGTCGCGCCGGCGAGCGTCGAACTGACCCCGGCGAGCTTCAGCCCGAACGGCGATCCAGCGACATCTTCGTGGACTGCGACGGTCGTGCCCGAGAGGGCCGGAATGACCAGGCGCCCGAGACCATCCCCTCCGAGATCCGCCAGATTGCGCTCGGCGATGACCTGTTTGAGCCCGGCCTGCGATCCGTTGCCGTTGAGAATATGATCGGCCGTGTCGACCGACGGCTGATTCAATCCGTTGCCTGAAAACATATAGCCGTTGGCGCCTTGGGTGTTGAGCAGACCGAGTATCTGGTTGAGCTGGTCTTGCGCCGTCTTCTGCTGGGTGGTTTGACCGGTGCCGTCGATCGCATAAGTCGGTTAAATCGCCGCGGATTGGGCGGTGCCGTCGACGCTGGCGATTTGCTGGAGCACCAATTGCTGCAAGCTGATCGTCGTGCCGACATTCGTGATCGTGTTGTCGAAACCTCCGAGCGCGGACAACTGCGCGTTCAGCGCGACGGCAACCCCGCTTTGCGATCCGAGGCCGGCATAGCTGTCGGCTTTTTCTCCGGACCCCAACTGGCGTTGCAGATCGTCGAGTTGCTTATTGATGTCCTGCGCCGACTGAATGAGCGGCGATATATTCGATGTTGAAATGCCTGAAATCGTCATCACGCCCTCGCGTCACATCTGCAGCAATGCGTCCAGCATCGCTTTCACCGTCGACATCACGCGCGCATTCGCCCCGTAGGCGTTTTGCAGCGTGAGCAGGTTCGCCATTTCCGTATCGATATTAACGGCCGACGTTGAATTAAATCGCGATTGCAGCGCGTTGACGACGATGTCCTGGCCCGACTGCAGATTAGTCGCGGCATTTGCCGCGATGCTTTGCGAGCTGACCATCGTGCTTAAATAACTCGACAGCGTTCCCTGGTACGGCGCGGCGGTGCCGCCGATGCCGGTCGCCGGAGAATAGGTGAGCGAGGCGTTGACGAGCTGGTTGTAGATGAAGTTCGGCCGCGTCGCGTCGCCCGTCGCGGTCGATGACGAATAGGTGACCAGCTTTGAGGGATCGGCGATCAGGGCACTGTTGACCGTGATTCGTCCGGCGTAGCCCGTGCTCTCGGCGCCAACTCCGGTGATGGCGTCGGTGAACGCGCTCGCACCGTCGGTGAACAGCGGCAGCGCACCGGACCCGCCGGTCAGCGAGGTCGCGGTCTTCGTGGTCGAGGCCGAATTGACGGTGACCGCGGGCGTTCCACTATCGAGCACTTCCAGCGTATTGCCCGTCGTATTGGAGAAATTCAGTCCGGCGGAGCCGAGCGCGGTGTTGAGCGCGGTCGCGACCGCCGCCGCGCCGCCGGAAAAACTGACGCCGATAACGGTGTCGTTCGGATCGGCGGTCGCCGAGTTCGACAGCGGCAAGGCCGATGGATCGTCGACCCGCACGATCGTGATGTTGTGCTGGACGCTGGATGCGTCGGTGTAGCTGAGCTGGATCGTATTGCCGTTCGACATGCCGCCGATGTCGACGTCGAAACCGGAATGACCCGAGGCCGACGCCGCCGTTCCGAACGTCGTGGTATCCGAGAGCGCCTGAGACATCTGCGTCGCGATTTCGTCGATCTGGCTTTGCGCCTGGACCAGCACCTTATCGCGCATGTTGATGTAACCGGCGATCTCGCCGGATTGAATGCCGCCGGCGGCAATCAGGTCGGTCGTCGTGCCCGACGGCGAGGTCAGCGTGATGGTGCCCAGCCCGCTTTTGGTCGGATCGGCATTCCATTGCAATCCGGCCGTTATGGTGCCGGTCTGCGTGAAACTGAGCTGCGAGGCTTTGTTGCCGACCAGTTGGACGCCGGAGTTGGTCGATATGGTGACCTGGTCGTTGCTGCCATGGACGACGCGAATGTCCATCAAATTCGCGAGTTGACTGATGTATTGATCGCGCTGGTCCTCGAGCGTGGCCGCCGTGCCGTCGTCGCCGGCGCCGTTGGCGAGCTGCGAATTGATATTCGCGATCTGCTGCAGGGCGTTGTTGGCTTGCTGCACGTCGTTGGCGATGCCCTGGTCGGCCTGCGCGCGCAGCGACTGGATATTGGCGGTCGCGCTGTTGAGCTGCTGCGCCAAAGCCTGCGCGCTGCTGATGGTCTGGCTTTGCGCGGAATACGAATTGGGGCTGGTGGACAAGGCTTGCACGGCGCTGGTGAAATCGTTGAACACCGAATTGAGCGTCGTGCTCGAACCGGGCTGGCCGTAAACCTGCTGCAGTTGTTGATAGAAATTAGCGTTGAGATCGGCATAGGCGCCGCCGCCGCTTTCGGTCCACAATTGCTGTTGCACGAAGGTGTCGAGCAGGCGGTTGATCGACGAAACGCTGACGCCGTTGCCGCTGCCGGACGGCGTTTCCACCAACGACACCGACTTGGCGACGTAACCCGCCGTCTGCGAATTGGCGACGTTGCCGGCGACCACCGACAGGCCCGCCTGGGTTGCCTGCAACCCCGACAGCGACGTAGCGAGCGCTTGCGTCAGACCCATGGGTTAGCTCACGCGCCTTGCGGGTTCACATCGGGCGCTCATTGCGCGCTATCGAATGACGTTCAGCAGGTCTTGCGACATTTCGTTGGCGGTCGTGATCACCTTGGTATTGGCCGAATAGGCCTGCTGGGTCACGATCAGCTTGGTGAACTCGGTCGCAATGTCGGTATTGGAGCCTTCGAGCGATTGCCCGACGATCTGGCCGGTGGCGCCGGCGAGCGCCGGTCCGGAATCATTCGATGCCTGGTAGGCGCCGCCGCTCAGGATCGTGAGATTGTTCGGGCTGTTGAAATGCACCAGCGGGATTTGCGCCAGGTTGACGTTCTGACCGTTGGTGAAAGTGCCGGTGATCATGCCGTTGCTGGCGAGCGCAATCGTTTGCAACTGACCCGCCGCATAGCCGTTCTGCTGCATGGTGTTGACGGAAGGCTGCCCGCTCGTGCTGGCGAATTGCGTGATGGCGCCGGTCGGCGTGGAGAGCGTAAGATTACCAAGCGACACACCGTCTATGGTCACGCCGCTGAGCGTGATCGAGCCGGTGGCCGGCGTGAGCTGGCCGGATGCGCTGAATTTAAAATCGATACCGGCGTTCTGCCATGCGGTGGTCGTGCCGGCCGCGGTCAAGTCGGTCTGGTAAAACAGCTCCCAGGTGTCCTGGCCGCCGTTCGCCACGCTGTCCGTCTTGGCCCATCGCAGGTTGAGGCTCGCCGGCGTTCCGGTCGCGTCGTACACCGTCACTGTGCCGCCGTCGACCAATTCGCTGGCGAAGGTTGCCGCGTCGCTGCCGATGACTTTCCCGGTCCCCGCGACGGTCGGGTCGTGGCCGGTGGTGAAATCGGTCGGGTCGAGGAGCTCGGAGTTGGCGACCGTCGGACTGGAAGCTGCCGTCACCGGCGTCGATGGAAGATTAAGGCCATAATTGATCGTCGTCGTTGCACTCGCCGGCAGGAAGTTGTTCTGGAATTGCAACGGCTGGACCGTGCCGCTCGGATTACCCGTCGTCGAATCGATCAGCGATCCTTCCAGATAATAGCCGGCGCCGTTGACCAGATAGCCGCTGGCATCCAACTGAAAGTCGCCGCGCCTGGTATAGGCTTCGGTGCCGCCGAAGGTCGGGGTGTTGCCGGCAAAACTGCTCGGCGCCTGCACGCTGAAATAGCCGTCGCCATTGATGGCCATATCCGTTCCGGATGACGCGGCCTGGATCGCGCCCTGCAGCGTGTTGGTCGCAACCGAGCCGGCTGTGACGCCGCCGGCGGCCTGCTGCGAGGCCACGCCGCTGCCCGCGACGAGATCCTCGAAACTCGTGTCGATGCCCTTGTAGGCAATCGTCTGAGAGTTCGCGATGTTGCCGGAAATATTCTGCATGGCGAAAGCCTGCGCCTGCAAACCACTCACCGCAGAGGTAAGCGCGTCGAACAAACCCATGACATCATCTCCACATTCGCAACAAAACAGCCCTGAGGGCGCGCGCGGACGATCCCGCGAGCCGATTGTCGCAATCCCCATGCCACATGATTATCTAATTACTTCAATAGCTTACGAGGACAACAAGGTGCCGGCCCAGGGTTCTTTCTGCCGCGGCCGGCAGATTTTGCCGCTCCGGACTTTGCCGCTCCGGATTGGATGCGATCGTCACGCCGCCGGACGAGCCGCGCGTTCCAGGAAATCCTCCAGCGCCGAAATGCAAGCGCGATCACGATAGATTTTATGCTGGCTGTCCTTGCTGCGCGCGCTCAGCGCTTTTCGCTCCGCTGGATTGTTGGCGAGCCGCGCCGCGATCGAAATATAGTCGTCGAGCGTCGCGGCAATCGTCTCCGTGATGCCCATCATGCGCAGGATAGCCGCGCTGTGGATACCGCGCATTAGCGCACCCGGCATCGTCACGATCGGCAGGTTCTGCTGCAGGCTTTCCAGCGCCGAATTGCAGCCCGACCATTCGATGCTATCGAGAAACACATCGCATTGCCCGATCGCCGCGACGAATTGATCGAGACCCATCGTCTTCAAAAATACGCAATGGTCGTAAGCTCTCAGACCGACTTGCGCGAAGGCGCGGTTGAGCCGCGCCTCGAACAGATCATTGACCGGCGGGCCGCCGCCATGGCGCAGGAAAACGAACTGGCAATTGCCCGCCTGCTGCGCGATACGTGCGAACACGTGATCGTGCTGCGGCAGATATTTGTACACCGATTGTCCGCACCAGAAGACGGCGGCATCCGCGCGCAGCCCAAGGCCGGTGCGCGTCACGATCGCCGGCGCGGTCTTCACCGGCTCATAATAGATCGACAGGTTCGGCAGCCGCACCAATTTCTCGCTGTAATGCGCCACCGCATCCGGCGGCTCCATCAGGTCGCTGCTGAAGAAATAATCCAGCGTCGGCATGCCGCTGGTTTCGGGGTGGCCCCAGGAATTGCATTGCACGGGCGCCAGCCGCTGCGCGGCGAGTTGCAGCGAATTGGTGTCCATCAAAAGCCCGGGATAAATCAGCACATGCGGCGCGTCGGCAAGGATTTCGCGCCGCCAGCCGTCGGTCGAGAGCGGCCGGTGCACGAAACGGTCGCACATGGCGGCGGCAACGTCGGTTTCCGCGTCACGCGCGCCGAGATGATAGCCGAAAATCTTGAACCGGGCGCGATCAAGCTGGCTGATCCAGCCCTTGATCGGAATTTTCCAGTTGGAATGATGACGGAAGAACGCGCTGACGACGCCGACCCGAATCGGTTCGCCCGCCGCCAGCGGCGGCGGCAAGGTCGCGGCCGGATACCGCTTCGCCATGATCCGGCAAACCATTTCGCCATAGGGCCGTTGCAGCGCGCAATCGTTCTGGCCTTGATAGGCCAGAAGGAACGGATGTTTGACAGCAAGCGCTTTTTCCAGGTCGCCTTTCACCTGTTCAGCTTCGACATCGGCGCACAGCCGACGGAGATTTTGCTCGTAGGCCGCGCGGCAGCGGCCGATCTCGGCTTCGTCCGCGTACAGAATCGGCAATTCGGCAAAGCAGCCGGCAAATCTCGCCTCGGCATAGTCCGGCTTGAGCGCGAGCGCCTTTTGGAAATCGGCCCGCGCCTGCGCGTTCTGATTGAGATCGACATAGATGCGGCCGCGGTTGTAATAGGCGGCCGCGTCATCGGGCTTGAGCGCCAAAGCTTCATTGAAATGCCTGAGCGCCTCGTCATAGCGGGCGAGCAGGCACAGCACCCGTCCGCGATTGTCGCGCGCTTCACCAAAGGCCGGGTTGAGCGCGAGCGCCCGTTCATAGGCCGCCAGCGCCTCCGGCAGGAGGCCCTGCGCCTCCAGCACCGCGCCGCGATTGTTGTGGGCTTTGAAAAAATTCGGCCGCAGCGTCAGCGTGCGCTCGAAGCTTTTGAGCGCCTCATCGTAACGGCCGAGCGCGCGCAACGCGGTGCCGGCGTTGTAGTGCGCCTCGGCGTAGTCCGGCTTGATCGCTATCGCCTTGCGGCAACTCTCGAGACCCTCCTCGTCGCGCCCGAGCGTGACCAAAGTGGCGCCGCGATTATTGTGCGCCTCGGCATATTTGGATTTCAGCTTGAGCGCCTGTTCGAAACTCTCGATCGCCTCCTCGTAACGCTTGAGCGCGTCGAGGATCAGGCCGTGGTTGAGCAGGATCTGCGGCGAGGGTTGGCGTGAGGCCATGGCTGCCGACACCAGCCGCAAGGCCTCGGCCGGCTGGCCGGCCGCCAGCTTGACCAATCCCATCATCTGCAGGGCGTCGAAGTGATCCGGCCGCGCCGCTAGGATGGCGGCATAGAGCCGCTCAGCTTCGGCCAATCGCCTCTGCTCATGCAGTTTGAGCGCCTGCGCGAGCGTCTGCGGCACGTTCAGCGCTTGGCTTTTGGGCAGCGGAAACGGCATCTCGGCAGGGTTCCCCCCGCCCAGAGGTAAAATTGCCGCGCTGAGTCGTCTAGGGGCCTGGAGGCCTTAGGATTGCCCAGCCGCCTGCGGCACGAATTTCAGCGCCAAGCCGTTCATGCAGTAGCGCAACCCGGTCGGCTTGGGGCCGTCGTCGAACACATGGCCGAGATGGCCGTCGCAGCGGCTGCAATGCACCTCGGTGCGGGTCATGAAGAAACTGCGGTCGGATGTGGTGCCGACGGCGTGCGGCAGCGGCTGATAGAAGCTCGGCCAGCCGGTGCCACTCTCGAACTTGGTGTCGGACGAGAATAGCGCCAGGTCGCAGCCGGCGCATTCGAAAATGCCCTTGCGCTTTTCGTGGTTGAGCGCGCTGGTGCCGGCCCGCTCGGTGCCGTGCTTGCGCAGCACATTGTATTGCTCGGGCGTCAGGCGCTTGCGCCAATTGGCGTCGCTGAGCTTCTTGTAATCGATGTCTTGTTTGGTTTCTTGCATTGTTGTTGTCATTGTTTCTGCCTTGCCAAGTTTGCTCGTGGCCATGAGCGCGGACAGCGCCACACCGGTCGTCAACAGGGCCCTACGGTCGATCATTTCAGCTGTCTCCCTTCGGTTTGCCCCATAGCTGCTCCAGCCGCTGATCGCGGCCGCAATTCCACCGGTAGAATTTATATTTGGTCGGGTTCTTCAGGTAGAAATCCTGATGATACTCCTCGGCCGGATAGAACGGCCCGGCCTGCACGATCTGCGTATAGATCGGCTTCTTGAGCTCGGCCTCGACCTTTTTCTTCGAGGCTTGCGCGAGTTTCATCTCCTCGTCGTTGTGCACGAAGATGGCGGTGCGATACTGGTTGCCGTGGTCGCAGAACTGCTGGTCCTTCACGGTCGGATCGATGTGGCGCCAGTAATAGGTCAGCAGTTTCTCGTAAGAAACCTTGCTCGGGTCGTAGATCACCTGCACCGACTCGGCGTGCCCGGTGCCGCCGGCTGAGACCTGCTCATAGGTCGGGTTGGCGACTTTGCCGCCGGTATAGCCCGACGTGGTCGAGATCACGCCCGGCACATGATCGAAGTCGGATTCGGTGCACCAGAAGCAACCGCCGGCGAAGGTCGCCACCGCCTGCCCGGGTCCGGGCTGCGGCAGCGGCGCCATTTGCGCGGCAGCGGCGAGGCCGGCGAAGCCAAAAAGGAATAGAAGTCCCGTCAGCAAGCGGCGCATCAAACCCTCCGAAAGTCGCGCGTTTCCCACGCGTCGTTACATATAGAATCTACGCATAATAGCCATTCAACTTGCCATCACTCGGCCATCACGCTTGTGCGAGCCGGACACCTTGTCGGGCACGCCCGGCGTGCCTAGTGTCGCCCTGAAAAGCGAGGAATTGCATGCGCTTTGAAGGCACCAAGGCCTATGTAGCGACCGACGACCTGAAAGTCGCGGTCAATGCCGCGATTACTTTGGAGCGCCCGTTGCTGGTCAAAGGCGAACCCGGCACCGGCAAGACCGTGCTGGCGCTCGAGATCGCCAAGTCGATCGGCGCGCCGCTGATCGAGTGGCACATCAAGTCCACCACCAAGGCGCTCCAAGGCCTGTACGAATACGACGCGGTGTCGCGTCTGCGCGACAGCCAGCTCGGCGATGCCCGCGTCCAGGACATCCGCAACTACATCAAGCGTGGCAAATTGTGGGACGCCTTCGTCGCCGACGAGCGCCCGGTGCTGCTGATCGACGAGATCGACAAGGCCGACATCGAATTCCCCAACGACCTGTTGCAGGAACTCGATCGCATGGAGTTTTTCGTCTACGAAACCGGCGAAACCGTGAAGGCGCGCCGCCGCCCCGTTGTCGTCATTACATCCAATAACGAAAAGGAATTGCCCGACGCGTTTCTGCGCCGCTGTTTCTTTCACTACATCCGCTTTCCCGACCCCGACACCATGACCGCGATCATCGAGGTGCATTTCCCCGGCATCAAACAGCGCCTCGTGAGCGAAGCGCTGAAACTGTTCTACGAAATCCGCGACGTGCCGGGCATGAAGAAAAAGCCTTCGACGTCCGAGTTACTGGATTGGCTGAAATTGCTGATGGTCGAGGACATCGGCCCGGAGATTTTGCGCGAGCGCGATCCCAAGAAGCTGATCCCGCCGCTGCACGGCGCGCTCCTGAAGAGCGAGCAGGACGTGCATCTGTTCGAGCGGCTGGCCTTTATGGCGCGGCGCGAGGGACGCTAGTTACTGCCAGCCGGCCGCATCGGCTTGGGATCGGGCAAGCGCACGCGCTGCTCCGGCTCAGGTTGCGCTTCCGTCTGCACTTCCGATTGCATTGGTACGCCTTCCGGCGTCGTCAGCCAGCCCTGCTCCTTGACGTAGGCCACGATCTTCTCGCCGACCGCGCGGCCGAGCCGGCGCGCCGGCACTTCGACATCGGGCGACAATTTCTCCGGCGGCGCTTTCTGCGCGGCCAGCGCCTCGGCGATCGCCGCGTTGCGCGCCGCCGCTAGCTTGCCCGCCGGCGGCTTGCCCGCGCTTTGGGTATCCGCGCTGAAGGCGAGCAGCTGTTTCTTCCCGCTGCCCGAGAATGACGACACCGTCATGTCGACAGCGACGCGGCCGGTGCCGAAGACCACCGGCTTGCCGTTGGCGAGCGCGCGCAGGCTGCTCGGCCGTATCCGCCCGCTGACCAGCAACGCTGCGTCACTGAGCTTGAGCGCGTCCTCGCTGCCCGGCTGCGCGTCAATCCCGGCCTCGCGCAAGGTGGCGACGATGGAAGCGACGATCTCGTCATTGACCCGCTCGACGGTGCGCGGCTTGCGCTCGTGGGTCGGGAAAGCGCCGACTTTTCGCTCCAGCCGCGCGGTATAGCCGCGATCGACCACCGCCACCTCGGACGAAAGCACGAAATCGGACACCAGGATGGTTTTCGGCTTGGCCGGCGCCCCGCCGAAGCCTTGCAGGCCGCCGGTACCGGCGCAGCCGGCCAGCGTCAGTGCGGCGAGACCTATGAGGAAATGTTGTATGCGCGGCTTCATGACGTCGAAGACTAGCACAGATTATTCCGGCGTGGCTGGCGGGACGGTTGGCGGCTCGTTTGCGGGTACCGCCGGCACGGCCAGCCGGTCACGGGCAGCGAGCCGCTCGCGCCGGCGCGTACGCGCGCGTTCGCGATAGCGCGACAGCCCCTGCCCGACCCGCTCAGCCGGCCGCGCCCCCCAATAGATGCCTTGCGCCAACACACGGCCAAGCACGCCGCCGGCCCAGACCAGTTCGTAGGGCGCAAACATCCGCCAGGTCTGGTCCGCTTCGACGATGCCGCGCGCCACCAACTCGCCGGCCATCGCCGTGGTGTTGAGCCCATGCCCGCCGAAGCCGCTCGCCACCCACAGACCGCGCTCGATCTCGCCGATCTGCGGCATGCGGTGGATCGGACGGCCGAGCGTGCCGCTCCACAGATGCGCGATCTCGATGGGGCCGAGCGCGGGAAAATTGCGCTTGAAGTCGGCGATCAATCCGCGGCGCATGCGGCGCGGATCGGCAGCCCATGCCCGCATGCGGCCGGACCATTGCAGCCGATTGCCGCCGACGATGCGGTAGTGGTTGTCGGCGCGGTTGGTGTCGCTGACCGCGCCGCGGTAGCGCACCACAGAATTGAGCATCGCGATGGGCTCGGTCACCAGCACGAAGGTCGTAATCGGCAACAGCGTCGCGGCGAGCCGCGGCATCAATTTGCCGAGCTGCACGTTGCCGGCCAGCACCACGTGGGCCGCGCGCACGCGCCCGTTTTGCGTTTCGATGCGCTTGCGCACGCCGGCCGGATCGATTGCTGCAACCGGCGTCTCCTCGAAGATGCGCGCGCCGTTCGCCTCCGCGTCGGCGGCCAGACCGAGCGCGTAATTGAGCGGATGGATATGCAGGGCGCCTGGAAAATGCAGCGCGTTGAAATAGCGCGGGTTCGGCAACACCTCGCGCACGCGCTCGGTCGGCCAATGCTCGACGGTGGCGCCGATCCAGCGCAGCCGCTCGACCTCGTTGCGGATCGCGCCATCGTTGTCGGTCTTGGAGACGTGCAGCCAGCCGTTGTCCAGATCGGCGCCCGGCATGCCGGTTTCGGCAATCACGCGCCGCACATAGCCGACGCCCTGCTCCGACAGGGCCCAAAGCTCCTTGGCGTGATCGAGGCCGACGCGCTCGACAATATTGTCGGCGCTTTCGCCAAAGCCCGGCAGCACGAAGCCGGTGTTGCGGCCGGAGGCCGCCCAGGCCACGCGGTTGGCTTCCAGCACCGCCACCGACCAGCCGCGCCGCGCCACCTCGCGCGCGACCGTCAGCCCCGCGAGGCCCGCGCCGATCACGCAGACGTCGACGTCGAGATCGAAATTCAGCCGCGGACGCTGTGGGCCTGCAACCCGCGTCGCCTCGTACCAGCCGGCCGCCGTATGATCGTCTTGGCTTTTCTCCTGGCTCATCGGCCCTCAACGCGTCGCGGCGCGCATGCTAAGCTGTCGCGGATTTGAAATCGACGCCGTCCTATAGCCCAACCCGGCAGCCGTTTACACCATGCGCCGCCTTTTACTGCTCCGCCACGCCAAGGCCGAACGCTCCGAACCCGGCAAGAAGGACCGCGCCCGCGTCCTGATCGAGCGCGGCCGCAAGGATGCCGCCAGGATCGGCGCCTATATGGCGAGCCATGCGCTCCTTCCGGACCGCGCCGTGCTGTCGCCCTCGGCCCGCACCCAAGAGACCTGGAAATACCTGGGCGGCGAATTCAAGCCTGCACCGGCGGCGATCTCGGCGGAACAGCTCTACGACGCCGCGCCGCGCGACATCATCGGTGTCGTCAAGGCCAGCCCGGCTTCAGCCCATTGTCTGATGCTCATCGGCCATAATCCCGGCCTGCACGAGGCCGCGTTGATGTTGATTGCTTCCGGAGACATCGATGCGCGCGAGCGGCTGCGCGAGGGACTGCCGACCGCGGGCTTGGTCATCATCGATTTCGCCTTCGACGACTGGAGCAAAGTGCATCCGCATTCCGGCCGGCTGGAGCGCTTTGTCAGCCCCAAATCGCTTGAAGCAGCCGCGAATTAAGGCATCAGCCCGCACTCAACGCGCCCTTGAAAACGTGCCATGATCACCGCCTTGCAGCGAAAAGAGGGGCGCTGTCATGTACAATAAAATTTTGGTTCCGATCGACCTTGCCGATACCGACCTCGCCAAGCCGGCCATCGAAACCGCGGTGGCGATGGCTCGCTTATCCGGCGGCTCGGTGCGTCTGGTCAATGTGCTGCCAATGACACCGGTGATGCTGGCGGAATATGTGCCGCCGGATTTCGACGTGCAGCAGCGCCGGTCGGCGGAAGAGGCCATGAAGCTGATCGCGCAGGAATGCGGGCTCGATGCCGCGCATATCTCCGGCACGGTCCGGCAAGGCGGCATCTATCACGAGGTGCTGGAAGAGGCGAAGGCGATCAACGCCGATCTGATCGTGATGAGCTCGCACCGGCCCGCCATGCGCACGTACTTCCTCGGCTCCAATGCCGGCCACGTGGTGCGCTACGCCAAATGCTCGGTACTGGTAGTGCGCAACGCGAAAAGCTGAGGACCGGCGCGTCTAGGCGCGATCGGCAGATCCATTCAGCGCCGCGAGAGATTCCGCGCAGAGCTTGATGGGATCGCGTTCGCCCGCGCGCGCCATGCTGATGATGCGGGTAGCGATCACCTCCCTGACGCTCGTCGGTGCCGTAACGCCGCAAGACTCGAGCGCCCGCTCATAGGCCTCGCCCATCACGGAAATGGCTTCGGGGTCGAAAGCCGCCGCGGGTTCAATGAAATCGATGATCGTCGGCATGACTCTTCTCCGGTAACGGGCTCAGCAAGCAAAGACCCGCCGCTGGAACTAGCGGCCCCTGCCTTTGCTGTTCGGTTCAAGCACGCCGAAGTCGGAGGATTTGCGCCCCTGCTCGGCCGCCATAAGCCCGGCATTGCGGAGACCGATCCTGAACAGCTCGCGCACGGCGGCGGCACGGCTGGGCATGCGTTGCTTGAAGCGGAAATCGTCCACCGCCGCCAATTCTTCCGGCGACAGCATGATTTGCAACCGCTCGCCGCGGCTGAGGTTTTCGTTTTCGCTCGTCATCATAGACCCCATTGAGACAATGTCTGAATGTAGTAACAGGATTAATTGTTACAATGAGCCAAATAGTATGTCAATTACTCATTTTCATAAATAACCGTACGGAACATCCATTCATGGATCATATTGAAAAATAAGGAAATTTCAGGCTGTGCGCTTGGGGGTTGTGTGCTAGGGTCCGCTATCGTCGATCAATCCTTGGCACGTTTCCGGTGACAGAGAGTCTCATGCTCCCACCCAAAAAACGGAGGGGAGTTTGGAGTCTGATGACCATGTATAAGCCAGCCACTCCGCACTCCAATTCAATCAAGCGGCCTGACTGCTCCAAATGCGGAACGGCAATGCTGCTGTTCGGTATCGAACCCGAGAGCCCCGGCCTGGAGTTGCTCTCCTTCGAATGCCCCCGGTGCAACAATATCGAAACGCGGATCGGCAAAGCCGAGTAGAGCACTGCCGCGAAATTGCTGTCAGACCTTCGGCATCAAGTCGGCCGGCGGCGCCTCGGCACGATAGAGGCCTGGCCGGTTGCGGCGAAAGAAATTGCCGCCTTGCCAAAGCAGCAGCAGAAGGAAGACGCCGACAAAGGCCGCCCCGCCTCTGGCGTCGGCCTGCAAGGCGCGCACAACCAACAAGGCAAGACCGAGCGCCAAGCCGGCGAAGACCGTCAGGCCGGGCCAATAGAGCAGCGGATGGCTGCCTTGCTCGAAACGCGCCGCCGGCGCCGCTTGTGCGATGCGCCGGTGCAGTTCGCGCACGAAGGCCGCGTAAGGTTCATCCAGCCGCACCTGCTCCACCATGCTTTTCCAGGAGGTGGACAGGATCTTCAGTTTGGGCGCGCCGTCCGCCCATAGCTCGGTCATGAAGCGGTAGGACTGCATGCTGGTCGGCCGGTATGACAGCCGCACGCGGCGGACGTCGCGAAACCACACATGGCCCGATTTGCGCCCGGCTACCCAGTCGAGACCGTCGCCGGCGAGCTTGAACTCCCAAGGCGCGCCAACGAGCGAGGGCCGATAGGAATAGGCCGTGATCTCAGCCGTGGCGTCGGCGTTCATGCCTGGTTCCAGTCATTGACCACCGCGCAAAGGTCATGAAGTTCTCGCGGGCCTGACAGCGGCCGTTGCTCACACTATATGAAAGATCATGCGCGCGTTGATCGTCATTGCTTTGTTCGCACTGTTGGCGGTCGCGGTATGGTTTGCCGGCGCCGCCTGGCAACGGCTGGGCGGCGATGCCATCCCGTTCTACGGTTACATCGCCATAGCCGGCGGCGTCCTGTTTTCGCTGCTGGTCGGCGGCGGGTTGATGGCCCTGGTGTTTTATTCGAACCGCCGCGGCTATGACGATTTGAGCGGCGGCGACGGCAAATAGCAGCTTCCATCGCGATTCCGGAAAAGCTGTCCCGCGCCAGCCCTGGTATCGCCCGGCCGCGGGACAGGCTATGACTGCCGCCGCCAGCCCCAAATTCCCGAACACGCATAAAGAAGCCCCCATGAACAAGACCCTGGTCCAGGAACAATTCGGCAAGACCGCCGCGCATTATCTCACCAGCAAGCCGCATGCTCTCGGCAAAAGCCTCGAGCGGCTGGTCGAGCTGACCCGGCCTGCGAAAGACTGGCGCGTGCTCGACGTCGCCACCGGCGGCGGCCATGTCGCCTATACCTTCGCGCCGCATGTCGGACGCGTCTGGGCAACCGACATCACCCAGGAAATGATCGACCAGGTCAAAGCCGAAGCGCAAAAGCGCGGCCTCGCCAATGTGCGCGCGACGTACGCCAAGGCCGAGGCGCTGCCGTTCGAGGATGCAAGCTTCGACCTGGTCACCTGCCGCATCGCCCCGCACCACTTCGACTCGATCCCGCAATTCCTCGCCGAGGTGCACCGCGTGCTCAAGCCGGGCAGCACCGCCGCGCTGGTCGATAATGTCGTGCCGGCCGGCCCGGTCGGCGACTACGTCAACGCCTTCGAGCGCCTGCGCGATCCGAGCCATCTGCGCGCCTGGACCATGGATGAGTGGCGCCATGCGCTCAAGCAAGCGCATCTTACCGTCGGTCACGAGGAGCAAATCTACAAGACGATGGAATTCAGGAGCTGGGCTCAGCGCTACGACGACACCATGAAGGCGCTGTTGCGCGCCATGCTCACGCAGGTGACGCCCGAGGTGAAGGCGACGCTCGATCCGAAAGACGGCGACGGCGACTTCACCTTCCGCCTGTGCGAAGGCCTGTTCATCGCCAAGAAGGCGTGACCTGGACTGTCGTTCGCTCGTCCCCGCGAAAGCGGGGACCCAGCATAGGCACACCCATCTTGAAGCATCACTCTGGATTCCCGCTTACGCGGGAATGAGCGGAGTTTGGATCTGCTAAACAAAAAGCCGGCGCCGATATTATCGGCGCCGGCGATTTCCAAGACGGTTCGCGCGAGGCGCGGCTACATCTTCATCTTTTTCATTTTGTGATGATGATGATGCTTGTGCATCTTCGGCCCGCCGCCTTCCCATTCCGGATGGGCATCCCAAGCCGCGTTGACCAGCCAGCCGCCGATGATCGGTACCACGCAGGAGGCGGCGAGAACTTGCCCTTCGCGCAACGTCAGTTCGCGATTGAGCACGACCGTTCCAACGATTGGCGCGACCGCCATGCAGCCGATCGTGGTCATGCCCCAAGCTGCCCCCTGAGAGATACCGCCGATGCCGTTCCAGCCATTCGTCTGCCAATGGTTGATGGCGAAGTAACCCGCCGTCGATGCGGCGCCGACGCCGATCGAGACCGCGGTGAGTTTGCCGATGTGGTGGTGGTGACGCCATCCGGCATTCGCGCTTTGAGCCGTGAAAGCGAATGCCGCGATCGCCGCCGCCAATATCGCAAGTGTACGTTTCATCCCAGTCTCCTCAGCCTTTCCGGTCCAAACGGCTTGTGTGAGCCGCTTCCGCGATCAAGTCGAGCAACCACGCGCGCGCAAGAAGGTTATGCACAGGGCTATAACTGATTCGCCGCCGCCTTTTTGTGTCCCCGGCGACACACCCGGCGATATTCGCAACCGCCTGATACGCAACGATTTTTATTGCTGCGCCGCCGAGTTTAACTTCTCTTTTACCAACGTGGCTCGCGAATCCGCTAGGATTGTTTGAAGGTGATTTGGCGTCGCCACGGCCGGGCGGATCGGCGCAAGACAGGAATCACGGTCATGAGCAGATTTGGCTTTCTCGCCCGCAAGGCGGGCACCGCCGAAAAGCCAAATGAGCCGGCAGAGACAAGCGACAACCCGCTCGAACTCGATGAAGAGTTGTTCTCCGCGCTCGGCGCCCAGGTCGGCGGCGAGAACGAGGCGTTGCGCAACATGCTGCTCGACGCCAACAACAAGATCAACGAACTCGACGCCATTAAGGCCGCGGTCGGCAAACTGGTCGATCCGGTCGGCAAGGCGCTGCGCGAATTCGAGGCCGAGAAGAGCGAGAAGGTCGGCCTGCAGACCGTGCTCAACAACACGCGCACCGCCTACGGCAAGTTGCGCAACGAAGTCGGCGATATCGAGAAGAAACTGACCGCCTCGGAGCGCGAGTGCAAGCAACTGCGCCAGGATCTCGCCTCGACGCAGAGCCTGCTGCACACGCTGGAAACCACCAAGACCGATTTCACCATCGATCTGGCTGCCAGCCGCGCGCAGATTGTGGACCTTGAGTCCAATCTGGCGCAGCGCACCGGCGAATGCCTGGCGCTGCGCGAGGAAAACCGTCGGCTCGACGAACGGCTGGTCGCGGTCGACAGGCGCGTGATCGCGATCGAATCCGATCTCGCCGCCGCGCGTCAGCGCATGCTGGTGTTCGAGGACGAAAAGCGCGCGCAGCAAGTTCTGCTCGACAAAGCCGGCGTCGAGGCCGCCCGCCTGACCCGCAAGCTGACCGAAACGGAAGCGAGCTTCAACGCCGCGACCGGCCGCCTGCATCACGCCGAAGCGGCCATCAACGAGGCCAGCATCGAACGCGCCCGCCTCGTCACCACGCTTGACGAAACCAACGAGCGTCACGAGCGCGAGCGCACCGGCCTGAACACCCGCTACGACTCGCTGCAAACGCGCGCCGCGACCCTCGAAAAGGTCGTCACGGATGCGCGCGAGCTGCTGCTGGCCCGCGCCGAGCAGATCCGTGAATATGAGCGGCGCAACGGCGAGATCGCGGCCGAGCGCAATGGTCTGCATGAGCGCGTCTCCAGCCTGCAGGCCTCGCTCATCCAGTACGAATCCAAATACAAGGAAGCCGATCAGACCCGCTCGGCTTACATGGATCGCAACGGCGCGCTGGTGCGCACCCTCACCGCTCGCGACGCCGCGCTGGCGGAAGCCAAAGATGGCGAGGCCACGCTCGCCGATCGCGTCGCCATGCTGGAAGCCGCGCTTGCCAACGAGAAGCAGGTTGCCGAACACACGATCGCCGAGTTGAACGGCGCGCTCGACCGCGAAAAGATCGAACGCGCTTTGGTGGAAGGCGCGCTGGCGACCGCCCGCAAGGATTTCTCCCGCGCCATGCGCGAAGTGATGACGCTCCAGCAGGCTCCGCCGGCGCAGACCGCGCCGGCACGCCCGCGCGCCGCCAACGCCGCCTGATCTTTTTTAACGGAAAATGCCGCATCGCCGGGCCGAAAGGTTCGGCGATGGTGTTTTCGGCGCAGTGACGGCTGCTGATCGCGGTGGTAGTACTATGCGCCCCGAAGCACGCGAGACCCATCATGCCGCGCTACTTCTTTCATCTCACCGACGGCAAAAGCGTTCTGGACAATCACAAGGGTATCGACCTTGCCGGCAACGCCGCCGCGCGCGCGGATGCCGTGACACTCGCGCGCAACCTGCGGCACGAGAACATGCCGGGCTGGAACTGGGACGGCTGGTTCGTCAAGATCGTCGACCAACACGGCCATAAGGTCGACGAAGTGCCGATCGCGGATACGCTGGAGGGCCAATAGGCGGCTCATTTAGCGGGCGCACGAAATTACCTCACCAACTCCCGCATCGCCCGATCCAGCCCGTCCAAAGTGAGCGGATACATCCGCCCGCCCATCAACTGGCGCACCATCTTGATCGAATGGGTGAAGTCCCATTCGCGCTCCGGCACCGGATTGAGCCAGACGCAAGCCGGATAAGTTCGCGTCACACGTTCCAGCCACAGCGCGCCCGGCTCCTCGTTATAATGCTCGACCGACCCGCCCGGCGCTGCGATCTCGTAAGGCGACATCGAGGCGTCGCCGACGAACACCACCTTGTAGTCGTGCGGATAAGTGTGCAGCACGTCCCAGGTCGGCGTCGTTTCCTGGAAACGGCGGCGGTTCTCCTTCCACACTTTCTCGTACAGGCAATTGTGAAAGTAGAGATGCTCCATATGCTCGAACTCGGCGCGCGCCGCGGAAAATAATTCCTCGGTGGCCTTGATGTGCCAATCCATCGAGCCGCCGATGTCGAAGAACAGCAGCACCTTCACCGCGTTGTGCCGCTCCGGCCGCATCAGGATATCGAGATAGCCCTTGTGCGCGGTGCCCTTGATGGTGCCGTCGAGATCGAGTTCCTCAGGCGCGCCGGTGCGGGCAAACTTGCGCAGCCGGCGCAGCGCGATCTTGATGTTGCGGGTGCCGAGCTCGACGTCGTCGTCGAGATCCTTGAACTCACGCCTGTCCCACACCTTCACAGCGCGCTTGTGGCGGCTCTCGTCCTGACCGATGCGCACGCCTTCCGGGTTGTAGCCATAGGCGCCGAACGGCGAAGTGCCCGCCGTGCCGATCCATTTCGAGCCGCCCTGATGGCGGCCCTTCTGCTCGGCCAGCCGCTTGCGCAAAGTCTCGAGCAGCTTGTCGAGCCCGCCCATCGCCTCGATCTGCTTCTTTTCTTCTTCGGTGAGATATTTCTCGGCGAGCTTCTTGAGCCACTCGGCGGGGATTTCCGCCTCCGGCCCGTCGCTCAACAATTCCAGCCCCTTGAACACATGGCCGAACACGCGGTCGAACTTGTCGAGATTGCGCTCGTCCTTCACCAGCGCCGCGCGCGACAGATAATAGAAATCCTCGACCCGGCGCGAGGCCAAGTCGGCCTGCATCGCCTGCATCAGCGTGAGGTACTCGCGCAGCGTCACCGGCACGCCGGCGGCTTTGAGGTCGTGGAAGAAGGTCACGAACATAGCGTCAGGATAGCGGCTCCACGGACGGTGGCGCCAGACCCGGTGAGAACGATCTCCGGGTGTGATATGGAGTATCGCGCAACGGAGCGGCGACATGGCGGCGACGGATAAGCTATTCGCGGGATCGGTCCCCGAACTCTACGAGCGGCTCATGGTGCCGCTCGTTTTCGAAGACTATGCGCGCGACATGGCGGAGCAGGTCGCCCGCGTTGAGCCGCAGGATGTCCTGGAAACAGCCGCGGGGACCGGTGTCGTTACGAGAGCCCTCGCATCGCGGCTTGCCGCGAATGTTCGGTATGTGGCAACCGACCTCAATCGGCCGATGCTTGATCACGCCGCGGCAAAGCAGCCCGACCGGAGTCGAGTCACCTGGCGGCAGGCCGACGCGCTGGCGCTGCCGTTTGAGGATCAAAAATTTGACGCTGTCGCGTGCCAGTTCGGCGCCATGTTCTTTCCGGACAAAGTTGCTGGTTACCGGGAGGCCCGCCGCGTCCTGAAGCCGCAGGGTCGCTTTTTCTTCAGCGTATGGGGCAAAATCTCCGAAAACGAATTTGCCGATGTCGTGACCGAGGCGCTGGCTGCGCTCTTTCCGCAAGACCCGCCACGATTTTTGGCCCGCACGCCGCACGGCTATTACAATTTGGAAAAGATTCGCGAGGAAGTCACCGCCGCGGGTTTTGCAAACGTTTCAATCGAAACCGTGGATCACAGGAGCAAGGCCGCATCGCCAGGCGATCCGGCGATTGCGTATTGTCAGGGAACGCCGCTCAGAAACGAAATCGAGGCGCGCGATGCGTCGCGCCTCGAGGAGGCGACGAAGGCCGCCGCCGACGCCTTGGCGCGCCGATTTGGAAACGGGCCGGTCGACGGCAAAATCAGAGCGCACGTAATAGTCGCCACCGGCTGAGGCCGGCAGAAATCCCCCTAGCCTCGTCGCCGTCAAGCCGCTAAAAAGGTCGGCAACAACACCAAGAAACGCACGAGACCGGGGGATTCAGAGTGCTGCGTCACGACCGCGCCCTGTGGGCGTTTGCCATCATATTGTCGATCGCGTTGCTGATCGCGCCCGCTTTGTGGAACGGCTTCCCGCTCCTGCAATACGACACCGGCGGTTACCTGTCGCCGTGGTATGACGGCCACCTGCACATCAACCGCGCGATGCCCTACGGCCTGATGCTGGTCTTTGGCCAGTGGCCGGATTTCTGGCCGGTGCTGCTCGTACAGGCGAAGCTCACCATTTGGCTGCTGGCGCTTACCTTGCGCGCGCACGGGCTCGGCCAGCGGCCGCTGCTTCTGCTCGGCATGATCGCCGCGTTATCGGTCGCCACCACGTTGCCCTGGCTCACCGCCATCCTGCTCACCGACATCTTCTCCGGGCTTGGCGTGCTTGCGCTCTATCTCCTGCTGCTGCGCGCCGAAGCGCTGACCACGCGCGAGCGCATCGGCACGGCCGGAGTGGTGGCGTTCTCGGCGGCGACCCATAGCGCGACCATGGGCGTGCTGTGGGCACTGGTCGTGGCCGCTGCGGTTGTTTGGCTCGTCGACCGCGCCCGCTTGCAATACCCGCGCCTGTTGCACGCCGTCGTAGCCTTGCTGCTCGGGACGCTGATGATGGTCGCGGCCAACGCGCTGGTCGTCGGCCGCCTGACCTGGGCGCCGGGCGGCTATGCGCTGTCCTTCGGCCGCATGCTGCAGGATGGCATCGTCAAAAAATACCTCGACGATCACTGCCCCGACGCGCGCTTGCGGCTGTGCCCGTACAAAGGCCAGTTGCCGCATCGCGCCGACGCTTTCTTTTGGGAGGAAGAACTGTTTAACAAGCTGGGCGGCTTCAATGGCCTGCACGACGAGATGCGCCGCATCGCGCTTGAAAGCCTTGCCGACTATCCCATGCTGCAATTGCAATCGGTGTTCGGCGAAACTGCAAAGCAGCTCACCATGGTCGAGACCGGCGCCGGCGTGGTTAGATGGGTCATGGATAGTTACTACAGCATCAAGAACCATGTGCCGGCGGCGCTGCCGGCACTGAATGCCTCGCGTCAGCATCGCACGGACATCGATTTCACCGCGATCAACCGGCTGCAAGTCCCGCTTGCCTGGCTCGCGATGGTGTTACTGCCGGTCATCGCCTGGGTCGGCGTGGCCCGCGATTCTTTTCCCGACATCGGCGAACTCGCCGCAACCGTCATGCTGGCCCTCCTCGCCAACGCCGCCGTTTTCGGCGCATTCGCGACGGCGCATAACCGCTACGGTGCGCGCATGGTCTGGCTGGCTCCTCTTGTCGCCATGCTGGCGCTGGCGCGCCTGAGGCAGCGCAGCGCGCGCGGCGAAACCTCCGCATCGCACTTTGCCGCGACGGCGCACGCGCCTCTGGCCGCGCCGCGCTCAAGCAGCTAACAAAAGGCCGCCGCCCGAGGATCTCCCAATGTTCAACCGTGATCGCGCCCTGTGGGTGCTGGTCATTTTTGCCAGCATGGCGCTGTTGACGGCGCCGGCGCTGTGGAACGGCTTTGCGCTGCTGCAATGGGACACCGGCGGCTATCTGGCGCGCTGGTACGAAGGCTATCTGGTGCCGAGCCGCGCCGTGGTCTACGGCCTGATCCTCAACGCCGGCGTGCCGCTGGCGTTCTGGCCGGTGCTGCTGCTGCAATCCGGCCTCACCGTCTGGGTGCTCGCGCTTGTGCTGCGCGCGCACGGGCGCGGCGGAAGACCCCTGCTCCTGCTCGGCGTTGTCGGCGCGCTGTCGGTCCTGACCACGCTGCCCTGGCTGACGGCTATCCTGCTCACCGACATCTTCTGCGGGCTGAGCGTGCTGGCGCTTTATCTTTTGCTGCTGCGCGACGACGGACTTGGCCGATACGAGCGCATCGGGCTTGTTGTCTTGATTGCCGTATCAGCCGCGACGCATAACGCCACGCCGGCCGTGCTGCTGGGGCTGCTGATTTGCGCGGCGGTGCTGCGCTTCATACGCGGCGAGCGCGTCTCTTTCGCCTGTCTCGGCCGCGGCGCGATGGCGCTGGCGCTCGGCTGTGTTCTGGTGTTCGCCGCCGACTTTACCGTCGCCGGGCGCCTAGCCTGGACGCCCGGCGGCTTTGCGTTGTCGTTCGGCCGCATGCTGCAAGACGGCATCGTCAAGAAATATCTCGATGAGCATTGTCCCGATCCGGCCTTGCGGCTGTGCGCCTACAAGGATGCGCTCCCCAACGACGCCGACACCTGGTTCTGGGGCAGCGCGTTGTTCGACCGGATGGGCCGTTTCGCCGGCCTTGGTCCTGAAATGGCGAAAATCGCGGTCCAAAGCGTGATCGATTATCCCGCCTTGCAAATCGAGACCGCCGCCGTCGCCACGGCCAGACAACTGATCGACGTGCACACCGGCGAAGGCGTGCTGCCGATCATCACGCACACCTACCGCATCATCGAGCGTTACACCCCGCAGCTCGCTCCGGCCATGCACGCGGCGCGCCAGCAGAAAGGCGAAATCTCGTTCACCACCATCAACGCCGTGCACTATCCGCTGGCGCTGATAGCGATGACGCTGTTGCCGGTGCTGATCTGGCTTGCCTGGCGCGGCGCGTTTCCTGTAGCCATTGGCGAACTCGCCGCCACCGTGACACTCGCGCTCCTGGGCAATGCCTTCGTCTGCGGCGTCTTGGCCAACCCGCATGACCGCTACGGCGCGCGCATGGTCTGGCTCGCCGGCCTGACCGCCATTCTGGCAATCGCCGGATGGCTCGGGGATCGTCTTGGGCGGCCCGCGAATTTAGCCTAGACTTGCCACGCTCCGTCGTTTGAAAGACCACCCGCCATGACAAACGTTCAGCGCCGCCTCGTTATCCGCCTGTGCGCCGGGTTCGTTTCCGTCATGCTAACCACCGGAATGACCATGACCGCCAATGCTGACGCGCTGAAGGACCTCGCCCCGACCGGAAAACTGCGCGCCGCCATCAATCTCGGCAACGGCGTGCTGGCGCAGAAGGACGGCGCCACCGGCCAGCCCAAGGGCGTCACGCCGGATCTGGCGCGCGAACTTGGCAAGCGGCTCGGCGTCCCGGTCGAACTGATCACTTACGAAGCCGCCGGCAAGGTGTTCGACGCCGCCGGCAAGGGCGAATGGGACATCGGTTTTGTCGCGATCGAGCCGGTGCGCGCCACCGTCATCGACTTCACCGCGCCCTACGTCATCATCGAGGGCACCTATATGGTGCGCAAGGATTCAGCCCTCAAAGTTATCGCCGACGTCGACCGCCCCGGCATCCGCATCGCGGTCGGCCTGAAGTCGGCTTACGATCTCTATCTCACCCGCACCATCAAGAACGCCACCATCGTCCGCGCGCCGGTCGGCGGCGGCAAGGCCATGATCAACATGTTCATCAACGACAAGCTCGAGGTCGCGGCCGGCGTCAGACAGCCGCTGGTGGCCTATGCCAAGGACCATCCGGACATGCGCGTGATGGACGGCCACTTCCAGGAAATCCAGCAAGCCATGGGCATGCCCAAGAAAGCCGGCGAGGATCGCTCGGCGGGCGCCGCCTATCTGCGCGCTTTCGTCGAGGAAATGAAAGCCTCGGGCTTTGTCGCCGACGCGCTCAAGCGCAGCGGACAGACCGCGACCGTCGCGCCGGCCGCGAAGTGACCTAACCCGCCTCCGGCGTCCTGATGTGCTCGGGCCGTATGCCGAGCGCCAGCACGCGGCCCGGAATGCGCCGCAGCAGCGGCCATTGCATCATCTTCATCAGCAGCGGCGCATGCGGCCGTTTTCCGGTGCCTTGCAGCGCCGGGCCGATAAGGTTGTTTTGCAGCACGACCTGCATGGCTTGCGTAAAGCGCGTCGGAAATTCGCGGCGGTTTTGTACGGCCTTGAGCGTGTCCATCGTGACCGCGCCCCGAAGTAAGGGTTCGGCCAGGATATTGGCCGCGGCCACCGCGTCCTGCACCGCGAGATTGATGCCGACGCCGCCGATCGGCGACATCGCGTGCGCCGCGTCTCCGATGCAGATCAGCCCCGGCCTGTACCATTGCCGCAGCCGGTCGACCGCCACGGTCAGTAGCTTCACGTCGTCCCAGTCCTTGATCGCGCCGAGCCGGCCGCCCACATCGAACGGCGCCATATCGCCGACAGTGGCGCGGAATTTTTCGAGGCCTCGCTTTCGCACCTCGTCGGCGCTGCCTTTCGGAATCACAAAGGCGCATTGCCAGTAGTCGTCGCGGTTGAGCATCACCAGCATGCGGCCGCTTTCGATATGGCCGACGACTTCATCGCCGTCGCTCTTTTGGCGCGGCAGGCGAAACCACATCACGTCCATCGGCGCGCCGATGTCGTCCACCTTGAAACCGGCGCGCTCGCGCAACGTCGAATGGCGGCCGTCGCAACCCACCACCAGATTGGCGCGGACCTCTAGTTCCCCCTCCGGCGTCCTGGCGCGCAGGCCGACGACGCGGCCGTCCTGTTCGATCAGGTCGGTTGCCTCCGCG
This sequence comes from uncultured Alphaproteobacteria bacterium, assembly GCA_963703875.1. GTDB lineage: Bacteria > Pseudomonadota > Alphaproteobacteria > Rhizobiales > Xanthobacteraceae > Pseudolabrys. Next base: position 66,422 of record CAVPFZ010000030.1, read on the forward strand.
CGCATGCGCAGATCGAAGCTCGGATAGCGCTTGCCGTGCCGCGCCAGGAAGTTGAGAAAATCCCATTGCGGCATCAGCGCGATGAATTTGCAGTGCACCGGCAGCGTCGAAAAGTCGCCTATCCTGACGACGTCGGCGCCGATCTGCATGCTGACATGGTCGACCTGCGAATGCGGCAGCTTGAGGAATTCATCGAGCAGGCCCAGTTCGTGCATCATCTCGAGCGTCGAGGGATGCACGGTGTCGCCGCGGAAATCGCGCAGAAAATCGGGATGCTTTTCCAGCACCGTCACCGGCACGCCGGCGCGCGCCAGCAGAAAGCCCAGCATCATGCCGGCGGGTCCGCCGCCGGCGATGCAGCAGGTAGTTTTGATGTCAGGCATCGGACAATGAACCGCCCTGGCGGAGATTTGGTTCCGGCTCGAGTTTACGCCTGCTTGTCCGGCGTCGACACCACCAGGCCGTCCAACTCATCGCTCACTTTGATCTGGCACGACAGCCGCGAGTTCGGCCGCACGTCGTAACCGAAGTCGAGCATGTCTTCTTCCATCGGCGAGGGCTCGCCGGTCTTGGCGCGCCAGGTCTCGTCGACATAAACATGACAGGTGGCGCAGGCGCAGGCGCCGCCACACTCCGCCTCGATACCGGGAATGTTGTTGCGGATCGCCGCCTCCATCACCGTCTGGCCGTTCTCGGCCTCGATCGTGCGGGCGGCGCCTGCGGAATCGGTAAAAGTGATCTTCGGCATGAGGCGACAATGAAATGGGAAATAGCCGCGCCGGAATTGGGGCGGCGCGCGCCCCGTATATAGTCATTCGATGAGGGATGCCAGAGCGGCGGCCGGGTTTTAGTCGTGCAGCAGCACGGCAATTTCCGCCAGCGCATCATCGATTGTCCGGGCCAGCGCCTGCATGGCGGCAGCGCGCCCGACGCCGCCCGCGGCCTGCTCGACCACTTCGGCGGCGCTTGCAACTTTATTCGCGCCGATGCTGGAGGCCGAGCCGCGCAGCGTGTGCGCGAGCGCCGCCACCGCCTGCGGCGCGCTGCTGTGCATGCGTGCCAGCAGCAGATCGGCTTGCCGGCCGAACAGTCGCAACACCTCGCGCTCCAGATCGCGGTCGCCCAAGGTCATGCTCGTGAGATGGCCGCGGTCGATCGCCGCCGCCGACGCGTCCGCTGTCCGGCCAATGATCGTGCTGGCGGCCTGCGCCATGGAACTCCCCGGGGGCTCTCGCGGCCCCTTGTGTCGCGCAGTTTGGCCCGCGCCGGATCAAAACGGAGTAAATGCGCGACCCGCGCGGCGCTATGTTTGCGCCGCGTAGTTAATGCGCGCTGTCGCCGCGCGCGAACCCCGCGAAAACGCCATGGTAAATGGGAAGTTAACGATGATGAAAAAGTCCTGTCCGGCGCGGTTTCTTTTGCAATGCCAAGCCGATAGGATGGCTGACCGGCGGTCGGGGCAGACGTGGCGGCTGCCGGCTCCGTAAGTACCCGCGCTCGTGGCGCGGCCCGCAAATGGCGACGGTTCGGGCCGCAATTGTCCGGCGTAACGACGAGGCGACGTTCGAAATGGCGAATATCCCGCAAAAATCCCCGGATTCGGCCGAAGACGCCCTGCACGCCATTCAGGAAGCCCTTACTACCGGTCAGCCCGAGCGACGCGGCGCGCCGGTAAACCCGCCCGCCGACATTTCAACGGACCCGGCGGCAGCCACCGATCTGTTCAAGGAGGCGCAGCCGGACGACTGGGAGCCCAGCGCGCAGCCGCGCGTCGCCGCCAATGACGACCGCGCCAGCGTCGAGGCGATGCTGCAAGCCATGCGCCATCGCTCGACGCGCATGCCCTACATCATCGCCAGCGCCGCCGCGTTGCTGTGGGCCGCCGGCGGCCTCGCCATCGCCTATCTCTACAGCGGGGATTTGGCGGCGCTGTTTGCAACGCCGCGCATCGGCGTCGCCGCTATCGTCGGCCTCGCCTGCGCCATCCTCGTGCCGGTGATCTTCTTCTACGTGCTCGCCCATATGTTCCGCCGCTCGCAGGACATGCGGCTGGTGGCCGAGACCATGGCCGAGGTGGCGATGCGCCTGGCGCAGCCGGAGACCGCCGCGCGGGATCAGATCGTCAACGTCGGCCAGGCCATCCGCCGCGAGGTCACGGCCATGGGCGACGGCGTCGAGCGCGCCTTGGCGCGCGCGGCCGAGCTCGAAGGCCTAGTGCACAACGAAGTTTCCGCCCTCGAGCGCGCCTACAACGACAACGAAGTGCGCATCCGCGAACTGCTCAAGGATCTCACCAATCAGCGCGAGACTCTGGTCAACCAGGCCGAGCATGTGCGCAACGCCATCGCCAGCGTTCACCTCGATCTGTCGCACGACATCAGCTCGGTCGGCGATCTGGTCGCCGACAAAGTCGGCGAGGTGGCGCAACGCGTCACCCGCTCGCTCACCGAAAAGGGCGAACACATTACGCTTGCGCTCGGTCATGCCGGCGACAGCATCATCGACACGCTGACCGAGCGCGGCTCGACCATGCTCGATCGCCTGGAAACCAGCAGCGAGCGCGCCAGCACCGCCATTTCGTCGGCCAGCGACCAGCTGACCGCTAGCCTGACGTTCAAGAGCGAAAACGTGCACAACGAATTCGCCGAGATGGCCGCCGGCCTGCAGCAGATGATGACCGCCCGGCTCGATCAGGTGGCGCAGGGCTTCGCGCAGAAGTCGGCCGCCACCATCGAGACCATGGCGACCCGCTCGCAGGCTTTCAACGACGCCCTCACCCAGACCGGCAACCAGATGGCGCAAACCATCGCCACCCGCGCCGAGGAAGTGAACGCCACGCTGCGCACGACCGGCGATACGCTGGCCAACGATCTCGGCCTGCGCGGCGGCGAAGTGGTCTCGAAGCTGGAGCAGACCGGCGCCCGCGTCAGCGACACCGTGGTCAGCCGCGGCAATGCGGTGGCCGACACCTTCCGCGAGAACGCCGAAGCGCTGGCACAAGTGCTCGGCAGCCGCGGCGACGCGGTCCGGGACCTGCTGACCGCCCGCCTGCAAGCCTTCGAAGACATGTTCAACCAGGGCGGCACCGCGCTCACCGAGAAGGTGTCGCGCGAAGCCAATACGCTCGGCAGCCTGATCACCCGCCACATGACCGAGTTTGACCGCACCGTGAAGACCTATGGCGGCGAGCTGGTCGAACGCCTCGGCCAGCGCACGCAGGATGTGTCCGAAGCGATGCGCAATTACCTCGACAGCTTCGACCAGCGCGTGACAACCCGCGCCGGCGAGCTCACCGGCTCGCTCGACGTGCGGCTTTCCCAATTTGAGGAAACGCTCGGCTCGCGCGTGACCGGCCTCACCGACAAGTTGACCGGCAGCGGCCAGCAGGTCATCGAGACGCTCGACGGCCGCATCAGCGCGGTGACCGGCACCATCAACGCGCGCGGCACCGAGGTCGCGGACACGATCAGCGCCAAGATCGCCCAGATCGACCAAACCCTGGGCGCGCGCGCGCTCGAGGTCGCCAACACGCTCGACAGCCGTGTGCAACGCTTCGAGGATCTCCTGGTCGGGCGCGCCGAGACCGTCACCAATGCGCTCGAAACCCGCACCAAGGCCGCCGCCGATACGCTGCACGCGCGCCTCGATCAGCTCGGCCAGTCGATCAAGACCAATTCGGCCGAAGCCCAGCGCTCGATCGACCAGATCGCCGTCACCACCACCGAAACGATCCGCACCAGCGCCGGCGAAGTCGAACGAACGCTGCTGGGCGTGAGCGCCGAGATCACCCGCAACTTCGCCGGCAGGGCCGACGAGATCGCCACCTCGGTCACCCAGCGCACCAACGAAATGACCGCGGTACTGTCCGACAAGGCCGGCGGCGTGCTGGCCGCGATTACCGAGAAGGGCGAGCAATTCGCCAGCGAAGTGAGCAAGGCTGCCGACGAGGCGGTGAAATCGATCGAGGACAAGGGCTTCGCCTTCACGCGCACCATGCTTGACAACAGCGCGGAAATTTCGCGCATGATCAACAGCGCGGGCGAGGCCGCTTCCAACACCGTCAACCGTACGCTGAACGATCTCAACGACACCGCGCTCAAGGCGATCGAAACGTCGAAGGCCACCGCCACCGCCACCGTCAGCGAGATGCTGGAAACCCACAATACGCTGCGCGCCGACACCACCGCTTTGTTCGAGCGGTTGCGCGAAGCCAACATCATGCTGCAGGAAGTGCTCTCCGGCTCGCACGAGAACATGAGCGCGCTTGAGAACACGCTGATGTTGCGCGTGTCGGAATTCGTCACCGCCATGACCGACGTCAATGCCGCGACCGGCGACGCCACGGCGCGCGTGGAGCACAATATCGCCGGTTTCCGCGACATCACCACGCGGGTGCTCGGCGATCTCAGCCAGCTCGCCGTCCAGTTCGACGCGCATGGCCGGAGCCTCGCCGGCGCCGCCGAGCTTATCGAGCGGAGCAATCAACGCGCCGATGAAAGCATCAATGAACGCCGGGTCTCGCTCGATTCCCTCGTCGCCACGCTCGACATCCGCACCGAGGATCTCGACCAGCGGCTCAAGCGCTTCTCCGGCTTGCTCGATGAGTTGCTCGAGGCGGCATCGAGCCGCGCGCGCGACATCGCCCGCATCGTGTCGGAGTTGGCCGCCGACGGCAGCCGCGCGATCAGCGAGCAATACGATACCGCGCGCGAACACGCGGACGAGGAAAGCCGCCGCGTCGCCGAGCAGTACGAGCGCATCCGTGACACCGCCGAGGACGAGCGCCGCCGCATCGCCGAGCAATACGAGCGCATTCGTGAAACCGCCGAGGAAGAGCGCCGCCGCACCGCGGAATCGATGCAGGCGGTCTACGATCAAACCGCCGGCGATACCCATGCGCTGTTCCGCGAGGCCAACGACCGCTTCGCCGAGGCGGTCAAAGGCATGAAGCAGATGGCGGCCGAAATGCAGCGCGAACTCGAAGCCACCCGCGCCGAGCTACATCGCGGCATCTTCGAGTTGCCGCAGGAAACCGCCGAAAGCGCCGCCCAGATGCGCCGCGTCATCGTCGACCAGATCGAGGCGCTGGCCGAGTTGAACCGCATCGTCGCCCGCCACGGCCGCAATATCGACGCGGTCGAACCCCGCCGGCCGGTGCGCGAAGAGGCCCCGCTCGCCAGCATCGGCAGCCGCGTCGAGCCGCCGCGCGCCATAGCTCGCCCTGAGCGCACCGCACGCACCGAAATTGAGAGCTTCGCGCCGTCCGCGCGCCGCACCGAACCGCCCGCGCTCAACCCGGACTTAAGCGGCGCCAACCGCAACACCGGCTGGCTCACCGATCTTCTCAGCCGCGCCTCGCGCGATGAAGACGAGGCGGCACGTGAGGCGCCACGTGAAGTGTCGCGCGCAATCGGCGAGCGCACGCCGCGGCACAGCATCGAGTCGCTCGATTCGCTTTCGGTCGACATCGCCCGCATGATCGATCACGACGCGGCGGCCGACCTGTGGGACCGCTACAAGCGCGGCGAACGCAACGTGTTCACCCGCCGGCTCTACACCTTGCAGGGTCAGCAGGCGTTCGACGAGATCCGCAAGAAATACCGCGCCGATCGCGAGTTCAAGCTCACGGTCGACCGCTATATCGGGGAGTTCGAGCATTTGCTCGACGAGGTCGCGCGCGACGACCGCGGCCAGATGGTGGCGCGCACTTACCTCACCTCGGAAACCGGCAAGGTCTACACCATGCTGGCTCACGCGGCCGGGCGCTTCGACTGACGCCGGCGCGGATCTCTGACCAAATATTGGGCGCGGCGGCCGTTGCGGCGGCGCGGCATGCTTTGGCCGTCAACCGCCGCAACTTTCGATTTGCCAGCCGCGGCTAACTGTCGGATAGTACGACCCAGTTGCCGCCGCGTGGGGCGATACCGGCAGCCAAGAGCGTCATAACTGAAATCTCCGCCTCAAAAACAATAACAACGGCGGAATGAGAGGCTGAACCGGCGTCGAGCGACGCCAATGCCATTGACGGCTAATCTGGGAGGATTTCAAGCCATGTTCAATCTGTCTACACGTGTGCTCGCCGTCGGAGTTTTCGCGGCCTTTACGTTGGCGCTGGCCGGGCTGTCGAGTTCGCCCGCCTGGTCGGAGCCGAAAGACATCAAATGGGGCACCGGCCCGGTCGGCTCGTCCGGCCACAAGGCGCTGGTCGTGCTCGCGGACGTTCTCAACAAGGCGATGCCGGAAATCCGCATCTCCGTGCTGCCTTATCCCGGCGCCGTCGGCACCGTGAAGGGCTTCGCCACCGGCGACCTCGACGGCTATTACGGCTCGGACGTCGCGCTGCGGGAATTCGCCGCCGACACGGGCCGCTTCAAGGGCTTCAAATCGCACATCAAGATCCAGCCGGTGCAGTCGTTCTGGTGTTACACGCTCGACGTCGGCCTCGCTATCAAGGCAAGCGACCGCGGTACCATCAAGAAGTGGGAAGATCTCTCCGGCAAGGATGTCTATACCGGCCCGTTGCCGTTCGACACCCGTCTGCACCTGGAGAACGCCATGAAGGCGGTCGGCGCCCACCACATCTACAAGCAGGTCGACCTCTCCACCGCCGGCTCGCAGCTGCAATCCGGCTCCATCAAGGGCATGATCATCTACGCCGCCGGCGGCAAGACACCGGCGCCGTGGATCGCCGAGGCCTCGCTCGCGGTCGATTGGGCGGCGCTCAATCCGAGCCCCGATGAACTCACCAAGCTCAAGGCGGCGGGCTTCGCCACCGAAGACGTCGATCCGGCGAACTTCCACAAGAAGGAAGTCTACGCGAAGTCGGTCACGCTGCTGCCGTTCTACTGGGGTTTCGACGTCGGCATGAACATCTCGACCGACGAAATGTACAAGATGCTGACCATCATCGATCAGCACGCCGACGAACTCGCCAAGTCCGATCCGAGCTTCACCCAGATCGGCCACGGGCAGATGGCGGCCTTCGAGAAGAAGGCGCTCGAGTCGACCTACGCCATGGTGCCTATCCATCCGGGCCTCGCCAAGTATCTGAAGGCGAAGAACCAGTGGGATCCCAAGTTCGACGCCCACGTCGCCAAAGCGACCATGTAAGGGGGCATTTTTGCTCCGCCGACAAGACGAGGCGGGCGTGTCAAGCGCCCGCCTCGCTTTGAATCTTACGGAAGATCGTCCGCCATGACCGGCATCACGGCCCATCCCCACCCGCGCCCGCCGCTCGTGCTCGACGTCATCTATTACGCGACCGCCATCGGCTTCGCGCTCTACATGTTCTACTACTACTGGACCGGCGCCGGCGGCGAGACGCTGCTGGCGATGGGCTGCATCCCGATCGTCTACGTGCTGTTCACGCTGCAATCGCTGCGCAACAACGAGCTCTACCCGGCGCTGCCGCGCGCCGCCAACTACGCCATTGCTTTCGCGTTTTGCGCGTTCTCGGTCTACTGCTCCTATTACATGACCGACAATTACATTTCGCTCGGCACCGAGCGCTCCGGCATGTGGGATAACACCGACCTGATCGTCGGCGGCGTGATGTCGGTGCTGATCATCGAATACGCACGTAAGCGGCACATGCCGCTGTTCATCCTCAACATCATCCTCATTCTCTACGCGGTCTACGGCAATTGGGTTCCCGGCATGTTTTATCACGCCGGCCTGCACTGGACGCGCGTGATCTCGGCCAGCAGCGTCGAAATGGAGACCGGGATCTTCTCGCGCCTGCCGCAGATCGCGCTCACGGTGATCGGCTCGTTCCTGCTGGTCTTGAGCCTGCTGCGCGGATTCGGCTGCGTCGATTCGCTGTTGCGCGCAACCAAGCGCGTCGCCATCCGCTCGCCGCATGCCATTCCGCAGTCGGCGGTGATCGGCTCGATGGCGATCGGCACGGTGAGCGGCTCCGGCGCCGCCAATTCCATCACCGTCGGCTCGGCGACGATCCCGGCGATGATCCAGGCCGGCCTGCCGCCGGCGACCGCCGCGGCGATCGAAAACTCGTCCTCGATGGGCGGCCAATTGATGCCGCCGGTGATGGGCATTGCCGCCTTCCTGATGGCCGAATTCCTCGGCGTCGATTACTTCGACGTGGTGGCGCGCGGCTGGGTGCCGGCGCTGATCTATTACATCTCGGTGTCGACGTCGGTCTATCTGCTGGCGACGTTCTACCACACGCACATGATCGTCAATCTCGACGCCAAGAAGCTCGACTGGCGCGACAAGGTCAATCTCGGCGCCTTCGTCGTCGTGGTCGGCGGGTTGGTGACGCTGATGGCCACCATTTTTCTCGCGCCGATGTTTGCCGCCCACTACATGTTCTGCGCGGCCGGCGCCGGCCTGCTGCTCATCCACGTCGCCGGCCTGCTGAGGCAATGGTCGTGGCGTGAATTCATCGCGCCGCTCAAGCGCGTGCTCGATTCCTACATCGACATGATCACCGACATCGCGCTGCTGCTGGCCACGCTGTCGATCATGACCGGCGCGCTGGTGATCACCGGCGTCCCCACCAAGCTCGGCTCGCTGTTGGTGGCGGCGGCCGGCGTCAACATGGCCGCCATGGTGGGCATGGCCTTCCTTTTCGGCGCCATTCTGGGCACCGGGCTGCCGCCGGCGCCGGTCTACATCCTGGTCGTCATCGTCATCGGCCCGCCCTTCATCCAGGTCGGCGTCAATCCGTGGGTGGTGAACTTTTTCGCCTTCTTCATCGGCGTGTTCGGCGAACTGACGCCGCCGACCTCGATCACCGCGGCGATCACCTCGAAGATCGCCAATGCCTCGTTCTACACGACACTCTGGCGCTCGGTGCAGATTTGCGTGTCGCTGTTCACGCTGATGGCCGGCGTGTTCGTGCATCCGGAACTGGTGGTGAAGCCGGGCCTGGCGCAGATGGGCGCCGCCTATCTGGTGCTGGTCTCGACGCTGGGCATTACCTTCACCCTGCAGGCCACCTATTCCGAGACGCGCGCCGTCGACCTCGGCGTGCGGGCGGTTCTCGCCGTTGTGTCGCTGTTCGTCCTGCTCTCGCCGAACGACATCGCCTCGGATATCGCCTCGTTCGGGATCATCGCGGTGATCGCCTATTGGGTGGTGGTGCGGCGCAAGATCGTCAGCGGCACGGCGCCGCCGCAGGTCGTCGTGCTCGACCCGGCGATCGCGGCAGCCCCGATCAGCGATGCTCCACTGGGCCGGATGAGCTGAGCGCGCGGCCGGTCATCCGGCGCGCGTCCGCGGCTACTTCTGCGAGCTGCCGCCGAACAACAGGCGGCTCGGGTTCTTGTCGAGGTTCTTGAACGTCACCTCGACCTGCGACAGCGTGCGATGCGCGTCGGCGCCGATGCCGTTGATCTGCCTGGTGCCGGCGGCGGTGAACAGATTGATGCCTTTGGTGATCTCCTCGGTGCGCTTGTCGAGATTATCGGCCAACGTGTGCAGCGACTTCACCGTTTCGAGCAGTTCGCCGCTTTTGCCGTCGGTGCCGCTGGTCAAATTCTCCAGGCCCGCGGTGATCTTGTCGAGGTGCTCGGAATTGCGCGCCAGCGCGCCGGTGAACTTGTCGAGATTTTCGAGCACGCTGTGGAACGACTGCTGGTTATCGACGATGAATTGATCGATCCGGCGCAGCGTGTCGCGTGCGCCTTGCGTGATGTCCTGCGAGGCGCCGGGCGCCGCCGTGAGCAGCGGCGGATTGTCCTTGGGTCCCTCGAGCGGCGGCGAATTGGCGCTGCCGCCTTGCAGCGCGATCGCGGCGACGCCGGTCAGCGCGGTATATTCGAGACCTACGACGGTGTCCTTGCGCAGCTTGACCGCTTTGTTGACCGACATCGTGGCGACGACCTGCTGCGGATGCTCCGGGTCAAGCGAAAGCCTGGTGACCTCGCCGACATGGACGCCGTTGAAAAGCACGGTGGCGCCGGTGCGCAGGCCGGACACCGAGCCGTCGAACACCACGCGGTAATAGGCGCGCTCGCCGGCGCCGCCGATGTTCTGGACCCAGTAGACGAATCCGAACACGCCGAACAAGACGGCCAGCGTGAACAATCCGATTACCGTGTAATTCGCTCTGGTTTCCATCAACCGGCTCCGGCTAGGTTTTCGCTACGTCAAGGTGGTTCGCCCGCGACCGCGTGCCGTGGAAATAGGCATGCAGCCAGGGATGGGTAGAGGCGAGCATGGTGTCCATGGTGCCTGCGGCGATCACCTTGCCGTCCGCCAGAACCGCGATGCGGTCGCAGGCCGTGTGCAAGCTGTCGAGGTCGTGGGTTACCATGAACACCGTGAGGCCCAAAGTGCGCTGCAACGTCAAGATCAGGCTGTCGAAAGCGCCCGCCCCGATCGGATCGAGACCGGACGTCGGCTCGTCGAGAAAGACAATCTCTGGGTCGAGCGCGAGAGCGCGCGCCAGCGCCACGCGCTTGGTCATGCCGCCCGACAGTTCGGAGGGAAATTTGTCCAGCACGCTGGCGTCCAGCCCCACCATTTCGAGCTTGGCGATGGCCAATTCGTCGAGCAGCGTCTGCGATACTTTCAGGTATTCGCGGATCGGGAACTGAAGGTTTTCCCGCACCGTCAGCGATGAAAACAGCGCGCCTTGCTGGAACAGCACGCCCCAGCGCCGCTCGACCACCTGCCGCTCGGCATCCGAGGCGGCGCTCATGTCGACGCCGAAGACCTTGATGGTGCCCGCGCGCTTGGGCAGCAACCCGATGATGGCGCGGGTGAGCACTGACTTTCCGGCGCCGGAGCCTCCGACAAAGCCGAGGATTTCGCCGCGATAGACGTCGAGATTGACGTGATCGAGCACGAGGTGATCGCCGAAACCGACCACCACGTCGCGCGCCTCGATCACCACTTCCCTGCGGCCGTTGCCCTGCGCCATCGCTCACATCCCGATCGAGGCGAAGAACATCGCGAAAAAACCGTCGAGCACGATGACCAGAAAAATCAATTCCACCACCGAGGCCGTGGTCTGCAATCCGAGCGATTCGGACGAGCCCTTCACCGCCAGCCCGTCGACGCAGGCCACTACCCCGACCACCATGGCCATGAACGGCGCCTTGATCATGCCGACCTCGAAGGTTTGCAGCGTAATCGCCTCCTTGAGCCGCGACAGATAAATGTCCGGACTGATGCCGCCATAGAGCCAGGCCACCAGCCCGCCGCCGTACAGCGCCGCCATCGATCCGAGAAAGGCGAGAATTGGAACGGCGATCAGCAGCGCGACAATGCGCGGCAGGATCAGCACTTCGATCGGGTCGAAGCCCATGGTGCGCAGCGCGTCGATCTCCTCGCGCATCTGCATGGTACCGAGTTCGGCGGTGTAGGCGCTGCCGGAGCGGCCGGCCACCATGATGGCGACGATCAGAACGCCGATTTCGCGCAGCACCAGGATGCCGACCATGTCCACCACGTAGATGTCGGCGCCGAACTTGCTGAAATGAAAGATGCCCTGTTGCGCGATGATGCCGCCGATCAAGAACGTGATCAGCATGACGATCGGCACCGCGCGCCAGCCGACATTGTCGAGCTGGTGCACCATCGCGGTGAAACGGAAACGGCTCGGATGCGCAATGACGCGCAGCATGGCGACCATCAGCGCGCCCAACATGTTGATGAACGCGGAAAACGATCCACCGATCATCGCGATGCTGCGCCCGATCGAGGCGATCGCAGAAACGATCGAATTGCCGCCCGGCGCGGACGGTTGTTCCGGCTTGACGCCGTGGACCTCGTTCATCAAGGCGCGATAGTTGTCCTTGAGCCCGGTCACCTGGGTGGCGGCGCCGCGCGCGGAAAAATCGCGCATCAGCCGCTCCAGCAGCCAGGCGCCGAAAGTATCGAGATGGTCGACCGCGCCCATGTCGATATCGACGCGCCTGATGCCGCCGCTGCGCCGGGTCGCGGCGTCGATCTCGATCTCGAGCCGGCGGGCGTTTTCGGCCACCCATGCGCCGCTGCCGGCGAGCATGAGCCGCTCGCCTTGCGCCGTGCCTTCCAGCAAAAGCTCACTCATACAACTAAGTCTCTGATTCCTCGGCGTTTCCACCGCCAGTGAGGAACAATCGAAGGCCGCATCATACTTGACCCAAGGTGATGAAACTGTCGAGAGTTTGGCGGCCGCCGGTCACGCGGATCATTCCAGGACTGTCGCATTTGCCCCTTAAAATGGCCTCAACGCTCACCCTCACCGCCGAAAGCTGGCCAATTGCGGGCTCTTTCGCCATCAGCCGGGGCGCCAAGACGCAGGCCGATGTCGTGGTCGCCGAACTGGGCGATGGTAAGGCATCGCCCGGACGGCGCGGCCGGGGCGAATGCGTGCCCTATGCGCGCTATGGCGAAAGCATCGAAAGCGTCACCGCCGCGCTCGAAGCCATGAGGCCGCGGCTTGCCGCAGGCCTCGACCGGTTGGATTTGCAGCAAACCATGGCGCCGGGCGCAGCCCGCAACGCGCTCGATTGCGCGTTCTGGGACTTGGAGGCGAAAAGCAGCGGCCGCCCGGTGCATGAACTCGCCGGCCTACCCGCCCCGCGCCCGCTGACGACCGCCTTCACGATCTCTTTGGCTGCCCCCGACGTGATGGCGCAAGCCGCCGCCAAAGCTGTGGCAAAGCCCGCCGGCCGCGCGCTGCTCAAGGTCAAGCTCGGCGGCAAGGACGACGAGGATCCATCGCGCATCGCCGCGGTGCGCGCCGCCGCGCCTAAGGCGAGCCTGATCGTCGATGTCAATGAAGGCTGGGATGAGCGCAACTTGGCCGCCAATCTCGCGGCCTGCGCGCAAGCCGGCGTGGCGCTGGTGGAGCAGCCGCTGCCGGCCGGCGCCGATGGCGCGCTTGCCGACATCAAGCACCCGATGCCGATCTGCGCCGACGAGAGCGCGCATGGTCTCGCCTCGCTCGCGGCGCTCGCCGGCAAATACGACGCCGTCAATATCAAGCTCGACAAGACCGGCGGCCTGACCGAGGCGCTGGCGATGGCCGACGAGGCCGAGCGGCTCGGCTTTGCCATCATGGCCGGCTGCATGGTGGCGACCTCGCTCGCCATGGCGCCCGCCATGCTGCTGGCGCAGCGCGCGCAATACGTCGATCTCGACGGGCCGCTTTTGTTGGCGCGCGATCGCCCCGATGGCCTGGTTTATCGCGACAGTCTGGTGTTCCCGCCGGCGCCGGCGCTCTGGGGCTAGAAAGCGGCGGCGCTTTTGGAACAGCGCGGCAGAAGTTCCAGAATTATGCCCAGCTTCTTGGTTAACCAAGTCTTTCCAATCATCGCCCGCTTGGCCTAGACTTGCGCTTAAATCGCTCAACCGCCGGAACAGGCGGAACGATGACGGGGACGAATATGCGGTTTCGGGGTCTTCTGCTCAGCGTCGCGCTGATCGCGGCCGGCATCACGTCGGCCTCCGCCGGCATGCGCATCTCGTCGGACCGCGGCGGTCAGATCGGCCAATATCTGCAAAACTTCACGCTGGTGCGCTCGAACGGCGAGAACGTCGTTGTCGACGGCGACTGCCTGTCCGCCTGCACGCTGGTGCTCGGTCTCATTCCGCCCTCCCACATTTGCGCGACAGCGCGCGCGCGCTTCGGCTTTCATGCCGCCTGGATGCCCGATGAAAGTGGCCGCCCGGTCATCAGCCCGCTCGGAACGCAGGCGCTGTGGAATATTTATCCCGGCAACGTGCGCAGTTGGATCACCCGGCACGGCGGATTGTCGCACCGCATGATCTACATGCAGGGCCGCTCGCTCAACGGCATCGTCGCAAGTTGCGAGCGCCCGGTGCAGCGCGCGCAGCGACGCCTAGAGTCCCGCTACGCGGTGCATTCGGTGCGCTACGCACCCGGCAACGCCGCCAGCGACCGCCGCTAGCGCCATCGCCGCGTAGGCCTGCGCGCCGAACGCACCGTAAAGCCAGCCCGACAGACCGGTCGCCGCCGCCATCACCGCGCCTTGCGCGATCGACAGATAGCCTTGCGCGGTCGCGTTCTGTCCATGCGGCGCGTGACGGGCGACAAAGCCGAGCGCGCCGAGGTGGGTGGCGCCGAACGACAGCGCGTGCAGCAGCTGTAAAAACGGCAGCACCGCATCCGGCGGATTGAACGCCATCGCCGTCCAGCGCACAGCGGCGCCGATGGCGCCGATCATCAGCAGCGTGGTGGGCTGGAAGAACGGCGGCAGCCGCGCTGATGCCGCAAACAGCACGATCTCCGCGATCACGCCGAGCGCCCACAGCGCCGCGATCGCCGTGCCGTCCAGGCCGATGCCGCGCCATTGCAGCGCCGAGAAACCGTAATAGACCGCATGGCTGGCTTGAATGAGACTGGACGCCGCCACCACGGCGATGAAGGCCGGGTCGCGCAGGAGATGCCGGCGCGGCGCGAGCGGCGCGCTGGCGTGCGGCGCGCTAGTATGCAGCGGCTCCAGCGTGAAGGCCGTCCCGGCGCTCAGCGCGGCGCCCGCGAGGATCAGCCAAATGAGATAGCGCGCCGGGATCGTATCGGTGGCAAACCCGGCAATGAACGTGCCGGCGATAAAAGCCGCCGAGCCCCACAGCCGCACCGGCCCATAGGCGCGCCCGCGCGCGCTGAGCCCTTTGAGCGCATAGGTCTCGGCCAGCGGCAGCACCGGCGTGAGCACCAGCGTGGTCAGCGCGTAGACGATCAGGATCGCGGCGGCGCCGGAGGTCAGGCCGAGCAACGCATAGCCGGCGACGCCCAGGCAGCTCGCCGCCAGGATGGTGCCGCGCAGCGCGTCGCGGGCGTCCGCGAGGCGCGCCGCCGCCGGGATCGCGATGATGCGCACCACCATCGGCGCCGCCAGCACGATGCCGATCATGCCAGGGTCGAGCCCCTTGGCCTTCAGCCAGAGCGGAAAGTACGGCAGCAGGAAGCCGCCGGTCATGAAGATGGCGGCATAAAGCGCCGCCAAACGCGGCGCGAAGCCGAATTGCCACCGGTTTAAGGGCCGCATGCCACCGTCTTTACTGGCCGAATCAAGCGCCCTGATTCATAAACGGCCTGTTACGGATTGCACATGACAACGACGCCGCTGGCGCTGGCGGTGATCCCGCCCGGCGCCCTGAGCGATGGCGAATACCGGACGCTCTGCGAGGCCCTCGCGGAGAGCGCGCGCGGCCGTGCGTTTCTGGCCGAATATGCGCGGCGCAACCGCCACGCCGACACCGAGGCGCTGCTCGCGGCCATCGCGCGCATCGAGGCGCACATGCGCGCCGACGCCTCGGCGGTGCAGCGGCTGCGCGATGATCTGCGCATGCTGCTGATTGCCATCCGCCTGGCGCGTCCCGAGATCGATGCCGCCGGCCCGGCGGCGAAAGCCGTCAGACTGTCGGCACTGCTCGACCTGCTCGAGCGCCGCATCGACGCCATGTCGGAGGGAATGTCGGAGGCCAAACCCGCCGCCCTCGCTCCTGCCGAGGAATCCGCCGCCGCTCGAATAGCGGCCGTGCCGCAGCTTGATGAGCCGGAATTGCCGATCCCGGCGTCCGTCAATTTTGAGCCGCGGCCGGTCGGCGCCGCCGCGCCGGCTGGCGCCGGCAAGCACGATCCCCTCGCCGCCATCATGGCGCTGAGTGAAGAAGAACGGATCGCGTTGTTTACTTGATCAGCTTCGCGAACAAATCCGGGTCGACATTGCCGCCGGACAGAACGCCGACCACCACTTTGCCCTTGACGTCGATCTTGCCGGCGAGCAGCGCGGCCAACCCGATAGCGCCGCCCGGCTCCACCACCAGCTTCAATTCATGGAAGGCATAGCGCACCGCGGCGGCGACTTCGGCATCGCTCGCGCTCACGCCTTCGCCGATCAGCGCGCGGTTGATCGGAAACGTCAGCTCGCCCGGCGTCGCCGTCATCAACGCGTCGCAGATGGTGCCGGAAAGCCGCGTGTTCAATTCGCGCTGCCCGCTCTTGAAAGAGCGCGCGGTGTCGTCGAAGCCTTCCGGTTCGGCGGTGTAAATTTTCGCCTCCGGCACGCGCGCCTTGATGCCGAGCGAGGTGCCGGCCGCCAGGCCGCCGCCCGAGGCGCCGATGCAGACGATCTCCGGCTTGAGGCCGAGCCGCTCCAGATCCTCGACGATCTCGCGGCCGATGGTGCCCTGCCCGGCGATAATCAGCGGATCGTCGTATGGCGGCACCAGCGTGGCGCCGCGTTCGGCCACGATCTTCTTGGCGATCGCCGCGCGATCCTCCTTGTCGCGATCGTAGAGCACGACCTGCGCGCCGAGCGCGGCGGTACGCTCGCATTTCAAGCGCGGCGCGTCGGCCGGCATCACGATCGTCGCCGGCAGGCCGAGGAGCTTCGCCGCCGCGGCCACCCCCTGCGCGTGATTGCCGGATGAATAGGCCACCACGCCGGCGGCGCGCTTCTCCGGCGGGATTTGCGAGATCTTGTTGTAAGCGCCGCGGAATTTGAACGAGCCGGTGCGCTGCAGCGTCTCGGCCTTGAGGAACACGCGCGCGCCGAGCCGTTCGTCGAGCACAGGCGCATTGATCAGCGGCGTGCGCACCGCAACGCCCAAAAGCCGTTTGGCGGCGGCCTCGACGTCGTCGGCGGCCGGCTGCGTAATCTTGTCGATGGCGCCCATGAGGTAAGGCTAACGCCGCGGCGCAGCGCGAGGCAACCCCTAGGCCGCGATCTTGCCGCTGCCTTTTGCCGCTGCCGTGACGTGCGTGAGGAACTTTTCCGCGCTGGCGGCCCAGGTCATGCGACACGCGAAGTCGCGGCAGTCCGCCCGCGAACACTCCAGCGCTTCCAGGCATGCACGCCGCAAATCCTCATCCAGTCTGCCGACCGGCGCCTCCCCGATCACGTCGCGCGGCGCGGTGGCGGGAAACGCCGCGACCGGCACGCCGCTCGCCAGCGCCTCCAGCAGCACCAGCCCGAACGTATCGGTTCGGCTCGGAAACACGAACACGTCGGCGGCGGCGTAGATTTCCGCCAGCGCCTCGCCGTGCCGCGGCCCCATAAACACGGCCTCGGGATACTGCCGCGTCAAGGCGGCGCGCGCCGGCCCGTCGCCGACCACGAGCTTGGTGCCGGGCAGATCGAGCGCGAGAAAAGCCTCGAGGTTTTTTTCGACCGCCACCCGTCCGACAGTGAGAAAAATCGGCCGCGGCAAATCCAGACTGACCTGGCGCGGCCGGAACAAATGCGCATCGACCCCGCGCGGCCATAGTTTCACGTTCTTGAAGCCGCGCCCGGCAAGCTCGGCCCCGAGCGCCGGCGTCGCCGCCAACACCGCCGCGCCCGCGCTGTGAAACCGCCGCAGCCAGGCCCAGGTGACGTCGCAGGCCCAGCGTGGGGCGACCTTCAGCCGCTCCGCCAGATAATCGGGAAAGCGCGTGTGCAGGCTGGTGGTGAACGGCAGGCCGCGTCGCATGCAGACCCGGCGCACGGCGTGGCCCAGCGGGCCTTCGGTCGCGATATGAATGGCGTCCGGCCGAATGCGCTCGATCCGGCGTTCGACCTCGCCCGGCCCCGGCAGCGCCAGCCTGATTTCCGGGTAACTGGGCATCGGCAGCGTCCAGAATTCACCCGGCGCCAGAAATTCCAGTTCCGCGCCGAGCGCGCGGGCTTCGCGCGCGACGTGGCCGAGCGTGCGCACCACGCCGTTGACTTGCGGGTGCCACGCATCGGTGGCGACCAGAATTTTCATGCTTTTTCCCGACGCATGATCTTGTCCGAAAACCGGTTCCCACTTTTCGGGATCATGCGGCCTGCGACTGCGCGAGTTCGGCCACGGCCGGCACGTCCTCATCGGTATGAATCCAGGTGATGATCTCGAACTTGCCGTCGTGGGCCTCGGCCACCGCCGTGCAGCTCTCGACCCAGTCGCCGCAATTGATGTAGCGCAGGCCGAAATCGTCGTGCAGCGCCGCGGTGTGGATGTGGCCGCAGATCACGCCGTCGGCGTGATGATGCCTGGCCTCGCTCGCCAGCGCCTTCTCGAAAGCGCCGATATAGTTGACCGCGTTCTTGACCTTCAGCTTGGCCCACTTCGACAGCGACCAATAGGGCGCGCCGAAGATGCGGCGCATCGCGTTGAAGAAACGGTTGGCGGTGAGCGCGAATTCGTAGGCCTTGTCGCCGAGCAGCGCGACCCAGCGCGCCTGCGTCACGATGATGTCGAACATGTCGCCGTGCACGACCAGGTAACGCCGTCCATCGGCGCCGTCGTGGATCGCGTTCTCCACCACGTCGATGCCGCCGAAATGGGTGCCGTAATAGCCGCGCAGGAATTCGTCGTGATTGCCCGGGATGTAAATCATCCGCGTGCCCTTGCGGCCGGCCCGCAGCAGCTTCTGCACCACGTCGTTATGCGCCTGCGGCCAATACCACGACGAGCGCAGCGCCCAGCCGTCGACGATATCGCCGACCAGATAAATCGTATCGGCTTCGTGGTGACGGAGGAAATCGAGCAGTCTGTCGGCCTGACAGCCGCGCGTGCCGAGATGCACGTCCGAGATGAAAAGCGCGCGAAACCGTCGCGGGTCGGTCACGATGCGGCGGACTTTCTGACCTGGTCCATGGCGGCACGAATAGCAAGCGCGCGTCTCGGTTTTATGACAGCGCGATTAACCATTCTTTAGGCGACGACGCTTCGCGTTTCGCAGCGGCGGAACCGCACCAGCGTGTAGACGCCGAACGGCGGAACCTTGCGCCGCTCGATCAATTCCGCGCCGCCGTGCGTTTGCGCCCAGGCGGCGAGCCGCGCGAACGGGAACTCGGGCCGCAGTCCGAGCGCGCGCGCCTTTTTCGCCAGCAGCCGCTCGACCGCCGCCGCCAGTCCGCGTTCCGAATAGAGATGATTGACCAGCACGATCTGCCCGCCCGGCCTGACCACGCGCGCGCATTCGCTCAGCACGCGCTCCGGGTCCGCCACCAGCGTGATGACGAACTGCCCGACCACGCAGTCGAAACTCGCATCGGCATAACGCAGGTCGTGCGCATCCATCACCGCCAGGCCCTTGACGAACGGGTAGCGCCCGCTCGCCGCGCGCAGCCGCGCCCGCGCGATCATCGGTTCCGAGATATCGATGCCGGTGATCTCGGTCGTCTTGCCGTAGTCGTCGAACGATAAGCCAGTGCCGACGCCGATCTCGAGAATGTGCCCGCCGGCCTCGCGCGCGGCGCGCGCCGCGGCGCGCCGGCCGTTGAGGAACACCGGCCCGCACAGCGCGTCATAGACCGGCGCCCAGCGGGCATAGGCTTTTTCCATCACCTGCTTGTCGGGATCGCGCTGCATGGTTTCCTCGCGAATCGAGATTTACGTCCGCTCCCCTAACAAGCGATTGCTACAATCCGGCGACAGCGGCGGCGAAGGCGAAGGCGGCTGGCCTAACGCTACGCCAAATGGCTATGCTTCCACCCTCCCCTGGAGGGGGAGGGTCGCCCGCCGAAGGCGGGCGGGGTGGGGTGAACTGAATGCCGAATGCGAACGCAATCGCTCAATTCAAACGTGATGCCGCCCGACGCCTGCGCGCAAACTCGACGGATGCTGAATCGAAGCTCTGGCGCCATCTTCGCCAGATGGAGACCTACGGCACTCACTTCCGCCGCCAGATGCCTATCGGCAAATTTATCGTCGACTTCGCCTGCCCAACTGCCCGGCTCGTCATTGAAGTTGACGGATCTCAGCATGGCGAAAATTCTGGCCGCAGGCGCGACCATGTCCGAACGAAATGGCTTCAGTCTGAGGGCTATCGTGTCCTTCGATTTTGGAACAACGATATTAGCCAGCACATCAATAGCGTGATGGAGGTTATATATGCGGAGCTCTACGGCGCGCGCGAGGCCGAGCCGCGTGTTTTGAAACATCGGCGAAATCGGCGTACCACAAGCCGCGAAAATCACCCCACCCCGGCGCGCTCCGCGCGCCGACCCTCCCCCTCCAGGGGAGGGTGAAGTAGAAAAGCTCATCGGTCGAACGTCAAAGAAGAGGAACCGTCATGGATCTTGGAATTTCCGGCCGCAAGGCGATCGTCTGCGCCTCGAGCCGCGGGCTCGGCAAGGCCTGTGCCTTGAAGCTCGCCGAAGCCGGCTGCGAGGTCGTCGTCAACGGCCGCGACGCTGAGCGGCTGAAAGCCACGGCCGCGGAAATCGCCAAGGCGACCGGCGCCAAGGTGATCCCGGTTGCCGCCGACGTCGCTTCGCCCGACGGTCAGAAGGCTTTGTTCGCCGCCTGCCCGTCGCCCGACATCCTGGTCAACAACAACGCCGGACCGCCGTTCCGCGATTTCCGCGAATTGACCCGGCAACAAATGATCGACGGCGTGACCGCCAACATGGTGGTGGCGATCGAGCTCATCCAGAAAGTGATCGGGCCGATGAGCGAGCGCAAATTCGGCCGCATCGTCAACATCACGTCCGGCTCGGTGAAAATGCCGCTCGCCGGCCTCGATCTGTCGTCCGGCGCGCGCGCCGGCCTGACCGCGTTTCTGGCCGGCGTGGCGCGCACGGTCGCCGCCAGCAACGTCACCATCAACAACATCCTGCCGGGCTCGTTCGACACCGACCGGCTGCGCTCGAACCTTAAGTCGAACGCGCAGAAAACCGGCACCACCGAGGACGAGGCGGCCAAGGTGCGCATCGCCACCATCCCGGCGCGGCGCTTCGGCGAGCCGGACGAATTCGGCGCGGCCTGCGCGTTCCTGTGCTCGGCGCAAGCCGGCTACATCACCGGGCAGAATTTGCTGATCGACGGCGGCGTGTTCAACGGCGCGTTCTAAGCGCCGCGGACGGGCGCTGCCGCCCTGTCCGATATGCGGTCGCGCATGGTGTGGAATTCGATTACACTGGCGATCAGCGCTCGGTGACAACCGGCATAACCGCCAAGGGGCGACGGCAATTGAGCCGTCCGGTGCTGTTTGACCGCGCAGTGGCCGAGCCGCCATGTCTGATCCCGACCCGACCGTCGAAATACCCAAACCGGATGAAGTGCGCGCGGCGCTTGAACGCATCGTTGCGAGCGACATTTTCCGTTCATCACCGCAACTTGCCGCTTTCTTGCGCTTCGTGGTCGAGGCGGCGTTGCAGGGCCAGAGCGAACGCATCAAGGGCTATACGATCGGCGTCGAAGCGCTGAAGCGGAGCGCGAATTTCGATCCGCAAGTCGATCCGATCGTGCGTGTCGAGGCGACGCGGCTGCGGCGCGCAATGGCGCGTTATTATTCCGGGCCCGGCGCCGACAGTCCCGTGCGCATCGAACTTGCCCGCGGCGGCTACGCGCCGAGGTTTTCGTATCGGAGCATGAAGCTGGAGCACGGCGAGCCGGCGCTCGGCGGCCTGCAATCGCGAAATGGCATGCCGACGCTTCTGATTCAGCCCTTCGAGCTGTTCGCCGGGCCCGCCACGCAAGCGGTTTCCGCCGTAACGCTGCACGACAAGTTGTGCGACGCCTTCGCCCGGTTTGACACGATCAACATTGTTTCGGGCGCCGCCGACGCAGCCGGAAAGGCGGCCCAGCCAAATCAGGCGGTGAATTACCGCCTCATGGGCTCGGTCGAGTATCGCGATGACGGCACCACCAGCGTGCGCTTCCGGCTGATCGACAACCGCGACGGCACCGTACACTGGTCGCGGGTGTTCGATCGGTTGCGCCACGGCGAAGACCGTGCCGCGACCGAAGAAGCGATCGTCACCGAGCTTGCCGCCGTGTTGGTGCAGCCCTTCGGTGTCATCCGGTCGCATAGCCACCGCCGGCATCTCGCCACCGGCGACGGCGATCCGCGTTATCGCTGCGTCGTCGAAGCCTCGGAATCGTTTCGCTCTTTCGACCGCGATCAGCACGTGCGCGCGCGCATTTGTCTGGAACAATTGATCGCCATGCATCCCGATTTTGTCAGCGGCTTTTCTTATCTGGCCGCGCTCTATTTCCGCGAATTCCAATATGGTTTTGAGGGGCATGGAGGCGATCGCGCGATGCTCGATCGCGCGCTCGAGATGGCGCGCAGGGCGATCGAGCTCAAACCGGAGAGTTCGCGCGCCTACCAGATCCTGTTCGGCGTCCTGTTTGCGCGCCACGAAATCGCCGCCGCCTTTGCCGCCGGCGATAAAGCCATGGCGCTCAACCAATATGACACCACCGTGATGAGCGACTACGGCGGCCGGCTCATCATGACGGGCGAGATCAAGCGCGGAATGGAAATGCTGCAAAGGGCCGGCGAGTTCGGCACGGTGCGTCCGTCATGGCATCATTTCTACATGTTTCTTGGAAGCTATCTCAGCGGCGATTTGACCAATTCGGTGCATCACGCGACGCAGATCACCAATGAAGATTACCAGCTTGGGCTGATCGCCCGCGCCTTGGCGGCAAGCGCCGCCGGCGAGACCGAGCGCGCCAGCCGTTCGATACAGCGGCTCAAGACCATCAGCCCGGCTTGGGGCACTGATCTGCGCGGCGAACTCGATAAATTCTTTCCGATCGCCGAACTGGCGGACCGCTTGGCGCGCGATCTGGCCAAAGCCGGCCTGGCGCCGGACTAGATGGACCGAGCCCGGCTTGTCGACTAAGACCTTGTAACTACATGGTATTTTATCGCATTTAACGCCCGGATTACGGTAAATTTCTTTTGCACTGCACAATACTCTGCCAAACGCTGCCGCAACGGTCTCGCGGACCGATTCAAATCAGCAAAGGCAGAACTTCGATGTCTAACAACAGTGGGAATAGCGCCGCCTGCGGCGATCCGGCCGGCCAGCAAGGAGCGGCGGAAAATCCGGTTTTATCAATCGCCGCCATCGCGCAGATGTTTAAAATTTCGCCGCTCCGATTGCGGTTTTTCGAATGGCGCGGCCTGATCCGGCGCCGCCGCGACGGCAATGCATGGGTCTATAGCTGGTCCGATTGCGAAAAGGTCGCGTTGCTGATGAAGGCACGCAAGGCCGGCCTTGCCGTGCACGAGATCGCCGCGGTGTTGCGGGCGATGGACGACCGAACGCCAAAATCCGCCGCCAATGACGGCCGGATGCAATGCCTCGCGCTCATCCACGGGCTCGAAGGCCGCAAGAAAGCCATCGGCGACATCCTTGCCGAGCTTTACCGGATCGATTGGGAGTTGGCGGAACGCCTCGGCGTCGAGGGATCGCTCGACGGGGGCGTGAGCGTCGACAGCCTCTGAGCACCCGCAACGAAAAAGGCCGGCATCGCTGCCGGCCTTTTTTATCGCGTTGCGCCGAATTTATTTGGCCTTGAAGTAGCCCTGCTTGGGCGGCGGCGCCGCCGGCTCGTCCCAGCGATACTTCAGCGCCACCGAAATGATGTCGATGTGCGAGTCGGCGGTGCCGACATAGTTGACACCCAAAACCGGCCACCACGGATTGCCCGACGCCGCCGTGATATTGATCGGCGTGCTCTTCACGAACACATGTGAATAGGCAAGGTCGAAGGACAATTTCGGCGACCATTGATAGGTGCCGCCCAGCGACGCCCAAACGCGGTCATTGTCAGGCAACAGCGGAATGCGCACGGTATCGGTGATCGGTGAAATCTCGTAGCCGATGCCGCCGCGCAGTTTCAGCGCTTGGGTCATCTTATATTCGGCGCCGACCGAGAACAGCCAGCCGTCCTTGTACTGGAACGGCAAGGTGGTCGACAATAGCGGGCCGGCGGACACGACCGAGGTGCCGATCCGACTCCAGTTCGTCCACTCGACGGTGGCGAGTCCGGTCCATTGCGGAGTCAAGACCTGGCGCAGTCCGACGCTGACCGTGTCGGGCAGATTGAGCGTGGTGCTCGCCGACGACGATAAACCGTTGGACAGCGAGAGCGAACCGTCGATCTTTTGATTGATACCGGACCGGTAGCCGATGCCGATGGTCGTCGTCGGCGTCGGTGTCACGGTGACGCCGGCGGTGAAGCCGTAACCCCAATCGTGGCCCGACAATTCCGCCAGCGGCGCTCCGCCGACGCAAGGCGCCGCGACGCAATTGCTCAGATCGGCCTTGGCGTATTGGATCTGCACGCCGACGCCGAAGCTGATCATGTCGTTGAGACGGTAGGCAAAGCTTGGCGTCGCGGTATAGGTCTTCAGGTAGCTGCTTCCCGCCGCATAATTGCTGCCAGCCCAGGTGATCGGGAAGTTTACACCCAATCCGAACGGCGCATTGACCGACAAGCCAACCCACATGTCCGGCCTGAATTGCCACGAATAGTAGCTGCCCGGGACTAACGTAGCCTCGGCGGTATTGCCGGTGCCGCCAAAGGGAAGGAAGGTGCTGCCCGCGCCGGGCGTGTTCGAAGAATACGGCAATATGCCGCTGAGCACCGTTTCACTCTGCATGCCCGGGATCTGCGTCATGGTCGCCGGATTCCAGAACATCGCCGACAGGTCGCCGCCGGCAGCGACGCCCGCGTAAGACGTCCCCTGTCCCCAGGCGCTCTGCTCGCGCACGGCAAAGCCGCCGGCATTGGCGGCGGCGGTCGCGGCGAGCAACAGCCCCGCGCCCGCACAGCCCAAAACAATCGCTCTCGCCTTAAGATGAATCATGCCCAGCCCCCGCCGTCGCGCGCCTTAAACCCAGCGCTTAGAGCAATATGTTGACCGCCTTGCCGCGCGGCGGCAATGGCCGGTCGTCGGATTTGCGCCCGCAACCGCTAATTTGCAAAAAATTTGGCTGGTTGTGTCCGCCCTGCAACAACCGGCCAAGCGCCGCCTGCGCTGACCGGCGGGACTAAAACAACTGTGAATTCAACGAATTGGGATGCCGCTCAGGAGCGGCGCCGCAAACCGGGTCAGCTGGCCAAACTCTCATCCGCCTGCGCCGGCTCCGCCTGCTGCTGCGCGCAGAACTCCACGCCCAGGCGCGTCGCGGTACGCCAGACCACATGGCACGGCGACTTGACGTGATCGATTTCGACCACCAGCACGAAATCGTCCGGAATCCCGATCTGGCTCGCGACTTCCAGGCAAGCGCCGATCGGCGACATGTTTCGGACACGGCAGTCGAGGCCGCCGTCGCGGTTGAAGGTGATGGTCCCTGCTTTCAGCGTCCGATGACGCTGGACTTTGCGTCTCTCGTCCATGGCATCCCTCCGTCATATTCGGCGTTCGCGCGCTCCCTCGCGACGCCTTGGTCGGACGGTTTGACCCATTCGCATCATACCCGCCGGGGTTTAGCCGAATGTGAAATTGATCGTCTAAATACGGGGGTTCGCGTTAGTCTTTGCTAACCACGCCGGGCCGCGCGGATACGCGGTTTTTTGCGCGGCATTGCATATTTTACTTCCATTTTACGGAATCTACCGGCGGCTCCCGCCTACAATGCCGCACGCGATCGTGGGGTCGCGCCACCGGGATGCGCCTAGCGCCATGATGGATTGGTTTGTCGGCAATTGCACTTTGCTCGGCCCGCCCTGCCAGAACTGGATGTGGGTTTTTGGCCTGGGCCTGGTGCTTTACATCGTCGTGCTGGCGATCGGCGGGCGCCGGCAAACGGACTGAGCGGCTGGCACGGCGTGCGCCGACGACAAACCGCCGGCGGATTCCCGGACGCGCTAGCGCACGCGCAAACTATTGCGCCGCGCCGTCACAACCCGAACTGTGCACCTTGCAGGCGGCGCGCCGTCCCGGCCCCGCCGTCGCCTCACATTTTTCCAGCGCCACCCGTTCGGCCGATTTCAAATCCGCCTCGATCGCCCAGCCGACGCCGGGCGTGCCGTCGGCCGGATCCATCGCCACCGCGATGCATTGATCGTTGAATGTATTGACGACCTTGCAGAGCTTGCGCCGCAGTTCTGATTTCGTCTGCTGGCACCGCTCGAGCGCCTTGGCCTGTGCCTCGGCCGTGGTGGCGAATTTGTAGCCGGTCCCATAAGCAAAACCGTCTTTCGCCACGTCTCTCGGGAGTGCCACGGCGATCGCGCCCTCGGCCGCGCCCGGCCGCGTCGTAATGACCATGCACCCGATCGCCAGCGTCAAAACAAGAAATCCACGCCGCATCATTAGCCCCCCGCTGTGCGGCGGCACAACGCCCGCCGCCGGACCACAGCCTAGCTGCAATCTGTGGCCGCCCCAAGCGGCGCGGCGTCAGCGCGGCGAAAAAAGCTTGGTCAGCCGCGGCAGTTACTCTTTTTGCAGTTCTTGGTGTTGCAGGCCAAGTTGCTGCCGTTGTCGGCGCAGGTGCCGGGCGCGCAATAGCCAAGATGCGCGCACGGCTTGTGGCCGCCGGACTGGGACGCGCCGGCCGTGGTGGCCGCGAAGATCATCGGCAGCACAACCGCCAGCATCAGCATCGAGAACTTTTTCAACATCGCAGCCTCCCTAGGTGACGATATCCCCCGCAGTCTAATTCATTTTGGCCGCGGCTTGGGTAGTGTCTCGGTTTGAATAAAGCGCGGTAATTGTTACGCCCGCCCCGAACGCGGAACGCGCTGCAACTCGTTCTTGGCTTGCTCGAACAGCCGTTCAAGAACAACGCGGCGCATCGAGACGGCGATGTGGCCCTTGTCGGTCAAGAACGTCACAAGCGCATCGCCTTGATCGGTAATTTTCACGCCTGCAACAGAGGCTTCAAAATCCTGCAAGGCTTGCATCGCCGGGCTCCCTGATCTCGAAGGTCTTGCCAAGCTTACCGCCGGGCGCCTTCGGTTTGAGGCCGTGGGCCGGCTGCAACAAGATACGCTTCTGGTCTTCGTTTGCCATCTGGCGGCCGCGCGCGAACGGCGGCATAGTGGCAAAAATCGCCAGGAGCGCCCATGCAATATTTCGACGCAACGGCCGGCAAGCCGGAACGGATCGGTCAGGTGATCGGCGACGTCTTTTCGGCGTCCATTTATATCTTCCTTCTCGGCCTGATGTTGTCCCACTTCGCTTGAGCGCAATTATCGCTCGCCGCCGTCCCCGGCCTCGCGCTGGAGCGCTCGCGGGGGCGACAAGGAGAGGGTTGCCCCTGCCCCTTCGCCATCGCATGATCGGCCCCGACCTCGCGCTTCCACCCCAAAAAACCGCTCAAGGGAGAATGCCCCCATGAAACTCGTCCGCTATGGCGCGCCCGGCCGCGAAAAGCCCGGCATCGTCGGTGACGACGGCAAAATCCGCGACCTGTCAAAAGTCGTCAAAGACATCGACGGCGCCATGCTGGCCTCCGGCGGCCTCGCCAAGATCAGACGAGCCAACCTCAAGCGCATGAAGCCGGTCGCCGGCAAGCCGCGGCTCGGCCCCTGCGTCGGCAACGTGCGCAACTTCATCGCCATCGGGCTCAATTACTCCGACCACGCCGCCGAAGCCGGCATGGCGATTCCGAAGGAGCCGATCATCTTCAACAAGGCGCCGACCTGCATCTGCGGGCCGAACGACAACACCATGATCCCGAAAGAGTCGAGCAAGCTCGACTGGGAAGTCGAAATCGGCATCGTCATCGGCAAGCGCGCGCGCTACCTCGCCAAGGACAAAGCCAAAGACGCCATTGCCGGTTATTTCGTCGGCAACGACGTGTCCGAGCGCGTGTTCCAGATCGAGCGCTCGGGCGGCCAGTGGAACAAGGGCAAGAGCTGCGAGACCTTCGGACCCATCGGCCCCTGGTTCGTCACCAAGGACGAAATCAAGGATCCGCAGAACCTCGGCATGTGGCTCGATGTCAACGGCGAGAAGCGCCAGCGCGGCAACACCAAGACCATGATCTTCGGCTGCGAACATATCGTCTGGTACTGCTCGCAGTTCTTCGTCATGGAGCCGGGCGACATCATCATCACCGGCACGCCGCCGGGCGTCGGCCTCGGCATGAAGCCGCCGGTGTTTCTGAAAGCCGACGACGTCGTCACGCTCGGCATCGACGGGCTCGGCGAGCAGCGGCAGAAGATCGTGCCGGCGAAGGCCTGACAGTCAAAAAGGGGGGCACCAATGAGAAAAATAAGTCTCGCACTCGTCGCCGGGCTGCTGGCGCTGGCGCCGGCGTCCTCGTTCGCGCAGGACTGGCCGGCCAAGCAGACCATCCACATGCTGGTGCCTTATCCGGCCGGTGGCGGCACCGACGTGGTGGCGCGTATCGTCGCGAAATTCCTGCAGGAGCGGCTGCACCAGACCATCATCGTCGAGAACCGCGGCGGCGCCAACGGCGCCATCGGCCTGCAGGCGCTCAAGCAGGCGCCGCCGGACGGCTACACCATCGAAATGACCTCGGACACGCCGCTCACGGTCAATCCGTGGATGTACAAGAACCTGCCTTACGACCCGCTGCACGATTTCATCCCGGTGACGACGGTCATCCGCCTGCCCTCGATGCTGGCGGTGCATCCCTCGCTCGCGGTCAAGAACGTCGCCGAGCTGATCAAGCTCGCCAAGGAAAAACCCAGCACGCTGACGTTTGCCAGCGCCGGCGTCGGCAATTTCAGCCATCTCGAGGCGGAATTGTTCGCGCTGCAAGCCGGCATCAAGCTGGTGCACGTGCCCTACAAGGGCACCGGCCCGTCCTCGCTCGGCATGATCGGCGGCGAGGTGAACATGGGCTTCAACAACGTCTCGACGCTGTTGCCTTACGTCAAGTCGGGGAAGCTGGTCGCGCTCGCGGTGCTCGAGCCCAAGCGCATCCCGGAATTGCCCGACGTGCCGGCGATCGCCGAGACCATACCCGGCTTCGAGATGGCGCCCTGGCTCGGCATCATCGTGCCGCTCGGCACGCCGAAACCGATCGTCGACCGGCTCACCAAAGAGACGCTCGCCGTGATGGCCGACCCCGCCGCAGTCAAGCAGTTCACCGACCAGCAATTGAGCGTGATGACGCTGCCGGGCGAAAAATTCGCGGCGCTGATCAAGAAGGACCACGACAAGTGGCAGAAGCTCATCCAGGCCGCGGGCATCAAGCCGGAATGAAATAAAAAAAACCCGGCGGCTAGTGCCGCCGGGGTTTTGGTTTTTGATTTGCGTGGGCGGTCAGAAGCGGTAGTTGACGCCGGCGCGCACCAGATGGGTGTGGAAGCTGACGCTGTCGGGCGTCGCGCCGCAGGAAATGCCGCAGTCGAACGAGCCGAGGTCGATGTAGAGATATTCGGCCTTGATCGACCAGCTCGACCACACGGCGTATTCGAGCCCGGCGCCGGCGGTCCAGCCGATCCGGGTCGCGGTGGCCGAGCCGAAAAACAATTCCGTCACCTTGACGTCGCCCGCGGCGCCGCCGGCGGTGATGTAAGGCAGCCAGCCGCTCCAGCCGGCATAGCCGACGCGGCCGCGCAAGGTGGCGAGCCAGGAATTCTTGGTTTCGCAGCTATCGACCCCGCAGGCCGCGGAGCTCTTGATGCCGGACCAGTCGACGTCGCCTTCGACGCCCCACAGCCATTGGCCGGTCTGCAGATTGTAGCCGGCGGTCAGACCGGCGACCGCGCCCGTCGGGCTGGTGCTCACCGACGGCGAATCCCAGGCCGAGGTGCCGAAGCCGTAGCCGCCGTTGACGCCGAGGTAGAAGCCGGTCCAGTTGGCGTAGACCGGCGCGGAGAAAGCCGGCGCTCTGGACATCATGTCCGCAGCAAGCGCTGAGAGCGGCGCGGCCAGCAATGCGGCGGCGGCGATGCCGGTTCGGAGCATTATGCGTTTCATGTTCATCGGCCCTTTGACGACGGTGTGAGTTCAAAGCCACGCCGCCGGATGGACGCGCGTAAAGCGCGCCATGCGAATGCGTATGTACGGCATCAAAGCCCGCAAATCGTTAATAGGTTATTAACCATGAAAAGGCGCGGACGGCGGGCGCGGCGCGTGTTGCAGGTAAAAACTCAAAAGCGCGCGCGGCGGCGCCAGCATCCCTCACCGCGTCATCCCCGCGAAGGCCCTCATCCGGTCATCCCCGCGAAGGCGGGGTTCCAGTTCTTCCGTCATTCCCTCCAAGGGAGGGTAGAAGGAAAATACCTCGCTCACCAGCGACAAAAATCATGCGGGTTGACTTCTCCTCCATGCTCACCAATTCAAGGAAATGTCATAGGATTTATTTAGATGAGCACTCGCAGGGTCATCACTCCTATAAGACCAAAGAAGCTCTGTGCGAACTGTGAGTTCTATTGGGCGCTCGGAAAGCCATTCACAGCGTGCACGCACTGTCCTGAATGGATTCGCAGGATGACAATGCCTCGGCTGCGCCGGTTTCAATTCGGAAAATGGGCAAAGCGGAATAGCGAAGCGTAGTCTGCCAACCTCTCCCCGCGCCACGATCGCCATTGCAACCCTACGGGCAGCCACCCGATTTGCACATTTCTATTTTTTCACCACCGTTCCAAAACATTTTCTTATGTCGGCTTCAGCCGACAGAATTTTCTTTTGCACCGCGTCTAATTTCGCCAGTTTTGCCTAAGGGTATCGCAGCACCATCGATCCCACTCAACTATTTGAATTGGCTTGAAATCCTGCCTTGCTAACGCCGAGCCCTAGCCCCCCGGCTCCGGCAAACAGTTCGATTGCCCGCATACGGCCCCTCCAAGAACGCCCGAAGTCTGTTCTCTAATTGTTCTTTATCTCTTAACTGGCATTCCCAGACAACCAAAATCTTCCATCCGGCGGATTGGAGAGCCTTTTGGTTGTGAATATCTCGTATCCAATTCGATCCGAGCTTGGGCAACCAAAACTCGAGCCGAGACTTGGGAAGGCGCGCTAAATTGCAATTTCGACTTGGATGCCGATGCCAAAAACACCCATGTACAAAAATTACCCTTTTGCGGGGTCGGAAAACGAGATCGGGCTTTCCTGGAAGCCCTTTCGTATGAAGGCTGTACCGATAGCCCATCGCATGGACGAGCCGCCTCACAAGCAGTTCCGGCTTGGAGTGCTTCCCTTTAATTAAACTCATCCGCGCACTACGCTCGCGACGTGTAAGTGTATCAACCAAATTAGTCGTCCTCGCGCCCGCCTTAGCCCTCCGAGCTTCGACGGGCGACCTTCGGTCAAACCCAAGGATAGGTTCTCTCCCCGCAAGCGGGGAGAGGTGAATAGCTTCACCCCCCCCTCGCCCTCAACACCGCCTCGATGCTCACCCGCGACCAAGGCACGGTGCGTTCGCGGAAGGCGTCGTAGGAGCCGGAGATCTTGCCGGTGATGTCGCTGCGCACGCCGAATTCCATCAGCACGACGCGCGCCTCCTCGCGCGCCGCCGCCACCAGGTCGGCCGGAAAGACGCTAAGCTTGACGTTGTGCTCCTTGATGAGCGCTTCAAGCGCCTGCGCGTTGAGCCGCTCCATCTCGGCCAGCGCGTAATTCGCCTCCGCGGCGCAGGCGTGCGCGACGATGGCCTTGAGCTCGTCGGAGAGCGCGTTCCAGACTTTCAGCGCGACGATGCACTCGCCGGTGCCGTTCGGCTTGTTGAAGCCGGGATAATAGTAGAACGGCGCGACGCGATAGAGCCCGAGCGCGATGTCGGTGCCCGGGCCGACGAATTCGGCGCCGTCGATCACCCCGGTTTGCAGGCTGGTGAGGATTTCGGCCGGCGGCGTGGTCTGCGGCGTGGCGCCGAGCCGCCGGTAGACTTCGCCGCCCAGCCCGAGCGCGCGCAGCTTGAGCCCGCGCAGGTCCGCGAGGCTCTTGAGCTCGCGGCGGAACCAGCCGCCCATGCAGACGCCGGTATTGCCGGCCATGAACGGCTTGACGCCGAACGGCGCGTAGAGCTCGTCCCACAGCGCCTGCCCGCCGCCGGCCTCGATCCAGGCGACGTGCTCGGACGGCGTCAGGCCGAACGGCACGGTGGTGAAATAGGCCGCGGCCGGCATCTTGCCCTGCCAGTAGAAGGCGGCGGTGTGGCCGATATCGGCGACGCCGTTGCCGACCGCGCCCAGCACCTCGAAGGCCGGCACGATCTCGCCGGCGGCATAGACGGTGATGTCGATGTGGCCGCCCGACAGGGCGCGGATGCGGCTCGCGATGCGCTCGGCCGACATGCCCGGCCCCGGCAGGCGCTTGGGCCACGAGGTGACCATGCGCCATTTAACCGTTTGCGCGCGCGCCACCGCCGGCGCGGCGAGAAGGCCGGCTGTGGCCGTCCCGAGGAAAGTGCGTCGCGTGGTCATGATTGTCTCCATTGCGCATAAAAGTGGTTGAGCGGTCCTTGGCCGTGCCCGACGTGCAAAGCGTCGGCGTTGGCGATCGCCGCGGTGACGTAAGCCTTGGCGTCCCGCGCTGCGGTGATGAGGTCGCGGCCCTTGGCGAGCCCGGCGGCGATGGCCGACGACAGCGTGCAGCCGGTGCCGTGCAGATTTTTCGTCAAAATTCTTTTCGCCGACAGGCGAACGACCTCACCTTGCCCGATCAGCAGATCGACGCTGTCGTCGCCTTCGGCAAAATTCGTCGCATGACCGCCCTTGATCAGCACGTTGCGCGCGCCGAGGTTGAGGATTTCGCGCGCCTGCGCTTCCATCTCGCGCTCGTTGCGCGCGGGCGTGCTGCCTGCCAGCGCCGCGGCCTCCGGCAGATTGGGCGTCACCACGAGCGCGCGCGGGATCAGTTCGCGGCGCAGCGTGTCGATGGCGTCCTTGGCCAGCAGACTGTCGCCCGAACTTGCCACCATTACCGGATCGAGCACGATATTTTTCGCGCGATGGCGCGCGAGGCCGCTCGCCACCGCCTCGACCGACGCGATGCGCGACACCATGCCGATCTTGACGGCGTCGACGGCCAGATCAGAAAACACCGCGTCCATCTGCGCCAGGATGAAGTCGCCCGGCACGTCGCGGATCGCCGCAACGCCGGTGGTGTTCTGCGCGGTCAGCGCGGCGATGACGCTGGCGCCATAGACGCCGAGCGCCGCGAAGGTTTTGAGATCCGCCTGGATGCCGGCGCCGCCGCTCGGGTCCGAGCCCGCGATGGTGAGCGCGATCGCCGTCATGACCTTCGCCGCTCCAGTGCGCCGTCGACCACGGCGCGCAGCTCGCGCGCGGCCTCGCCCGGATCGTCGCTGCGCGAAAGCGCCGAGATCACCGCAACGCCGTCCGCCCCCGCCTCGATCACCGCGGCGGCGTTACCGCCGTTGATGCCGGCGATGGCGCAAATGGAGAAGCCGCGCTTTCGCGCACGCACCGTCTGCACGATCGTACGCAAGCCCTCGATGCCGATCGGCGGCTTGGTGTTGTCCTTGGAGGTTGTGTCGTAGACGCCGCCGATGGCGATGTAATCGAGCAGTTCGAGCGGCGCGACTTGCGCCAGCACAACGCTGTTGATGCTCAGCCCGATGATGGCGGTGCGCCCGAGCAGTAGTCGCGCATCGGGCACCGGCATGTCGTCCTGCCCGAGGTGCACGCCGTCGGCTTCCGCCGCAAGCGCCACGTCGACACGGTCGTTGATCAGCAGCGGCACGCCGGCCGGCTCCAGCACGCCGCGCAGCGCGCGCGCTTCTTCCACCATGGCACGTGTCGAGCCAAGCTTGTCACGCAATTGCACCAGCGTTGCGTGGGCTGCAATGCGCGCAGCGAGATCGGGCAGCGTGCGGCCGCCGGCGACCGCGGGATCGACAAGCGCGTAAAGGCGAAGATCGACGACCATCAGGTCACCTTGGCGCGCGCGATAAGCGTCGGCCCATCGAGAGTGTAGAGCGCATCGATGATCGCGGCCGCGAAGCTGCCGGGGCCTTGCGACTTGGCGGCGGCCAGTTCGCCGGCGACGCCGATCATCACCAGCGCCGCCGAGGTGGCGCGCCAGGCATCCGTTTCGACCGCGAGGCAGGCCGCGACCAGCGCCGAAGCGGCACAGCCCATCGCGGTGACTTTGGCCATCAGCGCATGGCCGTTGGAAACGGCCGCGAACCGCTGACCATCGCTGATGAGATCGGCCTCGCCGGACAATCCAAGCACGGTCTTGTTGTCGCGCGCGTAAGCGGCAAGCGTCCCGTGCGTCGGCTCGTTGCCCGTTAGCGTTGCAAATTCCGCCGCGTTGAGCCGAATAGACTTGGGGGTGCGCCCCACCAACGCACTCGCAAAGTCCGCGCGCGCGGCGCTGCGGTCGATGAACACCGGATCGAGCACCCAAGGCAGTTTTTCTTGCGCCGCTGTTCTCACGGCGATTTCCGTCGCCTCACGGCGCTCATGATCGAAAGTGCCGAGATTGACCAAGAGCGCGCCACTGCGGGCAACGAAATCCGCGATCTCCTCGGCCGACAACGTCATGGACGGCACACAGCAAAGGCTCAGCAGTACATTGGCGGTAAAATTCTGAGCCACCGCGTTGGTGATGCAATGAACGCGCGGCGCGCGGCTGCGCAGCCGGTCGAGCAAGGCGACCGCGATTTGCGGCACATCCTCGCGCGTTGCTGCTGCGAAATCGCGCATCTCATCTCCCTCCGCCGGCATGACCCGGATCAGGTTCGTTGGGTTGGCCTTCAACCGGCCTCTCAGTCCGGCATGTGCCGGACACCCCACGAGATTGCTGACAAAATAACTAGTCCGCGCGGGGGCCCAAGGCAAGGCCATAAGAGCCGGCCGCCTTGCATGAGCGGCATCTTTTTGCTGGATTGCGGGCGAGCACTAAGTTCGCTGCCGGAGGCTTCAGATGACCCCATTCTTCGTCCAGATCAAATGCCAGCTCGGCAAATCGTATCAAGTGGCCAACGAACTGGCCGAAGCCGAGATCGCCTCCGAAATCTATTCGACCGCCGGCGACTACGATTTGCTGGTGAAATTCTACGTGGAAGCCGGCACCGATATCGGCCACTTTGTCAACGAGAAGGTGCAATGCCTGGCCGGCATCAAGGACACCCACACCATCATCACGTTCAAGGCGTTCAAGGGCTAGGCCCTTTGGTCGCCGTTGCAGGAGCGCGGGTTTTACCGGGCATGACAGATGGACAAATCCAGGAATCGGCCCGCCGACTTGCTCGATAAGACTCTCGCCGCCGCAATTCGCGACGTCGCGACCGTCAGTCCCCAAAGGCGTCCCGCTTGCGCGGTTGACCCATGGTGTGACGATACGGCGGCTTGTGAGCCATACCGATTTCCGCGGAAGCGTCACCGAGCTGTTCGACACGCGCTGGCGCGAGTACGGCGATCCCATCGTCTTCAGTTACACCTTCACCATCCGGCCGGGCGTGGCAAAAGGCTGGAACTTGCACCGCAGCCACCAAGACCGTTACACGCTGCTGCAAGGCGAAATGGATCTCATCTTGTTCGATCCGCGCCCGGAAAGCCCTACCTGCGGCGAGGTATGCCGCATCTCGCTCTCCGAACACGACAGATGTCTGGTCAATGTTCCCAAGGATGTCTGGCACGCCGATTACAACATCGGCACCCGAGACGTGGTGGTGGTGAACTTCCCGACGATAGTTTATGACCACGCCGCGCCGGATAAATGGCGCTTGCCGCTGGACACCCCGCTCATCCCCTACCGTTTCCCCTCCGGGATCAAGGGCGGGTGACAGCTCTGTCACCGCGATTTTCTGTTCTCATGCCGACTCATAATCGGGCCGACGTGCTGGGCTTCGCCATAACGTCGGTGCTGGCGCAATCCGATCCTGATTTTGAATTGCTGATCGTGGCCGATGGCTGCACCGACCGCACCCGTGACGTTGTTGCCTCGTTTAGCGATCCGCGCATCCGCTTTTTCGATCTGCCGAAGGCGCCTTATGTGGGCTACGCGAACCGCAATGTCGCCTTGCGCCAGGCGCGCGGAAAGCTGATCGCCTTCGCGGCGCATGACGATCTCCTGTTGCCGAATCATCTGGCCCTGATGGGAGACTTGCTCGATCGCAGCGGCGTGGCATGGGGCTATAGCCGGCCGCTCTGGGTCTCGACCGACGGCATCATTGTGCCGTTCTGCACCAACCTCGGCCTCGCCGACGAGATGCACGATTTCCTCGAACGCGGGAACACCATTCCGGCCAACTGCGTCGTCCATTCGCGAGAGGCGCTTGAGCAGGTCGACTTCTGGCCGGAAGACGTACCCAGTGCGGCGGACTGGGAGCTGTGGCGCCGGATACTGGCCGCGACCGGAGGGTCGGCCGCCTATCTTCGTCAACCCACGACCTTGCATTTCAGCGCAAACTGGAGACAGTCGCGTTTTTCCGCGATGGCGGAAGTCCGCACGCTGCTGGCAATCGCGGACAGCGCTTCTTGGTGGCCGGCGATTTTGCGTCACGGTCCAGGTGAACTGCCGGAGCAGGCGGCCCTCTGGCGGCAGATCGAAGCTGGCGGCGGCTCTTGGGTTTTAGCGTTGCGCACCGCAATCGATACCGTCATCGACCGTGTCGCCTGGATGACCGTGCGCGAATTCCAGCCGCGTCTCGATTCAGCGATTGCGGCGCAACGAGAGGCGGAAGCCGCGCAACAAAAAGCGGAAGCCACGGCGGAAGCCGCGGCTGCAGCTTTACGTCACCAGCAGTCAGGGATCGACGCCGCGCACGCAGCACAGACGAAGGCAGAAGCAGAAGTTCGGGCTTTGCTTGCCAGCACATCCTGGCGTCTCACCGCGCCGCTTCGCGGCCTTGCCCAGCTTTTCCGTCGGTAGTCGCTCGGCAAATCATTGGCCGTTTCTAAATTTCCGGCCGCCTCGGTCCTTGCGCCTCGCGCGCCCGCTGCAGCCCGAGCTGGCGCTCGCGCCAGATTACGAACAGCCCGGCGCCGGCGACGATGACCGCCCCGACATAGACCAGCGCGCTCGGCAATTCGCCGAATACCCAGTAGCCGAGCAGCAGCGCCCACAGCATCGAGGAATAGTCGAACGGCGCTACCACCGACGCGGTGGCGAAGCGGTAACTCTCGGTCAGAAAAATATGTCCGATGCCGCCGAATATCCCCATCGAGACCAGCATCACCAGTTCGGAAGCGCTCGGCGTATGCCAGGCAAAGGGCAGCGTCACTGCGCCGGCAAGCGCAGTGACAAGCGAAAAATAAAACACGATCGAGGACGTGGTCTCGCTTTGCGTCAACCGCCTTGTCTGGATCACCGTGCCGGCATTACAGAAAGCCGAGACCAGCGCGAAGATCGAGCCGATGGTCGCCGCCGCCATCGCGCCGGCGGCGGCGTAATGGTTGATATCGAAATGCGGGACCAGCATCACGATCACGCCGCCAAAGCCGACCAGCACCGCCGTCCAGCGATAGACGCGTACGCGCTCTTTGAGAATGACGGCGGCAAGCGCCACTGTGATCAGCGGCGAGGCAAAGGAAATTGCCGTTGCGTCCGCCAGCGGCAGCCGCGTCAGCGCGGAGAAATTGGTGTACATGCCGGCGACGCTGAGCGCGCCGCGGCCCAACTGGCCGAACGGACGGCTGGTGTAGACCGCGCTCGCCAGTTCGCCGCGGTAGGTATAAATCAGCAGCACCGGCGGGATCGCGCAGGCGCTGCGGAAGAACACCAATTGTCCGACCGGGATCGCGTTGCTCAACTGACGCACCAAAGCTGACAGCGCGGCAAACAGCAGCGCAGAAATGAGCTTGAAGCCGATGGCTTTGAGGAAATTCATCGCCGCCGGTTATAGCAGCCTGCGCCGATGCCGAAACGCCGCGGAGCGAGTTATTCCGCCTTCTTCGGTTTCGGCTTGATGCCTTCGACCGCCGGCAGCGACTTGACGTAGGTCGCGATCGCCGTGCGGTCGGCCGCGGTCAACTGCGACGTGTTGCGCACCACCTCGACCATGCTGCCGCCGACGCTGTCGGAATCCGGCGTCATGCCGTTTTCGAGCGTGCCGGCGATGTCGGCCGCCGACCACTCCTTGAGTTTGAACTGGGTGATGTTGGGAACGCCGCCTTGGCCATCCGGGCTCGGCCCGCCGGTGAAGCGCAGGCCAGCGACGATACCGCCGAGCGCGTCACGCGGCGAATGACATTCGGCGCAGTGGCCGGCGCCGTTCGCCAGGTAGGCGCCGCGATTCCATTCCGCCGATTTGGAGGGATCGGGCTGGAACGGTTTGCCATCGAGGAACAACAGCTTCCAGCCGCCAAGCAGACGCCGGATGTTGAAGGGAAACGACACGTCATGGTCACGCACGCGGCCTTGCACCGCCGGCAGCGTTTTCAGAAACGCGAACAGGTCGCGCAGGTCGTCAAACGTGATGCGCTGGTAGGACGTATAGGGGAACGCGGGGAATAGGTGCTCGCCGAACGGCGAGGTCCCCTTGACCATGGCGGTGACGAATTGCGCCTCGCTCCAGCCGCCGATGCCGTCCTTTGAGTCGGATGAAATATTCGGTGCATAGAAAGTACCGAACGGCGAACGCAAAGCCAGCCCCCCACCCAGTTTCAATTTGTCAGGCTGCTTCGGCACCGCATGGCAGGAATTGCAGCCGCCGGCGTAAAACATTTCCTTGCCGTTGGCGAGATCGGTCGTGTGGGGGCCGAGCGCACTCGCCGGCACGGTCTGTGGAATGGTGAGGAACCAGAACACCGCAAGGCCGAGGATGCCCGCGGCAACAGCCCATACAATCAGCCGTCTCATCATTGCCGATCCATGCGCATCGTGCGGCAGGTCATACAACAAATAAAGCGCCGCCGCGATGGGATCGCGTCGGTGCGGTGGATGGGAACTGACGGGGCTACTGCCTTGAGAGGCGGTAATCCTCGTGACAATTGTCGCAGGCTTTACCGATCATCGGCATCGCCGCCTTCAAGCCGTCGAGCGACTCTTTTGCTTTAGCGCGATTTTCCGCCACCGCCTTGCCGAAGGCCGCGGCCTTTTCGTCAAAATCCTTTTTGTCGGTCCAAATCTTGGGCGCGGCGCGGGTCTGTTGTCCGGTCTTGGAAGTGTCGGGGAATAGAGCGGGCAATTTTTGCGCGGTATCGGCCCATTGAGCGAAGGCGGCGTCGACCTTGGCGGCGTCGAATGGCACCTGCCCGCGTATCATACCGACGGTGAGTTTCGCATTGTCGTTGTTGCCCTTCATCAGCGCCTTACGGGCGGCGATCGGATCCTGCTGGGCAGTAACGGACATCACGCCGAGCGCGACGATAGCAACTGCCGCCAACGCGGTCGCAATTTTCATGAGCGCTCCCCTGACACCGGATGATCCGGTCTCGGGCAAACACCCCCAGCCGCCGGCTTATTCCCGAGGCCCGCAGGCGCGCGCCGTCGAGCCGGCCGATCACGAATTCGTGATCGAATAACAATCAGGAATCTTTCGTCTTTTTGGCCTTCTCGATCGCGGCCCAGACCTTCTGCGGGGTCGCCGGCATGTCGATGTGCCGGATGCGATGGCCGCGCCAGAGCGCATCGATGATCGCGTTGATCATCGCCGGACAGGAACCGATGGCGCCGGCCTCGCCCGCGCCTTTGACGCCGAGCGGATTATTCTTGCACGGCACGTTGCGCGTCTCGAACACGAAGTTCGGTGCGTCGGCCGCGCGCGGCATGGAGTAGTCCATGAAGCTCGCGCTGAGCAATTGCCCGGACGCCGGGTCGTAAACGGTGTCTTCCATCAGCGCCTGCCCGATGCCCTGCACCGCGCCGCCATGCACCTGACCGGCGAGCAGCAGCGGATTGAGCGTGGCGCCGAAATCGTCCACCACGACGTAATTCAGAATGGCGGTCGCGCCGGTCAGCGGATCGACCTCGACCTCGGCAATGTGCGCGCCGTTCGGAAATGTCGGCTGCTCGGTGCCGAACTGGCTGGACGCACGCAACGTCTCGGGCTTGGCCTGCGGATGCGCGGCCAGGTCGGCAAACGAAATCATGCGATCGGTGCCGGCGACGCGCACCGTTCCATCGGCGATTTCCATATCGCCTGCGGCCGCCTCGAGCGCGTCGGCGGCCAGTTGCTTGAGCTGTTCGGCCAGCGTCTTTGTGGCGCGATCGACCGAGACGCCGCCCACCGGAATCGAACTCGACCCTCCGGTACCGGCGCCGGTCGCGATCGCATCGGTGTCGCCTTGCACCACGCGCACGCGTTCCGGCGGCAGATCGAGCCGCTCGGCCACCAGTTGCGCATAGGAGGTGGCGTGGCCCTGCCCCGTCGACTGCGAACCGATCAGCACGGTGACGCCGCCGTCGCGGTCGAGTTGAACGTTGGCGGTCTCCGGCCCGTTGGCGCCGCAGGCTTCGATATAAGTCGCCATGCCGATGCCGCGCAGCCTGCCGGCGCGCTTCGAGACCACCGCACGCTTGTTGAAGCCTTTCCAGTCGGCGATCTCCTGTGCGCGCGTCATGGCGCCGGTAAAATCGCCGGAGTCGTAAACCTTGCCCGTCGGCGTCGTGTAAGGCATCGCCTTCAGCTTGATCAGATTCTTGCGGCGAAGCGCATCGGGCGCGACATCGAGATCGCGCGCCGCGGCATCGACCACCCGCTCGATCAGATAAGACGCTTCCGGCCGTCCGGCGCCGCGATAGGCATCGACCGGCACCGTATTGGTGTAGGCCGCGCGCAGCCGCACATAGGCGGCCGGGATATCATAGGCCCCGGTGGCCATGCCGACGCCGAGCCACGGTATATAAGGCGCGTAACACGACAGATAGGCGCCCATGTCAGCGACGATATCGAGTTCGAGCGCGAGGAATTTTCCCTTGTCGTCGAGCGCCAGCTTCGCGCTGGAGATATTGTCGCGGCCATGGCTGTCACCGAGAAAATGCTCGGAGCGCTCGCACACCCACTTCACCGGCTTGCGTAGGCGTTCCGCGGCGACCGCCGCCAGCGCGTATTCGCGATAGGGAAACAGCTTGGTGCCGAAGCCGCCGCCAACGTCGTGCGTGATGACGCGCATGCGGTCGGGCGGAATCCGCAACACGTCGTTGCAGATGATGTCGCGGATGATGTGACTGCCCTGGCTGCCGAGCGTGAGCGTGTAGCGCTTGCCGTCGTATTCGGCGATCACGCCGCGGGTGTCCATGTAATTCGTCACCAGCCGCTGATTGACGATGGTGAGCGCGACCGTCTTGGCCGCCTTGGCGAAGGCCGCCTTGGCCGCCGCCGCATCGCCGGCGGTCGCTTCGAAGGCGAGATTGCCCGGCCGGTCAGGCCAGACCTGCGGGGCGCCCGCTTTGAGCGCCGCCATAGCGCCGATCACATGCGGCAGCGGCTGCCAATCGACCGCAATGGCCTCCGCAGCATCTTTGGCCGCGGCCAGTGTGTCGGCAACGACAAAAGCGATTGCATCGCCGACGTGCCGCGCTACGTCCCTGGCCAGGATCGGGTAGACCGGAACCTTGATGTCCACGTCCGGCAGCACGCCCGGCGTCGGTAATGGCCCGAGGTCGGCCACCTCGGCCGCCGTCAGCACCAGCCGTACGCCCGGCATCGCCCACACGCGTTCCAGTTCGTGGATACTGAAGCGGGCATGCGCGTGCGGCGAGCGCAGCATCACTGCGTGCAGCGTGGCGGCGGGCGCGACGTCGGCGACATAGCGGCCGGCACCGCGCAGCAGGACATCGTCCTCCTTACGCGTCAGCGCCTGCCCGAAACCGAATTTCATCGTCATCGTTTGGCCGTCTGCGATTGTGTGCCGCGCCGCGCGGCTTTCAGCGCGATCCAGCGCGAGACCACGTAAAACACCGGGGTAAAGATAAGCCCGAAGGTGGTGACGCCGATCATGCCGGAAAACACGGCCGTGCCGAGCGTCTGGCGCATCTCGGCGCCGGCACCGACCGCCCAGACCAGCGGCGTCACGCCGAGGATAAAGGCGAGTGAGGTCATCAGAATCGGCCGCAACCTCAAATGCGCCGCCTCGACCGCGGCAGCGAAGCGGTCGCGGCCGGCGTCTTCAAGCTGCTTGGCGAATTCCACGATCAGAATAGCGTTCTTGGCGGCGAGGCCGATCAGCACGATGAAGCCGACTTGTGTCAGAATATTATTGTCCTGTCCGCGCAGCACGACGCCGACAATGGAAGCGATCAGGCACATCGGCACGATCATAATCACGGCAAGCGGCAGCGTCAGGCTCTCGAATTGCGCCGCCAAAACGAGGAAGACGAACACCACAGCCAGGACGAAGGCGAAAATGGCCGTGTTGCCGGCGCGCAACTGCTGGAACGCGAGCGTGGTCCACTCGTAGGAAAATCCTTGCGGCAGCGTCTCGGCCGCGAGCTTTTCCATGATCTTAATGGCCTGGCCCTGGCTGTAGCCGGATGCCGCCGAGCCGTCGAGCTCGGCCGCCGGATAAAGATTGTAGCGCGGCACCCGGTAGGGCCCGGTCACCGTCCGCACCGTGGTGAAGGCGCCGAGCGGCACGGTATCGCCGCTGCTGTTACGAACGCGGATTTTCAGGACGTCTTCGGTCTTCTGGCGATAGTCGCTCTGCGCCTGCGCCACCACCCGGTAGGTGCGGCCGAATAGATTGAAGTCGTTGACATAGGACGAGCCGAGATAAATCTGTAACGCGGCAAACACGTCCGGCACGTTGATGCCGAGTAACTGCGCCTTGACGCGATCGATATCGAGATAGAGCTGCGGCGTGGTGTTCTCGAATAGCGAATAGACCTGGCTCAGTCCCGGCGTTTGCGCGGCCCGCC
Source organism: uncultured Alphaproteobacteria bacterium (assembly GCA_963703875.1). Lineage (GTDB taxonomy): Bacteria > Pseudomonadota > Alphaproteobacteria > Rhizobiales > Xanthobacteraceae > Pseudolabrys. The sequence continues at coordinate 108,762 of CAVPFZ010000030.1, forward strand.
CCATCATCGCGTAGACCGCGCCCTGCAAGGCTTGCGGTCCCTGCCCGGCGCGATCCTCGACCATCATGCGAAAGCCGCCCGCGTTGCCGATGCCGGAAACCGCCGGCGGTGCGGCGACGAAGATGAGCGCGTCCTGGATCGCCTGCAGGCGCATGAACAACTGGCCCTGGATGGCGGCGGCGGATTGATTGGGATCCTTCGCCCGTTGTTCGAACGGATCGAGCGTGACGAAGACGGCGCCCGCATTCGGCGCATTGGTGAAGGTCGCGCCGGAAAAGCCGACGATATTCACCGCGTGCGCGATTCCCGGCACCTTGAGCGCGATCTCGACCGTTCGCCGGTTGACGTCGTCGGTGCGCGCGAGCGAGGCCGCCGGCGGCAACTGCGTGATGATGATGAGATAGCCGCGGTCAAGCTGCGGGATGAAGCCGACCGGCGTCTTGCGGAATTCGTTGAGGCCAAAGCCGATGACAACGGCGTAAACGACAAGCATCAGCACGGCAAATCGAACGAGCCTGCCTGACAGCCAGCCATAGCCGCGCGTCAGCATGTCGAAATAATGATTGAAGTGTTTGAAGAAGCCGCGAATAGGCCGGCTCCACCAATGCCCGTCCTCCGTTTCACGATGTGACTTGAGCAACAGCGCGCACAGCGCCGGGGATAACGTCAGCGAAACGATCAGCGATATGATGGTCGCGCCGGCGATCGTGAGCGCAAACTGCCGGTAAAATTGTCCAGAAATGCCGGTGATGAAGGCGGACGGGATAAACACTGACGACAGCACCAGCGCGATCGCGATCAGCGCCGCGCCCACCTCGTCCATGCTTTTGACGGCCGCGTCGTGCGGGCTCAAGCCCGCCGCGATATTGCGCTCGACGTTTTCCACCACGACGATGGCGTCATCGACCACAATGCCGATCGCGAGCACCAAGCCGAACAGCGATAAATTGTTGAGCGTGAAGCCGAACGTCGACATCACGAAAAACGTGCCGATCAGCGACACCGGAATCGCGACAATCGGAATGATCGCGGCTCGCCACGTCTGCAAAAATAGAATGACCACAAGCACGACCAGGATGATCGCCTCGCCGATGGTCGATTCGACCGCATCGACGGATTGCCGGATGAATTGCGTCGGATTGTAGACGATGGTGTATTTGAGGCCGGGCGGAAACCGCTTGGAAAGATCCTCCATCGTTTTCTCGATCGCCTTGGAAGTCGAGAGCGCGTTCGAACCGGGCCGCTGGAAAATGCCGATCGCGATTGCCGGATTTAGATCGAGATAGGAATTGGTCGAGTAGTCCTGCGCGGCGAGTTCGACTGTCGCGATGTCCTTGACCCGCACGATCGCGTTGGCGGTCTGCTTGACCACGATATTGCCGAATTCGTCGGGATCGGCGAGGCGCCCTTGCGTCTGTACCGAAATCTGAAACGCGCCCGGCTTGTCGACCGGCGGCTGGTTGAGCACGCCGGAGGCCACCTGCACGTTCTGGCCCTGCAACGCCGTCACCACGTCGCCTGCGGTCAGGCCGACCGATTGCAGCCGATCGGGGTCGAGCCAAACCCGCATCGCGTAATCGCGGGCGCCGAACACGATCAGCGAGCCGACGCCATCGACACGGGTCACCGCGTCGGTGATTTCAAGCGTGGCGTAATTGGAAATGAACAGCGTGTCGCGCGATTTGTCCGGCGAATAAAGATGCACGACCATCATCAGGTCGGGCGAGCTTTTCTGCACGGTGACGCCGATGTTGCGCACGTCGGCGGGCAGGCGCGGCTGCGCGATCGCCACGCGGTTCTGCACCTGCACCTGCGCGATGTCGAGGTTGGTGCCGATGTCGAATGTGACCGAGATCGTGAAGCGTCCGTCCGCGGTCGAGTTCGACGACAGATAGATCATGTTCTCGACGCCGTTGATCTGCTGCTCGATCGGCGTCACCACCGTCGAGGCCACGACATCGGCACTGGCGCCGGGATACTGGCCGGACACCGTGATGGTCGGCGGCGCGATCTCCGGATATTGCGCGATCGGCAGCCGGAAAAATGCCACACCGCCGAGGATCACGAACACGATCGAGACCACGGAGGCGAAGATCGGCCGGTCGATGAAGAAGTGCGAAATACGCATCTTTTTGGCCGCGGTTATTTCGACTTCTGCGGCGGGCTCGCGCCCTGCGCCGGTGCAGCGCCGGGCTTGCCCTCTGCCTGCGGCGTGACTTTCTGGCCCGGCCGCGCGCGCATCAATCCGTTGACGATGACGCGGTCGTCGGGTCCGAGCCCGTCCTTGATGACCCGCAAGCCGTCATTGGTCGTCTGACCAAGCGTCACGTATTTCCGCACGACGGTATTCTCGGCATTGACCGTAAGCACGAATTTTTTTGCTTGTTCGGTGCCGATCGCCGCGTCGGGGACCAGCAGCGCCTCATAAAGCGGCGAACCGGGAACGCGCACGCGGGCGAACATGCCGGGCGTAAAAATATTGTTGGGATTGGCGAACACGGCACGGCCGCGAATCGTGCCGGTCGAACGGTCGATCACGTTGTCGACGAAATCCATGCGGCCAGCATGATCGAAATCACGCTCATCAATCAGCTTGAGCGCCACCTGCACTCCGGCGCCGCGGCTGGCGATGTCGTTGCCGTTCTTTGATAGGCGCTCGTAACGCAGGAACGACGCTTCATCGAAAGTGAACTCGAAATAAATCGGATCGGTCGACACGATGGTGGCGAGCAGCGTGGTGTTGCCGGCGGTGCCGCCGGTCACCAAGTTGCCCGGCGAGACGCGGCGGTCGCCGATGCGCCCGTCGACCGGCGCGCGTAATTCGGTGAATTGAATGTCGAGTTCGGCCTGCCGAACCGCGGCCTCGTTGTTGCTCACCGACGCCTGCGCGTTGTGATAGGCCTGCGCGCGCTGCTCGAAAGTCTGGTCGGTGATGGTCTTGTCGCGCACCAGCTGCTGGCCGCGCGTGAAATCCAATTCGGTAAAGGCCAGGTTGGATTTGGCCTGCGCCAGATTGGCGCGCGCCTGATCGAGCGTGTTCTGAAACGGCCGCTTGTCGATGGTGAACAACAGATCGCCTTGCTTGACGATCTGTCCGTCCTTGAAATGCACGCCTTCGAGATAACCGGAGACGCGCGCGCGCATCTCAACCGAATTGACCGCGGTGAAACGGCCGACATATTCGTCAAAATCGGAGAGCGTGCGCTTGACCGGCGTCGCGATTGTCACTGCTGGCGGTGGCGGCGCGGCCGGCTTCTGACTTTCCCCGCAGCTTGCGACCAAAGTCGCAAGGGCGCACGCCAAAACGATATCGCGCACGCCACGCATCAACGAAAACGATGAAATTACCCCTGTGGCGTTCATGAATACCTGCCGTTGCGGCCAATCGCGCATCATCCGGCCCGTCCCCCATAGCGTCGGAGGGCAACTATGTCCACCGGAGCCGGTCGGCAAGAGAACAGAAAAAGGCGGATGAAATTATGTATCAGCCGCGCCGCCGCGCGCGAAATGCTTCCAGCCAGCGCGGCCCAAATAGCGCAAGGACGATACCGCCATAAACTGCGCCGCCAACGACAAATAGCAGCGCCAGCGCCGCCACATGGCGCAACCGCTGCCAGTCGGCGAACAAATGTTCCGCCGTAGCCTCGCAAAACCACAAGGCCGCGGCCAGCGCGAGGCCGGCTGCCGCCAATTTGATCATCGACTGCCGCAAGCGCTGATCGATGCGGAAGTGGCCGGCGCGCATCGCAAACCAGACGACCAGGCCGAGATTGACCCAGGCGCCTATTGACGTTGCCAACGCAAGCCCAACCTGCGCCAGCGGCCCCATCAGCAGAAACTTGAATGCGATATTGACTGCGGCGGCGATCAGCGCGGCCTTTACCGGCGTCGCAGTGTCGCCGCGCGCGAAAAATGTCGCGACCGTGCTGCGGATCAGCACGAAGGGCAGCAGTCCGAAGGCGTAAGCCGTCAGCGTGCGGCCAGCGGCGACCGCATCGGCTTCGGTGAACGCGCCGCGCATAAACAGCGCCTGCATAATCAGCTCGGGGATGACGAAGAACGCCGCGATGCAGGGAACCGACAGCAGCAGCGTGAACTCGATGGCGCGGTCCTGCGCTCGTGCAGCGCCCGCTTCATCGCCGGCGGCCAAGCGGCGCGCCATTTCCGGCAGCACGACAGTGCCCGCGGCAATGCCGATCACGCCGATCGGCAATTGATTGATGCGGTCGGCGTAATAGAGCGCCGACAGCGCGCCGGTCGCCAGGAAAGATGCGATGATGGTGTCCGCGAACAGCGCGAGCTGCACACCGGCCGAACCGACCGTCGCCGGCCCGAGCGCCCGGAAAAATTGCCGGACATCGGCGTCGAGCTGCGGCCAGCGCAAAGCCGCCAAAATGCCATTGCGCCAAGCATCGCCGCCGACCAACGCCGCCTGCAATGCGCCCGAGATCAACACGCCCCATGCGGCGGCGTGACCGGCGGTCGGGAAAAATACCGCCAGCAATAGCGCCACGATCATCGACAGATTAAGCAAGATCGGCGCCGCCGCCGCGGCGGCGAAACGCTGGACGGCGTTCAGCATGCCGCCGTACAGCGTGACCAGCGTGATCAGCAGCAAGTAGGGAAAGGTGATGCGGGTGAGATCGACCGCCAATCCAAAGCGCTCCGGATCGCGCGCAAAACCTGGCGCCAGCACATCGATCACCGCCGGCGTGAAAAGCAATGCCACGGCAAGCAGTACGATCTGGCTCGCCAGCAGCAGGGTGAAAACACGGTCCGCGAACAGCCCCGCGCGCGCCGGCCCGCCCTGCTCGCGGATGCGGGCATAGGATGGAATGAAAGCCGCGTTGAAGGCGCCCTCGGCGAAAATGGCCCGGAAATGGTTAGGCAAACGGAAGGCGACGAAGAAGGCGTCGGCCGCGGGCCCCGCGCCGAGAATGGCGGCCAACACGATATCGCGGACAAAACCGGTTACCCGCGACAGCAGCGTCAGTCCGCCGACTCTAATCATGCGATCAATCATCGGTGGATCAGCCTGCGGCGAACGCAAAAATGTCCTTGATTCAGTTGAATGGACTTACCCACTGCGTAACGATAGGCCTTAAGACGATTCCCGCCCCAAACATAGAGCCGGAACCAGCCCTGCCATAGCCATGCCATCCCCCATCATCCCCATTCTCCTTGCCGGCGGCGCCGGGACGCGGCTTTGGCCGGTTTCGCGCGACGCCTTGCCCAAGCAATTCCTGCCTTTGGTCGGAGATCGGTCGACCTACCAGGAAACCCTGCTGCGGGTGCGAGACCCGATGTTCGGGCCCCCTATCGTCATCACCGGACCGAATTTCCATTTCTTCGCGCGGCGGCAGGCCGAGGAGGTGGGCGTCGAGGCGACGGTGATTATCGAGCCATTGCGGCGGGATTCAGCGCCCGCGATCGCGGCCGCAACCGCGGTGGCGCTCAAACGCGATCCCGATGCGGTCGTGCTGGCGCTCGCCGCCGACCACATCATCCTCGATGTGCCGCGGTTCCGCGCCACTTGCCTGGCCGGCCGCGAGGGCGCCGACGCGGGCAAAATCGTTACCTTCGGCATCAAGCCGAGCGAGCCCAAGACCAGCTTCGGCTACATCCTGCCGGGTGCGGCAATCGGCAAAAGCGGCGTGTGCGCCGTCAAGAGCTTCGTCGAAAAGCCCGACGCCGTCACCGCCGCCCGCTATGTGCGCGACGGCTATTTGTGGAATTCCGGCAATTTCCTGTTCCGCGCCGACGTGCTGCTGTCGGAACTCAAGCGTCTCGAGCCGGCGATGCATGAGGCGATCGAAGCCGCCGTCGCCAAGGCGACCACCGATCTCGGCTTCCTGCGTCTGGACCCGGAAGCTTTCGCGCGCGCGCCACAGCAATCGATCGACTACGCCGTGATGGAAAAAACCGACCTCGCCGCGGTGGTGACGGGCGACTTCCGCTGGTCGGATATCGGAAGCTGGGACGCATTGTTCGATATTACGCCGCCTGACTCGACCGGCAATGTCGTGCACGGGCCGGCGGTGGTGTTGGATACCAGCCGTTGCGTGGTGCACTCCGATGGCCGGCTGGTTACCGCGGTAGGTGTCGAAGATCTGGTGATTGTCAGCACCTCCGATGCGGTGATGGTGGTGCCGCGCGCGCGCTCACAAGAAGTGCGCGAGCTGGTGGCCAAGCTCAAGGCCGGCAAGCGATCAGAGGCGACCGACCACAGGCGCGTGCACCGGCCCTGGGGCTATTACGAATCAATCGACATGGGCGAGCGCTTCCAGGTCAAACGTATTGTCGTGATCCCCGGCGGCGTGCTGTCGCTGCAGAAGCACCGCCACCGCGCCGAACATTGGGTGGTGGTGCGCGGCACCGCCGAGGTTACCATCGGCGAGCAAATCCGCGCCGTGCACGAAAACGAATCGATCTATATCCCGATCGGCAGCGTGCATCGCATGGCCAACCGTGGAAAAATCTCGCTCGAATTGATCGAGGTGCAGACCGGCAGCTATCTCGGCGAGGACGATATCGAGCGCATCGAGGATATTTATAAGCGCAGCTGAAATGCGTTACAGAATTTTTCGTCGTGTCAGATCCTCGATGACCTCACTCGCCAGCCGGTCGGCCTCCTTGCTGCCCGCCAGCAAATGCAGCTCGGGATTTTCCGGCGTCTCATAGGGCTGATCGACACCGGTAAAATTCTTGATCTCGCCGGCCAGCGCACGCTTGTACAACCCCTTCGGATCGCGCGCGATACATTGCTCGAGCGGCGCGTCGACGAAGATTTCGATGAACTCGTCGGTATCGAGCTGTTCGCGCACCATGCGACGTTCGGCCTTGAACGGCGAGATGAACGAGCACAGCACGACCAGGCCGGCGTTGGTCATCAGCTTGGCGACCTCGCCGATGCGCCGGATGTTCTCGACCCGGTCGGGCTCGGTGAAACCAAGGTCGCGGTTTAGTCCGTGCCGCACATTGTCGCCGTCCAACAAGACGGTGTGGACGCCGCGCGCATGCAAGTCCGCTTCCACCAGGTTGGCGATGGTGGATTTACCCGATCCCGACAAACCAGTGAACCACAGCACCGCGGGCCGGTGATGCATGAGGTTCGAGCGCTCGGCCTTGCTCACGGTCTGTTGCTGACGGTGGATATTGCTGGCGCGGCGCAGCGCGAAATCGATCATGCCGGCGGCGATCGTCTCGTTGGAATAGCGATCAATCAGGATGAAGGCGCCGGTGTCGCGGTTATCCGCATAGGCATCGAATGCGATCGCGCGGGCGGTCGACAGATTGGCCACGCCGACTTCATTGAGCGCCAGCGTCTTGGCCGCGAGCTTGGCCAAAGTATTGACGTCGATCTGGTGCTTGAGTTCGGTCACGGTCGCCGCGACGATGCAGCTGTTGATTTTCATCAAATAGGAGCGGCCCGGGAACATTCGCTCGTTCGCCATCCAGACCAGGCGGGCTTCGAACTGATCCGCGACTTGCGGGCGGTCGCGCAACGCGGCCAGCATGTCGCCACGCGCGACGTCTATTTCGTCGGCAAGCGTGACGGTGACTGAATCCCCCGCCTGCGCAACGTCGAGATCGCCGCCGGCGCCGACGATGCGTTTGATCCTGGTGGTCTGCCCGGATGGCAGAACCGCGATCTCGTCATTCGGCTTGACGCTACCGCTCACCACCATGCCCGCAAAGCCTCGGAAATCGGCATTGGGACGATTGACCCATTGCACCGGCATGCGGAACGGGCTGGCGGCGCAATCGTCTTCGACGTCGACCGTTTCGAGATAGTCGAGTAGATGCGGGCCCGAATACCAGGGCGTGCGCTCGCTGCCCGACGATACGTTGTCGCCGAAGCGCGCCGACACCGGGATCGCTTTGATCTCCCCGAAGCCAAGCTCGGCCGCGAAGCCGCTGAACTCCGACGAGATGCGTTCGAACGTCGCCCGGTCAAACTCGACCAGATCCATCTTGTTCACCGCCAGAACGACGGTACGGATGCCGAGCAGGCTGGCGATGATGGCGTGGCGGCGGGTCTGGCTCAGCAGACCTTTGCGCGCGTCCACCAGCAACACAGCGAGCTCGGCGTTGGACGCGCCCGTCGCCATGTTGCGGGTATATTGCTCGTGACCCGGCGTATCGGCGACCACGAAGGCGCGCTGCGCGGTCGAAAAATAGCGATAGGCCACGTCGATGGTAATGCCCTGCTCGCGCTCGGCTTCCAAGCCATCGAGCAACAGGGCAAAATCGATGTCCGCGCCGTTGCTGCCGTGCTTTATCGAATCGCGTTCGAGCGCGATAAGATGATCATCGAAGACGAGTTTCTGTTCGTAGAGCAAGCGGCCGATCAGGGTTGATTTGCCGTCATCGACCGAGCCGCAGGTCAGAAAGCGCAACGCGGCGCGGGAATCGGCGCCGGTGCGGCGCGTGCGCGTTTTGACGGTGGCTGACGCGGGCGCATCCATCAGAAATATCCCTCGCGCTTTTTCCTCTCCATCGAGCCGGCCTCGTCGTGATCGATAACACGGCCCTGCCGTTCTGAGCCGGCCGAGGCGCGCATTTCCGCGATGATCGCGTCTAGCGTGCCGGCGTTCGAGGGGATCGCGCCGGTCAACGGATAGCAGCCCAGAGTGCGAAATCGAACCTGCCTCATGCGCGGTCTTTCGCCAGGAGCCAGCGGCAACCGGTCGTCATCGACCATGATCAGCGTGCCGTCCCGCTCCACCACCGGGCGCTGCTTGGCGAAGTAGAGCGGCACGACCGGGATATCCTCGGACCTGATGTAGTCCCAGACGTCGAGCTCGGTCCAATTCGACAGCGGAAACACCCGCATGGATTCGCCGGCCTTCATGCGCGTATTGAACACGCGCCACAGCTCCGGGCGCTGCTGGCGCGGATCCCAGCCGTGGCCGGCGGAACGGTGCGAGAAAATGCGCTCCTTGGCGCGGCTTTTTTCCTCATCGCGCCGCGCCCCGCCGATCGCCGCATCGAATTGCCATTTGTCCAAGGCCTGCCGTAGGCCTTCGGTCTTCATCACTTGGGTATGAATGGCCGAACCGGATGCGACCGGGGATACGCCGCGCGCGAGCCCTTCCTGATTGATGTAAACCAGCAATTCGATATTCAGGCGCGCCGCGGTCTCGTTACGAAACGCGATCATCTCGCGAAACTTCCACGTCGTGTCCACGTGCAGCAGTGGAAACGGCACTTTCGACGGATGAAAGGCCTTCTGCGCAACGTGCAGCAGTGCGCTTGAATCCTTGCCCATCGAGTAAAGCATCACGGGCTTGCGGAGTTCGCTGACCGTCTCGCGCATAATATAGATCGCCTCGGCTTCGAGCCGACGCAGGCGAATATTCTGCTGACGCCAATCCATTCGTGAATCCGAGCTCTTGCCCGGCAGTGCTACTTCATTTCGAACGATCCCGGGAGAAATTGATATTTCAATTTCGCACGCCGTACGGAAAAATTAGCCTCCAAATCCTCACGCCGCCAGCGCGCTACCCACGGCGGCGATGATGCGGTCCTGCGTCGGGACGTCGAGATAGGCGTGCATCGGCAGGCTGATGACTTCCGCAGCCAGCCGGTCGCTGACCGCGACGCCGCCGTCGCCGACCGGATATTGCTTGTAAGCCTGCTGCCGGTGCAGCGGGATCGGGTAATAGATCGCCGTGGGTACGCCCTCGGCCCTGAGCGCCGCGGCAAGCTTGTCGCGGCGATTGCCCGATATACGAATGGTGTATTGCGCCCATACCGACAGCGATCCGGGTGGCACCGTCGGCGTGATCACGACGCCACCAAGCGCTTCCGAATAACGGCGGGCGACGCGATCGCGCGCGACGATCTCATCGGGAAATATCTTCAGCTTTTCGATCAGGACTGCGGCCTGAATTGTGTCGAGGCGGGAAGCAAGGCCGATCCGCACGTTGTCGTAGCGATCACTGCCCTGGCCGTGCATGCGCAGGCTGCGCAGAATATTGGCCATTTCGGCGTCATCGGTCATCACCGCACCGCCATCGCCGTAGCAGCCCAGCGGCTTCGCCGGGAAAAAGCTGGTCGTGGTGGCGTGTCCGAAGCTGCCGAGCCGGCGGTTATTGAAAGTCGCGCCGAAAGCCTGCGCGGCATCGTCGAGGATGAACAAATCTTCGGCCTCGGCGGCGGCCGCGATGGCGGCGTGATCAGCCGCCAGGCCGAACAAATCCACCGGGATTACTGCCTTCGGCGTCAATCCCAATTTTTTCGCGGCCGCAACGGCGGGTGCAATTCCGCCGGCGTCGATATTGAACGTCGCCGCGTCGACATCGACAAAAACCGGCGTAGCGCCGACCAGCGCCGCCACCTCCGCCGTGGCGCAGAAGGTGAACGACGGACAAATCACGGCGTCGCCGGGACCGATCCCCTTCGCCCGCAACACCAACACGAGAGCATCCGTACCGCTGGCGCAGCTGACGACGTGCTTGGCGCCGCAGAAGGCGGCAAGTTCCGCCTCGAATGCGCGAACTTCGGGGCCCAGAATGAACTGGCAATGGCCAAGCACGCGGGCGACCGCCGCATCGATTGAGCCGCCAAGGCGGCGGCGCTGCGCGGCCAAGTCAATGAACGGAATCAGGGGCGGGTTGGGTCGTTGAATTCATTTTAAGTCCAGGCCAGAGCGCCGGTCAGCCGACGACCACGCGCGGCGCCTGCCGCTGCGACGACGACGCCGCTGCCGGACGGGACGCCAGACAGCGAATGGCGATTTCGAGACTAGCCACGCCTTCCTCTCCGGTCACTGCCGCCGCCGCCCCCGAGCGCACGGCACGGATGAAGGCCAACAGTTCGGAGCGCAGCGGCTCGGCGTGACCGACGGACAGATGCCGCATCGAATAGCTGCCATCGGGCTGGAAGCCGAAGCACTCCGTCACCTGGCGCGTGAGTAGATCGGCCTGGATGTATTTGCCGCGCGTGGCGACGATGACGTTGCGCGCCTTGAACGGTGTGAGCCAATTGGTGTTAATATGCGCGAGCACGCCCGAAGCAGTGCGGAATTGCAACAGCGCGATATCCTCGCGCTCGGCGACCGCGCTGGAGAGCTGCGGCTGCACCTCGACAATTTCAGAATCAGTGAACCAGCGGATCAGGTCGATATCATGCACGGCGAGATCGATGACCACGCCGACATTCGACATGCGCGGCGGGAACGGTCCGACCCGGGTGATGGCGATCGAGAGAATATCCTCATTGCGAATCGCGTCCTTGATCGCTTCGACCGCCGGATTGAAGCGCTCGACGTGGCCGACCATCAAGGTAACGTTGGCGCGTCTTGCCGCCGCGATAATCGCCCGCCCCTCTTCGACCGACGAGGCGATCGGCTTTTCCACCATGACATGGACGCCGCGCGCCATACAGGTCAAGGCGATATCGTGATGCAGATGCGTGGGCGCTGCGATTGTAACGGCATCGACCTTGAGATCGAGCAGCGCGTTGACGTCGGCGACGGCGGTGCAGCCGAGCGTGCGCGCGACGAATTCAGCTTGCTTGATATCCGGATCCGCGACGCCAACGAGTTCGGCGCCCGGCAGTCCGGTGAGCACGCGGGCATGATTGCTGCCCATCACGCCGACGCCGATAACGCCGATACGCAACATGGAATCCGGTTTTGCCGCTTGCGCCATGTTCTGAAGAACTTCCCCAGGCCGCGACCCTCAGCCAAGTCTTCCCCTAGCATGCTCAATGGCGGCTGGCGACCATTCCAGGAAAACCCGTCGAACACGTTTTGATTCAGAGCGTTACAGCATATCCGCCGCGTTAAATTCCGGCCTCGGCGAATGGCAAAGCGGTGGTCCCATTCGGTCGCGCGCGGCGGAAAGCGAGAACCGCAGGCCGGCGGCGGAGCACGTCCTCGCGGAACGATTTCACCGCGCTGAGCGAGAATTCCGGAGCCGTCTTGGTTACAAGTATGGAAAGTTTCTTCAGGATGTCGGCGGGCGCGGCGATGGTATGCGACAGGACGCGCACCGCGAACAGCGCTTCGTTGCGCGTCGTCGTCACCGGCAGTTTGTCGCAGACATTCCTGCCCCAAACCAAAGCCCGGCCGGAATTTGCATTTATCCCATTCTCATCGCAAGACAATCAAGCTATGAGCAACGGCACTATCGGATTCTACGCGCCGCGATCCTAAATCGTGTTTTGCGTCAGCAAGACCTTCTTCACAAATGCCCGCTGGTATCCTCCGCAGGGTTCCGAACCGATGCGAAATTTATTGGCTTTTGCCCTGAAGGCGGCAATCTCGTGCGTGCTGCTGTACTTCGCCTTCGCGCACGTCAATTTTAGCATCGTCACCCGCCAGCTCGACCACCTGAAATATAGCTGGCTGGCGGCAGCCGTTTTGATTCTAGTCGGGCAGATTTCGTTGGGCGCGCTACGCTGGCAGATCATCGTCCGCAACTGCGAAACCACGGATACGCCATCGTTCGCGATAACGAGCGCGTTGCGGTATAATTTCATCGCTGCATTTTTCAACCAGACGCTGCCCTCCACCATCGGCGGCGATGCGGTTCGCGTCTGGCTGCTGGGCCGCGCCCAGGGCGGCTGGCGGACCGCGACCTATTCGGTCCTCATCGACCGCATGGTCGGCGTGCTGGTCTTGGCTTTAATGGTGATTACCTGTCTGCCGTGGTCGTTTGCGCTGATTAACGATGTCACCGGCCGTATAGCACTGCTGGCCGTCGGCTTTGGCTGCGTGGGTGCCTGCTTGATCTTTGTAGCGCTGGGATTTTTTCAGGGCGGTTTACTCGACCGCTGGTGGCTGACGCGTCAACTCACGGGCGCCGCAGCAATGTCGCGCCGGGTGCTGGTCTCGCCAACGAGCGGTTCGCTGATCCTCGTTTATTCGCTGTTCAACCATCTCGTGACGGTCACCGCGGCCTGGTGCCTGGCCAAATCCGCCGCCGTGCCGCTTGAGTGGGGTCAAGCTCTGCTGCTCGTGCTGCCGGTCTTGCTGATCGCCTCGATTCCGATCTCCATCGCCGGCTGGGGCACACGCGAAACCGCAATGGTTTTGGCCTTCGGTTATGCCGGGCTGCCCGAAAGCGACGGTCTCATCCTTTCGGTGCTGTTAGGGATCGCGACGTTCGCGGCGGGTCTGATAGGCGGCTTATTTTGGATACTCGATCGCGGCAGGCGACGTCCTCAAGCGCCACGCTGATAGTCTTTATACCACGTGACGAAACGTTTAACGCCTTCGGCGATGGACGTCGACGGCCTAAAGCCGACATCGCGGGTAAGATCGTCGATGTCGGCGTATGTCGCCGGAACATCGCCCGGCTGCATCGGCAAAAGTTCACGGATGGCTTTTTTGCCAAGCGCCTGCTCCAACAGGTCCACAAGATCGAGAAGCCCGACCGGATTGCTGTTGCCGATATTGTAGACCCGCCACGGCGCCGAGCTGCGCGCCGGGTCGGGCTTATAGCCCGACCATTGCGGATCGCCCTGCGCGGGACGATCAATCAGCCGCACAACCGCCTGCACGACGTCATCAATATAGGTGAAATCGCGCCGCATCTTGCCGTGGTTGAACAACTTGATCGGTTTTCCGGACGCGATTGCGGCCGTAAAGATCCATAGCGCCATGTCCGGGCGTCCCCACGGACCGTAGACGGTGAAAAATCGCAAGCCGGTCGCCGGCAGATTGAACAAATACGCGTAGGAATGCGCCATCAGCTCGTTCGCCTTTTTGCTGGCGCCGTAAAGGCTGAGCGGATGATCGACGTTGTCGGTCGTTCGAAACGGCATCTTGGTGTTGGCACCATAGACCGACGAAGACGAAGCATAGACCAGATGGCGGCAACCTTGGTGGCGGCAACCTTCCAGAACATTGAGAAAGCCGGTGAGGTTGCCCTCAGCATAAGCATGCGGATCGGTCAGCGAATGCCGCACGCCGGCTTGCGCGGCAAGATGGATTACGAATGGAAAGCGATACTCGGCGAACAGCGCGGCGGTCGCCGCGCGATCGGCCAAATCCAGCCGCACGAACTTGAAATTCTTGACGTCCGACAGCCGCGTCAGGCGCGCCTGCTTCAGCTTCGGATCGTAATAAGGAGAGAGATTGTCGACGCCAATGACCTCGCGACCGTCATCCAGCAAACGTCGCGCGACGTGAAATCCGATGAAGCCGGCAGCGCCGGTGACCAGGATAGGATGTTCAGCTGCCAAAGCTCAGTGCCTTCTCGTTTCAACGCCGTCCGCCCAGCGACGGCGCCACGCTTCATACATTAACACCGTCCACAAAGCGTAGGCCCAGTTGCCCTTCCCGCTTAAATGCTCGGTCCATAACGTGCGGATGGCGGCCGTATCGAGCAGGCCGCCGCCCAGCCGCATCGGATCGAGCAAATCCTCGGCCCAATTCCGCAGTGGGCCGCGCAGCCAAGTCGCCAGCGGGACCCCGAAGCCCATCTTTGGCCGCTCGACCAAGTCGCGCGGGACGTAACGATCGAGGATACGACGCAGCAGCCATTTGCTCTCGCCGTGGCGAACCCGCATGCGCCGCGGCAGGCGCCAGGCAAATTCGACCACCCGGTGATCGAGCAAAGGCGGGCGCACCTCAAGCGCTACCGCCATCGATGCCCGGTCGACTTTTTGCAGAATATCGTCCGGCAAATAAGTCGCGCTATCGAAAAACTGCATCTGCTCGAGGAACAAGTCGCGCGTACCCGCGCCTTGCCACTTCAAATCGATCGGATGTTCCGAGCCGCCGCTGGTCAGCGCCGCGGGATCAGGACAGTGACTGACCAGCCGCAAGTAGATCGCGCCGCGCTCGAGTGGCAGCACGGCCGCGAGTTTTCTGAGCTTGTCCGCGGGCTGCGTCGGCAGCCAGCCGGCTGGTGCAATGCGCGCGATCGTGTCGACCAGGCTGCCGGGGGTCGCGCGCAGCATCGCGGCAAGGACGCGCCGGAGACCGGCGGGAGAATTGGTCACCAGACGCCCGAGTCCGTGACCGAGCGCATATTTGCTATAGCCGCCAAACAGCTCGTCGCCGCCGTCTCCCGACAACGCGACCGTGACGTGCGCGCGCGTGAGTTTCGAGATCAGGTGGGTCGGGATTTGCGAGGCGTCGGCAAACGGCTCGTCGTACATCTCGGCGAGCTGCGGGACGACCGCCAGGGTATCTGCTGCGGTTACGATCAACTCCCGGTGCTCGGTGTCAAGATGCCGCGCGACAGCCTTGGCGTGCTTCGATTCGTCATAGCCGAAATCTGGAAAACCAATCGAAAATGTACGCACCGGACCGCGCCGCGCCGCTTTCATCAGGGCGGCGACGGTCGAGGAATCGATGCCGCCCGAGAGAAAAGCCCCGAGCGGCACATCCGAGATCATCTGTCCACCGACCGCGTCGACCAACAGATCATGCAACTCGGCCTCGGCGTCCGTCTCGGATCCCGTATAAGACTCGATCAAACCGGCTGCAGCGACGTCGGCCAACGACCAATATTGCCGGCGCGTGATATTTCCACCGGCATCGATGGAGACGATTTCGCCGGGCTTGAGCTTAGTCACGTCGCGAAAAATCGAAAACGGCGTCGGCACATATCCGAAGCGCAAGAAACTCGCGACCGAGGCGGGATCGATATCGAGTTTCAAACCGGCCGCCGCCAGCGCCTTGAGTTCCGATGCAAACCATACGCCGCGTTGCGTTGCCATCAAGAACAAAGGCTTGATCCCCAGCCGGTCGCGGATCAGATGCAATGTGCGTGTTGCGCGATCCCAGAGCGCAATCGCAAACATTCCATTGATGTCGTTGAGTGTGCGGTCGAGTTCGCGCTTCGCCACCGATTCAAGCAAGACCTCGGTATCCGACGTGCCGCGAAATGCAAAGCCGTTCAACTCAGGCGTCCGCGCGATCGCCGCCGCGTTGTAGATCTCGCCATTGTAGGTGATCGTCCAGCGTCCGTCCGCGGAGACCATCGGCTGCGCGCCGGTCGGCGTCAGATCGACAATGGCGAGCCGCCGATGCGAGAGGGCCGCACCGGCTTCCGGATCGCTCCACACGCCGGAGCCATCGGGTCCGCGATAGGCGATAGCCTCAGCCATGGCGCGGGCCCGGCTCTCGAGCGCGCGCCCATCTCCCACCGATGACGGATCAATCAGGCCGGCAATGCCGCACATGATTCAATCGGGTGGAAGATAAACGCATGAACGTCAAGCGCGATGTTGCGCCGGAAGAACCAGGCTGTTTTCGTCAACTCTTCAAATAGAGCTTTTAGAACAATATGTTACAAATAAGTCGCGCTGCGCGCGTGGACTGAATTGCGCCTTGCTCAGGTCTTTGCCGTAACGCGCCGACTTGGCTTATGTACGCTTGGGTTTCGGTGAGGCCCCTTTTCCGATTTGCTGCGTAGGGCTGCGTGGTTGGAATTAAACCGAGGCACAGATTGGCTATTTGTTGATGCAAAAAATTCTCTATCTGGTCTCGGAAGACTGGTACTTCGTCTCGCATCGCCTGCCGATGGCGCGCGCAGCGCGCAGCGCCGGATATGAGGTTCATGTGGCGACCCGGGTCAGCAAATGCGCCGCGCAGATCGAAGCCGAGGGTTTTCATTTGCATCCAATTCAATGGCGCAGGGGCAGTATGAATCCGTTCCGGCTTGCGAGCGCCGTTATGGAAACGCGGCGGCTTTATCGCCGGCTGCGGCCCGACCTCGTCCATCATGTCGCCACCGTATCAACGATCATCGGTTCTTTGGCGGCGCTCGCTTTGCCGATGCAGAAACTAAATGCCTTTGCGGGACTTGGTTTTGCGTACGCTTCGAAGGCCATGACGCTACGGCCCTTGCGTGCGATTGCCTACGCCTTCCTCGGTTGGCTACTGAAGCGGCCCAATTCCACCGTACTGGTGCAAAATCCCGACGATGGCATGACGATTGCAGCACTCGGCGTGCCGCGCGACCTGATCGTGATCATTCCCGGCTCCGGCGTGGATGTAGATGTTTTTGCCGCCTTGCCCGAGCCCGCAAATGCTTTCACGGCCGGATTTGCCGCCCGCCTGCTCGATATCAAAGGCGTGCAAACTTTGGTGCGTGCACACGAGATTTTGGCAGAACGCGGTATCGAGGTTCGGCTGCTGCTGGCGGGCCGGCCCGACATATCCAACCCTTCGTCAATTCCCGAACCCGTGCTCGCTCGCTGGCGCCAGCGGCCGAACCTGGTCCTGCTCGGCCACGTCGAGAACATCCACACCGTTTGGGCGCAGGCCCATGTCGCCATTTTGCCGTCGCGTGGCGGCGAAGGCATCCCGCTTAGCCTGCTGGAGGCGGCGGCGTGCGGCCGGCCACTGATCGTGACGGACGTTCCCGGATGCCGCGAAATCGCGCGCCAGGGCGTGAACGCGCTGCTGGTGCCGCCCGACGATCCCGGCGCGCTGGCGGATGCGATCGAGACGCTCATGCAGGACCGCGCTATGCGGCTGCGCTTTGGACAAGCCAGCCGCCAGATCGCCGTCAAGGAATATTCCACTGCGCTCATCGGGCGTGAAATCGTTGCGCTTTATGCGCGTTTGCTAAATCGGAGCGCGGCATGAGCAATGGCGGGGCGCTGGTAATTTTTCTGACGGGCGCCGCGGTCAGCTACGGCCTCCTTTTGGCATTGCGTCCGATGCTTGAGCGCCATGCGCTGGCGCATCCCAATGCCCGGTCCTCGCACAGCGCCCCGACGCCGCAGGGCGGCGGCTTCGCGGTGATCGCCGCGACGTTGATCGTCGTCGCCGGCGCTTCGATTTTGTCCGGCGACATGGGTAATAATTCGCTATGGCTCGTCCTGGCTGCCGCCGTGTTGATTGCCGCGGTGGGCGCAATCGACGATGTTCGCAGCATTGCGATTTTGCCGCGGCTTTTCCTCCAGGCGGCAAGCGTCGCGATTGTCTTGGCCGCGCTACCGGCCGCACTGCGGATTGTGCCGTCATTACCGCTTTGGCTCGAACGCGCGCTCGTTGGGTTCGCCCTGCTCTGGTTCGTCAATCTGGTGAATTTCATGGACGGCATCGACTGGATGACGGTTGCCGAGGTGGTGCCGGTTGCCGGCGGCCTGGTGCTCTTTGGTGCCATGGGAGCATTGCCGCGCGACGCCGCGATTGTGGCGCTGGCGCTATGCGGCGCGATCGTCGGCTTTGCACCCTTCAACAAGCCCGTGGCGCGGCTGTTTCTCGGCGACGTCGGCAGCCTGCCGATCGGACTACTGCTGGGCTGGCTGTTGGTTGTGCTCGCCGGCGGCGGCCATCTCGCGGCAGCTTTGTTGCTGCCGCTCTATTATCTCGCGGACGCGACCATCACGCTGCTGCGCCGCCTCGCGAAGGGCGAGTCAATTCTGCAGGCCCATCGAACACATTTCTATCAGCGCGCGACGGATAATGGTTTCAGCGTCAGCCAGATTATTGGCCGCGTCTTCCTGCTCAACCTGGTGCTGATCGCACTCGCCGCCACGACGTTGCTGACGGCATCGTTGCTCGTTCACGCCGCCGCGCTGAGCGCCGGTTGCGTCCTGGTCGCCGCGCTGCTTTATCGCTTCGCCGCCGCCAAGGCCTGATCGACGACCGCGATCACCTGAGCCGGCACGAGTTCGTCGAGGCATTGGCTGTAGCTGTCGAGCCGCCGCTCGCAGCCCTCGAGCTGACAGGGCATGCACGGCAATGGATTCTGCACCAGCCACACATTGCCGCGATGTTGCATCGGTCCAGCCGCCGCCCAACCCGATTGCAAGCCGCCGATGGGCCACGGACCCCAAAGCCGCGGATCGGTCGGCCCATAGAGCGCAACTACCGGGCAGCCCGCGGCGGCGGCAAGATGGGTGACTGAGGTGTCCGGGCCGACATAGGCGCGCGCCTTCGACAACAGCCCCGCAAGTTGGCCCCAATCGAGCCAGCCATCCATCCGCATAACGGGCACGCCACTCCAAACCTCGTCGAGGTAGCGCCGCTCCACTTCGGCTGGACCACCGGTCGCGACGACCATCAATCCGCGCGCGGCAAATGCGGCCGCCACCTCGCGCCAACCGTTCTTGGTCCACTGCTTGTAGCGGAACATCGGGGCGGCGTGGATTACCGCATAGGGACCGACGGGAGCGCCGCTCACATCGGCATAACGCGGGCAGACAATGTCGGGCACGCGCTCGATGCCGAGCAGATCGGCCAACCGAAGATTCTCCTCCACGCGATGCGCGGCGGGCTGAACGGATTGCATTCGGCCGTATGTGAGACGTTTTAAGCGGCCGCCAACATAAGGGCCGGCGCGACGGCGGCCGGCCATGAAGGTGAAAAATGTCGGCCGATCGCCCGGCTGCGTCGAGATGGCGAGGTCGTATTTCTGGTAAAGCCGCGCCGCCAGCGCCAGGCTTTGAATGACCGTCGGCGCCGCCGGCATTGCGATAATTCCGCTGAGATCAGGATTGCCGTCGAGAATGCCGGCGGTCTCGGCAAAGACCAGCGCGTCGATCGTCGAATCCGGCCAGGCGCGCCGCAAACTGCGGATCAGCGGCGTGGTCAGCAAGACGTCGCCCAGCCGGCGCAGCGCGACAAGGAGAATGCGCGGCTTGGAAGGAAGCTCGATCCGCGTCATGGTGATCGTGCTGCGCTCAACGCTTGCCAGCGAACCATGCCCGCCACCACACCCACGCCGAATACGTAGAGCCAACCTTCAGTGAAATCGAAAATAAACGAGTTGAACAGGGAGCCGACGATGTTCGACGCCACGACCACCGAGCCGATCCATGCCAGCGTTCCGGCTCCTCGAAACAGCAGCAAGTGCGATAGCCACATCGCCCAGAGAACGATAATTCCCAAAGCGCCGAGTTGGATACCGACCGCAAATGTCTGGTTATGGGGATTGCTTGAAAAGTAAACTCCGCCCGCCGGCTCGCGGCACGCTCAAACTGATCGACGATCGAACCGGTGCCATGACCGAACAGCGGCGCGCTCGCGATAAAACGAAGAGACTGCTTCCAGAAGTCAATCCTCAGGCCCGATGGCGTGGGTTCGTTTTTTTGTTCGTAGAGTTCCGATTCCGTATAAATCCCCGTCACGCGCTCTCGCACATAAGGCGACGCTGTCCACACCACGGCGGCAATGATGCATCCGGCTGCACCGGCGGCGAAAATGCCCTTCCAACCGGACTGACGAAATCCATAAAGCAGAACCAGGACCGGGATGACCACCAGCGCTGTGCGGCCGGTGGTGACGAAAAAAATATCGCCGAGAAACGCAAGAGCCAGAACGGCGAAAGCCGCCGCAATTTTCCATTGCCGCAAACGCGCTTTCGCGGCGGCGAAATCGAGCAACACGGCCGCGCACATGGTGAATTCCAGGCTTTGAACGATATAGCTTTTGACCGGGACGCCTTCATTGCCGGCAGGCCTGGGGTGAAGGTTCGGCCATACCGTCACAACGAACGATGCAATAAGCAACGCGATGCAGGAAATCAGGAAACCGGCAAGTACCGAGTAACCGCCATCGGAGCGGCGGAATTGCACCATCAGCAGCGGAATGACCAGCAGCCTGACAAAGCCGTCGAGGCCGCCCCAGCGATCATGCCAGCTAACGTCCGCCCACAGCATTCCGGCGGCACCGAGCAAAAACAGCGCGACCGGCAATCCGCCGACGGCGGTCAATAACTCGCTGCGCAAATCGCTCCATTTGAGCGTGGGGATGAGCACGATCAGCCACAGCACCAAAAGAATGCTGGTCGCCGAGGTTGACCAGGGAATCGACACCGCGACTGCAACGGACAACCAATCGGCGATCCTGCCAAGCCGTGCGCGGTCGAGACGCGATGTAATCGAAAGCGCGGACATCACAGGGCCAAGGCAGGCGAAGGGGCGTCCTGAAGCGCGGACAGACCGCGTTGCGCACGAATTTTATCGGCCCCAATGATACCGGAAAGCTTGCGCTCGTTCTCTGGCAGCCGGCCGCGGTCGGACTCCGGATGCCAAAGATGCAGCACGCCGGTCGCGAAAACGCCGTCCTTGCGGCGCACGCCGGCATGCAGCAAACGCACGATGATGTCGGAATCTTCTTTGCCCCAGCCGACATAATCGGCATCGAAACCATCGACACAATCGAGATCGGAACGCCAGACCGCGAGATTAGCGGAACGCGCGCCCTGCCAAGCGTGTTGCCGCAGACGGCGCAATGGCCCGAGCGGCAGGCGCAGCAACGCCGAAACACGATTGACCCCGCCGCGTAATCGCTCGCCTATCCAATCGACGAGGCTCCACGTTTCCGGCGTGAGCTTCTCAGCCAACACCTTGGCAGTGAGCGGGGCCGATAACAGTATGCGGTTGCCGGTGACGAACCAGTCCGGCGCGGCGAGACGGCGATGCGTTGCGACGAAATCCGGCCGCACGATGCAATCGCCATCCAAAAAAATACAGTAACTGCCGCGTGACGCCAGGATGGCACGGTTGCGAATTTCCGCCGCGCGGAAACCATGATCTTCGTGCCAGACGCGGTCGAGGCGGCGGCCGACCTTTCCCTTCCAGCTATCGATCACCGCGGCGGTGGCCGCCGCCGAACCATCATCCGCCACGATCACCTCGAAATCCTGCTCGCTCTGGCGTGCGAGCGAACGCAGCACCGCGTCGAGCGCGTCTTCGCGGTTGTAGGTTGTCACGATGACGGAAATCGCCTTGTCCCGCATGATTTGCACAAAACATGGATTGCCGGGCGACTGCAAGCCTGCTGCAAGCACTTGACGAATTTAAGCATTTTGCCATTTACGCTGTGCACCGCTCGACCAGCATGTTAGGTTCGCCGCCGCCCGATCTGCCGGGGGTATCTTCGAACCTTTGAGTGGCCTCTTGCGTTGCTCCGTCATTGTCCCGACCTACAATCGTTTGCCGGTCCTGCCGCGCGCTATTGAAAGCGCGCTGGCGCAGGACGAGCCCGATTTCGAGATCATCGTTGTCGATGACTCGACGGACGGTACGCCGAAATGGCTCGCAAGCCTGACCGACCCACGCATCAGAGTGATCAGGCCGGAGCGTCCGCGTGGGGTCGGCTTCGCACGCAACGTCGGCATAGAGTCCGCGCGCGCTCCGATCGTTTCGTTTCTCGATTCCGACGACTGGTACCTGCCGCAACGCTTGAGCCGGGCGCTCGACGCGCTCGACCGCGAGCCTGACCTCGTCTGCACGCTGTCGTCGGCCACCAAGGAGGTACGGGGTGAGATGCGGCCGAGCCCTCTGCCTGACGTCAAGCTCAGTCCGAGGGCCTTCGAATGGGCGCTCTACAGCGATATCATAGGCGTGGACGGAACGAGCATTACGGTACGCACCGAGGCGGCGCGCAAAATCGGCGGCTTTTTTGAGAAAAGCCGGAGCGAGGATCGCGAATTCCTCATTCGTCTTGCGCCGCACGGGGCCGCGCGTCTGATGCCTGAAATTACATGGGCGAAAGGCTGGAGCGAAGTGAGCCTGTCGAATGACTGGAAGAACGCCGGCCGCGATCTGCTGGACTACGCGAGACAGCGGCCGGAACTGACGACACGCTTCCGCAAGCTCGGCAGCTATCTCGCGAGCAAGATCTTGGTATACGACCTGCGGCGCGGCGACTTCGCCACTTTGGCCGCCGATTGGCGGGCTTTCCGCAGCGCCGGCTTGCTGCAAGGCGGCCTCGCGCGCATCTGGCGCGAACATCGCGAGGTGCGTAAATATCGCCGTGCCAATTCGAATCGCGAGGCATTGATGCGCCTTTCGGGAGCGCCGGCGGACTGGGTCTGATGGCGCAAAAAATCTCCGCCTATATCCTGACCTATAACGAGGCGGAAAAAATCGCCGCCGCGGTAAACAGCGTGCTGTGGGCCGACGAGGTGGTGCTGATCGACTCGTTTAGTACCGACCGTACCGCCGAGATCGCAACATCGCTCGGCGCGCGTGTCGTACAGGTGCCGTTCAAAGGCTTCGGCGATTTGCGCAATCGCGCCATCGAGGCCTGCAAATACGACTGGATCTTCAGCCTGGATGCCGACGAGCGCTGCACCGAAGCAGTGCGCGACGAGATTCTCGCGCTCATGGCCGGCGAACCACCGCACGATGTCTATCGCGTGCCTCGCCGTAGCTACATGATGGGCCGCTGGATCAAAGGCTCGGGCTGGTATCCCAACTTCCGCCAGCCGCAACTCTTTCGCAAAGGCAGCATGCGCTACACGCTCGAACCGGTGCATGAAGGCTATGAGATCTTAAACGGCAAGCCGCCCGGCACGCTGACCAACGAAATCTGGCAATTCCCGTTCCGCAATCTGGAAGAGCTGATCAACAAGATGAACCGTTACTCGTCGCTGGGCGTGCCCAAGCTCGCGGACAAGCGCGTCTCGATGGCCAGCGTGCTCGGCCACGGCCTGTGGTCGTTCCTCAAGCACTACTTTTTCAAGCTTGGCTTTATCGACGGCTGGGCCGGCTTTGTCATCGCCCTCGGCAATTTCGAAGGCACGTTCTATCGCTACGCCAAACGTTACGAAGAAACGCAAAACTGGCAGCCGCCACCGAGCCAGCCGGTCAAACGCGAACCGACTACTTAGTCTTGGGCGAGCGCGTGCGCGCGACCATGTCGCTGGTCGAGTGGCCGGGCACGATGTCGATCAAAATTATTTCGCCGCCCGCCGCTTCGACGATCTCGCGGCCGACCACCTGCTCGCGCGTGTAGTCGCCGCCCTTGACCAGCACCGTCGGCCTGACTCGCGCGATCAGCTTTTCCGGCGTGTCCTCGTCGAACACGACGACCAGATCGACCGCCTCAAGCGCGGCGAGCACCTCGGCGCGCGATTGCACAGGCTGAACCGGGCGGCCCGCGCCCTTCAGCCTCGTGACCGAAGCATCGCCGTTCAACCCAACCACCAGCCGGTCGCAGGCACCGCGCGCGCCGGCCAGCAATTTAACGTGGCCAGGATGCAGCAGGTCGAAACAGCCATTGGTGAAGCCGACCCGCAACCCTTGCTTCCGCCACTCGGCGAGATGCTCGTCGAGCAGGGCCCAGTCGAATACGATTTTTTCTTCAGGCGCGAGCGTCGCGGCTGGCAGAATACGCGCGCGCAACTCGGCAACGGTAAGCGTCGCGGTGCCGCGTTTTCCCACCACGATCGCGGCGGCGGCATTGGCGGCGCGCATGGCTGATTCGAAATCCGCCTGCATGGCGAGCATCGCGGAGAGAACCGCCACCACCGTGTCGCCCGCGCCGGAAACGTCGCGCACGCGCACCGGATAGGCCGGCACATGGATCGCCGCGCCCTCGCCCACCAGTGTCATTCCGTTTTCGCTGCGGGTTACCAGGATTGCCTTGGTGCCGAGCGTGCGGCCGAGTTCGGCGGCTGCGCTTGCGATCTGATCGTCGGTCTCCGCCGGACTGTGCGTGGCATCGGCCAGTTCCTGACGGTTCGGCGTGATCAATGTCGCGCCTTTGTAAATGCCATAATCGCGTCCCTTCGGATCGACCACCACCGGTTTACCGGCTTTATTGGCGGCATCGATGACCGCGCGGATGACACGCGGCGTCAGCGCGCCTTTGGCATAGTCGGACAGGACGACCGCCCCTGCTTTGGCCATCGCCTTGGTCGCATAAGCGATCAGCGCGTCTTCACATTTTAAATCAGCCGGCGAGGCGGGCTCCCAATCGGCGCGCAGCATGTGCGCGGAGTGATGGTCGGACACAAAGCGCACCTTGCGCGTGGTCCGGCGCCCGTTATCGGTCACCAGATGCGCTTCGATCTGCGGCAATTTCGCCAGCTCTTTTTTGAGTTCGCCGCCGCTATCGTCGTCGCCGACGACGCCGACGAAAACGCAGCGCACCCCGAGCGCGACCAGATTGCGCGCCACATTGCCGGCACCGCCGATCATCAGTTCGGTGCGCTTCACAGCAATGACCGGCGTCGGCGCCTCAGGCGAAATGCGCGACACCTCGCCGTAGACGAACTCGTCCAGCATCACATCGCCGACGCAGAGCACGGTCTGCCCGGCCAGGTCTGCAAGATGTTTGTCGAAGTCGAACATCATGTCAGTGATATTTGTCGTCGCGGTCGAGATATCCGGTGACGTATTGGCCGACGGCCTTCTCGAACGGCGTGAAGCCGGCGTTATAGCCAGCGCGGCGCAGGTTCTCGATGCTGCCCTGCGTGAAATACTGATACTGGCCGCGGATGCTCTCCGGCATTTCGATATATTCGATATTGGCCGGCCGCCCGAGCGCCTTGAACATGGCGCCGATCATGTCACGGAAACTCTCGGCCTTGCCGGTGCCGACATTGAAGATGCCGCTGACGGCGGTAGCGTCAAGAACCCAGCGCAAAACCGAGACAGCGTCGTCCACATAAATGAAATCGCGGCGTTGGTCGCCGTCCGCGATCCCCTCGCGATGCGATTTGAACAGCTTCACCGGTTTGCCCGCTTTGGCTTGGTCGAATACCTTGGCCAGTACGCTTTGCATATGGCCTTTGTGATATTCGTTCGGTCCATAGACATTGAAAAATTTCAAACCGACCCAATGCGGCGGCAGTTTTTCTTTTTTGACGTAGCGATCGGCAACCACCTGATCGAACTGATGCTTGCTCCAGCCGTAGAGATTCATCGGCTTGAGTTTGCGCAGTGCGTCCGGCGACCAATCGTCGACGAAGCCTTGGGCGCCGTCGCCGTAGGTCGCGGCCGAGGAGGCATAGATGAATGGCGTGCGTGTCGCCGTGCACCAGTCGAGCAGGCGCAGCGACAGCCGGAAATTGTTTTCCATCACCAGGTCACCGTCGGTGACAGTGGTGTCCGATATGGCGCCCATGTGGATGACGGCGTCGAGCTTGCGGCCGTCGAGCCAGTTCATCAATTCGGCGGGCGGCACCAAGTCCGCGACCTGGCGCTTGGCCAGATTGCGCCATTTGGCGTCGTTCTGGCCGAGCAGGTCGTTGACGACGATATCGCTCGCGCCCGCCTCGTTGAGGCTGGCCACCACGTTCGATCCGATGAAGCCGGCCCCGCCGGTCACCAAAAACATGCCTTCCCCTCGTCCGGCCTGAATGGAGGCAATCCTTTGCCTTAGTCCGCGGACGGGCGCAATTGTCAGGCCTTAATCCCCCGCAAATGCCTCAGGAAACGGTAAAATCGCCGCTGGACAGTCGCGGCTCGCGCAGCTAACGCCTGTTTGGGCCGGCCGAAACGGACGCCATGGGGCCGCGACGCCGAACGCATGAGCCAAGATCCAGCCGCAGCGCATCAGCCTGTCCTGATCGTCCCCTATGTCTGGATTGGGGATTTCGTGCGCTGCCATTCCGTGGTGAAGCTGCTGCGCGGCGGCGCGCCCGAGCGGCCGGTCGACATCGTCAGCAGCACGCTCTGCTCTCCGCTCGCCGATTACATGCCGGGCGTTCGGAAAGCGATCGTCACCGATCTGCCGCGAGGGCGGATCGCCATCGCGCGGCAACGGCAACTCGCCAGCATACTGCGCACCGAGCACTACTCACAAGCGCTGGTGATGTCGCGCAAATGGAAAGCGGCGCTGGCGCCGTGGCTCGCCGGCATTCCCGTGCGCACGGGCTTTGCCGGCGAGGCGCGCTTCGGTCTCACCAACGACATGCGCTGGGGCGAGACCAAGCTGCCGCGCATGATCGACCAGATGGGCATGCTGGCTTTGCCGAAAGGCGCCGGTTTGCCCAGCGACTGGCCGCTGCCGGAGCTGAAAGTGCCGGCACGCGACGTGGACGCGTGGTGCATTGCGCAAAAACTTCCGGACGCTCCTCCGATCGTTACGCTGTCACCAGGCGCGGTCGGCGCCGGCAAGGCGTGGCCGCCCGGCCACTACGCGGAATTGGCGCGCGCGCTCGCCAAGGAAGTCGCAGCGATCTGGGTCTTGGGCGGGCCCGGCGAAAAAACGATCGCGCAGCAAATCGCCGACGCCGCAGGGAATCGCGTGCGCGATCTTACCGGCCTTGATTTGCGCAACGCCGTTCTCGCGCTCGCCGCCGCCGATGTTTCGGTCACCAACGATTCCGGATTGATGCATGTCTCCGCCGCGATCGGGACCCCCACGGTCGCGATCTTCGGGCCGACCAGCCCTTGGCATCAAAGGCCGCTCAACCCGCTCGCCGCCATCCTCGAGCCGCCGGGCGATGAGGCGGCACGCCAGCGCGCGCGCAGCGAGGGCAATGATGCGGTCAACCACCACCGCACCGCGGATGTTTCGGTCGAGACCGTGCTGGCCAGCGTGCGCGATGTCCTTGGCAAAAGCGGCTGAATCGCGTAGCCGCCGCGTTAACTTTTGACGTCCCGCAACCTGACGGGCGGCTCGTTACGTGCTATCTAATCGGACGATGATGAGGGACCGTAATCTCCGCATGGCCAGACCCAAGCCGGCCGATATCAGCGACCAGCGCGCCCGCGCCGCGATCAATTCCGCGCTGCGCACGCTCGACGCCGAAGGCGGCGGCATCGACGCGCTTGCGACCGCGCTGCGCGATGGCCTCGGCGCGAGCTTTGCCGCCGCAATCGACCTGATCCGCGCCGCGCAAGGCCGCGTCATCGTCACCGGCATGGGCAAATCCGGCCATGTCGGGCGCAAGATCGCATCGACTTTCTCCTCCACCGGAACGCCGGCGCTGTTCGTGCACCCGGGCGAAGCCGCGCACGGCGACCTCGGCATGATCGCGAGCAACGACGTGATCATTGCGCTATCATGGTCGGGCGAGACGGCCGAACTGAAAAGCCTCACCGATTATTCGCGGCGGTTCAAAATCGGCCTGATCGCAATGACGGCAAACTCGGACTCGACCCTAGCCAAAACCGCGGACGTCGTGCTGGCATTGCCGCAGGCGCGCGAAGCCTGCCCGCATAATCTGGCGCCGACCACGTCATCATTGATGCAGCTCGCGTTGGGCGATGCACTGGCCATCGCGCTGCTGGAAAGTCGCGGCTTCACCGCAGTCGATTTCGGCCTGCTGCATCCGGGTGGCAAACTCGGCGCGTTACTGAAAGTGGTCGCCGACTTCATGCACCAGGACGCCTCAGTTCCGTTGGCGCCGCTTGGCACGCGCATGGCCGATGCGATCATCGAAATGTCGGCCAAGGGCTTCGGCTGCGTCGGCATCACCGATCCGAACGGAAAGCTCGTCGGCATCATCACCGACGGCGACTTGCGCCGCAACATGCGCAACAATCTGCTCGATGCGCGCGTCGACGACGTGATGACCCGCGCGCCCAAGACGGTACGGCCCGATCAGTTGATCAGCGAGACGCTGGAAATTCTCAACTCGACCAAGGTGACCGCGCTGTTCGCGGTCGAGGCCGGCAAGCCGGTCGGCGTCATCCACATCCACGATCTGTTGCGCGCCGGCGCCGCCTGATCAGCGAAGAAGTTTCTCCACCGCTTTTGTCACATCGTCCACCGATGGTGGCGCTCCTTCCGCGCCGAGGACTGTGATTGGCCCGCGACCGACCGGACCGGTCAGGCCGGGTTTGCTGCCGGCAAAAATCGCCGCCAGCGGGACGCCGAGCGCGGCGGCGAGATGCAATAGCCCGGTATCGACACCCACGACATATTGCGCGCCGGCGATGAGCTTGGCGACCGCATCGAGCGGAGAGTGCTCCGGCACACGCGCGCGCGGCATTGCAGAAGCGATGCGTTCGCTGCGCGCGCGCTCCTCGGGCGTGCCCCATGGCAACACCAGATCGATGCCCGGTTCCGCGACGGCTTTTCCAAGCGCGATCCAATTCGCCTCCGGCCATTGCTTTTCCAGCCGCGCCGTGGCGTGCAGCAGCACGGCATAGCGTTCGCCCGACGCTGCAAAGCGCGCGCGGTCGAGCCCGTAATCCGGCGCGCCCTGCGGCGCGAACCCCAGCGCCATGCCGCTGAGCATGCGATTGCGTTCCACCGCATGGAGATCGCGGCTGACCGCGTGGCGAACATCGTAGAACGCCGAGGCCAGCGGCTCCTTGATGCTCGCGGCGTCGTAGCCATGCCGCCGCCCGTGGGCAACGCGCGCGGTGACGCCTGAGCGCAGCAGGCCTTGGCTGTCCACGATCAGGTCGTAGCGATGCGCCCTAATTCCGCGCAGGCTGCCGGCGATTTCCGAGAGCGTTGCCGGCGCATAAAGCGACTTGCGCCAGCGCCGCCAGGCGACCGGAATGATGTCAGCCACCGCGGGGTGCAGCCGCACCAGCGGCGCGAAGGCCTCCTCCACCAGCCAGGTGAAGCGCGCCTCGGGCCGCGCTTTGCGCGCCTCGGTCAGCGCCGGCATGTGATGGATCACATCCCCGAGCGACGACGTCTTGATGAAGAGAATATCGGCCATAGTGCCTCTGCGCAGGCTCATATACCGACCATTAAGCATGACCGCTATAACCATCGCCGCTTGCCGCCCGGCTAAGCGCTCTTTCAGGGCCGCCCGGTAAAACGGCACGAATATGGGGATTGCGTGATGACGATCCTGGTGACGGGCGGGGCCGGCTATATCGGTAGCCACATGGTGCACGAGCTCAATGACGCCGGCGAGCCGGTCGTCGTGCTCGACAATTTGTCGACCGGTTTCCGCTTCCTCGTCCCCGGCAAGGTGCCGTTCGTCGCCGGTTCAACCGGCGACCGCGAATTGGTGGCGCAGACCATTGCCCGCCATGGCATCACCGCCATCATCCATTTCGCCGCCTCGATCGTAGTGCCGGAACTCGGTGCGCGATCCGCTCGGTTATTACGCCAACAACACCATGAACACCTGCGCCCTGCTCGACGTCGCCATCAAATCCGGCGTCCAGCAGTTCATCTTTTCATCGACGGCCGCGGTCTACGGCAATGCCGAGCAGGTGCCCGTGCGCGAGGATGCGGCGACCGCGCCGATTTCGCCCTACGGCACCTCCAAGCTGATGTCGGAGATCATGCTGCACGATGCCGGCAAGGCGCATGGGCTGCGCTTTGTCGCGCTGCGTTACTTCAACGTCGCCGGCGCCGACCCGAAGCTGCGCACCGGGCAATCGACGCCGAACGCGACGCACCTGATCAAGGTCGCCTGCGAGGCCGCGCTCGGCAAGCGCGCCAAGATCGACGTCTTCGGCACCGACTATCCGACGCCGGACGGCACCTGCGTCCGCGACTACATCCATGTCAGCGATCTCGCGCGCGCGCATTCAGCAGCCCTTGCCTATTTGCGCCGCGGCGGCGCCAGCGCGACGTTCAACTGCGGCTACGGCCGCGGCGCTTCGGTGCTGGAGGTGATCGACGCGGTGCGGCGCGTCTGCCGGCACGATTTTCCGGTCGAGGTCGGCGGACGTCGCCCCGGCGATCCAGCCGCGCTGGTGGCCGATGTCGGGCGCATCCGTTCGACGCTCGACTGGCGCCCGCTCTACGAGGATCTCGACACCATCGTCGCCCATGCGCTGGCTTGGGAACGGCGGCTGCCCGGCAAGCGTGAAATCGCCCCGACTTAAGCGAAATCGGCGCGATATCCAGCCTTTTTATTCGGATTTTGGCTTGAAAATTCCGTTCGGCGCGGGCAAGGAAACGTCTGCCCTAGCAAGCATTTAACCGTGCCATAATCGCGGCCCACAGAGGGCGGATGAATAACCAGACTTTGCCATCGGACGACGACAAGCGTTACGGCACCTATCCGCTGATCCGGCGGCTGGTGGCCGAACAAGGCCTCGTGCACTGGCGCAAATACGCCTTCGCGTTCGTCTTCATGGCGATCTCCGCCGGCTGCACGGCGCTCAGCGCCTATCTGATCGGCAACGTCATCAACGAGGCCTACGTCAACAAGAACCTCACCGGCATCTTCATCCTCGGCGGCGTCACCGCCGCGCTATTCGCCACTAAGGGGCTGGCCACTTACGGTCACAGCGTGATCCTCTCGCAGATCGGCAATCGCATTGTCGCCGATAATCAGCGGGCCGTGTTCGCCAAACTTCTCAACGAAGGGCTCGGCTTTTTCTCCGACCGGCATTCGACCGAATTCATCGCGCGTCTCTCCGCGGGCGCAGCGGCCGCGACGCAGGTAATCAATTTGCTGGTCATGTCGTTCGGCCGCGACCTGCTGTCGCTGATCGGACTGGTGACGGTCATGGTGGTGCAGGATCCCTACATGTCGTTTTTCGCCTTCGTGGTGGCGCCGCCCGCTTTTCTCGTGCTGCGCAAGCTGATCCGCCGCATCAGGACCATCGCGCGCAGCCAATTCCATGGCGGCACGCGCATCATCGAGACGCTGCAGGAAACCTTGCAAGGCATCCGCATCGTCAAGGCCTTCACGCTCGAAGACACCATGCGCGAACGCTTCGACCGCAATGTCGCGGCGGTTGAGCACGAGGCCAACAAGATGGCGCGCGTCTCCGCCCGCGCCAGCCCGCTGATGGAAACGCTTGGCGGCTGCGCCATCGCGATCGCCATCACCTATGGCGGCTATCGCGTGATTGCGACCGGCGCGACGCCCGGACAGTTCTTTTCTTTCATCGCCGCCTTCCTGTTGGCCTATGAGCCGGCCAAGCGCCTGGCGCGATTGAACATCGACCTCAACAGCGGGCTGGTCGGCGTGCGCATACTTTTTGAAGTCCTCGATAGTCCGCCCAGCGAGCCGTCCGACGCCGGCAAGCCGGCCTTGCAGGTTAAGACCGCGCGGCTCGAATTCGACGACGTATACTTCGGCTACCGGAACGACGAAGCGGTGCTGCGCGGCATGTCTTTCGTCGCGGAACCCGGCAAGCTGACCGCGCTGGTCGGGCCTTCGGGCGGCGGCAAATCGACCATTTTCAATTTGATATTGCGGTTCTACGACGCCGAGCGCGGCAGGATTTCGGCTGACGGGCAGGACGTCACCCAGGTGTCGCGCGTCTCGCTGCGCCGCCAGGTCGCCTATGTCGGGCAAGACGTGTTCTTGTTCCGCGGCACCATCCGCGAAAACATCGAATTCGGAAGGCCGGGCGCCAGCGAGGACGAGATCGTGGCCGCCGCCAAGGGCGCTTACGCGCACGACTTCATCAAGTCGTTCCCGCGCGGCTACGATACGCCGGTCGGCGAGCACGGCATGCAGCTCTCGGGCGGCGAGCGCCAGCGCGTCGCCATCGCGCGCGCCTTGATCAAGAATGCGCCGATCATCCTGCTCGACGAAGCCACCGCCGCACTCGATTCGGAATCCGAACTGCAAGTGCGCGAAGCCATGGAGCATTTATTTCAGGGCCGCACCACGCTCGCCATCGCGCACCGGCTGCACACCGTTTCGCATGCCGATCGAATCTTCGTGGTCGAGGATGGCCGGGCTGTCGAGTCCGGACGGCATGACGAATTGCTGCGCAAGAGCGGTCGCTACGCCTCGTTCTACCGGCTCCAGCTCAAGGAGCAGGAGGCCCGCCCGCAGATCGTGGCGGCGCAATAGGCCCGCATGGCGGCCGATTTTCCGCCTTGTTCGAGCTTGGATAATGCGATACCGGATGGGCCCGCCAGTTAACGCCTCCGTTCCCAAATCGCATAAGGCAAATCCTCATGAGCGCGGACTACGTCATTTCGCCGCCGCCGCAAGCGGCCATCGCGGTCGCCGGCACAAACAAAGTTTTTCCGGTTCGCCGCATCTGGTGCGTCGGCCGCAACTACATCGAGCACATCCGCGAGATGGGGCAGGATGAGCGGCTACCGCCGTTTTATTTCGCCAAACCCGCCGACGCCATTGTGCCGGACGGCGGTACCGTGCCCTACCCCTCGCTCACCAAGGATATGCATCACGAGGTCGAGCTGGTGGTCGCGCTCAAGAGCGGCGGTCGCAACATTCCCGTCGCCAAGGCCAACGACTGCATCTTCGGCTATGCCGTCGGCATCGATCTCACTCGCCGCGATCTGCAGATCGCCTCGCGCGACCTCAAGCGGCCGTGGGAAATCGGCAAGGCGTTCGATCATTCCGCGCCCTGCGGCGCGATCAAGCCGGCAAGCGAAATCGGCCACCCGGCCAAAGGTAAGATCACGCTCAAATGCAACGGCAAGATCCGCCAGGACGGCGATCTCAACCAGCTGATCTGGAACGTGCCGGAAATCATTTCCAACCTGTCGGAGATGGTCGAGCTGGTGGCCAGCGACATCATCATGACCGGCACGCCGTCCGGTGTCGCTGCGACGGTCGCGGGCGACAAGCTTGAAGGCGAGGTTGAGGGCGTAGGCTCGCTGACGGTAACCATCGGCCAGCCGCTGAAATAACCCTCCGGATATCTCGAAAACGCAGCCGGCGATGGAACCGCCGGCTGTTTTGCGTCGTTTAACCTGTCGCTAACGAACGGACCGCAGACTGAGATTGCCGGCGCAGGAATTGACTCACATGGGCCAAGTCTTATGGGCCAAGCCTTGAAATCAGAAACATCCGTGTCCGCCTTCGATCCGGCCGACATGGCCGCGCGCGTCATGACGTTTGCGCCGGCAACCGACGCCGAAGCGCTGAAAATCCTGCGCGCCAGTTTTCCGGAGTGCTCTCTGAGCATGCGGATCGCCGCGCTCGATTATCTAATGCGGCGGCGCCCGCGCGGCTTCGGCCAGCCCTACAATCCTAGATAAGCCTGCCGCACGCGGTCGTCGGTGAGCAGCGCCTCGCCGGTGCCCGACAGCGTGATGCGGCCGTTTTCCAGCACGCAGGCGCGGCTGGCGAGCTTGAGCGAGACCGCCACGTTCTGCTCCACCAGTACGCAGGTGAGGCCCTCGCGGTTGAGGTCGCGCACGCAGTGCAGCACGTTTTGCACCATCGTCGGCGCCAGGCCCAGCGAGGGCTCGTCGAACATCACCAAATCCGGCGCACCCATCAGGCAGCGGCCGATGGCGAGCATTTGCTGCTCGCCGCCCGACAGCGTGCCGGCCAACTGACCGCTGCGTTCGGTCAAAGCCGGAAAAAGCGCGTGAACGCGATCGAGGTTGCGCGCACGCGTGACCCGCGCACGCGGCAGCATGGCGCCCATCTCCAGATTTCTCGGCCACCGACAGGGACGGAAAAACCTGGCGGCCTTCGGCGACCTGGCCGATGCCGAGATCGCAAACCTTATGGCTTGGCCAGCCGGCGATATCGGCGCCGCGATAGAGAACGCGGCCGCGGGCCGGCTTCAGCATGCCGGCGATGGTGCGGATCAGCGAGGTCTTGCCGGCGCCATTGGCACCGACGATGGCGACGATCGCGCCTTCCTCGATCTCGAGCGTGACGCCATCGAGCGCCTGGGCATCGCCGTAGAAGACGTCGAGGTTCTCGACTTTCAGCATCAGGAGACCGCCTCCACGCCGAGATAGGATTCGATCACCGCGCGATCGCGCACGATCTGCTCCGGCGCGCCTTCGGCGATCGCAGCGCCATGATGCAGCACGAGAATGTGCGCGGCGAGCGCCATCACCGCGCGCATCACGTGCTCGATCAGCAGGATGGTGAGCCCGGTTTCACGGTTGAGTTCGCGCAGGATCGCGACGATCCGGTCCGTTTCGGTCGGCCGCAGGCCCGCCATCGTCTCGTCGAGCAACAGCAACTTCGGATCGGTAGCGAGCGCGCGCGCCATTTCCAGCCGCTTGCGGTCGGGCAATGTCAGTGACGAGGCGCGCTGGCCGCGCTTGTCGTAAAGGTCGAGCCGGCGCAGCACCTCGTGCGCATGAGCGCGCGCGGCATCGACGTTCCGGCGACGCAGTAGCGCGCCGACGATGACATTGTCTTCGACGCTCAGGCCCGGAAACGGCCGCACAATCTGGAAAGTACGGCCGATGCCACGCCGGCAAACGCTGTCCGGCGACAGGCTTTCGATGCGCTCGCCGGCGAAGGCGATCGTGCCGTTGTCGGGCGGAAACAGTCCGGCGATCATGTTGAACAACGTGGTCTTGCCGGCGCCGTTCGGACCAATCACGGCGAATATGCCGCCCGCGGCCACGTCGAAAGTCACCCGGTCCACCGCCACCAGCCCGCGGAACCGTTTGCTAACGCCGTCGATCGACAACAGGGCGCTCATTTACCGCGCTCCGTCAGGCCAATGCGCTTGCACAGCCACGGCCACACGCCGTCCGGCAGCGCCATGATCACCAACAGCAGGCAGATGCCGTAGAACACCTGCTTGGCGCCGGGCAGATCGACCCCAAGCGCGGCGAGCGCGGCGCTGAGCGTTTCGGCAAGCCCGGTTAAAATAAAAGCCCCGAGAATCGGCCCGAACAGCGTGCCGATGCCGCCGACGATGGGCCCGAGGATGATCTCGATCGAGCGCGAGATGTTGAACACCTGCTCGGGGAACAAATTGTTGTAATAGAACGCGTAGACCACGCCGGCGAACGACGTCATGGCGGCGGAGATCACCACAGCGATCATCTTGTAATGGAAGGTGTCGATGCCGGCCGAACGCGCGGCTTCCTCGTCTTCACGGATCGCCCGCCAGAAATAGCCGACGCGGCTTTGCAACAGCACGCGGCAGAAGATCAAGGCGATCACGGTAGCGGCCAGCAGGATGTAATAAAACATCGCAGGATGACCCCGCAGTTCCCACAGATTGTTGTGGGAGTATTGCTTGACCGGCAGGAACAAGCCTGAGGATCCGGCGGTCCAACTTAAATGATCGAAACCCACGCGCGCGAATTCGGCGACCGCGATGGTCAGAATGGCGAAATAAACACCGGCGACGCGAAAGCGGAAAGCCAGAAAGCCGATAAAAGCGCCGGCACAGGCCGCGATCGGCGCTGCAACCAGCAAGCCCAGCCACGGGCCGATGCCGTAATGCACATAAAGCGCGGCGGCGGTATAGGCGCCAAGCCCGACATAGAGCGCGTGGCCAAGCGATAATTGCCCGGCAAAGCCCATCATAATGTTCCAGGCCTGCCCGAGGTAGGCGAAGTACAGGATCAGAATAAGCACGGTGAGCAGGTAGTCGCCGGCGAACATCGGGGCGACAATCAGAGCGATCAGCAGAACGGCCAG
Source organism: uncultured Alphaproteobacteria bacterium (assembly GCA_963703875.1). Classification (GTDB taxonomy): domain Bacteria; phylum Pseudomonadota; class Alphaproteobacteria; order Rhizobiales; family Xanthobacteraceae; genus Pseudolabrys. The sequence continues at coordinate 144,635 of CAVPFZ010000030.1, forward strand.
CAAGAGCAAACCGTGGCGCGGAATCCCGGCAATCAGGCGCGCCATCATGCCGCCCTCTTGCCCATGATGCCTTGCGGGCGGAACAGCAGCACCAACACCAAGATCGCGAAGGCGAACATGCTCTTGGCCGAAGGCGTGAACAAAAGGCCGGCCATCGCCTCGGTCAGCCCGATCAGCACCCCGCCCAGGAGCGCGCCCGGCATCGAACCTAAGCCGCCGGTGATCACGATGACGAAAGCGAGCAAGGTATAGGCCGGGCCGAGCGACGGCGTCACATCCACGATCAGCACCAGCATCACGCCGGCGGCGCCGACGCAGGCCGCGCCAAGGCCGAAGGTCAGCGCGTACAGATGTTTTACATCAAGCCCCACCACCAGCGCGCCGGTGTAGTTGTCGGCGCAGGCGCGGATCGAGGTGCCGAGCCGCGTATATTGGAAGAAGGCGAACAGCGCGGCGGCAACCACGATCGCGGCCATGCCGGCATAAAGCTTGGTGGCGTCGACGATCAGCGCACCTACGCGGAAACTATCGAAGGCGTAACTCGCCTGCACGGTCCGCGCGTCCGGGCCGTACACGATCAGCAGGACGTTGACGATGATGAGCGCGATCGCGACCAGCAACAGAAACTGGCTGTGCTCGGGCCGGGTGATGAACGGATTGATCAGGCGTGCTTGTAGCACGTAGCCAAAGACGAACAGCACGGCCGCGATCGGCAGCAGCATCACCAGCGGATCGAGGTGAAAGGCGGCAAACAGCGTGACCGCGATATACATCGCGATCGTCATCATCTCGCCGTGGGCGAAATTGACGACGCGCACCACGCCGAAAATCACCGACAGCCCAAGCGCCATCAGCCCATAGACGAGGCCGGTCAGCACCCCGCCGACGGCCACGTTGAGATAGACATCGGCCGGCACCGGCTGATCCTAACGGCGCAAAAATCAGCCGCGCTTGTCGTAGGGCTTCAACGGCCAATCCGGCTTGGCATTGGCCGCATCCTTCGGCGCGACGGTCACCAGCTTGCCGCCGCGATTCTGAATCGCGGAAAGCCTCAGCTTGCTGTTCTGACCCTTGGCGTCGAATTGGATGCCGGGGCCGGGGCTGACGTTGTTGGTGATGTTGGTTGCGCGGATCGCCTCGGCCAACGCCTTGGGATCGCTCGAACCGGCCCGCTTGTAAGCATCGGCGGCGATCAACAGGGCCTCGAACGTATAGACCTGGTTGGTGTTCAGATTGATGCCCGGATAGGCCTTGGCGAGCGCAGCCTCGAGCTTCTTGCTCAGCGGTTTATTGGGATCGTACCAGGGCACGAAGCTCAAGGGTCCGTCCGAAAGCTTGCCGAGCGTCTTGAGATACTGATCTTCGTACCAGCCGGGCCCCATGCTCAGGACCGCCATCGGGGTCCAGCGTTGCTTGACCAATTCGCGCGTGAGCAGGATGGCATCGTTGAGCCGGCTCACGACCAGCAGCGCCTCGGCGCCGGTCGCCTTGGCCTTGGAGATTTCCACCGACAGATCGCGCGCCGCCGGGTCGTAGGCGATTTCCTCAAGGATTTTGTACGGCATGTTGAACTTCGGCATCAGCGCGCCGATGCCTTTCGACATCGCGGTGCCGAAGGTGTCGTTGACATGCATGAAGGCCACGGTCTTGGGCGCCGCGCCGGTCAACGCGAAAACTTCCTTCTGATTGATGAAGGCATCGGTCAGGATCATGCCGGCGGTGGGGAAGTTGCGGAACACTAACTTGTAGCCCTGTTCGGTGATCGGCGGCGCAGCGGCGATGTTGATGACGAAGGGAATGCCCTTCTGCTCGGCCACCTGCGCGATCGCCGAGCTCTGTCCGGAGTCGAAGGCGCCGATCAGGAGCTGTGCGCCGTCGCCGATCAGCTTTTCGGCGCGGGAGCGGGCGACGTCGACGCTCGATTCGGTGTCGGCGTTCATGATCTGCAGTTGCGGCAGACCGAGATCCTTGAGGATGCCGGGCGTGATTTCGACGCCGCGCTGGCAATCCTGGCCGATGCCGGCCTCGAAGCCCGAGCGCGGCAGCAATACGCCGACTTTCAGGGCCGCGCCTTGCGCGGGCACAATGTTGAATGGCGCGGTGCCGGCGAGCAGGCCGGCGCCAAGGCCCGCGGCAACGGTGCGCCGCGTGAAACCCGATTGACGATTTTTTCTCATTGGAAGTCCTCCCCTGACCAACACCTAGCCGTTACCCGGATGATGCGGATTTTATGCGTCCGTCACAAGCGCGAAAAAGCCCATTGGATGACCACTTTCAGGCCCCCAGCAGGCGCTCGACCGCCGCCGCGATACGGAACAGCCGGCGGTCGTGGCCATTGCGCACAACCAGCATCAAGCCGACCGGCAGACCGCCTTCGCGCGGCAGCGGCAGTGAGATGGCGCAACAATTGAAAAAATTCCAGATCGAGGTATTGCGCAACAACATCGCATTCTTGCGCAGGAACTCATCCTGAGCCGCCACCTCGGCCAAAGTCGGCGCGACGATCGGCGTGGTCGGCATCGCCAGCACGTCGATGTCGGCGAGCCGGGCATCCATGGCGCGGATCAGCGCGGCGCGCTCATTCACCATCCAAATGAAGTCGGCGGCCGTGATGCCGCTGGCGCGTTCCAGCCGCACGCGCACGTTCGGATCGATCGCATCGGCGCGTCGTTCGAGACGGTCGCGGTGCAAGGCAAAGGCTTCCGCCGGCTGCACGCCGCCGCGGATGTTGACGCGGGCCATGTCGTCGAGCGGCGGCAATTTCTCGTTGGAGAGCCGGACGCCGGCCTTCTCCAGCCGGTCGATGGCTTGCGGAAAACGCTTGGCGACCGTGTCGTCGAGCTTCTCGATCGGAGGCCCCTGCGCGATGCCGATGCGCAGCCCCGCGAGCGGCGCCGGATCGAGCGGCGCATAGTCGTCGCCCGCCATCACCGCGTCGGCCTTGAAGCAGTCGGTGACCGTGCGCGCGATGGGCCCGATCGAGTCGATGCTTTGCGACAACGGAAAGGCGCCCTCGATGGTTATCCGCTGCCGGCTTGGCTTGAAACCGACCAACCCGCAAATCGCCGCCGGAATGCGGGTCGAGCCGCCGGTGTCGCTGCCGATCGAGATGTCACACATGCCGTCGGCGGCCGCGACCACGGCGCCCGACGACGATCCGCCGGGCACGCGTTTGCGGTCGGCCGGATTGCCGGGCGTGCCGAAATGCGGATTGGCGCCGATGCCGGAATAGGCGAACTCGCTCATATTGGTTTTGGCCACGATCACCGCGCCGCCGGCCCGCAAACGGCGCACCGCCGGCGCGTCGGCGATGGCCTCCTTGCCCTCCTCGGCCAGAAGCTTGGAGCCGGCGCGCGTCACTTCGCCGGCGACGTCGAACAGATCCTTGATGCTGATAATGGCGCCATCGAGCGGACCCAGCGAAATGCCGGAACGGGCGCGGGCATCGGCGGCATCCGCCGCCGCCGCCGCGGCCTCGCGATAGACGGTGAGACAGGCCCGGGCGCCCTCGCCTTTTGGATCGGCGATGCGGTCAAGCGCCTGTTCGAGCCGTTCACGGGACGATGTCATGCGTCAAGCCCACCCTTCTGCTCGATGAAACGCGCAATCTCGTCGACGCCCTTGCCTTCGCGCAAATTGGTGAACACGAACGGGCGCTGGCCGCGCATTTTTTTGGCGTCGCGGTCCATGACTTCGAGCGAGGCGCCGACATAGGGCGCCAGATCGACTTTGTTGATCACCAGCAGGTCAGAGCGCGTGATGCCCGGCCCGCCTTTGGACGGAATTTTGTCGCCGGCGGCGACGTCGATGACGTAGAGGGTGAGATCGGCGAGTTCGGGAGAAAACGTCGCGGCCAGATTATCGCCGCCGGATTCGATCAGCACCAGATCGAGATCGGGAAATTTGATGCGCATGTCGGCGACGGCGGCGAGATTGATCGAGGCGTCCTCGCGGATGGCGGTGTGCGGGCAGCCGCCGGTTTCCACCCCGGCGATGCGCTCGGCCGCAAGGGCGCCCGAACGCACCAGATATTCGGCGTCCCATTTGGTGTAGATGTCGTTGGTGATGGCCGCGATCTCGAAGCGGTCGCGCAGTTTCTTGCACAAGGCGTCCATCAGCGCGGTCTTGCCGGAACCGACCGGTCCGCCGATACCGACGCGTAGAGGGCCGTGGGGGTTTTTGCTCATCGGGCGACTTTCTCTTTCCGCCAGCATCTAGGCAAGCGCCATCGCCCCTATTCTTTGCGGCGCGGGGGCGCCGTAGTCACTCTTCCGTTCCCCTCAAAAATGAGGGGATGGCGCGCCAAGCGGCGCGTCAGGTAGCAAGTGCACACCTTCTTTCGAAGGTGTGGCGCCTCTCGGCGCGCCATCGCGGCGTTCTCACTGCGGCGCCGGGCCGCGCTTTCGGAGGCTCTGTTTTGTCTTGCCTTCGGCTCCGTAACCAATCCCCTTTAGGGTGGCCTTGGTTGCTCGGAGTCTCGGGCAAGCCTCAACGACCCGCCGTCAGCCAGCTCCTGGCATGAGGCCCTAGTGCCTCCGGGCGGAGCCCCGGCGCCGCCCGGGAGGGGGAGGAGCGTTCATCTCCCCCGCGCGGGCGCCGCATCCGGTCCCACCATCACGACGCCTCATGACGGCGCCCTCGGTGAACCGGATAACGTGACTATAATCCTACTAGGAATAAAGTCAAGAACGAAATAGCCGCGTGTACTGTGTCTCGTGCCGGGCGGAGGCCAAGTCGGCGCGGAAGGCCGACGAGCCGATGTCGTCGAGCTTGATGCCAGGCGCGCGCAGCGCGGTCGCGGCGACCAGCGGCTCGAGCGCCGCCAGCACGCGCTGGCCGTCGCTCTGGCCGAGCGGGATCAGCCGCACGCCGGCGGACACCCAATTGGCGGCAACGGCTTGCAGATAGGCGGCGAGCGCGGGCTCGAGCGCGATGCCGTGGCCGGCGGCGGCCACGGCGACTGCAACAGGATAGGCCACCGGGCCGTTCCAGATTTTCTTCAGCCGCTCGATCGCGCCGCAGGGCCACGCCGCGCGCATCGCCTCGACAAAGGCATTGCCTTGCGCGGTGGTCTCCAGATGGCGTTCTTTCGAGGGCGCGAACGCGGCGGCAAGTTCGGCGACCTCGCGGAGCGCCTTGTCGGTGGCGGCCTCAGCCGCGCGATGGGCGTGGGCAAACAGCACGGCGTCGGCAAGGCCGCCGCCGTCGCTCAGCATGACGCCGAGCCAGGTCTGCAACGTGACGGCATCCTTGATGTCGCCGGCTTCGACCGCCCACTCGATGCCGCTGGAATAGGAAAAGGCGCCGACCGGAAAGGCCGGCGACAGCCAGGCCATCAGGCGGTAGAGCGCGGGCGCGGTTACATTTTCCCGCTCATCCCCGCGCAAGCGGGGATCCAGTTCTTTCGCGTTTGCCGTTCTGGGTCCCCGCTTGCGCGGGGACGAGCGGAGGAGAGGCGATGGTTTTTTCTTACGCGCCATGCGGTTGCACTTCAGGATCGAACGGCGCCTCGATGGCACTCAGTTGAGCACCCAGGCCGCGCAACATGTCCTCCAGCACATGATCGCGCCGAATGCGCAGCCGGTCGCCGACGATCTGCACGTCGGTATGGCGGTTGCCGAGATGCCAGGCGAGGCGCACCGCGTCGAGCGCGCTGGCCGCGGAAATTTCCATCAGCTTTTCCGGCTCGCCCGCCACCAGCACGATCGCGCCGTCGTCGAGTACCAACCCGTCGCCGTCGCGCAGGGTCACGGGCTTCTCGAAATCGAGAAGGAATTGCGTGCCCCTCTCGCCCTTGAGCGCGATGCGCCGCCGGTTGCGGTCGCCGGCGTCGAGCACGACGCGGTCGCGCGCGGTCGCCGCGTCCCATTGGCCTGACGGTCTGATGCCGGTGACGCGTTTCACGCAAACTCCGACCGGTTACAGGGTATCGACTTTTTCCGGCGTGATGATCTCGACCTTGCGGCCAGCCACGAAGTCCTTGCCGGCCTCGCGCCAAGCCTTGAGATGCGGCGTTTGCATGTGACGGTCCAGCGCCTCGCGCGAGGCCCAGCGTTCGACCACGACGAGCTTGTCGGGGTCGTGGATGCTGCGGTGCATGTCATAGAAGATACAGCCGTCTTCCTTGACCGTCCCGGCGACGACTTTGCGGGCCTCCGCAACGGCCTTGTCGGCCATGCCCGGCTTCAGGCGCAACTCGGCGACAACATAGATCATGGGCGTTTCCCTTTCGCTTTTTGTCGTCAGAACAAGAAATAGCGCTGCGCCATCGGCAAGACTTCGGCCGGCGCGCAGGTCAGCAATTCGCCGTCGGCGCGCACCTCATAGGTTTCGGCATCGACTTCGATGTTCGGCGTGGCGTCGTTGTGGATCATGCTCTTCTTGGTGATGCTGCGGGTCTTCTCGACCGCGACGAATTGTTTCTCGACGCCAAGCTTGTTGCGCAAATTGCTTTTGGCCGCGGCCTTCGACACGAACACCAGCGACGAGGCGGTGCGCGCCTTGCCGAAGGCGCCGAACATCGGCCGGTAATGCACCGGCTGCGGCGTCGGGATCGAGGCATTCGGATCGCCCATCTGCGCCGCGACGATCGAGCCGCCCTTGATCACGATCTCGGGCTTGACGCCGAAGAAGGCCGGCGACCACAGCACCAGATCGGCGAGCTTGCCCTTTTCGATCGATCCTATGTGTTTGCTCACGCCATGCGCGATCGCCGGGTTGATGGTGTATTTGGCGACGTAGCGCTTGACGCGCTTGTTGTCGTTGTCGCCTTTTTCACCGGGCAGTGAGCCGCGCTGCTTCTTCATCTTGTCGGCGGTCTGCCAGGTGCGGATGATGACCTCGCCGAGCCTGCCCATGGCTTGGCTGTCCGACGACATCATCGAGAGCGCGCCGAGGTCATGCAGGATGTCCTCCGCCGCGATGGTCTCCTTGCGGATGCGGCTTTCGGCGAACGACAGATCCTCGGCGATCGACGGATCGAGATGGTGGCAGACCATCAGCATGTCGAGATGTTCGTCGAGCGTATTTTTCGTGTAGGGCCGTGTCGGATTGGTCGAGGATGGCAGCACGTTCTTCAGCCCCGCGACCTTGATGATGTCGGGTGCGTGGCCGCCGCCGGCGCCTTCGGTGTGAAACGCATGAATGGTGCGGCCCTTGAACGCCTTGATGGTGTCCTCGACGAAGCCGCTCTCATTCAACGTGTCGGTGTGGATCATCACCTGCACATCGTATTTCTCCGCGACCGTGAGGCAGCAGTCGATCGCCGCCGGCGTGGTGCCCCAGTCCTCGTGCAGCTTGAGCGAACAGGCGCCGGCCTTGACCATTTCCTCGAGCGCCGCCGGCCGCGAGGCATTGCCCTTGCCGGCAAAACCGAGATTGACCGGGAACGCATCGGCCGCCTGGATCATGCGGCCGAGATGCCACGGCCCCGGCGTGCAGGTGGTCGCGTTGGTGCCGGCGGCCGGCCCGGTGCCGCCGCCGAGCATCGACGTGACGCCGGACATCAGCGCTTCATCGACCTGCTGCGGGCAGATGAAATGGATGTGGGTGTCGAAGCCGCCGGCGGTGAGAATTTTCCCCTCGCCCGCGATGACTTCGGTGCCGGGGCCGATGATGATGGTGACGTTCGGCTGGATGTCGGGATTGCCGGCCTTGCCGATTGCCGCGATGCGGCCGTCCTTGATGCCGACGTCGGCCTTCACGATGCCCCAGTGATCGACAATGAGCGCGTTGGTGATGACGGTATCGACCGCGCCCTGCTTATTCGTAATCTGCGACTGGCCCATGCCGTCGCGGATCACCTTGCCGCCGCCAAATTTCACCTCTTCGCCGTACGTGATGAAATCCTTTTCGACCTCGACGATCAGGCTGGTATCCGCCAACCGCACGCGGTCGCCGGTGGTGGGACCGAACATGTCCGCATAGGCCGCGCGTTTCATGGATGTCGCCATAACTTTATCCCCGCAGTTCACATCGCCGGAAATTCCGCGCTTGCCTGGAACGCGGGGCCGGATAGGCTTCGCGACAGGTCAGCCATCTTCGGCTCACGCCGGACAGGGATGGCCGCCATGACCGGAGCGGGCATGGGACGTGGGTGCAGCTTGCTGTATTCGTGGTCCATGTTTGCCGGCCCTGGCTCTCAGTAACTGGGTACGACGCGGAAGGGCTCACGCCCTGAAACGCCGGAAATGGATCCGAGAGCTTGTGACGGGCAGACGACGGTCTGCCCGTTATGGCTTTTAGCGTCATCTTCGTCATTCCGGGACGGCGCGAAGCGACGGACCCGGAATCCAGAGCCAAGCATTCCGTGTGTCTCTGGATTCCGGGCTGACGCGCTCCGCGCGTGCCCCGGAATGACAAAATCTGTTTCACAGCTTTCCCATCACATCGCCGCGAAATCCGTAGACCGTGCGCTTGCCGGCAAGCGCAACCAGCGTGACCTCCCGCGTCTGCCCCGGCTCGAAGCGCACCGCAGTGCCGGCGGCGATATCGAGCCGCATGCCGCGCGCTTTGTCGCGGTCGAACTTCAGCGCCGGATTGGTCTCGAAGAAATGATAGTGCGAGCCGACCTGGATCGGCCGGTCGCCGGAATTGGCGACGGTGAGCGTCACGGTCTTGCGCCCCTTGTTGAACTCGATCTCGCCGTCTTTGATGAACATTTCACCCGGGATCATGAGATCACTCCGGCATAGAGACCGGCGCCGACCGCCACGCAGGCAACACCGGCGACTCGAATGACCGGACGCAGCGAGGCGCGCACCATCATCAGCGCAAAGCCGATGCCGATCAGGTGAAGCGTGGCGGTGGCGACTGCAAAGCCCGCCATATATTCGATACCGCCAACGTTCTCGGCGACTTCCGATCCGTGAGCGTGGCCGTGCAGCAGCGCGAACGCAGCAATCACCACGGCGCTGAGCCAGACCGGCAGATCGACGGCCAGCGCCACCAGCAGGCCGAGCGCGACCACCGAGGCGAGAATGCCCGGCTCCACGAACGGCACCGGCACATGCAGCATGCCGAGCGCGCCGCCGGCCAGCATGACGCCGACAAAGGCGCAGGGCCAAACCCAGAGCGCACGGCCGCCTTTGAGCGCCGCCCACAGGCCGACCGCGACCATCACCGTCATGTGGTCGATGCCGCTGAGCGGGTGCGCAACACCCGCGGCGAAGGACGCCGTCGACCCAACGCCAACATGCGCCAGCGCGGGGCTGGCGCCGAGCATCAGCACTGCGGCGGTGGAAAGAATTTTTTTCATGGTCGCGTCCTCTCAGCGGATCGGATTGTGCACGGTGACGAGCTTGGTGCCGTCGGGAAACGTCGCCTCGACCTGGATGTCGTAAATCATCTCGGGGATGCCGTCCATCACTTGCGCGCGCGTGAGCACATGGGCGCCGTCGCGCATCAAGTCGGCGACGCTTTTGCCGTCGCGCGCGCCTTCCAGGATAAAATCGGAAATCAGCGCCACCGCTTCCGGGTGATTGAGCTTGACGCCGCGTTCCAGCCTGCGGCGCGCCACCATAGCGGCCGTGGCAATCAGCAATTTGTCCTTTTCGCGCGGCGTCAAATTCATAATGCTTTTCCTTTGCGCATGATCTTATCCGAAAACCGGTCCCCACTTTTCGGGATCATGCGCATCACTGTAACCATAACCGCGGCACGCGCTGCCCCAGCGCCGCCAGTATGGAAATCAGATCGTGGCGCAACGCGGCGCCGTCCTTGGCGCAGAGCCGCGCCACCGCGATGCCGTTCCAGGCCGAGATGCCGACCTCGCCGGCGAATTCAGGCGCGCGCACGGCGGCCAGCGCCGCGTCGCTGCCCGGCGCAATCAAAACGGTGGCGATAGCGATGCCGCCGGCCGCGGAGCCCGGACGGCCCAGTTTTTCGGCGATAGCGCCGTCGATCCGCGCACTGTCGGCGAACACAAGCTTGCCGGCACGGCGCACGCGCCAGCGGTCGGCGAAGAAGCCGTGGCTCATCGCCTCGCCCATGGCGGCGCGGCCAAACACCACCGCTTCCGCCAGCAACAGCGTGGCGCCGCCGGCGAGATCGACATCGATGCGCCGTGACAGGCGCGCGCTGTCGAACAAAATGGTTTCCTGCGGCAGCCAAGCGAGCCGCGCGCCCTCGCCTATCTCCAGGCTAACGTCCATCTCGGCATCTGGACCGGTCGAGCGATAGACTTTTTCCGCCGCCGCCGTGCCCGCGATCAAGTTGGCGCCTTGGCCGAGCGCGATGTCGATGGCGAAACGGTCGCCGCCGGTCATGCCGCCGCCGGTGTTCACGATGACCAGTTCAAGCGCGTCGGTGGCCGCATTGGGAAAACGCGCCCGCAGCGAACCGTCTTCGTGCAGACGGGTGCGCCGGCTGCGGCCGGCACTCGCCACGACACGCAAGGCGATGTGCCCCGCCGCGCGATTGGCGGCGAAGATTTCGGCGCTGCTGTGCAAGGCTGCGGTCATGCTTACGCCCGTCCCCCGCCTACTGTCGCACTAGTCGGCGCCGACCTCAAATCGCCAGCGCCCGCTTGAGCGCGGCCTCGTCCATATTCGACTTGGTGCAGGAATAGACGATCGCGCCGCGGTCCATGACCACGATCTGGTCGCCCAGCTCCTGGGCAAAATCCAGATACTGCTCGACCAGCACGATCGCCATGTCCTTGAGCGAGCGCAGATAGTCGATGGCGCGGCCGATGTCCTTGATGATCGACGGCTGGATGCCCTCGGTCGGTTCATCGAGCAGCAACAGCCGCGGCCGCATCACCAGCGCCCGGCCGATCGCCAACTGCTGCTGCTGGCCGCCGGACAGATCGCCGCCGCGCCGCCCGAGCATGCTGCGCAGCACCGGAAACAGCGAGAACACGTCGTCAGGCACCGCACGATCGTCGCGCTTGAGCGGCGCGAACCCGGTTTCGAGGTTCTCCTCGACCGTGAGCAGCGGGAAAATCTCGCGGCCTTGCGGCACATAGGCGATGCCGCGCCGCGCGCGCTCGACCGTGGACAGTTTGGTGATGTCATGACCGTCGAACATGATGGTGCCGGCGCGCACCGGGTGCTGGCCGATCAGCGCGCGCAGCAGGCTGCTTTTGCCGACGCCGTTACGGCCGAGCACGCAGGTGACCTTGCCAACCTCGGCTTTGAGCGAAATGCCGCGCAAGGCCTGCGCCGCGCCGTAATAGAGATCGATGTTGGACGCCTCAAGCATTGGTCACTTTGCTTTCTTGCGCATGATCTTGTCCGAAAACCGGTTCCCACTTTTCGGGATCATGCGCTATCTTCCCAAATACACTTCGACCACGCGCTCGTTCTGCGAGACCTGGTCAATGCTGCCTTCCGCCAGCACCGAGCCTTCGTGCAGGCAGGTCACCTTGACGCCAAGGTCGCGCACGAAGGCCATGTCGTGTTCGACGACGACCACGGTCTTGTCGCGGTTGATTTCCTTGAGCAGATCGACGGTCTGGCGCGTCTCCACATCGGTCATGCCGGCGACCGGCTCGTCCACCAGCAGCAATTTTGGTTCCTGCGCCAGCAACATGCCGATCTCGAGCCATTGCTTCTGCCCGTGCGACAGGCTGCCGGCGACACGCGAACGCACGTTTTTCAGCCGGATGGTATCGAGCACCTCCTCGATGCGCTTTTCCTGGGGCTCCGAGGACTGCCACAGCAGGGTGGCGCGCACGCGCCGGTCGTCTTTCAGCGCCAGCAGCAGATTGTCCTCGACCGTATGCATCTCGAACACGGTCGGCTTCTGGAACTTGCGGCCGATGCCGAGCTCGGCAATTTCGGTCTCGTCCAGCTTGGACAGATCGTATTTGCCTTCCTCGAAAAATACGTCGCCGGAATCGGGCCGGGTCTTGCCGGTGATCACGTCCATCATGGTGGTCTTGCCGGCGCCGTTCGGGCCGATGATCGCGCGCATCTCGCCCGGCTCGACAACGAACGACAATTCATTGAGTGCCTTGAAACCGTCGAACGAGACGGAAATGCCGTCGAGGTAGAGCAGCGCGGAGGTGGTTTGCTTGTCGATCATGCGCCCTACTCCGCCGCGCGCGGCGCCGTGCCGCGCGACGCGGGCGCAATGATCGTGCCCTGCTCGGCCGCGGCCGCACGCGCTGCCGCGCGCCGGTCGAGACCCCATTTCAACGTGCCGATGATGCCGCGCGGCATCAGCAGCGTGGTGCCGATGAACAGGCCGCCCAGAACGAACAGCCAATAGGGCGCAAGATAGCCGGAGGTGAAATAGGTCTTGGTGTAGTTCACCACAAAGGCGCCGAGCACGGCGCCGGTGAGCGTGCCGCGGCCGCCGACCGCGACCCAAATTACCGCTTCGATCGAATTACCGGGCGCGAACTCGCTCGGGTTGATGATGCCGACTTGCGGCACATAGAGCGCGCCGGCCACGCCCGCCATGCAGGCCGACAGCGTGAACACGAACAGCTTATAGGCCTCGACCCGATAGCCGAGGAAGCGCGTGCGCGATTCCGCATCGCGGATGGCGACCAGCACCTTGCCGAACTTCGAGGTGACGATGACCCGGCACACCAGGAAAAACAGCGCGAGCGCCAGACACGAGATCACCAGCAGCGCATTGCGCGTGGTTTCCGCCTGCACGTTGAAGCCGAGGATGTCCTTGAAATCGGTCAGGCCGTTATTGCCGCCGAAGCCGAAATTGTTGCGGAAAAATCCAAGCAGCAGCGCGAAGGTCAGCGCCTGCGTGATGATCGACAGATAGACGCCGGTGACGCGGGACCGGAAGGCGAACCAGCCGAACACGAAGGCGAGCACGCCCGGCACCAGCACCACCATCAGCGCCGCGTAGGCGAAATGATTGAAGCCGTACCAGTAGACCGGCAGTTCCGGCCAATTCAGGAAGACCATGAAGTCGGGCAGGATCGGATTGGCGTAGACGCCGCGGCTGCCGATCTGGCGCATCAGATACATGCCCATGGCGTAGCCGCCGAGCGCGAAGAAGGCGCCGTGACCGAGCGACAGGATGCCGACATAGCCCCAGATCAAGTCGATGGAGAGCGCGAGTACCCCGTAGCAGACGTACTTGCCGAACAACGCGACAAGATAAGTCGAAACATGCAACGTCGAGCCGGGCGGCACCAGAAGATTGAGCACCGGAATGGCGATAGCGAAGGCGCCGAGCAGCACCAGGAACAGCACGGCGCCGCGATCGAGAATGCGAATGAGCGGGTGAGCCATCATGCCTCGATCGCCCTGCCCTTGAGCGCGAACATGCCGCGCGGCCGCTTTTGGATGAACAGAATGATCAGCACCAGGATGGCGATCTTGGCGAGCACGGCGCCGGCAAAGGGCTCGAGGAACTTGTTGGCGATGCCGAGTGTCAGCGCGCCGACCAGCGTGCCCCAAAGATTTCCAACGCCGCCGAACACCACCACCATGAAGCTGTCGATGATGTAACCTTGGCCGAGATTGGGGCTGACATTGTCGATCTGCGACAGCGCCACACCGGCCATGCCGGCGATACCGGAGCCGAGCCCGAAGGTGAGCGCGTCGATGCGCGCGGTGCGGATGCCCATGGCCGCGGCCATGGCGCGGTTTTGCGTCACGGCCCGCATTTCCAGTCCGAGCCGCGTGAAGCGCAACATGCCGAGCAACGCCACAAACACGATCGCCGCAAAGGCGATGATCCACATCCGGTTATAGGTGATGGTAATGCCGCCGAGATCGAAGGCGCCGCTCATCCAGGACGGATTGCCGACGTCCTTGTTGGTCGGCCCGAAGATGGTGCGCACGGCCTGCTGCAGCACCAGCGACAGGCCCCAGGTGGCGAGCAGCGTCTCCAGCGGCCGGCCATACAGGAAACGGATGATGGTGCGCTCGATGACGACGCCGGCACAGCCGGATACCAGGAAGGCGAGCGGGATCGCGATGGCGAGCGAATAGTCGAACAGCGCCGGATTCCTGGCGCGGATGAATTCCTGCACGACGAATGTCGTATAGGCGCCGAGCATCACCATTTCGCCATGCGCCATGTTGATGACGCCCATCACGCCAAAGGTGATGGCGAGCCCGATCGCCGCCAGCAGCAGCACCGAGCCGAGCGAGAGCCCGTACCAGGCATTCTGCACGGCGTTCCAGATCGCCAGGTTGCTCTGAATTTTGGCGCTCGCCGCGAGCGCGGCCTTGCGCACATCGGCGGGCTGGTCCGCCGGCAGACCATCGATCAGACCAAGCGCATCCTGGTCACCGCGGTCGCGGATCACCGTGATGGCGGCGATTTTGTCGGCCGGGCTGCTGTCCTCGGATGTCACGATGATGGCGGCGCGCGCCTCGGTCATCGCTTTCTTGACGCGCGGATTGGTTTCGGCGGCCAGCGCCTTGTCCAGCGCCGGCAGAACGCTCGACGCGCGCGATTTGAACACCGCTTGCGCCGCGTCGTAGCGGCGGTTGGGATCGGATGCCATCAATGTCAGCCCGCCGACCGCAGCATCGAGGACGCCGCGCAGGCGATTATTGAGGCGAACCGCATCGATATCGTCGGGGGGAGCGCCTTCGGCCGGCTGGCCGGTCGCGGCGTCGAGCAACTTGTCGTCCTTGGTCTTGATAAAAACTTTCTTGTCCTTGGCGCTGTACATCAGCCGCGAGTCTTGCAGCGCCTCGATCAACGGCGCCGCCAAGGGATTGCCGCTGGCAACGACGGCGTTGACGGACTCGATAGTGTCGCTGAAATCGTCGGTGGTGAAGCCCGCCAGCGCGTCCTCATAGGGACCGGCGTGAGCAAGGCCCGCGCCGACAACGAGCAAACCGAGGACGAATACGAACGCTATGATGCGATCGTAGAGGGCACGCATTGCAATCGATCCCGGCGCCAAGTTTAGAGTTTGGAGGCGGCAGCTTAACCTGCCGCCTCCGTGGATGTCATGGTCAGATGCGTTGTGCGTGTGGCGAGCTTACGAGCCGCCGCCGCACTTCTTGGTGATCTTGTTGTAGTTGCCGCACTTCAAGGTCACCCAATCGGCTTCGAGGTCCTTGGAGCCGGGCAGATAGGCCGACCAGGCCGCGCCGGGCACAAGACCCTTGGTCTTCCACACGACGTCGAACTGGCCGTCGGCGCGGATTTCGCCGATGTAGACCGGCTTGGTGATGTGGTGGTTGGGCAGCAAGGTCGATACGCCGCCTGTGAGGTTGGGCGCCTTGGTGCCGGGCAACGCATCGATGACCTTATCGGCGTCGGTCGACTTCACCTTCTCAACAGCCTTCACCCACATGTTGAAACCGATGTAGTGCGCTTCCATCGGGTCGTTGGTGGTGCGTTTCGGATTCTTGGTGAACTCGTGCCATTCCTTGATGAAGGCCGCATTGGCCGGCGTCTTGATCAACTCGAAGTAGTTCCACGCGGCGAGATGGCCGACCAGCGGCTTGGTGTCGAGACCGGCGAGTTCTTCTTCGCCGACCGAGAACGCCACGACCGGAATGTCGGTCGCCTTGATGCCCTGGTTTCCGAGTTCCTTGTAGAACGGCACGTTGGCGTCACCGTTGATGGTGGACACCACCGCAGTCTTCTTGCCGGCCGAGCCGAACTTCTTGATGTCGGAGACGATCGTCTGCCAGTCGGAATGTCCGAACGGCGTGTAGTTGATCATGATGTCTTCTTGAGCGACGCCTTTCTGCTTCAGATAGGCCTCAAGGATCTTGTTGGTGGTGCGCGGATAGACGTAGTCGGTGCCCGCGAGCACCCAGCGCTTCACATTGCCGCCTTCCTTGCTCATCAAGTAATCGACGGCGGGGATGGCCTGCTGGTTGGGCGCGGCGCCGGTGTAGAATACGTTGCGCTCGGACTCTTCGCCCTCGTATTGCACCGGGTAGAAGAGGATCGAGTTGAGTTCCTTGAATACCGGCAGCACCGACTTGCGCGACACCGAGGTCCAGCAGCCGAACACGACGGCGACCTTGTCCTTGGAGATCAATTCGCGCGCCTTCTCAGCGAACAGCGGCCAGTTCGATGCCGGATCAACCACGACGGCTTCGAGTTTCTTGCCGAGCAGACCGCCTTTCTTGTTCTGCTGGTCGATCAACATGAGCACCACGTCTTTCAGCGTCGTTTCGCTGATCGCCATGGTGCCGGAGAGCGAGTGGAGGATGCCGACCTTGATGGTGTCCTCGGCCTTGGCGGGCTGCGCCGCGGCCGTGGCAGTCAGTACCAATCCGGCAGCGGCCGAAAGCCACCGCCGGGCATTCGATCGCGGAGCGACCGTCTGAACTTTGTTGAGCATGAGCGAAACCCCTGGTTTGACGCGCGCGATCGGTCCCGGCGACTTTTCCGCGCAGAACGCATTTCGCAAAGCTTGTGCCAAGGCGCTGCGGAGGCACTAACACATTGATACAAGGCGTTAATTTGCGCACAGCCCGCGCGGATGCCCAATTCTAGGGCAACCCCACATGATTAAAGATTAGGCAGGTTGCTTGAGATTGCCTCACCGCTAACTTATCGGCGGCGCGGCCCTACTGCGAGGACAGCTTCGTATTGATGTAATTCACCACCTCGGCCGTTTCGTTTGCTGTGCGCCGGGTCACGGTACCCTGAACGGCGCCTTCGATTGGCGGCGACCAGCCGAAGTTACGTACGTTCCATGCCCCGTTCGGGAGCACGCCGGGATCGATCGCTGCGATGCCGGGGACGTGGCGTAAATCCATGCCGAGCCTTGTCTCGGTGTGGCAGCTCACGCAATCCGTATTGAAGAAGTGACTGCGTGTCGGATCGGCGACGAGGTCGAGAATGTCGCCGGCATTAGCGATCTGCTGATTGGCAAAGACGTCAGCCGTCGCCGAGCCCTTACGGTTCGCGATCGGCGGCATCGGCACCGGAAGCGCGGCGTGCTGGCACGTGGCCGGGTTGCGATTGTTCGTCTGCGGCGCTGGCACAACGCGCGGCGTCTTAAAGACCGGATTTAGCATTTGAGCAAATTGCTGGCCGTCAAGGGTTGGGCCACGCACAGGCACGAAACCGCCGTTCGGCAATTGCGGCACAACCCCGGGCGGCACGCCTAGCATGGCCAGAAAAATCCAAGGCGCCTTGCTGCCTGAAGGCAGACCCATGATCGCCATAGATCCGAGGCGCTGGCTGGCAACGTGCCGCTCCAGGAAAGCTTTCATCTCATTGCGAACATTGACCGCAGTCGTCGCATCAGCCAGTCCAGGATGAACACCCAACGGCGTGCCGGCGGTGTCGATCCTGTTGCCGAACTGGCCTGCCTTCAATTTGTCCCGCAGGTCCGCAAGCTCGGCAACGATGCCTTTGAGTGACGCGATATCCGGTCTCGGACGCGGGAAGCAACCTGGCTGAGCCGGACCGTCCTGTCCCGCCGTGAAGCCGAAGATCAGATGTCCGGCGATGTCGAGCAGTGTAACGCTGCCATCCGTGTTGCGCACTACCGGCTGAATGATCAGGCGGATTTGCGGCGATTGCCCGTATTGCGCAACAACGTCGTCCGACAAGCCCGGCGCGCCGGCATCGATACGAATGCCGGCGACGAACCAAGCCGCCTTTGACTGAGCTTCGCTCGGAAGGCCGATGCGATTGGACGTGCCAGCGACACTCCCGGCGGGGCTGGCCGCGATGCCGACAAATTGCTGGAACACCGCATCGGACCAAACAGGGTCATGCGTGTTCGGATCTTGCGGATTCGTCGCAACGAGATCTGCAACCGCGATTAGCTTTGCGAGATCGGCAACCTGCTTCGGTGGCGGGAATAGCCACGAGACGTCATTGGGTGAGAGCGGTTGAGACGGCGTCTGCGCGAAGGCAACACTCCCGCCGCCGGCTACGCTAATCCGTGCTGGATTATCTGAAAAACTCAAGCCCCCGAAGACGGCAATCCCGAAGCAGGCCGCATTCAGCGCGCGGCGAATCCCGATACTATGCATGTCGCCCCCATTCCTCGCGACTTTAGCGGCTGCTACTAGTGATTGCAATTAGGGTTTGCTAGCTTGGGTCGCACTCGCTGCGAACGCCCGGGGGGATTCGCTATGGATCGTCGCGTGAAGATCGCCGTCGGCGTGGCCGCAATCGCAGCGGCCAGCTATGCCGCAATCTACGCGAAGGAAAATTTCTTCGTTGATCTTCCCGAATATCCATCGATTGGAAAGGCGGTCTGGCTGCCGCAGAATTGGTCGCCCAAGGACGCCGACTGGTATCATCACGCGGATCAGGGCACCGTGACTTTCGGCGTTCCCTACGAGTGGTTCACCAAGCTCGAGCAGCCGACGATCCCATTTCCCGCAATTTTCTCCGCAGCCGGGCGCCTGGCCGATGCGTCTTATCTCGACCGCTACGGCTTCATCCCAGGCAACATCGCCGGTGGCAACAATGAACTGCCCATCGGCTTCGCGGGCGGCACAATCGATATGGTCGGCCCGCTCGCGATAAATCCGCAAACCAAGAAAACAACCCATACCATTGGATTGACTTGCGCGGCCTGCCATACCGGCCGCTTCACCTATAAAAACACGACGGTGTTAATCGATGGCGGGTCGGCGCTCACCAACCTTGGCGAGTTGCGCAAAGGACTGGCCCTTTCGCTCTTTTACACAAGATATTGGCCCCGACGGTTCGATCGCTTCGCAACAAATGTGCTTGGAAAGGGAGCAAGCGATGAAGCGAAGAAGGCGCTGAAAGATCAGTTGCGGGCCGCGCTCACGCGCGTGAAAAAAATCAAAGATCTGGAAACGAAAGTCGAACGGCACGCAGTGAAAGAGGGATTTGCACGAACTCGATGCCTTGAACCGCATTGGCAATCAGGTGTTCTCGCTCGATCTTACCTGCGGCAAAGGCGATACCCGGTGCGATGACAACTACGCCGGCACATCGGCGCCCGTGCACTATCCCCGCGTCTGGAATGCCCCGTGGTTCCTGTGGGTGCAGTACAACGGCTCCATCGAACAGCCGATGGTGCGCAATGCCGGTGAAGCACTCGGCGTCAGTGCTCAACTCACACTGACCGGCGACAAGACGAAAATCTATCAATCCTCGGTACAATTTAAAACGCTGCACGCCATGGAAAACTTGCTCGCGGGCAATCCGTTGCAGCCGGACGAAAAGGGAGGATTCCCCGGCCTCGCAGCGCCCAAATGGCCTGAGGAAATTCTAGGGCCTGTTGACAACGCGCGCGCGATGCAGGGCGCGGCACTCTACAAAGCCATTTGCCAAGAGTGTCATTTGCCGCCTTTGAACAGCAAGGCATTTTGGGAGCACAAACGCTGGCTTGCCCCGAACGCTGCGGGTCAACGCTTTCTCGATCTGGAGATCGTCAAGCTCAGTCACATCGGCACCGACCTCGCGCAAGCGCTCGATATGGCGCGCCGCACGGTATGGACTCCCGACAATATCGGCATCACGGTCGACGACTTCGGCGGCGCGCTTGGCCAAGCGGTCGAGAAAGCCGTGACCTTCTGGTACGACCACCAAACACCGCCGGAGCCAGAAGCGATCCGTGACCAGATGAACGGCTTTCGCAAGAATGGCATCCAGGCGCCGCTTGGATACAAAGTCCGCCCGCTCAACGGCATCTGGGCGACGCCGCCCTATCTGCACAACGGCTCGGTACCCAATCTCTACGCGCTGCTGTCACCGGTGTCCGAGCGGCCGAAGACGTTTTATCTTGGGAATCGTGACTATGATCCAGTCAATGTCGGTTATCGCACCGACGATCTGGCCGGCGGTTTCAAATTCGACACGACCATCCGCGGAAACTACAACACCGGTCACGAATTCAACGACGATAAGACCAATAAAGGCGTGATCGGCCGCACGCTAAAACCCGACGAGAGGCGGGCGTTGATCGAGTATTTAAAGACGCTTTAGGCGCCTACCAAAGCTCCCGCGATAGCTCCTCGGTCACCACCACCAATTGATTGACCGGCACCAACTCCTGTTTGGCGCCGGCATAGGCTTCCTTTTCGACCGCCACCTGGTCTAAAGAACCCGAGGAAATAAAGGGAGTTCTCCATGCCGGAGCAAAACACCGGGCTCGTGATCACGGCCCACCCGGGCGACTTCGTCTGGCGCGCGGGCGGCGCCATCGCGCTGCATGCCAAGCGCGGCTATCGCGTGAAGATCGTCTGCATGTCATTCGGCGAGCGCGGCGAAAGCCAGTTCGCCTGGAAGGAGCCGGGCGCGACGCTCGCGACCGTGAAGGCCGGGCGCAAGGACGAGGCCGAACGCGCCGCCAGCCTGCTCGGCGCCGAGATCGAATTCTTCGACTGCGGCGATTATCCGCTCAAGCTTACCGAAAAACATTTCGACCGCATGGTCGATATCTACCGCGAGACCAATCCATCCTTCGTGCTCACCCACGCGCTGGAAGATCCGTACAATTTCGATCATCCAAACGCCGCGCATTTCGCGCAGGAAACCCGCGTCGTGGCGCAGGCCATGGGCCACAAGCCGGGCGCCAAATATAAATATTCGGCGCCGCCGGTTTTCCTGTTCGAGCCGCACCAGCCGGAAATGTGCAACTACAAGCCCAATCTCATCCTGAAAATCGACGAGGTGTGGGAGCAGAAGTACAAAGCCTTCCAGATACTGGCCGCGCAGAAACACCTGTGGGGCTATTACGAGCGCGTCGCGATCAACCGCGGCATCCAGGGCGCGCGCAATACCGGCGTGCCGATGACTTACGGCGAGGCCTATCAGCGGCTGTTCCCGACCGTCGAGGAGATTTTGAAATGAAACCCGTCGTCGTCCGCAACATCGTACGCGCCGATGCGAATGTCATCGGCACGCTGGAAGGCTGCGGTGTCTCGACCGCGCACGAGGCGCTGGGCCGCTCCGGTCTGATGAAGACCTACATGCGGCCGATCTGGGCGGGCGCGCAGATCGCGGGACCCGCGGTGACCGTGCTGCTGCAACCGGGCGACAACTGGATGCTGCATGTGGTGATCGAGCAGTGCAAAAAAGGCGACATCGTCGTTGCCGGCTGCACCACCGACAACACCGACGGCATGTTCGGCGAATTGCTGGCGACTTCGATGCAGGCGCGCGGCATCAAGGGTCTCGTGCTCGACGCCGGCTGCCGCGACGTGAAGGAACTGCACAAGATGGGCTTTCCGGTGTGGTCGCGGGCGGTGTCGGCCAAGGGCACCGTTAAGGCGACGCCGGGCGCGGTGAACGTGCCGGTCGTTTGCGCCGGCGTGAGTGTCGAGCCGGGCGATGTCGTGGTCGCCGATGATGACGGTGTCGTCATCATCCCATCGAGGCTCGCGGTCGAAACCGCCGCCAAGGCACAAAAGCGCAAGGACGACGAGGACGGCAAGCGCCAGCAGCTCGCCAAGGGGGTGCTCGGCCTCGACATGTACAAGATGCGCGAGGAGCTGGAAAAAGCCGGCCTGCGTTACGTCGACAAGCCGGAAGACGTGTGAGCGCCGACGCGCCTTTCGACGTCATTGTCGTCGGCTGCGGCATTGCCGGGCTGTCGGCGGCCGCGACGGCACTCCAGGCGGGCGGACGCGTCGCCATCATCGAGCGATCGGTCAAGGAAGAGCGCGGCGGCAATACCCGCTGGACCGAAGCGCTGCTGCGCATGAAGAGCGAGCACGAAGCCTCGGACGATTTCGAGGCGCATTTTGCGGCCAATGCCGGACATTATCTCGACCCCGAACTGGTCGCGGAAACGGCACGCGACTGGGACAATTGGCCCTCGATCGTCAAGACACTGGGTTTTACCGATCCCGAGGTGATCGCGACTTTTGCGGCGAATGTCGGCCCGGCGGTGGCTTGGCTCAAGAGCTTCGGCGTCAAGTTCGACTTCCTGCCGACCTATTTCATCACCGCCTGCCAGCCACGCATGGCGCCGATCGGCGGCGGTCTGGCTTTGGTCGAAGCGCTCGCCGGCTGGTGCGAGAACAACGGCGCGGAATTCTTTTATCAGACCACCGCCCGCAGCTTGATCCAGAACGATGACGGCGCCGTCACCGGCGTGCGCTGCGCCGGACCCGGGCATAAGTCGGTCGAGTTACGCGGCACGTCGGTCGTCCTCGCCAGCGGCGGCTTCGAGGGCAATCCGGAGATGCTCACGCATTATCTCGGGCCGCGCGCGCGATACATCCGGCCGGTGGCGCGCGGCGGCTATTACAATAAAGGCGAGGGAATCCGCATGGCGCTTGCCGCCGGCGCCGCGCCCTGCGGCGACTTCGGCAGTTTCCATGCCGAGCCGCTCGATCCGCGCTCGGGCGCGACCGAGCCAGTCGTGCTGGTGTTCAGCTACGGCATTCTGGTCAACAAGCCCGGCTTTCGTTTCGTCAACGAAGCGCCGGCCACGGTCGATGCCACTTACGAAGCGATCACGCGGATCATTTTCGAGCAGCCGGAGGGCATCGCCTTCTGCATTCTCGATTCGCGCATCGACGACGTGCCGAACTGGAAACGCTCGGTGCGCTCGGACCGGCCGCCGGTCACCGCTGCCACGCTGCCTGAACTGGCCGGCAAGCTCGGCATCGATGCGCGCCAGCTGGTTGCGACAGTCGAGGCTTATAACGCTGCCTGCCCTGCCGGCACCTTCAAGCCGCTCGAAATCGACGGGCTGGCGACCGACGCCGGCTATGCGCCGCCCAAATCGAATTGGGCGCGGCCGATCGAGCAGGCTCCGTTCCTCGCGTTCCCGATCATCTGCGGCAATTGCTTCACGTTCGGCGGGCTGAAGGTCGATACCAAAAGCCGCGTCATCAATGCCGACGGTGCGGTGATCCCCGGCCTCTATGCCGCGGGCGAAACCATCGGGCTTTATTACGGGACTTATGCCGGCGCGACCTCGGTGCTGCGCGGCTGCGTGTTTGGCCGCATCGCCGGCCAGCACGCGGCGGCCAGGAAATGAATGCGACTTTCATTTAAATTGATATTCATTTGAAGCAGGTTTCCAGCAAGGTTTCCGGTGAAGTTTGAAGGTATTTTTATACGGCTGGAACAAAGGTTCCGATGCTGACACACACAACAGCGGAGCGTTCCAATGTTCAAGTTTATTGCGTTCTTGAAGAACGATTCGGGGGCCACGGCCATAGAATATGGTCTTATTGCCGCTGGCATTTCGATCGCGATCATCGCCGTGGTCAACGGGCTGGGCACCCAACTCAATACGACCTTCACGAGTGTCTCGACCCAACTCAAGTAACGGCCGCTCATGTCCAGAAAGAAGCCGCCGGCGACGGCGGCTTCTTTTATTATGGCGACGGGCGCAGGGCGGAATTTAAGAGCGATCGCTTCTCGAACGGCTGCACGATCAGCACGAAGGCATTGAGCGGCAGCGCCACCGCTTGTGACGAGCGCAATACGCCCGCGGCAGGCTCATACACGTCAAATTAACCGGAAGAACCTTCAATCTCGGCCATGGCGGATGGGGTAAAACGCTTCCGGTTTCTCGATGGCTTGCGCGGCTGGGCGGCGTTTTCAGTGTTCATCTATCACATCTTTATCGACGGCCTGCCGGCCAACGGCGTCATGGCCGACCGCGTGCTGTGGTCGAAAGCGTTCCTGCTCAACGGCACGCTGGCGGTGTGCATCTTCTTTGTGGTGTCCGGCTTCTCGTTGTCGATCCGTTATCTGGAAACCGGCGAAGCACGCGGCCTGACGCGCATCGCCGCCGGGCGCTATTTGCGGCTGGCGATTCCGATTTTCGCGATCTGCGCGATTGCCTATGCCTTGATGGTGTCCGGCGCGATCGGACCGGCGAGCTCGCGTCCCGCGCCGCTCGATGCCTATTTGACCTTCACGCCCTCGCTGCAAAGCCTGTTCGGCTTTGGTCTGTTCAAAGTATTTTTCGCCTATTCGAGCGCCGAGACCTACGATCCGCCGCTCTGGACCATGTCGTATGAGTTCTTCGGTTCGTTCATGGTCTTTATCATTCTGGCCAGCGTGCGCGGCTGGCACGCGCGCGCGATCGTGTTCGTCGGCTTGTTTCTGGCGCTGACGCTCTGGCAAAGTTATTTCGCGCTGTTCGTCGGCGGCATCCTGATCGCCGATCTGTTCGCCCGGCTCGACGCATGGCCGTCCGCGAACCGTTATGGCACGGCGCTCTGTGCTTGCGGCATGATTTTGGGTTTATCGCTGACGCCGTGGTTCAACGCGGTCTATATCGCGGTCGCCATGCTGCTGGTGGCCGGCGTCGCATTCTGCGGACCGATCCGCAGTCTGTTCGAGAACCGGCTGAGCGATTTTCTCGGCTGGATGTCTTATCCGCTTTATCTTGTGCAGGCACCGGTGGTCTACGCCTTTTCGGTGAATGCGCTGCATTACCTCGGCAGCTTCGGCGTCGCCGACGAGCCGGCGCGCTGGATCGTGGGCGCGACAACCGTCCCGGTCGCGATCTTAAGCGCGGTCGCGTTCTGCCCGATCAATGATCTGGCGGTGAAATTGTCGCGCAAAGTCGGCGCCGGTTTTGTTGGTTTGTTGGACCGCATCGGCGCGCGACCGGCGCAAAAGGCCCGCCCGGCGTCCTGAGTTTCCGGCACCGACAATTGGCCTTTGACCGGCTTAATCGGCCGTGGCCTTATAGCGCCCGTAAACCCGAACCCAAGCGAGCGACGCCCTTGCAGAGCGAACCCATTCACGACATCGCCCACCTCGGTCATGTCGAATTGTTGACGCCGAAATTCGAGCAGAGCCGAAAGTTTTTCATCGACGTGATGGGCATGACCCAGAGCGGCGAAAAAGGGTCATCCGTCTATCTGCGCGGCTGGGACGATTACGAGCGCTATTCGCTCAAGCTGACCGATTCAAAAACCTCCGGGCTCGGCCATGCGGCGTTCCGCACCCGCTCGCCGCAGGCGCTTGAGCGGCGCGCGGCGGCGTTGAAAGGTTCAGGCTTCGACGTCGGCTGGACCGACGGCGATCTCGGCCACGGCAAGAGCTTCATGTGCAAGGATCCGGACGGGCACAACATCGAGCTTTATTACGACACCGAATGGTATGCGCCGCCGGCGGACCAGAAGCCGGCGCTGAAGAACCAGGCGCAGCGCTATCCGGCGCGCGGCATCAACGCGCGCCGCATCGATCACTTCAACGGCCTGGCGGTCGACATCAAGGCCAACCGCGAATTTTTCGAAAACTATCTCGGCTTCATGCTGACCGAGCAGATCGTGCTCGACGACGGCACCGAGGCCGGCTTGTGGATGACCGCCACCAACAAATCCTACGATTTCGCCTATACGCGCGATCTCACCGGCACCAAGGGACGCCTGCATCACGTCACCTTTGCACTCGACTCGCGCGAGGATGTGCTACGCGCCGCCGATGTGTTCCTGGAGAATGGCGTGTTCATTGAGACCGGGCCGCATAAGCATGCGATCCAGCAGACCTTCTTTCTTTATGTGTATGAGCCGGGCGGCAACCGCGTGGAGGTCTCGTGCGCCAGCGCGCGGCTGGTGCTGGCGCCGGACTGGAAGCCGATCCGCTGGACCGAGGCAGAACGTCAGAAGGGCCAGGCTTGGGGTCTGCAGACCATCAAATCGTTCCACACCAAAGGCACCCCGCCGGTTAAGGGCGTGGCGGATTCGTGAGAACCCATTGAACCGCCGCAATACACCGCGCGTTTCCTTCATCGGCTTCGGCGAAGCCGGACAGGCAATCGCCTCCGGCCTGCGCGAAAGCGGCATCGAGCGCATCGCCGCCTGGGACATTCTGTTTCCCGATCCACAAGGAGAAAAGCTCAAGGCCGCGGGCGAGAGCATCGGCGTGCGGCTGGCGAAGTCCGCCGCCGAGGCGGCCGCCGAGACCGACATGATCATTTCGGCGGTGACCGCGGCCTCGAGCGTCGAGGCCGCGCGCTCGGTCGCGCCGCATCTCAAGGGCGCGCCCTATTATCTCGACATCAATTCGGTCTCGCCCAGGCGCAAGCAGGAAACCGCGAGGCTTCTGGGCGAAACCGCGCGTTACGTCGACGTGGCGGTGATCGCGCCGATCCACCCGGCGCGCCACAAGACGCCGCTGTTGATTTCCGGCCCCCACGCGGAGGCGATTTCGCCGCTGCTCGAAGAACTCGAGATGAAATTGACCGTGGTCGGCGCCAATACCGGCCAGGCCGCCGCCATCAAGATGATCCGCAGCGTAATGATCAAGGGCATGGAGGCGCTGACGCTGGAATGCTTCCTCGCCGCCAGCCGTGCCGGCGTGCTGGACGAGGTGACGGTATCGATGAAGAACAATTACCCCTCGCTCGATTGGACCAGATCGCCGAATACAACCTGGAGCGCATGGCCACCCACGGCGAGCGCCGCGCCGCCGAGATGGAAGAATCCGCCGCGACCCTGCGCGAACTCGGGCTCGATCCCCGCATGGTCGAAGCCACCGTCAAGGACCAACGCGACATGGGCGCAATCGGCAAAGACGGTAAAGTACGCGCGACGCTCAATTCCGGCCGCGCCGCCATGCTCGATGCCATCAGCGCCGCTGCAAAAAATCAACCCTAATCAGCCACAAGATGAACGCTCGTTCAGGTTGAGCGTGAGCACCGTGCACGCAAATTTCTTGTAATAGCAGCATGTTACCTTCTACTATGCAGTGTAAATTTTTATTGGGAGGAGGAAAAAATGAAGATTAAGAATCTCGGATACGCAGCAGTGCTCGCCGCCACCGCCGCCGCTTTCCTGATTGGATCCGGCGGGGTCAGCGAAGCGAAATACAAACACAAGATGAAGGAAGCGGCTCCGCCGCCGGGGCCGGTTTGCTGGGAACCCTATAAGCCGGTCTGCGGTGAGCGGGGTGGTTGGAAGTTCACTTACGCCAACGCATGTTACGCGATTAAGGACGGCGCCAAGGTGGTGTCGTGGAAGGCCTGCCCGCCGCATAAGATGCATTACAAGATGCATCACAAGAAGTACGGCAAGAAGATGCATCACGATGAGTACGGCAAGAAGCCTGCCAAGAAGCCCGCAAAGAAGCCGGCTAAGAAGTACTAGGACGTCCGCTCACCTCGGACGGACATCAGAACGGGCCGCTGCCAGGCAGCGGCCCGTTTTCCGTTTGATGCGCGCCGACTACTTGCGCGGCGGAATCTGTATAAGTTCCGCGATCTGTTCCTTGGTCAGCGGCTTGTCGAGAAATTTAAGTTTCACCGCGTCGCGGATGATGCCGTCGAGATCCGCCATCTTGTCGGTTTGCAGCGCCTCTTTCGGCTGGAACTTGGCCATCGATTGTTTCAGCATTGCGATCGGCAGTTTCATCTTGGCCGAATACATCTCGACCGCCTTCGGGTCGGAATACATCCAGTCCACCGCCTCGCGGTAGGCCGCCATGAAACGCATGATGGCGTCGTGCTTGGTCTTGAGCGAGTTAGCGTTGACGATCAGGACGCGCACGGTCTGTCCGCGCAGCGACGGCACATCGCTGCCATGCGCGATAATGCGGATCTTGCCTTCTTTGAGTTCCTTGAGTTCGAAAGGCGGCGCCGCCCAGCCGACATCGACCTGGCCCGACATCACCGCGGTCAGCGTCGCGGCAGGGCCGCCGGTGGCGGTCGGCTTGCCCTTGGCGCCAAGTTCGCTGACGAAAGCGACCACGATGTTGTTCGAGCTCGAGCCGTTGGTCGAATAGGCGATGGTGTTGTCGGGCGTGAGGTCCTTGAGGCTCTTAAGCTTGGAATCCGCCTTGATGTACCAATAAAGATCGCCGGTGCCGGTAAAGGCAGGCGCGAGAATGCGCACCGGCGCACCCTTTGAGAACGCGCGCATGACGCCGGCGGCGCCGACGCCGGCGCCGATATCGGCACTGCCGGAAATGATAGGCTGCATGGTTTCGCCGGCGCCGGAGGTGCCGACATTCTCCAGCACCAGTCCGTGTTTCTTGAAGATGCCGGCGTCTTGGCCGAGCGTCGGAGCCTGATTTTCCCAATTATTGATCTGGCCGATCGCCAGCTTGAGCGTGTCTTCGGCGGATGCCGGATGGCTCGCCAGCGCCAGCGGCACGACGAGGCCGAGCGCGGCGACGATGTTCTTGAAGGTCTGCATGCTGTTCCTCCTCATTATTTTCTATCGTTCGACGACTGCCCCCTTTAGTGGGCAGCATTCAACACCGGGAGCCGCCCGCGGGGGAAGACTAAAGTTTTCAGCGGCGGCGCCCGCTTGTGCCTTTGCCCGGTTTTGCCTTTGGTTTTAGTGCCTGCCTGGCGTTCGGCGGGCCGCCCGCCAAACCGCCGGCTTTGGCCACCCGCATCGACCAGTATTCCCATGAGCGCATCAGGCCGGTGGTCTTGCGGCTGATCTGACCGGCCAGTTCGGCTTCGCCCGGCGTCAGCGAGGCGATGTTGCTGCCGATCGCCAGCGCGCGCACCTGATACTCGGCGTTGCGCGCCGAAAACACGCAGCGGAAAACGCAATCCTTCACACTGATGCCGGCGACGGTGACGCCGTGGCGGCGCATCAGCACCATCCAGCCGGCGCCCAGCGCGCGGGCGAGTGAAGCGCCCTCCTCCGGCTTGACCACCAGCATATTGGTGTCGCCGAACTCGTCATGCTGGTCCCAGAACGGCGGCTTGATGCCGCCGACCGCGCCGAGGTGAAAGATCGGCACGTAGTCGGTGCCGGTCGCGAGCAACGGCATGAAGGCCGGGCAATGATGGTGGCAGACGGAGTTGACGTCTGGCCGCGCCTTGTAGATTTCACCGTGAATCACCCGCTCGGAATATTGCCCGACGCCCGGGTCGCTCAGCGGCTGCGAGTCGAGGTGGTATTCGATGAAGTCGTCCGGCGTCACCAGTTCGGGCGCGCGCGAGCGCGACAGCAGATAGCGCTTGGGATCGTCGGGATGCCGCATGCTGACATGGCCGAATGCGTCGATAACGCCCTCATGGGCGACGATGCGGTTGGCGAGCGCGAGCTCGTCGCCGGCTTCTTTAAGCGTATTGGGCACAGGAACGTTTCCTCTTTGCGGATTTATCGTTGGCGGCCCCGCATTATACGGCATGGCGGCAGTCCGGCCAGCAACCTCGGCGCTTGACCGGGCGGCGGCCATTGGGGACGCTTCAATCGCCATGACCGGTCCCGCGCAAATCGTCGTCGACGGCGCCAGCCATATGTATCGCCCGCAACACGGACGCGAGGTACTGGCGCTCGACCAGGTGTCGCTCGCGGTGGCGAACCGCGAATTCGTTGCCTTGCTCGGGCCGTCCGGCTGCGGCAAGTCGACGCTCCTCTACCTGATCGGCGGTTTTCTCCCTGTCGAAACCGGCACCATCTCGGTCGATGGGCATAGGGTCGCAGGGCCCGGCCCCGACCGCGGCATCGTATTCCAGCATTTTGCGCTATTCCCGTGGAAGACCGTGCGCGGCAACATCCTGTATGGACTCGAGCGGCAGCGCATGCCGAAAGACGAACGAGAAAAACGCGCGCAAGATTTCATCGAGCTGGTCGGCCTTACCGGTTTCGAGGACAGCTATCCCTCGCAGCTCTCCGGCGGCATGAGACAACGCACCGCGATCGCGCGCACGCTCGCTTTCGACCCGAAAATTTTGCTGATGGACGAGCCGTTCGGCGCGCTCGACGCGCAAACGCGCGAGTTGATGCAAAGCGAATTGCTGCGCATCTGGCAGCGCACGCCGAAGACGGTGATCTTCGTCACCCATGACGTGCAGGAGGCGGTCTATCTTGCCGACCGGGTGGCGGTGATGTCGGCGCGGCCTGGCCACATCAAGACCATCGTCGACACAAAATTCGACAAGAACGATCCCAATATCCACAAGTCGCCGGCCTTCGTCGAGAAAGTCGACGAGCTGTGGAATCTGGTGAAAGTGGAAGCCATCAAGGCTCAGGGCAAGCGCGCGCCATGAAGCATTTCATCCGCTATCTGCCGCTCGTCTTGCTCGCCATCGCCTGGGAACTGGCGGCGCGGCTCGAGCTGGTCTCGACGACCGCGCTGCCGCCGCTGTCGGCGGTGATCGCGTCCGGGATCGATATGATCAAAGACGGCGAACTGATCACCAACGGCCTGTCGTCGCTGTTCCGCGCCGGCGCCGGGCTGGCGCTGGCGATTTTGGTCGGCGGCGTCCTCGGTATCGTCATGGCCTGGTGGAAGCCGGTGAACGTTCTGCTCTCGCCGCTGGTTGAAATATTTTATCCCCTGCCGAAATCGGCGCTGATCCCGGTGACGGTGATCTGGCTCGGTTACGGCGACAGCTCCAAAATTCTGCTGATCTTTCTCGGATGCATGCTGCCGGTCACCATCGGCGCGTTCAACGGCGCGCGATCGAGCGAGCAAGCGCTGGTCTGGTCGGCGCGCAGCATGGGCGCCGGCCGGATGCGCATGCTGTGGGACGTGGTGGTGCCGAGCGCCATGCCCGAACTGCTCAACGGCATCCGCACCGCGCTGGCGCTGTCCTTCATCCTCCTGGTGTCGTCGGAATTGATCGTGGCGCAGAAGGGCTTCGGCTACCTGATCGGCTATCTCGGCGCCAACGGCAATTACGATGCGATGTACGCGGTGGTGCTGACCGTGGCGTTCCTGGGCTTCGCCGCCGACCGGATTTATCTCATCATCACCAGACGGACGCTGGCATGGCGCGAGTAGCCCAAACGATGAGTAAATCGCCGGACGGCTGGCCCGAGAAAGCTGGCCGATTCGTCTATTTGCTGTTCTGGGGCTTCTCGCGCGTCTTCTCGATTTTGCTGCTGTTGGCGGCGTGGGAGATTCTCGCGCGCAGCGGCTTGTTCACGCATTTCCAATTGCCGGCGCTGAGCGACGTGATCGAGCGCATCTGGAGCGACGGCGCCTCAGGCGATCTGTGGATCAACACCGCGCTGACGCTTTACCGCGCGCTCGCCGCCTTTGCGATCTGCGCGGTATTCGGCGTCATCATCGGCATGGCCATGTCGCGCAGCGTGATCGCCAACTGGTTTTTCGATCCGATCATTTCGGTCGGTTTCCCGATGCCCAAGATCGCCTTCCTGCCGGTGGTGATCCTGTGGCTCGGGGTCTACGACGTCTCCAAGATCACCATTATCGTCATCGACGCCATCTTTCCGGTGATCGCCGCCACCGTCATCGCCATCCAGGGCGTCGAACGCGAATTGATCTGGTCGGCGCGCAACATGGGGGCGAACAACCGCGAGCTTCTGACCCAGATCGTCCTGCCGGCGGCGCTGCCGCAGATCATGACCGGCCTTCAGGTCGCGCTGCCGCTGTCGTTGATCGTGGCCGTGGTGGCCGAGATGCTGATGGGCGGCTACGGCCTGGGCGGCGCCATGATGACCGCCTCGCGCTTTGCCAATTCGACCGGCGTGTTTGCCGGCATCGTCGAGATCGCGGTGGTGGGATATTGCCTAGTCAAGGCCATGGCGCTGATCCGCCGCAGGCTCCTGATCTGGCACCAGGAAGCCAACGAGCCGACCACGGCGTGATTGAAGTTATTGCAGACCGCCCGCCGATGGTGTGGGATAACGCCCAAGGCTAAAAAACGAACGCATCGCGGCCTAAGGGGAACGCTTTTGACCGAGCTGGCAACGCCGCTGCAAGGCGCGGTGCAGGATGCGCGTGCGGATCGCCGCCGCGGGGTCCTGTCGGCAGCCTGGGTCGTGTTCCTGCTGGCGATCCTGACCTTTCTGGTCGTCTATCCGGTCCTGACCCTGCTGCTCGGCGCGCTCACCGACACCAACCCGGTAGTCGAAGGCTTCAGCCTGCGCCATCTCTCGGTCGCGAACTTCATCACCGTGCTGATCAACCCGAACGTCGCCGGGGCGCTGTTCAACACGATGGTAACCTGCGCCGGCGGCACCGCAGTCGCAGTGGCGATCGGGCTGACGTTTTCCTGGATCGTGGTGCGCACCAACACGCCGTTCAAGCGGCTGATCGCGGCAGTCAGCATCCTGCCGCTGTTCACCCCGCCTTTGGTCGCCGGTGTCGCCTGGTCAATTCTTGGCTCGCCCAGGACCGGCCTGATCAACACCATGTTCAAGTGGGCGGGCCTCAATTGGCACGTCGATTTTTATTCGCTGACCGGTTTGGTCGCCGTGTTCGGCATTTATTACGCGCCCTACG
This sequence comes from uncultured Alphaproteobacteria bacterium, assembly GCA_963703875.1. Lineage (GTDB taxonomy): Bacteria > Pseudomonadota > Alphaproteobacteria > Rhizobiales > Xanthobacteraceae > Pseudolabrys. Next base: position 176,612 of record CAVPFZ010000030.1, read on the forward strand.
TCTACATGTTCACCGCCTCGGCGCTGCGCAACATGGACCCGAGCCTCGAAGAAGCCGCCGAGATTTCCGGCGCCAGCGCCTTTGCGACGCTATTCACGGTGACGTTTCCGCTGATCATGCCGGCGATCATCTCCGGCATGCTGCTGTCGTTTATCGTCATGCTCGGCATCTACGGTATTCCGGCGGTGCTCGGCGCGCCGACCAATATCGACGTGCTCACCACCTACATCTTCAAGCTGACCAACTGGTCGCCGCCGCTCTACAACACCGCGGCGGCGGTTGCGATCATTCTGATGGCGGTGACGGGATTGCTCGTTTTCGTCCAGCAGAAGGTCTTGAGCGGGCGTAGCTACACCACGGTCGCCGGCAAAGCCTATCGGCCGCGCAACCTCGATCTCGGGCCGTGGCGCTGGCTCACCTTTGGCTTGAGCATCGTCTACCTGATCGTCGTCGCCTTGCTGCCGGTGCTGGCCTTGATCGTGGCGGCGTTTCGAAAGTTCATGTTCATCCGCGATGTCGCCAGCCTGTTCGATATGAAGCAATACTCGCTGTTTCACTTCCACAGCATCTTCGACAATCCGCTCACGCTCAATTCGATCTACAACGCGGTCGAGGTCGGCGTCATCACCGCGCTCGCCGGCGGCGTGCTTGCCTTTGCCATCGGCTACACGATTCACCGCTCGCACGTGCCGGGCAGGCGCTCGATCGACCTGCTGTCGACCTTGCCGGTCGCCATTCCGGGCCTGGTGATCGGCGTGGCCTATCTGTGGGCCTGGATCGGCATTCCGGGGGGCCTGTACGGCACCATCTGGATCCTCGCGCTCGCCTTTATCGCCCGCTTCATGCCGGACACGGTGAAGTCGCTGTCCACCTCGTTCCTGCAAATCCATCGCGAACTGGAAGAGGCGGCCTGGGTGTGCGGCAAGGGCATGCTTGGCACCATCCGCACCATCGTGCTGCCGCTGGCGAGCCCGGGCGTGATCGCCGCGATGACCTTGCTGTTCGTGCTGGCGATCCGCGAGCTTGGCTCGTCGCTGTTTCTCTATACCAGCAACACCATGGTGATGTCGGTGCTGCTGCTCGACTACTATGAAGGCGGCAATCTCGGAAAGACCGCTGCGTTCAGTCTGGTACAAATGGCGTTGCTTGGCGTGTTGATCGGCGGCGCAAATTGGCTGACGCGCGGCGCGGCGCAAGGCAGCGTTGCACGCACCGGATAAAAGACAACATAGGGAGGACGTGATGAAACGAAGAAACTTTTTGAAACTCGCCGGCGCAACCGGCGTGGCGCTTGCGATGCCAAGCGTGCGGTCGCTGGCGCAGCAAGCTGCCGAATTCGGCTCAGTCGAGCTGATCGCGGCGGCGAAGAAGGAGGGCAAGCTGGTCTACTACACGGCGAATTTCGCCGAGGTCGAACAGCAGGTCATCAACGCATTCAACAAGCGCTACCCCGAGATCAAGGTGGAGATGGTGCGCGCGCCGGGCGGACAGCTCATCACCCGCGTGAAGACCGAGGCCGCCGCCGGCAAGCTCGCCGCCGACGTGATCGATCACTCCGACCGCGCCCTGATGACCCCGCTGGTCGACATGTTCCAGGATTACGCGCCGCCTAACGCGGCCGACTACAATCCGGACGCGCAGATCTCGCCCAAGCTTTGGCCGCGCGCCACGCTGGTCTGGTCGATCGCCTACAATACCGAACTCGTGAAAAATCCGCCGAAAAGCTGGATGGATTTGACCAAGCCGGAATACGACAAGATGACCTCGCAGGTGATCGCGTCTTCCGGCGGCACCACCTGGACCCGCATTATGTTCGAGCGGCAGGTACTCGGCGCGGATTATTGGAAAAAGCAGGCAGCGACGCATCCCACTCTCTACCCGTCCGGCGCACCAATGTCGGATTCGATGGTGCGTGGCGAAACGGCGATGGGGCCCCTGCTCTACAACGCGATCTATCCGAAACAGAAGGACGGAGCGCCAATCAAGATTTTCTTCGCGCCCGAAGGCGCGCCAGTGAATCCTTACGCGTCCGGCATCCCGAAGACGGCGGCGCATCCGAACGCCGCGAAGCTGTTCCTGAACTGGTGCCTGTCGAAGGAAGGTCAGACCTTCATGATCAAGGAGCTCGGCAACCTCACCTCGCTCAAGGTGGCGCCGTTCTATCCCGAGGGCTTCGACCCCAAGGTGGTCAAAGTCTGGCTGCCGAAGATGGAAGACTACGTCAAGCTGCACAAAGAGTGGGTCGAGGACTGGAACAAGGACTACAACTATCGTCAGTGACCAGGGCACGGACATGATGCCATGACGGCGACGCTCGACGTCAATGACCTGCGCAAGCAGTTCTCGGTCGGCCGGCCGGCGATCGACGGCGTGAGTTTCGCCGTGCCGGCCGGCGAGATCGTGGTTCTGCTCGGGCCCTCGGGCTGCGGCAAGACCACGACCTTGCGCTGCGTCGCCGGCCTCGAACACCCGACCGCGGGCACCATCAGCATCGCCGGCCGCGTGGTGTCGTCGCCCGCGCACGGCATCCTGCTGCCGCCGCGCCTGCGCGACATCGGCATGGTATTCCAATCCTATGCGGTCTGGCCGCACATGACGGTGCGGCAGAACGTGATTTATCCGCTCAAACACCGCAAAATCGCACGCGCCGACGCCGGCCGCAGGGTGGCTGAGACGCTGGAACTGGTGGGCCTATCCGAATATGCCGACCGGCCGGTGGTCGCGCTGTCTGGTGGCCAGATGCAGCGCGTGGCGCTGGCGCGCAGCATCGTCTACCGGCCGCAGCTTTTGCTGCTCGACGAGCCGCTGTCCAATCTCGACGCCAAGCTGCGCCTGCGGCTGCGCGACGATCTGCGGCGCATTCTCAAGCAGGCCGGAATGACCGCGCTCTATGTCACCCACGATCAGGCCGAGGCGGTCGTGCTGGGCGACCGCATCGGGGTGATCCGCGACGGCAAGCTTTTGCAGATGGGCACGCCGGACGAAATCTACAACCGGCCGGCCGAGCTGTTCGTCGCCAACTTCACCGGCGCCACCAACGAGATCGCCGGGACCCTACTCGATCGCAACGGCACATTCGGCATGGTCGACATCGGAGGCGGCCATCGCGTCGAGGCGAGGCTCCTGCACGGCCTCGCGGCCGGCGATAAGGTGCGCATCGCCTTGCGGCCCGAAAATATCGCGCTGGGAGCGCAGAATGCCGCCAACGGATTTCGCGCCCGCGTGCTCGACCGCCGCTACCAGGGCACGCAGACCATCTACGATATCGATCTGGCCGGCCATAGACTTGAAGTGCTCGAACTCGGCACCGCGGCGCGCCATGAAGTCGGCGCCGACGCCGCCGTTTCGCTGCCGCGCGACGTTCTTTGGGCCTATCGCGAACAGGGGCCGGCGCAAGACTACCAGCTTGGCGGGTAAAACGCCGCACGGCCGAGGCTTGCCAAAATCGGTTGGACCCCCGACAATCTCACCGATCGCTACGTGAAGCTTGCCAATCTCAAGTGCAGGCCCGGCGAAACTGGGAGGACACCATGCGCCTATCGAAATTTCTGCTGGCCGGCCTGTGCGTGCTTGGCCTAGCCGGCACCGCCAGCAGTGCGGAGCCGGTCAAGATCCGTATGTCGTGGGTGGCGCCGCTCGCCAACTGGGGCTCGATCGTCCTGGAAAAGAAGGACCTGCTCACCCACATGGGCAAGTCCTACACGCTCGAAGCGGTCCGCTATCAAGGCACGCCGCAGATGATCACCGCGATCGCCAATAACGAATTGGAAGTCGCCAGCCTCGCCTATTCCTCGCTCGCCATCGCCATCGACAACGCCGGGCTCGATGATCTGCGCGTCATCAGCGACGAATTCCAGGACGGCGTGCCGGGCTATTTCAGCCAGCAATATTACGTGCGCAAGGACAGCGGCATCAACAAGGTCGAGGACCTTAAGGGCAAGATCATCGGCACCAACGGCGGCGGCAGCGCCGTCGACGTGGCGGCCCGCGCCATGCTGAAGAAGCACGGGCTGGAGGACAAGCGCGACTACACCCTGCTGGAAGGCCCGCTGCCGGCGATGCCGGCCATGCTGCTGGAGAAGAAGGCGGACCTCATTCCGGCGGTGCTGCCCTTCGCGCTCAATCCGAAATTGCGCGAAGAAGGCAAGGTTCTGTTCGATTTGAAGGATGCGATGGGTCCGACGCAGATGATCGTGTTCGCGTCCCGTAAATCATTTATCGACGCCCATCGCGCCGCCATGGTCGACTACATGGAGGATCTGATGCGTGTGGTGCACTGGTATCTCGATCCCAAGAACCACGCCGAAGTCGCCCAGATCGCGTCCAAGATCACCAAGGCGCCGCCCGAGCGCTTCGGCTGGCTGTTCACCAAGGCCGACACCTACCGCGATCCCAATCTGCTGCCGAACCTCGACGCGCTCCAGCACAACATCGACACCACGCGCGATTTGGGCTTCGTGAAAAAGCCGATCGACATCAAGAAATACGCCGATTTGAGCCTGGTGCGGGAGGCGGCAAAGCGTCTCAAATAGACACAGCTTTTTCGCCTACCACATCTGGTATTTTTGACCCCGGAGGGAGCCTCCGGGGTCAATTTATTGTGGGTCATACAACCCAAAATTTAGTGCTTTACAAATAGCGCCGAGAGGGGAAAAAATGCTGACAGCTGCATAACTTATATGGTTAACGGGGCGTTAAAATGAAACAAATGGTCAAGGCGTTCTACGGTGCCTTGTTCGTCCTCGGGCTGGCGAGCATCACACCGCAACCGGCTCTGGCGGGCGGCTATCATTGGGATGCCGCCTGCAACTGTCATCGCCCGGATTCCGAATACACCACGCGCCGCTATGTTCGCGAGGCGCCGGTCGTGCGGTCCCACGAGCGCTACGTGGATCACACCCAGGTGGTGCGCGGCGAGACCAGGCTGGTCCAGGAAAATCGCGTGATCGTCCACGTGCGTCCGGTCATCAACCGCGAGATCGTGGTCCATCGCACCAACACCATCGTCAAGGACCTGCTGCTGCACCGGGTCAACACCATCAACCGGCTGCACGAGGAGTATCACCACGAGGTCGTCAATCGCTACGCGCAAGGCTGGGTGCGCCACGAGCTTGAACGGCGCGAGGCTCGCCCTTGCGGATGCGGCTCGCAACGCGGTCTGTTCCAGCACAGCAGTTACCAGAGCGAGCAAGCGTACGACTAACGGGTCTCCCTTTCGACACGAGACCAGACTTCGCTATTTTGGGGAACAGCAAAACCGCCTCGCCGGGATACCGGCGGGGCGGTTTTCATTGGTGCGCGATCTTACTGAAACCCGATCGTCAGATGCGCTTGAGCGGAATGGCGCCGAGGAAATCGCGCTTGCCGATTTCCACGCCGCAATGGCGGACGATGATGTAGGCGGCGGTGAGATGGAAATAGAAGTTCGGCAGCACAAAATGATTGAGGTAGTCGCCGCCTTTCATCTGGCCCTTGTTGGGCCCGAGCGGAAAGGTGATCTCCTTGTCGGCTGAGGCGTCGATCGCCTTGCCGTCGAGCGTCTTGAGAAAAGCCATGGTCTTGGCGATGCGTTCTTTTAGTTGATCGAGGCTGGTTTCGTTGTCCTCGAATTTCGGCGGCTCGATGCCGGCCAGCCGCGCCGAACCATTCTTGGCCTGATCGCAAGCGGTCTGTACCTGGCGGGCGAGCGCGAACATGTCCGGCGCCAGCCGCCAGCCGAGCAGCACCGCGGGATCGACCTTCTTGGCGGCGGCAAAGGCCGCGGCCTTGTCGAGCACGGCCGACAGCGCATTGAGCCCGATCTCGAAGACCGGTAGCGAACTCTGAGTCATTGTGAACGGCATAAGATGTCCTTGATTGCGGTGCCGGAGAATCCCGGCGCGGCGTGACGATTGCACGCGCGCGGTCCATGGTCCAATCGCGCAAGCGCCGGTGAAAACCAAAACTTTTTTTGTCCGACCGGCTTTGCCGACACACCGCCAAAAACCCAGCGATCTTCGCGCGCTAATCCGGAGTCTCGAATACTTCTAATTATACATTGGAACTTATATAAATCATTGATATTGAAAGACTTTTTGTAAACCCGTACAGCGCATCCATAAGGGGCGGCGCCGATCGTCACAGTGACGAGCGCACAGCGGCAAACGCCCCGTAAAGGGGTGGGGCTATGGGTACGCGGCAAGCACGCCAGCGCGTTCGAATTTTGCTGGCCACGACAGTTCTCATCGCGGTGTCGGGATTTGGATCGGCGCCGGCCGCTGCCCAGGAAACGCCGGCACAGGCCAAGCCGGTGCAGGGCGATCAAGGTCTCGACGCCAACGCGCAGGCCGTCACGCTTTCGCCGATCGACGTGCAAGGCATCTCCGGCGGCACCGACGGCTATGTCGCCAACAGCACGTCGGTCGCGACCAAGAGCAATACGCCGGTGATCAATATTCCGCAGTCGCTCTCGGTCGTGACCAAGGACTTCATCAAGGACGCAGGCTTCCAGAACTTCACCGACTTCACGCGTTACGTTCCTGGCGTGGCCGTGCATCAGGGCGAGGGCAACCGCGACGAACTGGTCATCCGCGGCGTCGATTCAAGCGCGAACTTCTTCGTCAACGACTTTCGTGACGACGTTCAATATTTCCGCGACTTCTACAACGCGCAAAGCGTCGAAGTGCTGAAGGGGCCGAGCGCGCTGACCTTCGGGCGCGGTTCCGGCGGCGGCCTGGTCAACCGCACGCTCAAGGAGGCCGACGGCACGCGGGTCTACGACGTGACGGCGCAGACCGGATCCTTCTGGGACAAGCGGGTTTCGGTCGACGCCGGTCAGGCCATCAATCAGAACGTCGCGGCGCGCCTGAACATGTTCTACGAGAAAAGCGACACGTTCCGCGATTACGGCCAGCTCGAGCGCTACGGCGTCAATCCGACGATGACCTTGAAAACGGACGACAGCACCAAGGTCAAGCTCTCCTACGAATATTATCACGATGAACGCACGGCCGATCGCGGCAATCCTTCACAGGGACTGAGCGCAGTGGCGCCGTCATCGACCCGGTTCAATCCGGCCACGCCGTTCGCGCCGAATGGAGATCTGAGCACGTTCTTCGGCAGCCCGAACTACAATGTCGCGCGCGCCAACGTGAACACCTTGATGGCGGTCATCGAGCATGATTTCGGCAACGGATTGACGGCGAAGAATTCGGCGATCTTCGCCGACTACCAGAAATTTTATCAGAACGTCTATCCGGGTAACGGCGGTATTATGGCGCAAACGCCACAAGCCTTGGCCTAGGGACTGAATTAGTCCCGGCTATGCCTTGGGGATTCACCATGATTTCGCTCGTGCGGCCATATTGGCCGCCGCGAGGATTTATGGGAGAAATCTGGTATGCATTTGCCTGAATTTGTATTGCTCGTCATCGGGACTTTTTCGGCCATCGCTGCCGGTCTTGGTGCTGCCGTGCTAGCGTTGGAGAATATAAGCTTCAGGTCGTTCGGACCTTGTTTTGGGCATCGGCTCTCTTTGGAGCATGGGCGTGATTTGGTCGCAAACGTCTGAGGATTACTCCCGAGTACGCAAATGATTGTGGGCGCTGTATGCGCAGCCATAGCTGCTGCCGGCTTAGTATGGGGGCTACACGAGGTTCGTTGAATTTGCTGACACACTCCGGGCATCACAGAGCCAAATGCTGGTGGCAATTTTATCGGCGGAATAAAGAAGAACGGTTCGACACAGGATCAAAAGGGCGATAATACCCGACGATGAAACGTATTTTTTCAGCACTGTTTTTGTTGCTGGCGGAGGCCGCTATGGCACAAAACACGATGGGACCAGTAATTGGTAACACCGGGATAGTCACGCAGGGACAGATCGGCAACAATTACATTATCCAAAATAGTGTCCCCACGGTTTCCGTTGTTGGCGAATTACCACTAGTAAAAAACGCGGACGGTACATTTACGAAACAATTGATCCTCAAGCTTGAGACAAAATCGCCCCCGAACGGATTGCTCGTTGGAGTGAAGAAGGACGATATTCGCTCACAAGGACGCAGGCCTTATACCAACGGGATTTCTATTCTGGACCGCGATTTGGCGGCGTAACGATGGGGAGTTCTGGCTATGACCAACAATCGGGGTATGTGTGGTCATTAATCCAAGCGCCGATAGCGGGTGAGTATATTGTAAGGACCATTATTTCATCTGAGAACGCCCAACCACACTTGGCTATTCAAGTTCAAGAGATTTTATAATTCCTCTAGCGCCACACCATCCAATTCCAAGGCGGCAATGCAGGCCAGAAAGAACGTCGCCGGGAAAGTGCCCCGTTTAAGCTTGTTCGCAATCGAGGCCCGGCTTTCCTTAAGCCCGTGCTTCTTTAGCCGCCGCGCCAACTCCTCATAGGTCACCTCGGTTTCCTGAAGCTTGTGCTTCAGGAACATACTGGCGCGGGCAGCCCATTCAGCCTCGGATTTAATGGCCATGCGCTGGGAACATATCATATCTGAGGAATATCACAAGTGATATTTCGAGTTGACAGGCCATAAGATATCAGATATGATATTCTCATAAATAGAGAGATAGCCAATGGCCCAACACTTCCTGCTTTCCCGCGCTGCCAAGTCCCTTTCCCTCGCCAGCATTTTCACGATGAAGGATGCGGAGCTGAGATAGCCTTCCGCCGCGTCCGCTGGCCAGAGACGAACGGCGAGCCGGTTTGCCGCATTGTGGCGGCATTGATGCTGATGACTGCCGCCGCTCAAGGGTGCACCTAGTTTCCGCTGCCGCGCTTGCGTCAAGGATTTCACCATTACGTCGGGAACGCTGTTTGCCTACTCACAAGCTGCCGCTGCGCTGCTATTTTGCGGCTATCGCGATCTTCTGAACGAGGTCAAAGGCAAGTCGGCGCTGGCGATGTCCCGCGATCTGAACGTCTCCTACAAGTGCGCTTTCGTGTTGCTGCACAAGCTGCGCGAAGCAATGGCCGTAGAATTGAAGGGCCGCGTGATCGGCGGCGAAGGCTAAGATTGTGGAGGTCGATTTGGGTTATTTCGGCGGCTACGTTAAACCCGCAAATCTGGTCGAGAATCGCGGCGATTGCCGCTTGTGCGGTCAATCAGTCCGGCAAGCGCAAGGCGGTCATCATCATCCGTGAGCGAGGCGGCAATTCGTGTGCCAGCCGTGTTCAGAGTCGGAAAGTAAGCGCTGTATTTCATCACATTCACGCATCGCTAACGGCACCATCGTCAACGCCGACGAAGCCCGAACTGGAACGAACTACATGACCCGCTTTGAGATGAAGCGCATCAATCACGAGGAAGCGTATTCAAAGGACGGCGCTTGCACGAATTGGGCCGAGGAATTTTTCAGCCGTATGCGCCGCGCCGAGATTGGTCATCATCACCATATCGCCGGTCAGTATTTGCTCCGCTACGCGCAAGAGGCATCATGGCGCGAGGATAACCGCCGCGCCGATAACGGCGCACAGGTCACCCGCGTAGCTGGGCTGGCGATGAAGCGGAAGCCGTCAGTGTGATTTCAGCGGATACTGGCAACGCAAAGAGAAATAGTTGCCAAACACGTTTTGTTCGCAACCTCAAAGATACCCAGATTTTGCCGTTTTAGGCCTTGAAATCCGCACAACCATGGAGAGAATAGTGTTATGGGGCAGCCTCAGCGCAAAGATTTGGACGAGGTAAACGGGAATGTCATTCCACCAAATAGGAACTCATTTAAGTTACTTCACGTTAACGCCCACACAGTATAGTGAGCTATCAAGAAAAAAAACTGGCGATTTTGGGGAGTGGTAGATCAGTTGATGATCGAGGCTCTTCAATGCAAACCGCAAGTAATTTTTCGAGCAGAACCTTCTTCTTCAAATCAATCGTGGGCTGTGCGCTGGCCGCTGTAGCGTTCGGCGGCGGTGTATCCTATTTCGGCGGCTGGAATTATAGCGAGATTGCGCAGTTCGGCGCGGCAGTAATCGGGGGAATAGCGGGGGCATTGGGTGCTTGGAAAACTAGTCGCCTCTTGGCCCCCGGGGTCTAAAGAAGCCCTGTATTTGTGGATCATTTTGTTTGCCTTGACGCACTACGTTTTGGCAAACGTTTTGCAATGGTTCGCCACTCGCAACTTTACTGACTTGGAGAGGTATTCAACAACGCGAGTTTTTGATGCAAGAACGTTTTCTACTTCAAACATGTTGCTAGTCAGCATTTGCGATTTCGACGTGATGAAATTAATTACCGACACGGTGCCTTTTTATTACTGCGCGCTCTGAAGGTTTTACGTATTCGATCTATACCCTTCGACCACGATCATTGACGTAATTCCCACTTAACCGGCATCCCCTCGCCGACGGTGACGACAGTGGACCCGTCGCGATATTTCAAAGCCGCCCGAACAGACCCCTCTAGGTTCTCAACCGCCGACCGGGGTGCGTCCTTGATCCTCTTGGCAGCGATCATGGCTTGGGCGATCTCAGACACCGTTACGGGCTTACGGGCGAGCCGCATGGCGTCCAGCACAGCCCGCCATATCGTGCCGCGTTTGAACCAATCGTTCGGTTTGCGCCGGCGGATGGATATGCGCCGCAGGTTGTGGGCCGGGTCCAGTATCTTGATGACGGCCTCGACGTGCTCCATCGCCGCCCGGAGCCGGTCGGCTTCAGTCTTGTTGTCGAGTTATCTTCCCGCCGAGTTCGGCGTGGAAGTTGAAGCAGGGTCAGCTTTGCTTGATGGGTCTTGATGACGGCGTGGGGCATGGTCCGGCTCTATCTGCCCGATGGCCTCCCCAATCTCGCGCCAGTTGGCAGCGGGGTCCTTTAGGAGGTCATCGAGGCGTTTGGGGTCGTTCATGCCGGGAACATAATAGCCGAGGCCCTAGGCCCAAGGAAATTCCTGTGGCGTTTGCGCCATAATACCGGGTAACGGCACGCTGGCGGGCGCAGTCAATCCAACCCAGACCTCGTTCAATCTGGCGGCTTACCAGCATTGGACCAATCGCCAGAACCTCATCGACCAGACCGACTTCTTCTACAAGACCTCGACCGGCCCGGTGCTTCACTCGATTGCGTTCGGAACGGAATTCGGCCGCCAGGCCGGCATCGACTACCGTAACACCGGCATTTTTGCCAACGGCATGAACACAATCACCGATGATCCGTTCAATCCGACTTTTTTCGGACCCGTCAACTTCGTTCATCACCCCACGGCAATCAATGCGGATGGCGTGACCACGGCCGACTCCAACAGCAAATATCGCCTGTACACCGAGTCGGCTTATGCGCGCGATACGCTTGAAATCACGCGCTGGCTGCAACTGATCGGCGGCGCCCGCATCGATCGCTTCGACCTGTCGGCGCTGGACCAGAATACCAACATCAACCGCGCCCGGGTCGATACCAAAGTGTCGCCGCAAGCCGCCGTGATCGTGAAGCCGATCGACAATCTGTCGCTCTATGGCGCCTACATGGTCTCTTATCTGCCGGCCTCCGGCGACCAATTCAGCGCGTTGAACAACGGTACTTTGATTCTGGAGCCGCAGAAGTTCGAGAACAAGGAAGTCGGCGTAAAATGGAACATCACGCCGCGGCTGCTCTATACCGCCGCGGTGTACGACCTCAAACGCACGAACGTTCCGCTGCCTGACCCGAACAACGCCGGATTTTTCATCTTGTCGGGCAGCAACAGAATTCGCGGCTTTGAAACCGAGCTCAATGGCCATGTCACTGAAGAGTGGCAATCTAAGCTCGGCTACGCCAACACCGACGCGCGCGTAACGAGCGACACCTCGGCGACGATTGTCGCCGGCAACATCATCCAGCTCGTACCGCTGCACCAATTTTCGTGGTGGAATAGATATCAATTCGACCCGATGTGGGCCGCCGCCCTCGGCGCCATCTACTTCTCCAATTCATTCGCCACGTCGGACGACACCGTCAAATTACCCGGATTCGTCCGCTTCGACGGCGCGATTTACGTGAAGATCGACAAGACCTGGAAAGCGCAGCTCAACGTCGAGAATATCTTCAACAAAGGCTATTGGGCGTCCGCCGACGGCAACAACAACAACTCGCCGGGGGCCGCGCGCACCATACGTCTTTCGGCGACGGCAAGTTTCTGAGCGGAATCGACGGCGGAACGGGTCTTGATTGGAACGGCTCAAATCTACGGTTTCACGGGTCTTTTCAGTTCAGCAAGGCTCGCATTGCTGCTATAGCTGCCGCCCCCGAGAGATCGTCACGATGTTGTTGCGCGCGGCCAGAATTCATTGCTCCAGGCTGTCATTGTTGGCGGCGCTGATCGCCGTCGGCCTGTTGCTGCCCGCCTTAGCCTCGGCGCAAACGCCGGCGCCTGCCGCTGCACCGACGACGCCTGTCGCCGCGCCGGCAGAAGCGGCTGCGCCGGCACCTTCAACGCCGCTGGCGGCGCCGCCAGCCGCGCCGGTGCCCGAGGTCGCGCTCAAGCTGCCGCGCGATCTGTCGCCCTGGGGCATGTTCCTGGCGGCCGACATCGTGGTCAAAGCGGTGATGATCGGCCTCGTCTTCGCTTCGGTGCTGACCTGGACGATTTGGTTTGCGAAGGCGGTCGAATTGATGATCGCGCGCCGCCGCATGCGCGGGGCGATCGACGCGCTCAACGAGGCGCGCTCATGGAGCGACGCCGCGGCGCTTCTGCAAGAACACAAAAACGGCACCGCCGATCTGATCCGCGCCGCCGACACCGAATTGCGGTTGTCGGCCGACGCCCTGTCGCCGGAAGGCGTCAAGGAGCGCATCGCCTCGCGGCTGGAGCGCATCGAGGCCGCCGCCGGCCGGGCGATGATCCGCGGCACCGGCCTTCTCGCCACCATCGGCGCCACCGCGCCGTTCGTCGGGTTGTTCGGCACCGTCTGGGGCATCATGAACAGCTTCATCGGCATTTCGAAGTCGCACACCACCAATTTGGCGGTGGTGGCGCCGGGCATCGCCGAGGCCTTGCTCGCCACCGCGCTCGGGCTGGTGGCGGCGATCCCGGCGGTGGTGATGTACAACATGTTCTCGCGCTGGATCGCCGGCTACCGCGCCCTGCATGCCGATGCCGCGGCGGAAATCCTGCGCATCGTCAGCCGCGACCTCGACCGCGGCGCCTTCGCGCCTCGCCCGGCGGAGCGGCGCCGGAGCGTGGCCGCAGCCGAATAGGCACAGCATGAGCGTGCGTCTCGACCACGGCGACGAAGCGTTAAGCGAGATCCACGAGATCAACGTCACGCCGTTCATCGACGTGATCCTGGTGTTGTTGATCATCTTCATGATCGCGGCGCCGCTGGCGACGGTCGATATTGCGGTCGATCTGCCGGCCGCCAATGCCGAGCGTATGCCGCGCCCCGATAAACCGCTGTTCCTGACGCTCAAGTCCGACCTCAGCCTGCTGCTCGAGAACGACGCGGTCAGCCGCGGCGGGCTCACCGCCGCGCTCGATCAGGCGACCGCCGGCGACAAGCAGCAGCGCGTGTTCCTGCGCGCCGACAAGAGCGTGCCCTACGGCGAACTGATGACGCTGATGAACGAGCTGCGCAGCGCCGGTTACCTGCACGTCGCGCTGGTCGGACTCGAAGCCGATAAAGTCACGCCATGAAGGCGCCACGCCCGCTGCCGGCGCGGCGCTGGCCGGAGGGACTGCGCTGGGGCGTCTGCTTTGCGCTCGCGCTCTGCTTCCATGCGGCCGGCGCGGCGGCGCTGCTGGCGCGCTGGAGCGACGACTCCGATCTGGTGGCGAATGCACCGGTGATCATGATCGAGCTCGCGCCAGTGCCGGTCGCGCCCGATATCACGCCGACCGAAGTGCCGCCCGACAAGGTGCTGAGCACGGAGGCCGAACCCGAGCCCGAGCCGCCAAAGCCGGTCGAGAAGGTCGAGATACCGCCGGCGCCGCAGGGCGAAATGGAGATGGTGCCGCCGCCCAAGCCGGTCGAAAAGAAGGTCGAGAAAAAGCCGAAACAAAGGCACGCCAGCGTGGCGGCCGCGCCGAGTGCGACCGAGCGCAAGGCCGAACGCGCCGCGGCGCCCTCGCCGGGCGCTTCTTCGCATAATCCGAACGCACTGCCGAACTGGAAATCGGAACTGGTGTCGCGGCTCGAACGCGCCAAGCGCTACCCCGCGGAAGCGCAAGCGCGCGGCGAGCAAGGCGTGGCGCAACTCGCTTTCAGTGTCGACCGCAGCGGCGGCGTACATGGCGCGCGCATCGTGCGCAGCTCTGGCTCAAGCGCGCTCGATTGGCGACGTTGGCGCTGGTCGAGCGCGCGGCACCGCTGCCGCCACCGCCGCCGGAAATCTCGGGCTCCCAAATCGCGATCAGCGTGCCGATCCGCTATAATTTGCGTTGACGCCGAGCGCTCAGCCGGCCTTCTGATCCGCCCGCTTGTGATCAGAGCGGATATTGGCTTGCTCGCCAAACACCCGGCCCAGCATCACCAGCAGCGGCCCCGGCAGCGCCGCTTGCGCCAGCTGCTCGGGTAGCTCTCCTATTGGGGCGGATACCACTGTCTGGTCGGGCCGCGTGGCGCGGGCGACGGCGACCGCCGGGGTGCGCGGATCGAGCCCTTCGGCGACGGCCTTCTCGACCAGCGCTGCGAGCGTGCGGGCCGGCATGTAAATCGCCGTCGTGGTGGCTGGATCGGCAAGGCTGCGCCAGTCGAGATCCTTCGGCAGCGCCCCGTCGTGGGCGTGGCCGGTGACAAATTGCAGACGGCGGGCATGGCCGCGGTCGGTGAGCGGCAGTCCGAGACGGCTGGCCGCGCCCTGCGCCGCGGTGATGCCGGGCACCACGTCGACCGCGATATTGGCCGCCTTGCACGCAGCGATCTCCTCGGCGGCGCGACCGAAGATCAACGGATCGCCGCCCTTGAGCCGCACCACGCGTTTGCCCTGCCGTGCGAGGCTCACCATCAGCGCGTTGATGTCGTCTTGCTTGCAGGAAGGCCCGAAGCCGGTCTTGCCGACCAGCATCTTGCGCGCTTCGCGGCGCGCGAAGTCGAGCACGTCGCGCGATACCAGGTCGTCGAACAGGATCACGTCGGCCGATTGCAGCGCGCGCACCGCGCGCAGGGTCAGCAACTCCGGATCGCCGGGACCGGCGCCGACCAAAGTCACCGAGCCGTTCTCGAACGCAGTACCAAGACCCTTCACCTCGGCGATAAAGCGGTCGAAGTCGTTTCGCATCGGCTCGCTGTCGGGATTGCCGACGGCATGCGCGGTAAACAGATGCCAGAACTTGCGCCGCCCGGAAAACGGCAGACCGGAGGCCTTCAGGGCCGGACGCCAGCGCGCCGCGGCGGCGGCCCAATCGGCAAAGCCCTTCGGCAGCAACGCTTCGAGCTTGGCTCTGATGGCTTGCGCGAACACCGGCGCGGCGCCGTCGGTCGAAATGCCGATCACCAAAGGCGAGCGATTGACGATGGCGCCGAAGGCAAAATCGCAGAACGCCGGCTTGTCGATGACATTGACCGGCACGCCGGCGGCGCGGGTTGCGGCGGCGAAA
Source organism: uncultured Alphaproteobacteria bacterium (assembly GCA_963703875.1). GTDB lineage: Bacteria > Pseudomonadota > Alphaproteobacteria > Rhizobiales > Xanthobacteraceae > Pseudolabrys. Next base: position 192,121 of record CAVPFZ010000030.1, read on the forward strand.
GCCGAAGCGCTCTCATCATCATCGAAAGCGCCGATGGCGACCGCCGCGCCGGTCAAATCCTCCGCCGTCCACGCCCGTTGGTTCAGCACGATCGCGCCCTTCGGCGGATCGCTCATGATCTGCAACAACTCGACGGACGGCGCGTCGGCGTAAACCTCGACGCGCGCGCCGGCGGCCGACAGCAGTTCCGCCTTCCATGCGGCCGCCGGGCTGCTGCCGGCCAGCACCGCACGCTTGCCGTCGAGCGCAAGAAATACCGGTAGCCGCGCCAGCGCACTCATGCGGCCGCGGCTTGCATCGGAAGGGGTGCGCGATTTGGTCATGCTCTAATACACATCGGCCTGGTAGCGATCGTTCTTCTTCAATTCGTTCACATAGCGCGCCGCATCCTCAGGGCTACGCTTGCCATGTTGCGCGACGACATCGATCAACGCACGCTCGACATCTTTTGCCATGCGCAAGGCATCACCGCAAACATATATGTGCGCGCCGCGCTCGAACCAGGCCCACAGATCGCGGCCATCGTCGCGCATGCGGTGCTGCACATAGATTTTTTCACTGCCGTCACGCGACCAGGCCAACGTCAGACGCGTCAGCAAGCCGGATGAGCGCATCGCCACCAGTTCATCCTTGTAGAAGAAATCGTAATCGCTGCGCTGGTGCCCGAAATACAGCCAATTCGGTCCTGGCGCCTTGGTGGCCTGGCGCTCCTGCAGGAAGGCGCGAAACGGCGCCAGCCCCGTGCCAGGACCGATCATGATGATCGGCACGTTGGGGTCGGCCGGCAGCGCGAAGTGCTGCGCCTTCTGCACGTAGACCCTGATTTTGTCGCCGGGCTTGACGCGGCCGGCGAGGAAAGTCGAGGCGACGCCAAGCCGCGTGCGTTTGTCGACCTGGTAGCGCACCGCGTCGACCGTAAGCGAAACGCGGCCGGGATTGCATTTGAGCGAGGACGATATCGAATAGACGCGCGGCTGCAGGACATCGAGCGATTCGATGAAAGCCTCCGGATCGGGACGGACGCCGGGGAACTTCTGCAGCGCCGCCAGCACGTCGAGCGTCGCCGCGTCGCCATCCGGGTCCTGCCCGTCGGCGAGCGCCTTCGCCTTTTTCTTGCGCTCACCGCCGGTGAGATAGGAAATAAACTGAAACAACATGTCGGGCGCCGGCGACAGCGACACGCCGTCGATGAGGACCTCGCGCAAATTCCGCCCGCCGATCGGAAAATCCGGCGGCGCATCGAGCGCGGCGATCACCGTGTCGACCAGCGCCGGGTCGTTGGCCGGATAGACGCCGAACGAATCGCCGACGACGTAATCGAGCCCGCATTCGGCAAGATCGAACTCGATATGCCAGGTTTCCTTCTCGGAGCCTTCTTTGTTGAGGCGGCGGCGCGACACGAACGTCGCGTAAACCGGATTGTCGCGCGAGCGGCCCGGTGCCGATACGGGCGCCGCAGCAGGCGCGGCATCGGCCTTGGGCGCGGCCGGCGTCTTGTCGAATTCCTCATAAAGCTTCTTGAGCATGCGGGCGGTGTCCTTGCCGCCCGGCACGCACAGGTTCAGTCGTTCTTCCTTTTTGACGAACAACGCGTCGGCGTAATCCTTGCAATTGTAGCCGCACTGTCCGCAATCCTGCTGTGCCATCGCCGCCATCAGGCGGCGCGGCAGCGGCTTGCCGTCGGCAAGCTTCATGCGATCGGGCAGCGGCATGGCGGGGTCGTGCCAGGGGGCGCCGTCGTCGACTTCGGCTGCGCGATCGAGGACGTCCGGCAGCAATTTCGCCGCCTGCTCGCTCGACAGCGGCGTTACGCTTTCATCGAGCGAGATCATGCCGGCGAATAGACCGTTGAGCCAGACGCGCTGCTCCGGCGAAAACGGCGCGGATTCCGGAACGTAGGACGGGATCGGCGGGCGCTGGCTGATGCTCATTCCGCCGCCTCCAGTTCCACCATGGATTTGAGGGCATCGAGCTCGTGCCGGCGCGCGAAGGCGATGAAGCTTTCCTCGCGCGAGGCGCGGTGCGCCAGATAGGTCTTGAGCACGCGCTCAATGGTCTTCGGCGCATCCTCCGCCTTGACGTCACGGTAAAGCTCGCGCCCGAGTTCCGCATGCGGCCCGAAGCCGCCGCCGATCAACAGGTGATAGCCTTCGACCGGATCGGCGTCCTCGCCGACGTCGATCTTGCAGGCGAGCAGCCCAATCTCGCTGACGAAATGCTGGGCGCAGGAATGATGGCAGCCGGTGAGATGGATATTGACCGGCGTGTCGAGCGCAACACGCGTTTCGCACCAGCGCGCGATCTCCTCGGCGTGCCGCTTGGTGTCGGAGGCGGCAAACTTGCAGCCAGTATTGCCGGTGCAGGCGACAAGCCCAGCGCGGATTGCGTTGGTCTCGATCGCGAAGCCCAGCGCCTCAATCTTGGCTTGCGCGGCCTCCAATTTTTTGCTCGGCACGCCCGAAATCAGCAAATTCTGCCAAACCGTCAACCGGATATCGCCGTCGCCCAAATCGCGCGAAATATCGGCGAGACCCTTCATCTGCGGCACCGTCATGCGGCCGACCGGCACCACCACGCCGATCCAGTGCACGCCTTCCTGCTTCTGCGCGTGGATGCCGATATGGGCGGCGCGCGAAAACGGCGGCCGGGGCGCAATCGCGCCAGGGACGGCGCGGTCGAGCCTGCGGCCGAGCTTCTCCTCCATCAGGGCGAGGAATTTCTCGACGCCCATCTTGTCGAGCACGTATTTGAGCCGCGCTTTGGTGCGGTCGGCGCGGTCGCCATGGTCGATGAAGACCCGCACCACCGCGTCGGCGACCTTGGTCGCGTCGGCCGGCCTGACCAGCACGCCGGTGTCGCCGGCAAAGCTGCGGTGACCGGTAAGCCCGCCGAGGCAGAGCCGGAACCAGACGCCGGCCTCAAGCCCAAAACCGTCGTTCACCTGCACGGCCTGGAAACCGATGTCGTTGGTATCCTCCAGCACCGGAATGATGCCGGCGCCGTCGAAGCCGACATTGAACTTGCGCGGCAGTCCGTAGAGCGAGCGGTCGTTGAGAATGTGGAAGTGCCATTCGCGCGCATAGGGCCGCGTGTCGATCAATTCCTGCGGGTCGATGCCGGCGGTCGGCGTGCCGGTGACGTTGCGGATATTGTCGGCGCCGGAGCCGCGCGAGCACAGGCCGAGATCCTGCACCGCCTCGATCATGTTGACCGCGTTCTTGGCCTCGATTTCGCGGACCTGGAGATTGGCGCGCGTGGTGACATGGGCGTAGCCGCCGCCGTAACGCTCGGCGAGATCGGCGACGCCGGCGAACTGGTGCGCTTTCAGAATGCCGTTCGGCATGCGCAGCCGGCACATGTACGAATTCTGGTTCGGCGCCACGTAGAACAGGCCGAAAAACCGCCAGCGGAAATTGTCCGGCGGTTTCGGGTATTCGTTCTTGGCGGCCTGGTCCTTGAGCCGCTCATAGGCATCGAACGGGTGCTCGTCGCGTTTGAACTTCTCCTGATCGGACAGCTTGCCGCCGGCCTTGAGCACGCGGTCCTGCGCCTTGAGCGCGGCCGCATCGGGTCCTACCGGCTCGGGCGCGCCAAGCGCGCCGGCGAGCCCCGGCGGAACGATAAGCCCCTTGGCCGTTCTGGCGATCTGCACGCCGGCGGCAAAGCCCTCCAGATAGCGCTTCTGTTCGGGCTCGAAGTCACCGGTTGCCGCCTCGCCCGCCGATTTAAGATCGGCGCTCGTCGCGGTGGTCATTCCGCCGGCACCTGTGTCGGCATGGTCAGCGGCGCGGGCGCCTTGCGCGGCTTGTGCGTGATGTAGAGCGCGAGCCCCGTGAAGATGCCGCCACCCACCAGGTTGCCAAGCGTGACCGGAATTTGATTCCACAGCCACCAGTCGGCGACCGTGACCTTGGCGCCCATCATCATGCCGGTCGGGATGATGAACATGTTCACCACCGAGTGCTCGAAGCCCTGGGCGAAGAAGATGAACACCGGCATATAGGCGCAAGCGATCTTGCCGATGGTCGAATTGGTGGTCATGGCCGCGACGATGGCGAGACAGACCATCCAGTTGCACAAAATCGCCTTGACGAAGACGGTGATCAGACCGGCATGGCCGATCGCCGCATAACCGATGGTCTTGGCCTCGGCGATCGCGACGATTTTGGCGGCAACGCCGGCCGGCGCGGCGGTGCCGAAATTCGTCAGCACGATCGCCAGCAGAACGCCGTAGGCGATGCTGCCGATCAGATTGCCGATGAAGACAAAGCCCCAGTTCGCCAACACAGTCGCGCTGCCGGTGTCCTTCTCGATCCACGGCAGCGGCAGCAGGCCGAAGCTGCCGGTCACCAGATCGAGACCCAGCAGCACGATGAGAATCAGGCCGACCGGAAAGATCAGCGCGCCGACCAGCGGCTGGCCGGTCTGCACCGCGCCGGTAATGGCGAGGCTTGTGGCCGCGGCCAAAATCGATCCGGCGAGCGCGCCGCGGATCAGGCAATCGGTAGCCGTCATGCCGAGCTTGCGACGGCCGGTCTCGACCATGGCCGAGGCGACGTCGACGGGCTTCACGTAATCCATATCTCGACTCCCTTTCTTGGAGGCCGCCGAGACTGGTGTGCGCGACAATTCCGGGCGGCCGCTGCTGCTTCAATGCTGCATAGCAGCAAGGACCGTGCCAGTCGGATATGCCGGAAAGCGCTCGATTTTCGTGTGGTTTTTAAGGGAGCCACGCCAATTTTTACGCCATTGCTGTGCAATGCGGCATCAGCGGTTGAAATTATAGGCATCGCTGTATTCTGGTACGGCGCCTAGGGCGCCGCGGGCCTAGCTTTGACGTTGGCGTGGAAGTCGCGGCCATTGCCGGTGGCGGCGACGTAGCCGGCGCGAATGGTAAAATCGCCGAAGCGCTCGCCCTTCTGCCGATCCTTGGCATAGGCCGCGAAAATCGGATCGAGCGCGGCGACGATTGCCTCGTGATCGAGATCTTCCGCATAGAGCTTGTTCATCCGCGAGCCGTCGAAGCCGCCCCCGAGATACAGGTTGTAGCGATCCGGCCCCTTCCCCACCAAAGCGATCTCGGCGATGTAAGGCCGCGCGCAGCCGTTCGGGCAACCGGTCATGCGGATGACGATGTCGTCGGCGGAAAGCCCATGCGCCGCGAGCCGCTCGTCAAGCGCGTCGAGCAGCTTCGGCATGTAGCGCTCGCTCTCCGCGAGCGCGAGACCGCAAGTCGGCAGCGCCACGCAGGCCATCGCGTTGCGTTTCAAGCCTGACCACGGCGCCAGCAGCCCGGCTTCGCGCGCGATGCGTTCGACCTCGGCCTGCCGCTCCGTTGGCACGTTGGTGATGATCAGATTCTGGTTCGGCGTGATGCGGAAATCGCCGTCATGCATTTTGGCGATCTCGCGCATGGCCGACATTTGCTGCGCTCCATTCGGAATGTCGCGCACGCGTCCGTTCGGAACATAGAGCGTGAGATGGCCGCGGCCGTTGTCGCCCTGGGTCCACCCGTAGCGGTCGCCGTTCGACGTGAAGGTGAAGGGCTTTGCCGGCGCGAACTTAATTCCGGCGCGCTGCTCGACCTCGGCACGGACCGCATCGAGCCCGCGGTCGTCGACGGTATATTTGAAGCGCGCGTGCTTACGGTTGGCGCGGTCGCCCCAATCACGTTGCACGGTGACGACCGCCTCGGCGACCGCGAGGCCGTCCTTGGCATCGCAGTAACCGATGACGTCGGCGATGCGCGGATAAGTTTCGGGTTCGCCGTGGGTCATGCCCATGCCGCCGCCGACGGCGACGTTCCAGCCGGCGATGTTGCCATCACCGTCAAGAATGGCGATGAAGCCGAGATCGTTGGCGTACACGTCGATATCGTTCGACGGCGGCACGGCGACGCCGATCTTGAATTTGCGCGGCATATAGGTCTTGCCGTAGATCGGTTCAACGACTTCCTGCTCGCCGCCGGCGATGCGCTCGCCGTCGAGCCAGATCTCGCGATAGGCCGGCGTGCGCGGCAGCAAATGAACCGTCGTCTGGCGCGCGAATTCGATCGCCTGCGCGTGCGCGCGCGACTGAAACGGATTGACGTTGCACATGACGTTGCGGTTGACGTCGCCGCAGGCCGCGATCGAATTGAGCAAAACCGCGTCGATGGCCTTGATGGTGTCCTTGACGTTCGACTTGATGACGCCGTGCAGTTGCACGGTCTGCCGCGTGGTCACCCGCATGGTGTGGTTGCCGTAATCGCGCGCCACCTGGTCGAGCGCCAGCCACTGCGCCGGCTGGAGGCAGCCGCCGGTGATCCGAACGCGGATCATGAATCCGAACGCTTTCTCCATCTTCTTGCGCGTGCGTTCGGACCGCAGGTCGCGGTCGTCCTGCAGATACATGCCGTGGAACTTCACCAGCTGCTGGTCGTCCTCGATGATGCCGCCGGTGATTTCCTCGCGCAGGCCCTCCGCGACCGTACCGCGCAGGTAGTCACTCGCCTCTTTCAAGCGTTCGTTGCGCGAGACTTCGTCGCTCATGGGTCTTCCAATCGGCGCAGGATCAATACGTATCCTGCAGGTAGCGCTTGTCGCGCTCCAGTGCCGCCACCGCCTGCTCGGCGGCCTCGCCCGACAGGGCCTTCACCTCGGCATAGGCGCGCACCAGCGTGGCGCGCACGTCTTTTGCCATATTCTTGGCATCGCCGCACACATAGAAAGCAGCGCCGCCGTCGAGCCATTCGATCAGGTCGTGGCGCTTTTCCCACATCTTGTCCTGAACGTAGATTTTCTTCGGGGTATCGCGCGAAAAGGCGACATCCATGCGGGTAAGCGCGCCGTCCTTGAGCGCGTCCTGCCAGTCGAGCTGATAGAGGAAGTCGTGGGTGAACTGGCGGTCGCCGAAGAACAACCAGCTGCGCCCTTCCGCCTTGACGGCGCGACGCTCCTGCACGAAGGCGCGGAATGGCGCAACGCCGGTGCCGGGTCCGACCATGATGATGTCTTTGTCCTGCGCCGGCAGCGCAAAATGCTTGTTGGGTTTGAGCTTGACCCGTACGCGTCCGCCGCGCTTGAGCCTCTCGGCCGTGTAGTTGGAGGCAACGCCTTTGCGGGCGCGGCCGTGGGTTTCATAGCGCACGGCGGAAATCAGCAGGTGGGCCTCGTCACCGACTTCGCGCCGCGACGACGCGATCGAATAGGCCCGCGGCGCCAACGGCCGCGTCACCGCGCGCAAATGGTCGGCGGTGAGCGCGATCGGGAACATGGCGATCAAGTCGATAAGTTGGCGGCCCACGATCCATTCTTTCGCTTGGCCGTCAGCGATCAGCGCCCTAACGTATTGATGACCGGTTTGTGCAGCATAGGTCTCGACGGTTTTGAGTGACAATGTCGTCACATCGCGCGACTTGATGAATTCGGCGCGCAACTTGTCGTCGCCTGACAACCCGGCGAGCTTCAGCAGTTCATCGACATAGGCCGGATCGTTCTCGGCATAGAGGTCGAGCGAATCGCCCGACTCATACGCCGGCATGGCGCCGTCGAAGGTCAGCGCCAGATGGATGGTTTCCTTGTTCGAGCGCGACGAATTCAGATTCACGTGCTCGGAAATCTCGGCCTCGACGATATCGGTATTCGGGGCAGCCGCCGTCTTGCCGAAATCGACTTCGATGACGCGGCCACGGTTGGCATCGGGCGGGGTCAGAACCTTCAGCGCATCGCCGATCCATTTCGAAGACGGTTCAGCGAAATCGAGATCGCAATCGACGCGGTCGACCACGCGCTTGCCGCCCAGCGCGGCCAGCCGTTCGTCGATCTTCTTGCCGACGGCGCAGAATTCCGCATAGGCCGTGTCGCCGAGCGCCAGCACGCCGAACTCGACGCCATCAAGGCGCGGGGCACCCTCGCCCATCAACTCGTTATAGGTACGCACCGCGCGCGCCGGTGGATCGCCTTCGCCCCAGGTGGCGGCGACGAACACCAGCCTTTTCGCCGAGGCGAGCGTGGCCACGTCAAGATCGGCCATGTCGATCAGCGTCGGTTTCAGACCGTTCTTGCGCGCGGCCTTGGCGAGATCGTTGGCGAGCTTCTCGCAGTTTCCGGATTCGCTGGCATAGACAATGTTGATCGGCTCGGCCGGACGGGCCGGCGCCGCCGGCTGCGGTTGCCCCGTGACCGACTCCACGCCAGCCAGAAAGCCCGCAAGCCAGGCGCGTTGCAGCGCATTGGCCGGCCCGACCACGCGATTAAGCAGATCAATCTCGTCCTCGGCGAACGGGGCGGTCTTCGGGATGGCGGCGAAGCTGGGTGACATGGGTGGCGCGCCTCACCAGAACATGTGCGGCAGAACGCCAAGAAGAACGAGCGCGAGCAACGCCGATCCGATCGCCAGCAGCCAGTCTTCCGGCGAGACGTGCGACAGGTCACTTTGCTGTTCGTGCGGGAAATCGCTCACGTAGGGGTACTCCGGCATGGCCGACGGTCGACCCCTAAATAGAAGCTTATTCTGCGCAACCGCAATAAGTGCCGGAAAATAAGAGATATTTCATCGTTCCGTCGCCTGTGGGAGTAACGATATTCCCTCGCCACCTGCCTGTGGAGAATGCCGCGACCGCGTGTTCCCTCGCGCCGGCACATGCGAAACAAGGCTGCATGGACAGTTCCTCCTACCGAAAACGTTTACGTGCGTTACTCACACCCGCCGAGCACCGGGCACTTGCGCGCCTCGACACACCGCAAAAAATTCAAACCTTCCTGGAGTGGCTACCGCCGAATTTTGAGCTCAAAGGCGATACCTGCATGTCGCCGCGCCGCCTGTTGACGCTGCGCACGGCCCATTGCGCGGAAGCCGCCGTGCTCGCCGTCGCGGCGCTGATCTATCACGGCAAGCCGGCATGGCTGATGGATATCCAGGCGCTGCCGAGCGACCAGGATCATATTGTGACGCTGTTCAAGGAACGTGGCCTGTGGGGGGCGATCAGCAAGACCAATCACGCCGTGCTGCGCTGGCGCGATCCGATCTATCGCAGCGTCCGCGAACTCGCGATGAGCTACGCGCATGAATACAATCTGAATTACGGCAAGAAATCGATGGTCGCCTATTCCAAGCCGTTCTCGCTGACGCGTTACGCGCCGTCGCGCTGGCTGATCGCGCCCGGCGATCTGTTCTGGCTGATGGAGGATATCGATCGCTCCCCGCATTTGCCGCTGGCGCCGAAGTCCGCCTTGCGCAGAATGCGGCGCATGACGCGCGTCGAGTTGAAGTCGCAAGACGTGACCGAATGGCCGGTTCCGCGCTCGCGCCGGGTGAAAAAGACAAAATAATGTTATTGTCGGTCAAAGGCCGGAGATAATTCGCGTGGCATCTTTCACATTTCGCAGGCGACTGACCGTCGAATGGGGCCAGTGCGATCCGGCCGGCATCGTGTTCAACAGCCGGTTCTTTGAAATGTTCGACACCAGTACCTGGATGCTGTTTGAGGCCGCGCTTGGCGTGAAGCCGCAGAATCTTGCACCGATGTTCAACATCATCGGCATTCCGCTGGTGGACGCCGGCGCCAACTTCCTCAAGCCCGCCAAATTCGGCGACGCGATCGAGATCGCCTCGCGAGTCGGTGAATTTCGCCGTTCCAGTTTTAACCTCGAGCACAAGATCACCATCGGCGGCGAGTTGGCGGTCGATGGGACCGAAACCCGGGTCTGGGCGGCGCGCGACAAGGTCAACCCGGAGAAGATTGGCGCCATCGCAATTCCAGCCGATGTCATTGCCAAATTTGGCTAATTCCCGCTGGCCGCGCCCAATCGTCCCAGCCATTCCCGGTAATAGGTCTGGAGAGGCTTGGCTCTCTGGTGTGACCTAGCCGCACAATCAAAAGCGCGAGTCGACGCGCTCACCAAGGGAAGAAACGAGTGGCCCGGTTGCTTGAGTTCACGCTCAACGGGCGCGACCGCGCCGACGCGGTCGCCGACAATATTTTATTGCTCGATTTCCTGCGCGAACAAGTCGGCCTTACCGGCACCAAGACCGGTTGCGATGGCGGCGAGTGCGGCGCCTGCACGGTCCTGATCGACGACAAGCCTACGCTCTCCTGCCTCACGCTGGCTGCGACCGTCGCCGGCAAGCGCGTCGATACCATCGAATCGCTCGGGCATGACGGCCGGCTTTCCGCCGTACAACGCGGCTTCCACGAGAAACTCGGCTCGCAGTGCGGCTATTGCACGCCGGGTTTCATCATGGCATCGGCCGGCTTGCTGCGGAAAAACCCCAACCCGAGCGAGGCTGAAATTCTCGAAGCGCTGGGCAGCAATATCTGCCGTTGTACCGGCTACGTGAAAATCATCGAAGCGGTGAAATACGCGGTCGCCTTGAATGCCCAAGGGGTGTCGCCGTGAACGAAGCGGTTCCGGCGCACAATATCGGCCACTACGTGCCGATGATCGACGGGCCGGAAAAGGTCTCCGGCCGCGCCAAATATACCGCTGACGTTCTCGCGCCCGGACAGCTTGCCGGGCGCATCTACCGCAGTCCTTATTCGCACGGCGACATCGTCGAGGTCGATGTATCGGAAGCGCGCAAGCTGCCGGGCGTACGCGCGGTCGTCACCGGCGCCGACTGCGACAGGACCTTCGGCGTGCTGCCCATTGCGCGCAGCGAGCATCCGCTGGCGCGCGACAAGGTGCGCTACCGCGGCGAGCCGGTCGCCGCCGTCGCTGCCGACAATGATGCCATCGCTCGCGAAGCGATCCGCCGCATCAAGTTCAGGGTGCGCGAGCTGCCGGCCTATTATACGGCCAAGGACGCGCTGGCCCCCGGCGCCGTCCTTTTGCACGACAAGAAGCCCGGCAATCTCGAGCGCGATGTGTTGTTCGAGTTGGGTTCGACCGCGCAAGGTTTCGGCGAAGCCGATCTGGTGCGCGAGGGCGCGTACAACTGCGCCGAAGTCTGCCAGAACCAGATGGAAATGCACGCAGCGGTCGCCGAATACGACGCGGTGCGCGACCGCATGACCGTGCATGCCTCGACGCAAGTGCCCTACTACGTGCACCTGATGCTGTCGCAGATCCTCGGCATGGAAATGTCGCGCATCCGCGTGATCAAACCGCATGTCGGCGGCGGCTTCGGCTGCCGCACCGAGACGCTGGCGATCGAATTGATCGCCGCGTTGTTGGCGCGTCAGGCCAATGCCACCGTGCGGCTGGTGACGACGCGCGAGGAGACCTTCATCACCCATCGCGGTCGGCCGGAAACCGACATCAAGCTCAAGATCGGCATGACCAAGGACGGCCGCATTACCGCGGTCGAATGCGATTGCGACCAGCGCGGCGGCGCCCATTCCGGCTATGGCGTAGTGACGATCCTCTATGCCGGCTCGATGCTCTATGCGATCTACGACCTGCACAACGTCAAATATACCGGCCGGCGCGTGCTGACCAACACGCCGCCCTGCGGCGCGTTCCGCGGCCACGGCACGGTCGATATCCGCTTCGCGTTCGAAAGCCTGGTCGATGAGATGGCGGCCGAGCTCGGTCTCGATCCCTTTGCCGTGCGGCGCGCCAATCTGCTCACCGCCCCTACGTTTACCGACAACGACCTAATGGTGAATTCCTACGGCCTGCCCGAGTGCATGGACTGGGTCGAGAAGGAAAGCGGCTGGAAAAAACGCAAGGGCAAGTTGGTCAAGGGCAAAGGCCAAGTTCTTAAAGGATTTGGCATGGCCTGCTCGCATTACATCTCCGGCGCCTCCAAGCCGGTGAACTGGACTGGCGAGCCGCACGCCACCGTCAAGATCAAGCTCGATTTCGACGGGTCGATCGTGGTGCTCTCCGGCGCCGCCGATATCGGGCAAGGCTCGACCACGATCCTTGCGCAGACGGTGGCCGAAGTTCTCGGCCTCGATCTCTCCCGCGTGCGCGTCGTCACCGGCGACAGCGAGGTGGTGCCCAAGGACAATGGCTCTTATTCGTCGCGCGTCACGTTCATGGTCGGCAATGCCGCGCTCGATGCCGCGCGCAACTTGAAAGCCGTGCTGGTCAATGCAGCCGCCCGCAAGCTGGAAGCGAAGCCTGAGGACATTGAATGCCTGGGCGAAGTCTATCGCGCCGGCGCCCAGGATAAGGGCGCGACCTTCGACGAGGTCGTGACCGAGGCACTGAAGGATTCCGGCACCATCACGGTCACGGGGAATTATTCGACTATCCCGGAATCGCACGGCGGCAAGAAATATCGCGGTTCGGCGATTGGCGGCACCATGGGCTACAGCTATTCGGCGCAAGTGGTGGAAGTTTCCGTCGACGAGGAGACCGGAGTCGTCACCGTCGACAAGGTCTGGGTCGCGCATGACTGCGGCAAGGCGCTCAACCGGCTGACCGTCGAGGGCCAGGTGCAGGGCTCGGTCTGGATGGGCATGGGCCAGGCCATGAGCGAGGAGGCCGCCTATCACGACGGCCTGATGGTCACCGCCAACATGCTCGATTACCGGGTGCCGACCATCCATGATTCACCGCCAATCGAGGTCGGCATCGTCGAGAGCAACGATCCGCACGGGCCGTTCGGCGCCAAGGAAGCCGGCGAAGGTTCGCTCGCGGCGTTTCTGCCGGCGCTGACCAATGCCATTGCCGACGCCATCGGCATCCGTTTCAACGATCTGCCGGTGACGCCCGACCGCGTGTTCGAGGCGATCGAGAAGCGCAAACGCGCGCTTGAGAAGAAAAACGGGAGCGGCTGATGGACGCCCTGCCCGATTTCCGCGTGCTGCATCCGGCGACGCTCGAGGAGGCGCTGGCGGCGCGCGCCGCCAATCCGGACAGCCAGCCGCTCGGCGGCGGCACCGATCTGGTGGTCAATATCCGCCGCGGTATCGTGGCACCGCCGGTGCTGATCGACATGAACCGGGTGCAGGAATTGCACGCGATCAAGGCAGACGCCAACGCGCTGGAGATCGGCGCGTCGGTCCGCTTGAGCGAACTCGCCGAGCATCCGGCCGTTACCAGACATTATCCAGTGCTGACGCAGGCCGCCGCCCATATCGCCGGCCCCACCCAGCGCAACATGGGCACGGTCGGGGGCAATCTAGCGCTCGACACCCGCTGCATTTTCTATAACCAGAGCGAATGGTGGCGCGGCGCCAATAACCATTGCCTGAAGACCACCGGCACGATCTGTCACGTGGCGCCAAAGAGCCGTGGCGTGTGCTTCGCGACCTTCAGCGGCGATCTGGCGCCCGCTTTGCTCACGCTTGGCGCCGACGTGGACATCGCCGGCCCCTCGGGCAAGCGCACGATTCCGCTCAACAGACTCTACATCGGCTTCGCGCGCCAGGATGTGCCGGTCAGCGAAACGCAGGGCGACGGGAAATTCTATCTCTCGCTGCGGCCCGGCGAGATCATCACCGCGGTGCGCGCCAAGAAGACGCCCGGCCTGCGCTCGGCCTATGACAAGATCCGCATCCGCAAGTCGATCGAATATCCGGTCGCCGGCATCGCCGTCGCGTTGCGGCGCGAGGGTGACACGCTCGCCGATTTGCGCGTCGCCTTCACCGGCACCAATCCCCGCCCGGTGCTGCTCGAGGGTGCCACCGAACTGACCGGCGGCCCGCTTAGCGACCGCGTGTTCAAGGGCCTCGACACGCTGGTGCGCGACCAGATCATGCCGATGAAGACCACGTTCACGCCCGGCCATTACCGTAGGCGCGTCGCCGGCGTGCTGGCGCGGCGTCTACTGACGCGTTTGTTCGAAGGCTGACGCAATGGGGATCGGCCTAGACGAGTTTACCGAGCGCCGACCCTACAACGCCGTGAGCGATTTCGTCGACGTTCATGTGGCGCGCGGCCTCGCCGGCAAGATCGCCTTTGTCGATCCCGACCGCTCGCTCAGTTATGGCGATCTGCAAAAGCGCAGCGTCCGCTTCGCTCATGCGCTGCGAGCGCTTGGCGTCGCGCAGGAGCACCGCGTCGCGCTGTTGCTATATGACACGGTGGATTATCCGGTGGCATTCTGGGGCACGCTGCGCGCCGGCAGCATTGCGATCCCGCTCAATACTTATCTCAACGTCCAGCAATACGCGTATATCCTCGCCGATTGCCGCGCCAGCGCGCTGGTCGTCGCCGCGCCGCTGGCGCAGACGATCTGGCCGCTCATCGAGAAGCTGCCGCATTTGCGGACCATCATTTTGGTCGGCGCCATCGCGGATGACAAAGCCGCTTTCCCGGGTCGGGACGTGCATCTGTTCGAGGACGTCTTCGCCGCCGCCAATGCCACGCCGTTTACCGCCGACACGGTGTCCGACGAAGTGGCATTCTGGCTCTACACCTCCGGCTCGACCGGCGATCCCAAGGGCGTCAAGCACGTCCATTCCAACCTGATGGTGACCGCCAGGCTGTTCGGCCAAGGCATCATCGGCATCACACAAGACGATGTCGTGCATTCCGCCGCCAAATTGTTTTTCGCCTATGGCCTCGGCAACGCCATGACGTTTCCCCTGTCGGTCGGCGCCACCACGGCGCTGTGGCCCGAGCGCCCGTCCCCGGATTCGGTGTTCGAGATGATGCGCAAGCACCGGCCCACGGTCTTCTACGGTGTACCGTCGCTCTACGCCGCGTTGCTCGCGCACAAGGAAATATCTAAAGGCGCCGGCTCCGACCGGCTGCGCCTTTGTGTGTCGGCGGGCGAGGCGCTGCCCGCCCATATCGGTGAGCGCTGGCGCGACGTTGTCGGCGTCGACGTGCTCGACGGGCTCGGCTCGACCGAGCTATTGCAGACTTTCCTGAGCAACCGGCCCGGCGACATCCGCTACGGTTCGACCGGCAAACCGGTGCCCGGTTACGAGGCGCGTATCGTCGACGAAACGGGCCGCGAGCTCGGCGCCGATGAAGTCGGCGAGCTGATCGTGCGCGGGCCATCGGCAGGCGAAGGCTACTGGAACCAGCGCGGCAAAAGCCGGCGTACCTTTGTCGGAGAATGGACCTATACCGGCGACAAATACCGCCGCGACGCCGACGGCTATTACTATTACTGCGGGCGCACCGACGACATGTTCAAGGTCAGCGGCATGTGGGTGTCGCCGTTCGACGTCGAGGCGGCATTGACCTCGCACGAGGCGGTGCTGGAAGCCGCCGTCATCGGCAAGGAGGACGCCGACGGGCTGGTAAAGCCAAAGGCCTTCATCGTGCTGAGAAACGGTTACGCCGCCGACGAGCGCCTGTTCGAAACCCTGAAAGTCCACGTCAAGCAACAGGCGGGGCCGTGGAAATATCCGCGTTGGATAGAATTGCGCGAACACTTACCGCGCACGGCGACCGGCAAAATCCAGCGCTTCAAGTTGCGCGACGAGGACCTAGGCTTGCCGTCGCCTTAGGCATTTTCATTTGCGCATGATCTTTTCCGAAACCGGTTCCCACTTTTCGGGATTATGCGATCTTCACGTATTCGAATTCGCCCGGCTTGTTGTCGATGCCGACTTTGGGCGGCGCGATCCAGCCGGCGAACTTGCCGGGCTCCATCTGCGGCTGCATTAGGCTTTCGATGAAGTCCTTGTCGCCGTCGGACGGCAGAAATTCCTCGCGACGCTTGGTCCAGGCCGCGTCCTCGAGAAGGTTGCCGTTGGCATCGGCCTTGATCGAGGAAAATTCGCCGATGTGGCGGTGGAAGGCGACGTGCGGCAGCTTGATCTCGAACGGGATGCCGATCTCGGCGATCACCTTGTTCCAGCGGGAAACACCGTTGTTGCAATCGACGACGTAGTCGTCGCGTAGCCGCATGTTGAGCGCGGAGAGCGCCGGCGCGTCCTCGTTTCGGATCTTGCCGTCGATCAACCGCAGCACCGGATAGGTGCCGCCTTCCAGTTGATGGTCGTCCTTGAGCCGGTCCTCGCGGTAGCGGCCCTTCAGCCCTGAATGGAAGGCATTGGCGGCATTGGTCGAAATCTCGTTGCCGAACAGATCGAGCGTCAGCGAGAAATGCAGATTGGCTTTTTTCTGAATGGTCGGAAGGTCGATCACACCGAGCTTGCGGACTTTCTCGATCTCGTTCGGGTCGCTGATGCCGGCCTCCTTCATGGCCTCGCAGGTGCGTTGGATGATGCGGGTGACGCCGGTCTCGCCGACGAACATGTGATGCGCTTCCTCGGTCAGCATGAATCGGCAGGTGCGCGACAACGGATCGAAGCCGGACTGCGCCAGCGCCTCAAGCTGCATCTTGCCATCGCGATCGGTAAAAAAGGTGAACATGAAGAACGACAGCCAGTCCGGCGTCTTCTCGTTGAAGGCGCCCAGCATGCGCGGCGTGTCGGGATCGCCGGAGCGGCGCTGCAGCAGCGCCTCGGCCTCTTCGCGGCCGTCGGTGCCGAAATATTTCTGCAGCAGGTAGACCATCGCCCACAGGTGGCGGCCTTCCTCGACGTTGACCTGGAACAGGTTGCGCATGTCGTAGAGCGACGGCGCGGTCTTGCCGAGATAGCGTTGCTGCTCGACCGAGGCCGGTTCGGTGTCGCCCTGGATCACGACCAGACGGCGCAGCATGGCGCGGTATTCACCCGGCACTTCCTGCCAGGCATCCTCGCCCTTGTGGGTGCCGAAGGGAATCTTGCGGCCCTCGAGCGCCGGCGCCAACAGCACGCCCCAGCGATATTCCGGCATGCGCACGTAATCGAACTTGGCCCAGCCTTTCGGATCGACGCTGACCGCGGTGCGCAGATAGACCAGCAATTCCTGGAAGCCTTCCGGCCCCATGTCGTTCCACCAGCTGATGTAGCCGGGATGCCATTTCTCCAGCGCGCGCTTGACGCGCACGTCCCGCCCGAGCGCGACGTTGTTCGGGATCAAGCCGTCATAGTCGACCTGTTGGATATTCATGGCTACACCCTTTCTTTATTGAAGGTCGGCGATACCCCGCTGCCGTAAAGCTTCAGCGCGCCCTGCTCGCCGATCGCGTTCGGCCGCTGGAAGATCCAGTTCTGCCAGGCGGTCAGCCGTCCGAAAATCTTGGTTTCCATTGTCTCCGGACCGGCGAAGCGCAAATTGGCTTCCATGCCGGTCATGGCGTCCGGCGAGAAGCTGGCGCGCTCCTCCAGCATGACGCGGAGTTCGTCGTCCCAATCGAAGTCCTCGTAAGCGGCGGTGACGAGGCCAAGCTCGGCGGCCTCTTCGCCTTCGATTGCCGTGCCAACCATGCCCTGAGCGGTCTTGATCGTATCGGGCTCGCCCAGAAATCGCGTCTGCAAGCGTGTCAGGCCGTTGCCCATCGGATAGAAGCCAAAATTGGCTTGGCCGAGCGTGATTGCCGCGGCCTTGCGGGTGTCACCTTCGCGCGTGCCGACCAGCATCAGCGAACGGTCGGCGGCAAAGGCGAGTTCCGCCAACGTGCCGGCGAAGCACGAGCCCGGCTCGATCAACGCGATGATGCTGCGCGGCGTCACGTCGAGCCGCTTGAGCACGCGCTTCAAATAATGGCGAATCTCGCGCATCAGCCAGTCGCCATTGGCCTTGGCGAGAAAGTCATCGTGTTCGAGCACGGCTTGGGCGTTGCCGTCGGTGCGGAACAGCACGACGCCGATGCTCTGCTCGTTGGCGCGCAAATGCAGAATGGCGTCTTCCAGCTCGCGGGCTACGACCAGCGGCCAGAACTTGGCGCCCAGCGCATGGGCGGCCTCGACCGAAGCCGGCACGGACTGCGATGGCCCCTTCACAGTGATGCCGACGAGTCCGCGCGCGCGGTCGATCTCGATGCCCACATGTGAATAAGACACCCGGTCGCCCTCGATCTTGCGGTCGAGCGCCGTCAGCGCGATGCCCTTGGCGTCCTTCGGCCGATCGGAGCGCGCGGCGATCTCCTTGGCGCGCGCGGCAACCGTCTCTTTCCATTTCGAATTGGGCACCACCTCGTCCACCAGACGCCATTCGACGGCCCTGGCACCGCGGACGCCCTCCTCGATCAAGCAGAACACGTCGGCGCGGTCGCGGCGGACTTTCCGCTTGTCGGTGACGCGCGTGAGCCCGCCGGTGCCGGGCAGCACGGCGAGCAGCGGCGTCTCCGGCAGCGCCACCGCCGAGCGGCGGTCGTCCACCAGCATGATGTAGTCGGCGGCGAGCGCCAGCTCGTAACCGCCGCCGGCGGCATTGCCGTTGATGGCGCAGAGATAAATCTGTTTCGAATTGTCGGAGGCGTCTTCGATCGCGATCCGGGTCTCGTTGGTGAACTTGCAGAAGTTGACTTTCTGCCCATGTGTCGATTTTCCAAGCATGCGGATATTGGCGCCGGCGCAGAACACGTTGTCCTTGCCCGACTTGATGACGACGCAGCGCACTTCCGGGTGCTCGAAGCGCAGCCGCTGCACCGCGTCGTTCAATTCGATATCGACGCCGAGATCGTAGGAGTTGAGCTTGAGTTCGTAGTCGCCGAGCCCGCCGGCCTGATCGACATCCATGATGAGATAGGCGACGTCGACGTCGCGCTCGATGCGCCAGTGGCGGTAACGCGATGGATCGGTCTGGAAATCGATGGTCGGCATGATCTAAATCTGCGGCGGGCCTCGCTGCCCGGCGCGCTTCTCCGTTTATGCATTATCTTGCATATTGTTAGCATGACAACGGCACCCCTTCAATAGCGCCAATAACATTGGCCTCGATCACCTCTTGCTTCGCATTATAATGCATGTTAGTCGAAAGCCGTGAAACTTGGCCGCGACAACGACCCCTATCTGCGCCGTCTCGGAGAACGGGTGCGCACGCTACGCAACCAGCGCGGCATGACGCGCAGGGCGCTGGCCGCCCATGCGAAAGTGTCGGAGCGCTATTTGGCGCAGCTCGAAGTCGGAAAAGGCAACTGTTCCATCGTGCTGCTGCGGCGGATCGCGCGCGCCATCGGGTTACCGGTCACGCAGCTGGTGCGCGACGGCGCCGAACCGCCGCTGGATATGGTGCTGCTGACGCAATTTTTGGAGCGATTGACGCCCGACATGCTCGTAGAAGCGCGCAAGCTCGTGACCGAGCGTTTCTCCTCGGCCTCCAAGAATCACCGCCGCGTCGCCTTGCTCGGACTGCGCGGCGGCGGCAAGTCGACATTAGGCCAGCTTCTGGCCGACAGGCTTGGCGTGCCATTTATCGAACTCGACCGCGAGATCGAAAAACGCAGCGGCGCGCCTTTGAGCGAAATTTTCGACATGTTCGGCCAGGAAACCTTCCGCCGCGCCGAACGCGAGGCGCTCGACGACGTGCTGCGCCGTCATCCCCATTTCGTGATCGCCACCAGCGGCAGCATCGTCACGGAACCCGGCACGCTCGAATTGCTGCTGTCGTCTTGCTTCACGGTCTGGGTGCGCGCCGAGCCGGAAGAACACATGAAGCGCGTGATGGCGCAAGGCGACATGCGGCCGATGGCCAAAAACGCCCGCGCCATGGAGGATCTGGTGTCGATCCTCAAGAGCCGCGAGCCGCTTTACGCCAAAGCGGAAGCCGTCATCGCCACCACCGGCAAATCGCCGGAACAGAATCTGGCGGAACTATTGCGCCTGATCGCGGTTCCCGGTAACCGACTGACGTTGCAATCAGCATGACAATCCTTCGCGAGGAGCCGGCCGCGCCGCCGGGCGTAAAGAATGAGTGAGACCATCAAGACCGATGTTCTGATTATCGGCGCGGGGCCGGTTGGCCTGTTTGCCGTTTTCGAATTGGGGCTGCTCGACATCAAGACGCATCTGGTCGACATCCTCGACAAGGTCGGCGGGCAATGCGCCGAGCTTTATCCGGAAAAGCCGATCTACGACATTCCCGGCATCCCCTACATCACCGGCCACGGGCTGACCGACGCGCTGATGCAGCAGATCAAGCCTTTCAAGCCGGAGTTTCACCTCGGCGAAATGGTCACGAGCATCGAGAATGTCGGCGACCCGCTCTATCGCGTGACCACCGACGGCGGCAAAACCTTCGAATGCAAAGTGGTGGTGGTCGCGGCCGGCGGCGGTTCGTTCCAGCCCAAACGGCCGCCGATCAACGGCATCGAGCCTTACGAAAACAAATCGGTGCACTATGCCGTGCGCAAGATGGAAAGCTTCCGCGACAAGCGGCTGCTGATCGTCGGCGGCGGCGACTCGGCGCTCGACTGGACACTCAATCTTCAACCGATCGCCAAGCGGCTGACGCTGGTGCACCGGCGCGACGACTTCCGCGGCGCGCCGGACAGCGTCAAGAAGATGCGCGCACTGGTCGCAGCGGGCGGCATGGATCTCAAGATCGGCCAGGTGAGCGAACTCGAAGGCGTGGATGGACAACTGTCCGCCGTCAGCATCAAGGGCAATGACGGCGCCCCGGCGCGCGTCGAGGTCGACGCCATGTTGCCGTTCTTCGGGTTGACGATGAAGCTCGGCCCGGTCGCCAACTGGGATCTCAAGATGGACGACGAGTTGATCCAGGTTGACGTCAGCACGTTCGAGACCAATCTGCCTGGCATCTTCGCGGTCGGCGACATCAATACCTACCCGGGCAAGCTCAAGCTCATTTTATCCGGTTTCCATGAGGTCGCCTTGATGGCGCAGAAGGCGCACCATTATGTGCACCCCGAAAAGAAGCTGGTGTTCCAATATACGACGTCGTCGACCAGCCTGCAGAAGAAGCTCGGCGTGGCGTAGCGCGCGATGCCGAAAATCACCTACATCGAGCATGACGGCGCCGTGCACACCGTCGAGGCCGAACTCGGCTCGACCGTGATGGAGACGGCGCTGCGCAACGATGTCGCCAGCATCGTCGCGGAATGCGGCGGCGGCTGCACCTGCGCGACCTGCCTGGTGCATGTTGATGAAAAGTGGTTTGCGATCGTCGGCCCGCCCTCGGCCGAAGAAGAAGACATGCTCGACACCGCCTTCGAGCTGAAGCCGACCTCGCGGCTGTCGTGCCAGATCAAGGTAACGGAAGCGCTGGACGGCTTGATTGTGCGCACCCCGTCTTATCAAGGGCGGTGAGCGCCGGCGGCGGATTCGTGGCGCCTAGGAAAGGGCCCCGAACCAAGGTTCAAGCGGTCTCGGCGGACCACTGACAAGCCGTTTAATGAGTAAGAGACGTAAAGGTCAACGACAGCGAGTTTTGCTCTTAGACTACAAGCGACTCGATAGTTTCCGGCAATGGGCGCAGGCTTCCTCCAGCGATCGGAGAGAGTCATGTCCGCAATTACCCTTTACTTTAAACGCGGACCGCACTTTCCGCTTCCGGCGGAGGTCTGATGAACATCTATCAGCAGCAAGCAATTGAAGATTTCAATTCCATTGCGGTGACGGTCTGTCCGCTATGCAAGAGGACGATGCGCCTTTTTGGCATAGAGGCTGATGCCATCGGCAGCGAACTGCTTTCTTTCGAGTGCCCCGAGTGCGAGCGCATCGAGACCAGGACCGACCGATGTCAATAAAAGACAAACGACATTGCGTCCGGCGTGGTGAGGCCGCGTGATGCCCGAGTACCGGTTTTACAGCATCAAAAAAGATGGCCATGTCGCCGGGCCGGCGACGATCCGTGAATGCTCGCTTGACGTTGACGCATTGAAGCAAGCTAGGCAGCTTCTCAACGGCAACGACATTGAGATCTGGCAAGATGCGCGGGTGGTCGCCTACTTGGTCTCCGAAGAGAGCTGACCCCAATCGGTATAGGCACGCGGCTATAGCCGAATGAGCAACGAAACGACCGAAACGCCACGTTCCTTTCGGCGCAAACGCACGACATCTTCTCCTATAGACATAACGGCGAACGCGGCCGACGTCACACCAGCTCGCGGGGCTTTGAGGGGCGTTCGTCAAGGAAACTTTGCCAACGCTTCAGAAGCACCCCCAGGCCGCGCAGGCGCTGACGTAGCAAGCGATCGGAAGTCGCTGATCGTTCGTTTAACGCTGCGGACTGCGCCGCGGAGGCCGCCCGGTTGGCGGCCTCTCTCATAATATCGGCTACTCCGACGGCGCGGCGCGCTACTCTTCGGAACGAACGCGTATGATTCGCCGATGGCCGCTGCAAACGCAGCCGCGCTGCACACGCGAGGTCTTACACCATGGCGGCCACGCGGTCCGAAACATGGAAGCGCATCTGGGAGAACAAATACCAAGCCGCCGAAGGCCCGGTCCATAAGTTGGACGGCTTCGATCTGCTCACAGAGGCAGAATGGCGCGGTCTCGTCGAACGGTTCTGCAAGATCATGACGCCGATCTCCGGGTCGGACGTTCTTGAGGTGGGCTGTGGCGCAGGCGCGTTCCTCGGCAACATCAAGGGCGCCAGATCCTTATCGGGCATCGACTATTCGAGTAGCGCGGTCGCGCTTGCGAAAGCAAATTTGCCGGGACACTTCGTGCACGCGGAAGCGGCCGCCATTCCCTTCCCTGCGAAGTCGTTTGATATCATCTTCTCGTTTGGAGTTCTTCTTTTATTTCGATTCGACCGAATATGCGGCGCGGGTGCTTCGCGAGATGGTCCGGGTTACGCGGCCGGGCGGCCGCATCTTCATCTTCGACATCAACGACGCGCGTAAAAAGGCCATTTACGAAAAAGTTCGATCGACCGAGGAGCGCGAATCCGTCAAGAAGACCGCGCAGAAGACATCGCACCTGTTTTTCACCAAGAAATTTTTCCGGGATGCCGCCAGGACACTAAACCTCAAAGTCCGAATTGCCGATGAAGCGGGCCTGGGCGTTTCGTTTCATACCGGCGCGCAATATCGGTTTCTGGTCGAGTATGCCTTGCCCGAATAATCGGACTTATCGCGTCTTTGTTTTGGTGCCGAAATGGCTGGTGGCTTTGCGCATGAGCGATTTATGGGGCGTCACGATACGCTTTTTTAGGCGCGAGCTGCTCACCCCCCTGCCATAGGGGAAATACACGACATCGACGCCCTGTTTTCCGAGGTAGCCGTATTTCTTGTCCCAATCGTCACCAACCACGAAGACGTCGAACTTAAGTTTCGCCACCTTGTCGGTGTGAATGAGCGAGTTCCTGCGGAATCACAATGTCAGGCCCCTTGAGGGCACGGATCAACGCGATTTTTTCCTTAAAGGGGATAATGGGTACCGACTTGTGCCGGATCACCAGCTCATCCGTGTTGACGCCGACGATGAGAATGTCTCCAAGGCCTCTGGCATATTCGAGCATGTGCAGATGATTGATGTGTAACATGTCGAAAGTTCCGGATGTATAGACGACCTCGACATCAGGATTTCGGAATACCCATCGCAAGATGTCCTGATAGACATGCGGAAACGTCCCGAAGCCCAGATGGCCGGGCCGAACGGAATGATGCGGCGCCCAGATGAGTTTAAATTGCCGCTTAGCCGATTTGATCGGCCAGAATTGCTGGTCACGGCCGCGCTGCACCAACTTGTCGAATTTCGGATAACCGGCCACGACTGCCTGAAGGCCCTTATGCTCGGTGCGGGTTTCGTAGATACGTTTCTGTTCTTCATTGGCACACAATAGCATCCACGCCCGGCGATGCAGCTCCTGGTCATAATCGATGCGAATATTCCCCGGATTGTCCTGCAATATGCCGATGCCGTAGTCGGTGTAGACGAGACGCGTGAATTCCAACGCGCCGGTCGAGTAAGCGGCGGGAATGTCCGGGTCCCACGGCGATTGACGGAATAATATGTCCGGCTGGATGGACTTTATTTTTGCCAGACCTTGCGCTGGTCCTGAAAGTTGAAGCGCAGATGAGACACGTTCATCACATCGAGCGCGCGGTGAACATCGTCTTCCCCATCGAAAACACCATGCCTTTGGCTGTTGAAATTGAACGGGATCGAAATCACGATGGGCAGAAAATCGGCGCTGGTCGTCATGGCTTCATAGATGCCAGTCAAGGCGTCCCAAGCCGCGATGTGATGCACAAGGAAAACCGATATGATCTTTTCCCTGCCCGCGGGCTCGCTTTTCAGGTTGAGCAATTGACGTCACCCCTATCGAAAAGCTGAAGCGAGCAAAGCTTTGACTGACAGCTTCGATCGAGAACACTTTGCCGCCGAACATCCTGATGATTGGCTGAAATTTTAAATTGGCGGCCGACGGTAAAATTGCGGCAAATTCTTTAACGTTTAATTAACCGTAATTTTGGCAAGCGCGGCCGGCTCAAATCGAAATAGCCATCGTGGCGCAGAATCAAACCCGTCCTTCCTCGACGGCGTGACACGAAACCGACGACGCGCCGGCCGCGATCATGCGCGGCGGCTCGACGCGACAGCGCTCGTTGGCGTGCGGGCAGCGCGGATGAAACGGGCAGCCCTTAGGGGGGTTCAGCGGGTTCGGAATTTCGCCTTCGACCTGCCCACGCCGCGCCCCGTCCGGATCGAGCTGCGGCACGGCGTCGAGCAACATGCGCGTATAAGGATGGCGCGGCTTGCCAAACAGCGTCTTCGACGGCGCGATCTCGACCATGCGGCCGAGATACATGACGCCGACGCGGTTTGCCATATGTCGCACGACGGCGAGGTTGTGGCTGATCAGCAGATAGGTCAGCCCGAGGCGGTCCTGTAAATCGCGCATCAGATTGAGCACCTGCGCCTGCACCGAAACGTCAAGCGCGGAGGTCGGCTCGTCGCAGACAATGAACTCAGGCTGCGAGGCGAGAGCGCGCGCAATGGCGATACGCTGGCGCTGGCCGCCGGAAAATTCGTGCGGATAATTGTAGCCGTCGACCGGATCGAGGCCCACGAGGCGCAGCAGTTCGCCAACGCGCGCTTCGATCGCCGCGCGGCCCTCGCAGAGGTGGAAGGCGCGGATTGGCTCGGCGATAATGTCGAACACGCGCCAGCGCGGGTCGAGGCTGGCGTAGGGATCCTGGAACACCATCTGGATGCGGCGCCGGAGTTTTTCACGGCCGCTTTGCACACGCGCGGTCATCGACAGGCCGTCGATCATGACGTTGCCGCCACTCGGCGGAATCAGGCCGACGACCATGCGCGCGATGGTCGATTTGCCGGAGCCGGATTCGCCGACCAGCCCAAATGTCTCCTTGCGGTCGATAGCAAAGGAGACATTGGCGGCCGCCACCAGATACTGGCGCGGCAGCCGCTGGATCGCGCGATCGAGCCAGCTCCGCGACACGTCGAAGACGCGGGTCAGATTGTCCACCTGGACGAGCGGCGCACCGGTCATTGTGCCGCCTCCGCCGCGGGCGCTTCGTAAAGCCAGCATGCCACCTGCGACCGGCCCGAAGGCGTCAATTCGGGCCGCAGCCGAGCGCAAGGGCCGAAGACGCGCGGGCAGCGCGGATGAAACGGGCAGCCCGAAGGGATCGCCGTCAGGCGCGGCATCGAGCCGGAAATCTGCACCAGGCGGTCGAGATCGGCATCGAGCTTGGGTATCGAGCCCATCAGGCCAACCGAATAAGGGTGCCGCGGCTGCTTGATCACGTCGCCGACCGCGCCGATCTCGACAATGCGGCCGGCATACATCACCGCCACCCGGTCGGCGGCCTCGGCGATCACGCCCATGTCGTGCGTGATCAGCATGATCGCAGTGCCTCGTTCGCGGCACAGGCGTTTGAGCAGCGCGATGATCTGCGCCTGCACCGAGACATCGAGCGCCGTCGTTGGCTCGTCGGCGATGACCAATTCGGGATCGGCGGCGAGCGCGAGCGCGATGACCACCCGCTGGCGCATGCCGCCGGAGAACTGATGCGGATAATTATCGATGCGCCCTTCCGCCGCCGGCAGACCGACCTCGCCCAGCAAGTCGATCGCGCGGCGGCGTGCCGCGGCGCCCTGGAACTTGGTATGGGTCTCGATGGTCTCGATCAGTTGCTCGCCGATCCTATAAAGCGGATTGAGGCTGGTCAGCGGATCCTGAAACACCATGCCGATGCGTTTGCCGCGAATCCGCCGCATGGCCTCGGGTGGCAGGCGATCGATGCGCTCACCGGACAGCCGGATTTCGCCGCCGGCGACCCGGCCCGGCGGCTCCAGCAGGCCGATGATGGCGTTGCCGGTCAGCGATTTGCCGGCGCCCGACTCGCCGACCACGCCAAGCACTTCGCCACGTCCGATCTCGAAGGAGATGTCGTCGACCGCGACCAGCTTACCCTGGCGGCGTGGAAACTCGACGCGCAGGTGGCGCACGCTGAGGGCGGGAGGGCTCATCGCAATTTCGGATTGAGCGCGTCGCGCAGCCAGTCGCCCAGCAGATTGACCGAGAGCGCGAGCGCGGCCAGCGTGATGCCGGGAAAAATCGCGATCCACCATTCGCCGGCAAAGAGGAAATTGTTACCGATCCGGATCATGGTGCCGAGCGAGGGCTGCGTCGGCGACAGGCCGACGCCGAGAAACGACAGTGTCGCTTCCAAGATGACCGCCAGCGCCAGGTTGATGGTCACGATCACCAGCACAGGGCCGATGACGTTGGGCAGGATATGCCGCACCAGAATGAGACCCGGATGGACGCCGATCAGCCGCGCGGCGAGAACGTAATCTTTGTTGCGCTCGATGAAGGTCGAGCCGCGCACCGTTCTGGCATATTGCACCCAGAACGACAGTCCGATCGAGAGCACCAGCACCCAGATCGTCGCGCTCTCGTCGCTATATTGGCCAAACAGCGCGTGCGCGGTGCCGTCGATCAGGAGCGCGATTAGGATCGCCGGAAACGTCAGCTGCACGTCGGCGGCGCGCATGATCAGCGCGTCGACGGGCCCGCCGACATAGCCGGCAATCAGCCCAAGCGTGATGCCGAGCGCGGCGGCAAAGGCAACCGACATGATGCCCACGGCCAGCGACAGCCGCGAGCCATATAGGATGGTGGAGAGGACGTCGCGGCCCTGATCGTCGGTACCGAGCAGGAAGTGCGGGTCGCCACCCTGTTCCCAGGCCGGCGGCACATGCGAGTTGAGCAGGCTCAATGTCTTGAGATCGAACGGATCATGTGGCGCGATCCAGGGCGCCAGCACGGCGCCCAGCACGATGATGAGCGTGATGAGCGCCGCCACAACGGTTGCCTTCGACTGCCAGAACGAAAAGACGATATCGCTGTCGAGCAGCCGCGCGAGCCATCGCCGTTGAACGGCGAACCTGGGGCCAACGTCCTGCGCGGTGCTCATCGCATCACGCTGGGCGCGCCACGATCCGGACGCGCGGATCGACGGCGGCGTAGAGAAGATCGACGACGAGATTGATGGTCACGAAGATCAAGGCGACCAGCAGCAGATAGGCAGACATGATCGGAATATCGGCGTTCTGCACGGCTTTAAGAAACAACAAGCCCATGCCCGGCCACTGAAAGACGGTTTCGGTGATGATCGCGAAAGCGATAATGGAGCCCAATTGCAATCCGGCGATGGTCATCACCGGGATCAGCGTGTTCTTCAAGGCATGGCCGAAATAAACGATACGATCCGGCAAGCCGCGGGCGCGGGCAAATTTGATGTAATCGGCGCGCAGCACTTCGATCATCTCGGAGCGCACCAGCCGCATAATCAAAGCGAGCTGAAACAGCCCGAGCGTCACCGACGGCAGGATGAGGGCCTTGAGGCCCGATTTGGTGAGCAGGCCGGTTGTCCAGAAACCGAGCGCCACCACGTCGCCACGCCCAAACGAGGGCAGCCAATTGAGCACCACGGCGAAGACGAAGATGAGCAGGATGCCGATCAGGAAGGTCGGCAACGAAATGCCGAGCAGCGACACCATCAGGAAGAAGCGCGACAGCCATGAATTGCGCCGTAAGGCGGTATAGACGCCCATGGGAATGCCGAACACCAGCGAAAACAGCGCCGAGATAATGGACAGCTCCATGGTCGCCGGAAAGCGATCGGCGATCAGGTCGATGACCGGCTGCTTGAACTGGTAGGACGAACCGAAGTTGAAATGCACCGCCTGCCAGGCAAAGCGCGCGAACTGAACCAGCACCGGATCATTGAGCCCGAGCTGCTGGCGCAGGAGCTCGCGTTCCTGCGCACTGGTCTCGATGCCGACCATCTGGTTGACCGGATCGCCGACAAAACGAAACAGCGTGAATGCAATCAACGCAACCACGATCATCACGAGCAGGGCTTGAACCGCGCGGCGAATGATGAAGGCGAGCATTCCGTTCTGACCTTCAAACAATGCTAATCATTGCGGCGTCCCTGCTGGCGGGCCGAGCTCGTGATGCGGGCTGCGCTATTCCTTTCTGAACCAGTAGAACAGGATTTGATTGTCGGGACGCTGCACGACCTTGACCTTGTTGGAGACGCCCCAGGCCAAAGCTTGCTGATGCAGCGGCACGTAGGCCCAGTCGCGCACCTGGCCGATTTCATAAGCCTGCTTGATCAACTGATCGCGCTTGGCCTTGTCGCCCTCGACCAGAACCTCTTTGGTCAATTCCTCGACCTTCGGATCGCAGTAATTGCCGACGTTGTTGTTGCCGCCGGCGCCCTTCTCGTCGCGGCAGCGATACATGTTGGCAAGAATGTTCCATGAGTTGAACGAACCGGGCGTCCAACCGAGCAGATAGAACGACGTGTCGTAGCCGCCCGACACCAGGATCTTGGCGAAGTATTTGGCTTTGGGTTGCGCCAGAAGATTGATCTTGATGTTGACGCGCGCCAACATGGCGACGACGGCCTGGCAGATCGCCTCGTCGTTGACGTAGCGGTCGTTGGGGCAATCCATCGTCACTTCAAAGCCCTGCGGATAGCCGGCGTCGGCGAGCAGCTTCCTCGCCTTGTCCGGATCGTAGGCCGGGCGCTTGAAGTCCTTCGACAGATCGAACAACAGCGGCGAGATCATCAACGCCGATGGCGTCGCCGCGCCGCGCATGACCTTGGCGGCGATCGCGTTCTCGTCGATGGCGAGATAGAAGGCCTCGCGCACGCGCACGTCCTTGAACGGATTTTTCCCCTTAATGTTCGAGTAGCGCAGCTCGGGGCGATATTGGTCGAAGCCGAGGAAGATGGTCCGCAGCTCGGGCCCTTGTAGGACCTTCGCCCGGCCGCTGGCATTGACGCGCGGAATGTCCTGCAGCGGAATCGGGTCCGCCCAATCGACGTCGCCCGACAGCAGGGCTGCAACGCGGGTTGCGTCATTGGAGATGGTGGTGAAAATCACCTCGTCGAAATTGCTCTCCAGTTTCCCCCACCATTTCGGATTGCGCTTGAAGAGGGTGCGTACGCCGGCCTGATGCTCGGTGATGATGAAAGGACCGGTGCCGTTGGCATGCAGCGCCGCGTAATTCATCTGCTGGCCGGCTCCCGGCTGGGCGGCAATCGAATTGTGCTCCTCGCACCATTTCTTCGACAGGATGTACCAAGTGTCCCATTCGGCATTGAGGATCGGGTTCGGGCCCGACAGCACGAAGTCAACGGTGTAGTCGTCGACCTTTACGACCTTGGCGTCGGCCGGCAGCCGCGTCTTCACGTCCGAGGACGGGCCGCGCGCGCGGTCGGCGGAAAACACCACGTCATCGGCGGTGAAGTCCTGGCCGTCATGGAATTTGACGCCCTTGCGCAAATGGAACCGCCAGCGGGTCGGCTCAAGCACTTCCCAGCTCGTCGCCAGGCCGGGGATGATTTTCAGATCCTTGCCGCGCTTGGTGAGGCCCTCATAGACATTGCCGAGCACGCCGTGCGTAAAGGTCTCGTTCAACGAATAAGGATCGAGCGACTTCAAATCGCCCTGGAAGGCGAACTTGAAGGTGACGGCAGACGCCGGGCCGGCCCACATCGCCAAAGCCAAGCCGATAGCCAAAATCGCTGTCCTGATTTTCATGGTTCCCCTCGCCAAGTTGACGCAAGCGCCCGGCGCCGCGTTTGCGGTTCAGCCGAGCAACATCCCGAGCCGAGTTTAGTGGCAGCGCGATCAACTCGTCTAGGGCGGCAAACAGGCTTAATTGGCCGGCAACGGCCATTTCCGGCCGGCGCGCGGAGCGGTTTCGCCTACTTCTTGAAGCCGCCGCGTTCGGCAACGAGGGCAGCGAGCGCCTCGCCCGTTTCGCCTTGCGCACGGAGCCCTTCGACCACGCCGACGCGATCCGGCTCGGGGCGGTTTTGGCTCATTTTCCACTTGCCCTCGAGGCGGCCGATCGGAATTTCCACGCCGACGATGGCTTTCATCTGCATCGCCACGAAATCCGGCGGCGCATCGTCGACTGCCCAGGGCGCCGAACGTGCCGCCTCGCGCGAGCGAGTCAGATCCTCGATCTGGCGGCGCAACCAGGTATCGTCGTTCATCACGCGCGGCCGGCCCCAGGCGTGCACCGTGGCGTAATTCCAGGTCGGCACCACCTTGCCGGTTTCGCGCTTGGTCGCGTACCAGGATGGCGTGACGTAATCCTGCGGGCCCTGAAACACGACCAGGCATTCTTCAAGCGCTTCAAACTCGCGCCATTGCGGATTGGCACGCGCCATATGGACGCGCAGCGTGCCGTGCCCGCCCCTATCGGAATCGATCAAAAACGGCAGCAGATTCGCCATCAAGCCGCCCGGCCCCGCCGAAATCAGCAGACCGAGCGGATGGGCGCGGATGAGCGCGTGTTGGACCTCGAGCCGGTCCTCGCGAAACGCCGGAGGCTGGTACATGGTTGGTCTTTTAGTTCGGCACACGTTAATTTGCCAGCACTGCCCGCCGTACCTTCGTCGAAACCGCCATTTTCAGGCACCGTTTGCATGACCTGGTCGATCATCGCGCGCGACACGCAAACCGGAAAATTCGGCATCGCGGTCGCCACTCGCTTTTTCGCCGTGGGCGCGCTTGTCCCCTATACCCAGGCCGGCGTCGGCGCGATCGCCTCGCAAGCTTTGATCAATCCGTTTTTCGGCGGCAACGGACTGAAGTATTTGCGCGACGGGCTATCCGCCTCGGCAACGCTGTCGAAGTTGGTCGTCTCCGACGAGGGCCAGGCGCACCGGCAGGTGCATGTGATGGATGCGACCGGAAACACCGCCATCCATACCGGCGCTTCCTGTATCGATTGGTGTGGCGGGATGAGCGAAGCGGACTTATCCGTCGCCGGCAATATGCTGGCGAATGAAAACGTCGTCGCGGCGACCGCCACCGCCTACCGCGCGCACTCGAGCATGCCTTTGGCCCGGCGGCTGATCGCCGCGCTCAAGGCCGGCGAGGCCGCCGGCGGCGACAAGCGCGGCAAGCAATCGGCGGCGCTCGTTATCCAGGGCGACGAAGACTGGCCCGAGCTTGATCTGCGCGTCGACGACCATGCCGACCCGCTGGCCGAGCTGGAGCGGCTGGAGCGCGTGAGCCGCGAGCGCTTCGTGCATTTCATGCGCTGCCTGCCGAGTCGCAAAAATCCGACCGGCATAACCGACCGCGCCGCAATCGAGGCTGAAATCGAAAAGGCGCTGGCCGCGCAATCGCCGTCATGAGTCAAGCGCCGCTGATCGACATTTCCGGCCTGCGCGTCACCTTTCATGGCGACCGCGGCCGCGTGACGCATGCAATCGACCAGGTCGATTTGAGTGTCGCGTTGGGGGCGACGCTGGGCATCGTCGGCGAATCCGGCTGCGGCAAGAGCGTCACGGCGCTCGCGCTGATGCGCCTATTACCGGAAAATGCCGAGGTGCACGGCTCGGTGATGTTCAACGGCCGCGATCTGCTCAAGCTTCCCGATGACGACATGCGCGATTTGCGCGGCGACCGGCTGACCATGGTTTTTCAGGAGCCGATGACGTCGCTCAACCCCAGCCTGACGATCGGTGATCAGATCGCCGAGGTGCTCATCCGCCACCGTGATCTCACGCCGCAACAGGCGCGGGAAAAGACCATCGACCTGCTTGCGCGCGTCAAAATACCTTCCCCGGAAAAACGCTTCGACGAATATCCGCACAATCTATCGGGCGGCATGCGGCAGCGCGTGATGATCGCAATCGCGCTTGCCTGCGATCCGCAGCTGCTGATCGCCGACGAGCCGACCACCGCGCTCGACGTGACCATCCAGGCGCAGATCCTCGATTTGATGCGCGAACTGCGGGCGCAATGCGGCGCCGGCATCATTCTGATCTCGCACGACCTCGGCGTGATCGGCGAAATCTGCGACGAGGTGGCGGTAATGTATGCCGGAGAGATCGTCGAGCGCGCGCCGGCCGCGGCTTTGTTCGAGCAACCCGAGCATCCCTACACCGTCGGTCTGCTCGGCTCGATTCCCCGCCTCGACCGGCAAACCGACGAACTCGCCACCATCGGCGGCATGGTGCCGGAAATGGCGGAACTGCCGGCTGGCTGCCGATTTTCCCCGCGCTGCCCGTTCGCCGATGAACGCTGCCACATCAGCCGCCCGCCGGTCGTTCAACTTGACGGCGGCCGCTGGTCACGCTGCTTTTACGCGCCGCTGGAAAAGAACGCCACAAAGAACGCCGCATGGCAGCCCTGATCGAGGTCAAAAATCTCGTCCGGCATTTCACGGTGCGGCGATCGCTGTTCGGCCGCGCCATCGCGAGCGTGCGGGCGGTCGACGGCGTCAGTCTTGCGATCGAGGCGGGCGATACCTTCGCGCTGGTCGGCGAATCCGGCTGCGGCAAGTCCACGCTCGGGCGGCTGATGCTGCGGCTGATCGAACCGCAGGACGGACGAATTTTTTTCGAAGGCCGCGATATTACCAATCTTAAGGAAAACGAATTGCAGGCCTTCCGCCGCAGCGCGCAACTTATTTTCCAGGACCCCTACGCATCGCTCAATCCGCGGCTGACCGTCGAACAAGCGCTGCTCGAACCTTTGGCGCTGCACGACGTCGTGCCGGCGCAGCGCCGGTCGCAGCGCGTAAGCGAACTTCTCCGCCTGGTTGGATTGTCGCCGTCCGCCGGCCAGCGTTATCCGCATGAATTTTCCGGCGGTCAGCGCCAGCGCATTGCAATCGCGCGCGCGCTCGCGGTCGAGCCGAAACTCATCGTCTGCGACGAGCCGGTCTCCGCGCTCGATGTCTCCATTCGCTCGCAGGTGCTTAACCTGCTGCGCGATCTGCAGCGCCGCTTCGGCCTCACCTATCTTTTCATTTCGCACGATCTGGCGGTGGTCAAACACATCGCCAACAAGGTAGCCGTGATGAATCTGGGCCAGATCGTCGAACTGGCGCCGGCAGCCGAGTTGTTCTCCTCTCCTCGCCATCCCTACAGCCGGGCTTTGCTCTCGGCAATTCCGGTGCCGAACCCGACGGTCAAGCGCGAGCGCATTATTCTGCGCGGCGAGTTGCCGAGCGCGCTTGCGCCGCCGCCGGGCTGCCGCTTCCACACGCGTTGTCCATTTGCCATCGAACGCTGCCGGCTCGAAGAGCCGCTGCTTGAATTCGACGCCAAAGGCCACGCCGCCGCCTGTCATCGTGTCGGCGAACTGGCGCCGGCCGAATTGGTCCAGGGTTCCCGCTTTTCGCCTGCGCTGGAGCGCCTGATGAGGGCCTTCATCCGAAATCCGGACGTGCAGGCCGCTGCCGGGGTTGATATCATCGAGCCAAAGTGAGAGCCGGCCCAAATGCCTGAAGGGCCGCCACGAGGGGGATTGCCATGAAGACGTTGAAGATCGCCGTTTCGGCTTTGTTGCTGACGCTAGTTTCGTTCAGCGCGCAGGCGCAGCAAACCACGCTGCGCATCGGACTGGCCGAAGATCCCGACATCCTCGACCCCACGCTGGCACGCACTTATGTCGGCCGCATCGTGTTCTCGTCGATTTGCGACAAGCTGTTCGACATCGACGAAAAGCTCAACGTAGTGCCGCAGCTGGCGCTCTCGCACGAGACCGCGCCCGACGGCAAAGCCGTCACCATCAAGCTGCGGCCGAACGTGACGTTCCAGGACGGCGAAAAACTCGACGCCGAAGCGGCAAAATATTCACTCGAGCGGCACATGACGATGACCGGCTCGTTCCGTAAACCGGAACTCGCGGCTGTCGATCATATCGACGTTGTCGATCCGCTGACCATCCGGCTGGTTCTCAAATCGCCCTACGCTCCGTTGATCGCGCAATTGACTGACCGCGCCGGCATGATGGTCTCGCCCAAAGCAGCCAAGGCGGAAGGCGACAAATTCGGTCTGCATCCGGTCTGCGCCGGTCCTTATAAATTCGTCGAGCGCGTGGCGCAGGACCGCATCGTCGTCGAAAAATATGCCGGTTACTGGAACGCCAAGAATGTCTTCATCGACAAGATCGTCTACCTGCCGATTGTCGACGCCACGGTGCGTTTGGCCAATCTGAAATCCGGCGGCCTCGACCTGATCGAGCGCCTGCTCGCCACCGACATCAAGGCGGTGCGTGCCGACAAAAATCTCCGCCTCGCGACCGCGCTCGAGCTCGGCTATCAGGGCATGGACATCAATGTCGGCAAAGGCGACGCCGCCAAGGGACCGCTCGGCCAATCGGCCAAAGTGCGCGAAGCGCTCAATCTAGCGATCGACCGCAAGGCACTCACGCAAGTCGTGTTCAACGGCGAGTTCGTGCCGGGCAACCAATGGGTCAGCCCCGAGAATCCGTATTACCAGAAGAAGTTTCCCGTGCCGGCCCGCGACGTCGCCAAGGCGCAAGCTTTGATGAAGGAAGCCGGCGTCACCGGGCGCGTGCCAGTCGATTTCATGGTGCCAAAGGGTGCCGAAACGCAAGCGGTGGCGGAAGTCATCCAGGCGATGGCCGCGGAAGTCGGCATCGACATGAAGATCCGCGTGACCGAATTCGCCACTTCGCTCAAGCAGGCGGAAGCCGGCGAATACCAGGCCTATCTGCTGGCCTGGAGCGGCCGCACCGATCCTGACGGCAATCTCTATATCTTCGACAAATGCAAGGCGCCGCAGGATTATCCGGGTTACTGCAATCCGGAAGTCGACAAGCTATTGGACGAAGCGCGCATTCCGTCCGATCCTACCGCGCGTATGGCGATCTACGAAAAGCTCACGAAGATTTTGCTGGAGGATCATCCGAAGCTCTATCTCTATCACCGCCGCATCTTGATCGCACATACCGCCAAGCTTGAGGGCTACAAGCAGATGCCGGACGGGCTGGTGCGCGTTATCGGGCTCAAGCTCAAATAAGGCGCCGGACGGGAGACCTGTATCGCGGATGCTGAAATTCATCGGCAAACGACTGCTGCAGCTCATTCCGACTCTGTTCTTCGTGTCGGTGCTGATTTTCTCGCTGCAGCATTTGTTGCCGGGCGATCCGGCGCTGGTGATGGCCGGAGAGGAAAACGATCCGGCGGTCGTCGAACAGATCCGCCAGCAGTATCACCTCGATCAACCGATTCCCTTGCAATATGTCTATTGGGTCAAGGGCATCCTTGCCGGCGATCTCGGCGAGTTGATGCGCATCAAGGAGCCGGTGCTCGCTTTGATCCTGGAAAAGCTGCCGGTGACCGCGCAGCTTGCCTGTATGGCAATTATCATCGCGCTCACCATCGGCATCTCGGCCGGCGTGATTTCGGCAGTCAAAAAGGGCACGGTCTGGGACTACGCCGCCAATGTGTTCGCGCTGTGGGGAATTTCCACGCCGAATTTCTGGCTCGGCATCATGCTGATTTTTCTTTTTTCCGTGAAACTCGGCTGGCTGCCGGCGTCCGGCTTTGTGCCCTTGCGTGAGGACTGGCAGCTCAGTCTCGCCTCCACCATCATGCCGGCCTTCGTTCTCGGCAACGCCATCGCGGCGATCCTGATGCGCCACACGCGTAGCGCCATGTTGCAGGCGCTCGAAAGCGACTACGTGCGCACTGCCCGCGCCAAGGGACTGCTCGAGCGCCGCATCATTCTCAAACATGCCTTGCGCAACGCGTTGACGCCGGTCATTACACTCGGCGCGCTTGAGTTCGGCACTTTGTTGTCGGGCGCGGTGTTGACCGAACAGATTTTCACCATTCCGGGATTCGGCAAGCTGATCGTCGACGCCGTGTTTAACCGGGATTATGCCGTCGTCCAGGGCGTCGTGCTGGTGACCGCCACGACGTTCATTTTCCTCAATCTGCTGGCCGATATCGCCTACCATTTGGTCAATCCGCGGCTGCGGGGGATGGCATGACGGACACAGTTTTGAGCGTGCCGCTCGACGGCCCCATCTTCGAAAGCCCCATGGCACGCGCCTGGCGGCGCCTGCGGCGGCGCAAGGGCGCCATCGTCGGGCTTTGCGTGATTGCGCTGTTCGCTTTGGCGGCGATCTTTGCGCCGTTGATCGTGCCTTACGATCCTATCGCGCAAGGCTGGACCTCGGTGCGGCAGGCGCCTTCGTGGGTGCATATTTTCGGCACCGACGATGTCGGGCGCGATGTATTCTCGCGCGTTATCTACGGCACCCGTGCCTCGCTGTTCGCCGGCGTGATTTCGGTCGGCATCGCGCTCTCGATTGGCATTCCGCTCGGACTCATCGCCGGTTATCGCGGCGGCTTCATCGATGCTTTGCTCTCGCGCATCACCGACGCAATGCTGGCCTGCCCGTTCATCATTCTGGCGATCGCGCTGGCGGCCTTTTTAGGGCCGAGCCTCGGCAACGCCATGATCGCGATCGGCATCACGACCACGCCGATTTTTATACGCCTGACGCGCGGACAGGTCATGGCGGTCAAAGTCGAGGAATATATCGAGGCCGCGCGGGTGGTCGGCAATCCGCGCTGGCGCATCGCGCTGGTGCATATTCTGCCCAATGTGCTGCCCGCCCTGCTGGTGCAGGCGACACTGTCGATTGCCGCAGCCATCATTGCCGAGGCCGCCCTCTCCTTCCTGGGCCTCGGCCAGCAGCCGCCTTTACCGTCCTGGGGCTCGATGCTCAATGCGGCGCAGCGGTTTCTCACGACCGCGCCGTGGATGGCGATTTGGCCGGGCCTCGCTATTTTCCTGAGCGTACTGTCGTTCAATCTGGTCGGCGACGGGCTGCGCGATGCGCTTGACCCACGTGAACGTTAGGCGCTTTGACATGACGCAGGCTCAGCCGACCCGAGAGCAGCTTGAAACCATCGCGCGCGCCATCGCCCCTTATATTCACCGCACGCCGGTGGTGCGCTCGACATATTTAAGCAAGCTAACCGGTTACGACGTCTATCTCAAAGCCGAGTTGTTCCAGAAGACCGGCTCGTTCAAGCCGCGCGGTATGCTGGCGAAATTGCGCACGCTCAGCACGGAAGAACGCGCGCGTGGCGCGATCACCTTCTCGGCCGGCAATGCCGCGCAAGGATTGGCCTATGCCGGCGCGATCAACGGCGTGCCGGTCACGGTCGTGATGCCGGCCGCGGCCAGCCCGGCCAAAGCCGAGGCGACGCGTGGCTATGGCGCCCGCGTCGTATTGCATGGCGGGATCGCTGAAGCATACGCACGCTGCATCGAGATCAAGGAAACGGAGAATCTCGTCTTCGTATCGGCGTTCGACGACGACGATCTGATGGCGGGCCATGCCTCGCTCGGCCTCGAAATTCTCGCCGATGTTCCAAACCTCGACGCCATGATCGTTGGCATTGGCGGCGGCGGACTGATTGGCGGCGCCGCGCTGGCGCGCAACGCTCTCTCCGCGCGCACCCGGATTTTCGGCGTCGAGCCGACCGGCGCTGCGGTCATGACGCGGAGCCTGGAAGCCGGCAAGCCGGTCAAGCTCGACAAGGTCGAGACCATCGCCGACGGCCTCGGCGCCCCATTTGCCGGCGAGCGCACCTTTCCGATCGTGCGCGATCACGTCGAGGCGGTCGCGCTGGTGACGGACGCCGAAATCGCCGAGGCGATGAAAATTCTGCTGGCGCGGTGCAAGTGGCTGGCCGAAGGCGCCGGCGCGGCCAGCGTCGCCGCGCTCGTCAACGGGCGGATAAATTTGCCGCCGGGCAGCAAAGTCTGTTGCGTCGTCAGCGGCGGAAATCTCGATTTGTCCCGCCTGAAATCGCTGCTTTGAGTTTGAATTGGTAGCGGGGGAGGGACTCGAACCCCCGACCTCCGGATTATGATTCCGCTGCTCTAACCAGCTGAGCTACCCCGCCACCGTACCGGCCGCGGCCGGAATGGCCGGATATAGGAAGGGCGGTCGAAGACTGTCAAGCAAACCAGGCGAAAGCCGTTCCGGAACACTTACTTCGGCGCAACATTCGGATCACCGCCCGGGCTGCCCGGCGGCGGGATCACCGGCATCGAGCCGCCCGGCGGCGTCGGCGCCTTGATGGCGGGGTCGACCTGCGAAGGCGGACAGATAACGCCGCCGGATTGGGCGAGCCGGTCGCTCAGGCTGCGGCCGTCCGGCTCTTTGATATCAAGTTCGCCGCCCTCCCCGACCGTCGCGCGATTTTGGCCGCAGGCATTCGGATCGAGCTGTTCCGATTTTGGCGCGATCGGCGGATTGACCTTAGGCGGCGATTGCGCCGCCGCCAGCGCCGGCGTCAAAATCACGGCCGCCAGCGTCAGGCCGAGAGCACGGCATTTTCGTTTCATTGCAGGCTCCTTCGCCACCACAACGTGCAAGCGGGAGCCGGGGTTCCGTCTTAGCCCTTACGCTCGAAACGGATCAGCGAAAAATGCCCGAGCGGCGGCATCGGCCGTTGTTCGATAACGCGGACGCCGCCATGGCGCTTTACCCATGCGGCGATCCGGCTGAAGCGGAATTCCGGACGCCAGCCGCACTGGCGCGCCAGCGGCGCAAACCACTGCTCGAACGCGGCGCGCGGACCGCTCTCGGCGCCGATGTGATTGATCAGCACGATCTCACCGCCCGGCCTGATAACGCGCGCGAATTCGTCGAGGGTTGCTTCCGGATCGGGCACCGCGGTGATGACATATTGCGCCACCACCACGTCGAATGACTTGTCCGGCAGCGCCAGCCGCGTGGCATCCATCACCGCCAAGGCGTCCACATTGTCGAGCCTGTGTTCGGCGACGCGCGCCTGCGCCTTGCGCAGCATCGGCTCGGATAAATCGACGCCGACAAGCCGGTTGACGGGCGCGTAATCGGGCAATGAAATTCCGGTACCGACGCCGACTTCCAGAATGCGGCCCCCCGAAGACCCACAAGACCGCTCGGCGGCGGCGATGGCGGCGCGCCGCCCACGTTCGAACACCGGGCCGAACACCAGGTCGTAGACCGGCGCCCAGAGCGCATAGGCGCGCTCGACGTTAGCTTTGTCGAAGTCGACCCCCATGTGCGCGACTTTAACCGCGCGCGGCTAGCGCCGCCATGGCCTCGCCGCCGGGACGCGCAGATGCGATCGCGGTCGCTGCGCTCTTGATGAAGCCGCCGCCCAGCACGCGCGCTTGGCCCTGCCCGGCATCGTAGAAAACGCAGGCCTGACCGGGCGAAACGCCATCCTCGCCGTCCACCAGCTCGACCTCGTAGCGGTCCTTGGCGAGACGCAGCCAGCCGGCCTGCGGCGGGCGGGTCGAGCGCACTTTCACGAACACCTCGCGCCGGTCGTCGGCGAGCGCATCCTCGATTGAGCCCTCGCCGATCCAGTTAACGTCGCGCAGCACGATCCGGCTGGTGCGCAACGCCTCGCGCGGACCGACCACGACACGGCGGCGTTCGGCATCGAGCCGAACCACGTGAAGCGGCGAACCGGTCGCGACGCCGAGGCCACGACGCTGGCCGATGGTGAAATGGATGATGCCAGCATGCGCGCCCAGCACCCGGCCTTCGAGATCGACGATCTCGCCGGCTTCGGCCGCCCCCGGCTTGAGCCGCTCGATCACGTCGGCATAGTGACCTGTCGGCACGAAGCAGATGTCCTGGCTATCGTGCTTGTCGGCGATCGCCAGCCCGAATTTGCGCGCCAGCTCGCGCGTCTCGGACTTGGCGCGATCGCCGAGCGGAAAACGCAAGATATCGAGCTGCTCGCGCGTGGTGCCGAACAGGAAATAGCTCTGGTCGCGCTCTTCCTCACGTGCGCGATAGAGCGCGCGGCCTCCCGTGGGCAAGGCACGCGAGGCGACGTAATGACCGGTGGCCAAGACTTGCGCACCCAATTCGCGCGCAGTGATCAGCAGATCGTGAAACTTGATCGACATGTTGCATTCGACGCAGGGCACCGGTGTTTCGCCATGAATGTAACTCTCGGCGAAGCGGTCGATCACTGCTTCCTTGAAGCGGCTCTCATAGTCGAGCACGTAATGCGGAATCCCGATGCGCTCGGCCACCGCGCGGGCGTCGTAGATATCCTGGCCTGCGCAACAGGCGCCCTTGCGATGAGTCGCGGCGCCGTGGTCGTAAAGTTGCAGCGTGACGCCGACCACGTCATAGCCTTCGGCCTTGAGCAGCGCCGCGGTTACCGATGAATCGACGCCGCCGGACATGGCGACGACGACACGGGTGGTGGCAGGGCTGCCGTCGAGATCGAGGCTGTTTGGCATGGTGCTTCTTACTACAGGTGGCGATGGCCGGCGCGCAATGCGAGCCATGTGGATCGGCAAATATTGCCGTTCTGCCAGCAGGCGCTGCCGGGGCGGCGCTCGCCGCCGCTAGGAGATGCCAGATAAACCATTGATTGCAGCCGTATTTTTCAGTTTTCCCGCATGGCCTGACGATTGCAGACCAAAGCCCGGATATCCGGAGACCAAGCCGTGCCGCCCGTTGCGTCAGAAGCGTCCACACCTGCCTATCCGCCTTCGCTGCCGAACCCGGCCCGGGTGGCGCTGAGTTCCGGCCGCACGCCCGACCAGCCGTTTGACACCTTGCTCAACGATGGCACGCAGGCCGCGAATGATCCGCCCCCGCCGGCACCGCCGCCACCCAACGATAAAACTCAGCCTGTGGCACCGGCCGATCAATCCGCGGCGCCGGCCAAGGCTGCGGACCCCAATGTGCCGCAAGCGGATGAAGCCGCACATTCCGCCGCTGCCGGCACGACGATCCAAGCCTGCCAACCCGCGGGCTTGGTCGCGGAGATATT
The DNA here is from genome assembly GCA_963703875.1 of uncultured Alphaproteobacteria bacterium. GTDB lineage: Bacteria > Pseudomonadota > Alphaproteobacteria > Rhizobiales > Xanthobacteraceae > Pseudolabrys. Next base: position 232,848 of record CAVPFZ010000030.1, read on the forward strand.
GAAGGCCGTCAGCACTGATAAGCCCGTCACCAAGACCGCCGGCCAAGCTGCCGGCACCGATGACCCCAAGCCGGCGACTGTCATCAAGACCACCGACAGCCTGATCGCGGCCGATGCCACGGCCACCGTCTCAAACCAGACGGCGGTCCCCGCCGCCATCACCGCCGTCGTCGCCATCGCCGCTGTGGTAGCGCCTGCCACGGCGCTGCACACTGCGATCGTCGCTGCGGAAAATCCCCAGCCAAAACCAGCCGGCGATACCACTGCGTCGGTCAAAACGGCATCGACGCTGCAAGCGGGCATCAAGTCGCAGCAGGCCGCCGGCGACGCGGAAAAGCCGGCCGCACCGCCTATGCACGGCGAGGCCGCGGACAGCAGCAGCCATATCGTGACCGCCGAAACACCACCGGCGATAACCGCCGATGCCCAATCCGCCGTTCCGAAAGTAGCCGTCGATGCGACGCAGACGGCCGCGTTCAGCGCGCCATCGCAGAACGTCGCGCCAATCGCCACCAATCCAGCGGCCCCCGCGCCGCCGGTACCGCAGGTGCTGGCGGTCCCGCTCGCCGGCGTCGCCGTCGAAATCGCCGGCAAGGTGCTCGCGGGCAAGAACCGTTTCGAGATCAGGCTCGATCCGCCCGAACTTGGCCGCATCGAGGTGCGCCTCGACGTCGATCGTGACGGCAACACGAGCACGCGCCTGATCGCCGACCGCTCCGACACGCTCGATCTGTTGCGCCGCGATTCCGCCGGACTCGAGCGCGCCTTGCAGGATGCCGGATTGAAAACCGCCGATAACGGCCTGCAATTCTCGCTGCGCGACCAGACCATGGGCCGCGATCAAACCAACACCCCGACGCCCGGCGCCGCGCAGATCGTCGTGCAGGACGATCTGCTGGCCGCCGGCGAGCTCACCCCGCGCAATTACAGTCGTCTCGCCGGACTTGGCGGCGGCATCGACATCCGAGTCTGAGGAACGATCATGACGACGATCATCCCGCCTATCTCGACGACCACGAACACAAACGCCACCGCCAATGCGGCCAGCGCGGCGGCGAGCGCGGTGGACAATACCGAAATCGCCAGCAACTTCACGACGTTTTTGCAGCTATTGACGACGCAATTGAAGAATCAGGATCCGCTTAGTCCGATGGACACCAATCAGTTTACCCAGCAGCTTGTTGAATTCGCCGGCGTCGAGCAGCAGATGAAGACCAACACCACGTTGAGCACGCTGGTGTCGTTGCAACAGAGCGCGCAAACGACGCAAGCCCTCTCGCTGGTCGGCGCAACCGTGGTCGTCAATGGCAACACCGCGCAACTGGCCAACGGCCAGGCGATGTGGTCGCTCAATTCCAGTCAGCCGGCGACCGCCACCATCACCGTCACGGCGCCGTCCGGCGTCACCGCCTATACCGCCACCGGCTCGGTTAATTCCGGCGCGCAAGCCTTTACATGGAATGGCGTCGGCAACGACGGCACGCAGTGGCCGGCCGGCAATTATACCCTTACCGCCACGGCGGTATCCGCCAGCGGCCAGTCAATCCCGATCAGCGCGCAGGTGGAGGGAACGGTCAGTTCGGTCGATCTCACCCAGACGCCGCCGGTCCTGTCCATGGGTGGGCAGAACTACACGATCGATCAGATCCAGCGGATCGTCGCGCCCGGCAGCTAGCCCGCCCGGGGCGCGGACAACGTCCATGGAACCTATGCGGCCGGCCTTCGTCCGTGGCCATTATTCATGGCATGTTCGATCGCGCGCTCCAGCGCCGCCAATTCAAATGGCTTGCGCAGGATATCGAAACGGCCGTCGGCGGCCTGCGCGGCGTCGCTGAAACCGCTGGTCAGCAGCACCGGAATATCGGGAAAACGTTCCTGACAGATTTGCGCCAGGCCGAGCCCATTGATTGTGCCCGGCATGACGATATCCGAGAACAATAAATCGACCCCGATGCCCTGCTGCAGATGGCGCAGCGCCTCGGCGGCATTTTCGGCGCGCACCACGCGGTAGCCGAGCTGTTCGAGCAGCGATGCCGTCACCTCGGCCACGTCGCGGCTGTCCTCCACCACCAGCACCGTGCCTTGCGCCGGACCAGTGTCCCAAGCGGCCCCGCCGGTATTCTCCGCCGCCGCATTAGTGCTGCGCGGCAGATAGATGGTGACTACGGTGCCGCGGCCCGGCTCGCTGCTCAGCGTCACCGCGCCGCCCGACTGGTTGGCAAAACCGTGCACCTGCGAAAGGCCTAGGCCGGTGCCCTTGCCGACCGGCTTGGTCGTAAAGAACGGCTCGAACACGCGCGCGAGCACGTCGGCTTGCATGCCGCTACCGGTATCGATAATGGCGAGGGCCACGAATTCGCCTTGCAGGCTGCCCGCCGCCGATCCGGGTTTGAGCACTACGTTGCGCGCCGTCAGCGTGATGATGCCGCCATCCGGCATGGCATCACGCGCATTGACCGCGACATTGACCAGCGCCAGCTCCAACTCGCCGAGATCGACTTCGACCGGCCAGATCTTGTCTTCGATGTCGCAGATCAGCTCGATATTGCCGCGCAGCGAAGGCGCCAGCATGTCGCGCACCGAGTCGACGCGCTGGCGCAGATCGACCACCACCGGCATCAATTGCTGGCGCCGCGAGAAGGCCAGCAATTGCCGCGTCAGCCTTTCGCCGCGATTGGCGGCGGCGCGGATCGCTTCGACCGCCTGCACGTCCTTGGTTTCGCGCAGCCGGCTTTGCAGTATTTGAGCGTAGCCGGACACGATCATCAGCAGATTATTGAAATCGTGGGCGATGCCGCCAGTCAGCTGGCCGAGCGCCTCCATCTTCTGCGCCTGCGACACCTGTTCGCGCGCCTGCTCAAGCGCTAGCTGCGCCTCGTGCTGGGTCGTGATGTCACGCGTGAGCTTGGCGAAACCGATCAACTCGCCGGCATCGTTGCGAATAGCGTCCATCACCACGTTGGCATAAAACCGGCTGCCGTCTTTGCGTATCAGCCAGGTCTCGGTTTCGAACTGATCCTCGCGCGCTGCCGTGATCAGCGCGTCACTCGCCATGGCGCCGGCGCGAACCTCAGGGGGCAGGAAAATGCGGAAGTGGCGGCCGATAATCTCATCCGCGGTGTAACCTTGGAGGCGCTCGGCGCCCTCGTTCCAGCTGCGTACCTGGCCCTGTATGTCCAGCATATAAATCGCGTAGTCGCGTGCGCCGCGAAGCAGCAGACGATAGTTTTGCTCGGAATCCTGCAGCGCGCGTTCCGCCTGCTTGCGCTCCGTCACGTCCTGGCAGATGCCGAGCATGCGGACGGCGGTACCGTTTTCGTCGCGGATCACCTCGCCAACGCTGTGCAGATGACGGATGCTGCCGTCCGGTCGGATGATGCGTTCCTCGTGGCTGAATTCCTTGCCCGCCTCAAGCGCGGCGCTGATGCTGTCACGCACCCGCGCACGGTCGTCGGGGTGGATGAAACCGACGAATTCCTGCAGCGTGCCTTTGAACTCGCCGGGCCGTAAACCGTAAATGTCCAGCAGTTGGCCGGACCATGAAATCTTGTTTTGCAGCACGTCCCAGCGCCAGCTACCGAGATTGGCGAGACGTTGCGCTTCGGTAAGATGGATATTGGCGTCGGCGAGCGCCGCGGTGCGTTCCTTGACGCGTTGATCGAGATCGAACTGGGTGCGGCGCAGTGTATCTTCGGCGACCTGCCGCATCGCCACGTCGGCGCTCAGCGCCAGGCTCGGCACCGACACGCTGAGCATGAAGGTGAGCAGCAGCAGAAACGATGAGTTGAGGCCGAAATTGCCGAACGGCCCGGCGTGTTCGATCGTTGCCCAGATCGCAAAGCCGGTCAGGATCAACCCGACGGTCGTGGTGTCGCGCGGCCCGCGCCGCAGCGCCGCCCATACCAGCGGCAGGATCGCAAGGAAGCCAAGCGGGCTGGTGTATTCGGTGCGCGGCAGCAGCGGACTGAAGGCGATCAGGCCCACCGCGACGGCCGATATGAGCACGGATATCGCCATCCACGCTTGCCGGCGGCCGAACGCGCGCCACTCGGTTTGCGCCCACAGCACGATCACCGGCGTCACCACCAGCGCGCCCGCGGCGTCACCGAGCCACCAGGTCACCCAGATCGGCGTGAAATTGTCCCAGGCCGCAAAGCCCGCCACGCTCAGCGTCACTAAGCCGATGGTGGCGCTGATGATGGTCGCCGGCCCGACTGCGATGAGGGCGAATTTCGCCACCCGCAACGGGCTCGCGAAGGTCTCACGGCCGCCCGACCAGCGTCCGATCAAATAACCGCCGACGACGCCTTCGAGCGTATTGCCGAGCGCGATGCAGGCGGATGTTTCCAGTGTCCCGGCGGTAGTGGCATTGGCGGCAAAGGCGCCAATCAAGATCGCCGGCCAGACTCGCAGGCCTCCCAGCAATACCGCTGCCAGCGCCAAGCCGGTCGGTGGCCAGATCGGGCTGGCGCTCGGGTTAATAGATGCTAACCGCAGCCCGAGTTTGGCGAGCACGAAATAGCCGACCGCCACGATCACGAGGATGCCGAGGTAGCGGACCCAGCCGCGCCAGCCGGAAATGGATTGTCTGACGGGGAACTCTGCCAATGGTGTCCCCTAAACTGCCGGTCTGGCACTATATTGGCCAATGAGTGGCATCAAGCTACCCTCTGAATGAGGCGGCCGGTACGCCCCATCCGTAACCAAAAGGTTAGCACAAACCGGGCAAACATTTCCCGTTCTGCGCCCTTAGCTTAGGCAAATTTTAAGTCGCGGACTGTAGTTTTCGCCCAGTAACTGTCAGTCCTGTCGAGTCGTGTGAGTAAACCAATGACCGAGCCCCACCGCCCGAGGGTTAAATACGTCATCGGGCCCGATGGCAGTCCCCTTACGATCGCGGATCTGCCCCCGCCGTCCACAAAGCGTTGGGTTATTCGCCGCAAGGCTGAGGTGGTCGCCGCCGTACGCGGTGGCCTATTGTCGTTGGAAGAGGCTTGCGCGCGTTATACGCTGACAGTTGAGGAATTCCTCTCCTGGCAGTATTCCATCGACCAGCATGGCCTCGCCGGCCTGCGCACTACCCGCATCCAACAATACCGCCAATAGCTCCTTCGGGACCTAACTTCGCTCTTATGCCGGCGGTCGTTCGCCGGCAATTTCATTTGTGCGTGATGCTTGCAAGAATTCCCTTTGCGCCCGTGACATTGCGCCGGTTTTCTGTTGCGCGGAATTAACCGGACGCTAACCATAAACTGGGCAAATCTTGCCGGGTAACGCCGCCATCGTCGGCGCCTCAAGATTGGGACGGAACCCGGTGCAAGCCTTCTTCCAATTCGTGAAATCGCTCGGTGCTGCGCGCATGGCCGCCATGGCCGCAGTGACGCTGACGCTGATCGGCTTCTTCTCGTTTCTGATGATCCGCATGACGACGCCACAAATGGTGCCGTTGTTCACCGATCTGTCGGCCGAGGATTCAGGTTCGATCGTGAAGGATCTTGAGCGGCAGGGCATCGGTTATCAGATCAAGAACGACGGCGCGATCGTGCTGGTGGCCAAGGACAATGTCGCGCGTCTGCGCATGAAACTAGCCGAGAACGGCCTGCCCAAAGGCGGCGGCGTCGGCTACGAGATTTTCGACAAGACCGACTCGCTCGGTTCTACCGCCTTCGTGCAGAACATCAATCACCTGCGCGCGCTTGAGGGCGAACTTGCGCGTACCATTCGCAGCCTCGACCGCGTGCAGGCCGCGCGCGTGCATCTGGTGCTGCCCGACCGGCCGCTCTTCTCGCGCGACAAGATCGAGGCATCGGCCTCGATCGTTCTCAAAGTGCGCGGCAGTCTGGAGCCGCAGCAGGTGCGTGCCATCCGCCATCTGGTGGCGACCGCGGTCAATGGCTTAAAGCCCGAACGCGTTTCGGTGATTGACGAGACCGGCAAACTGCTCGCCGACGGCGCCACGCCGAACAATCCGCTCGAGGGCGCCGGCGCCGACGAGCGCAAGGCGGCCTACGAGAAACGCCTGCGTGACCAAGTCGAAACGATCGTCTCCTCGGTGGTCGGACCCGGCCGCGCGCGGGTCGAGATCACCGCCGACTTCGATCTCAACCGCATTACGCAAACCTCCGACAAGTTCGATCCCGACGGCCGCGTGGTGCGATCGAGCCAGACCCGCGAGGAAAGCTCCGCCAGCAGCGTTGAAAACAAGAGCGCACCTGTCTCGGTCGGCAACGAATTGCCCGGCGGCGCCAAGCCGGCGGAAGCAAGTGCTCCTGCCGGCGACCAGAACCGCAAGACCGAGGAAATCGTCAATTACGAAATCTCCCGCACCACCAAGACCGAAATAACCGAGGCAGGAAGGGTCAACCGCGTGTCCGCCGCCGTGCTCGTCGACGGCAACTACAGCAAGAACGACAAAGGCGAGATCGCCTATCAGCCGCGCTCGAAGGAAGAGATCGACCGCATCACGGCGCTGGTGCGCACGGCCATCGGTTTTGACGCCAAGCGTGGTGACCAGGTCGAAGTGGTGAACCTGCGCTTTGCCGAAACGCCGCCGATGCCGATCGCCGAGCCCGCCGGCTGGATGAGCTATCTGAGTTTCACCAAGGACGACATCATGCGCTTCGCCGAGCAAGGCGTGATGGTGATCCTCGGCTTGCTCGTCCTGCTGTTTGTGGTTCGTCCGCTGGTACGACGGGTGGTGACTCCGGAGGGCGCGACCGCCGCAGGCGCGGCGGCCGCCGGCGCTGCCGGCACCGCCGGGGTTGCCGGCGCGATCGGAGGGCTGGCCGTTCCCGCCGCCGCCGTTGTCGCGGCGAGCAGCGTAAGCGCTCCCAATCCCGCCACGAATATCTCCATCGTCAGCGCGGGCGAATCGGTCGCAATTTCAAACCGCACCTCCGCGATGATCGACGTCGCCAAGGTGCAGGGGCAGGTTCACGCCCAGTCGGTACAGAAAGTCGGCGAACTCGCCGAGCAGAACCCGCCCGAGGCGGTCTCCATCATCCGCAGTTGGCTCCATGAGGAAGCTGCTTAAGTCATGCCCTCCGCTTACGCACACGATAAGAACAAGTCACAGACCCGCGCCGACATTTCCGGGCTGATGGCCGACCTCGCCAGCCGTCCTCAGGTCAATAAAGGACGACGCAAGCTTAGAGGCCCCGAAAAGGCGGCCGTGCTGATGATGGCGCTCGGCGAACAATACGGCGGCAAGATTTTCAGCCTGCTCGACGACGATGAGTTGCGCGAAATCTCCACCGTAATGTCGGCGCTCGGAACCATCGAATCGGAATCGGTCGAGGAACTGCTGCTCGAATTCGTGTCCCGCATGTCGGCCTCGGGCGCGCTGCTCGGCAGCTACGATGTCGCCGAGCGCCTGCTCAAGCAATACCTGCCGCAGGAACGGGTCGGCGGCATCATGGATGACATCCGCGGACCCGCCGGCCGCAACATGTGGGAAAAACTCGCTCACGTGCACGAAGAAGTATTGGCGAACTATCTCAAGAACGAATACCCGCAGACCGTGGCGGTGGTGCTCTCCAAACTGCGCTCGGAAAACGCCGCGCGCGTGCTCTCGATCCTGCCGGAGGATTTCGCCCTCGACGTCGTCAACCGCATGTTGAAGATGGAAGCGATCCAGAAGGACGTGATCGAAGGCGTCGAGGAAACGCTGCGCACCGAATTCATGTCCAATCTGTCGCAGACCCGCCGCCGCGACGCGCACGAAGCGATGGCGGAAATTTTCAATAATTTCGACCGTTCGACCGAAACGCGCTTCATGACCGCGCTTGAGGATGAAAACGGCGACGCCGCCGAGCGTATCAAGGCGCTGATGTTTACCTTCGACGATTTGATAAAGCTCGAACTCCGGCTCGGCGCAGACGCTGATGCGCAAATTCGAGAAGGACAAGCTGGCGCTCGCGCTTAAAGGGGCCTCCGAAACCGTGCGACAGTTCTTCTTCAGCAATATGTCGACGCGCGGCGCCAAGATGCTGGTCGACGATATGCAGGCGCTCGGTCCGGTACGGCTGCGCGACGTCGACGAGGCGCAGACGCTGCTGGTCAATATCGCCAAGGACCTGGCCGCCAAGGGTGAAATCCTGATCACCAAGAGCCGCGGCGACGACGAGCTGGTGTATTGATGAAGGCAGCCTCCAAATATCTGTTCGACGAGGATTTCTCCTCTGGCGTCAAGCCGGCCATTTCGCTGGTCGAGGCCGAGCGCCGGCGCGCGGACGCCGAATCGCAGGCCTATCGCAAAGGCTTCGCCGCCGGCGAGCAACAGGCGCAGAACCAGGGCGCCGCCGCGCTCGGGTTGATCGCCGACGCCATGGAACGGCTGCACAAGGCGCTTGCCGACATCGAAATGCGGCTGGAAAACGAAGCAGTTGAAGTGGCGGTCGCGGTTGCCGGCAAGCTCGCACCCGAATTGATCGCGCGCGAGCCGTTCGCCGAGATTTCCGCGCTCGCCACCAGCACCTTCAATCATTTGGTGAAGGCGCCGCACGTCGTCGTGCATATCGGCGCCGATATCCATGAAACGGCCAAGGCCAAGCTCGACGAAATCGCTCAAGCGCGCGGCTTCGAGGGCCGGCTGGTAGTTCTGAGCGAACCGGCCATGGCGCCTGGCGACTGCCGGATCGAATGGGCGGATGGCGGCGTAGCCCGCGACCGCGTCACGACCCTTGCCGTCATCGATGACGTGGTCGGCCGCTACGTAGCGGCCCGTGCCAGCGTCAACACTTAGGACTTTCGGAGACCCCCCGCGATGAGTGACAGCGACAGCAAAGTCCCGCTCCCCGAACTGGAAGCCGGCAACGAAATGCAGACCGTCGAGGATGCAGGCATCCTTGCCCCAGCCGACGGCGACTCGGTCGACCGCGGCGCCTCCGACCTTGAGGCGCTGTTCGACGTGCCGGTGCAGGTGTCGGCGGTGCTCGGCCGCACCCGGATGCCGGTCGGCGACCTGCTTAAGCTTGGGCCAGGCGCCGTGCTCGAACTCGATCGCAAAGTCGGCGAGGCCATAGACATTTACGTGAACAACCGTCTGATCGCGCGCGGCGAAGTGGTCCTGGTCGAGGACAAGCTGGGCGTGACCATGACCGAAATCATCAAGACGGATCAGAATTAGCGCAGGTCGAAGCCCTGCGCGTGAACGTTAAAGGATACGACCATGCGACTCCTGATCGTCGGCACACTCGGAGGCCAACTCACCATCGCGAGCAAGATCGCCATGGACAAGGGCGCATCCGTCACCCACGCCGACAGCAATGAGCAGGCGCTCGCCGTGCTCCGCTCCGGCCGCGGCGCCGACCTGCTGATGGTGGACGTGAGCCTGGACATCCGTGACCTGGTGAACCGGCTCGATGCCGAGCGCATCCACGTGCCGATCGTGGCTTGCGGCGTCACCAACGACGCGCGCGCCGCCGTCAACGCCATCCATGCCGGCGCCAAGGAATACATCCCGTTGCCGCCCGATCCCGAGCTGATCGCTGCGGTGCTCGCCGCCGTCACCAACGATCGCCGCGAGATGATCTATCGCGACGATGCGATGGCCGGCGTGGTCAAGCTCGCCCAGCAGATCGCCGGTTCCGATGCCTCGGTGCTGATCACCGGGGAAAGCGGCACCGGCAAGGAAGTGCTGGCGCGCTATGTGCACGCACGATCGCAGCGCGCCAAGAAACCGTTCATCACCGTCAATTGCGCGGCGATCCCGGAAAACCTGCTGGAGTCCGAGTTGTTCGGCCACGAGAAGGGCGCCTTCACCGGCGCGCTCGGCCGCCGCATCGGTAAGTTCGAGGAGGCCAATGGCGGCACGCTGCTGCTCGACGAAATTTCCGAGATGGACGTGCGGCTACAGGCGAAACTCTTGCGCGCGATCCAGGAACGCGTGATCGACCGTGTCGGCGGCGGCAAGCCGGTGCCGGTCGATATCCGCATCATCGCCACCTCGAACCGCAATCTCACCGACGCGGTCCGCGAAGGCAAATTCCGCGAGGATCTCTGGTTCCGTCTCAACGTGGTGAACCTGAAAATCCCCCCGCTGCGCGAGCGTCCATCCGACATCTCGGAGCTGGCGCAATATTTCGCCAAGAAATATTCAGAAGGCAACGGCCTGCCGGTGCGCCCGCTGTCGGCGGATGCGCGCCGCATGTTGGCCGTGCACCGTTGGCCGGGCAATGTGCGCGAGCTGGAAAACACGCTGCATCGCGCCGTGCTGCTCTCGAGCGGGCCGGAAA
>CAVPFZ010000031.1:0-9685 GCA_963703875.1 uncultured Alphaproteobacteria bacterium
GAGCACGTGCGAGCCCTGTTGGTTCCACAGCGTGAGGTCCTTGGAGATGTTTTGGTCCTGGTCGATGCGCGATTCAATCTGCATGGGACCGTACATCAATTGCTGCTTCGGCAGTTGATAGAAGACGAGTTTCCCCAGCTGATCACCGTCGCATCGTCCAGCCATCCAGCCAATCAAATTGTCTTTGCCCCTGGCTAAACGGCAGAATCAGCAGGTACTCGGGATGTTTCTCTCCCGGCAAGGTAGCTACGATATAGGTCGGCGCGATGGGTCTGGTTGTCCCGACTGGCCGTAAAGGTCGCGTGCGATCTCCCAAATGTCTTCCTTGTTGTAGAACACCTGCGGATCGCGCATGTGAAAGATCCGGTACGCCTCGGCTTGGGTCCGAAAAAGAGCTTCCGGATAGCGGGCGTGCCGGCGCAGATCGGCTGGCATCGCTGACGCAGGCAGGAATAACTTCGGGAAAAACTTTTCGTAAGCCTGGATGATCGGATCGCTGGGATCGAATACGTAGAAAGACATCTTTCCCGAGTAGGCATCGACGGTGGCTTTCACCGCATTGCGAATGTAATTAGCGCCATCATCAAGGCCGGCGACCGGAAGCACCGCCGAATACGGATGCGACAGAGACGTTGTGTAGCCATCGACCATCCAAACCAGCCTGCCGTCGTCGGTAATCACCAGGTACGGGTCCGGATCCCAAGCAGGAAACCGGCCAGGTGCGCCAGTCTGGCTTTCACGTTGCGATAAATCATCATGCGGCTCTGCCGGTCAGATATCCCGTGAAAACAATGTTCGGCTCGCCCTGAGAGATCGCGGCCGCAACCTTCAGCAGGAAACGAGCCAACCGGAAAGCCACCTGTGCCTTGATAGGTGGAATACTTGTTCTGGTCGCCAGAAGGATAATCGAACTCTTCGCGCGCGGTATGAACAAACACCGGATCCTGGGTCTTCTCGCCAAAGTAAATTTCCGGCCGGGTGAGTTGGAAGCCAGGCGACTTCACTTCCGGAGGAGCGTTCTCGATCAGCAACACGGGCAGGCCGTCGGGAGTAATTTTGTTGACCTCCGCCACGACGACGCCAAAGCCGTGGGTGTAAATGAAGCGGGGATTGATCCAGCTCTCGCTGGCCTCGGCGGACAACTGGGTGACATCGATTTCGCGCGGAGAAAGCAGAACTTGCTTGATCCGGCCATCGATGAAATAGCGATCGACGTCAGTGTCGGGAAAAGTGTAGTAAGGGCGCAGCGCCTGAATCTGCGTGATGGTTGCGTTGTATGCGCGCAGGTCCCACAGCCGGACATTCGCGAGCAGGGTTGCGTCTTGCACAGGATCGACCACGCCTTGTCCGGAAGGGGTGAAAGGACGTTCGGTGGCATTCCGATTAAGGCCGAAAGCCGAGGTGGTCGCCTCGATGTGGCGCTCGATGTAGGGACGCTCGATGGAAATCTCATTCGGCCTCACATACACCGCGCGCACGATGGCGGGCAAGGCCAGTTGCAGCATGAAACAGGACATCACCAGCACGACTGCCTGCTTGAACTTCGACATCCAGACCAGCGGCAGCGCCGCCAGCGCTGAAACGATCAGGAGCCAGCGCAGAGGCAGAGTGATCTTCTCGTCCACGAAATCGGCGCCTGTCATGAAGGCGTGAGAATTGAACAGAAGATCATAGTTGCCCAGATAAACCCAGGCCGCAAAACCGAACAATAGAATCACCGCAATGATGCGGAAGAAAGGCGGTACGCGTCGCGCCGGGTAACCGCAGATAGTCCCCAATGTCGATCGGCTTGCTGGACCCATCGATCAGGCGTCCGTAGCGGACGCGTTCGAACAATTGCCATCCCCGAGCGGTGATCCAGAACAGCATGGCGCAGAGAATCGCCACCACGAAGAGAAATCCAAGCAGATCCGAATAGAAAGGCAGATCGAACAGATAAAACGGCAAGCGCGTGTGAGAAAACATGGTCTTGCCAGGCGTCGGCAGGGCGGCCAGGCCGCGCGACCCGAAAAATCGCATGACAGTCCAGAAGTCAATCGAGGCGGAAGCCAACAGCATTGCGATTACGGCCAGAGCGACGGGAACCAGGCGGAAGTATAGGGGGTAGTCACGTTGACGGATGCCGGCGAAGTGCAAGCCGCGCGCATGAGCCACATAGAGCGCGATGAAAGCCACCAGAGCACCCACGGCTACTGGGGCGATGCTGTACCACAGCATGCTGAACCAGGTATCGACCTGCGCGACTTCTTTCCACCAGTTGTACTCAATGACGAAATTGGCGGCCGTTGGGATCGCCCAACCGAGAAATGCCAACGACACTAATACCAGGATGAAAACACGGATATGTGAAGGACGCATAAAAGCGATCTTTGGTGTCCGGCAGTAGCGCCGCTCTGACGCCAAGAGGACACATGTAGCGCGACACCGCTCACGATTCAGGCAGGCGATGAAAATCGTATCACACGCGAATGGAGTTTCTGCTGAACGGATCACGTCCGACGCGGCTTTGAGTAGGAACTCCTGCGGTTGACCGGATTTCATGCACAGCCTAACATAACCGCCAAATGGAAACCGCGGCCCCGGGGATGATTGGCCAGACCGTTTCTCACTATCGCATTGTGGGAAAGTCGGTGGTGGCGGGATGGGCTTGGTGTATGACGCGGTAGACACCCGCCTGGGTCGTCACGTTGCCCTGAAGTTCATTCCTGACAGCTTGCTCAATGACCCCAAGGCCCTCGACCGCTTCGTGTTGGAAGCGCGCGCGGCCTCGCAGTTGAACCACTCTGGCATTTGTACCATCCACGACATCGAGGAGTTGGACGGACATCCCTTCATCGTCATGGAAAAGCTGGAGGGGATGAGCCTGAAAGACAGGCTGCATGGCGAGCCGATGAAACTGGAAGAAATCCTCGACATCGGCATACAGGTGGCGGATGCATTGGCCGCTTGCCACGCCAAGGGAATTATTCATCGCGATATCAAGCCGGCCAACATTTTTCTGACGCAAAGCGGACCGGTGAAGATTCTCGACTTCGGGCTCGCCAAGTTGTCACGTGGCATTGAGACCGGCGAAGGGGTACTGAGAAGATCCGCTGTCGGTGGCAGGCGACATTTTTGGTACAGCGGTGTACATGTCTCCTGAGCAGGCTCGCGGCGAAGAACTTGACCCGCGCAGCGACTTGTTCTCCCTTGGGGTCGTGCTTTACCAGATGGCGACTGGCCAGAAGCCCTTTGCCGGGTCTAATGCAGTGACCACGCTGGAGGCGATCCTCAATCGCAAGCCCGTCTCTCCTCTAAAACTGAACCCGGCGCTGCCCGCGGACCTGGAAGGCATTTTAGGCAGGGCCATGGAGAAGAACCGCGGCAACCGTTACCCAACCGCTCTCGCAATGAAGGGAGATCTCCAGTCGCTGAAACGGGAAACGGAACCTGGGATAACCACGAGCGGACGGTTGCGCGCCGCTTTGCCATACCGCATCCAGACGAGCACCTTTCAAACCACGAACCGAACTCAAACCTACATCCTGCTGGGAGTCATTGCGTTGCTCCTGGCGGTGCTGATTCCCGTGGGAGGCTGGTGGTTCAAGCACCGCCTCGGCACCGGGGGCGCCGCGAAGAATACCATCGCCGTGCTGCCACTGCAAAATGTGAATGGCGATATCAGCGTCGACTTTCTGCGCTTCGCGCTGGCCGACGAAATCGCCAATGTGCTCACGTACACACGCACGCTGGACGTTCGCCCTTCTTCAGCGACACAAAAGTATGCGGCCAACAACGTCGATGCCGAGCAGGCCGGTCGCCAATTGCATGTTGCACTGTTCTGACCGGACACTTCTTGAAACAAGGGGACAATCTGTTCGTTACGCTGGAAGCGATCGACGTCAACCATGACCGGTCTGCTCTGGCAGACCAGTTTCACGGCGCCCACGCAGGACCTTATCGCTTTGCAAAGCGCGATGGCCGCCCAGGTGCGTCAAGGATTGGGCTCCGACACTGGGAAGCTGGCAGCGCCACCGCGACGGGCACTCGTCCGAAAACGCGGAAGCGTATGACCTCTATCCTGCATAGCGTCCGCTGCCTCACACACCGCGGCGAACAAGGATGCCATCGCAGTGCTGGAGCACGTGGTGCAGATGACCCGACACTACGCCGCGGCTTGGGAGCAGTTGGGTCTGCGTTGTTACTTCGACGCTACCTATTCCTGAACGGTGGCGAAGCCATGTTCCAGCGCTCCAATCAAGCCGAAGAGCGGGCTTTGGCATTGGATCCCAATCTCAGCGTTGCTGCCGGGCAGTTGATTGCCAATCGCGTGGAGAGAGGTGAGTTGGGCAAGGCTTACGAGGCGGCGCAGGCACTCGTCAAGCAACGTCCTGAAAGCGCCCAAGCGCACTTCGCACTAAGCTATGTTTATCGGTACGCGGGGATGCTGGAGCAATCTCTACGCGCGAATGCAACGCCGCGCTGGCGCTCGATCCCGGCAATTACACCTTCCGCTCCTGCGCCTGGGCCTTCATGGAACTGGGAGACACGACGCGGGCCAGAGATTTCGTCCGCCTCGACGCCGGTTCGGAATCGGTCCCTTTGTGTGCTGCCATCCATTCTTCTGCGCGAAGGCAAAACCGCAGAAGCAAAGCAAGCTGTCGAGCCAGATGCCCACCGCTCCTCGCTATCACCGCGATCTACTGGAAGCCTGTCTGCAAATGCGGCCACCATCGGATCTCGACCGAATCGCGCAGCAGTTGGAAGCCAACCAGGCATCGGAAGCGGATCCCGAAATCTTGTATTTCGAAGGAGCGCTTCTCGGATACTGCGGCAAGAAGAGCGCCGCGCTCGACCTCCTGCAAAGTGCTGTCGAGCGGAACTATTGCGCCTATTCCAATCTCGTTTCCGACCCACTGCTGGCCAAGCTGCGCTCCGATCCAGCCATTGACAAGGTGTTAACGTCGGCCAGGGAATGCCAGGACGCGGTTCGGTCATCGAGCAACGCGCCGGGACAGATGACAAAATTCTAAATTAAGCCGGCTGGTGATGACCAAAAATGAATGACGTCCAAATGGCTTCCAACGGCGAAGCTAAGGTACGCCCCTTCAAAGCGCTCCGAAATTCACTCTTTTTAGCAAAACGGTAAAGTCTCTTGTGTCCATTGCGTGTTTCTACGCCGTGCACAGCGCCCGGCCGTTCTTCGGCGAACTGGTCTCGTTCATGATTTCCGGCCCCGTCGTGGTGCAGGTGTTGGAAGGCGAGGGGGCGATCGCCAAATACCGCGACGTCATGGGCGCCACCGACCCGGCCAAGGCCGCGCTCAACACGATCCGCAAGGTGCACGCCAAGTCGATCGGCGAAAATTCCGTGCACGGCTCCGACGCGCCCGACACCGCGGCGCGCGAGATCGCGCAGTTCTTCGCGGAGAACGAAATCGTCGGCTAACGCCAGGATCGAGGGGCGTGCATTGTGAACTGGACGTCGTTGGCAACACAGTTCAGCACGCCGGCTTTCTGGCTATCCGTCCTTGAGGTCGTCTGGATCAATATTCTGTTGTCGGGCGACAACGCGGTGGTGATCGCGCTCGCCTGCCGCGGCTTGCCGCCGCGCGAGCGTTTGTGGGGCATGGTCATCGGCGCAGGCTTTGCCTCGCTGCTGCTCATCGTATTTACCGGCGTCGTGTCTATGCTGTTGACGCTGCCTTATGTCAGGCTCGCCGGGTCGCTCGCGTTGTTCTGGATCGCCATCAAGCTGTTGGAACCGCAGACGCACGATCGGGAGGATACGCCGGAAGCTGTCGCGGACCTGTGGCGCGCGGTACGCATCGTGGTGATCGCCGATATCGTCATGAGCCTCGATAACGCGATCGCGGTCGCCGCGGTTGCCAAGGGCCAATACGTGCTGCTCGCCGTCGGTCTAGCAGTGAGCATTCCGATGGTGATTGCCGGCAGCGCGGTGATCCTGGCTTTGCTCGAACGTTTTCCCGTGCTGGTATGGAGCGGCGCCGCGATTCTGGGCTGGGTAGCCGGCGACATTTTCGCCGCTGATCCGATTGTGCTAGGTCTGTTCGGCGGTTTTTCGCCGGGCTACGTCGAGCTTGCGGCGCAAATCGCCGGTGCGATTGTGGTCGTCGTGTCCGGTTATATATGGCGGCGCCGGCACCACGTCGCGCTGGAAAAGGCGTGAGCGCGGGCGGCATTGGGATGCTATGAACGAGATGGCACGGCGGAGCGGGGCGGTTGCGCGGATCGGCTATTCCGCGTGCCCGCACGATTGCCCCTCGACCTGCGCGCTGGAAGTCGAATTGATCGATGAGCGCACCATCGGGCGCGTCCATGGCTCGAAGGACAACGACTACACCGCCGGCGTAATCTGCGCCAAGGTCGCGCGCTACGCCGAGCGTGAGCATCACAAAGACCGGCTGATGCATCCGCTGCAGCGCACCGGTGCCAAAGGCGCCGGCGAGTTTCGCCGAATTTCCTGGGACGACGCGCTCGATATCGTCGCCGAGAAATTTCTCGCCGCTGAGCGCAAGCATGGCGCCGCAACGGTGTGGCCTTATTACTACGCCGGCACCATGGGCCTGGTGATGCGCGACGGCATCAACCGGCTGGCCCATGCCAAGAAATATTCGCACTTTCATTCCACCATCTGCGTCAATCCGGCCTATGCCGGCTTTGCCGCCGGCGTCGGGCGCATCGCCGGCGTCGATCCGCGCGAGATGGCCAAATCCGATCTGGTGGTGATCTGGGGCACCAATGCGGTGAACACCCAGGTCAACGTCATGACGCACGCCGTTCGCGCGCGTAAAGAGCGCGGCGCAAAAATCGTCGCGGTCGATGTCTACATGAACGGCACCATGGAGCAGGCCGATCTACCGGTGCTGCTCAAGCCCGGCACCGATGGCGCGCTGGCCTGCGCGGTGATGCATTGCCTGTTTCGCGACGGCAAGGCGGACTGGGATTATCTTGACAAATACACCGACGCGCCGCGCGAGCTGGAAGCGCATCTTCGGACGCGCGATCCGGCCTGGGCCTCGGCGATCACCGGCACACCGGTCGCGACCATCGAGGAATTCGCCAGGCTGATCGGAGAGCGCAAGCGCGCCTTCTTCCGACTCGGCTATGGCTTTTCGCGCTCGCGCAACGGGCCCGCCAATATGCATGCGGCGTCCTGCATTCCGGCGGTGACCGGCGCTTGGCAATTGGAGGGCGGCGGCGCCTTCCATATCAGCGCCGACATCTTCGGGCTCGACAAGACGGTGATCGAGGGCCTCGATGTCTGGGATCGCTCGGTACGCGCGCTCGACCAGTCTCGCATCGGCGCCATCCTCACCGGCGAGCGCGAGGCGCTTGGCGGCGGCGAGCCGGTCACGGCGATGATCATCCAGAACACCAACCCGGTCACGGTTGCGCCCGACCAGAACAAGGTCAAGCAAGGCTTTGCCCGCGACGATCTGTTCACTTGCGTGCACGAACAGTTCATGACCGAGACGGCCAAGATGGCCGACGTTGTACTGCCGGCCACGACCTTCCTGGAACACGACGACATCTATCGCGGCGGCGGCCATCAATATCTGATCCTCGGGCCGAAGCTGGTTGAGCCGCCGGGCGAATGCCGCACCAACCATGAGGTGATTTCCGGCCTCGCCAGGCGCGTCGGCGCCGAGCATCCCGGCTTTGAGATGTCGCCGCGCGAGTTGATCGACCAGATGCTGCGCGTTTCCAAGCGCGGCACGCTCGCCGAACTCGAAGCCAACCGCTGGCTGGACTGTCAGCCGCCGTTCCGGCAATCGCATTACCTCGATGGCTTCCCGTGGCCCGACGGCAAGTTCCGCTTCAAGCCGGATTGGGACAACGTGCCGTTCCGCAGCGCCTATAAAAGCGGGCCGATCGATCAGATGCCCAAGCTGCCCGACCATTGGGCCTCGATCGAGCAGGCCGACGCGGCGCATCCGTTCCGGCTCGCGACGTCTCCGGCGCGCGGCTTCCTCAACACGACGTTCAACGAGACGCCGACGTCGCTGGCGCAGGAAAAACGGCCGACGGTGATGATCCATCCCGAAGACGCCAAGGCGCTCGGGATCGGCGAGGGCGATTACGTTGTGCTCGGCAATACCCGCGGGCAGGTGCGGATGCACGCGAGGATTTTCGACGGTGTGCGGCGTGGCGTTTTGATCGCGGAATCGATCTGGCCGAATTCGGCTTACGCCGACGGCTGCGGCATCAACTCGCTGACCGGGGCGGATTTGGTCGCGCCCTATGGCGGCGCGGCCTTCCACGACAACAAAGTGTGGGTACGCAAGGCGGCGGCCTAGCGCCGCCTCGCGCCCGGATGGTCAGAGTTCCTTGCCGATCTTGGCGTCGACCGAGTAGGGGCCGCCGCCGCGGATGGCGATGACGAACAGGACGACGCCGACCAGCAGGACATATTCATAGCCGCCACCCCCGGCCGCATACCCCTTCGGGAGATGGACGGCGAGCAGGGCGATCAGCATCTCGATCGCGAGCGCGGCCGCGAAGAAGCGCGTGAACAGGCCGATGATGAGGCAAACGCCACCGACGAGCTCCAATGCCATCGCGGCGTAGGCAAAGGCTAGCGCCGGCTCGAGGCCGTTCTTCGCCATGATATTGGCGGCGACCGCACCAGCGCCGATCTTGAATTTGATCGACACGTGCATCAGAAACATGATGCCGACAACGACGCGCACCAGCGTGCCGGCGATCGGAAACATTTTTTCGTAAAATCCCGCCAGCCCCGGGTAAATCAGCTTGGTCCCGCCAGTGCCCTTCATGACCGCTCCCCTTTGTTTGCTCGCGCCGTTTGCCGGCGTCGCTCCACCGTCAAGTCTATAACACCGCGGCCGCAACTCTATTCAAATCGCGTGTTGCAGCGCGGAAATTATGCCGGGCCGGGGGTGAGCGCACTGGCCTCCGGCACCGGAATGCCGTCGATCAGGCAGCGGCCGTCAACGGCGCGCACGCGGTCCTCGGCCACCAACCGGAGCGCGGCCGGGTAAATCAGGTGCTCGATCTTGAGCACGCGAGCGGCGAGTGCTGCTTCGGTATCGCCGGCCTGCACCGCCACCGCGCCCTGCATGATGATCGGTCCTGAATCGAGTTCCGTGGTCACAAAATGCACCGTGGCGCCGTGGACTTTCGCGCCCAATTCAAGCGCGCGCTTATGGGTGTCGAGACCTTTGAAGGCGGGCAACAGCGAGGGATGGATATTGAGCATGCGTTCGGGCCACTGCGCGACGAAGGCGGGCGTCAGCAGCCGCATGAAGCCGGCCAGGCAGACGATGTCGACGCCATGTTCCTCCAGCACCACTTGCATCGTGCCATCGAAGACGGCGCGGTCCCGGCCGAAGACGGTATGGTCGATGACTTCGGTGGCAATTCCAGCGGCGCGCGCGAGTGAAAGACCTCCGGCATCCGGCCGGTTCGACAGCACCAGGGCGATTTCGGCCGGAAAATTTTTGTCTTTCGCGGCCTCGATCAGCGCCGCCATATTGGAGCCGCGGCCGGAAATCAGAATGCCGACGCGCTTGCAACTCATGGTTCACCAAAAATATTCAAGCGAGATCGAGTTTGCCGTCATAGACAACGCGCCTATCGCCCGATGCGCGCATCACGTTGCCGATGGTCACCGCCTTTTCGCCCGCGTCATTGAAGGCCTTGGTCACCGCGGCGGCATTCTTGGG
>CAVPFZ010000032.1:0-4947 GCA_963703875.1 uncultured Alphaproteobacteria bacterium
CATTTTGCAGATCGTCTGCTGCGTGGCTTCGAGCGGCGAACTTCGATCACTACCGCCGCCCAGCCACCCTCCATTAAAGTCCGTTAGCTTGGTTTCCGCATAGAGCGGCCAAGCGATAACCAACAGCAGCAAGACAACTACTGTGCCTACTGGGGCGGTCAAACGCATACCGCATCTCCGATGGCTGCGAGCGCCGTTTGAAAGCAATTGTATCACGCTTTGGGTGAGGCGAACGAGGGTTATAGTCGCGGTCCACCGGAGAAGGGATGTAAGATGCGTGCGGGTTGACTCGAACCTGAGGGTCCGCGTACGGATCGCGGTTAAGGCGGTGGGATATGGCCAAGAAAAAGATTATTTTCCAGGGTGAACCGGGGGCGAATTCGCATCTCGCCTGCCGCGAAGCCTATCCCGACCACGAGCCGGTGCCCTGCCCGACTTTCGAGGATTGCTTCAGCGCGCTCACCGGCGGCGACGTCGATCTCGGCATGATCCCGATCGAGAATTCGGTCGCCGGCCGCGTCGCCGACATCCATCATCTGATGCCGACCTCGAAACTGCACATCATCGCCGAGTGGTTCCTGCCGATCCGCAATCAGCTGATGGCGCCGAAGGGCGCGACGCTGAAAACCATCAAGACCGTGGAAAGCCACGTGATGGCGCTCGGTCAATGCCGCAAGATCATCCGCGAGTTGAAATTAAAGCCGATGGTGGCCGCCGACACCGCCGGTTCGGCGCGCGAGGTTGCCGAGAGCAAGGACGTCACGCGCGCCGCCATCGCCTCGCGGCTGGCGGCGGAAATCTACGGGCTCGATATTCTGAAAGAGAATGTCGAGGACGAAGCCAATTCGACCACGCGCTTCATCGTGCTGTCGCGCGAAAAGAAATGGGCATCGCCCGGCAACAGCAAGACCATCACCACTTTCGTGTTCCGCGTGCGCAACGTGCCGGCGGCGCTCTACAAGGCGATGGGCGGCTTCGCCACCAACGGCGTCAATATGACCAAGCTGGAAAGCTACATGGTCGGCGGCAATTTCTTCGCCACGCAATTTTATGCCGACATCGAAGGACATCCCGACGACCACGCCCTGGTGTTCGCGCTGGAGGAACTCGCGTTTTTCTCCAAGGAGCTCACCATCCTCGGGGTCTACCCCGCACACCCCTACCGTGAGACCTTCAAGGAAGAGAAGGACTAAGCTGCAATTCAAGTGAGGACGTCATGAAGACCATGATCCGCTTGTTTGCTTTCTGCTTTAGCGCGCTCGTTGCCGGCAGCGCCATGGCCGGACCCTATCCCGATCATCCGGTGCGTATCCTGGTCGGTTTCGCCGCCGGCGGCCCGACCGACGTGATCGCCCGCATCGTCGCGCAGAAATTGTCGGCCGCGCTCGGCCAGCAATTCTATGTCGACGACAAACCGGGCGCCGGCGGCAACATCGCCAACGCCGAAGGTGCCAAGGTCGCGGCCGACGGCTACACGCTCACGATGGTGAGCACCGGCTTCATGGTCAACATGACACTCTACGCCAAGGTGCCCTACGACGCGGTCAAAGATTTCGCGCCGATCACCATGGTGGCTTACTCGCCCAACGTGATCGTGGTCCATCCGTCGGTACCGGCCAAAAGCGTCAAGGAGCTGATCGAACTGATCAAAGCCAATCCCGGCAAATACAGTTTCGCTGGACCCGGCATCGGCTCGACGCCGCATCTGTCGGGCGAATTATTCAAGCAGCAATTCGGCCTCGACATGGTGCACGTCCCGTTCCCGGGCGCCGCCAATGCGATCAACTCCACCATTGGCGACCATACTCAGATCGCCTTTACCGCGCTGCCGCCGGCGCTCGGCAATATCCAGAGCGGGAAATTACGCGCGCTTGCCGTGCTCGCGGTCAAGCGCAGCAGCGAACTCCCCGACGTGCCGACCATGCAGGAAGCCGGCTACTCCGGCCAGGAAGCCGACACCCTCACCGGCATCGTGGCGCCGGCGGCGACGCCCAAGGAGATCATTGCGCTGCTCAACCGTGAGATCGCCAAGGCGGTCGCCGAACCTGAAGTGACGCAACAACTCATGAAACTCGGCTTCGTGCCGGTGGCGAACAAGCCGGAGGAGTTCGGGGCGCGCATCAAGAGCGAGATCGCCAAATGGGGCAAGGTCGTGCACGACGCGCATCTGCGCATCGAGTAGGCGGGCCGGAAAATCATGCAACGTAAGGTGATGATCGCCTGCGCGGTGACCGGATCGGCCGATACGCCGTCCCGCAATCCTGCCGTGCCGGTGACGCCGCAACAAATCGCGGCTTCGGCGATCGACGCCGCCAGGGCGGGCGCTGCCATCGTCCACATCCATGTGCGCGACCCGAAGACGACGAAGCCCAGCATGGATCCCGAGCTTTACCGCGAGGTGGTGGAGCGCATCCGTTCGAGCGGCAGCGACGTTTTGATCAACCTCACCACCGGCCCCGGCGCGCGCTTTATTCCCGGCGCCGAAGAGCCGCTGAAAGCCGCGGCCGGCAGCACGCTGGCGCTGCCGGCAACGCGCGTGCAACACGTGGTCGAGCTGAAACCCGACATCTGCAGCCTCGACATGGGCAGCATGAACATGGGCGGGCAGGTCTTCGTCAACACGCCGGCGCATCTCGAGGCCATGGCGGTGGCGATCCGTGATGCCGGCGTAACCCCCGAACTGGAAGTGTTCGAGGCCGGCCACCTGATGCTGGCCAGAAAGCTGATCGAGACCGGCCACATCAAAGCGCCCGGCCTGTTTCAGATTTGTCTGGGCATTTCCTGGGGCCAGCCCGCCACGTCGGAGGCGGTCAGCTACATGCGCAGCCTGCTGCCGTCCGGCTGCGTCTGGTTCGCGTTCGGCATTTCATTGCACCAGTTCCCGATAGCGGCGCAGACCGTGCTGCTCGGCGGCCATGTGCGGGTCGGCCTCGAGGACAATCTCTATCTGGAAAAAGGCAAGCTGACGCCGAGCAACGCGGCGCTGGTGGAGAAGGCAGCCAAGATCGTCGAACTTCTGGGCGATAGCGTCGCCACGCCGGCGGATGCGCGGCAGATACTGGGGCGAAAAGCGGCTTAAGGTTACTCCGCCGCCTGCTGCGAGGGCGGGCGCATCGATTCAAGCCCGTCCGCCGCGGTGGCCGAGATCGTCGTGCGCACCATCACGCGCGCCTCGTGCGCCGGCCACGGCCGGCCGCGATGCATGGTGGCGCGATTGTCCCACATCACGACGTCGCCGGTACGCCATTGGTGGACGTAGCTCGTGGCCGGCGCGGTCGCGGCCTCGGTCAGCTCCTCGATCAGCTTTTTCCCCGCCGCGGCATCCAAGCCTTCGACCGCGTAGGCGTGCGAGGCGAGATAAAGCGCGCCGCGGCCGTTGACCGAATTTTTCCAGACCATGCGCCAGCATACCGGCGGCAGCGCCGCGCGTTCCTCCGGGCTGGCGAGACCGGGCGCGATCTTGCTGCGTGAATGATCGTAATCGTGCCAGGCGAAGGACTTTTCCAGCTTCTTGCGCAGACCAGCATCGAGCCGTTCGAACGCCAGCCGGGTCGAGACATATTCCGTTTCGCCGCCGCGCGCCGGAATGATGCGCGCCGACAGGATCGAGGTGAGCGCCGGCACGCTCTTGAACGATGAATCGGTATGCCAGAGCTGGTTGGCTTTGTTGCGCAGCGCGTAACGGTGATCCGGCGGCACGACTTTGCCGTCCGGCCCGATGGTGCTGAGGATGACGAAGTGGCTGCCGGTGCCGAGCGAACCGACTTTGGTCACCTCCGGCGGACCAAAGCGGCGGGAGAATGCAAGCTGGCCCTCGTCGGTCACGTCCTGGCCGCGAAACACCAGAACCGAATGCTCCTCGAAGGCCGCGCGGGCTGCCGCGTAGGCGGCATCGTCGGCGGCAACATCGGCCAGCGTGATGCCGCGCAGCTCGGCGGCAAAGCCTGGACCCAGCGGGACGATTTCCATCGGTGTATCTCCCCGGCTTTCGTATTGACTCCACTTTCCTCCAAAACCGGCCCGGTGGCAACGGCGGGTTAGCCGTGCTCCCGCTGGTAACGCTCGACGAACCGCGGCGACAGCTTGCGCAACCGCTCGATATCGATGCGGCCCGAGCGCGTGATGTAGCTCATGGCGAAGTCGGCCGACGAGAGCTCCATATGCTCGGCGAAATGCTCGTACCAACCCGCGCTGGCATCGGCGCCGGTGACGATTTTTTCCACGATGGGCCGGCGCGCCGCCTCAAACGCAGGAAGCGCGGCGGCGACATCGTCGTCATGCGCGGCCAGCGCCTTGTCGAGCGCGATGGCATCTTCCATCGCCAGCCGCGTGCCGGAACCGATGGAGAAATGCGCGGTGTGGGCGGCATCGCCAATCAGCACATGCTTGCCGTGACGCCAGCGTACGCAGCTGAGATGCGGAAACCGCCGCCAGATCGAATTGTTGGACACCAGGCGTTTGCCGGCGAGCGCGTCGGCAAACACTTTTTCGCAGACACCGCGCGATTCAGAATCTTCCATGCGCTCGAAACCGGCGCGGTTGAATGTCGCCTCGTCGACTTCGACGATGAATGTGCTGCGTCCCGGCGCGTAGCGGTAATGATGCGCGTTGAAATCGCCGATCGGTGTATGCCGGAACGTCTGGGTCAGCGTGTCGAAAACCTTCGGTGTGCCGAACCAGGCGAACCGGTTGGCGCCATAGGACAGTGCGGCGCCGAACTCGTCGGCAAACGTGCGCCGCACCAGCGAATTGACGCCGTCGGCGCCCACCACGAGATCGGCGCCGTCGAATTCGTCGAGCGACGTCAGCGCATGTGAGAACACCGGCTCGATGCCGGCCGAGCGCACGCGCTGTTGCAGCAATTGCAGCAGCTTCAACCTGCCAATGGCGGCGAAGCCGATACCGTCGATCACGACGCGCTCGTTGCGATGAACGAGCGTCATATCC